>NZ_SBJH01000067.1 GCF_004368405.1 Olivibacter sp. XZL3
ATCTTTTTTCTTCTTTGCTCATACAGCAAAGCTAGAAACAACATAACACTATTCATAGACGTGGACCATAGGGTGGATACGTATTTCTTGCTGGCCCTCCAAATCCTGGGCTAAATTCGTCTTCCGCATTATTTACATAAATCTCGCTATTATAAGGGCCAGTGAAAGCGATGTCCCATTCGGCTGTTTTCAAGAAGCGTGCTGAATCCGCGGCATTACGTATCCAAATCTGACTTTTATTACGCAGGCTATATAAGAAAATATAAAATGGACGATTTTCTTTACCATCCACGCCGTCGGACATGGAAGCATTGGTGTCGCCGGCCAAATCGTATATGACCGTGCTCTTTCCGTCTTCATAACTTGGAGCAACTTCACTTTCTTGTTTACTGCAAGCGCAAACAAAGGCTGAACAAAGTATAATTGACATAAACAGCCTTCGGTCTGCATCGAGTAGCCGATTTAAATATCGAAGCCACCCACATCTGGTTTTTGTTATTTTCATAGTCTATTAATTATTCGTTATCAATTATCAGTAGTTAGCGCTCGACAACGCCTATTAATTACTGCTTAATATCTCACACGTGACCTTAACATCTCCCTTCAATACTTACCTTTACACTAAAAAAACCGATAGGTTAATCCAGCTAATACCACGCGGCCTAACTGACCCGGCATTAGAAAATCTGTATAATTGGTAATATTCTCTGCAGTCACTTGTAAAGCCAAATGCTTTTTAAATATCTTTTTCTCTATCGAAGCATTGAACAGAAAGAAGCCGGCCACGAAGGTGTCATAACGATCGATATAAAAGTTTCCGTTAGTATCTTCAAACGGATATTTGCCACGATAATTTATTCTGAAAGTAAGTCCCATATCCCACGGCTGGTGATAATAGAAAATCCGAAGGTTAGCCATATGCCTCGAGCGATTTTCTAATCCCCAATAGTCACTGGGTTGAGACCGAAACGTTTCGCCCGTTGCCGGATTACGAAGACTGCTGTAAGGCCAATTGCCGGCTATAATACTGTCTCTCACACTTTGATCTTTGGCCGCGAGGTATTGATAACCGATCGATATATCGAAGTTAGGCAGTGGTTTATGCGAAATAGAGGCTTCTATTCCTTTGTTATTGACTTTAGGCAGATTCAAATAGGAATAAATCATTTGTCCATCGGTCGCTGTAGCTACTTGAAAACTGTTTATCTGATTTTTTATTTGATGATAGAAAGCACTTAGTTCCGTTCGCCAACTACTTGAAGGATTAACCGTTACTGTCAGATTAAACGTATTGCTTTGTTCAGGCTGCAAACCGTCCTGTTGCAGCTTATTGAAAGTGTAATTTCGTAGCTCGCTTAGCTGACCATCCGCTTGCATATCAGACAATTGCTTTCTAGCGATATCCGCTCCCAAGACGGTGTATCCAACCAGCGGATTAGTGAATACTTGGAACCGCTGACGAAAATCAGGCGTTTTAAAGCCCGCACCTAATGCAACTTTAATTGTTAGAAACCGCATAGGCATATAGGTAAGGCCGAGGTTGGGACTAACGCGTCCGCCATAATCAGCATGATAGTCATAACGACCACCTCCCAGGATTTGAAGCTTCTCATCCGCTCGCCATTCAGCCTGCCCATAGAAAAAGCCATTTTCCATGGAGGGAACGTCTCCGAGCGACCGGTCATCCATTGTTTCCAGGGTGCTGCCCAGTCCGCCCGTTAAGGATAAGTCAACGAACCGATTGTAAACGAACTGCTGCTCGAGCCGATAGATCGATTGTATAAAACGGCTTTGTTCACCACGTCTTCCCTGTTGCCATTCAATGCCAGAATTCCAGCTATAATTTGTAAAATAGAAACGACTGAGGGCCTGCAGTCCATCTCGGCCAGTCGTGTTTAGATAAGCCGACGCGTTGAAATCGCCTTCATCCATGTGATCCTCATATACCTCGTTACCATATCCTCGTGTCATCACCGATTTTCTTAACCCATAACGCCCACTGACTCCTATCGTCGTATTCCTGGCCAGACGGTAACGCGAACGGCCCTGCAACGTATAGTTATTTGAAGGAGGAACTGTTGTACCCCTTGTTTGGTATCGACTGTTTACATTAAATCCATCACTACGATAGAAATTGGCAGATAGGCTAGCTTCACCCCGATTAGCAACGAACGGCGTTTCTCCTTCCAACGTAGCATCCAACGTATTAAGCGATCCATAGCGGACAGAGGCCAAGCCTTGGGCTTGCAAGGCACCATGCCGTGTGACAATATTAATGGCACCCCCCATGGCTTCGCTTCCAAAAAGACAAGAGGCAGCCCCTTTGATAATTTCTACACGCTCGATATTCGTCACACTAATGCGCGACAAATCGAAGCTTCCTCCATCCCGACCAACCATCGGTTGCCCGTCAATTAAGATCATTACATAAGCGGAGGAAAAGCCTTGCAACTGAACACCTACCGAGCGATTACCACCAGCAATATTGTTGACGACGGCAATACCCGTTTGTTCTTTCAAAACCTCGTCTAATCGCCTACTTCCCATTAATTCAATCTGTCTACGTGTAATAACAGTTACCGGCATAGCTGAATTTGCTGCTGAAATGAGATTATCTGGTTGTACAAGCTTGTCGTCAACAGCAACTTCGTTCAAAGCGTGCGCATCTGCTGTCAGTTTTATGTTGACATAAGAGGTCTTCTCTGGAACAATTTCTACCGATTGTTCCAGATTTTTATAACCGATATGGCTTACCGTTATAGTGTAGATTCCTTCATATAAATCATTGATTTTAAATGACCCATCACTTTTTACTTGGACGAAATAATTATCTGGACTAAGCCTTACACTAGCAAGGATCGGTCGCCCATCGTCATTATAAACCGTGCCCTGTAGGGCACCCTTCATTTGACTGCATACAACTAGAGGAATAAAGTAAAGCATGAGTAAATAGAATTTAAGCATCCATTCAATTATTTTTAATCATTCTAAATAGTAATACAAATGTTGAGATAATCCGCCGAAAAGGTTGTATGAGAAGCGCCTTATTTTGTATGAATTCCGCCATAGTAAGCGTAAAGCACCTAATAGTAAGCTGATGTATTTTGTAATTATTCTGAATAAGCTTTGTTTTGTAAGAAAAGTTCTCTGGAATAAGAATATCTATGAAGCACCTACTTTTTATAACATGGTTAATTTGGGCGAACATAAGCTATTGTCAATCTCGTCCAAAAAGAATAATAACACTGAGCGGAGCATTAACAGAAACAGTAGATGCTTTAGGCTTTGGACCGAACATTGTAGCAACAGACGTCACCAGCACTTACCCTGCCTATGTGAAGCAGTTACCGAAAGTAAGCCGCAATCGATCAATCTCTATCGAAGGTCTATTGTCATTTACGCCAGATTTGATACTCGCGCCAACCGGACATGTCGCCAAAGAAATACAGCATCAATTAAAGGCTGCAGGAATACCTCTGATTATTTTGAACCAACACTATAGTTCACAAGGCGCAACTGAATTTATTAAAGCCGTGGCAAATGCGCTCGGAGTACCCGACAAGGGAACGATATTAGCTAAAAAAACGGAGGAACGGCTTCAGCAGGCGATAGCACAAGTAAAAGCCTCTAAACAGGTAAAGAAAAAGGTGCTATTTATATATGCTAGAGGTACTGGTGCCATGAGTGTAGCCGGTAAAGCGAGCAGCATAGATGCCATTATTAAACTGGCGGGAGCTGAAAACGCTATTCAGGAATTTGCCGACTTCAAGCCCTATACAACTGAAGCCATGGTAAAAGCCAACCCCGATGTTATATTGATGTTTGATTTTGGTTTAAGCAGTCTCGGCGGAAAAGCCTCTGTGTTGAAATTGCCTGGCATAAAGCTAACCAAAGCGGGGAAAAACGAACGGATTGTTGATATGGACGGCCAACTTCTGACTAACTTTAGTGTCCGCCTACCGGAGGCCATTTTAGCGCTTCACAAGGAACTAATAAAGTGATAACAACCTACATAAGAGGTCACCTGCTTACGGTACGAGGCGACATTGCATTTTAATAACAAAATCAATTCGAATGAAGAAATTTTTTCTATACTGTTTAATGATAAGCGGCTTGGCGATCGTCATTTTCTTTTCGCTGACCTGGGGTGCAATCAAGATCCCATTGCACGACGTGATTTCCATTCTCGCAAAATCCATCGGTTGTTTCAACGGCGTGGTGGACAGCACTTATGAAGGGGTTATTTATATAATAAGATTTCCACGCCTACTGCTAGGATTACTTGTGGGAGCAGCATTAGGCATTTCGGGAGCTGCTATTCAAGGGATTTTTCGTAACCCGCTCGCCGAACCCAGTCTCATTGGTATCTCTGCAGGGGCTTCTTTAATGGCCGTTATTGTGATAACACTGGAAGCGAGTATACTTGTAGGTTTGAGCGACTTATTTGGCTATTATCTACTTGCATTTAGCGCCTTTGCTGGAGCAGGTTTTGTAGCGTTTATAGTCTACAGCGTAGCGAGAATCAATGGCAGCGCTAATGTGGCCACTATGCTATTGGCAGGAATAGCAATAAACGCTTTTGCAGGCGCATTGACAGGGCTTATGACCTATTTAGCGAACGAACAGCAACTGCGTACTATTACTTTTTGGATGTTGGGCAGTTTAGGTGGCGCCACCTGGCAAACAGTATGGACCGTCGCTCCTTTTATTCTTGTCCCCTTAATGCTGTTACCCCTGTTAGCAAAGTCGCTGAATGCCTTCGCGTTGGGCGAAGCACAGGCGAGCATGCTTGGTATACAGCCTAATAAAGTGAAGCTGCAGGTAGTTGTATTGGCCACAATGGCTGTCGGCGCTTCCGTTGCCGTGTCTGGAATCATCGGTTTTGTCGGTTTGCTCGTGCCTCATATTATTCGGCTGATAGGCGGAGTAGATCACAAGTTTGTGTTACCTGCATCCGCATTGCTAGGCGCGCTTACCCTCGCATTGGCGGATATGCTCGCGCGTAACCTTGTCGCTCCTATCGAACTACCAATAGGTGTTATTACCGCGCTGTTGGGAGCCCCCGTTTTTTTGTACATCCTTCTTAAAGAAAAGAAAAAAGTTCTCCACTAAAATATAAATCAGTATGCTTACCGCCATTGCTATTAATTACAAAATCGGAAAACACTGCTTGCTTCGCGACATAAGCTTTCAAATCCGACCAGGAGAATTGTTGGCCGTTTTAGGGGCTAATGGTGCAGGTAAATCTACGTTGATCAATGTGCTGAGCGGAGAGAAACAACCGAGTTCTGGGGCCGTATTGCTTTTTGATAGAGACTTGAAGAAATATACGTCACAGGAGCTATCAAAGAAAAGAAGCATTCTTCAGCAACATAATAGCCTACATATCAGCTTTTCCGTCAAAGAAATACTGCTAATGGGTAGATATCCTCATTTTAGATATCGCCCCAATAAAAGCGACTTAATCGCAATAGCGGAGGCAATGGAAATTTGTGATGTTGGGCACCTTGCCGAGCGCTCCTACCTGTCTCTTTCGGGAGGCGAGCAACAAAGGGTTCAGTATGCCCGAGTCTTATGCCAGATATGGGATCAACCACAAAGTCTATTGTTGTTGGACGAACCCGTTGCTGCGTTGGACCCTCAATACCAGCAACAGACAATTGCTATTGCGAAAGCTTTTAGTCAACGCGGCTTTATGGTAATCGCTGTATTGCATGAAATTAATTTAGCATCCCAATATGCAGATCGCATCCTCATGTTGAAAGGTGGCAGGAAATGGCTTGATGGCAGCCCGGCAGAAGTGCTGACCCCAGCTCATATATATTCAATTTATAATGCCGAGGTTGACGTAATTATCAATAAGCAAAATTTGAAACCGATCGTTATTCCGAAGCAGACAAATCTTGATATCAGCAATTTTAATTCCTTATTACCCTCGGTCGCATTCAGCGGCGTGCAGGTGGCTACTTAATATCACTTGGAGCGATTCCAAAATATTTTTTAAAGGCCGCGCTGAAATTCTGCTGATGGTTATAACCTGTTGCAGCGGCTACTTCAGCAATACTCCTGCCTTCTTCCAATAAAAGCAGTCGAGCTTTTTCCATCCGTACGCGTGTTAGATAGTCATATATAGTGATCGAAAAATAATCTTTGAAAGATTGGCGAAGTTTTGATTCACTCATACCAATCTCTTCCGCTAAGGTCTTTTGTGTTGGCGCGTTCGCATAACGTTCGTCGAGAATAGCTCGTGCTTTGAGCAAGCGAATTAGGTCGTTTCCCACTAAGGGCTCCCTTTCTTCGATATAGGTATCGTTCAGCTGCTCCAGTTGATATACCAACAATTCCGAAATTTTAGATTCCGTATGGATGCGGCGTAATTCCCCGGTCCGCTTGTTGTCTTTGAGCTCCGAGATAACCTTTATCATTTCATGCGTCACGAACATGTCGTCATGCGCAAATGATGTGTATTCCCCTTTATTGATTTTTTGTACAAAGTTTTCATGCAAAACGGACTCCGGGGCAATCAGTTTAAAATAGAAGTCCTTTGATAAAACCACTAAAAAATAGTCATACTCGGCGCCCGACTGCAATTCATAGTCTTCTGTAAAGGAAGGTATATACCGCACGTTGTGTCTTCCGCGCCCGTGAAATGAAGCTTTGATTTTACTGTTCTCATTATTACGATAAAACACAAACTGACTCGTTACCGTTTCTCCCTCCACCTCCGTATGTATACGAACAGGCCCGGTAAAACTCATTTCAGAATAGAGGATAAAAAGGCCTCCCGTTGAAAGCTGGTAGTTAGCCATATGAATCGGATGGCGTTCTATAACCGTCTTTTTTTCGTTAAGCGGGCTATTCGGAAGGCAGCTGTCGGGTATATCTTCTATAAATAACCAATCTTGCAAGCCTTCAATTCTACTTTTTACGATCATGATTTGGCTATTGTTTTCACAAATATAAGCTATTTATACTTATTCTAAATAATGTTTTTACAGACTTCTTTTCTACTCGTAGGGCGCTCTCATTATCTCCGCAGCTTCAGGAGCGGTTGCTTTTTATAAATCGGCGCAACAAAACGAGCTAAAAAATGTTTTTAAGATAAATTTGTTGCCTTGTACCACTAGTATAAAACGGTTATGAAGACCTTAGGAATTGCCACCGTTATACATGTAAAGAACCTCGATCATTCGATTCCATATTATATCCATGTCTTGGGATTTTCATTAGATTTTCAATATGGAGAATACGTTGGAATAAAGCATGGTGATGTTTCTTTGCATCTCAGCAGCTCGTTAAGTCCTGGAAAAAAGAAAGAGCCTGGATCGGGTCACGTTTGTATAGAATGTGACGAAGTTGACACCTATTATGAGGACATCATGAAGAAAGGAGCCGCTATCACGGTTCCTCTGGATAAAAGACCTTACGGCATGCGGGATTTTGCCGTGGACGACTTGGATGGCAACACCCTTGTATTTGGCAAAGCAATCACCTATATTTAACGGGGTGACTGCTTATTGTTTTGTTATTACGTTATTCCACCAATTAGACAACTTTTCATCGTCGAGATCCTCTTTTTCAGATAAATCTATACTTTTATTAACCATGTATAGATTCTTCTCATGGAGGGTATCCGGCTCCGGAAACGGCGACGGATAATTTTTGCTTATTTTTATTTTGCCCAACAGCGACTCGACGGACTGCCCTTGATCACGATCATAAGCCGTCACCCTAAACGCTGATGGTTCCATTACTTCCAACTTCATTAGGCTTGTATAGATATAAACAGGAAACTGCTCGCGATCGATCTTAAAGAACATGTCACCGTTTGCTTTCCAATACTTTTCCCCGTCTATTACCGTGTCGGTCAGTGTACTCTCCCTATCAATAATAAAGAGGGTGTCGGTAGCATTTAGGCCTTTTACTTCAGCAGGCAATGGAATGCTGTTATTTATATCCGTAGCCGTATTTTTATAATCGTTGTTTTTTGATGTGCACCCGTTGAGCAAAAGGGCAAACAAAATAGCAGAAAAACCGCGCATACATGTTAATTAATTCAAACGCATGCAAAATAAGTAATCCTTGCAGCATTATCAATTATATCATTTATTATCCGGCACGGTCCACAAATAAATGGTTGAGTTACCAACACTCATTTGCTTATCTGGTTTCCAATCACCCATGTCGAAAGCATGAGAAACAACGCGCGTTCCAGGCTTTAACTGCAATAATTTGGGACGAAGCTTAAGGTTCACGGACGGTAATAAATAGAGGGACACGACAGAGGCCTTACTAAAATCGGCGTCAAATAAGTTCTGTTGCAAAAAGGCAACCTTGTTTTCTACCGCGGCGCTCTTTGCGTTCGCACGTGCTTCTTGAATACGCTCTGGATCGATGTCAATCCCAACCGCCTTTGCCCCGAATTTTTTTGCCGCCGTCACCACAATGCGGCCGTCTCCACATCCCAAATCATACAACATATCGTTTGGGCCGACATTCGCCAAGGTGAGCATCGCTTCCACTACTTCCTGCTTGGTGGGTACATAAGGAACGTCTTTTTCGATCATTTGCTGAGCTTGTCCGAAAGATGGAGCAAGGAAGGTCATTAGCAGCAGACCACAGAGAAAATTAAGTTTCTTCATCGTGTTTTGATTTTGGTTAACAACTTGATTTTCTTAACGTTTTGTATATACGAATAGTTTTCGTTTTCTTGAAATTGTTACCTACGTAAAAAAACGAAAACAATAAACCCAAGCAATACCACAAGCACTCCCACCAATGCACCGATACCGGTATAAACAAGGCTGCTATAGAGCAGAAGGAGACTGCTTATACAGAATAAAGCTGGAAGAACCGGGTAAAACGGTACTTTGAATGGTCGCGGCGTCTGTGGGTCTTTTTTTCTCAGAACAAACACCGCAATGCCGATTAGCAGGAAAAAAAACCAAAAAACCGGTGCTGTATAATCAACAATGGTTTCAAAGCCCTTTCTTGTCAATAATCCCAGCACCACTAATACAACGGCTATCAATCCCTGTATCAACATCGCTCTTACAGGGGATGAAGTTCGATGATTCCACTGTCCTAAGCCTTTGAAAGAAGCAAAATCCTGTCCCAATGCATAATTTGAACGCGCTCCGGTAATGATGGTAGCATTCGCCGAGGTCAAGGCCGAAATGGCAACAAGCAAGCCTATCAGCTTTGCAGCCTGCTCGCCCCATACCAACCGCATCAGATCGGCTGCTACAGCCTCGGAAGAAGCCATGCGTTCATGGCCAAGCACGTGTATATAGGTATAGTTAACCAACACATAAACAAGGGTAATTATCAGGATGCTCCATATCAATGCCTTTGCAATGCCCGTAGCACCTGTCTTTAATTCAGCAGAGATGTAGGCCGCCTCATTCCAACCTCCGAATGTTAAGAGCACAAAAACCATTGCCATGCCCAACGAAGAAGAAAGAGAGGAGTTGGACTGTAGGGGAAGCGACGACGTCCCGGATGAAGGCGTAAAAAACAAACCCACGCAGATAATCAACAGAATACCGCCAACCTCAAGCAGCGTAAACAGCTTTTGTGCCGTGGCCCCAAAGGTTAATCCTAATACATTAATAAAAGTGAGTATAATGACAATAGCCAAAGCATAGATGCCCTGAGAATAGGGCCCGATTGCATAAAACTGCGTGGCATAGTCGCCGAAAATAAAAGCAAGCAACGCGATGGAGCCTGTTTGGATAACTACCATACGTGTCCAGGCAAAAAGAAAGGCCAATGGCCTACCGTACGCGCGGTATAGAAAATGATAGTCGCCGCCGGTATGTGGATAGGCGGCGCAAAGTTCAGCGTAACTCAGGGCGCCAATAAGCGACACTGCACCGCCTAAAAGCCATGTCAGAAGAAATATGATGTCGCTATTGGTATGGAGCGCAACAAGCGATGGTGTTTTGAATACGCCCGCGCCGATAACAATTCCCACGATGAGTGCTACCGCATCTAATGTTCCGAGCGTCTTTTTGGGTTCATAACTTTTATAAGAATTGTCGACTGATTTTTGAGGCACGGATTCAATAAGATTAGTAACTATTAACCATATGCTTTCTTTAATACAATTTTCGTCACTAATTGTTTTAACACCCCACTAAGTCACCGCTTTAACCCTTACCAAGCAATCGCCGTTAAAGGTACTCAATAGCCGTAATATTTTACAAAATATGTTCTGAGCCGGTATACTTAGTTGGTTATTGAGCTTTACCAATCGATGCCAGCGCTTCTTTGACATAGGATAAAGCTTCGGGAGAATAAGGCAAGGACAAAGCGAAGCTGTGGCCATGTTCATCCATTTTCAAAAGCGATTTTCTTAATATGTTGACAATTTTATCGCGATGTCGAGGATAAAATGCTTCATACTGATAAGCTAAAAACACGAGGCATAGCGCGTTCTCCATGGTTTGTACATCCGCATTGACTTTTATCCTTTTCTTCAGTATAATTTCTTGGACGTCGTTGATCAGTGTTGTAGAATAGCCGACTTCAACAAGAATGTCTTTGGCTTTTTCAGCATGAAATATAGCGAGTTGTTTCCTCCACTTTAGGTATCCTTCTCTATCTTGCGGAAATTCGTCCCGCGAAATTTCCCATCGGCCGATATGCTGGCACCTCGACGCAAGCAGCAACGCTTCACCGGCCTGAGGTGCTAATTTTTTAATCCAGTAATGTAGTTTAATGGCAAAAAAATACGCCTCGGGATAAGTTTGCCCCTCCCATTCGATCCGGTTTGGATCTCTCTTATTATAGGCATCAAACAAAGCAAAAGCGCTCTCCTGTTTATCGTTCATGTTGTTAAAGCTTATAAAATTCGGTTGAAGATAATACTTTTTACTATACCTGGACGGCTCACGGCAAATTTGACCGACCAACTAACACCTGTCTTCATCAAAAGTGTAAAAAGCATACTATGTTCGATCCTTTTTAAAACTCTTTAAAGCCAGCAAAGCACTTATAAACATTAAAACAGCCGCCACATAATAAGGGGCTTCCGGTAAGTAAACAGGAGCTTGGCTACTGGTAAAATAGTAGAAAATATACGTCATGAACCACGGACCGAAAATAGAGCTCAAACTCATCAAGCTCGTAAGTCCGCCCTGCAGTTCACCTTGTTCATTCGGTAAAACCTCATTCGTCATGACACCTTGCAAAGCAGGCCCGGCAATACCACCTAATGAGTAGGGAATCATATATGCAAACATCATCCAACTTTTACTTGCAAGTCCAAAAAGAAGCATACCGAAAGCGTACAACACCAAGCCTATCCAGATACTCCTTTCCTGCCCCAACTTCGGTATTGCAACCCGTATAAGGCCGCCCTGCACCAAGGCTACCATTAAGCCGATAAACCCCAATGAATAACCAACGAGATCTTCATCCCATTTAAATTTCTCCATCGTGTAGAAGGTCCAAACGCTTTGTACTGCATGCCCGGCGAAATAGACGATAAACAGACTGAGGGCTAAGCCAAGTACCGCGGGATATTTCTTTAGCTGAATAAGGGTACCTAAAGGATTGGAGCGCTTCCAGCTAAAGGGTCGGCGATGCTCTTTTGCAAGAGATTCAGGTAATATAAAAAAGCCGTAAAGTGCATTCAAAAATGCAAGCGCCGCTGCCGCGTAAAAGGGATAGTGAACGTTCATTTTACCCAGCACGCCTCCTATAACGGGACCTATGATAAAGCCTAAACCAAAGGCTACGCCGATCATTCCGAAGTTCTGCGAACGCTTGTCTGGGTGACTAACATCTGCTATGTAAGCAGAAGCAGTTGTGAAACTGGCTCCGGTAATACCTGCTATTAATCGACCAACAAATAACCAACCTATGGTGGGCGCAAAGGCTAAAAAAAGGTAATCAATCCCAAAGCCTAACAAAGAAAGCAAGAGCACAGGCCTTCGACCATGCCGATCGCTCAGATTCCCAATCAGCGGCGAAAAGATAAACTGCATAATGGAATAAACCACGAGCAGCAGACCCGATATGCGTGACGCTTCGCTGATAGAACCCGAAATCAGCTTCTCAATAAGTTTGGGAAACACCGGTATGATAATCGCCAGTCCGATAACGTCTATTAACAACGTTATAAATATAAAGCTCAGCGCCGCACGTCCTGTTTTACTTTCTGTTGGATTCATATTTCAAATGCAGAGAATCTGTTTGCAAAGAAAGCACATAGATTCCGAAAAACATTTGATTTTCTATATTTATCATCCCGTCGGACTTAAGATTGTTTTTTAAATGGAATATTGCCCTCTGAAGACAAGAAAGCATTTACTTCTTCCTTATTGTAGACAATTTTACCTTTTTTTGTGCCGTAATTAATAGCTGCCGAAGTGACGTGAGACGGATCCACCTGATTACCATCGTTCTTCGGATAGTGTTCCTCTATACCAATCCAAGGCTTGTCTTTATGGATATAGTACCTTATAACGATATAATCAAAGTTATCGCTTAACACCGGTCCCTCTGAATCTTCAAAGCCTAATTCCAAAAGATCATCGCGATTTATCGTTGCCATTACATAGAAATTAAATCTTTTTGCTGCACATTCCTACCTCGGAAGTGCGCCTATCAAACTAACAAATCATTTCAATTTTTGTTCGTTACGGCTGGCCTTATGGCACATACCGATACCTAGGGTCGCGTCCTGTTTACATCCGCCATTTGGTTGGGGATAAACTTGTTTTGCCGGTTCTTTTTACTCTCTGAAATACAAAGCAAAAACCACCAAGGCCGCCGCCAACAATACGGTACTGAAAATAACCATCCATGTGCTAGCCTCATCCGGCATCATCGCCAGCGCCAGCCGGAATACCATAAGGGACGCCACAAACAGCGCAAGCGCAATCCACATTTTCTTTCGATTTCGCATACATCAAGTATTAGTTCGCTTCTTGTTAGGGAAGCGGATATCTATGATCGTTCCTCTCTGTTTTGCAGAATGTACCTCAAAGCTTCCATTTAAAAGCCTGATTTTATTTTGGATCGTATTGAGTCCTATGCCGCGTTTTGCGGAAGGCTTCCCAAAACCGATCCCGTCGTCGGCAACAGAGATAGTCACCCATGCCTGGCTGAGCGCAATGAGGATGGTACCCTTCGTAGCATTCGCGTGTCTAATAATATTGATAACCAGCTCCTGAACCATTCGAAATATCGCGATTTCAATATGCTTGTCAAGTTTTTCATGAAATCCCTGAAATTGACATTCGAATTTGACCGTCTTGCTAAATTGTTCACAAATATCTTCGATGGCCGCTTGTAAGCCAAAATCCTCTAAGATGCTAGGCATAAGCTCATGTGAAATACGCCTGCTTTCTCGTATGGCTTCTGACAATAAACGCTCCGCTTGTTTTAGGGGTAGCAACGGTAAGACAAGTCCGTCGTCCAATTTAGGCTTTAGATGCTCGAGGTGCAGCTTAACGCTGTATAAAAGCTGACCTAAGCCATTGTGTAAATTCTCGGCAATACGTCGCCTTTCGTCTTCTTGCGCCTTCAATGTAGCCATAAAAATCTCACGTTGCTGCCTTTTCTCCAGTTCGCTTCGCTCCAGTCTCAACTGGAGATTTTTTTGCTGAAGATAAACCTGTTCGGTAATATCTAAGGAAAGACCGATAATGTGTGTCGGATGTCCTTCAGCATCCCGTTTAAACACAGTTCTCCGTGTTTGGACCCAGTGAAGCTTGCCGTAGCCGTCTATTAGGCGATAAACAAGTTCTTTTACTTCATCATCTCCGGTTTGCCTAAGCATATTAATGTTATTGTCAAATTTGGCGCGGTCGTCGGGATAAACGATTTGATCAAAAAGTGCCGCTCCCATTTCTCTGATATCTTCCAATGATCGTTGAAGAAGCTTGGCTATCTTGTTATTCCCATACACCATCTGCATGGAGCGGATATCTATGACATACAACATATCCGGAGCAGCTTCCGCAATACCTCTCAAAAGCGCATCGTCTTCTTTTATTTTATCTTCCGCTAGCTTACGTTCGGTTATATCTAGGTTAGTCGCTACTAAACTATCGGCCATTCTTACAAACATACAAGAAAACCACTTATGAAAACCGTTGTAAGTATAGAAGTACTCCATCTGCCCTGGCTGACCGCTCTTCATCACACGGAGCATCAGATCGAAAATGCCGGCTTCTTTAATGCCGGGATATTCCTGTGAATACAGTTTTCCAACCAGGTCGCTGCGTTTGGTTTCTCGCTCATGTTGTTTGCTGACAATTTTTACACGGAAATCAATTATTTCGCCTACTTCGTTACGTACGGCGTCCAATACCGACATACCGATCAAACTGGTATCAAAAACCGATTGAAGCAACTGATTACTTGTTCTCAACTGGATTTCAGCCTCTTTCCGTTCCGTAATATCCAAGCCTTTTACCACCACTCCATCATGCAATTTAACAAGGCTCATATCGTACCATCGCTCTTTTCCGTCGACTACAATAGCCTGCTCATAACTGACGCTCCGTCCTGTTTCGACAATTTGTAAATAATTCCTAAACGATTCTTCATGCCGGTGGTGCGATAGCAGCTCTGTTCCCAAGGCTTTTTCCAAGATCTCCGCTCCCAGCTTGTTTGTAAACACACATTTAAAATCGAGGACATGATTGGTGCTATCTCTTATAGCCTGCCATACTTGCGTGACATTCTTCGAACTGTCCAACGTTGCCCGTAGCAAATCTTGACTTTCCTTTAGTGCCCTCGTTTGCTGCTTAACCTCTTCCTCCAAACGCAATGTAAATTCTCTGGTCAGCCGTTCCGCTCTCTTTCGTTCGGAAATATCATTAAACAAAATAGCAACTTTATGCGTGTTACGCCCAACCGGAAAGGCCTCTACCTCATACCAGCCATCGATAAGATACGCTGCCTCGGCCTCAAAACGTTTCGGCTGCCCGCTCTTTACAATTTCACCATAAATCTGAAACCAGTGTGTTTCGTGTGCCGGCTCTATCTCTTTCATCGTACGTCCCACAGCATCTTTAATGCCTGTCTGCCGTTCAAACGCTTTATTCACCTGTAAAAATCGGTAATCTAAAGCTCGTCCCTCTTCATCCCAAATCATTTCTATGATGCAAAAACCTTGGTTGATATTATCGAGTAAAAAAAGGTATTTCTCTTCGGTGAACTGTTTTTGTTGGCTTAGCAGCTCCAGTTTATCCTGATTTGCTTGGTGGTGGTTTTTATGCGCATTATAGCGAGCTTTCATGTCTGTTGTAAGGAATAGATGTTCTCCAATTAAGAACATAGGTTCGTAACTTTTGTTTAATCTTCTACCTTTAATGCCGACCAATAGAATTTACTTCCTTTCGATAGCATCAGCTTACTTTTAAAGAAAAACTTTATAGCAAGGTAAGAAATTTTTACTCCACGTAAGCCGTTTAGGAATAGTAATTGAATTACAAACGAAAATTTGTAGTCTATGAAATTAAAGCCACAAGAAGTATTAACAGAGAATGAAATCCAGCGAGGGCTTAAAATGGTTATTTGGGACGGGCTTGCAGCAGAGATAATGACCTCGTTTACGAGCGGTGCATTTTTGGTCGCATTAGCGATCCTGATAGGTGCTAATAATGTGCAGATCGGTCTGCTTGCAGCCTTACCGATGATTACGAACCTTTCGCAACTCATATCGATATGGCTCGTGCGAAAATACAACAATCGGCGCGCAGTAGCCGTTTTTTGTGCCTTTCTCGCTCGGACACCTCTTGTGCTCATTGGACTTACTGTATGGTGGACGTCCGACATTTCCATCAATATACTAATATTCTTTCTATTCTTCTATTATTTTTTCGGATCGATTGCCGGCCCGAGTTGGAACTCTTGGATGAAGGATATGGTGCCGGAGAACATGCTGGGGAGCTATTTTTCGAAACGAAGTCGGTATACACAAATATTAAACGTTATCCTGAGTATTTTATTGGCCCTTTTGCTCGACTTTATAAAAAGCCGTTACCCCGCCTATGAATTGTATACATACGCGGTTTTCTTTATAATCGCGGGCTTGGTGGGTGTTTTGGGTGGCTACTTATTATCGAAAGCACCTGAGCCACAGTCCTATTTAACAAGTGCCAATATCTTTTCATTATTTACACTGCCGTTAAAAGACCTGAATTTTCGTCGATTGTTGGTATTTAACTCGGCCTGGGTCTTTGCGCTGAACATTGCCACTCCCTTTTTTACGGTATTTCTCATCAGAAGTTTAGGCTTACCCTTGTCTTATATCATTGTGCTAGGTATTATTAGTCAGCTCGCCAGTATATTCACCCTACGGATATGGGGTATCTTTTCAGATCGATATAGCAATAAAAGCATTATCGGTTTAAGCGCGCCGCTGTACATTATTTGTATTGTCGGTTGGTGCTTTGTTGGCATTTATTCCACTTTATACGCAAACCTCGCCCTGTTGGTTGCCATCTATGTACTGAGCGGCATTGCCACGGCCGGAATCAATCTTTCCTTGACAAATGTCGGTTTAAAATTGGCACCAAAAGGCGACGCCATTGTATATTTATCCGTTAAAAACATCGTTACATCCGTGTTCTCATCGTTAGCACCTTTAATAGGTGGTTTACTGGCCGATTACTTTACGGATGTCAAAATTCTTATCACGGCACAGGTCAACAGTCCGTATTACAACAAGCTAGTTAAGCTGCTATCACTGCATGAATGGAACTTTTTGTTTCTTATCGGCGCATTACTCGCTTTAATATCTCTAGAGTTTCTCGGTCGGGTTAAGGAGGTCGGCGAAGTGGAAAAAGACGTGGTTAAGCGTATTATGCGTACAAGCATCAAAAACAACCTCCGTGAGTACTTCTTAATAGGTAATATCATCGGTTGGCATGAGCAGCTGGTAGCCATCCTGAAAGGAAGAACAAAAAAATCATCCTAGTGCGGAGCCGTCCACTTGCGGTTTGGCAGTATTTTAACAGTGTCCTAAAAAAAGAATATGAGTGTGTTGAATTTTATCTCATACAGAATGCCCCGCGTACCTAAATTTTTCATAAATGACGTTTGTTCGCGGTAGGCTATTGTCTTGCCCTTCTGCAAAGATAGGCATGAATTTAGAAATAGCATATATAGCGACCGGAAGAATCCGCCACTGAGATAGCTTGATTAGTCCATAACCGAACTGTAAGCTGTATTGGTCGACCACGCTACATAGAGAGAGAGGTCGGATTTATCGCGGAATCTTCGTGGCGCTGCGAATTTTTAACATAAATTAAATAAATAGATTATGGCAAATGTAACAGCGAAATCAGATGTATTAAATGACCTGATCCAAATTAATAACGACAGGATTGCAGGCTATGAGAAAGCGATAGAAGAGCTGGACGGAACAAATACGGACTTGGCTGCCTTATTTCAAGATATGATTGCAGAAAGCAGGCAATGCGTTGTGGAGTTAGCCGACCAGGTTCGAATGGAGGGAGAGCCGGTGGAGACCGACACGACCGCGAGTGGAAAGATCTATCGCGCTTGGATGGATGTAAAAGCATTTTTTGGCGGCAACGACAGAAAAACGATTCTATCGAACTGCGAAGGAGGCGAAGATGCTGCCCAACGTGCATACGAGAGTGCAGAAGCAATGGACGATCTGCCGCCGGCTACCAAGATTTTAATATCGAAACAGCGCCAGCAGTTAAAAGTATCGCATGATAGGATTAAAGCCTTAAGAGACGCGGAAGTCTAATGGCAGTCAGTGTAACCGGATATCGATAGCGCACCTATGGCGCTACATAAGAACTGGTTGAGAACGCTTTATTATACACTATAAAGCGTTCTCTCTCTTTTTTACAAAGTAGGTTTTATTAAGTTACTCCAAATTACCGGTATTTAACAAGCCGTCCGAACCGAAGTGTGAGGTAAGAGCATCTCCGATATTGTCAACACTTTGCTGGTCCGCTACGCCGTTAACCAAGCGCCATCCGCCTTTACCGTCACTAATGATTGATAATTGATCACCACCGCCTCTATTGACCACAAAGATATCCCCCTGTCGTAACACATCCACCGTTTCAATATCACCGGTCCCATTTATGTCTATATTAATTTTGCTGTTCGTATTCGCTACCATAGTTTTATAGATTTATAGAAATAACACCAATATTCTTGCCATACTTACTATAGCTGTAAGCTTTAAGCAATAAGTCCTAAGGCAATAGGCTACTGGCAATTATATACAAATGCTTCGACTCCGCTGAGCACGACCTTATGGAAAAGGTTAAAACCGCCAACTAACAACTCGCAGCTATCTACCTCCTACTCCCTACTAACCGATAACTGCTAACTGCTAGCTACTCCCTCTCTCTTATACCCTATTCCGCCCTGCATCCAAACTTTATTAACAGATTGACTGTTTCATTATAGTGGAATAAAAATTGGAAAACTCTACAGAAACGAACACCTATGAAAAATTTAAAATTTCTATTATTAATTAGCATTGTTGCATTTCTCAACGGGTGCGGCTGCGACAGCCAATCACCAGATGATGTAGAAGAGCAATTCGATCCGGATACAATCAGAAGTGATAAGCCTGCCGATTCTACCTTAAGCGAAAAGATGTATCCGATGAATACGGATAGTATCGCAGGAACAACAGATTCGGCAAAGTAAGGTTAATGCATGCGCGTGAAGGGCTACTGCCTCTTCCTTAGGGAAGGAAGCCTCCGTAGAAACAGGGCCGTTAATCCCAAGCCGGTGCCTAAGGCCACCGCAAGGAAAGGAATGAGCGCTTTGCCCTTCATTCGATCATGCCAACCGCCAAATATTCCAGATCCGTAAGCTACCGGAAGAAAGACGTTGCCATCTGTTTTCTCGGAAGGTTCGGCATGCTTTAAGTAAGAGGAAATTAGCACATAAGAAGCATAAGCGGTTAACTTTGGAAAAAGCATATAGGCATAAGCTAAGCCAGCCGCTACAGGATGTATCCAACGGAAGTCCGCCGGCCGTTCTGCCAGTTTCACTATTTTCCTCGCTAAGGTCACCGGATTATGGACGGGAGGCATTGGTCGAATAGCCTTTCCCGTATAGTTAGCGGCGTGCGACATACCTGGGGTGTCCAAAAATGCCGGATAGACATCGCAGATATGAATCCGCGGCCATTGGACCAGTTCTGCCCTTAGGGCGCTTGAAAAACCTCTTATTCCGAACTTGCTGGCCGTATAACCGACGCCATATGGCACGGGAAGAAAGCCTCCTACAGAAATGTTATTAATCAAAACGCCTTTACCTTGTTGCTTGAAATAGGGTAAAACGGCGTGTGCACCATGAAGGTAACCCATCAAATTTGTTCGAATGACCTGATCGTGAACTTCTACCGACAAATCTTCAAAAGTACCTAAAGCCAAGACACCGGCATTGTTTATCCATATATCAATCCGATTTGCCACCGCCGCCGCGGCATTGGCCAGACGAATCACTTCCAACGGGTTTGAAACATCCGTCTCCTGTATAAAAACGGGGGCACCCAGCGATCGACAGTCAGCCGCCAGCTCTTCTAATGTTTCTCTATCTCTAGAGGCCAATACCAGAGTTGCGCCTGCTAAGGCGAATTGTTCGGCCAATGCCTTGCCCACTCCGCTGGATGCCCCCGTTATAACGACGGTTTGGTCTTTAAACTTCCTATAGTTTCTGTTCATTTCTAAGCACTTTTATTATGGTTCCTCGCGTAAAAGGCGTGGGACGGCGTGCTCAGGGCACTGCCTACGATTTACCTTGGTTTCCAGGATAGGTCCATATAATCATATCACGGTGGTAGCCGGCTCTGTTTGTTGGCCCTTCATCCACGTGTATACATAATCCGCCACTTCCTCCCATCCAGGTTCTCCACATATAAAATGGCTTCTTTGCGGAAAAATCTTAAGGCCTACGAGGCTCTTTTTATCTGTATACGCTTCCGTATTCTGTTTTACCAACGAAGCAGGTATAATCTTGTCCTCTTCTCCCGTAACGAATAATAGCGGAACATGTGGTTTATCAAGATCAACGTGCCCGGCTGGTCCCATACAATCCCGCAGAATGTTACGGCTGTCATGCGTAGCATATTCCCGCCAGGCCAAGTCGGCAGCTTCTTCATCCAAAGTGTTGGCAAAAGATTGATGAAAAGAGGTTTTGTCCATGATAAAAGGCTGGTTTCCTTTTAACGGATTCGTAATCAACGCGCTGTTTTTAATGAAATTCCAATCGAAGTCAAGCATACTATTTGGGGCGACGGAACTTATTAGCACGGCGAGGCTAACCAACTTTTTATTCGCTAATAGCTGCGCGATCAGACCTCCCACCGAATGACCTATAACGATCGGCTTCTCTATTTTTAAGATTTCATGGGTAATAGCCGCAACTACCTCGTCCAAATGCAAATCCCCTAAACCTTCTGGAGGATCAGACTTCAGATTGGCTGGATCGCCTTCATGTAAAGGCCAAGAAAGCGTATGGCAATTATAGCCGCGCGCTCCAAAAAACCGTTCCCAGTGCGTCCAACTTTTGGCATTCTGGAACATGCCATGAATAAAAACAATATCCTTCATCCGTCGCTCCTTAGTATAAACAAAACGCTCCTATTAACAACCACTATTCTGACTATAGCACACCATTTCTGCCGGCATGATTTGCCGTATATTGCATGCCCTTCACAATCGCTTCCAATATCTCTGGATTAAAGTCGTCCTCATCAACAACCTGCCAGTCTTCACCATTTTTCACAATTACAAACGACTCTTTATCCGGATAGAGAATCCGCCATCCCTGCTGTCCATTATAGTCCTCGGGTTCAGCGCTCAAACGTACCAGCGTGTCTGTAACAGGTTCTTTTATCGTAAACTCCATAATAACGCAATATTCTTTTTACTTTTTTCCCTTTGATTCTTCTTTGGCTTTGGTCCCTTTACTCCTTCCGCTTGTTCCAGCGGCAGTCGTTTTACGCGGCTTGGCCTCCTTCGGGCTAGCCGAGCTTTCGCGCTCTTCTTTCGAGGAGGCTTTTACTGATTTTTTCTTACCGCCTGCATTTGCGGGCGGCTCGTCCGCCGGTTCATTTTTAGCGCCCTTATTTAACTGCTTCTCCGCTAATTGTGTTAACTTCACATCCGTTTCTTTTTCCTCTTTTAAAGACTGCTTAAGTAATTCCACAATGGGTTTGTAGCCCAACAGTGAAGCGAGGTTTACAAGGCTACCATAGCAGGCAATTTCATAATGCTCTACCTTCTGAGCGGCGATAACCAGGGCAACATCCCGTTGGAAAGACCCCTCATCTGTTTCGTCAATTACGTGCCAGCCCTCGTCAAACAGACCTTGCATACCGATGCTATTTGTCTCGGTAACAGGCAAACCTAGTTGGTCAAAGATTTGCTCGATCCGCTGCAATTGCTCACGGGTCTCTTCCATGTGCGCCTCAAAAGCATTTTTCAAATCATCGGTCGTCGCCGTGCTTTTCATCGTTTCTAACACATTCACTAAATGTTTTTCCGACCAGTACATTTCGCTGATCATTGTTTGGAAAAAAGTGTCCAGTTTGGAATTTTCGTTGTTCGATACTTGATTGTTATCCATATTCGCTAATGTAAATCGTTCTTTCTGATAAGTTTCTTTTACGTCTTCATGCAATATCCTTTCCATTTTGTTTAAAAAAGCAGATTCCGGGAAAAAGAGCGGTTAGGGTTTTAAAAAGCGGTCTCTATCTAAGCATAAAACGGGAATTCTACGTTTATCTTTTTTGGCCTTGTTTTGATAGTGTACTAAAATCTATAACACGCTGTCTAACTTCGTAGATAAAAACGAACAGACGACATAATTTAGGAGCAGCAGCCGCCTTTTTGTTAGACCGTGAAACCAACAGTAAAACGCACGGAGTCTCTTCTTTCTGTAGCACTCTGATAGCCTTTACGTGAGAGCGTTCCGTACAAAAAAGGACGCTTAACCTAATGGCACTTTAATTGAAAATAACTCCGCTGTTGACAGCCGATAGATATAGACTGCCCAACATCGATTTGGATGGCTGCGAAATAACGGCCATGATCACATAGGGACGAAGAGAAACAATTAATCCAGCACCATGAAAATAAACACGATTACTATTATTCCGCTCCTGCTTTTAACGGCCTGTGGCGGAAACAACACCAAGTCGTACATTAATGAGCCGGGGCAGGACAAAACTGCAAAGGACAAAATATTAAATACAGGTGCAGATTTACTTCAGGATAAAAGCCCATTAGCTGCCTTCAACGTTTATTTGGACGGATTTCACTTTTATAATGGAAACATGCAGGCGCAAATGGAAGCGCACCACTATGTGAGTCAGCTAAACGAAGATATCTATCAGGCGATCATTTTCGATGGAAACGCTAAAGATTCAAAAATTATGGGGGTGGAGTATATCATTACCCCTCGGCTTTTTAAGACCTTATCCCAAGAAGAAAAGAAATTATGGCATTCACACCATTACGAAGTTAAATCAGGCAGCTTAATTGCCCCTGGACTGCCAGCGGTGGCCGAAAAGGAACTAATGGAGAAGTTGGTTTCGACTTATGGTAAAACAATACATACTTGGCATACCGATCAACAAAGGGAGTTACCGCTTGGCGCCCCCATGCTAATGATGGGGTTCACAAAAGATGGGCAATTGAAAGACAGCCTTTTGAAAGATCGGGACGAACGTCTCAAGATATCGTCTGAAAAACGGAAACAGCAGCGGAACGATATTCCAATGCCTAAAGTGGATCCAATGGCTAATTCCTGGGAAAAGGGTCAAGTACGCCAGTTTACGGTATCCGACAATGTCGACAGTGCGAAACATAAACATCAAGGCCCGCTGCCCATCGACCAATAGCCTTTTTTCATTGTTCAGGCGGGTAAAACAAAACCAAGGAAACGATGGTTAATCAGTTATAATGGCGTAATTATGATAGAAACAGATTCAGTAGCAATTGAACAGTGTGCCAAATTGCTGAAAGACCACCAGTTGACCATAGCTTTTGCTGAAAGTGCTACGGGTGGCAGTTTAACATCCACGTATGCTAAACTTCCGAATGCAGGAATTTTTCTTAGAGGTGGCATCATATGTTATGACGCCAAACTGAAAGAAGCTCTTTTAGGCGTTCCAAAAAGTTTGGTGGATCAATACTCAGCCGAATCAACGGAGGTGACGCAGGAAATGGCGGTTCGCTTAAAAGGCTTAATCAATGCGGATGTGCACGTCGCTGTTACCGGATTACCGAGTGCAGGCGGTAGTGAAAGTCCGGAGAAGCCCGTCGGTACGATGTTTTATAGCATCGCTTTCCAAGACAAAGTCACCAACTGCAAAGAGCTGTTCACTGGAACATCCGACGCCATCATTAGCCAAACTATTGAGCAAATAGGACGGACAATAACTAAAGCGCTCATCAATCGTAATAATTTACAGAACACGACAGGTAAATTGGCCGTTGGGGATTAACCTTTATACCTTCCTACAAAAAACGATGGTAGGCGCTTAGTAATAAACAGAGGAACCTCGGAGCCGCTTAAATAGTTTATACATCGACTTTAATCGTGTGCTGAATTATCTGAAAAAAATAGCATCTAATGCCAGACAAAAAATCCGATCCTTCCGAAAAGGCCGAATTAAGACAATTTTCAAAGAAGCTATGGATAACAGTAGGAACAATCGCACTACTGGTTATTGTTATTTTTATTTTGAAAGCAGCTTTTAATGTCCTGTTAATGGTGTTTGCTGGATCTCTCATCGCCGTCTATTTTCATGGGCTCGCCAATTTGTTAAAGCGAAACACGCGCCTGCCACGAGGCTGGTGCCTATTGATAGGTATCCTGTTAACGGTCACTTTATTGGGCTTATTATTTTGGTTTTTGGGAGCGAAAATTTCACTGCAAGTCGGCGAAATGACACAGGATCTACCAAAAATTTGGCAAAACGTTAAAGGTCACTTAAATAACTCCGATATTGGACGTAAGCTGCTTTATTACCTATCAGATGGAAATGGCGAAAAAATGATCGGTTCGTTTCAAGAAGTTTTTCGAACCAGTTTTGGGGTAGTCGGCGACATATACATCATTTTATTTATTGGTGTTTTCTTTACCGTGAATCCGCGCCTCTATCGCGACGGAATAATTAAGCTCGTGCCTGCTGAAGGTAAAAAGCAAGCGAGGGATGTGATCAGGCGATTGGATTTTACCCTAAAAGGTTGGTTAAAAGGTATGCTGATCGCCATGCTTTTTATCGCTTCGCTATCTTTTATAGGACTGTCTATCATAGGCGTCCCGATGAGCCTTGCCTTAGCTTTCTTAGCCGGCCTGTTAAACTTCATTCCCAACTTCGGTCCCCTCATCGCTATGATACCAGCGGTACTAATCGGATTTACCGTCAGTACAAATACTGCGCTATTTATCGCTTTGCTTTACATCGTAATCCAAACGGTAGAAAGTAACGTAATTACACCGATGATCCAGAATGTGATGATCAAAATCCCACCCGCGCTTATCATCATTAGTCAGGTGTTATTCGGAACCTTAACTGGTGGCCTCGGTATCATCTTAGCGACGCCTTTACTGGTTGTGATCATCGTGTTGGTTGATGAATTGTATGTTAAAAGGCAACACAACTCTAAGGAACCAATAGATTAATTTACCCGTGGTTGAATCCTCTTCTTATTTTAAAAACATGCAGAATGGCAGGAAATAAGGCTTGCATACTTTCTTCCACTCCTTTGGTAGATCCCGGTAATGTAATGATCAGCGTATCTCCCATAAATCCGGCGACTCCTCTGGATAACATGGACAAGGGCGTGCGCTGCTGTCCATACGACCGCGCAGCTTCCATCACGCCGGGTATTTCCTGATCTAATAAAGGCGTTAAAGCATCGGGCGTTACATCGCGCGGGGAGAGCCCTGTCCCCCCGGTGTATAGCACCAACTGATAGGCATTTTCTTTGAAATAGAGCGCCTTCTCCCGAATTGTTTCCTTTTCGTCAGGTATTAAAACATACTCGTTAACCTGAATATTGAGCTTCTTAAGCCTTTCTATTATGATCTTTCCGGAACGATCTTCTTTGAGGCCTTGCGCAATACTATCTGAACAAACGACCACCGCACATTTGAACGGTTCGACAACCTTTTCGCGTAAATCGGTTTTACCTCCTTTCTTGCTGGCCAATTTCACGCCTGTTATTTCGATTGCTTTGTCAATAGGCTTTAACATATCATACATGGTAAGTGCTACGTTCATAGCCCCGTGCATTGCTTCTACTTCTACGCCGGTTTTATAGATAGTATGCACTTCTACGTAAATGGTAATAGACAAAGCGGCTACCTCAAACGTTATATTGGCATACTCTATGGGGATAGGGTGGCAATCTGGCACTAGATCTGATGTCTTTTTTATAGCTAACAAACCAGACGCGCGCGAAAATTCGAATACATCGCCTTTAGGGACTTCTTTATTCTGTATGGCCTCAATGGTCTTCACAGACGAAACCTTCAATGTCGCAATTGCCACTGCCTGCCGCAATGTGTTAAATTTATGAGTAATATCAACCATATTATTTTTTTATCACCGTTTAATGCCAGCTTCCAACGAAGCAATTCCTCCTTTTAAGCTGAAAACCGCCTTGCTTTGCGGCGATATCAGCTCCCGATATCGCTGGGCTGCCAACAAGCTTCGTTTCCCACTTTGACAGACAAACACCACTGTATCTTTTTTGATCACAGAAATCTCCTTGTGAAGTGAAGACAAGGGAATTCGTATATGAGTGTAATGGCTTATTTTGGGCAATTCAAAATCCTCCCGCACATCTACCACATCAACTTCCCGATTACTATACAAAGAATTCAGCTCGTCGGCACTAATTTCGTCCTGACGAGGAGCTTCTATACCGCACAACGAAGGGTAGTCGACCTGCTCAAAATCAGCTTTACTTAAGGGACGCACTTGGGCACTCCGTTCAGTGGGACTTATTTCGATGGTATATATATAACTACTTAATATATTATAAACCAATAATTTACCAATAAGAACCTCACCAATTCCTGTAATTAATTTAATGCACTCATTTGCCAACAGATTGCCAATGAAACCCGGTAGGACATTTAATACTCCGGCTTCACTACAGTTCAACACCTCCCCGTCTTTTGGCGGATAAGGAAAAATATCGCGATAATTGATACCGCTTGTAAAAACGGACACTTGTCCTTCGTACCTCGAAATAGCTCCATAGACGAGTGGTTTATTCAGAATAGCACAGGCATCGTTTATTAGATAGCGACTTTGGAAATTGTCGGTCCCATCGATTATTATATCATAAGCAGCAATTATTTCGAACGCATTAAAAGAGGTTACACGGGCAGCAAAAACTTCTATTTCAATGTCATCATTCATTCTTTGAAGTACTTCTTTTGCACACGTCACCTTCTTCTTTCCGATATCTTGCGTGCCATATAAGACTTGCCGATGAAGGTTACTCATTTCAACCAGACCATCGTCTACAATGCCGATCTTACCTACTCCGGCTGCGGCGAGGTAAAGTAAAGCCGGACAACCCAGTCCCCCGGCGCCCACAACAAGTACCGACGCTTGTGATAGCTTCAGCTGTCCTGCCACCCCAAATTCCTTTAGTTGAATCTGCCGCTGATAGCGTTCCGTTAAACCTTTGTGTTCCATTTTCAAGTTCATTTGTTCACTTAATTTTAACCTCCGGAAAAAGGAGGTAACAAAGCGATTTCCATACCTGCAGCGATCTTTGTCTTGGTCCGGACGATTTTTCTATCGACCGTGATCACGTATTTGGCCTGCGCCAATGACGGATATTGGGTTCGGAGAACATTCTCCAAGCTGTCTGTATCTCCTACCGTGCCGAGTTCCAATTGCGTACAACCTGTGATATCGGTCAGTTGACCAAAAAATAATACCCGAAGCATGTTATAATAAATTAGGTAAAAACAATTTAAAAGAAGCAACCATCAACACCAATGCCAGCAATAATTTGATGGCCGATTGTGGAAAGCGCAGGGCACCGCAGTACGAGCCCAATAGCCCGCCCGCGAAGGCAATGGCTACATAACTGACCATATCAGGACTAAACGTTATGCCTTTTGTTATTTGACCTAATAGGCCGGAAAGCGAGTTTACGAAGATGAATAAAGCACTGATAGCAGCCGTTTGCTTTTGATTAGTCCATGCTAATAACAACAAAATAGGTGAAAGTATGACGCCGCCGCCAATTCCTAAAAGCCCCGACAGAAAACCAATTCCACCTCCAAGTAGTATTAACCATCCCATATGCGGCTTTTTCGTCTCGTCCACATCGATGTCACGAAAAAACAAAAAGCGAACGATTGGAATCAGTAGGAACACGCCCAAAAGCTTTTTATAAAGATCAGCATGAACTACCATACTGCCGCCTAAAAAGGCCATCGGTACTGAAGCGAGCGCCAATGGCCAAAACAGTCTCCCATTAAAATATTTTCCTTTGTAGTAATAGGTAAAAGAGGTAAGCGCTACGAAGAGATTGAGCATCAGCGCTGTAGGCTTCATTACAGCGGGTGTTATTCCAAATAAAGCCATCAAAGCAAGATAGCCGCTAGCCCCACCATGCCCGACCGAGGAATATAAAAAAGCGACGGCAAATAACAATACGTAAAACAGCAATAGATTATCCATATGTTGGCAATAAGTGTATTTCAACTAATTCGTTTTCCGAATAGGTTTTCACTTCCTCGCTGAGCACAACAAGACAGTTGGCCATAGCAAAAGAACGCAGTCTATAAGACTCCTGTGCAGAAAGTATTTCTACTTTCCCTTGACGATAAAAACCTTTCAGAAAATGAGTTAACTGATTATTTTTTATATAAGAAGTAAGTAAGGGCACCTCTATTTTTTTTAATTGAATATTTTTTCCGGCCAACCTACACAAAACCGACCATACATATTCGTAAAAACAGGTCAGCACAGAGGAAGGGTTGCCCGGCAATCCAAAGACAACTTGTTCGCCTTTTCTACCAAAAAACAAAGGTTTTCCGGGGCGCTGTTTGATCTTATGAAAAAACTTATCAACGCCACAAGCCTCTGCCGCACGTAGCACAAAATCGTAATCGCCCACGCTTACACCACCGGTTAGCAGAACGACGTCGGCAGCATCCAAGGCCTTTTCCATGGCATGGATGGTATCGTTTAGCTCGTCCTTTGCGAAAAACACCTCAACCCCCTCTATACCCATTTGCCGAAGGGCCGCCATCAGCATACGGGATGATGCCTCATAAACCTGGCCATGCAACAGCGGCGTCCCCGGCTGCTGAAGTTCATCGCCCGTAATAACGAGGGCTACAGTAGGCGCGGCATAGACCGCTATTTCGTTGAGGCCAATTCCCGACAAAAAGCCAATGGTAGCCGGGTTTAAGACCGTGCCAGCAGCCAAAGCAAGTTCTCCACTTTTAATTTCGGAACCTTTTTTTCTCACATAATTACCTAACGCAACATTCGGATCGTTCACCTCCGCCCGATTGTCTTTCACTGTTACCAGCTCTTGCATAACAACCGTGTCGGCACCCAGCGGAAGCGCGGCACCTGTAAATATACGCGCTGTAGTCCCTTTCTGAAGAGACAACGACCCTTGCTTTCCTGCTGGGATTTCCCCGCTGATAGGGAGTGACCGATCTTTTCCCCAATCGCTGAAAGCAAAGGCATAACCGTCCATGGACGACTGATCAAATGCCGGAATATCCATAGGCGCATATAAATCCGTCGCCAATACTTTTCCGTCTGCGTCCTCTACGGCAGTCTTCAATCGCCTTTTTACAAATACTTGTCTGTTGATAATACCTTTCGCTTCTTCTACGCTAATTAACCGATCCATATTCTATATCATCTGTAAATTGCCTAACCTCCAATACTGATCATGCTTCTGTTTTCGAGGGTTTCCTGCTTGAGCTCATTAAAATTTGAATGAAATTGGCCGCCTAACTTCGCTGCTTTTGTTAAAATATTTTGTTGAATCAAGGGTTCAACGGGCAACCCTTTTCGCAGCGCTCCCAGCAAATCACTTTCGTCTTTGGAAAACAAGCAATTCTTCATCTTCCCGTCTGCGGTTAATCGCAAGCGGTTACAGCCATCACAAAAAGGCGCGCTCATGGTACTGATAATAGAAAAACTTCCCTTGTGACCAGCAATCTGATAATGTTTTGCCGTATCGTGCAACGATCCGGCCACGGCCTGTACCTCATATCTCCCAGATATCGTGCTTAATATCTCTTCCAAACTAAACACTTGGTTACTCGTCCACTTATTACCTTCAAAAGGCATGAACTCGATAAAGCGGACCTCCAGGTCTTCGTTTTTTGTCCATTCCACAAAATCTAATAGCTCGTCTTCGTTGAAGTCTCGCATTACTACCATATTGATCTTGATGCGAAAACCTTGCTTTAAAGAAGAGCGAATATTCTGTATCGTTACATCGAACTTGTCCCTACGGGTTAGCCGTATGAATTTTTCGCGCGATAAGGTATCCAGGCTAATATTCAGCGTATCAATACGAGCTTCCTTCAAAACGTCAAAGTAACGATCTAATAAAATAGCATTCGTGGTAATATGTAGGCTCACAGGAAGCTTCGCTAAGCGCAAAATGATTTCCCCGAAGTCGCTTCTAACCATGGGTTCTCCACCGGTAAGTCTTATTTTGTTTACGCCCAGGTCTACAAAACTTCGAGCAATGCTTTCCACTTCCCCTGCTTGCATCAGGTGCTTCATGGGTGCAAAATCGTAACTCTCTTCGGGCATACAATAAAAGCAACGAAGGTTACACCGATCGGTTAACGATATCCGTAAATAATCGTGCACTCTATTATACGTATCAACTATCATGATCTCGCTGTTTTATCGTCTTCAACAGATGTCGAAGCAATTAACGTTAAATAAGCGGCTTCATCGTCGATATCTATCCCACCGGATGGCAGTGGAAGCGCCACCGCTTCGGCTCGATATCGCTGAATGATATTTTTCGCTCCGCTGTCTCCTTTTAAGGCGATTAGCTCATCAAAAAGAGCCCTATTAAATAAAGCCGGCACTCCCATCTGATTATTATATAAACTGGCCGCGACCCTTACTTTTGATTTTTGACCTTCTGCTATCAACTTAAGCAGATGGGCTGCGTCCACATGGGGCTGATCGCAAACCATAATGACTATATTTTCGATCTCAGGCGCGTTGTGCAACAGATAGTTGAGTCCACACCTTATAGAAGAAGCAATCCCCTCCTGAAACGCTGCGTTAAAGACCACAGTAACATCCTTATCCGCTATTTCCTGCACCACAAGCTCCGCTGCGGCGCCCACAACAATGACAACCACCGACGGCTTTGCGGCTTTAGCAGCAGCTATACTCCGACGAATCAGCGTAGTCCCTTGATAATGGAGGAGTTGCTTCGGACGCCCCAAGCGCCGAGAGGAGCCGGCAGCGAGTATAATAATTCCAGTATCGGTAACCATTTCTTTTTACCTTTATTGTTCAAGAAACGCCTTGGTAGCCGCGTTAATAATCCGTTCATTTCTGTCATGAATTTTTCCCGAATAACTACGTAAAGACGCTCCCTGTCTCCGCGCGAAAACGGTTTTTATTTCAGCGATTACAGACAAGGCTATTTCTTCGGATGTCTCTGCACCGATATCCAAGCCAACAGGACTGTAGAGACGATCCAGAGCATGCTCATCCCAAAAACAGTCCACTTCCTGTAGTGCTGTCAACATGCTTTCCTTTTTCTTTTTGGGCCCTAACATCCCAATATACGGAAGCTGATCTTTCTTTAATAAAATTCCCAATAAATCCTTGTCATAATTATAATTATGCGTTATTAACACAACTGCAGTCCGATCGTCTAGCGTCAGGTTATCTAGCGCCTGTCCCGCATCCGACACAACGATGCGGCAGCTTGGGAAGCGAGACTCATTTGCGTGACTCGGTCGCCCGTCAATTAAGGTCACTTCCCAGCCTAAAATATCAGCCATCGTTACCAAGGGAAAAATATCGTTGCCTGCTCCCGCGATGACGAGTGAAATCGCTGGTTGCAGATATTCGTAAATGGCCGTAAGTGAGGTGTTGGGCGCGGTGCTGTCAGCGGTACCGTAATTTACAAAACGCGTACTTCCGTATTCAAAACTCCGCTCGAAATCGTGCTGCAAAACTTCCATCGAAACGGGCAATTTTCCTGATTCGAAACGTGTCTTGTCTGGTCTAATCAGTAAATGCGTCCCCTGTAAAGGATTCCATTTATCATGCAAAGAAAAAAATGTTGCTATAAGGCACGCCTTTCTTATTCGGGTAGCTTCTTTCAAAAGCTCAATGGCATTGTCGGAGTCTGCTGGATCGATCGGCTCTATCAATACCCGGATAATTCCATTGCAGCCAAGGCCGATTCCGAATATTGCATCCCCCTCATCGCTTGTGTCATATGTTGCCAGTAAAGGCCTTTTTTCCACGATAGCCATCAAAGCCTTACGTAGCGCATCGCCTTCCAGACAGCCCCCACTAATCGCACCGGTTAGCGTGCCGTCTTCGTTTACCAACATCCTCGCTCCGGGTCCCCGATAAGAGGCCCCTTCGACATGCACAACGGTTGCTAAAGCTGTCTGCTGTCCGTTTACACATGCAGTATCGTAAGCTTTTATAATTTGTTTTATTTCCTTCATCCGTACTTAATCATAGCTATGCCTATTCTATTATGGCTCGGCTCAACGCATTAATGGCGTAGGTTACGTCGTCCGCTCTTGTAAATCTTCCTAAACTTATTCGAATAACCTGACTGGCCTCAGTCTTAGTCATTCCCATCGCCGTTAGGACATGTGAAGCTTGCTGCGTTAAACCAGCACAAGCACTGCCTCTACTCATCGCCAAATGCTTGGAAAGCTTCAATAATAAATTTTCGGCATCTATCCCATGCAGGCGAACGCTGCTAATATGTGGAAGCCGATTCGCGCCGCCATTGATTGTCATTCCGCTCACTTCTTTTAACAAACCATCTTCCAGACGGTTTCGAAGCGTCTGCAATCGTTTATGTTCGTTAGGCATTTCCTGTAAACAAAGTGCGGCTGCTTTTCCGAAGCCCACAATACCAGGGGTATTTAAGGTTCCGCTCCGGACGCCTCGCTCATGATGCCCGCCGTGCTGTTGCTTAAAGACCGGCAGCTTAGCGTGTTTATTGTTGAGAAACAGGGCACCAACGCCTTTAGGACCATATATTTTATGCGCAGAAAAACACAACAAATCAACTCCGTCGGCATATACATCGATCGGAATTTTTCCCACCGCTTGTGTGGCATCGCACATAAAATATACGCCGTGCTTTTTTGCCAGGGTTCCTATCTCTTTTATCGGGTTGACAACGCCTGTTTCATTATTGGCATACATGATGGCAATACAAAGTGTTTCAGGCCGAATGGCCCGCTCTAAAGCTTCAAGAGATAGATTTCCTTCCTTATCCACCTCTAAGTAAGTTACTAGATATCCGCGCTGTTCTAAATACCGGCAGGTATCCAATACTGCTTGGTGTTCCACTTGGGTGGTAATAATATGCTTGGTCTGGGAAACATTGGCTTCCGCCAATCCCTTTAAGGCCAAATTGATCGCTTCGGTAGCACCGGATGTAAAAATCACTTGCTTTGGCCCAGCTCCGATCAATGCTGCAATTTCTTCTCTCGCCGATTCTGTCGCTTCCTTTGCTACCCAACCGTAATGATGGTCTTTGCTGGTCGCATTACCGAAATGGGTACTAAAATAAGGCAACATCGCTTCTACCACTCGCGGATCACAGGGTGTGGTAGCGCAATAATCCAGATATATGGGCGATTTCATCATGCAAAAAGTCCACTTTTTATAAAGGGTTGACTGGTGAGCCGGATCCCAGTAGCCGCATACACCGCGTTGGCCAGCGCAGGAGCCGCTGGTGGTAAACCGGGCTCGCCTAACCCCGTAGGCTTCTCCCCGTTTTGGATAAAGTGGATCTCGACCTCAGGCGCTTCTGACATACGAATCATCCGATAGTTGTTAAAATTGGTTTGATCGGCTTTTCCCTTGGTAAGCGTCAGCTCAGCATACATCGCATGTCCGATACCATCGATTATGCCTCCCTCCAACTGCGTTTCAGCGCCACTGAGGTTGACGACCGTTCCGCAATCGGCAACGCAATAAATCTTTTTAAGTTTCAATTTCCCATCTTCTTGTTTCACTAATTCAGCCACTTCAGCCACATAAGTTTCGAAGGAAAAATGAGCGGCAAAACCTTGGAAGACGCTGTCGCCCTTTGACTTGCCCCAGCCTGAGACCTCCGCAGCTTTTTTGATAACGATCGCGAAGCGGTCGGGATTATAGCTCACTTTGCCCACGGGATTGGCTTTTGCTTGTTCAAGCAGCTCCAAACGAAAAGCTACAGGGTCTTGCTTTGTTTTATGTGCGATTTCATCGATAAAAGATTGTTCACTAAAGGCTATAAAATTATGTGTAGGCGCCCTCCAAGGTGCTGTCGGTATAGGCGTTTCGTAAACCTCTGTATCCACTTGGAAATGAGGCACAGCACCCGCCGGGAAACTATCTGCACTAGCGGCAGCAGCCCCCACGCCTACCGAACGGTGATGCCAGGCTACTAATTTCCGCTGCCCGTCTACTCCCGCCCGATAACGGTAGCTGTACATTGGACGATAAAAACCGCCCGTTATATCGCTTTCTCTAGACCAGATGACATTGACCGGTATACCGCCTGCTAACTTTGATACTAAAGCCGCCTCTTCTACAAAGTCGGACATTAATCTTCTTCCAAAGCCACCTCCCATGCGCGTCATCATAATGGAAATCTTCTCTTCCGGCAGTCCGAGTAAAGCAGCTATGCGTGTCCGAGTACGTTCGGGGGTCTGTATTGGGCCATGCAGCTCGGCGCGATCCTGCTGAACATGCGCAAAGAAATTCATGGGCTCCATTGTATTATGCGCCAGAAAGGGCGCATCGAAGCTTAATTCAACAAGTTGAGAGGCCCCGGAAAGTGCCTGCTTTACATTCCCGTCTTTACGCTTAGCATCGGCTGTCGGGCTTTTTGACAAGGCCAACTTCAGTTTTTCCTGGTAACCAGTTGTATCTTCCAAAACACCTTCATCCTTCCATTCCGCTTTCACCTTTTTTGCCGCCTGAAATACTTCCCAGGTCGAACGACCGATGATAGCTATTTTATTGTCAAATTGAATGACCTGCGTGATTCCATCCGCATTTTTTGTGTCGCGGTCATCCATCGACTGCAGCACCTGCCCAAAGGCCGGAGCCCTGATGATGGTAGCATAGTGCATACCTTCCCTTTTAGTATCGATACCGTATTTATGTTGACCGGTCACGATGGCCTGGTTGTCGATATTGGCAACGCGCTTTCCGATCAATTTGAAAGATTCCGGCGATTTTACAGTAACATCGGTGGGAACTTCCAGACTTGCTGCCGACACTACCAGCTCGCCGTAAGGGATATGTTTACCGTTCTGTGTGTTTATTACAGCACCCTTCTCGGTGCCGCAAACCTCCTCGGAAACGGCCCACTTCGCCGCAGCCGCACGAATCAACATCGCTCTAGCAGTGGCACCCGCTAAGCGGAAAGAATCCCAGCTTTCCCGTATAGATCCGCTACCGCCAGCTATCTGACGGGTATACTGTTGGGTATCCAAACCCGCCTGTTCCACCTTGACGTCCGTCCAATCTACGTCCAATTCTTCCGCCACCAACATAGGTAAGGACGTTTTCACTCCTTGACCGATTTCGGGGTTCGGATTCATGATAATCACTTGGCCATCGGTATCTATTTTGATGAAAGCGTTCAAGTTAATTACCTTGCCTTCGTCCGCTTGCGTAGAACAAGACAAAAGGGCGTTAAACCCTAACACCAGTCCCCCTCCGGCTAAAGCAGTCACACGAATAAAATCCCTCCTATTTAACGTTTTTACCGATTTCTTCATGATTGTAGGTATTCTTGAATAAAGACAAATTTCGTAGAATGGATTTCTAAACCCTGGTTGATGCTTGTTTTATAGCCTTCTTTATCCGGTTATACGTTCCGCAACGGCATATATTGGTCATTGTCCGTTCAATTTCTTCGTCCGACGGATCAGGATGTTCTCTCAGTAAAGCTACGGCGGCCATAATCTGACCACTTTGGCAGTAGCCGCACTGTGGCACATCGATCTCCTTCCAAGCTTCCTGAACGGGATGGTCACCTTCTTTAGACAGACCTTCTATCGTTGTTATCTTTTCTTCGCCTACGCTTTGTACAGGAAACATGCACGAACGGACCGCCGTGTTCCCTACATGTACCGTACATGCGCCACATTGCGCAATGCCGCAGCCATACTTTGTGCCTGTTAATCCCACCACGTCCCGTATCACCCAAAGTAAGGGCATTTGCGGATCAACGTTCACCTCATGTTTTTCATCATTTACTTCAATACTAAATGTAGCCATAATTGTGTGTTTTAGTGAACCGAAGCAATCAGTCTATCTGCACATGTCAGTAGAAAGCCTTTGGTTGCAGGATCAATGTGAAGAACGCTCTACCAAAAATATTTTTTTTTGGCCTAAAATCCTATTAGCGGTCAATAATGTTACATAACAGCGACTCTGAGGCCCTGTCAATAAAGTCGAAAATATATACTTTAGGAGGAAAGATGAGATAAAGGTGTAAAGTGGGCGGTACAGTCCTAACCGAAGCAAAAAGACGAAATCTGTAGATCGTCATCGCCGGCAAGAACCTAGTGAAGCGCCTGCCTTTGGCAGACACTTCGCTCAAGCTCAAGGCTTATTTACCTTCGTTTTTCTTAGCCGTCACTTCGTTACGAATATCTTGTGCTAAGTTTTTTGTTTCTTGTAAAGCGCCTCGTAGTCTAGTGCCTGCGGCCTTGTTCCCTTTTTCGTAGAACGCTAGGGCGTCTTGCTCAGCTGCAGCAATCAGCTCTTTTAATTCATTAAATTTTTGCATTTTTCTTTTCAGTTAAACCAGAGAAACAACCATTGTTCCTACAAGGCTGCGAAAGTAGGCAAAAAAAGCAGATTCTCTAAATCTTATGCAAAAGAAACTTAACCAAACGGGGAAGCAATTAACTCTTTATTAAGATCGGCAGTGACTGGCGTTATCGGATGTCGTAAGCCGTTAATAAGAATTTTACTGATTTCTTTTTGTTTCTCTACAATTTCTTCTGAGCTATAGCAGTCACTTAGCGTGATCCGACAAATTCTGGCATTTGCACCGAGGTTCAATCCGTATAGCAGTTCAGCATACAAGGCGGCAACACGCTGTAGGGGAAATTCCTTCAACTCACCACTTTTAAGTCCCCTGCGCAAGATGAGCGTCAATTGCTTCACGTCAGCCGATTTGATAACCGCCAAAACCGATTCTGGCAAGCCGGAGTAAACACCGTCATAGCCATAAACCAACTGTGTTTGATGATATTTTCCCCGTGTTCTTTCCCGTATCTCCAATAGCTTATAAATGGACGGCAGAACACGCATTCCCTTCGGGATTAGTCGACTAATCAAGTCGCGCTCCGTTTGTAAGGTATGCTTTACTATTTCGGTAATAAGTTCTATCTTGTTTGAAAAATAAAGCATCATGGTGGCACTTGAAATGCCGACACTCTGTATAATCTCGGCCATTGTAGTCTTTTCTACTCCATAGTGGTTAAAACGTTCAATGGCGGTTTCGATAATCCTTTCGCGAATGTCCTTATTATAAGTCATATCCTAACTTTTTTAATCTTGCTTACCAATCGCCCGTTGACGACACAAACGCATTATTTACTTTATCGCTTTGCTAAATGTACTCCCAGTCCAACTCAAATCCTTATGCCCCCCTACACGGTGATAAAATAACCAGTCAACGCAGCTAAAAAACTTTCGCAAGTTAACTATTTGACTTTTCAAATAAAGTAGTCAAATAAAAAATTACATTTCTATTAATATACGTTGACCGTCAACCGTTCCGGGTGTTCGGCCCCAAAGTTTGGCCTAAGTCACCTTAGTGTCAGACCTAGGCAGCAAAAAAGGTTTTCTTACTTATATAAAGAGCAGTTGAGTAATATTGCAGATGCCAATAAATAACGTAGTGTTATGGAAGCAATCACCCACTATTATAAAGCGGCTTTCGATACCGGAAACATGCTATTTCTATTGAATTTAATAATTTTAGTACTTGGTATCTTTTTCCTGAGTATCAAAAAAACACCCTTTTCTTTTGGGTTTATACTCGTAATCGTTTTTTGTTCTCTCTCGTTTATGGTGATAGCGATGCGATTTTATCAAGATGCACTGAAGGGCATCGATAAGGACCAAAAGGATGTTGCGCTTTACGAAACGGAAATAAAAAAGTCATACCAATTCAGAAAAGAGAGTCGTACGAGAGTTGCCGTCGAAATGAGTGTCGTACTTGTTGCCTTATTCCTTTTGTTAAGAGCAAAACCCGAGTCGAAAAAACAAGGTGTTTCCATCGCGCTGATTATCTGTGGAACACTGATGTTTATTTTCGACATCTATATATCTTCCCATTTAAGTGATCATATCGCCGACCTGAAAATACGCAAACATAATGCGGAGATGAAAGAAAACCTTAATACATCGCTGATCCAAAGGCAAATTCAACCTTATGGACGTGGCGCTTCCGATAGCCATACACTTCGTATAAACGACGCTTTACTGTCGGCCTGATCGTCGATAACTAGGCGGCTTGTTTCATTCGGTTGATAGCGAATACCTGCCAATTCGAAATAATATTCATAGGGAATAGGGGCGGTGCCCTGAACATAGTCGATAAGAAACTGCTTGATCTCCGGATAGCTTAACTTTTCAATTTCGTCAAAGAGCGCTTCGTCATTGAAATAGTGATCTTTGCCGAAACGTATTCCCAGATCATGCGTCAGGTTCTTAAAGCCATAACCGCCATCCGACAAGTGTAAAAGATAGATGTCCAGACAGGCCGCAATTAATGCGCCTTTCTGATAAACATTTCCGTATTGATCGGCATAGGTGCTTGCCGCCTGCTCACTCAATTCCGTAAATGACAGTGTATCGTTGTAATGGGTGCGCGAATCGATAATCTTTTTAGACAGTTTATCTAAAAACTCTTCCGCGGAATTTAGTCCGTATTTAACCTGCACATGATGTGCTGTATATTCAGTGGATCCTTCATACAACCAGAGATGTTTTGAAAGTACCGCTTTATCGTAATTAAATTCTTTTACCTCCTTTGAAGCAATTGTTAAGGGCGTAATGATGTGAAAGAATTCATGAGAGGAAACATCAACGACGAAATTTTTAAGTCGATCGACCGGCAACTCGGGCAAATAATAAAAGGATGACGTGGTGTGTTCTAATGCTCCGGCCAGCCCTGGTTGAAACGAATGTTTTAGGTTGGAGTCTTTGAAGTAGTATAAAAAAGCATAGCGATTAGCCGGTAATTTACCGCCTAAATAGCCTTTTGCCGCGTACAATAAATCGGACAGCCATGAGATGATCTGTTTCGCCTGTACCATTTGATTAGGCGAATACACCGACACCAACACTTCACAATTTCCGACTTTCAGCGAAGCTGTATCCGCTATTCCGTACATAATCGGTGTATCATAAAGTTCGTCTATATGCTTCATGTTGAAGACATCTCTTTCCGCTGTTTCGGAGAGCGGTATACTGCTGGTAGAAGCGTAAAAATTGCTTGGCTTTTCAATCGTCAACTGAACGGGCAATTTTGTCTGATGTTCAATATAGCCGAAAAAACCAGGCGCATTAATCACCACATTCTTTCCTTCCTCTATATTTGTTGCCGCCATCGGATAAATACCATGGGTTTTTTCCGTATCAAAAATATCTTCTACCACGTAGCTTATCGTATGTAGGCGTTTGCCTTTTGATATCTTCCACTGATTATCATTCATACGTTCGACAGGCAACTTCCTCCCTTTCTTATCAAATGCAGCGACCTCCGAAATGAAAGTGCCATAGTCGCTTATTGCATAGGTTCCTGGGATAATCTTAGGAAAAGAGAAAACAACCTCTTTGTTTTGCGACTCAGGGGCAATCAGTGAAACCTTCACTTTATCGTTTTGAATTCGATTAAGATCGATTAAGTACTGATAGTTCTGTGCAAATGAAAAGGCGGTGCAGGAAAAAAGTAAAAAGCAAGTCGACAAAAATGTCTTTAGTATGAAATTTGTTTTGATCATGTGATTGATACATTAAGTGTATTGGAGAAAAATCGTGCGAATATGTTACAAATTATTTTTCGGAACCGCATTTCTATTAAAGGGCTGTTTATGCTTTATCGGCAGACAAATCGATTATTAGTTTGGCTTCTTCCCTCGCCTTTTCTTTTAATATAAAACAAACGATTAAACCGACAATAACCATCGACATACTGAACGGGAAAATATAATTCATTCCGAGTCCTTTGGCCACCAAGCCCACTAACGGGCCCGTTATGCCCAGCGAAATATCAATAAACAGGCCATATGCTCCTAGCGCGGCTCCTTTATTGGAAGCCGAGGCCCTGCTTACAGCCACTACACCCAGCGCCGGGAATACAAGCGAAAACCCGAGTCCGGTGAATGAGGCGCCCAATACTGCCATATGGGGGTCACTCGCTAGCCACAGCAACAATAAACCCAAACTCTCAACAGCCATACAAACAATCGCTACCTGAATTCCACCGAAACGATGTATGCTTCGCGCAAACAATAGTCTACCCAACACAAAGAACAAGCTGAACGCTGTAATGCAGATCGCGGCTTGGTTCCACTTATTAAAGGCATAATATAAGGTAATAAAGGTAGACAGCGTCCCGAATCCGATACCGGCTAAAGCGAGTCCGCTTCCGTAGGGACTCACAGCACTCAAAACTTTTAGAAATGGTTTTCGTGGAGCGTCTTGACCACTTTTGAGCGCGGGCTTTTTTAGCGCCGAAAAAAGACCGATTAGTCCCGCGACAATCGTCAAAACACCTAAGCTCCAATTTCCAAGATCGCCTGCCATCCAAACCCCTAATGGAGCCCCGATGGCCATCGAACTATAGTTCGCAATACCATTATAAGATATCGCGGTGGCCGTATGTTCCTCCCCCATCCGAAGCATCGCCCAGTTTACAGGACTGGCTCCCACCATTCCCTCTCCGCAGCCAGTCGTTAACCGCGATACGACGAGCATGGATAGGCTTAAAATGGGATTATCTGCCAGCGAAAAGGAAGCGATTAGAAGAATTCCTGTTAATAAGAAGCAGCTCATGCTTGCAATCACCGCCGGTTTGGGGCCCTTACTATCTACAACGTGCCCTGCGTAAGCCCGCATGATAAAGGTCATCACGTACTGTATGCTAATGACGGCTCCTGCGATGATGGTATTAAATCCAAGTTGCTGATGAATAAAAATCGGTAGTACGGCTAAGGTCAAGCCAATTGAAAAATATCCATAAAAAGTCAGCAAGACATAATTTGCAATAACGACAGATGGCCTTTGGGATAAACGGGTAAAAGAGGAGTTCTTCATAACAAAAAGTAGTCGATCGCTCAAACTAGTGCAAAAGTAATAGTTTTTTAAATAAGCCCTATTTTCAGTGCAAAACTTGTCGCCATCAAACGCTTATTTTTATCTTCTATCTGTATTTTTATGAAAAAAGTTTATATTGAGTCTGACAATCTATTCAGCATATGAAAAGAAACGAGCACACCAACTTAAAGCAGAAAATCTATACAGTTATTTTTAAAGCAAATACACCTGCAGGCAAATGGTTCGATTTAGCACTACTGGTATTGATTCTACTGAGTGTTTTTTCGGTTTGTCTGGAAAGCGTTTTGACACTTCGCCTTCGCTATCATGACTATATCCTCATTGCCGAATGGACATTTACCGTGTTGTTCACCCTCGAATACGCCCTGCGCGTTTATAGCAGTCCGAAGCCCATCAAGTACATATTCAGCTTCTACGGATTGGTCGATCTGATTTCCTTTATACCCACCTATCTAAGTTTGTTATTAGCAGGTGCGCAATACCTCATCGTTATTAGGTCGATCCGACTTCTGCGGATATTCCGCATATTAAAACTGAGCCGTTTTATGTATGAAGGAAACATTCTTAGAAACGCGCTAAAAGCAAGTATGTATAAGATTGTCGTTTTTCTGACCAGCGTCGTCACATTGGTTACCATTATCGGAGCGCTTATGTATATCGTCGAAGGAGAAAAGACCGGCTTCAGCAGCATCCCTACTTCGATCTACTGGGCAATCGTTACAATTACCACGGTAGGCTATGGCGATATTTCACCACAAACTGCTTTAGGACAAGCTTTGGCGGCCATTCTTATGGTAATCGGTTATGGTATCATCGCCGTTCCCACCGGTATTGTTTCCGTTGAAATGGCGCGCGCTACGGACGCCGCGAGAAAGAAATGTCCGTCTTGTCATTGTTCTGTACTGTCCGATACCGCAAAATATTGCCAAGAATGTGGTTTAAGCCTCCAAACGCCGCACCAAAACACCGAAGAAACAAGCGCAAGGTGAGAGAAAGGCCCTCCTCCCACGGTGGGGAGGAAGGTCGCTGTTAGGTTGGATACCATTATTCTAATGAATTAAAACAAAGGATCATCAACCTCAGCTATTTATCAACAGTTCAAGGAAACAAAAGTTTTAAGGCTGGCTCAAATAATTTAGACAAATCGAAACCTTGCGTTAACTTATGCGTTATTCTTTAAAAAGATTTAGCAAAAGGAGCTGATTATGGATAGTATCAATAAGCAACAGGAAGAAAAGAACAAAAAGGATTTACAAGGGAAAGAAGCCATCGAAAAGGTTAAAGAATTGGTCAATATATCAGAGGCTTGCTTTTTCTGTACAGATCTCAATAAAGTAGGGGTTCCCTTGTCGATCAGACCGATGGCAGTACAAAAGGTCGATGACGACGGCAACCTTTGGTTCTTAAGTGCAAGCGACAGTCATAAAAACGAAGAAATTCAAAGAGACCCCTTTGTTCACTTGCTTTTTCAAGGTTCAAGATATGCCGATTTTCTGAACATCTACGGCTTGGCATCTATTGTTGATGATAAAGAGAAGATTGATGAGCTTTGGAACCCGCTGTTGAAAACGTGGTTTACCGACGGCAAGGAGGATGTACGTATTACGGTCATCAAAGTAGAGCCCACAGAAGCCTATTATTGGGACAACAAGCATGGAAGTGCTATCGCTTTCGTAAAGCAATCAATCGGGTCGATATTGGGAAAAACACTTGACGATTCTGTGGAAGGAAAATTAGAACTGTAAGAAGCTTGTATCACCGAGCTTCAGTTCAAACCAAGTAAAAGATATAGCGTCAAAGGGATTTAATCTTTCTTGACGCTATAATCTTTTATTTGCATCTTTATTTTACCCGTTTTTGTCTCTGTCTCCTTCATTTTCTTTCTGTCAATTTGAGTATCCTTCCCCATAAAATTAAAGGGGATTTTTAGCCGTTCTATCGCAAAAGTTGTTTCCACATAATTGGGTAATATGTCTCGTTCCGATGCATACTGCATTGACAGCACATACGAGCCGTCTTTTCGTGTATTTATCTCGGATTCTACGATTCGATTCGCCTTTGTATCCATATAAAGCGTGGCCATCGCCAAGTCTGAACGCGTATCCGTAGGAATCACGTTGAGCACCTTTAACAGCAAGCCATCCTTTTTCTTTATACCCCGTTCAACCGTTATAAAAGGATATTCAAAAATCTCCGACATCGAAAAATCTAAGCCGCGTTTAGGCAACATAACGAAGTCTGAGGAAGAAAACTGCATCTTCTCCCCTCTCGCATAGCTTATTTTTGCAGACTTAGTAGGCATGCGGATAAATGGAACCTCCAAATCGAATATAACCGTTGCCGAAAACTGTTGAACAGCGTCTATCTTTTTTTTAACGGCCAGCAGATCTGCATCTATCTCTTGTGTAAACGCTGCTTTCGCAGACCACAGAAAAAACAACACGAAAACAAACCGATTCATCCTATATCTTTTTTATCGAACACGTATGTACCTAATATGATCATAAACATACTGTACAATACCAGTAACACATTATTGCTTAGGATACGGATCCAGTCCACCTCATAAACAAAAAGTTGTTGCCAGGTATCAACCAATTTTGGAAAAAACAGCGTATTCAGTTTACTGCTTCCTAAATCGACTTTCAACAGCAGATTGGTAACTACTAAAAATAAGGCAGCTACGATCCAGGTCTTGGAAGACTCTTTGATAAAGATAGCAAAGGTTATACCTGCTATATTGTAAAAAACCATCGCAATCGCTCCCGAAATAAAGGACAAGCAAATCCGCCGAAAGGCTTCATCTGATTCAAAAAAGTTCAAGGTACCGATGTAAACGATCAAATCGCCCTTTCCAAAGATAGCATATGCCAATGCGAAGGTTGTCAACATCATGAACGCCATCACAGCAACCGTAAACAATATTGCGACGACGTATTTAGCTAAAATAAACTGCTTCTTCTTGACCGCCTGCAACATAACCGTTTGCAGGGTGCCATCTTTATACTCGTCAGTAAGGAAGCCTGAAGTAATAATCATTAAAATAAGCGGAACATTAAACCAAAGGGAGTTCAGCACGATGTACATAATCAGGTTGCCATTCAACAAAGTCCCTTCGAAGTAAAAAGACTGCTTGAGGCTGTCCAACAATAAATCTAAGATAGTACTTCCTTGGTAATAAGCAATCAGCAGGATGAGCAACTCGATCAATACAATCGCCCCCAAAGCATAGTAGGTCTTACTTTGCTTAATGATCTTTACCAGTTCGGCATACAATAGCGGCATCATGATACCGTTCCCTTCATTAACTCCTCCAGTGTTAGGTCCGGAATGCAGGCGGTAACCCGGATTCCTTCTTTTAAGAGCGCGTTCAATAAAATTGAAATCTCTTCGCTATTACAAATTACTTTCACTTCGTTTATTCCAATGGTAAACGCATACCTCTTGATCACAGTGGACGATTCTATATTGTCCGCTATAATCGAGTAACTATGGATATGCTGACTGATCAATTGTTTGGTAGGGCCCGCATTGACAATCTTTCCGTCATCGATTACATATAAGGAATGGCAGCATCTGCCTAATTCGCTCAGAAGGTGCGACGACAAAAGAATGGCGATGTGCTCGTGCTCGGCAAGAGCTGAAATGAGTTTGATCAAAGACGCTACTCCGATCGGATCTAAGCCAGAAAATGGCTCGTCAAGAATTAGACAACTGGGATTATTTAGCAAAGCAATAGCAATACCCAGTCGCTGTTTCATTCCCAAAGAAAAATTACCTACGGGATCTTTCCGGTCAAGAGGCAATCCAACTTTCAAGAGATAAGCTTGAACGCTATCGGCGTCTGTTTTAGCGCCCTGTATGCCAGCGAATATTCTAAGATTGTCAAAAGCGTTTAAATAGTTGTATAAGCCGGGCCTCTCGATAATGGCTCCAACCGGTTTTGGCCTCGAAGATTGAACAATAACCTCACCGCTATCGGCTTTAATTAAGCCGCTTAATATCTTAAAAAGTGTGGTTTTGCCAGCTCCGTTGCGACCTAAAAGTCCAGAAACCTCTCCAGCTTCAATCCGGACGCTGACATCGTCCAAGGCTTTTTTGGCAGGGTATGTTTTAGACAGATTCTTCGCTATAAGCATTGCAGACGACGTTTTTGGGTAGGGTATTATTCAGCTCACGGAAGTTGAAGCGCGACTCATAATGCTTCTCCATAAAGGTTCTCGACCAGAAATACCGCTTGAACAAGAATAGCGGATCCCGAACCATAAATTGAGGTATAAAATGGAACCACTTTATGCCTAACTTTTTATAATAGTGTTCAACTTGCGGTCTAAGTCCTAATTCATCGGCTGCAACCAGCACCGCACTGCGCTGACATTTTGATCCACTATAATGGCGGGCTAACTTGGGCGTGAAGCCGTGTATATAAAAATGATCTTTTATTCGTTTGTAATTTTGAAACCTAGACCAAGCGTCCATGACTACTAAAAAGATGTGGCTAAAGGCAAATAACAGACAGCCGAACCAAAATAAGGTAAGTATAAGCTGCTCTTGCATATAGGCACTCTTTAACCTTAGCCAATAGAAATAAGATTCAAGTACGAAAAGTAAAACCGAACAATGCAGCAAAATACCCACATTCCAATAAGAAAGCAGCAAGCTTGGTTGTTTAGGTAATAAATTTCGATCTAACATCTTATACTAATTAAAGCGCTGCTTAATGAATATGCCCTTGCCACCACGGGGAACCAAAAATAAGCATCCCTCGTTGAGACAGAGGAATATCGACCAAGGAACCTTTTTGCACTTTCAGTTAAGCTTTTCAAACATAGACAAAATTGCGTTTTTTCACAAACGCTTGCGGAAAAGTGACAACAACATTAACTTGGAAAGCTAATTTTTCCCATTGACACAGCAGGCGAATTTATTGCTGCTTTAAAATCAGTCCGTCCGCCAACAATTGCCTCATTAGCCAATAATGCAAATAACACGGCTTCTTTTGCATCGGGATTAATTCCCAGTTCATCTGTCGTTCGCAATTTATTCCCGAGAAGATTTTCGACATACCTCATTAATAAGGGATTATATACGCCTCCACCGCTCACATATAGCTCGTAAGGCGCTCCACTTAAACATCGTACAATCGCATTGGCAATACAGCTAGCTGAAAACCGAACGAGGGTTGCCATTACATCGTAATCGTTGATACCCTGCTGGCCGGAACGCGCTATAGCTTCGTCGATATAGGACAGGCTGAAAAGTTCTGGCCCGGTGGTTTTTGGAAAAGGCGCTTCAAAAAAGCGGTGATCTAACAACGCTTTTAACAGCAACTCGTTCACTGTGCCGGCAGACGCGATCGTTGCATCTTTATCGTAATAATTACCCGGAAACTTAAGTTGAATATACTGGTCCATTAAAGTATTGCCAGGCCCGACGTCAGTAGAAAATCCGCCCTTAAGGGAACCGGCGGGCAAATAGGTGAAATTGGCAATTCCGCCTATATTAAGCAGAATCCTATTTTCCTTAAAATTTGAAAAGAGCAGGTAGTCGCCATATACGGCTAAGGGCGCGCCTTCACCTCCTACAGCGACATGCTTTTGCCGAAAATCGCTTAGTGTAATAATCCCTGTCTTAACCGCCAGATGATCTGCATCGCCGATTTGAAAAGTCGCATTGCCGTATTTTTCAATCCCATGCAGGTGTTTGGGGGCATGAAAAACCGTTTGCCCATGACTGGCGATCAGGTCGACGTCTTTCTTTTCCATCCCCCACTCCGCTAAACTGGCTAAAATAAGCGAAGCATAGTAGTCGCCTATATAGGCATTTAATAACGCGATTCGCTCTAAGTCTACGGTCCGTTTGGCAAAAATCGATTTTAATTCCTCCTTAAATTCCGCATCGTATTCTTTTGTCACAAAGTGTAATAGGGTAAAATGTGTTTGCTCTCCACTGCCTTTGAATTGGCACATCGCGATGTCCAGGCCATCGAAAGAGGTTCCAGACATAAGTCCGATAACATTTCTTTGTCGCTTCTTAGCGATTCTATAGAGGTTTTCAATATTAGGGTTCATGATGGCGTAACTTGATCCATGAGTGCGAATATAGGTTTTTACCGATAATATTCCAGTCGTTATCAATGCATGGTTAAGTGCTTAACATTCGATCTTAAGGGTAATACCTTGAACAAATTTCCCTTTTGATTCTTTTATAGTCAATTTTCGGTTTCGAGATAAACCGAGGGTTTCACCGCTTTTCAGTTGGACATTCGATGCCAAAACATAATGTACCACATTATACATGACTGCGTTTAGTTCTGCAAATGTCTTATTAGAATGCACGATTTCCATCTCTTTCATACCGAAATCCGTTAGACCAAAGGTATAAATAGACTGCCTCTTCCGCCTTTGCCTTAGACCAAAATACACCCAGTTGTATATCGGTAAGCGACCCTTCGACATTTCGTTGACATTGTTGATGTAAAAGTTCTTTTCCAATACGAGCGTTCTTCCCGCCATATAAAATCCAAACGACTCCCGGTCTGTTAGTAGCGAACCCACAACTTTACTGAATAACACATTTTCTTTAAGGGGATTTTTCCCCGCATTTACTATGGATACAATAATATGTCCTTTGTGCTTAGCAGTTTCTTCCATTGCATTAAACCAAAAATAGTTATATCCCGCCATTGCCCTCACCTCATCCCCCGGCACCTTGTCCGACACAGGAGCAATAAGCACTTGATAGCCGTCAATGCGCAATACAGTTAACCCCCGCAGCTTTTCATCTTCTATCATCTCAGCATGCAGATCATTTTCAAGTGCTTTTATTATTGCTTCTAATGAGGCGGCAACCGATTCTTTTAATAACACAATTCCTAAAATAATGCTGGCTGTAGCACTTTCTATTTTTTTTCCTGTTTAAAAAAGTTAAAAATCCCCATAGTTACTCAGAAAAGAAACGCTGTAAATTACCAACGACGAACCTTGCGCCACTATCGGACGCCATTTGCGAGACCCAATAACAAAAAACAGGTTACTGTGGTGCTGAAGGAATAAAAATCGTATAGCTATTGAATTACAGATTCTTATTTATTATGTTAATGATGTTTAGTTGACACCACTAACATAACAAATATTATACTACATCACAAACAAAGTGTGAATTTATGTGAAGAAATGAGAAATTATGTGTATTATAAGGATTTTTAAAGAACAAAATCATGTCGTTTTATCGAAAACCGTGTCGTTTCTATCGGAATCTCTTGCCGTTTAGCTTTTTCGAACGTTTGCCTATGCCGTCGCCAATCAACTAAAAGCTTGCACATAAGGGAGTTGAATAATCTCCTCATCTAAGTGCCTCAACTTTTTATCACTTCCCTGTACCTCTATTATTGCGAACAATTTTTCATTTCGCTTACGTAACGAAATCCGCGTATATTTTATACGTTTCTCACGCAAAAAATCCTCAATCTGATACAAATGTTGAATATTGCCATCGCAAAAATCAATATTTAACAACTTGCGATTATGGTAAATACTGATCAACGTTTCTATTTTGGTAAAAAGCGATAGAACGACGATGGTAGCCAAGGTTAAAGTCAATGCCAAGGCATAATATCCAATGCCCGCGGCCATACCGATGCCTGCGGTGGTCCAAATAACGGCAGCTGTTGTCAAACCGAGAACAGACAAGCGATCTTTAAATATCACTCCCGCGCCTATAAAACCAATACCCGTTATAATATTTGCCGAAATCCGATCGTCGCTTCCCGCGCCGTATTTGGAAACGATCGTAAAAATAGTTGACCCGAGACAAATCAGAATAATGGTACGAAAGCCGGCCGACTTATTGTTATATTCGCGTTCAAGACCAATGATACATCCGCAAAGGATGGATATCAAGAAACTCATCATATCCCGCGGTTCAAGTAACCATTCTATTTCACTTACATTCATATCGGATATTTAAACAACCTAAATAGAAGAATAGTTTAAAAGCTGTGGAACCATCCTAAATTAAGCCAGCATTGGTGCTCTGTATTTTTCGCTACAATATTTTCGGCCCGATAGTCCAGCCCACTTTCTAACCGCATTTTCTCAGAGAAATTATAGCCTAATGAAACCAGCAGTCTGATTTCTATATCCAATTGCTTCTCCGCATACGTAGGCAGATATTCATTGTTGATTTTTAAATAAAATTCATGGGGATCTATCTGCAAACCACTTAACGGCTTTTCAAAGCTAAGTCTATATCGAAGTCGAAACGACCATGCGCCGTCTTCCAGTGTTTCGTCTCCGCGAAAGCGATGGGCCAACCTAAATCCCACCTTGTTTTGGACGTGGGCAAATTGTTGGATGAAACGGTGGATGATCTGTCCTTCTTCAATCCGCAACAGATACCCCAGTCCTATTCCATCGAGCGAGCTAAGTTTTCTGTTCAGTATGGTCTCGAAGTCGCTCCGCTCAAAATGGAACCCTTTTTGCGCCGAAATATCCGAAGGGCCATCTTTTAACAACTGTCGCATCTCTATTTTAGAGTTGAGTTCATAACGGTCGCCCAAACTGAACTCATTATTAATTTGAGGAATAATGCCTAATTGATAGCGATCTTGTCCGCTTATATGGAGGAAAACAAACAAGAGGCATCCTAATAATAGGCCTTTTTTTTTCATTCTCGTAAAATCAAAATATTAAATGATTAACAGCGCGCTCCACAATCTTAGACCGATTAATTACCGCTCCCTTTCTGTCGACTAAAAGTTCGTAGAAATGAACGATGTTATCTTCATGATGCCTTCCTTTGACGACAAGTTCATAATTTATAGCGAACTTTTCCAACTGCGCTTGGTTTTCATTTGTAATGATTCGTTGCAGCTGAGCAGGTGGCCCTTTCAACTGTAGTTGAGTTTTACTGATTTTATAATGCTGAAAGTTCGCTTTCAAATATGCGTGAACTCGCTCTTGGTTAGCTTTTGAAATGTCATTAAAGTCAATCGCGACTTCTACATCCTGTAGATTCCCTAACGTATCAAACTCTACGCTATGTAATTGCCCTTTCCATTTCATTTTGGCTTCCACCGAAAAACCGCTGAAACTTTCTTCTTTATACCATTTCACTTTCGTGTTTGAATAGGTGTTTTTAACAAAATCTTTTGCTTTTTCCGGCACCTTGTCAACAGAAATCCGGTATTCCCTTTCCAATTTTTCTTGCCCTTTCGTTTCCACATAAGGCAAACAAAATAGAAGAAAGAACAGAAGCGTGCTAACGAAACGCGTACTTCTGTCATTCAAATAGCTTATTAGAATCATGCACTTTAAGCTGTTTATGCTATTAACGCTTTAAATAATCACATGTTTTTGACCTTGGTATTTCTTTTTACCAACAAATAACTAACATATAGGAGTACTAGCCAAACCGGAATTAATTCAACGGGCGTTTTCATTCCCGTCAGCCACATAACGACTAATACGCCGACTAAAAATAACAAGCATATATAATTTGTGACTGGATATAGGAAGGTGGGGAATTTTGTGACAATCTGTTCTGCTCTTTTTGCTTTACGAAAAAACAAATGCGTAATACTGATCATAATCCAATTGATGATCAACGAGGAAACTACCAGCGACATAAGAATTCCCAAGGCCTCCTCCGGTATCAGTTTATTGACAACAATACAGATTGCCGCAAAAATAGCTGACACTAAGATCGCCATAACGGGGACGTGATTTTTGTTTAACTGTGACAAGACCTTCGGCGCATTTCCCTGCTTGGCTAAACCATAAAGCATCCGACTATTGCTGTAAACACTGCTGTTATAAACCGATAGTGCTGCTGTGAGCACGATCATATTCAATACGTTTGCAATAATACTGGTAAAGTAGAATGTGGTTCCAAAAAGCGAGAACTCAAAACCTTTCAGGGTATCGAAAACAGCCACAAAAGGACTACTTCCTGTCGTGATTTCTCTCCAGGGTGACAATGAAAACAATATAATTAAAGCACCAACATAGAAAATGAGAATCCGATAAATCACCTGGTTGGTTGCTTTAGGGATATTCTTCTCGGGATTTTCAGCTTCGGCCGCGGTAATACCGATCAGCTCCAGGCCACCAAAAGAAAACATAATTAGTGCCATTGCCGTTAGTAGGCCTTGATATCGTCCCTCCTCATCGACGCCGAACAGCCCTTTTGGAAAAAAACCACCATCGTTCCAGAGATTGTTTATACTTGCTTCTTCTCCCCCGCTTCCGCTGATCAACAAATAAGCACCGAAAAGAATCATAGCAATAATAGCAACCACTTTGACGATAGAAAACCAAAATTCGGCTTCACCATATATTTTTACAGAAGCCAAATTGATGGCGTTTATAACAAGGAAGAAAAACAAACTGGAAACCCAGAGCGGAATTTCAGGCCACCAAAATTGCACATAAATACCGATAGCCGTCAGCTCTGACATGCTTACCAATATGTATAAAATCCAGTAGTTCCATCCGGAAGCGTAACCCGGAAATGCGCCCCAGTACTTGTATGCAAAGTGACTAAAACTTCCTGACACCGGCTCTTCCACCACCATTTCTCCTAACTGACGCATAATGAGAAAAGCAATGAGACCTGCTACGGCATATCCTAAAACCACCGCGGGACCCGCCATTACGGCTGCCGGACCAATACCTAGAAACAATCCGGTGCCGATCGCCCCGCCTAAAGCAATTAACTGAATATGTCTATTTAATAATCCCCGTTTAAGTTCTTTGCGATTTGAAGTGCTTTCTTGTAGGTTTTCCAAAATCTATTCTTTTATCGTGTAAAAAGCAAAGGTAAAAGATATATACATTTTGTAATGATTATTTTCAAATAATAGGCGGTAAAGGCAAGTTTTAAGTAGAAATATAGCAAATAATGCAAAAGCGGTACCCTGCTTCTCAGCAAGCGGTGCCGCTTTTCTCAAATCTAAATAGCCGGATGGAACAAAGCGAGATTAAGAAAGTATAATTCTCTTCAGATCGATAATATTCTTGGTACTTGAGTACGTTACCCGGTAACTATGTAATTTATTGGGATGTTTCTCACCATCAATAAATACGACATCCATGTATCGGGTATATTCATAATCCGCACTTAAACGAACGTCCGTCCATGCCATCTGAAAAGGCTTAACTTGAAAGCGGTCGGTATTTACCTCACTTGGCAGTTCTTCAGGGTGCTCAAGCAGGTATTTTTGCAAATGATCAGGGAAGGCCGATAAAGCTTTAAAATTTTCCATAACAAGTTTGTTTTAGCGATATAAAATTAAATTAAAATATGATTGTATGATTATACATCTTTTACACAGATGAAATGAGAAAAAGAGCGTTGAAGATTCCATAGATGCTACGCACATCTGAACCGACAACGTCGCCAGATTGTGTCAGTCGTTACAGCGCGATCCACTGTCCTAAAAAAGGGGCTGTACTGTTCACTTCTTGGTATAACCCCCCGCTTTTTAATGGCTTGGGCACCCACGCTCGCCAGTACGCTTAACCGAAAACAAATAGAAGTTTTCACGATAAAGCACTTCTCGTTAAGTCTTTGCTAGGCTTTCCCCTTCGCTAATGCGTTTAAACACAAATGTCGATGGACTTTGGAAAGGAGTTTGCGTTTCGTTTATCTAGTTTTTTACCATTAACCACAACGATGAAAATAAGAAGCACTTTTGAACCGTTTACCGAAATACCGCAAAAATATACATGTCTAGGTCTTAACGTGAGTCCACCTCTAACATTTGAAGAAATCCCCCCGGAAACGGTCAGCTTAGTACTGTTGTTGGAAGATATGGACGCCACGCCAACGGTATGGACGCACTGGCACGTATTCAATATCCCACCAACCACACACAGCGTGGAAGAAGGACAGATACCGAAGGGCGGGATCGAAGGCTTATGCAACAACCACACTTTTGGCTATGAAGGCCCTTGCCCTAAATACTTTAGTGGCACGCATCAATATGCATTCAAGCTCTATGCGTTGAGCAAGCTATTGGCCTTACCGCCGACCACCGAACCTGAGCAAATTAAAGAAGAGATGAAGGGATACATCGTTTCCACTGCCGAATTAGTGGTACGCTGCACAAGTGATCAACACAAAAGTGAGGCACAGCAAGTATAAGCGAGATCCCTTACGATGAACAGGATTATAAGAGATGTAAAGAAAATAGCCATTCTAAGAGCGAATGCACTCGGCGATCTTTTGGTCGTTCTTCCCGCGGTCAATGCGCTTAGACGCACCTATGTGGATGCCGAAATTGTGTTGCTAGGAAGCCCATGGCACGCTACTTTTCTAGCGAACAAGCGAACGGATATCGATCGTGTGATTGTGATACCGATTTACAAGTATATCCGGGAAGAAAACCAGCAAGCAGAAGATAAGCAGGAAATCGAAAGTTTTTTTCAGCGCATGCAGGACGAGCGATTCGACATAGCAATTCACTTTCAAGGCCGGGGTGTCGCTGCCAATCCATTCATAAAACGGTTGAAAGCACGTATAACAGTAGGGCACACTTGTGAAGAGGCTGTTCCGCTCGACTACTCGATCCCTTACGTCCATTATCAGCACGAAGTGCTTCGATACTTGGAACTAGTAGAACAAATAGGGGCAGTTCGGAGTACTTTGGATCCCGTGGTCGACCTTTTTCCGGCAGAATTGAAAGAAGCAGATCGCATTCTCCAAAGCTTGGCAATAGACAGGCCATACGTCGTTCTTCACCCCGGAGCGAAGGATCTTCGCCGACGCTGGCTTCCGGACAAGTTTGCACAATTGGCCGATGAACTGGCAAAAGAAGGACATACAGTGCTGTTTACGGGTGACGATGAGGACGAAAGCTATATTCAACAGTTAATGAGCAATATGAGAAGCTCCGCTGCTTACGCTTGCCGTCAAATGCCGTTAACAACGTTAGCCGCATTGCTTGCCAAAAGCCAGTTGGTCATTTCGAACGATACAGGCCCACTCCATTTAGCCCGTGCGGTTGGAGCGAAGACCCTTGGCCTCTATTGGGCACCCAATTTTATCAAATGGGGGCCGCTCAATATGCGGAAGCACCGACATGTTACGTCGTGGGATATGCAATGTCCGAGATGTGGTATGGTTCCGAACACACCCTACCCTTTTGAGCCCAAGCATCCCGATTGCGAACATCTCTTTTCTTTCGTAAGAGGCCTCGAAGTACGCGAAGTGTTAATAGAAGCCAAGCGCTTGCTCTCGGACGAGCTGCACGAAAATGAAGGTTACTACAAAGAATAATAAATAGATCAATATGGAAATAATATCGCAAAAGCCGTTAAAAGTGTTAACGTGGCATGTGCACGGTAGCTACCTTTATTATTTGACCCAAGTGCCCTGTCAATTTTATTTGCCGGTAATGCCTGGCCGGCCAGAGGGCTATGGTGGCCGCTCTGGAACCTTTAAGTGGGGCGATAACGTGCATGAAATATCAATAGACGAGGTGAAGAAAACGGATTTTGATTGCATTTTATTTCAATCGAGAAAAAACTACCTGGAAGACCAATTTGAAATTTTGGATGAACATCAAAGAAGCCTTCCTAAGATATACCTGGAGCACGATCCCCCAAGGGAAGTACCTACCGATACCCGACATATTGTCGATGATCCGGATGTACTACTGGTACATGTAACCCATTTTAACAAGCTCATGTGGAATAATAACCGAACACCTACGAGAGTGATCGAGCACGGTGTGTTAATTCCGGAAGACGTTCAATACACCGGTATTCTCGACAAGGGCATCGTAGTAATTAATGGAATAGCTAAGCGCGGAAGGCGCTTGGGGTTTGATATTTTCAAAGAGGTACAACAACACATTCCTTTAGATCTTGTAGGAATGGAATCGGAACAGGCCGGCGGGCTTGGTGAAATACCGCCTCCGGAATTACCCTCTTTTATTTCTCAGTATCGATTTTTCTTTAACCCAATTAGATATACCAGCCTGGGCTTAGCGGTTTGCGAGGCGATGATGATCGGCTTACCAATCGTAGGTCTGGCTACCACGGAAATGGCTGTAACCATCGACAGCGGAAAATCAGGATATATTCATACGGATATTACAAGCCTGATAGATAAGATGCATTTACTGCTCGACGACCCTGTACATGCCAAACAGTTAAGCAATACCGCTAAAGAAACCGCTAAACAAAAATTCGGTATTGATCGATTCATCCAAGATTGGCTACGAACATTTCAGCAGGTAAGTGAACGAGCCACCCAGTTAAGATAAGATATCAAAGTCCATTAAATCATTAAATCAAATAACATTATGAGCAACACGTTAAAAGACAAAGTAATATTAGTTACCGGAGCCGGTCGCGGCTTAGGTGCCGCCATTTGCAAGAGACTTTCTCAAGAAGGTGCCCAGATCGTACTGACAGACATAAGAGAAGACGATTTAACGCGTACCGCGAGCGAAATAACCGATGCAGGCTGTAACGCCCGTAGCTACGTAATGGATGTAGGTCAAGAAAGTAGTGTACAGGAAGTAATGGAAAGAGTTGTAAACGAGTTGGGCAAACTGGACGTAGTAATCAATAATGCGGGGGTCGACTATACGAAATCGGTAGAAGAGTTGAGTCTGGACGAATGGGATAAAGTGATGAGTGTCAACCTGCGTGGACCATTCGTCGTTTCAAAAACGGCCTTCCCGATTTTGAGGAAAAATGGGCAAGGGCATATTGTAAACATCGTGTCGACTGCAAGCAAGCGCGCTTGGGCAAATGCCTCACCGTATCATGCCAGCAAATGGGGATTACTCGGATTTAGTCACGCCCTACATGTTGAAGGACGTAAAGAGAATATAAAAGTAACCGCAGTGATTGCAGGCGGAATGAAAACGCCTTTTCTTTTAGATCGCTTTCCCGACATAGATGTCAATTTACTGCAAGATCCGGAGAATGTGGCAGACACCATCCGATATGTACTGTCGCAACCAGCAGAGACCGTTATTCCAGAGGTGATGGTGCTTCCAATGACTGAAACTTCCTGGCCATAGGCTTTAAGAAATCTCTTATCTTTAAAAATAGGTAAGAGATTTCATTCTATTCCCCGTCCGTGCCAATAGCCAATGCTTCAGCTCGCAAAAACCTGTTTCATGAAGCATCTAACAATTCGACAACCTTCCGTTCCATCAAACTTAAATCAAACGGTTTCGAAATGAAGGCACTGATCTCCTTCCTTTGTTGCAGATCATCGTTCCGCATATGAGCAGACATGATCACGATCGGTTTATTTTTAGCTAATAGGTTATTTGAAATATCCATAGCAAGTTCCAATCCGTTTCCGTCCGGAAGATTAATGTCGAGCAAGAATAAATGTGGTATAACCGTCAGCATAGCCTCTTTAAAGCTTTTTATGTTTGCGAAAGTTTTTACTTCTGCATGTTCCGATAGAAAAATAGATAATATGTCCCGTATATCCTCTTCATCTTCAAGAATATAAACTAACTTTCTCATTAGTGTTCGATTGTTTGGTAGTCAGCATACACATGCAATTCTCAGGCCATATTCATTCCAAAACGGAATGAATTTATCAATATGTGTATATTCAGTGCATATGTGTAAACTTACCCTGAGCAATCGGCTCAATTAATCAGCAACGCTGTGTAGGATTCAACTCTCCTAATGCGAAAATATCTACTTAAAGATCACGCACATAGCGTATCACTAAGACTCGCCATGGTCATAATATCATATTAATTCTTATTTTTACCAATTAGTTAAAAAATAAAAACAATGCACCCGGATTATTATGGAATGTAATATTGGAATTCTAGACGATCAGCGCCTATTTCTTCACGCAATTTCCCTACTTATTCAGCAGTTTGAAGATTTTAACGTTGTAATCGCCGTAGAAAACAGTTTCGACTTATATAGTAAGCTAAAGTCGTCGCCTTCACTTCCCGACATTCTTTTGATCGATGTGGTACAGCCGACAATAGACGTTGCTTCACTGGTGAAAGAAGTCAAAAACAGCTACCCTGACATCAAGCTCGTTGCATTATCCGCACATGAAGATAGCGACAAAGTGATCAAAATGGTGAAGGCCGGATGCTGTGCCTATCTTTCTAAAATGATGGCCGCAAACGAGCTGAAAGAAGCATTAGAATCTATAAATTCGCTCGGATACTATAATAACCATTTAACCAGTTTATCCTATCACCATATGTCAACTGCTGAAATCGTATTAACCGACCGGGAAAGAGAATTTTTAAATCTTGCTGCAAGCGATTTTAATTATCAGGAGATCGCCGGTAAAATGTTCCTTTCTGTCAAAACGATTGATGGCTATCGCGCCAGCCTTTTTGAAAAATTTAATGTAAAGAGCAGAGTCGGACTTATTTTAGAGGCTATCAGACGGAACTACCTAGAAGTGTGAAACGCGGTTCACCTAATTTTATTTGCTTTTCTTTCGCACGAAGCCATCCAAATAATAGGCTTCTTCGGCCTCACCACAAAAACAATTTTGTTGATAATAAAAGAGTTTACTAAATCCGTTTACGATGTTGGACGTATAGATCGCTTTGATATGCTTAGCGACGATCTCTTCCTCCGAAGACTTATACAGGTCCCTTGCCGCCTGTTTGGGAAAATCAGCATATGTTTCATCGTCAAAAAACACATAGGTTACCTGTACTGCGCCAAACATATACAGGTCTTTCTTTCTCCGACAATATCGAACGATTTCCGCCTTTTTTAAAGCCTGAACAACTTTAAATAAAAGCACGACGTACACTTTAAAATCTAAGGTCTCAATCCTTTTCCTAAGAAAGATAATCGGTTCCTCGCTTTCCTTGTTTGTTTGAACGACCGTTTCCAATAGGGTACGCTGAAAATTTATAATTACGTTATATTACAACCACTGCAAAGCTACAAATTTCGGAACGCAAAAAACCACAGCAGACTTATAAACAATAGAAACGCACTTAAGCGGTCTTATCGCTTGATCACTTAATAAATAGCTGGTTTTCCGGGCTACTGTGAATAAATTTAACTACCTTTAGTATTCTCTACCAAGAGACTAATTTCCAAAAAAATCCTTATGGAACACGCTGCAGAACTACTTTTATCGCTTGTCAGGGAAGACAATCGTTATTATTTCATATTCGATATAGCCCAAAAACGTTTTTTGTTTGTCAATCCTGCGTTCGAATCTTTTTTCCATGTGCGTTCCGGCGAAACAGAAGGCGATTCGCTTATTAAAATGATCCATCCGGACGATGTGGACTATCTCAAAAGTCATGTTCAGTCTGCACAGCCTGGACTTTTCCTAACTGATATCGAGTTTAGAATCATACATTTCGACAAAAAAGAATATATCTTTTCCATGAGCGCACGTCTCGAAAAGAAGCACGACAAAAAGTTGATTTCAGGATACTTGAGTGACATCACAAGGCAAAAAGAAAATGCCCTCTATTTGAATGAATTCAACAACAGGAAAAATTCAATTCTGAATATATTAGCTCATGATTTAGGTGGCCCACTCGGAAACATTAAAAACCTTTCGCACCTTTTAAAACAACGGTTTAAATCGCTGGATGAGGAAAATCTGCAAAAAATCATTACGTCTATCGAAAGAAATACGAATATGGGCATTCAGATCATAAACGATTTTCTCAACCGTGAGTTTATTGAAGCAGTAGGTGTTCAGCTTCTAAAAACCCGTGTCAACCTGATCGAAAAGATGGAAAGCATCATCATGGAGTACCAGCAATCGCAAAGTCAGACGGGTAAAGCCTTCTTTTTGGAAACAAACAGCACTAAAATATATGTAGAGATTGATGAAAACAAGTTTTTTCAGGCCTTGACTAATCTCATCTCGAACGCTTTGAAATTCACGCCCGACGGCGGTAGTATACGTGTCGAGGTATTGGAATTGGCAGAAACGGTGTTGATTGCTATTAAAGACGACGGCATTGGCATTCCTCAAAAGTTCCAAAAGCAATTATTCGACAAATTCTCCGGAGCCGGTAGACCCGGATTGAAGGGAGAGCGCTCTACAGGACTCGGAATGTCTATTATCAAAACCATTATAGATTGGCACCAAGGAAAAATTTGGTTTGATAGCTAAGAAAATGAGGGCACCAGCTTTTATATCGAACTGGCAAAAAGTAACTAAGGAGCGCCTCAACTCCTAGATTCCTCAGCTTCTCCCTTCAATACCCAGACCGCCCATGGCGGCAGATTCACTTCCGTTTCTTGCGGATAAATTGGCAAGGGCGGATCATGGTAAACGACCTCTTTGAAATTCGTAAAACCAGCAGGTAATTTATAACTAACTCCCTCATCAGAAAAGTTAAAAAGGCACCACACACAGTTCTTTCCGGCCTCGTCAGCCCGTTGCAGCGCGAGAAGCTTTCCAAATACGCTCGTTTGGAGGTCTTTTTTATTGAAATTGCAAAAAACAGGATCAGAAAAACGGAGTTTAATTATCTTTTTATACCAGTTCAATATCAATCGATTCCTTCCAACTTGCCGTGTATTCCAGTTCAATTTGGACCTTTCGAAGACCTTCGGGTCTTTCGGATCCGGAATATCCTCATCGTCCATAAATGCACTGAACTCCTTCTTTCTCCCAGTCCTAACAGCTTCTATAAGTTCAGGATCACTGTGGTCAATAAAATAAGAAAAGGGATTCTCCTCGGCGTACTCCTCTCCCATAAACAACATCGGAATATAAGGTGATAACAGAATAGCAGAAGCCGCCATTTTTAGCTTCTCCGTATCCAGAACAGTTGAAAGACGGTCGCCCTGCCCCTTATTTCCGACCTGATCGTGGTTTTGATTAAACACAACGAATCTATTACCCGGTATACCGGCAGACGAGGCACCGTATTTTTTCTTTCTCGCCACTACGTATTCACCTGTGTGCACAAAACCCTCTTTATATGCCTTGGCCAGCTGCTCTATTTTGCCAAAATCTTCATAAAACTTTTTCCCTGCTGGAAAGATCAGTGTATACAAGGCGTGATGAAAATCGTCTAGCCATTGCCCATCGAAACCAAAGCCGCCTGCGTCTTTGCTGACGACCCGTGGGTGATTATAGTCGCTCTCAGCAATCATGTAGAGCCGACGCCCTAATGTGCGCTCCAAGTCCCTCACCCGATTACAAGCTACTTCCCAAAAAGGAATCGACCCATTATCAAACATGGCATGGACGGCGTCAACGCGTAATCCGTCTACATGATAGTGAATAAACCATTCTGCAATATTTTCCAGAAAATAATCACGTACGCCATCGCTCCACTCGCCATCTAAATTCATAGCTTGTCCCCAGGGCGTTTTGTACTGATCGGTAAAATACGGACCATACTCTTTGAAATAGTTTCCTTCAGGGCCAAGATGATTGTACACGACATCCACAAAAACGGCCAAACCTTTTCTATGGCAATTATTTACCAACTCCTTCAGTGCATCCGGATCACCGTATGAATTCTGGACGGCAAAGGGGTAAACACCATCATAACCCCAATTGCGGACACCAGGAAATTGGCATATAGGCATAAGCTGAATCGCTGTGACACCTAGCGCTTTTAGGTCATCCAGCTTTGATAAGATGCCTTGGAACGTCCCTTCCTTTGAGAAGGTTCCCACATGCAGTTCATATAAAAGCATTTGATCGAAGGCTATTCCACGCCAGTTTAGATCATCCCATACGAACCTCTGGTGATCGATCACTTGAGACGGCCCGTGAACGCCCTCTGGCTGATAACGAGATGCTGGATCGGGATAGTCCTTCTCGCCGTCTGGTTGATAGTAATAGCGGAGGTTATCCCATATGCTATTAAGCTCAAAAATAAAATAGCCGTCATGATTTCGCCTCATGTCGTACTTGATATCTTTGGGTGACACAATATGCAGCACCATTCTCTCTTTGGTTGGTGCCCATACTTTAAAAATGGTATGATTATCCTTATAAATTGCTCCAATCATGTTCGATAAAGGTTTTCGATGGGGTCACTTTGCCAAAACTCCTTGGTACCGATGTCCATCACCGTTATTCTGCCATTATAGCTGGCCCCTGTATCCATATCCCAAAGGTTACCCGCATGGATGGGCGTATCTATTCCATATTTAGTGGATGGAGTATGACCGATAAATATTTCTTTAAATAGGCTCAAGCGTTTGGGGTAAAATTTGGAGGTGGACGGCATGTCGCCGTTCATAGCTAATGCTGTTTCCAGCAGCGTCCTGTCGTTATGTAAATTGTAAATAAATGGTTCATGCTCCGGTCCTTTTTGTGAAGTAAATCCCGCGTGTACAAATAGACGTTGTTCCTCGTCAATGTAATAGTCCAGTAACCCGTCAAAGAAGGCCTGATGCCGCGTGCGCTCCTCTGCATTGATGAGGGAATAACTCAACACGGTGCGGTCGCCCTTGTTGGCTAACCACTCCTCATTGGTAAGTCCGTTTGTAAGCCACGAGCAACACCATATATCGTGGTTCCCACGTAAAAATGTGCAGGAATTACTTTTGGATAAGGCTATCAGTTGACTCACAACTTGAGCGGAGTCGGGCCAACCGTCAACGTAATCGCCCAAAAAAATTAAAACATCGTTATGCGTCAGCGTCACTCTTCCCAGCACCTGTTTAAGCCCCTCCCACGCACCATGAATATCGCCAACGACCAATGTTCTGCCATGTTTAGTCATATCGGTTTAACGTTTTCTTTACCCGGCCGGTGCGAACGCAATTCCTCGACCGTAAAGTAAAGCCCCAACCTGCAACAGATTGGGGCTTCGCACTTAAATAAAACTAATGAACTATTGGGCGACGTTGGCTTCAGACATAGCGATGTCTGTTAACTTTACATCGGTTTCCTTTTCCTCGTTAAGTGTTGTACTCAACAGTTCTTCGGCTTCCGTATGCTCCATTAGTTTTGCATACGTTACCAAACATCCATAACTGGCTATTTCGTAATGTTCTACCTTCTGTGCAGCGGAAATTAAGGCTGCGTCCAGCACTTCTCCGTTATCGAACTCTTCCATTATTTCTTCGGCTTCGTTCAACAGTCCCTCCATTGCTTTACATTTTTTACCCCTTGCGGTCGTGCCGATCGATTCAAAAACACTCTTTAAACGCTCTATGTGCTCTTCGGTTTGCGATAAATGTTCTTGAAATGCATTTTTCAAGCTCTCACCGTTTGCTTTTGATGCCATCTTCTTCAAGCCTTTTAACAGCTGTTTTTCTGCGCCAAGTATATCTCGCAACTCATCTACGAACAGTTCATGTAGATGGGCGTTAGGCATTCCTTCTGTACTCTTTTTTGAATTTGCCATAATGATTATTGTTATGTATTTACTTGTTGTTTTTAATGATTATTACTCCTCTTCCCGGTCCCGTCCTTTATCAACATTCCGATTTTGATGTCTCATCGTTATGCCTGCTGGTTTATCCGGACCGTCTGTGTATTTTTCGGCGATTTCATTATCCTCATCCAAATCGGTAATCGCAAAAGCATTCCGTAATCCGCTACTCTCCCTGCCCGACCCTGACGGCCGCCCTTTGGGAGGCACAAAACTTCCATTTTTATCTTTTCCCATAATCTTTAGTTATTTTGATGTTTAATACTATTACAGGATTTGTGCCTAAACAATTAACGGATTTACTCAAAAAATGAGCAGTGATTAAACCGAATAAAAAGTTGCCTATAATGCATTTTTAACCGAATAGCGCAAGCCAAAAATCTAAAATTTAGTAGTTCAATATATTTTTCGACCATCTTTGGCAAGATTTTTTCTATGTCCTAATTTCTGATATGACAGGTAAGAAAAAAGCACTGCGAAAGTAGCTAACGCATAGTTCGAGGAATCTCGGAGTTATGAAGTGCTTTTTTGCTTATCGTCTTGAAATGGTGTTACAAAGCGGCTGGCAAGAGCTACGCCGGTACTAAAGACGATATGGGCCAACAATAAGTGGCCATAATAACGCTTGAACGGAATTTTCGGATTTTTCTTGCTGACTTTAAAGAGCGTTTTCCATATAAGGATACCCGCTACCCCGCTCACTATCCCGGCGTAAGCTCCCTTTTTAGCATTAGGTATCGTGTCTGTTTGTTTCCAAAACTCCTGAAAAACGGCCGTCATTAAAAATCCCATTGTATAATGCATGACCCAACCGCTGGGCTTTGCCAGCGACTTATATTCATCGGCGAAAATTTTCTCGACAAGTTCTGCCAAGAGCTTCGGTTCTTTGAAATTCTCATCTTTTGACTCGGAAACGGAGTAACTTAACATGGTCATCGCTGTGGTACCAATTAGACTCGGAAAAAGGGCGCTCTTTATTTTCATGTTTACTAAAATTTATTTCCTAACAAAAAGCGATATACATGCCAATTATTCAATCGGAAAACCGCCCTCTATCGTTCGTCGGTAAATATTTTTGGTAAATGATTTGCAAACGTTCTGTATATGGAAACAGAAATCACGTCGGTAAGAGCTTATTTAGATACAATAAGCGAGTTCAAGGAAAAGAACCTAAAAGAAGGCAAAACGCCTGAATTTTTATTTAGAGGACAGGCTGCCGACCATCCCTTGGTTCCAAAACTCTTAAGACTAAAGGCAAAAGGTGATTTGTTAGCGATTGAACAACAATTGTTAGAAGAATTTAAACGGGCAAATTTCCTGTTGGTAGAGGAAAATCAGGCAATGAACGATTGGGACTATCTAACACTAGGTCAACATTATGGATTGCCGACACGCCTCTTAGACTGGTCGAACAACGCGCTTACCGCGCTCTGGTTCGCCACCGAACAATATCAAATCGAAAAACCGGAACCTTCTTCAGCAATTATCTGGATATTAATGGTTACAGAAGCCGATTACTTAAACACGCAAGAAAACCGTAATCCCTTTGAGGTAGAAGAAACAAAGCTATTTAGACCACGGATCATCAAGCAGCGAATCAACAACCAGTCGGGCGTATTCACCGTTCAAGGAACGACGTCTGTTAAAAAGGCCTTATCCCTACATGAGGAGGACGGCTTCGCCTCCAGCTTATTAAAAATAAAAATACCGGAAAAATGCCAAGAGGCTGTGCGCGATGAACTTAATACATTAGGGGTAAACGCCTTCAGCATTTTCCCGGAACTGGAAGGTCTTTGTTCTTATTTACAATGGAAGTTCTTTCACTAACCCTCGCCTGTTTCCATCATCTGTCTAAACCTGCGCACTTCATTTCTTATCATATGCGCGAAGGACCTATTTAAAAGTTTCGCCATACCTTCACCCACGATTCCGGAAGGAGGCCGATAACTAAAAACAACCGTTAGTTCGGTGCCCTGATTCTTGGGCGCGTCTTTAAATACTACTTTACCCGCACTGGAAATGAAGGGATTTGTCAGCGACTGCCAGCCGATAAGTTTGTTGGGCTCATCTTTTACAATTTCCGCATCCCACGTTATCTCGCGATGAGATCCGGGCAACTCGGCAATCCAAGTTGATCGATTATTGTCGTGAACGGTAACCGATTTTAAATGCTCCATGAAAGTAGGCAAATTCGCCAAATTTCTCCAATACTTATAAAGCTCTTCCCTTGGCTTATTGATAATAAAAGAACTTCGTATATTGATGTTGTGTGTTTCATTCGTGTTCACTTCCAACGCTTCGTAGAGTAGACATCTTCCACTGACACCTCTATAAATCAAATAAACGCTTGGCAGCATCACGAGCGGATTAAACCGCTTAAACGAATTCCGTAAAAGTAAAGCACCTACACCAACGGAGACAATTCGCTCCACGGCATTTATATTTATTCTATTCTCTGTATTCATCGTTTTATTATTAACAATCTCACGCAAGACCATCTTGGTCCAACTTCACGTCAGGTCCGTATTAAGCCGACCTTAAGTCCACGTTAGATCCATCATAGGCTCTTTTATCGTTCTTTTCTCCTACTGTGCTTGCGGTCTTCTCTGTATTAACCACGCCCAGATAGCTCGGCGCGGTGTACAGATTGCTATTTGAGCATCCCGATCATTGTTTGCGCATTTAAGGCCGCAAAACCGGCTTGATCATTGTCAAAATATAGATAGACATCTCTCCCTTCTTGTTGCCAACTACGGCATTTATCAGCCCAATCACTTAATTGCCTGTCCGTGTAGCTTCCTTGATACTTAGCACCTGGGCCATGTAATCGAACATATACAAAATCAGCCGTTATGACAATCGGCGACTGATGACCGGCTAATTCATAGATACAAAATGCCGTATTTGATTCCTTCAACAACTTGTATATACGATCGCTGTACCAAGTGTCGTTCCTAAATTCAAAAGTAAAACGGTGGTCTTCTGGCAGGTGTTTTAAGAAACCAGCCAAGCGCTCTTCGTTGATATTCCATTTAGGTGGCAATTGGAAGAGAATCGGCCCTAATTTTTCCTTAAGATGGCTTGCGCGCGCAAGCAACTCGTTCACTGCATCTTTTTCCACCTTAAGTTTTTTTAGATGTGTTACAAAACGGCTCGCCTTTACTGCAAATTTAAAATCTGTAGGCGCCTGGACATACCAACTGTCAAAGGTTTCGGCAGTGGGTAGTCTGTAAAACGAGTTGTTGATCTCAACCGTTGGAATCTTAGTAACGAAGTAGGCTAACTGCTCCGACTCTTTTATATCTTCCGGATAAAAAGATCCCTTCCAGTGTTTGTAATGCCAACCGGATGTTCCTATATAAGCTACGCCCTTCCTTCTCGCCATAGCCTTCGGGTCAAGAGCTTACTCCAGATGTAAAAACCAATTTCTTTACGCAAGACATACGCATCCTTGTCAACTCCGTTCATTGCTATTTTCTTTGAATAAATTTATGGAAAGTACTTTGCTCGCCGTCCGCTTTTTCTTCCTGGTAAAGAAAGTCGAGTTTGTTCTCTTCGAATTCTTCAAAAAAATCTTCCCAACTAATCTCTTCTAAATCATCATTATGCTCGCTATGCTTCGGAAAGTGAATCCGTAAAATACCCGCGTCGTCTTCATCTCCTGTTCCTTTCACTTTTGCAGGGACACCTCCACGCTCTTGTGCCCATTTTTTTATCTCATCGTGGTTGTTTGTTTGATTCGATGTGCTCATAGGTCTAAAATTATTGTTTAAAATTTTCTTATAAATTAGGTAACAATAGCTATTCCAATTTAGCTATCGTATACCAGATGTAATCGTAGGGCGATAAGGTTATGTTCACCGTTCCAACTGACTCCTCCATAGAAAGAGGCGTTCCCCATATACAGGTCAGTTTAAATCTCTCCTTGGTCAAATCAATCTCAACATCCGCATTTGTATACGAAAAGTTGTTTAGGATCAGCAGGCCCTGCCCGTCTAATAGATGAACATAAACGAAAGCCTGAGGATTAGAAACCTGGATGATTTTGAAGGAGCCGTATGCGAATGCCTTATGTTTTCTCCGAAGGTTAATCATTTTTTGTATTTGGCGAAGTAGCGAGACCTCCTCGTGCATCTCTTTGGAAACGTTTACGTGTTGATAGCCATAGGGCCCATGATCAATTACCCTCCATTGAAGCTGCTCAGTTTGCACCGATGAAAAGCCTCCATTGACTGTGTCGTCCCATTGCATGGCCGTCCGAACGCTTTCCCGTTGCGGTAATTCTAGGTCATCTCCCATCCCAATTTCTTCTCCATAGCGGATAACAGGTATCCCAGGCAAGGTCAACAACAAATTCATACTTAAGCAGACGCGTGCCCTATCGCCGTTAAGCATCGGCGGCAATCTTCTCCGAATTCCCCTACCATAAATCCGCATAAAAGGGCATGGTGCAAAAATTTCTAAAACCCGTTCCCGCTCTTCGTCACTCAATCGTTCTAAGTCAAGTTCATCATGATTTCGAAGAAAGTTCAGATAACGGCCCTGCTCACCGGTAGGCGGTAGCCGTTCGAAGGCTTGCACCAGCGGCTTTGCACAATGTTCAGCAAGGCCTAAAAAGAGGTAATTATTGAGAAAAAAGTTGAACAATCCGTCGAGCTTTTTGCCTTTATTAAAAAATCGCGGATAGTCTTCCGGTTCAACATCAGCTTCTCCTATTAATACCGCTTCTTTATTATGCTTAATTACAGCCTCTTTCCATTGGTCTAAAACATCATAGGGGTCACCTTTAAATTGCTCATCGCCTTTGTTTTTCAAGATATGCGGAACTGCGTCAATCCGAAAACCATATATTCCCAACCGCATCCAAAAGTCGATGATCCGAAGAATCTCTTGCTGCACTATCGGATTTGCTACGTTTAAATCGGGTTGAAATCTATAAAAAGTGTGGTAGTAATAACGATTAATCTGATGATTGCATTCCCAGTTGCTGTCCTCAACCGTGTTAAACACTAGGTCTTCTTTGTCGTTTTCGGGCTTTTCGTCCTTCCATATATAGAAGTTGTGGAATCGATTGTTTTTATCGCTTATTGCGTTTAAAAACCAAGGATGCTGGTTACTGGTATGGTTAACCACAAGATCCAATATAATCCTAATTCCCTTTTCTTGCGCGCGCTCAACCAGTAACTTAAAATCGGCCAGCGTGCCAAGCCGAAAATCGACGGCGTAATAGTCAACGACATCGTATCCACCGTCTTGCCCATGAGAACTATAAAAAGGCACCATCCAAATACAGGTAACTCCGAGCGAATGCAAATAGTCTAATTTAGAGATCAAGCCCTTCAAATCGCCTAAACCGTCTTCGTCGGCGTCCTTAAAACTTCGGATGTCTAAAGAGTAGATTACGGCTTCCTTAAACCAGTGTTGAGCGCAAAGGTCCTTCATACAATTGAGATCAGTACTTAGTTTTTTGTTTTACTCCAAACGGATAATGAGTGCTTCATCCCCGCCTAAATCGATTTCTTCTTCGAGGAAATGCCCCTCCATTTCCGGACTGGTTGCCACCACTACTTGTCCCTTCAAACGGGATTCACCCTGTTGCGTAAAGTATGCCGGACGTGGTGTCAGATTTAAGGCTATAACGAATGAGGGATGATTTACCAGCTCTCTTTTATAGATGATCAACTGTTCGTTGCTAAAAACCGGCACATAGTTCCCGTATTGTAAAGTCGGCTCTTCGTTCCTCAGCTTGATAAGTTTGCGGTACAAACTCAACATGCTATAAGGATTATTCTTTTGAATGGCTACATTCTCCCGTTTAAAGCGTTTGTCGACCCGAAGCCAAGGCTTTGCGGTCGAGAACCCCGCGAATTCTGCATTACTCCATTGCATTGGTGTTCTTGCCGGATCTCTACTTAGGTTTTTACCTGGCATATTCAGCCCTTGTGGATCTTGAACTTCCTGAATGGGGATAGGAACATCGTACATACCGATTTCGTCTCCATAATAAATGGTTGGTGTCCCTCTTAAAGTCAACAGTAAAAAGGCAGCAACTTTTGCCTGCTGTCCACCAACGCGACTGGCAATACGCGGCTTGTCGTGATTGCTGAGCACCCAATTTGGCCATCCATTGGCGGGTATTGCGCCTTCGTATTCGTCAATAGCAACGGCTATCTGCTGTGCTTCCCATGGTAGCGTGAGTAACTGGAAATTGAAGGGCAAGTGTGCTCCACTTTCATTTATGCCGTAATAAGCAACCAGTTTTTTAATCGGTAAATATATCTCACCAATCAACACCCTTTCCTCATATTGTTCCATCAGATCGCGCATTTTCGCAACGAGCTCATGAACCTCCTGTTGATCGGTAGAGTAAACAGGCAAGAGCCGATTATAAGTGGCCTCACTTTCGTGGAAGTCCGGATTAATTGGATTATCTCTTAATTGTTTATCTTTGATCAAATGCCACATAACGTCAACACGGAAACCGTCAACGCCCTTTTCCAACCAAAATTGCATCACATCCAGCATCGCTTCTTGCACCTCCTCGTTGCGCCAGTTAAGGTCTGGTTGTTCTTTCAGAAAGGCGTGATAATAATATTGGCCGGTATTTTCGTCCCACTCCCAAGCACTCCCGCCGAATACACTCAGCCAGTTATTAGGCGGCGCGCCATTAGGCTTAGTATCTGCCCAGATATACCAGGAACGCTTTGGCGATTCTTTTGACGACTTGGATTCAATAAACCAAGGATGTTGGTCGGACGTATGGTTTGGCACAAGATCTAATATCAATTTCATATCCCGTTTGTGCAGTTCTTCGAGAAGCACCTCTAAATCTTGCATCTGTCCGAAAATGGGATGAATCTCCGTATAGTCGGATATATCGTAACCGAAGTCGGCCATGGGCGACTGATAAATCGGCGACAGCCACACAGCTTGGACGCCTAACCATTCCAGGTAATCCAACTGCTGCACAATCCCTTGCAAATCGCCGATCCCATCCCCATTACTGTCCTTGAATGACCTCGGATAAATTTGATATATAACAGCGTGACGCCACCATAATTGCTCCTGATAACTCATGTATAAAACTGATAGTTTATGAAATAGTTAATGTTAAATAGCTGCCCTCCCGCCAGTGGCTGGTATGGTTGCGCCCGATATGTAGCTGCTTTCATCAGACGCTAGAAAAACATAGATAGGTGCCATTTCTACTGGCTGACCGGGCCTTCCCATTGGAGTGTCTTCCCCGAATTTATCTGCATCCGGCATAGTGGACGGGATCAAAGGTGTCCAAACCGGACCTGGCGCTACGGCGTTCACCCGGATACCTTTCTTTTGCTGTAGAAAAAGCTGCGCTAAATTGGACGTAAAATTTTGTATAGCACCCTTGGTGGCTGCGTAAGCCAGCAATAAAGGCGTAGGTGAATAGGCATTGACAGAAGTAGTGTTTATCACGCTACCACCTTTTTTCATGTGGGGTTCTACTGCCTTACATAAGTAATACATACTATGAATATTCGTTGCAAACGTCTTCTCCCACTCTCCTTCCGGAATCTCTTGTAAACTTTCTCTGCCCATTTGGAAGGCCGCGTTATTCACCAGGATGTCCACTTGCCCAAACGCATCGACAGCTTGTTCAACCAACGCACGGCAATGTGACTCGTCGCTAATGTCTCCTTTCACTAACAGTGCCTTTGCCCCCGCTTCTTCTACCCATTTTGCAGTATCTTTAGCGTCTTCAGTTTCAACGTCGGCTAAATAGCTAATTAAGACATCGGCTCCTTCACGGGCAAAAGCGATGGCTACGGCCTTGCCGATGCCCGAGTCGCCACCGGTAATGATCGCCTTCTTGCCTTTCAACTTGCCCGTTCCTCGATAACTTTCTTCGCCGTGATCTGCCTTCGGTTTCATTTCGCGCTCGACACCAGGCACGTCTTGTTCTTGCATAGGGAATGGAGGCGCTGGGTGTTTCGTTTGTGGATCTTGCATGTTTTCATTCGAATTAGTCATAGTTTTCTGTTTTTGCGGTTATACGATAAACAAGAAAGAGCTCAACACGTAAGCTCTCTTTCTTGCTAATGTAGTTTACGTTACGGCATTGAAGTCGTGTCCAATGCTGTATCGATAGGGGTTGCCATCCCTGCTGTGTCGTTCGGATGCATAGGCTCTTGGAGGGTGTCGGTACCATCGCCCGCGCCGATACCATCGTCCGTGTCGTTAACCTGACGATTGCCGCAGCCTGCAAAAATGAATGCTGCCAGTGCAGCTGTAAGCATAACTTTTTTCATAAGACTGTAAATTATAAATTCTACCAATTTTTATTAACCATATAGCAAACAAAACCGCGCCAACCAGATTTTTGCAACAAAATTTCAATGAAATCTCTATAAGCCCCTGCCATTTACGCCTCAAAAGCCCGCTTCGAAGAGAAAGCATTCCAGATAAACAAACACTTTATCCACTTATTAGTACAGGCAATAAAAACTAGGCCAGATAAGTGTAGGCGCATCGTAGACTTTTGAGACCTCAGGAACAGAAATTGCATTCATCTCAATAAATAAATCAAAAAGCTTATGAACTCAAAAAAAGAAGACGGATCTGCCAACGAGGTGAATAACGACAAAACGGACGAGCGCAAAGGGATGTTAAAAAAACATAATCCTGATAAAAGGCTAAACCAACATGAGCCTCCTACAATTGAAAAGGAAGCACTCGATACGAATAAAAAAGGAAATGAGATGGGACCCTAGACGTTCCATCTCACGACGTCGAGACGCTTTAACGCGGAGGTCATGACTTCTCGTCTTTCTTACCCAATTCGTCGTCCTCGTCCGCATTCTGCCAATCTTCTGTACTTTTTGGAACCTCATTAATTTGGTTCTTTTGCGGATCGACTCCCGCTTCATAGGATAAATCGGGTTTGTCCTCGTCTTCTTTCTTTTTAGACACCTTCTCTTTTAAAGGTGATAAATGTTTATCTTTTCTTATAGCCATTTTTTATACGTTAACAAATACAACACCTTGGCTAACACATAAACCATTCCATTTAGTCGAAGTGCCTAAACAGTTGCTTCGGTTATTTTTGCATTAGCTGCCAGCCTCAGGACTCCTTCTCTTTAAAGGCAAAGCGTCCTCGGATCTCTTTATTGAAAAAGGATCCTTTGGAGCGGGCGTGAATCAGTTTTTCATAAACGGTTGGTGGCACATCATAATAAAAATAAATCCGACCGGTGGTGAAAATGATTTGAAGTACTTCCGTGTCCGCACTATAATGTACGGAAGCGATCACTGTAGATGGCATGCTTATCAGTATTACAAGTTATACACATCGGATGAACAAAGTCGGTTGCATAACTCTAGTTTGCGTTAACTCTTTAAAAAGGTCTCTCGACAGCAATTTTTGAATAAATGTCTTCGATATAGAGGTAACAACCAAAAGGTCTATGCGTTCGCCCATAATTACCCGTCGAACTCCCTCAATGACACTTTCCGACTCTACTACAAGAAAACCGACCTTGCTGTTCTCAATATTTCCTTTAACCACCAGTTCCCATTCCCGCATCCTTTCAAGCGAACGCTCATTTTCGTTTTCCTCTAATATGTGAAATATCGTGACGAACAATTTTCCGTTAAACAGTTGCTCGACGAGCTTTATGCTTTCTATTTCATCTTCGTGAAAACTTGTCATGACGCCAATACGCTGTAAGTCAGGAAGATCGCTGTTCTCTGGAAGCACCAATACCGGCGTATAGCACTGTTCAACCAGGCCTTCCATGAGGTTACGCGTGGTATATTGCAAGACATCCGTATACTGAGCGGATACGATGAGATCAAAGTGCTCATTCGTATTTACTTCTAAAAGCATCTGCAACAGGTCTCCTCTTATGGCCTCGCCACTGATTTTAACAAGCGGGAATTCACTCCTAAATTGTGTTAACAGTCGCTCAAACGCTTGATCTATATTCTCATTTTCGTCCAAGCGCTCATTATCGAATGACAACAAGACGAAAACGGACCAGTTGAAGGTGCCCGCATTTCTCAATACAAATTGTAAGACGTGAAAAGTTTTCGCAGAAAAATCTAACGGGACTAATACCTTTTTTTCAACAGTCATAATGGGTTTGAAGCTTTTCTTTGCTTCAAACAAACCCGTAGGCTTTAGGTTTGGAAAACAGCGATTTAAATTAAAAAAAGCATTTTAACAAAAAACCAACACAGAAAAAGAAACCGCTCTACAGGCTTCCCCATAGAAGCTAAATGCGGACGCGAAGCTGAAAAAAGAACAAAAGAGCACAGGCCACTGTTATACGCTTATAGAATTGCCAATTTATGATAGAAACACAAGAAGAAAAGGATGCATCCAATGCTTTTTTTAAAGAGGCACTGGAGCTTTTGAATAAGAGCAATGCACAATATATGTTAGGTGGCGCTTTTGCCATGTTTCATTACACGGGCATCTTTAGGAACACAAAGGACCTTGACATTTTTTGCAAAAGCAACGAATACCCGACTATACTGAAGCATTTTGCTTCAAACGGATATCGAACAGAACTAACGGATGTACGATGGCTGGCGAAGGTCTTTAAGGGCGATTTCTTTATCGACATTATATTCGATACCGTCAATAACCTTTGTACGGTGGATGACAGTTGGTACGAACGCGCACATGCAGGAACCTTTGCGGATGTACCCGTTAAATTTATTCCCGCCGAGGAGCTTATATGGTGTAAGATGTATGTCAGGAATCGTGAAAGAAACGACAGTGCCGATATTAACCATACCTTGTTGAAGTATGGCAAGCAGCTCGATTGGCGACATCTTTTCGACCGATTGGATCGACATTGGCATATTCTCTTGGCGCAATTGCTAACTTTCCAATTCGTCTATCCGTCCGACTATAGAGACATTATCCCTAAATGGCTTTTTGACGAGCTGATTCGGAGAGCACAAGAACAGTATGAATTACCGCCGCCGGTAGAAAAGGTCTGCAGAGGACCGTTAATAGACCAAACACAATACGAGGTGGATATTAAAGAATGGGACTATAAATCATCTACAATTACAACGATATAAAATATAAAATGGCAAAGAAAGCAAAAACCACTGTCGCAGCATTAGCAGACATCCATATTCGAATGAGCGATAAGGGCCGTTGGGCTGACTGTTTTGAAGAAATATCAAGTAAAGCAGATGTGCTACTCATTTGCGGGGACCTTACCGACACAGGAGATGAAGACGAAGCGGCGGTATTGGCGGGCGAGCTTAAATCTTGTAGCATCCCTGTGATTGGCGTGCTGGGAAATCACGATTATGAAAAAGGTAGACAGAAATTAATTCGTCAGATTCTACAAGAGAGTAACATGACTATTTTAGACGGAGAAGGAATCGTAATAGACGATATCGGGTTCGCAGGTGTAAAAGGATTCGGCGGCGGTTTTGACGAATATATGCTTTCGATGTTCGGCGAAGATTCAATGAAGGCCTTTGTGCAGGAGGCTGTAAACGAATCGTTGCAACTGGATCGTGCCCTTGCTCGTCTCGAACAAGATAACCCCGATATCCTCAAGATTGCCCTACTGCATTATTCCCCTATAAAAGAAACCGTTCTGGGAGAACCTGAACAGATTTTCCCGTTCTTAGGATCGTCCCGCCTTGCAGATCCGCTGCATAGAAGAAAGGTTTATGCAGCTTTTCATGGACATGCACATGCCGGGCAATTGGATGGAGTAACTTCTGGGGGCGTGAAAGTATTTAATGTGGCTTTGCCCATTTTGAAGAAAGAAAACCCGCGCAGCTCCTTTTATTTATTAGATATTCAACAGAAATAATCGGCGCACCACCCTTAAGTTATCTGCGTTTAGAGAAATCCTCCAAATAAGCCTTACCTTTGAGAACAGGGCTTACATAGCTGCGCTATCATGAAAAAAAGGAAGTATGCTTAATATCATTCTAGTTGACGATCACCATATTGTTAGACAGGGTATCAGAACCTTGCTGGAAATAGAGTCGGACATTACGGTAATTGGAGAAACAGATCAGCAAGAAGAGTTGATTAGCCTTCTCAACGGGAAAGAGGCGGCCGATGTCATTGTTATGGATATCAATATGCCGGGCACCGACGGCATTACGCTAACCAAGCAAATAAAAAAAATGTATCCAGGTGTTCACATTATCGTTCTCTCGATGATGGATCACGAAAAGTACGTCGCCCAAGCTTTTGATGCGGGAGCAACGGCCTTTCTGATAAAAAATGTCAGTCGCGACGAACTTTTGTTCGCTATTCGTTTCGCCGCCCGGGGTGAACCTTATATATGCGCTGAAATAAGTTTTAGATTATTACAGCAAGCAATGAAAGTAGTGTCTACCGCTGCTAATGCCACTGCGGTAGATCTGCAGATTAGCAGCCGGGAAATGGAAGTCTTAGCGCTGACAGCCGATGGTTTTACTAACCAGGAAATTGCAGAGCGTCTCTTTACCAGTAAACGCACTGTAGAAGGCTATCGCCAAAGTCTCATCGAAAAAACAGGTGTGAGAAATACCGCCGCCTTGGTGAAGTACGCCTATCAAACGGGTTTGCTAAAATAATTGCTAAATTCCGTATTTACCGAAGCTCTTTTTAGGTATTTATACGGAATTGTTATTCGCTCGATTCTCGAACTTTGTATGAGTCAGATTTCATGCTGCGTACAAATATGCAGAAGGTTTAGTGGTTAATTATATAATTCTCAGTTATGAAGACGAGGTTAGCAATAGCAGACAATAATCCAATACGTAGAGACGGTATACGGGCAATACTGCAACAAGAAAACATAGATGTTAATTACACGAACAATTGTCTGGAAACGCTGAAGGAACAGGTCACTGATATGGATATACTGATATGGGGAACCGACTCCAATTATCCCGTTGACAAAAATCTGATAAGTCGATTAAAAGGAACAAGCAACCTGAAAATTATCGTGTTAGACAACGATCACGGCTTGCAGCCCGCTATTCGGGCGATACATGCAGGCGCCCACGGGTACATAACCCAATCTGTTCAGAAAGAGGAACTACTGTTTGCGATCCGATATGTATTGCAGGGCAAAAAATATGTCGACCCGAATCTTACTATGCGGCTTTTCAACAAATTAAGTGATTTCGAAGATCATATCAGCTCTTTAAATACGGATCTACCATTGTCAGACAAAGAAAAAGAAGTACTTGATTTGATGGTTTGCGGCTACGCTAACAAAGAAATTGCCTATCGCTTGTTTACAACGAAAAGAAACATCGAAGATTTACGTCAAAACCTTATCGCAAAAACAGGGGCAAAAGATAATCTAAGTTTAATCTTTTACCGCCTACACAAAGAATTCATTCAAAATTAAGTTTGCAAGTGAACTAATTCCGCTGCCTGTTTAATCCTATTACCTTTCTTAACCGTTCGAATGAGGCCTCCGCTTCGTCGGACGGTTTTGAAGTATAAAAGGGGGGAACGGTGTAAGAAGAAGGGTCTAGGATGCTAGATGGTTAATGCCTATAGCTTTATGCTTAAAGCAGCCCTACAAAAGATTTAATCGGCCATAAGCTGCGTCATGTCCGATCAAATCTCTATATCTATGCGAATCAGTACAGCAAGTTGGTCGTACGTCTTGGGATGTACTGCTGCAATATTTTGCTATAAACGTTTGTGTTACTACTCTTTTTGTCCATCCTGAAGCCCAATTTATCCATAATTTGAACAACCTGGTCGTTAATGGAATTGAGCAGTATTTTAACTTCGTATACGCCGTAAAAATACTTAGCCATTTCCAACATCTGATTAAAGGCCTCCACCATTATACCCCGGTTTCTGTATTCAGGAAGTAAGGTTCCGCCAACGTATACATCTTTTCTGTTTTTGCCGCCCTTGTATATCATACAGGAGCCTATAATTTTATCAGGTGCTGATTTCAAGCGGATTGTGTATACGCATTTGGCAAGCCACAGCAAACGTTTTGTAAATTCTTCGGGCGACTCGTCGTGTGCGTATAAATCCTGGTAATAAGTACCATACTGTTGCGGGAAAGAATGTAAATGGCAAAACTCATGTGCCTCACTTAAGCATAGTTTTCTCAAAACTATACCGTTTTTTTCATAGTTTTTCATCAAATAAAATAAATATATATGTACTTTGTAAATTATTCCCGAAACATAAGTGCTTTTGACAAAAAACAGCTTTCTTGGTGATCAAGTAATTTCAACATCCATGCCATACATCAAAAAGCCAATAAAAATTATATTATATATTTATTAAGAAATCTTTTCGCTTATATAAAGCAAACCCTTTCTTTTTCAATTCCTTAGAAAGGGTTTGCTCCGACGAATTAGTGAGCATAGTTTTTTGTTTCGCCTATGATGTGATAATTATCCAACACAGCCCGATAGCTGGGATAATTGTGATCAATTTTGCTAATAGGCTTCTTCCCAACCTTCTGAAGGAACTTTTTTAAATTGGGAGAGCACTTACTATACTTACTATCCAAGTTTGCAGGATCGAAATCATCATCCACCGCAACGGCCGTCTCCAAGTCGTAACAAACTAGATAATACATGGCTTTTGTTTTTTAATTTTAATATAACAGTTTATGCACTATTTTGTTTACATATAAAAGCTACACATCTATGGTAAAACTCCAGTACACTGTTCACATCTTGTTGTTTACTATCCTGAGCACCACTGTTCTATATTTTGGACGCAACTTCTTAGTGCCCGTTGCGCTTGCTGCTGTCTTGGCTATGTTGTTTATTGAAGTCGGTAACCGCCTTGAACGGTTGGGATTATCCCGAGCCTTATCCTCACTGGCTTCCGTGTTGCTGTTGTTGATTACAATAGCAATCATCCTGGGCTTGCTAAGTTGGCAGTTAAATAATTTCACCGAGAATTTGCAAGGCATGAAAGATCGCCTCCTAGACTTGCTTCAACGTTTAAGAGATTGGCTTAACGAAACAGTCGGAATAAGTAACGAACAACAGAAAAACATTGTAGAGAAACAAAGTGAAACTGCAGGCAGAAGTTCTTCGAACTTATTAGCGAATTTTGCCTCTGGCATATTGGATATACTGGTGAATGCCGTATTGGTGCTCGTATACATGTTTCTGTTTTTGTTTTATCGTTCAAGAATTAAAAAGTTTATACTGAAACTCGTGCCTATTTCGCACAATGAGCAAGCGGAAACTATTATTCACCAATCGGCCAAGGTGTCTCGCCAGTATCTCTCGGGCTTAACCGCGATGATAGCTATGTTATGGGTGCTCTACGGGATCGGCTTTTCTGTCGTAGGGGTTCAAAGTGCCCTGTTTTTTGCTATACTGTGTGGCGTTTTAGAGATCGTACCGTTTGTCGGCAACATTACCGGCACTTCTCTAACCGTGCTCGCGGTTATTGCGCAAGGCGGACAAAGTCAACAAATATTAGGTGTTGTAGCTGTCTATTTAATCGTCCAATTCTTTCAGACTTACATCTTAGAACCCTTAGTAGTAGGAAATCAGGTGAATATCAATCCCCTATTTACGATTATGGCATTGGTGGCAGGCGAAGCCGTTTGGGGAATTGCTGGTATGATTTTAGCCATTCCAATGCTAGGTATCATAAAGATTATATGCGACCACATTCCCGCCTTAGAGCCTTATGGCTTCTTAATTGGAACGGAAGCAAAACGAAGGAGAGGACTCCAACTACTAAGAAAGAATAAATAACGACTATACGCAATATGTACCTAGATTCAAACGCATTACAGCTCCTTCGCTTATTAAGAAGATGGTCTGTTGGTTCCATAGGCAAGTTTGCAGAAGAAATGCAGATGCCTCCCAGCACCCTCGCCAGCGCGGCAACCGCACTGGAACAGAAAGGGTACATTTTGTCCGTTGACATTGATGACGATTGTGCTTATCCCAATAAGATGCTAGAGATAAACGCTTTGGGAATAAGCTTCTTAGAGGGGCTGGACGGCAAAGTAGATACCATCCAGGACAAAGGCTAATTACTTCTCAATTCAGGTAATACAAACTTACCGAAATCGCTGATGAATTCTTCCTGATAAATATTTACGTTATGAAGAATCAAATGCTCGAAACCGAGCGATAAATCTTGATTCAACCATTCAACGTGATCTTGCCAACTGCTCGACACCCTAATTTTCGCCAGCACATCATCCATCGTAATCGACGCACCAAGTGCATCAAACTCTTCCACCGTGGCGACGTCGCTCAACTGTGTCGGTTTCAACAAATTATTTTTCCATTGTTCGTAAGCATTCACCAGTGCGAGTTCGTTAGAAGCGGCATATGACAACTGAACCTTTAAAAACATGGGCTTCCCCTCTCCGCCGTTTTCTCTGAAAGCAGCTACTACTTCTTTCAGCTCTTCATAAGGCCGACTAATGGTGATCAGACCATCTGCCCAAGTGGCAGCCCAAGCGGCCGTCTCCGCGCTTACTGCCGCGCCCAGGAGGGAAACCGGTTTTTTTGGCAGCGTATTGAGCCTAGCCTTGTCGACTCGTATGCTACCTTCATGACTAACCTTCTTCCCTGCTAATAATTCACGAATCACCGCTACACATTCCGCCAAACGCTGGTTCCGACACTTTTTAGTTGGCCAAATATCTCCCGTGATATGCTCATTGATGTTCTCACCACTTCCCAAAGCTACCCACAGTCGCTCAGGAAACATAGAAGTCAATGTCGCAATGGCTTGTGCAACAACAGCAGGATGATAACGCTGGCCCGGAGCGCAGACTAATCCAAACGGAAGTGAGGTTGCCTGCATGGCTGCACCCAGCCATGCAAAAGAATAACCGCTATGCTGCTGTATCGCACTCCATGGATGAAAATGATCGGAACAGTGAATGGCGGTAAAACCGGATTGTTCTGCTAATTTGGCCCAATACAATAAATCGCTTGGGCTGAACTGCTCATGTGATGCGTGATAGGCAATAGTTTGCATTTTTGTTTATTTTGCTAAGTGCATATTCTGTGCCTTTATTAAAAACCTGCCGGTGCTCATTATGGCATCAATTCTGCAAAACTTATAAAAGTTTAAAACATTTATAAAAGGAGGAAAACATGAATACCAATGAAAACAGCCATAAAGAAGGCGAAACAACTAAAGCTATCGAGAATCAAACAGCGAAACTTCCGTCCAAATTATTTCTGTGTGCTGCCCTAGCTTCTATGGGAGTATCACTAGTACTGAAATGTTTAGGCAAAAAGCACACGGCGCTGTTTGTGGGACAATGGGCTGCTCCCTTCCTAATTTTAGGAACTTATAATAAAATCGTAAAAACGGAAGGACATGACTAGTACCGCTAAATAACAAGCGATTAGCAGCGGGCTCCGATGTCTGTGTTGAACAATATCGGAGCCCGCTGTTTCCTATCCGATCGTCTAGTGCTTTTTATAAAAATAGTACACAATGCCGATAGCCAGCAAAAAGATAATTCCAAATAAAATAGGTGCAAACATAGCTTCTCAATTAGATTTTAACCAGTTATATTTATTCTTTGTATCCAGTGGCCCTCGGACAGGTTTCTTCGGTAGTCGCCGCTTATGGGCCGCGTATACCCGACTCCCTTTAAGTTGCCCTTAGCTCTTCGCCTACTCAAAAAAGCGTTTGTAGACTTGCCGAATCGATCCGTCTTAAACCTCAATTCGTACTGTTTACAGCTACACTCAAAAACGGTAAGACAATCGTATCTTTTGCTTAAGATTTTTAATATAGACACTTTTAATTCCATAACGCCACAATCTTACTAATTTATACAACTATCGAACCTATTAAGTACTGGGTTCATAGACGGGTGGCAAACCAATGGCCTGCACTCTTTGTTACAATTAAAGCAATATTGGCAGCATTTTATAAGTGTCCTAAAAAGTGCATACCGTTGTATCTATTCGACTAGAAAGACTGATTGCCCGTTAGGCGGGAGCGGTGTAATCAAAATAAAAGTGTCGACTTTTAGCGTAAAACTTCAATAGCCGGGAAGTGGCACTGTATATGAAATCCGTTTCTTATTTAAATCCAAAAACAAAATATATGTACACCTTAGGAATCAATGCTGCTTTCCACGATTCGGCAGCCTGCCTGATCGAGAATGGGCATTTAATTGCTGCTGCTGAAGACGAACGCTTCACGCAGATCAAGCATGGCAAACGCCCCATACCCTTTTCGACTTATGAGTTACCTTACCATGCGATCGATTTCTGTTTAAAAAAAGCAGGTATAACCTTGCGGGATGTCGATCATATCGCCTATTCATTCGATCCCGCACTATTGATAGCGCCGCAGGAGGAAAAAACACCTTGGGCAAAAATACCTTTTTATAGAAACACGGAGCATGACAACGATCCCGACCCTTGGCGCAACTTGTTTCTCTCCTCCATCATCAACGCTCCTCGGCAGCTGGTTGACGGCTATCCACATCATCTGCAGAGTTCCTATTTAAACGCGACCATTCACGACTGGAATTGGCATTTTGTGGATCATCATCTTTCCCACGCGGCTAGTGCATTTTTCCCCTCTCCATTTGAAAAAGCCGCCGTACTCGTTATGGACGGTCGCGGTGAAAAGGCCTCAAGCTCTTACTATAAGGGGAATGGTACCAACCTCGAGTTAATACAACAGGTACATTTGCCACATTCTTTGGGCTTACTGTATGAAGACATAACAACGCACCTCGGATTTCTACGCTCGTCGGATGAATATAAGGTAATGGCCTTGGCTTCCTATGGTGAGCCCCTGTTTGTTGACGAGTTTAGAGAGATTGTAAAACTGACCGGCAACGGTAAGTACGAGATAAAGGATCTTCGACTTGATGAACGATTCGGTCCTAAACGTCTCAAGAATGCTCCGTTTACGGCTCATCATTTTAATATTGCGCGTTCCTTACAATATGTTCTGGAAGAAAGCGTACTGGAACTGGTAAATTGGTTTTACGATACCACAAAAGAAGAGAACCTTTGCTTGGCAGGAGGCATATTCCTCAACTGCGTGCTAAACGCCCGTATAAGGGATAAAAGTCCTTTTAAAAACATATGGATTCAGCCAGCTGCAGGAGATTCAGGGACGGCATTAGGCGCCGCTATGATAAAAGATCGGGAGGAAAGAGGAGATGAACGGAAAACATATATCATGCACGATGTGTATCTGGGGCCCGCCTATTCGGATGATGATATCCGGAAGGTACTTGAACGAAACAAGGTTCCTTATACCCAAATGCTCGACGTGGCCGAAGAGACGGCGACCTTGCTTGCACAGGATAAGATCATTGGCTGGTTTCAGGGAGCAATGGAATATGGACCAAGAGCGCTCGGAAGCCGTTCGATTTTAGCGTCTCCCTTACATGCCGAGATGCAGGCTAAGCTGAACGAAGTAAAGGATCGCGAAGACTTCCGGCCCGTAGCGCCTGTTGTTACAGAAGAGGACGCCAAAGACTGGTTTGTAGGCGCAAAACAGTCGCCCTTTATGCTGTTCATTTATGACGTTATGCCAGATAAGGCAGACCAGATTCCAGCGGTAAAACATACCGATGGAACGGCGCGTATCCAAACGGTGAACAAAGAGCAACATCCCCTCTACTATGACCTCATTAAGGCTTTTGAACGGAAAACCGGCGTACCCGTATTGGTTAACACTTCCTTTAATACTTTAGGGAAGCCGATCGTGTGCACACCGCGCGACGCCATCGAATGCTTCTGGTCGTCTCCTTTTGATGCCTTAATCATCGGCTCCTTTCTAATTCAAAAGGACTATGTCAATATGCAAGAGAAAATGACACTTGATGAGAATTCGATAAACTTTTAATGGATAGATATGACGAAGTTTAAGTTGTCGGTGGTCATTCCGACCTATAAAAGACCCGCCTTATTAGCGAGATGCCTGGAGGCGCTGTCAAGACAAACGCTTGATCGGCACTTGTTTCACATCCTTGTGGTTGGCGACGGATATGACAAAGAAACCGAAGACCTCATTGCAACGTTACATCCGGTTTTCGGAGATAGACTGACCTACCTATACACGGCCTGCAAAATGGGCCCCGCGGCTGCGCGGAATAAAGGATGGTTACATGCCGATAGTACCCTCATTGCATTCACTGATGACGACTGCATCCCCGATCAGCTTTGGCTGCAAGAGATTGTCGATGCCTACCAGGACGAGGAGGAAATCGTCTACACCGGGTCGGTCGTTGTACCAACGCCAGAAAACCCAACAGATTTCGAAAAAAACACCGCCCAACTGGAGGTAGCTGAGTTCATCACAGCAAATTGTATTTGCACTAAAAAGGCGTTACACCGTGTTGGCGGTTTTGACGAACGCTTTAAAATGGCGTGGCGGGAAGATAGCGACCTACACTTCAAATTCCTCCGCGCACAAATACCGATCGTTAAACTGAAAAAGGCCGTTGTTATTCATCCGGCTAGAAAAGCGAAATGGGGTGTCAGCATCAAAGACCAGAAAAAAGGCGTGTACAATGCGCTACTGGCCAAGAAATTTCCGACGTTGTATCAAACAAAGATTAATCATCCAGTTAACGCCCTGTACTACAGCCTTTTGTTTCTTCTAATATCAATGATTATCCTTTGGTCGGCGAATTTGAAATGGGCCTTTTTCGCCAGCCTGGCCATTTGGTTGTTTCTTACACTAAAGTTTGTTTTTATGCGTTTAAGTGGAACTAGCAAATCTTTTGCTCATGTTACAGAAATGGTTTTTACTTCTATTTTAATACCTTATTTATCCATATTTTGGCAGATTTATGGCGCAGTTAAATATCGCACGGTTTATAATATAAAGTTCTGAAAATGGAATCAATAGCAATATTCAGAGCCTTGCAATTAGGCGACTTTCTATGCGCCATACCAGCCATTCGTTCGCTCCGAGAGGCCTATCCCGATGCGCATATTGCCTGGATCGGATTGCCCGGCACCGAGCATCTACAACGTCGTTTCAACAACTATATCGACGAATTCATTCCCTTTTCGGGTTATCCGGGGCTGCCAGAGCAGGCTGTTAAACCGCAACGAGTCCTTACCTTTTTGCAGCAAATGCAAGAGCGGGCCTTCGATCTAGTGCTTCAAATGCAGGGGAACGGCACCTACGTAAATCCACTCGTCGCCTTATTTGGTGCAAAAAAGGTGGCCGGATTTTATAAAGCATCCTACTTTAGGCCAAATGAAGATTATTTTATCCCCTATCCGGAAGATTTACATGAAATTGAAAGGCATTTATCATTAATCGGACACCTAGGGATTCCCATAAAAAGTAATGAGCTTGAGTTTCCTATCGGAAAGACAGACAGCGATATTTTAAACAAATTTGAGTTAACGCCTGATCGTTTTATCTGCATACATCCTGGAGCGCGCGGCATAACGCGCAGGTGGCATCCAAAATATTTCGCGCAGCTGGGCAATCAATGTTTTGAAAAGGGTATTCAAGTTGCCATAACCGGTACAAAAGAGGAAAAGTCCATAGCTAACGAACTGGCGGCACATATGGATCGTCCCCCTCTGATATTGATGGGACAGACCGATTTAGACGACATTGCACTCTTGCTTCGGCATGCTAAAGGCTTAGTATCCAACTGTACGGGCGTAGCGCATATAGCATATGCGCTGCGAATACCCGCCGTTGTCATCAGCATGGACGGCGAGCCGCACAGATGGGGGCCTTTACATCCTAGAAAGCAATATATCATCGATTGCCAAAAGAAGCCGAACTTCGAAGAAGTTCTTCAAAGCTTCAATGATCTAATCAATTCGCCATAGCGACAAGGCGCGTTTGACGATGTCGCTAACCGCCGGCAGTGGTAAATAATCGGCATAGTACTTTCGATCCACGTAACGGATAATTTCGTTTTTACTTTTGACTCGCTCATCAATGCTGTATTCCATTATATGCGCCGTAGCCATCCACGGATGGTGCTGTGGATTGGTTTGTGCATAGAGCACGACCTGAGGAGTATCGACCGCAGCTGCCAAATGAATAGTAGCGGTATTGACCGATATGACTAATTTTGACATTTTCAAAAGTGCTGCAAACTCCTCAAGGGAGAAAAGTCCACCAGTCGAATAAGCGTCCCTTCCTAACTGACGACTCAGGCGCTCTGTCAACGGCCTTTCTCCTTCGGAACCGGTAAAGACTATCGGCGCGTCCAGTACGGCTCTCCATTCCGCTGCAAGTTGAATCCATAGCTCTTCCGGAAATTTTCGCTTCTCTTCGCTCACGCCTGGATGAAAAACGGCAAATGGCCTTGTGCCATCCATCCCTAACTGATGAAGCTTGGATTTTACCCGAGAGAACGCCTCCTTTTCGATCGCTATAGCTATTTTCCTGTTTACCGTTACCGCGCCTACACGTTCAACTAGATCCAAGTCTCGCTCTACCTGATGCTTAATCACTTCATAAGGCTCCTTTTCAGGAACCCAATAATTTATCAGCTCATAGGGATTTTCGCGGCAATATGCTAAACGCCTCGGAATACCGGCCATCCAGGCTATGATGGCGGCAGGCAGGGCACTCTGACTATAAACCGTAAAGATCACACAGGCGTCGAAAGAAGCCAAACGCAAGCGCGACACTAAACCGTTCACTCCTTCGATATTGCTGCTTTGTTTCAAGCCCACCCACGGTAAATCGATCGCTATCATTTCATCTACCATCGGTAATAACGAGGCCGCTTTCGACCCTTCGCTAGACGTCAACAGTGTAATGCGACAGCCAAAGCTTTCCTTTAGTGCCCTGAAAGCGGGCGACGACATCAGTACGTCCCCCAGATTATCGGCCCTTACAACTAAAATATTTTTACAGCCCTGCCATGTGTTCATTAAGCTTTCAATTTGGTTAATTGGTTCGGCGCGGAATTTCCTTGAATGCGTCTAATAATGTTGGTAGTCGACTTTCCATGTGTAAAAGGCAACAATACCAACTCTGCGCCAACTTCATTTATCGCTTTTAATTCAGGCAGCTGCTTATGTTTATAATCTTCTCCCTTTACTACCACGTCGGGTTTTAAAGCGCGTATCAAATTTGCGGGGTTATCTCCGTCCTCTTCATTGCCAAAGCTAATAATATAGTCGACCGATGAAAATGCCGCCAGTACATGCATGCGGTCTGCCAGCACATTGATAGGTCTCCCTTTGCCTTTAAACCGTCCAACACTTTCGTCCGAGTTTACTCCTACCACCAATACATCGCCCAGCTTCTTGGCTTGCTGCAAATAATGCGTATGGCCACAATGCATGATGTCAAAACAGCCATTGGTAAAAACGATCCGTTTGTTTTTAGCCTTAAGCTGTTCGATGAGGCAAGCCAAAAGCGGCTCAGAATCTAGCACTTTCGTTTTATTGACGATTTTATCAATCAGATCAACTCTTGTACAAACGGCAGTGCCCGACTTTTCCACTACGCACCGAGAGGCAATCTCGGCAATTTGCGCAGCGTCTGCCTGCTCGGCATTGGATATAAGTGCCAACGTTGCCGCTCCTAGGTAGGTATCTCCCGCGCCACAAACGTCAGCTTGCGCAACGGACGCTATAGGAAAGTGTAATGGCTTCTTGGCTTCTTCCATCCAAACGGCACCGTCAGCATCCAGTGTAAGTGCGATACATTTTGCCTTTGTCTCTTCCAGAAGTCGCTTAGAAGCTTGCGTTACCTGTGCAATCCGGTCGCTACCAGGGGATAAACCCAACAAACTGATCGCCTGCTTATAATTAGGCTTTACTAAATCGGGTTGCAACGCTTTAAACGACGATAAACGCTTAGAATCAATCGCCACGAATTTGGGAAAACGCTCTTGTAATTGAACCAGTGAAGCGATCACGCGTTCACTGATAACACCTTTCTCGTAATCAGCTATTATGACAGCGTCACATCCTTGATAAGCTTCTTCTAAAAGATCAATCAAAAGCGACTCCGAGGATTCGTTCAGCGAGCAGTGATCGCCTTCATCGAACCGCAGTAGCGTATGCTGATCGGCAACTATTCGAGTCTTTACCTCTGTTAGTCGCTCATCATCATGCACTAAATACTGTGCCTGAATTTTGTGTTCATTTAACAAGGGTTTTACGCGCGACTCAAAAAGATCTTCCCCAACAACACTGCAGAGAAAAACGGAAGCACCCAACGACTGCAAATTTGCAGCCACATTACCAGCGCCTCCCAAACGTTCTACCTTCTCCTGCACGTCAACAACGGGCACAGGTGCTTCGGGTGATATGCGGCTCGTGCCGCCATATACAAAAACATCTAATATGAAATCACCGACGACAAGGACTTTTTTATCCTCAAATTGATGTATTAATTCTAGCAGCTTTTGGCTCATAATCTGACATTTTTGAATAGGCCACTACTTTATTAGCAGCTTCGAGAAAATCGGATGCGACAAAAAACGGCCTTCTGTAAAGACCATCATCTATCCATTCCGTTTCATTCCCATTATTGATTAATATAGATTTGCATCCGGCCCGGTTCCCTGCCTCCACATCGTTTAAAATGTCGCCAAACATCCAAGACCGGCTTAATGAGATGTGGTGATCGTCTGCAGCCTGCTCTAACAGGCCGGGCAATGGCTTTCTGCACGTACATGAATACGAAAAACGCGGAACAACACCCTCCGGATGATGTGGACAGAAATAGAACCCTTCGAAGAGAGGCAGCCCTTCTTTGGCAAAAAGTTGTGCCAGCGCTGCTTTTACTTCAAAAATCGCGTCTTCCGTAAAAAGACCTTTTGCAATGCCCGACTGATTGGTTACGATAATAAATCTAAAGTCCTGTTCGGCTAGCAGATGAAGACCTTCGACTACGCCTTTTTCGAGTGTAATTTTACTTGTGTCAACATTATAAGGGATATCGGGAATTAAAGTTCCGTCCTTATCTAGAAAAATAGCCTTTTTGCTAGCTTGCATGATGTTGCTTCGTTAAATAGTACGCGTTGGTATTTAGTACAGCGTATCCTAACCTCTCCTCTCTGTTTTTTATGATCCGTTTGGTAGGCGCTAAGGCTTCTTTCTCCTTTGATGAACCTTCAGACGAAAACAGGCGCTGCTCAATTAATGTGCAAAGCGAATGGATAACGTGTAATTGTATTTCTTGGATGCGCTGTGTACTATCCGATGGGACCACAATATTGATGTCTCCGTAAGCGTAAGCCGCTCCTCCTTCTTTGCCCAATAGATTGATACAGATCATGCCGAGTTCCTTTGCCTTTCCAATAGCTTTCAGCACATTATCCGAATTGCCACTTGTACTGATTGTAAATAGAATATCTCCCTCTGTGCCCAAGGCTTCTATCTGTCTGGCGAATACTTCTTCAAAGCAGAAATCATTTGCCCAAGCTGTCAGCGTCGAGGTGTCCGCCGTTAATGGAATGGCAGGAAGCGCCGGCCTTTTTTCCATATCAAAGCGGCCTACAAGCTCGGCGGCGAAATGCTGGCTCTCCGCCGCGCTACCGCCGTTACCGCATATTAACATCTTTTTTCCTTTACTAAAACTCTTACTTATCAGTCGCCCTGCGTCTAAGATCGCCGGTGACAGTAAAGCAGCAGAAAACTGAAAAGCAGTAGCCGCCTCTTCAAACGCATGCGCCACAAGTTGAGATTCATCTTTATAGTCTAGGAAATCTGGATCAATAAGCGATTCGTATATGGTCATGACAGCCTTCGCTACTTTTTCCCATGTAAATAGGTGATTCACCCGTTCAATGCCTTGTATACCCATTACGTTCCCTTCCGACTTCAAAATTCTCCGTAATCTGTTCGCCAGCTCGGCTGGCTTTTTCGGTGGCACCAAATAACCCGTCACGCCTTCAACAACGCTGTATTTAATTCCGCCTACGTTAGATCCTACCACCGGAGTTCCGCAGGCCATAGCTTCTAGTGGTGTAATTCCGAAAGGTTCATACCATGGGGTGGACACAAAGACATCAGCCGCACTGTAATAATACTTCAAATCCTCTCTCTTTTTTGGTCCCACAAAGTCGACGTAAGGCGAAACGCCCTCCTCTTCGGCAATGCGTTGCAATCGTTTCAGCTCAGCGCTCGCCATAAATTGCTCTCGATCTCCCTCTCCGCCAACAACCAGCAATTTCACCTTAAAGTTGTCTTTCAGATATTTCAACGCGTAAATAACATTGTCAACGCCTTTTCTGGGAACCATTCGGCCTAATTGCAAAATAATTTTCTCTTCACTTTTAAGCCCCAGTACCATCCGCGCATACATCTTATCGATAGGATAAAATTCTACCGGATTGAAGCCGCACGGAACAACCGCTATGCGTTGCGCATTTGCATGGTACATATTAATGAGGTCCTGTTTGTCTTGTGGACATTCTGCGATAATACAATCGGCCCCTCGGGCTATCTTCTCTTCAATAGCCGACCGCTCTTCTGGAAACTTATCTTCTCCTTGTAAATGCAGTCTTCTGACTTTTCCTAAAGCGTGGAATGTGACCACCAGCGGTATATGAAATGTTTCTTTCAGGGAAAGCCCTACCCAAGCGGACATCCAGAAATTGGCATGTATTAATTGGTAATCTAGCTGTTCAGCCTGAATAAACCCTGCCATGTCTGCTTGAAAGTCATCCATAAATTCAAAAAGCCTTTCTTTCGGCACGCTGTGCGGTGGCCCTGCATCGACGTGCACAACCCTGACATCTGGGAATAACTGAACAATTCGAGGCAGCTTATCACTATCTCTCCTCGTAAAAATGTCAATGGCATAACCGTCTTTTGCAAGCTGTTTAGCGAGTTCGGTAACGTATACGTTCTGCCCGCCACTATCTGTCCCTCCCAACATAGCAAGTGGGGACGCATGTTCACTTATAAATGCAATTCTTTTCTTCATAATGTTTTGAATAACCTGGGCAACTTACACGACATGTGATCGGCTTTCATATTTTTTAGACTTTTACATAGTATCGCGAGGGCCTTATCCCATTCATATTATTGCTTATACTGCTTAACAATTGAATAGAAATCAATACTAATAATTAATTTTTTGCGACCTTCGTTTCCTGTAACGAAACAAGAGGCATACCCAAAACTTAACATCTCTGCCGTTTCCTATATTCAAGGAAAGAAATAGCTACTAGTCGTTACATTAGCATAACATTAGAATTTTTTGCTCCCAGATAATAAAATGGGGAGATAAAACTGGTCTGGTTTTCATACTGTCCTAAAAAGTAAATAAGTCTGTTCGCTAAAACAGATATATAGACCGCTTTTGAGCAGAGGCATCGACGATCGTCTCTTTCCAATTCCGTTTAAATAAAGGAACAGTCATTGATGGGCTGTATAGAAAAGGACTATACAATGCCTTATATCATACTCATATTAGCCGGCGTATTTGCTACCGCTTTTACTATACTTGTACAAAAACTGTACGTGATTATAAGCCAAAGTGGAGTGACCGTTACGCAGTTATTTACTTTTTTATTAATTAAACGCCGAAACGGCGAGGCAAATACAAGAGGCGAAAACTACCGCTTGAAGTTAGGCCTGCTCACTTGTTATCTCATAGGAATCTTTTTTGTGTGCTGTTATTATTTGCTTTGGAAAATTGGTGTAGGAAAGCCCGATGTGATCACCGCGTTGTTATTCGGTATTGCCCATGGGCTTTTAAGTATCTTTCTGGCAAAAATCTGTTTGAAAAGAGGCCTCATCTCCAATGGCATAACCACACACTTTTATATCAGTCTACTGCTCGCGCACCTTGCCTTTGCGCTCACAGCTGTACTAAGCCACAACTTAGTTACCCAGCTGCTGCGCATAGGCGAGATACAACCATGAATTGATTAATAGCGAAAGCTCGCCACCATTGCCTTACCTTGAGGCATCTCCTCTTCGCTCAACACGTAGATGTTACCTCTATTTCGAATCGTTTGGCTTACGGCTTCGTTGATAAGGCAGTCGTCGCCCTGTTCCCGCTCCGTATGTACGGTCACTTGATTACGCGCTACATCAGATTTTCCCCATACATGGCTGTGCTCTTTAACAAATAGATCTTGCACCTGCCCCATATGACTAGCCATGACGATTTTTGCAATGTCCTCACAGCTGGTTCCACCGCCGAGATTATTGAAATAGTTCGTTAACGCATCCTTGGCCGGTTTTTGTAAATAGGGCAGCATGATACTTTTAGCCTTCTCCAAAATTGCATTCGCATCCACCCGTTCGTAATTACCAGCCAAGTGCTCAGCAACAATATTTCCGTAGCGACTAACCTGCTTATACTTGGCAACCATATATTCCACGCCGGCTAGGAGTAACGGCGCCTTTTCATTTCCCAACTTTTCTTTCCATAGCGTTTGGTCTACCTCCTTTAAATAGACTGTCAAGTATTCTTCTTCATCAGCCAGTCCGGCATCATGTCCGTGAGCATTTCCTACTCCCGCTGCCGGACTGCTTCCGGCGCGAAACAATCTGCGACCACTTTTTTCCTCATAATGAATTACGTCGTCCATCCCTTGAGGTAACCCCGATATCGATAACTCTTTTACTGAAAAAGCAGTGGCGGCGTAGAAAGACGCTGCATTTTTACTAAGCGCTAGTACATAGAATGTTTGGTCCTCATTGAGTAAAGAGAATATAGGCGTCAGGTAGAAAGTATTATTGATATAGGTCTCTTCGCGCGTTTGTATCGGTAGTTTAACAGCTTGAAAACTACCTTCTGTAATAAATAAAGCTAAACTTTGATCTAAGGCGTACCAAAATTTCTTATCCTCCAGCAAATCGAAGGCCGGTCGTAGTAGTTGCCCGATCACCGCTTTATCCTTACCCAATGCTTGGAGTTGCCTTTCAACGTCTCTCAACATATTTTTATATAGCAACCAATCCTGCCTTTCGTTTACCTCGAATCCCGCACGGTGCGTCGGTAAATACATCGTTATACAGGTGTCCCGTTTCTCTTTCGCTAATGCGAGAAATTGCTCTTTCGAAATGTTATCCATAATGATATTTTTTTTTGCCTATCCGATTACTCCGTCGTCACAAAAGGTTTATACTTGGGGAACAAAAACTTAACCCGGCTTGCTCAATGTGCATGCCGCTGTATCGGGATCGATGTGCCGAATCAGAAGCGAAGCGCCTCACTTAAGGTTATTGCTCAATTCCTTTGCTATCCGAAGGTGATTTCTAATAATGGGTATATTTTTGTTGGCGAAAGCTTGAATATGGACGTCTTTACCGCTAGCCCCTGCTTGATCGAACAGCGTGACGGCGGTGGTGTGATCTTCAATCATCTGTTGTATAAAAGCACGATCGAATTCTTTTCCGGAAGTGTTTCGTAGTCTATCAAGCTTGCTGTTCTGTGCCTCGTCCAGGCTCTCCGGAACGTCCACCCGTCTTTGGGCTACGATGTCCTTTAAATCCTTGCTTAATTGCTGATGTTGCGTTATCAGCAGTTTTCCATAACTCTGAATCGCAGTGTCTGCCGACTTCTCGCCAGCTAACTTGCCTGCCTCAGTTTCTACCATACCGGAAGTTATCACTGCCGTTACGAATGCAACATCCTCCGAATCTAAGCGCCCAGAGTCAGCTTGCATCTTATTCGCTATAGAATCCTCCATTCTCAAGGGTCGATCTCGGTATTTGTTTCGCTCTTGCTCATTACAGCCTACCAGAAGAAATAATGCGCAGATAAAAATCGTTGTCTCTTTTAACATTTTTATTATACCTTTTTAATTTAACAATCAATTAATATACCTTTTTCATAACATCTACCTGAACGCGCCCTAGCCGTGTAGGAAAGTATATACGCAGATTTTGTTGTCGTCCGTGCAAAATAAACCATCCACTTTTCTATACAACACGTAAAACCATACCAAACGCTATAGACCTGCGACAAGCCTTTAGCATGTGTTTTGCAGGTGAATGCCAGATTATCACAGAATTTTTGTTTTTTTATGTACCCTGTTGTTACTTTATTACTTATGTTCCAAGTATTCGATCAGCAGTCGCCATCACAGAGCTCAACTGCACTTTGCAAAAACAAGCAGATACCAAAAGTAATGGAGAAGAGTGTCTTAAAGGCCTTATCTTTTTATCCGGAATTGGAAGATGTCCATATCCGCTTCGTGTTTAAGCAAAATATACGACGATCGGTTATGCAAGCACAACCGGTTCCATTTTCCTTGCTTGGAAAAAGGAAGAACAGGGTGTACGAGATACAGATAAGCTCTCTTTTTAAATTGACCCATAGTGCCCTTCCGATTCACCAGCTTCCCGATAGCGTCTTAATAGGATGGATAGGTCACGAACTAGGACATATTATGGATTACGAACAAAGGAGTCTCATTGGAATTATTCGCTTTGGTCTAGGTTACGTTCTTTCTAAAAAGTTTATTCAACACGCGGAGAAAACAGCCGACACCTTTGCGGTTAACCACCAACTTGGCGACTATATTATCGAAACAAAGCGCTTTATTTTGGATCACGCAGATATTCCTCAAGCTTATAAAGATCGGATAGCCCGACTGTACCTGTCTCCCGATGACATTGTGGAGCAAGTAAGAGAACTGGAGGAAACGCGCTCCCTACCCTAAACTATCAAAGTATGCTGTTAGGGCTTCGAAGTCCGCTTGTTTCATAACACGCGGAATCTTCACCTGGCCTCCCGCTTTTTTGGTGGTCTCAGCCCACCGATAAAAGTGATTAACGGGCACCGTCCTAACTTCTACCGATTTAAGCGCCTTATTTCTGGCCACCTCATAGTTTTTGTTTAGCTCCTTTAAATGTTCGTCCAAGCGTTTAGCTAATCCCGCCGTGTCTAGGTCTTTGTCCGTTCCAATCAGCCAGCGATTTGTATAATCCGCGCCTACTCCCACATGCGCTGTTACAACATATTCCTTTATCTCTATGCCATATTCTTTTTCGATGCGCTGAATAGCTTGGTCCATTTGATCTACAGAAAGTTGCTCGCCTATTACGTTTAGATAATGTTTAACACGCCCACTTATTTTGATTTCCGCCCGGTCTTTGTCGGTAATTATTACTGTATCTCCAATCATGTAGCGCCAAGCGCCCGCCACCGTTGAAATTAAGAGTACGTAGTTCTCTCCTTCTTTTACATCTTCTAAGGTAAGCACCTCTGCCTCCTGCCTCACTGCGCCCTCCTCCGTCATATTTGATTCGGTAAAAGGAACAAATTCAAAAAAAACACCATTATCGACAATCAGCGCCATTCCTTCGGCGTCCGGACGCTTTTGGGTGGCCAGATAGCCTTCGGAAGCGAGATAAGTGTCTATGTACACCAAGGGACGTTTTAATAATTTTTCAAAGCTCATGCGATAAGGCTCGAAAGCAACGCCTCCCGAGGTATAGACGCTTAAATTGGGCCATATATCATGGATCGTCTCTACCTCATGGTACCCCAGGATCTCTTTCAACATCAATTCTGTCCAAGACGGTATTCCGGTTATACTACCGATGTCCCATTGACGTGCATTCTCTGCTATCCGCTTGATTTTTAAATGCCAATCGTCTATAGCGGCAATCTCGCTTCCTGGTTTATAGAACTGTTTGAACCAAAACGGAATATTTCCCGCACTGATTCCGCTGATTTCACCTTCTAGATGATCGCCTTTTTTGATGAGGTTGGTACTACTGCCGAGCATAAAAATTTGCTTCTGAAAAAAGCTCGCTGGCAGATCAAAATTTTTCAAACTTAGGATTTGCTGTATACCGGCACGTTTAATAGCTTCTAGCATATCATCCGTAACCGGTATATATTTACTCTTACTGGTAGTACCACTGCTTAATGCAAAATACGCTTGCCCGCCGGGCCAGGTTATATTTTGGTGCCCTTCTAGCAGATAGTGCCACCAATCTGCATAAATACCATCATAATCGTAAATCGGTAGCAATTCCTGAAAGGACTGTACGATATCTCCACTTTTAAGAATTGCTTCAAATTGAAATTTTCTTCCAAATGCTGTAAATTTAGCTGTTTCGAGCAATTCACTTAAAACCTTATGTTGTTGCCTAACAGGGTTTGCTTCTGACTTGACAGTCCCTGTTATTTGAATGGCCTTTTTTATTATTTCTCCAATAATTGCCATATATGATTCTTTCCTCCCTAAAGCGTTCAATTCTCATTCCATGTTTTGGAGACTTTTGCCGAGAAATAATGTGTTCTCCTCTCTTTACACGTAGAGACCTAGCACATCAAGTCCAAGTCCATCGAATTAGCTATTTAGGTAAGTTTTTAGCTAGAGTCAAATGTTCTTCTAATATCAGTAGCGTCTTGGCAGCGAAGGCCTTCAAATCGGTATCGGTTAAAGAAGCGGACGCATTTTCAAAGAGCTTGACCACCTTATCATGATCTTTAACCATCATATCGGCAAAAGCTTTATCGAAATCAGCGCCTTCTTTGGTTTGAAGCATCGCAATATGGTCTGCATGGGCTTTACTAGGACTGCTTGGTAGTGTCCAATTTTTCCGATTCGCAATGGTCGTCAGTTCTTCATTTGCCTTACTGTGGTCGGCAACCATCCTTTTTCCGAAATCGCGAATGGCTTGATTCACACCTTTTTCTTGGGCCAATTTGCCGACTGCTACCTCTGTTAAACCGGCATCAGCCGCTTGATTCACGAAACTGGTGTCGCTAAGGGCAGGCGCGGAAGTAATCACACTGTCCGACTTATTGCCCATACTGTCGTTCATCTTTTCAATGCTATCGACTGTTTGATCGCCCCGATTGCCTGCGTTACACCCCGCTAGGAATAGGCCTACTATAAGTAGAAAATAAACTGATTTCACTGCTTTTGTTGTCATGATAGAAATTATTTACATCGACAGTCCAGTTATCGTGCCCAAATCTAGCGCGTATATGCCGAACGAAAAAATAGCGTCTCCATCGCTCTCCCAAATGGAGCTCCGCGCTTTTGGCAATATTTTTACCTGTGTACTAAATTTTGTATAACAGTGTATCATACAAGCAATACGTTTAAAAGGCGGCACGGATTTCGCAGGTATCGGGTATGGAAAGTCTTGAAGCAAAAACGCCCATATTAAACGACCTTGTCCAGTTGAACAACGATCGCATAGCCGGCTATCAAAAAGCCATCGATAAAATCGGCCATGAGGACGCTGAACTAAAAACCGCATTCGATGGTTTCATCACACAAAGTCGTCAGTTTCTAACCGAATTGAAAGAGGAGTTGGAACACAGCGGTGGGGCGATTGCCGGCGAAACAAGCACGGAGGGCTCGCTCTTTCGAGGATGGATGGATATTAGCGGTATTTTCACCGACGATAAAAGACGAAGTATACTGAGGACTTGCGTGGAAGGAGAAAAGGCTATTTACGACGCTTATGCTCATGCTGAAAAGACCGAAGAGCTTCCATCAGACACCCGTTTTCTTCTATCTCAACAAAAGCAGCAGCTAAAACTCGCAAGTAATAAGGTAATTACCCTCTACACGCTCGAAAAAGAGGGCTAGAAAACATGTTAACAAAAAAGTAAAACAATTTAAAGGCCAACATGTTAAAAGGTCAACACATTACATTTACCTTATTACTTAAACTATGAGCGCGAATATCAAATTGAGAATTCAAAACCCACTATTGAAAACCGGCTTACAAGCCATGTTAAAAGAAGAAAAGAATATACTGCTATTGAGAGACGAATCTTACGACGAGCTGGCAGACATCTGCTTGTTCGAATTAAATAACGAAGACGATATTCGGTATATAAAGAATATGGAATCCATCTCCTTGAGATCCCGCATTCTTACGGTTTTATCGGCAAATGATTTATCATTGGTCACGCAAGCGCTTGAATACCAAGTGGCCGGTGTACTGATGGATAATGCTTCAGCGGAAGAACTATTATTCGCTATTGAATATATTATAAAGGGTAATAAATACGTTGCGCCAAGTATTTCTTTACAATTTATCCAAAAAATAGGCAGCCTAGGTTCATCTACGTTGTTTTCATCCAAGATGGAACTACTGAACCAAAAAGAACGAGATGTACTGGAACTGATTATGAGTGGTCATGCCAATAGAGAGATTGCATATCAGCTTTTTACAACTAAAAGGAAAATTGAAGAAATACGAAAATCCATTATGAAGAAGATAGGCGTGGAAAACAATTTAAGCTTAACGGCATTCTATCTCAATCAGGAACTGTATCACAAAGACCAGTGGGCACAACATAAGGCGCAAGCTTAAGCAAACTTTAGACGGATTACCGGAAACGGTAATCTGTCTAAAACCTTAGCTATCCCTCTACTATTTCATACAAGCCGTCAGAAACTTCATTTAAAAACCGACTCGGTTTGGTAAACACGGCGTCCCAGGAAGAAACATAGGCAGGCATGCTAATAAATAGGTTTTCTTTCGCCCTGCTACATGCAACATAAAATAAACGCCGCTCTTCCTCTACTTCTTCCAATGAAGCCATCGATCTTACCGACGGCAAGATACCATCTAAAGCAAAAGGAACGAAGACCGTATGCCATTCCAATCCTTTCGCTGAATGGATCGTTGAAATTGTTAAAGGCTTTTCGTCGCTCTCATTGAATGGTATATTTTTGTCTTGATAACGATTGGATGGCGGTTCTAAGGTAAAATCTGCTAAAAACTTTTCCAAGTCTTCATATTTGGCAGCGATCTCTGCAAAAATATCAAGGTCGACCGTCCGCGCCTCAAAGTCGTCCTCTATCCGTTGCAATACCGGTTTATAGAATTCATAAATGGGAGGAATCAAATCAGCGGGAACGGGATCTAGTTGTTGAATTTTATCGAATAAATCCAAAAGCTGCTTAAAATCGTCGTTTTGTTTTCGGCCTGTAAATAAGCTGGTGTCGATACGTCCATTTTGCTGATGTATTTTACCAATAATTTCCTTGGCGCGTACATCACCGATGCCTTCGAGGAGTTTCAGTACGCGATGCCAGGCCACAGCGTCCATCGGGTTCATCGCGATTTTAAGGAACGAGATCATGTCTTTCACATGCCTTCTCTCTCCGAATTTTATCCCGCCAACAACAACGAAGGGAATATTCCGCTTCATCAGTTCGGCTTGCACAAAATTAGACTGCCAAGACGCCCGACTGAGCACCGCAAAGTCAGAATAGGCTAAATCATTCTCTTTCAAAGCCATTATCGTATCTACAATATATTCGGCTTCCTCAGCGGCGCCAGGAAGCCGAGCAACGCGAGGTTTTCGGCCTTTTTGAAGACGTGAAAAAAGTTTCTTTTTAAATCCAATGCGCGCATTTTTGATAAGGTCATTGGTGAAGTCGAGTATACGCTGGGAACTTCTGTAATTTTCCTCGATTTTAACCACGCCACACTGTTCGAAATGTTGCGGAAAACGCAGTATATTTTCAAAATTTGCCCCACGGAAGGAATAAATGCTTTGCGCATCATCACCCACCACCGTTATATTTCCCTTTTGAGCCAGTAGCTCTACAATCTCCCGCTGTATATTGTTCGTGTCCTGATATTCGTCAACCAAGATATAGGATATCTGTTCTTGCAACGCTTTCTTAAAATGGATATGTTGCTTGAGCTTATCCCTTAAGGTGTCTATCAGATCGTCATAGTCCATGAGATTTGAACGCCGCTTGTACGCAGCAAGCAATGCGTGAACCCGCTCAAGATCGGTTACGAAACGCTCATTTTCCGGAAAATAAGTCGCGATAACCTCCGGGATACTGAGTTCGTGGTTCTTCGCTTTAGAGAAAATTGCCTGAATAGTACTTGACTTTGGAAAGTGCTTACTTCCTTTCTTGGGCGTTAGGCCCAGCTCGGTTTTAAGTAGGCTGATGATATCTGTAACGTCTTCCCCATCAATTATCGTAAAATTGGGAGGTAGATCGATCAAAGGGTGATATTTCCTTAAGGCATAGTTGGCGAAGGCGTGGAAGGTTCCTCCCAATACGTTGGTAATGGACTTGGCACGCAAAAGCTTTTGTACGCGGCTAAGCATCTCATTAGCGGCTTTCCGCGTAAAGGTGAGTAGTAAAATCTCATTTGGCTCATAGCCTTTCTCTATCAGGTAGCTTACTTTATAAGTAATGACTCGGGTTTTACCCGTACCCGCTCCAGCAATTACTAACAAGGGCTTATCGGTCGTACACACAGCAGCTAGCTGCTGTGTGTTCAGCTCTTGCCGATAGTTGATCTGAAGATTGGAAAGCTCATAGGACCGATGTATATCGACTCGTCTTTCATCAATGTGCTTGGACACTTCCATCAACATTTGCAGATGCTGTGGAAGATGTGTTTCAAAGTCTCCAGTGCCAATTTCTTTATTCAATAACGCTTTAAGCCCTTCTTTACGCCGACTGTAACTTACAATCTTTGTATCGAGTAATAAGCCATCTAACAAGCTGTCCAGGTTATCTGGATGGTGGTCTTCCCCATCATGCCTATTTTTGTCTTCATTGCCCGTGTCCATATGCACTCTGCTAATTATTAACAACTAAACTATAACGCCAAAAATACACTAATTTTTTTAGCATTCCAATTTCTTCTTCGGCAGATGTTCCTTACCATTCGTCCTATAATACCGCTACTTGCCGACGTCTTGTATTCTAAATAGAAAACTTCATCCTCACTGGTCAACAGAAGAAAAAAGCTAAAATCTTATAACAACAAGCTAACTTTCTTAAATAAAAAATCGATAAAATATATCTTCTTTGTAATCGAGAAAACTACGAAATGAAAACTATTATTTGTAAAGAACCAGGCAAGTTTGAATGGCGTCAATCAACGCCTCCAATGCCTTCTAAAGGACACAGCATTATACAAGTGGAGAAAATCGGGATATGCGGCACGGATATACATGCCTTTGGTGGCACACAGCCCTATTTTGATTATCCCAGAATACTTGGACACGAGTTGGCAGGAACGGTATACGACACCAGCTCCGAATCGGTATTAAAAAAAGGAGATCGGGTTACAATCATACCATACCATTATTGTGGAAAGTGCATTGCATGTAGGAAGGGGAAAACAAATTGTTGTGTTCATATGCAAGTTTTTGGTGTGCACATAGATGGCGGTATGCGCACTTATGTGAGCATACCAAATCATTTAATCATTAAAGACAACGGATTAACGCTCCAACAGCTTGCTCTTATTGAACCGCTTGCGATAGGAGCACACGGGATATCCCGTGCGCATTTCTCGCTGGGCGATTTCATTCTGGTTATCGGCGCAGGGCCGATCGGCCTAGCAACCATGGAGATGGCGAACGTACGTGGAGCGACTGTAATCGCTATGGACGTTAATGCGAACCGCTTGCGGTTTTGTAAAGAGGCTTTAAACATAGCGCATACCATTCTCGCAAATGTAGACGACCCGATCGACTCATTACGTGCGATAACAAAAGGAGATATGCCAACAGCCGTGTTCGATTGCACGGGAAATTTAAATGCTATCAACAGCGCTTTTCAATATACGGCCCATGGTGGTGAATATATATTAATAGGCTTACAAAAAGGTGATATACACTTCAGTCACCCAGCGTTTCATAAGCGAGAACTTACCCTGATGAGCAGCCGGAATGCCACCATAGCTGATTTCGAACATGTTATAAAATGTATTAAAAAAAATGAAATTGATCCAGAGAAATACATTACCCATCAATTTAAAGCGGACGATGTTGATCAAGCATTTAAGACCTGTGCAAATCCTTCGTCGGTAGTTATTAAAGCACTGATAGATTTCAGTGCTTAGCCATAAAATGCCTAGTATGTAGTGTACACGCACCAGTAAAAGGTGCTTTTTCTATTGTTCAGGATATTCCTTATGTTTACAAAAATTTGTATTATATAATGAACATTCAAAAAACCTATCCATGCGTTGTGTTACTTGCTGCTTTGATGAGCATGCAGGCATGTAAATCTAAGAAAATGGCTGTGCAACCAAGCGCTGTTGTAGAGACTGAAAAAAAGGAAGAACCTGTAAGGGAAACAAAACCGGAACCGGCACCCGTAGAGAAAAAGGAAGAGGAACCCGTAGTTGAAAAGCCGAACTATAACTTTAAGAACATCCTCTTTGAATTCGATTCAGGCGTGTTGAAAACCGAATCTTACAGCGTACTCGACCAAATCGTGCGTGAAATGAAGAAAGATCCCGCCGCTAAATTCACTATCAATGGGCACGCTTCGTTGGAAGGATCCGCAGAACACAACATGGCCTTATCGGTAGACCGCGCAAACGCTGTAAAACTTTATTTGGTGAATGCAGGTATTAATCCTGCTAGTTTAACCGCTGAAGGTTTCGGTGCCACTAAGCCAGTAGCTAGCAACGATACAGAGGAAGGAAAATCCTTGAACCGACGGGTAGAAATTAAGCTTTCTAAATAAAACCTGTTTGCACAAACCGTAAGGAGGCCGCCTAGAAAATAGTTTTTTCGCAAGAGCCGGCCTCTTTACTTTCAACCTATTTGTGGAATAACAAAAAAAGGCCGACGTAGCGCCAGCCTTTAAACAGTGTTTTCAAAGGTAGAATATGTTTTAAGGTAGAATATTTATAGTGTAGAGTAAGATACAGAATTCAACGAACTGCCATTTATAGCCAGGATTTGGTTGTATTCTTCTAATAAGTTGATGTACTTGTCTTTCCAATAATTTATTTTTTCGTGTTCTTCTGTTAAAAATGCAACGTTCAATAATTTACTGTTGTCGAATGCGCGTTGAAATTCGTCCGAAGAGAATAATTCCGGAAATTCGATTGAGAAGTCGTGTTTTAAAGCACAACCTATTTTAAAAATAATTTCCGGCTTGAATTTGGGCTGATTGAACCAGTTGTAAATAGACCTCCGATTTACCTTCATCAATCGAGCTAGTTCGCTGATACTGTATCCGTTACGCCTTATTGTCCTTTCAATAATTTCGCCATAATGCTTGTCCATAGTTTTTCTCATTAATTGGTAGTAAATTAATTTCTACACAAAGAAACGAGACAAACAGCGTAAAGACCAGAGGAAAAATCACAAAAAAATACAGGAATTTTCCTGTATTTGTCCATTCGATATGTAATATAGCGATAAAACACATGTTCAAACTACAATTTTTCACAAAAAAATAACCTTGTATTAATACACATATGAATAACGCGTGCTTATTCACATTTTCTGGCGCACTAAGGCTTCATTTTTCGCAGCTATTTCCTCAAACATTTAGGTCTCTTATTTGTTAAATAAACAGTTAAATCATTTTTTATCGTTTTATATGCATTCTCGTCGGGAGTTTTTACAAAAGTTGGCCGTATCAACAGCTAGTTTACCCTTTCTATCAAGTAATTTTTCATTAATGGAGGAGCGTCCCTTAAGAGTGGCTATCATGGGCTTGGGCGGTTATGGCACACGCGTCGCCGAGGCGATGCAGGCTTGCAAACGGGCTCGATTGGTAGGTGTAGTAAGCGGCACACCTTCGAAAATAAAGGCCTGGCAAGCGAAATATAACATACCCGACAAAAACTGCTATAATTACGAGACCTTCGACAACATAAAAGATAATCCAGACATTGACGTAGTATATGTCATTACACCCAACGCACTGCATCACGACCATGTAATACGGGCAGCGAAAGCCGGAAAGCATGTTATTTGTGAGAAGCCGATGGCACTTAACGCGAAAGAAGGACAAGAAATGGTGGATGCCTGCGAACAGGCCAAGGTGAAATTGTTGGTTGGTTACCGCATGCATTTCGAACCGAAAACCTTGGAAGTTGTTCGGCTGAGAAAAAAAAATGCGTTTGGAAAAATCCTGTTTTTCCAAGGCCTCTCCGGATTTGAGATAGGCGATCCCAACCAATGGCGACTAAATAAAGAATTAGCAGGAGGAGGTTCGTTAATGGACATCGGTATATATGCAATTAACGGTGCGCGTTATATGGTAGGTGAAGAGCCTATCTGGGTTACCGCCCAGGAAACGAAAACAGACAAACAAAAGTTTAAAGAAGGGGTCGATGAGACCATCCAGTTTCAAATGGGATTCCCGAGCGGAGCCTTAGCCTCTTGTTTGTCTACCTACAGTATGAATAACCTCGATCGCTTTTTCTTGAACGGTGAAGAGGGCTTTGCCGAATTGCAACCTTCAACCGGTTATGGCCCAATAGAGGGCCGAACGCATTTAGGTCCCTTAAACCAAGCGCATAAAACGCATCAAACCATACAGATGGACGAAATGGCAGGAATCATCATGAATGGAAACAAGCCCGTTGTTCCTGTAGATGGCGCGGAAGGCTTAAGGGATTTACGAATTATTGATGCTATTTACCGAGCCTGTCAAAGCGGCCAAAAGGTGTCCGTTTAAGAATACTTTTTCACCAAGCCTTCTCTAGCCCTATACACCCACCGGTTTACGGCGGTAAACTGCGCGGGATATAATCCGTAGGGAGCTGCTGCTTACAAAAAAGACACCTGTTTTTTTATATCCTGTTTGCAGCAATTTGATAATCAATAAATAAAAAAAATTTAATAGTATTTTAACGAATAATGCTTATTTTTATCGCCGTTGAATCATAATCAAAAACTCCAGGCCATGTTCATCGGTGCAGTGAAATGGTTTGATAATCAAAAAGGGTTCGGGATAATCGCATTACCTGAAGAAGAATCCTTATTCGTTCATATTCGCGGCTTTAGTTCGACGCCCTTAGCAATCGACAGTGGAGATGTTGTGATCGGCGAAAAAAGACCGGACAGAAAAAAAGGGGGCTTCGTTGGTCATAATTGTCATTTGGCAGCTTACAAAAAAGACTGGGAGCTGGCGATGGAATTGTTAGACCTGGAAGCTAAAGTAAGCCTCCCTCCGGCTGTCGACCCGCTTAGAAAAGGATATCGAAAGAAAAAGGATGAAGATTATCTTTTAATTCGATTAGCAGCAAGACAAATATTACAGGGCAAAACAGGAGACGAGATCTATGAGATTGTCACACTGTATTTTCAGCAATCATTATCTTCCTCGTCCTTCCTCAAATATGCACAATTAATCACAGTTGTGTTAAACGAATTATTTGAACAACCTATAGCAAAACCCTTGCTAACGAGGATATATACGTTTTTCGGAGAGATGTTAAATCATGAGATGCTTTTTCTCGTTTGGAAGCACGGCTGTTTCGAATACATTGGCTATGAAGCTGATGGCGACTTCGAAATCCCTGAAGAAATTCTATACTTATACGCAACGGAAATCGGTCATAAAGAACTGGAACGCATTAAAGCATATAGTTTCGGCCCTTCCTTTTGTGCTGAAATCGTTGAAGCAAATATTGAGGCGCTCGATTTAAATAATGCACAGGAAATGGAGATAGCCAAATCTTTCATTGACGTTTTAGACGGCGATGAAAGGCAGCATTGGCAAGATTATATAACGAGCGGCCTTTCTAGGTAGGCCTTTCCCCCTATTATTTTATCAACGCATCCCAAAGTAGCTCAACAGGATGATAGGCCCTCCGGCCTGTAGCATCTTTTATTTGATGTCGACAACTTGTACCCGGCGCGGCAACCAGCTCGCCTGAAGAAGCTGCTCTTATCGAGGGAAATAAAACCAGCTCGCCTATCTGTTGTGACACAGCAAAATGTTCTTTTTCATATCCGAAAGAGCCCGCCATACCACAGCATCCAGAAGGGATAACCTCTACCTCATAACCTGCGGGAAAACCCAATATTTTTTCAGTAAAACCTACCAGATGAAAGGCTTTTTGATAGCAATGTCCATGAAGTTTGATTTTTCTGTCTATGGTATGGAATTGATCTCTAGTGATATTCCCACGGTCTATTTCCCTAGCAATAAATTCATCTATCAGCAACGCGTGTTTTGCAAGTTGTTGAGCGTCGTGCACTAAATCCTTATCAACTAAATCCAAATATTCATCCCTAAAGGTAATAATCGCCGATGGCTCTATACCGATCAACGGGCTTTCGGCAGAGACGACATCTCTAAATGCCCGAACATTCTGATTGGCTATTTTCTTTGCCTTACGCAAAAGTCCTTTAGATAGATAGGTGCGGCCACTCTCCACATGATTAATAAGTTTTACCTGATATCCCAAAGCACTTAACAGCTTGAAGGTAATCTGTCCGATACCTACATCATTATAATCGCTAAACTCGTCACAAAACAGATATACCGGTTGCTTGAAAGTGGTGTTCCTACTTTTTTGACCGTGTATCCATTTTTTAAGTGTGATATCGCCTACTTCCGGTAAGGAGCGCCCTTTAGCAAATCCGATGCTTCTTTTGATTAATGACGATAAAAACTCATTTTTAACAACCGCATTGTATAAAGCAGGCATGTAGCTTGCCAATTTTTGTGATTTAGTAAAGTTTGCGATGACTTGTGTCCTAAAAGGTGTTCCGTTGGCATCGTAATAATGTTGTAAAAACTCCGCTTTCATTTTTGCAACATCGACAGCCGAAGGGCATTCGGCTTTACAGCCTTTACAGCTTAAACACAAATCCATCGCCTCTTTGATTTCCGGATGGTCAAAGCGATTCGCTTTGGTAGAATTTGTTAGAAATTGTCGAAGCATGTTGGCCCTGGCCCTTGTGGTATCTTTCTCTTCGCGTGTCGCCATGTAAGAAGGGCACATGGTTCCGCCCGTAATATGCGATTTCCGGCAGTCTCCAGAGCCCGAGCATTTTTCGGCCAAGCGAAGAATACTCTCTTGCCTCCGGAAATCGAAAACAGTATCTATCGCAATAGAAGAGGTATCTTTCTCGTATCGTAAAAATTTATCCATCGGGGGGGTACCGACAATTTTATTTGCGTTAAAAATTTGATCGTAATCAAAGACCCGTTTCACGGTCTCCAGAAGTTGATAGACGTCCGCCCCCAACACCGTCTGAATAAATTCTCCACGCAACCGCCCGTCACCATGTTCGCCACTTAAAGACCCATTATATTTCTTCACTAAGGTTGCCGTTTCAGCTAGGATCGACCTAAATTTTTGTTTACCTTCCGGCGTTTTTAGATTCACCAAGGGTTCAACGTGCAGTTCGCCAGCACCAGCATGAGCATAATAAGACGCAGTGGTTTGATATTTTGTCAAGATAGCTTGGAGGTCCTCTATATAAGATGGAAGATCCTCTGGCGATACAGCGCAATCTTCGATCAGATTGACCGGCTGTGTATCGCCTGGCAAGTTACGAATAAGTCCGAGTCCGGCTTTACGGACATCCCACACCTGAGTGGTACGCGCTCCTGTAATAAGTGGGTAAGCATATCCTATCCCCTTATCCGCCAATTCCTCCAATAATGCGTTTGCTTTTTGCGTTACGCCGCTCAGGCTATGATCGCGAAACTCAACCATCAATAACGCGGCGGGGTCGCCTTCCATAAAGAAACGATTATATTGGTAAGTAGGATGATCCTTTGTGAAATCGAGGATATACTTATCGACCAATTCAGATGCTTCGGGTTGGTGCTTCAAAGCGACTATATTTGCGTGAAGCGATTCAATAAGTGTTTGACAATGAATGCAAAGTATACCGACCTCTTGGGGAGGCAAGGGCATTAGGTTCAGTTTGGCTTCGGTAATTAAGGCCAGCGTGCCCTCAGAACCGGCTATCAGTTTGCACAAGTTGAAGGGCTCCTGTTGATCTGCCAACAAATCCAGGGCATATCCCGTATTTCGCCGTGTAATCGAACGCTTAGGATAATTTTCTTTAATAATCTTTTGGTTCTCTTTGCTACTTAATAATTCATTAATCTCTCTATATAACGCACCCTCTCTGTCGTTTTGCACCAGTTTTCCGAACAGGGCTTTTTTATCAAGCGCCTCAAAAACAACGGCACTGCCATCATCCAATAATGCCCTTACAGCAAGTAGATGCCGACGTGTATCACCCCATACGATCGAATGCAAACCGCTGGAATTATTGCCAATCATCCCTCCTATCATAGCACGGCTCGCAGTAGATGTTTCCGGTCCGAACATAAGACCATAAGGCTTTAAATAAGCATTTAAGTCGTCTCTTATCACACCCGGCTGTACCCTCACCCAACCTTCCTCCTGGTTCACTTCAATAATCTTCGTAAAATACTTAGAAATATCAATAACGATTCCTTTGCCCACAACCTGTCCTGCCAGCGAAGTTCCGGCAGTTCTCGGAATCAGTGTAATGCGGTGCTGCCTCGCAAAGGCTATCAAAAGTCCTAAGTCCCGCTCGTCTTTTGGAACGGCAACAGCAATCGGCAGTTCCTGATAAACGGAAGCGTCTGTGGCATAAGCTAAGCGAACTGTATGATGCTCGGCTGTGTCTTGGTAGTATAATTCACCGGAAAAAACGGCTGCTATCTTTTCAAAATGTTCATTAATGTTCGAGGAATCCATATAAATGTGTCGCTGCTAGATCGGCTAATAAACAGTAAAAATATCGTATTAACCTTTAAAAAGAAAATTTTTCGGGATATTTCCAAACACTTTTGCACGCACCTTTTACGTTTTTTTGTGCAGTTTCTGTATATACGGTTTTCCGCTATTAATCCGTAGCTTTACTCTAAGACAAACAAGGAATTATGGGAAACTTCGTCGCTCTTAAAGATTTCGCTTATCATTTAAAAAATTTCTTCTTAAAGCATCCCGAAAAACTGCCCAAAGGCATTAACACGAAGGACTTGCAGGTTAAACCCTTTCAAAACGCATGGATAGACACCCGCTTAGATTCCGATTATCAATATGTGCGTTATATGGATGTATTATTTTCTGGAAATGAAAGCACGCAAGATAATCATTTCCATAGCTTTATAATCACTTATTCTTGCGACGAGCACGTAATAGACGTCATGAAAATGGAGTTCTACAGTGCGTTAACATCGGCTTGATCTCATTTTTATATCATCCCAACCGACCTTAAAATCCCGGCTTAGTACCGGGATTTTTTATAACATTCGAGTTGATTTATTATTCTTCATATAATCGTACAGCCCGGACACCTATTTTTTCGAGCTCTCTAATAATCTCCAGATAATTTATGCTGATACCACTTACGATCAGCAGCTTGTAAATTGATTCAATATCAAGTTTCCACTCCATAAGTCCGCTGATGTTTTCTAAAGCACTTAACAGTTTATTTTTCGAAGCAGGTGTTTCAATATTTGTCTTGAATATTAACGTTTCCATAATAAAAAATTTTAAGTTATAACAATCACTTTATTGAACTAAGGGCTTAGAATAAGCACAGAAGGTGTTTCGGAAAGCCAAACACTTCTCGTTTCAAGGGCCTTTTTCCAACTATCCAAACTAATAAGCAACATGTCCTTCGTCTTCAAAAAAGCCCTATTCATTGTTTTTCCATCAGTAACCGATAAGTGATCCGGGGCTATCACGTTAATCGCCCTGACAGCTTCTTTAAACTCAATGCTTTGCCGGGTGACGCCTAAAACGTCCACAATATAAATTCGAGCTCCTCCGTGTTGAATGAGTTTCTGAATGTATGTCAAAAGAAAACGATCACTTTCCGAAAATATCGGCACAACCACCTCTTTGATTTCCTTTAATTGCTTATCGATCAGTATACCTGTCGGGATTTTTGAACGCTTTAATATATATTTCGTCCTTTCATCAAATATCCCAAAAGAAAGCAGTGTGTCCTTTGCTTTAAAGGTATTATACAATCTCTCTGGATTCACGACCCTTGTCGTTAGCCCGAGTATCCTGCCCAGAAGTGTACCTTCGAATACAGATTTACCAATACCCACCAACAGTAGATCGAAATCACCTCTATTGGCTGTTTCGATAATATCATCATCGATATTGTCAGAGGGTTTAAACAACGAAATGACAGGCTGCCCCAACTCTTTGGCTTCCGATTGTATCGGTGCAAAACTTTCTTTTTCGTATTCAAAAGCATTGAACTGATTCAATTCATTTGCCAGCGAAAGATGTAAGGCCGTAACGCTTACTGTGTCTTTTGTTTTTCTGGTTAGACTATTGGCTAACCGTACCAATAAACTACCTGTTTGAGGACTGCCAAAGGCGATAAGAATATTGTACTTATCCACTTGCAATGCAGGGTGCGGACTTTCTTCGTTTTCTTTCTTAAAGAATCGGTTGATGAATCCCAAAGAAGGGCCGGTCATAAATGTGGTAACCAAAGCCATGAGCACTAACATAGCAAAAACTTCCGGGGAAAGCACTCCTAGATCATATCCGATGTTAAGGGCTACCAGTTCCATCAACCCGCGGGTATTCATTAATGCACCTATGGTAAGACTTCCCTTCCAACTCTGCCCTACAAATTTCGCCGCAATGGCACTTCCGGCAAACTTTCCCACTACCGCTACCGCAATGAAAATAAGGCAAAGTGTCCACAACCCCGGCTCATTCAACAGTCCTATCTGCGTACGTAAACCGGTGAAGACGAAAAAAAGAGGCAACAAAAGCACCAGAGACAGGTCCTCCACTTTTTCTATAAAGATATTTCTAAAATTTATGTTGGCAGGCATAATGACGCCCGCCATAAAAGCGCCAAACAAAGCGTGGATCCCTATTATTTCCGTGCTCCAAGCAGACAGCAAAAGTGTGACAAAAAATATTCCGACAATGGGTTTGCTTAACCTTTCTTTAGTCGCATACAGGTCCCCTATCCTTTTCAAAAAAGGTCTCACAAACCGTAACATGAGCGCCACATATAGAACCGACAACAAAATGGTATAAAGTGCACTAGCCACAGACCCTGCTTTCACAACAGCAATTACCGCAGCGAGGATGCACCATGCCGTTATATCGTCCGCTGCGGCACAGGTAATAGCCATCGCCCCTAGCTTCGTTTTAGAAAGTCCGCGTTCTTGCACAATCCGGGCCAGTACGGGGAAAGCGGTAATGCTCATGGAAATACCGATAAATAAGGCATAAGATATGAAACTGACTCCCTCAGGGGCTGTTTGCTGATAGATAAAATAAGCCAAGGTAACTCCTAAAGCGAAAGGAAAGACTATACTGGCATGGCTTACCACCACAGCCTCGTGGGCTTTATTTCTTAAAATCCCCAGATCTAACTCCATGCCTACAACGAACATAAAAAGAATAAGCCCAATTTGGCTCATAATTCCTAAATTCCCTAAAGAACTTTCGGGAAACAGAATGGCGGAAAGCTCTGGAAAATAGGCGCCCAACAGGGATGGCCCTAAAAAGATCCCTGCCAGAATTTCCCCGATTACACTCGGCTGGCCGATTTTCCGACATAAATAACCAAAACACCTGGCTACCAATATAATAGTTATGATCTGCAATAGCATGATAGCCAAAGGGTATGAGAAATTATGTTTCAGCGCATCAACAAAGTGATCCCAAGCCGACCCGGAAGACGCAATACCGTCGATCTTGACTTCCTTGGCAAATTCCAAGCTCGCTCCCTGAACAATTAGGAAATAGATAAACAGAGAAAAACCGCCGATGCTTACTAAATAAAAAATCAAATCCTTATACCGCCTCATTACGAATCTATTTAAGTTCTTAGGCGAATGTAAAACTTGCAAACCGTTCGTGAAAGCACCTTCCTACTATTCTGTAACCAACAGGAAATAAAATGTAATAAACTACGAACCGAATAAGCTGATAAAATCTTTACGGTAATGTTCGTTTAACGCGAAAACGAATGATGTTGGCTTTTTCTCGTTTAATAAAAGTGTGACCTGGTTATGAGTAAATGTATGTACCCACCGAATGGCTACTATTGTTTGCCGGTTAATCCGCGCGAAGTCGTCTTTGGGGAGGAGACTAACTAACTGCTCAAAGGATATATTTTTCAGTGTAACTTGGCTTTCATCGCTATAGATCACCGTTTTGTCTCGTTTATCAATTTCGGAGACCACTATAAAAGCAATAGCAGCGAATTGCAACAGAATTTTTCCCTTATTACTGTTCAGTTGAATGAATTTTGAAACCCCTTTCGTCATTAGAAAGCTATACGACTTTTCGAAAGCTTTTTTTAATCGATTAAATTGAATGGGTTTTATAATATAGTCCACCGCGTCTAATTCGTAAGCTTCTGCCGCGAACTCCTTGTACGCCGTAGTAAAAATAATTGCCTTGCCTGCTAGTCTGAGGGCCAGCTCCATCCCATTCATTTGCGGCATTTCGATATCCAGCACACATACATTGAAATCCAGATTATCCATTTCTTCCATTAGCTTCAGTGGATTATTGAAAGCCTTTACGACTTCCACATTATCAAAGCCTTCGCAAATAGTGCGCAAGTATCGAAGCGCAGGCAGTTCATCATCCAATAAAATACATTTCAGTTCCTTCACAATACTTTTATCCTTAATTCAGTGATAAATATTCCGTTATTTACGGATTCGGCACAGGAGTAAGCACCTTCACCATAAACGGATGACAAGCGATTCAAATAAATATCGTTTCCTAAACCACCCCTTGTATTAAAACGGCTAGGTTGTTCATTCGTTTTATTTGCAACCTGTAACACAAACCAAGAATCATTTTCGAAGAAGAAACTCACACTGATAAAAGCGTTATCGCTCTGTAGATCGGCATGCTTAAAAGCGTTTTCAATAGGGTTGATAAAGGAAAGCGGCGCGATTATATCCCGATGGCAACGGGGATCGTTTTCGTCGATCTTATCTTTGACACGTATGTCGAACAACGGACTTGCTTTTAGTCGGTTTATTTCAATAAAATTTCTCGCAAAGGCGATCTCTTCCTTAATGCTTACTAACCGGCCATCAGCATCATATAAAATATAATCTAACACTCCCGACAGCTTGTCCAGCGCATAATAGCTCTGGTACGCATGGGATTGAATAGCATTCAAGGCATTTCTGAATAAATGTGGATTCAATTTATAGGGCAGCTGCTCTGCTTGCGCTCCTGTGTACTTTTTTTGAATTTCTTCATATTTGGTTTTTAACTTTAGGTTTTCCTCTTTTATCTGCCCTTGGCTTTTCCAGAGAAAGAGAATAACGATAACTGCGGCTAACAGCATAGCGGCTAAGCCAATTGTGAAAACCAGATATACGGTATGTACGGCTGTAAACATGAATTCTAAAGCAACGCAATAAACGTTAAATATAGCTTGTTTTGACCAACATGGATGTACCGACGCCGCCTTGTTTATCATTTTACATTTTGCTTACAATGTTAAAAGCACATAAATCGCTGTTTAATTTCAATCAGGCTTATTCTTTTATAAGCCTTTCGTCCTTTTTGCGCTGAAGCGCCACCAGCATCCGCTTAGCCCTTTTCTTACATTGCATATGAAAGCATTTTTGCCTAATTTTGCACCACGTATAAAACATCATGATCTACTTCTTTAAAAATCCTCACCACACCATTTTTTCTTTACAAATAGAGCGGCCGCTAGCGGCCGACGAAACGTCTAAATTGACTTGGCTATTTGGCGGCGCTGAACTACTTTCCAATGCAAGTTTGCCGGGATCTTTTGTTGGACCTCGCGCAACTATGATAACGCCTTGGAGTACGAATGCAGTAGAGATCACGCAAAACATGGGGATTTCCGATATTCTCAGAATAGAAGAATTCACCGAAGTAAGCCCCGATTATACCGATTTCGATCACATGCTGTTGCAAAAATACAGCGAATTAAATCAGGACATTTTTACGATTCATCTGGAACCCGAGCCTATCTTGGAAGTAGACGATATCGCTGCCTATAACCAACAGGAAGGTTTATCTCTAAGCCAAGAGGAGGTTGACTACCTTAACGATCTGTCTCAAAAGCTAGGAAGAAAACTTACTGATTCTGAAGTGTTTGGCTTTTCGCAAGTTAACTCAGAACACTGTCGGCATAAAATATTCAACGGTACTTTTGTTATCGACGGGGTAGAACAACCCACATCTTTATTTAAACTGATCCGTAAAACTTCCGAGAAAAATCCGAATGACATTGTTTCCGCTTATAAGGACAACGTAGCTTTTATAAAAGGTCCGAGATTGCAGCAATTTGCACCTTTACGCGCTGATGAACCGGAATATTATACGATTAAAGAATTCAATTCTGTTATTTCACTAAAAGCTGAAACGCACAATTTTCCTACTACCGTTGAACCTTTCAATGGAGCTGCCACGGGCTCGGGAGGAGAGATAAGAGATCGTCTGGCAGGTGGTCAGGGATCTATCCCTTTAGCGGGCACAGCTGTGTATATGACGGCATTTTCGCGACTGGAAGAAAACAGGCCTTGGGAAAAAGCGATGGAAGAGCGGGACTGGCTTTACCAAACTCCCATGGATATTCTCATAAAAGCCTCTAATGGCGCCTCTGATTTTGGAAACAAATTTGGTCAGCCTTTAATTACCGGATCGGTTCTTACTTTTGAACATGAAGAGGATGCCCGTAAACTTGGTTTCGACAAAGTAATTATGTTGGCTGGCGGCGTGGGATATGGCAAAGAAGAACAGTCAAAAAAATTGCAACCTGCAAAAGGCGACAAAATTGTGGTGCTCGGAGGCGAAAACTACCGGATCGGCATGGGAGGTGCAGCAGTTTCTTCCGCAGATACTGGCGCTTTTGGCTCCGGTATCGAGTTAAATGCGATTCAGCGTTCCAATCCAGAAATGCAGAAGCGAGCAGCAAACGCAGTCCGAGGTTTAGTGGAAAGCGACCATAATACCATCGTTTCGATACATGATCATGGCGCTGGAGGGCATTTGAATTGTCTCTCCGAATTAATAGAAAGTACAGGCGGACAAATTGATCTGGACAAACTTCCTGTGGGCGACCCGACCTTATCGGCAAAAGAGATTATTGGTAATGAATCGCAGGAGCGTATGGGCTTGGTGATCGCGGACAAAGATCTCCAAATGCTGAAGAAGATAGCCGACCGCGAGCGATCGCCCATGTATACGGTGGGTCAGGTCACCGGTGACCATCGTTTCACCATTGCTTCCTCAACTAAGGGAACCAAGCCCATGGACTTGGCAATAAACGATATGTTTGGTAGTTCGCCAAAAACAATTATGGAAGACAAATCCATAAAACGAACCTATCGCAGCCTTTCTTACGATGAGGCGAATCTGCACCACTACCTAAACCAACTGCTTCAGTTGGAAGCGGTGGCTTGTAAAGATTGGCTCACCAATAAAGTCGATCGCTGTGTGGGTGGACGTGTAGCTAAACAACAATGTGCCGGACCGCTTCAGCTACCCTTGAATAACTGTGGCGTGATGGCGCTCGATTATCAAGGTAAAGACGGTGTGGCGACTTCAGTAGGCCATGCTCCCCTATCCGCGTTGATTAACCCGGCAGCTGGTAGTCGAAATGCAGTTGCCGAATCATTGTCGAATATTATTTGGGCTCCATTAAAAGACGGTTTACAAAGTGTATCCTTGTCGGCGAATTGGATGTGGCCTTGTAAAAACGAAGGCGAAGATGCCCGCCTTTACGAAGCCGTAGAGGCTTGTGCGGATTTTGCTATTGATTTAGGAATCAATATACCCACAGGAAAAGACTCGCTTTCGATGAAGCAAAAATATCCGGATGGCGAAGTGATTGCCCCGGGAACGGTTATCATCTCTGCAGCGGCACACTGCATTAACATTACTGCGGTTGTAGAACCTGTTTTACAGAAAACCGATGCGGCAATTTATTACATAAATTTATCTGGAGATAAACCGAAATTGGGCGGATCTTCCTTTGCGCAGGTACTAAATCGGATAGGCGACGAAACGCCCGACATAGTGGACGCGAAAGCGTTTAAAGTAGGGTTTAACACAGTACAAGAACTTATAAAATCCGGAAAGATCCTTGCAGGACACGACATCGGTAGTGGCGGACTTATTACCACACTGCTGGAAATGTGCTTTGCCGACCACAACCTCGGCGCGCGGATCGATTTATCCAGCTTAGCGGAGCAAGACAGCATCAAGCTTTTGTTTGCAGAGAACATCGGTATTGTATTTCAGGCGCACTCCACTATCGAGCAAGAGTTAAATAGTAAAGGAGTTGCTTTTCACAAAATTGGCGTAGTAAGTGACGAAGCAATATTGGAAGTAAGCAACAATGGGTCAAAATGGTCATTCGATATAGATGAACTACGCGACGTTTGGTTTAAAACCTCTTACCTACTCGATCAAAAACAAAGTGGTAAACAAAAGGCAGAAGAACGCTTCAAAAATTATAAAAACCATTTGCTGAAGTATTCATTTCCTAAGCATTTCGATGGAAAGAAACCTCACATTGATGCCACTAAACCACGTCCAAAAGCGGCGGTTATCCGGGAAAAGGGAAGTAATTCGGAGCGTGAACTGGCTAATGCTCTGTATCTGGCGGGTTTCGATGTGAAGGATGTACATATGACAGATTTAATTTCGGGACGAGAAACCCTGGAAGACATAAAGTTTATAGGTGCAGTGGGCGGCTTTTCGAATTCCGACGTTTTGGGCTCTGCCAAGGGTTGGGCGGGTGCTTTCATGTACAATAAAAAGGCTCGGGTGGCGCTTGAAAACTTTTTCAGTCGGCCGGACACACTATCGGTAGGTATCTGCAACGGATGTCAGCTCTTCATTGAACTAGGCCTTATTAATCCGGAACATGAGCAGAAGCCTAAAATGCTACATAATGACAGCCATAAGCACGAAAGTGGATTCACGGCGCTTACCATACAGGAAAATGAGTCGATTATGCTTTCAAGCCTTGCTGGATGTACCCTGGGCGTATGGATTTCCCATGGCGAAGGTAAATTTCAGCTTCCTTATGAAGAGGATCAGTACCATATCGTAGCGAAGTATAATTACGAGACCTATCCTGCCAATCCAAATGGCTCTGATTATAATACCGCCATACTCTGTGATAAATCCGGAAGACACCTGGTAACCATGCCCCATATAGAACGTTCACTGTTTCAGTGGCATTGGGCTCATTATCCCGGCGACAGAAGAGATGAAGTATCTCCGTGGGCAGAAGCCTTTGTTAATGCTAGAAAATGGATTGAACAACAATAATAAATAAGCCCGGTTAAAAAAACCGGGCTTATTTATTTACAGTTTCCTTTGATTAGAAAACTCATCGCATTACACAGAAGCTGCACAGCTTCTTGTGCCCTGATTGTGCACACGAAGCTGTCTAAAATTGCTAAATTTGTGATATCACAAAAGGTCGGATGGCCGAGCGGTTAGGCGGAGCTCCGCAAGAGATCTCAGAGTGGTTCGAATCCACTTCCGACCTCCTTTTTAAACTGATAATTCCCCTTGCACCTGATATAGGCCAGCTCTGCTGGAAAATCCACTCCTATCTCCCAAAATATGGGGTCGATTGCAACGTTTCAGAATTTTTAGCGTCTATGGATACAAGAACAGACAAATAATACTAAAAAAATTAAACCTTCTATCCATGAATCACACCGAAAATCGTAAAGCGACTACTATACCGAAACAATCTCCCCCTTTTACCGAACGTGTGGATAGCTACTCGACAGGAAAAAAATTCACCTAGCAAAACAGGCTGTTCACCGAAATTTTGGATGCCTTCGCCTAATTTAACTTCAACGATATAACAACTACCAATACTTTTGGCAAAAAGAAACAAAGTCATGAATTTCCCTAACACACATCGGAAAAAGTATACCTCAACGCCTTTATTGAAAACTTTCCTCTTGTTCTTTGCCCTTTATTGCTCATTTCCGGGCCTGAGCGCAGCACAGGAAAAAGCTGACATTCAAGGAACGGTAAAGGACCAAACTGGTGCACCTATTGATTTAGCAACTATCGTTTTACTAAAAGCCGCAGACTCGTCTTATATACGCTCCGTTTTCAGTGACGAGCAAGGTCATTACCTCCTTACGGGAGTTAATAAGGGAAAATACATTTTATCTGCTTCGATGATTGGCTTCCGTAAAGCCTATCTACCCCTTACAATAACTCCACAGCAAAAAGCCGTGCACGCTACGCCTTTTACCTTAATAGCCGAGGCGAAAGCATTGAAAGAAGTAACCGTTACCGCTACAACCCCTACGGTTGAACGGAAAGACGGTGCTTTGGTAGTAAACGTAGCAAACACCGCACTGGCCGCCGGCAATAGTGCATTGGAAATATTGGAACGCTCTCCCGGCGTCAGCATCGATAAAGACGGTAATATCACTTTAATGGGACGTCAAGGTGTAACCGTTATGATAGACGGCAAGCAGACCTATCTGTCCGCTGAACAATTAGCCAATATGCTTAAGTCAATGGATGGTAATAACGTACAATCCATAGAACTAAATACAAATCCCTCTGCGAAATACGATGCAGCAGGAACCGCCGGAATCATTAATATCAAGCTGAAGAAAAATAATATGGAAGGAACTAATGGCACCCTGAGCTTAAGTGGAGGCTATGGGCGCACGCACAAGTCCAATAATTCCCTTCAAATCAATCACAAAACCGGAAAAATCAATCTCTTCGGAAACTATAGCTATGTCAACAGCAATTATAATAACACGTTAGAATTATATAGAGTGGTAGGACAAAGTACACCGGCTAAAGTGTTTGATCAATATGCAGATTTCCAAAACGAACGGACAAGCAGCAGCGTAAGAGGTGGTATAGACTATAAAACATCGGAAAGAAATACGTTAAGTGCTTTGTTCTCTGGTTTCTTTCTCAACGGAAATGACCATTCTACCAGCAACAACAAGATTTCTGAATTGAACGCACCGTTGGATTCCACACTCACCACATTAAATAATGGCAGCAACAAATATAGTAACATATCTTTCAATATAAACAACACATTCAATATAGATACAAGCGGACGTAAACTCGTTGCAGAGGCAGATATATCGAGATTTAGCGATAAAACAACGAACTACTATGACAATTACTTCTATAATTCAACGGGCGAAGATTTGCGCGTTCCGGAATTCATTTTAAATGAAATGCCCTCCATCATAAATATACAGACGGCGAAGGTCGACTATACCCATCCGCTGACTTCGAAAAGCAAGTTGGAGGCCGGTATAAAATACAGCGGCGTTAAAAGTGATAACGATATGGGGTTTTATAATCAGCTGAACGGTAATTGGCAAAACAACGCGAACCGTTCCAATCACTTCGTCTATACGGAGCGCGTGAGTGCTGCTTATGCCATCTACAATCATACCTTGAACAAAACGGAAATCAAAGCCGGCCTGCGCGCTGAACATACCTATTCCGACGGCAATTCCTTGACCATGAACATAAGAAATAAGCGTGACTACTTGAGCCTTTTTCCGAATGTCAGTTTAAACCAACAGCTATCTGATAAGCACAGTGTCGGTTTATCGTACAGCCGACGAATAAATCGACCGAACTATGGCAATCTCAATCCTTTCTTGTTTTATATAGATCCTTACAGTTATCAACAGGGAAACCCATTTCTGAACCCTTCTTATACCAATTCATACGAATTAAGCTATACACTCTTAAAGAAGTATACTTTAACAGCAGGATTTCAGAAAACCAAGGACATGGTTGGCGAGATGATGTATCAGGACGACGTGACCAATATTGTCTACGTAACGAATGAAAATATTGCCAACGAGAATGTTTACTTTGTTAATCTGAATGTTCCCTTAGCCGTCGGTAAAGTGTGGAGCAGTAATACAAATATTAATGCCATGCACTTGGGGTACAAGGCAGACATTCCTACCGCACCTATAGACTTTGGCCAATTTGCCATACAAGCTAACAGCAATCATACGTTCAATGTCACCCAAAGCCTACGTTTTGAGGCTACTTGGCAATATCGATCGCCGCTTCGTTGGAGTATCTACGAAATCGGCACATCATGGGGATTAGATTTAGGCGTTAACAAATCGTTTTGGAATAAAAAAGCACAGGTAAAGTTTGCGGTTACCGATATATTCAATACACGGCCTAATACGGTTAATACCAATTATTCGAATTTGAACGTTCACGTATATAATACCTGGGAAAGCCGTGTGGCACGACTCACCTTTACCTTTAATTTTGGCAATCAAAAATTAAAAATATCCGAAAGAAACCTCGAGAGTTCTGAAAAAAACCGCGTCGGAAAATAACGTTGTCTCGTATATAAATGGTTTATTTTAAAAGGTCATATGCCTGCCTGGTCGGTAGATAGGAGATATCCAGATTATCGTATTTGGGTTTGGCAGTCATGGATATTTCATGTGTGTTTCTGCCGCTGCCGTCGTGAGATGACAGCGGCTTTTTCCGATCTCCAGCAGCACATGCTTTAATGCCATTCTTCTTTTAGTCAATGTTCACCGCCTACTCTACCTTTTTAGCTGATGTGTCACAGTTTTCACAACAATTATCAGAACAACTTGTTTTCTTTTGACAGTAGCACTTCCAAAGCAAAAAAGAGTATGGAGCAACATCAAAAAAAGCCAGAAATTTCCAACGTGCAATACGTCAAGAAGCAACTAGCGGATGGCACTATAGAGCTTGACATCAATGGGCTCATTGACAACGAATATTATGAGGCAACTGCCGTAATCAGTCAAGCCGATTTCGATAACAACGAAACTTTAAACACACTCATCACCGATCATTTGTTGAAAGCAAAAGATAAAGTAACACAGTTAAAGAAACCGGACGACCCGTAATAAGCACTGGTCAAGATTTCTTTTTCGGCACCTTTGCCCCTTCTTTCCTGGCTTCAGATAAACCAATGGCCACTGCTTGCTTCTTAGAAGTAACCTTCTTTCCACTTCCGGTTTTCAGTTTACCTTCCTTCATCTCGTGCATTGTTTCTTCCACTTTCTCGCCCGCCTTTTTTGAATACTTTGCCATAACATTCTATTTTATATACATATAAGAACAAAAGAAAACCTGCGATGTTTCGCCTGCCCACAGCTCTTTGGCAATCAGGCGGCTCCGTCCGGAAATCCTGTGCTCTATTTAACTTAAGTTAGTAAAAACCAGATTCCGTCCTCAGAAACGATGGTTTCGTGTAATTTTTTTGAAGGTCAGCTCAGATTTGTCGATATTAGAAATTGTCAGATCAAACCACCTAGGTTGTAATTTAGATTGTATGATATTGGTTTTCGATAGTTTAACGGAGGGCAACGACTCTTTAGCGGCGATCTTTAAGGCGCATAAGCTACCGGCTCATAGTGCTTTATCGGCGGACGAACTTTCCCGACAGTCTTCAAATCCTAATTATAAACTCCTGATTATAAGAGCGCGTTCTTTTGGGCCGGCAATTCAAAAAATTTTAGACCTCTGGAGTAGTCTTGAAAAAGACAGGGGCCTTCCGGCTCTATTGATCACGCAGTCGGATGAAAGCGATCTAGTCTTTCAAAAATATGATAGCGTAATGCTGGAATACATGTTTGGCACCCTTCGTACCCCTTCTCTCATTGCTAAAGTGCAAGCGCTAATTGCCAAACGCAACTATCAGACAGGTCTATTAACAACCAATGCTTACTTAAAAGAAGAACTGGAAAGAATAAAAAAAACTGAGGCTATTAAAGAAGAGTTTATAAGCATTGCCGGACATGAGCTTAGTACACCGATAACATCTATAAACGCGTATCTTCAACTTGCCCTCAGAAGTGCTAACTGCAAAAATATAGACCAAACGATTCAGCTGCTAACTAAAGGCTTGAATCAAATCAATAAGTTAAATCGCATCGCAAAAGACCTTTTAGATTCTTCAAGATTACAGGCTGGTAAAATGCAGTATAACTTTGCTGTTTTCAATTGCCAGGATTTTCTTAAGCAAACGGTAGAGCACGTAAAACATAGTTACCCCCACCGCAAAATTAATATAGATAGCCCTGTACAAGTGTGGCTGAAAGGTGATCAGGAGCGATTGGAACAAGTATTAACGAACTATTTAACCAATGCACTTAAATATTCTCCAACAAACACGGAGGTGTTGGTATATACACAAATAATAGATAAGAAGTGGTTAAAGGTCTGTGTTAAAGATTTCGGAGCGGGTATACCCGCAGATAAACAGCCCTATATTTTTCACAAATATTACCGAGCTTGCGAAAATAGTGCAAAACATCAAGGGCTAGGTATGGGCTTATTCATCTGTGCTCAAATTATCTCACATCATAAGGGTCAGTTCGGATTAGAAAGTGAAACCGGTAAAGGCTCCGTCTTTTATTTTTTGCTTCCAATAAAAGCACTGACAATAGGAGCAATGAAGGAACCTTCGTCTTACACCAAAGGCCTGTCAAAAAAAACGGCCCTTCAGTAGCCGCTCTAAAATAGAAGTGAAAGTAACATACGGTTAAGCCCTTGTAAAAAAAAGATAGTTTACCTATGTTTGCTGAACTGCTTTATGAGTTCAGCAAACCTTTTGTATATTCACAACATTTCCTTTTCCGTTGTTATTCGCAAGAACCCATGGTGAACAAAAAACTCCACTATCGTTCCATCTCCATAGAAATAAGCTACGAACCTGACATGGTTCATATTACGAACAACATTGATTTATGGCGTTTCTTCGAGGAAGACATCAGGCTGAGAACCGATCTTTTAATCGATACCATACAGCAAGACTATGTAGATATTTTCGGAAAACCTTTAAAAATAGCCCGCAAATCCTTAGCTGTTGAGATTTGGGGACATCTCTATTTTGAATATTACCTGCTAAGGTTACTCCGATTTCTGCGTATCGGCCTCAAATCAAAAATATTTCAAGGTCTTATAGCTCGATCAGCCTTTATCGACTGTGGTGAGAAAGATAAGGATCGCAATCGCTTATTATGGGATTGTTTAGCACTATTTTATGGCGTTCTACAGCACTTGCTTCCTAAAAACATTGGTTCAACAGGACTAAAAAAATAGGCCCCTCTCTTACACCAGACGCGCTTTTTACAATAAAGAGCCTCCTTTTGCATATTGCATTTGCAAAAAAGATTTATCAGGCGTATATTTGCCTTCACAACGCGAAAATAGCTCAGCTGGTAGAGCGCAACCTTGCCAAGGTTGAGGTCGCGAGTTCGAACCTCGTTTTTCGCTCTTAAAGCACCGTAGATCTATGGTGCTTTTGTCTTTCAGACACTTTCGGATCATATCCCTATTCCCAACTACCCCTTACTTTTGTACCAACAAATGGATCGTTCTTAATAGATAAATAGACATCGATCTCCTGTTGTAGCTCTTCGACATGGGAAATGATCCCAACAATCCTGTTCTCATTTCTCAGCGTTTTTAATGTGTCAAAAGCGACAGATAAGGATTCTTTGTCCAAGGATCCAAAGCCTTCATCCAAAAAGAAGAAATTCTGCTTTGCACGGTTCTGTTGCTGTACAGATTCTGCCAAAGCTAAGGCCAACGACAAAGACGCCTGAAAAGTTTGTCCACCTGATAAGGTTTTGGCTAGCCTCGTTTTACCATCATTTAGATAATCTCTTACCTGAAACTCATTCCGCTCTGTAACTTCTAATCTTAATTGCTGTTGGGTCAGCTTATAGAAGCGTTTGTTCGCTGCTTCACACAATTGCTGCAAATAAATCGTTGATATATAACTTACAAAACCACTTCCTTTAAAGAGATTCTTTAAAACACTTAAATTATCAGCCCGTTGCCGCACCTGTTGTAAAGCCTGTTGTAATTTCCGTTTTTCGTCAAGCTGCCTTAAGAGCCCATCGTAGTTGGCCTTAGCTGTGGCATATTCTTCTTTTTTTTGATTTAACTGTTCCTTGACCGCCTGACATAAATTGGATGCCTTCAAAAACAGCTGCTCCTCATAGTACTTATCTTTGGCAGTCGCCGACAACTTGCTATACTGTGCCTTAGCGTTGTATAACTGCTGAAAAAAGTGCTCCACATCGGTTCTCACCTCTTCTACAGCAATCGCCAAGCCCAACAATGCTTTGACTTCGGCCAAGGCGCCGAATTTCGATTGCTCCAATGCCTGCTGCAGCTGCTGCTCCACAAATAGCAATCGCTCTTGCTCTGCCGAGATGCTCTCGTTTACCGCTTGCAGTCTAGTTTCCAAAGCGACTTGAAGCTGTTGCTTTTCCTGTACCTGCTTTTGCAGCCTTTCATAAGATTCAATGATGCCATTGTACTCGCTATCTATTTTTGCGAGGTGCTCTTCTAAAGCGCTGGCATCATAGGTATAGACCTCCTCCTCCGACATATCCTGTAACTGCCTTACGAGCAAATCCAATGCGCCCGTCTTTGCGCGTTCCTCCCCAATAATTTGCTGAATTACCCGCTCGTATTGATTGCGATCTGCCTCCGCCTTTTTGAGGAGCTGTTCGTTCTCGGCAATTTCTTCCTCGAGCAGCACGATCTCTTCTTCCGTTTTTTTATGGGCCATTAGCGATTGGTCAATTGCGCCAATGTCGTCTTTGCTATAAAGAGGGTCCCAACTAAATGAATTGAAATGCTTTCGCATGGCCTCGTCGTCTGCTTCGTATCTCACTTGCGCTTCATCTCGGTTTTTAACAACACTCAACCGTTTCACGTCCCATAGTTCAAGTTGGCGCAACCGTTCGCGCACTGCGTTTTTATTATGCTTAAGCCCTTCATAACGATCATTTAACTCTTGAAGGTGATTTTCTACGTCTTCCAAAACGAGGATCTGAGGATGCGTCGACGACCCGCAAAGTGGACAAGGCTCCCCTCTATGCAGTGCGGCCACATAATCGCCAAGTTTTATCTGCATCTTCATACTGGCCATTTCATTTGAGAGCTTTTCCAGCTCGGAGTCTATTGCCGCTAGTTGCTGATTTAACGACTCTTCGGGATTTCCTTTAATAGCGCCTGCCCCATTGGCTAAATCGGTTAGGCTGTCCTCCACTTCTTTTAGGTGCTCATTAATTTCATCTAATGCGAGGCGACTCGCCTGTCTATTTTTTTCAAGCAGTGTCAGCGAGCTAAACCAATTCTTTACTTCCGACAAAACTGTGAAATCCGGCTTTCCACTCCGCTTCTCTTTCAACTTTTCGCGGAGCGCCAGGTTTGTTCGCTCACGATGATCTTTCTCTTGTTGCGCCTTCTCAACAAATACCTTACCCTTAACGATTCTTTCTCTCAAACGTATCGTCTCCCCTCTTAATTGCAATAGCTGCAAAGCAGTCCGATAATCACTTCGCTGCCGGTTAAGCTGTTCGAGCGCCTGATACTGCTGGATAACATTAGCAAACTCTTGCTGTAACTCCATCAAGGAGGTTTCACAAATTTTTAACTTGTGCTGATAGTCCTTCAGGCTTTCATTCCTTCTGGCTATCCCTAAGGCTAGTTCTTCCGCACGTTGTAAATTGGCCTTAAAATGGCGTTCACAATACTCATAGTCGCTTAAACGTTGTTTGAGTGCCTGAAACTCTTCTGACCTCGAAGTCAATCGACTATACAGTTCTTCAGCAGTCTTTAACTCTTCAAACAATCGTTTCAGCGACTCCTGCTCTTTTAAGTCATTTTCCTTTCTTTCCAGTTCGACAATTAACGCTGAAATCTCATCCGCCATAAGCTGCAATTCTTTGCCAGCGGAGTCTATATGCGCCTCACTTACATGCTCGAAGACCGAAAGTCGCCCGTTTAAGCGTTGCATAATTTCACTATTCTTTCGTTCAAGAGACGCTGTTTGCTGGAAAAACTCAAACCGATCCAACTGAAAGATATCTTTCAGCATGTCTGTGCGCGCTTTGTCTGTTAACTGTAAGAACTCTTGAAATTTGCCTTGCGGAATAATGATGGTCCGCCTGAAGTTCTCATAACTTAGCCCTAATAGCGACTCAGCGGTTGTTCCTGCCAATGGTTCCCAAGTAGCCCCCTTATCAATGTATGCAGATCGGTCGAAGGTGTTCACTTTCTCGAATTTCTTTCCGTGCCGCTTTCCTTTTACCACAAAGCGATACCGCTTTTCATCGAAGTTACTAAAAACGAAATCGATCAGCAATTCGTCGGATTTGAGATTCATCATATTGTAATTTCGATCGTCCCGGGTATTCAGTCGCTCGGTCTCACCATATAATGCAAAGGCGATCGCTTCCAATATCGACGACTTTCCGGATCCTACGGCGCCAAAAATACCAAACAGCTGTCCTTCGATTAAGCGATCGAAATGGATCGTCTGTTCTTGCTGATAGGAAAAAAGTCCTTTTATCGTTAAAGAAATTGGTATCATTCGTTTACTTGTTCAGCTCTTACTTCTTTAAACAATGCCATTAATTCGTCATTGGGTTGTTGGCCACTTTTGAAACTAAAATATTGGGCGAATAATTCTTCGATAGACAGACTTAGGTCGATCGTTTTAGCTCCGTCTGCCGCGCCCAATTTATTTCTTATTTCAGGAATGATCGTTACAATTCCTCCGTGTGCTTGTAGAAGTTGCTTCCGATCTTCAGCATGCATAAAATCGTCGCTTACCATGGTAAGTTCAATCCAAGCGTCACCACATTGTTGCAGCCAATTCACCGCTTCTGGGATCGTTTCAAAACGTTTTCTATATAAGGGCTTTCCGCTAGTTAATGGCAACTTTTCAAAATAGGCCTTTTTCCCGGGCTCTGCTTTTATAAACACTACATTCTTTTGTTGTCCGGCTTCGGCAAAACTATAGCAAAGTAGACTGCTACTATAAACGATCGGCAATCGATTCTTGTCTATTTCCTGATAGCGATGTAAATGGCCCAGCGCTACATATTGTAGGCTTTCAGGTATATTTTCACTGTAAATCGCTTGTGCACCGCCGATATGCAATATAGGTTTTTCATCAGCAGGCTCCTCAGGAGGAAGCTCTCCCTTTTTCATTACAAAGAGGTGTGCCATCAGTATATTCACACCCTGATCATCACAGTACTTGGTGGCAAGTTGCTGCCAATGCCCCCCCAGCACGTTTCTCATTTCCTCCTCTTCGTTACCGACGCCGAGAAACGTTTTCATACGATATTCATTAGCGTAAGGAGTCAAAAGTAAACGGAGCGGATATCGGTAGCCGGGAACCTGTAATTCAATAAAACCGGGCTCGCTCTTTATAATCCGAAAGCCACCGCATAGTTCCCCCGTAGCTATTGCTGCATGAGGGTAACCGGCAAATATGATCCCGCATTCGCGAGCCAATACATCCGGCGCGTCTATCCTATCTGGTGAATCGTGATTGCCGGCAATGGCAATAACAACCCGTTCGCCATTCTTGCTTAGGCATTTTAAACTTTTGTACAACAACTCCACCGCCTCAACCGCTGGGTTAAACGCATCAAACAGGTCGCCGGCCACCAACACCACATCAACCTCATGTTTGTCGGCCAAAGCGATAAGCTCGTCAAGCACTGCCTGCTGCTCCTCCAATCGTGAATATTTGTCAAGTCTTTTTCCTAAGTGCCAATCGGCAGTATGAAGTAATTTCATAGGTCCATTATAACCATAATAAGTAAAAAACCGAAATTTTTTATAAACAGATTTAGACAATCTGAAGGAATTCATAACGAAGCGGCGATTAATTGTATAATCGCTTCAAATTGGCTAAGTTTGGGCCAAAACCCAGCATTAATGACAGTATTAACTTTTACCCTCATTCTGTTACTCGGAGCGTGCTGCGCGGGATTTGTTGGATCTCTTACCGGGCTCGGTGGCGGTGTGATCATCATTCCTTTACTTACAGTTGTTTTAGGCGTCGATATACATTACGCAATCGGTGCTGCTCTCGTTTCCGTAATTGCTACCTCGTCCGGATCCGCAGCCGCCTACGTACGGGAAGGCATCACCAACATGCGTTTAGGAATGTTCCTGGAAATAGCTACCACAGCAGGAGCCGTCGGCGGTGCCTTGCTGGCTTCGGTGGCACCAACTAGCTTCATTGCTGTCTTATTTGGGTTTACTTTGATATTTTCTGCATTAAATTCATTACGTAAAAAAGAAGAACATAACGTAAAAAACTCAAGTCCTTTGGCGCTGGCGCTTAAATTGCCCTCGACCTACCCGACACCTTCGGGACCTATAGCCTACGGCACCAAAAACGTGGTCGGCGGCTTTAGTATGATGGGATTGGCAGGCATGCTTTCCGGCCTACTTGGAATCGGCTCCGGCGCATTCAAAGTGATTGCAATGGATAATATAATGCGTATTCCTTTTAAGGTATCAACAACGACAAGCAATTTTATGATGGGTGTTACGGCAACTGCCAGCGCGGTCATTTATTTACAAAAGGGATACATTGAACCCGATATTTGCATGCCGGTAGTGATAGGCGTTCTATTGGGTGCCATGACAGGCGCAAAAGTGCTAGTGAGGGCCAATCCCAAGAAACTGCGGGTATTCTTCGCCATCATCATCATTGGCCTAGCACTCAATATGATTTATAATGGCGCAGTAGGAAATATTTAAATCTAATTGATATACAATTGAACAAGCTTAATAGCATTTCCAACCATGCAAAGTGATAAACTACGAGACCGGGATATTCAGCTGATTATCGGAAACCTACTACGTTATGGCGTATGGACAGCCTTGGCTGTGGCTGCGCTCGGTGGGCTCATCTATTTATTTAATCATGAGCAAGAGCTCGTACACTATGGCAACTTTGTTGAGAAAGACGTCAGTATATTCGCTTTGGTCGAACAAACGCTCAAGGGAGCAGCACGTGTCAAAGGCGATGATATCATCTTATTGGGTATCTTGCTTTTATTTCTAACACCGATTTTACGCATTCTATTTTCGCTGATAGCGTTTCTACTGGAAAAAGATTTTCTGTACGTAGGAATTACCGCATTGGTAATTGCTATCATTTGTTTTAGCGTATTTTTTGGTTTTGCCCATTAACGGCTTTATGAATAATATAGCGACCGAAGGTATCAGGCGATAAAAAACCAAATCTAACACTAAACAAAGACGCTAAACGAGATGTTGTCGATTAACTAAAAATGATGATTTAACCCACTTAAGTATGACTGTATTTATTGACCGCATTATTCCGCAAGTTGGGCTCGATTTGTTAGATGAGGCGGGTTTGGCCTATGAGCAACATACCGAGCCACGAGAACTGGATCTCCAAGAACTTATTGAACGCTGCCAACACCATGATGCGCTACTGACCGCTGGTTCGCTTCCGATTAATAAAGACTTTATACAAGCCTGTAAACAATTAAAGGTCATATCCCTACTTTCCGTCGGTTACGATCGCGTGGATGTCCAGACGGCCACTAAATGGAAGATTCCAATTGGAAATACACCCGACGTACTAAGCGAAGCTACAGCGGATACGGCGTTTCTTCTAATGCTTGCTGTTTCGCGGAAAGCCCTATACCTCCATAAAAAGATCGTTAAGGGAGAATGGGGATTTAGCCAGCCAACAGACGATCTAGGCTTTTCCCTTCAAGGAAAGACCTTGGGCGTGTTCGGCTTAGGCAACATCGGTTATGTACTTGCAAAGAAAGCAAAAGCGGCCTTCGATATGCCGATTATATACCATAACCGTTCGCACAACGAGCAGGCAGAACAAACACTTGGCGCCCAAAAGGTAAGTTTCGACGACTTAGTACAACGTAGTGATGTATTGGTTGCTTTCTCATCCCTTACTCCTGAAACAAAGGATAAATTTAACAAGGAGATTTTTACTAAAATGAAGCCTTCCGCTATTTTTATAAATGCCTCCAGAGGGGCTGTGCATAATGAAACAGATCTTATTGAAGCTTTAGAGAAGGGCATGATATGGGGAGCTGGCCTCGATGTAACGAACCCTGAACCGATGCAGACAGACAATCCGCTTCTTAACATGGCTAATGTCGCGGTCTTTCCTCATATAGGCTCTAATACGATAGAAGCGCGGAACGGCATGGCGAGCATCGCTGCGAGAAATGTAATTGCCGCTTTAAACGAACAACCGCTATTGCATATAGTTAATCCGGAAGTTTATCAACAACACCAGCGTTGAAAGGACAACCAAAAGAAGAGCTGCCAACAATAAAACTTCCATAAGAACAGCCCGAATAAGCGGGCTGTTAAAATGTAACACAATAAACTTCAAAAATTATAGCAGATTAGATCTTCTTTACGTTTACAGCTTGTTGGCCCTTCCTTCCGTCTGCCACGTCAAACTCTACGCGATCATTGTCTTTGATAGCGTCTATTCCACCTTTTACATCTTTAAAGTGGACAAAAATGTCGGTTCCGTCTTCTTGAATAATAAATCCAAACCCCTTTTGCGCGTTGAACCATTTTACTTTTCCGGTTTTCATTAATAAAAAAATTTGTTGTTGTACGATTGTTGTGACCCTATATCGAAATACTGACGTATCATAATTTAGGAAACACAGGGTTAATTCTCAGTAATCTCGCTTAAAAAAACAGTCCACATTACGACCGGCAGAGGTGGAACCCGAACAGATTTATTTAAACTATATCAAACCTACTATTAAATTTTCAATTTTTCAACGATCAAGTAAAAAAATTGGATAGTACCGTACAGGCCATCGAAAAAGTTAATCCGAATCCTATACGGTAAAAAAGTTGAAAGTACGCTTGATTAATTCACGTTATTTATTCGGTTGTGGTGTAGTACGTAAATAAGGTCTAATTTCTGTATAGCCCTTAGGAAATTTCGACGGAATATCTGCTGTCTTTATTGCCGGAACAACAATAACGTCCTCCCCGTCTTTCCAGTCAGCTGGCGTCGCAACGCTATAATTTTCGGTTAATTGCAAGGAGTCGATTACCCGCAAAATCTCCTGAAAGTTTCTTCCTGTAGAGGCTGGATAAGTGATCGTCAATCTTATTTTCTTATTCGGATCGATAATATACACTGAACGCACGGTAGCCGTGGCCGATGCGTTTGGGTGTATCATCCCATAAGCTTCCGCTATCTTCCGATCTTTATCGGCAATAATGGGAAAGTTCACTTCGACGTTTTGCGTGTCATTGATATCTTTCACCCAACCATGATGATCTTCTATACTGTCTACACTTAAGGCCAATACTTTTACGTTACGTTTGTCAAACTCCTGTTTTAAAGAGGCTGTCCGACCCAATTCGGTTGTGCAGACTGGGGTATAGTCTGACGGATGCGAGTAAAGCACGACCCAACTGTCTCCTACATACTCATAAAAATTGATATTTCCTTCGGTTGTAACCGCGTCAAAATTCGGTGCAACGTCTCCTAGTTGTAAACTCATTGTTTTTCCTCCTTAAATCTAATACAAAGTATATCAAATTAATAGACTTTTATCGACAAAAACAAATATTTGCTGACAAAACTCAGCGCTAAATTCCACTTTTTGTAGGTATTACATTTACATTACATATACTTCCTAAAATAGTTTGGCTGATCGTTGTAGCTGGCTCTTTTTGACATCTACGTTATGTTTATATTGGAAGTCATTCCTATGTTTGCAATAAATTATTTTTGAATGGAGTCAACACACATACAGCGACTAGAGCAAGCGATTGAGCCCTACAAAGAGCGAATCATCAACCATTCCCTCTATAAACATATCGAAACAATCGACGATCTTAAAATTTTCATGGAACATCATATTTTTGCGGTATGGGATTTCATGTCTTTATTAAAAGCACTGCAACGACGTTTGACTTGTATAGAAGTGCCTTGGTTTCCGGTAGGCGATGCCAATACGCGCTACCTTATTAATGAAATCGTTACAGGAGAAGAGTCGGACTTAGACCACCTGGGAAATCGAAAAAGCCACTACGAATTGTACTTGGAAGCTATGGAGCAATGTGGCGCCGATACGATGACGATGTTAAACCTGGCCGAAGCGCTTAAAAGAGGTGAAGACTTGGCGGACGCACTTGATATAACGAAAGTTCCTGATGCTGCTAAGCACTTTGTTGTCGATACTTTCAACGTGATAAACCACAAGTCTCCAGCCATTCAATCGGCGGTCTTTACTTTTAGCAGGGAAGATTTAATCCCTGATATGTTTATTTCTATTATTAAGGACTTGGATGCCCAGTTTCCGAAAAGCGTTTCTATTTTGAAGTACTATCTCGAGAGACATATTGAAGTAGACGGAGATCACCACGGAAATCTGGCCCTCGAAATGACGAGCGCATTATGTAAAGACGAAGATTTGGTCTGGGAAGATGCCACCAAGGCTGTAAAGAGATCGCTTGAACTTCGTATTAAACTTTGGGACAGCACGTTAGAGGCAATTTATCAAAGAAAAGCTTCAAGGGTCTAAGGAAATCCGCAGTCCGTCATAAGCTAGATAGATACCCGGAGGCAACTCTTTTGAGATCTCCTCGTGCTTACCTAAACGGTGACTGATGTGGGTAAAATAGGTGCGATCGGCACCTATTTGCTTTGCGAAGCTTATAGCCTCATCTAAGGTGAAATGAGAAATATGCGGTTCCCTTTGCAGGGCATTCACTACCAATATTTTCGTACCCGTTATTTTGTTGACAGCGCTTTCCGAAACAGATTTCACATCCGTAAGGTATGTGAAATCGCCAAAGCGATACCCTTTTATGGGCAATTTAAAATGCATTACATTGATCGGCTGGACCGATAGATGGCCTATCGAAAAAAGCTCGTCATCTACCTCTTTCAAATTAATTTGCGGTATTCCAGGATACTTATGTTCTGTGAATATATAATAGAATTCACGTTTAAGCGCGTCTTGGACCAAATTATCCGCAAAAACATCAATAGCAGTCCCTTGGAAGTAATTAAAGGCACGAATATCATCCAATCCGGCTATATGATCTTTATGGGCATGTGTATATAAGACCGCGTCTAGGCGCTTCACCCCTTCCCTGAGCATTTGGTAACGGAAATCCGGACCGGTATCAATTACGACATTCTTTCCTTGGCTGCTGATCATGACCGAGGAGCGAAGGCGATTGTCGTGATGATCACGCGAGGTACAAACGCTGCAGCCGCAGGCTATGACGGGCACGCCCTGCGATGTTCCAGTACCTAAAAACGTAATGATCAAAGCGTTAACTTGGTTTGTTTGATGTTAAATAATAACTGTTTCTGTTTATCGTCCAACAGGGATATATCCGGTTCCAAATCGCGCAGAAGTTCAATGAGAGAATTTATCTTAACTTCTATATTAGAAAAACGATTAATAACAATTACCTTACTGCTTTGTAAAACGCAATGGCCCGTCTTGAAATTCCCTTTTTCATAACGGACTTTATACCCCATGCCCTTAAAAAGAGCTTCTAACTTATCTAAGCTATGTTGCGTAAACGGTATCAATCTTCTTCATTTAAATATGAACCGGCTTTTCCTGATTGTGGCTATCGTAGATCTACAATCTCCATCCCAGGATAGTCGGTCTTGTCAAATATAAAGGTTTTGGAAGTAACTTTAACATTAGGCGTAAAATTTTGGATGGTATAGGTATAAAGACTTCCGCTTTTATCGAAAACGGTGACATCGTGAATCTGATTGATTGATTTATCTAAGCGCAACCGAACCTTAACATAAGATACCTTACCGTCAGTAGGAATAAGGTCTATCACACTTAGGGATTTGCCTCCAATTGTCTCGCTTTTCGCAGCAGGATACTTAAAACCCTCACTATAAAACGAAAAAATATTAGCCGGCGTAATGGAACCCGACTGTTCGCCGTCCGCTTCGGTAATCTGTACTTCTTGCTCTTCCTTTAACACATGCCATTGCTGCTTCCCATCAGAAATCATCACCTGATCATTCAGGGTAATGCGGTATCTGTTGGTTCGGGGTTCTACGATCAACTCACCCTTTTCATCCACCGTTATTTGCTTTTGCTGATTGGTAGCGGTTAAGGTAAAGTTGATCTTCGCGGTCCGATAAGACTGATACTTCTCGCGCAAGGTATTTAACAACTTTTCAGTTGCCGGATCGTTTTGACCAAAAGCCGACAGACCGCAGGCAATAAAAATTATCATGGACATTATTTTCTTCATATGATACACTTATAACGCAACTACGGTAAGTGGAACAAATGGACAAAACCGATAAGTTGCTTGAACCTTAGACATACTAACCAGCTAAATGTTTAATTTCGCTTTGATTTCTTCTAGTTCTTTTTATCCAAGGTTTCCAAAAACTGTTCCAATGAATATTCATCAGGATATAAGACCTCCCTGGCTTTACTTCCTTCAAAGGGGCCGACTATACCCGCTGCTTCCAGTTGATCGATGATACGGCCCGCACGATTATAGCCTAACTTCAACTTCCTTTGAATCAAAGAAGTAGAGCCCTGTTGATGTAGGACGATTAATCGTGCTGCATCTTCAAATAAGGCGTCGCGATCGTTTACTAAATCGATATCGCTCAAACCGCTGCCCTCCCCGTTCTCATCTATATATTCGGGCAGCTGAAAAGCGGACGGGTATCCCCTTTGCGCACCGATGAATTCGGAGATTTCCTCCACTTCCGGTGTATCTACGAAGGCACATTGTATGCGGATCAAATCGCTTCCTGTAGCAAGTAACATATCGCCTCGACCAATTAATTGATCCGCACCTCCGGTATCTAAAATAGTACGGGAATCTACTTTCGACAGCACCCGGAAGGCCAAGCGGGCGGGGAAGTTCGCTTTAATGGTACCGGTGATGATATTAACCGAAGGACGTTGCGTAGCGATAACCAAATGAATTCCCACCGCCCGCGCTAATTGAGCCAATCGCGCAATGGGGGTTTCAACCTCTTTCCCTGCCGTCATCATCAAGTCAGCAAATTCGTCAACAATAAGGACAATAAAAGGCATGAAACGGTGTCCTTCTTCCGGATTAAGCCTCCTATTGACAAATTTATTGTTATACTCTCTCAAGTTTCGTACCTGTGCATTCTTCAACAGATCATAACGTTGATCCATTTCGATACAAAGCGAATTGAGGGTATTGATCACCTTCTTTGTATCGGTTATGATTGCATCCTCCTCACCAGGAAGCTTGGCCAAGAAGTGTCGTTCAATAGTTTTAAACAAGGAAAGCTCTACTTTCTTTGGATCCACCATTACGAATTTCAGTTCAGCGGGATGCTTCTTATACAATAAAGACGTAATGATCGCGTTAATTCCGACCGATTTACCCTGCCCGGTTGCTCCTGCAACTAACAGGTGCGGCATTTTGGCTAAATCCGCTATATACACCTCATTGGAAATCGTTTTACCAAGCGCAATCGGTAAATCCATTTCGGTATGCTGAAACTTCTCTGTAGCGATTACGGCTCTCATGGCTACCATCTCCGGCTTTTTATTCGGCACTTCTATTCCTATGGTACCTTTTCCCGGCATAGGTGCGATAATGCGGATACCGAGGGCTGCTAAGCTAAGGGCAATATCATCTTCCAAATTTTTGATCTTCGAAATACGAACGCCGGGTTTCGGAATAATCTCGTATAAAGTTACCGTAGGTCCGATGGTGGCCTTTATTTTATCAATTTCTATATTATAATTACTCAGCGTTTCAACAATCTTATCCTTATTCGCTTCCAGTTCTTCATTGTTAACAACGATCTTTCCCGAACCATAGTCCTTTAGTAAATCAAGCCGCGGATATTGATAGCCTGATAAATCGAGCTTTGGATCATATTGGCCGAACTGTTCCACCAAGGTGTCTGCTGTTGTAAGGGGCTTCTCTTCTTTTATACGCTCTACGGTCAAATCGGGAGTCTCCTTCGTTTCGTTAAGCGTGATATTGTCCTCTTTCACCTCATTAACAATCAATGGCTCCAGCTCGAAAGATGGACTGCTCATAGGCGTTTCCTTATCCGGCTCTATCTTCTTGGGCTTAACATCCAGGTTCTGCGATAAACGCTGCCCATTTTCATTCTCCCTAGCATAAGCGTCTGCCCGTTCATCCTTCAGGTGATTGCGCTGGAAGGCGGGAACACCATACTCATCATCCACCGGGTCGTCCTCCTCTTCGTCCCTTGGATCCAATGCATCCGTTGCGACTTTTCCACCTTCTTTCTCGTCATACAATCCCTTTGTTTTCTTCCGCTCTGGGAGTTTAAAATCGAGGTTAAATGCAATAATCAGTGCCGCAAGGCCGACAAATAGCAAGAAAGCCCCCACTCCAGCTGTACCCACCTGCATTTCTAGTATCTTATTCGTCCAGAAGCCAAATTCACCTTCCAGGTAATGCGGATACTCCGAAATAAAACTGTGTAAATAAGCGACGGTAACTGATGTAAACAGCAAAAGAAAAAAACCATAACCAAAAAGCTTATCCAACGCGATAAGTCGCACTTTAAATAGCAACCTATAACCTATAACAAAAAAGATTATGATGAACAAAAACGATGCAATACCAAACCACTCGTACATAAATTGATTCGCCAACAGCGCACCTAACTTACCGAGCCAGTTTTCAACAAGCGCCTCCTTAAAACCAAAAGCCTCTAATTCCTCACGCGTTTTAAAAAGCGTCCCCCAACCGCCATTGGCCGCAGAAATATAACTCTGATCATTTTGCCATGTAAACAGATAGGAGATAAATGCAATGAAAAAATAAAGAGATAACACCAAAAAAAACAAACCTGCAATCTTTACAGCCTTGCTATCCTGCAAATTGATCCTTGCGGAAAGCCTGGCACTATTAACCGGTTTTGCGTGGCGTGCCGATTTAGCGGTATTGCTGCCATTTCTTATCTTCCCTTCTCCTTTTACTGTATTGGCCCTAAACTGATTTCCTTTTAAAGACATTAATTTCTACTATTCTTTTGGTACAAACTTATGGATTTTTTTGGACGAAGACTCCGCGATAAATAATTTTTATAAATACTGTAGCGCTTACATCCCCCCATTCGTTAACAAGTTCAGAATAAGAAGGGCTATCAGAACACCTTGTATTGACACGCATGAACATACATACTTTGTTGTTAAATAACAAAAAGAGATTATTATATACGGTTTTAAGCTGCTGCCTACTCCTATCGCTAAGTGCATGCCTTAAAGATGACGACAACACGCAAAATGGAAATATACCGGCAGCATTGGTTTCTTTTGTACATACTTCACCGGACGCAGGTGATTTAATTGTAGGCATAAATGGATATCGCGTTAACACGCAGCCTTTTAGATATTTAGATCGAACAGTTTATCAATTGGTTTACCCGGGCGGCAATCAATTTCAGGCAAATACATCGGCCGATAATAAAAGACTGGACATGAAAAACTGGAGCCTGGAAGGCGGTGTATGCTACTCGGTGTTTGCAGTGGATCGACTTGACTCACTGGAACTTTTGGGAATACGGGACTTTTACGCGAATGATACGCCGGAAAACGGTATGGCACGCGTACGCTTTATTAATCTCTGTCCGGATTCCATCGCCTTCGATCTGAAAGCCAGTACGATTGACACCTTATTGGCTACTAATAAAAAATTTAAACAAAACAGTGCTTTTGGCGATATCAAAGCAGACGACAACACGACTTATGTGTTAGAGGTGATTAATCACGACATGAATCTACCGGTAAGTAATACATCCTTTAAACCGAAGTCCGGACAATATTATACTATACTAGCCACTGGCTTTATAGAAACGGAAGAGGAGGCAAAAAAGATTAAAGTCTCTGTTTTCCAACACGATTAGGTTGATTGATGTCCATCACAACCCCATTCGATGGACGAGCCGCCCGCTCCCCTTGGGCGGCTTTTTTTGGTGATAGACGTTTGCACTAAAACCATAGCAGTAACGGCTGTTAACAAATTAGTAAACAATATTTGTATATATCAATTTTTATTTCTACCTTTGCCCCTTCATTAGGCAATAAAGTCTAACGTTTTTTGAATTTCATGAACCCATTTAGTCAATTGGGAATCCGTCATGATGTTGTTAATGCCATTACGGCGCTAGGTTTTGAAAAGCCTACACCAATCCAAGAACAGGCCATTCCGGCCCTCCTTACAGGCAGCAGCGATTTTGTCGGATTAGCCCAAACAGGAACCGGTAAAACCGCAGCATTTGGCCTGCCGTTATTAGAATTATTAGACTTCTCGCAAAATTCGCCGCAAGCACTTGTGCTTTGCCCTACGCGTGAATTATGTCTGCAGATCGCTAATGATTTAAAAAATTTCTCGAAAAATATCAGCAATGTACACGTTGTAGCCGTTTATGGTGGCGCGAGCATTAGCGATCAATTACGCCAGATTCGTCGGGGTGTTCAGATCGTTGTCGCTACACCCGGCCGTATGCTTGATATCATTGGAAGAAAAGCGATAGACTTTTCGGGAGTACGGTACGTAGTTTTGGATGAAGCGGATGAAATGCTCAATATGGGCTTTCAAGAGGACATTAACGATATCCTTTCTACCACTCCCGAAGAGAAGAAAACATGGCTATTTTCAGCCACAATGCCGGCAGAAGTCCGTCGCATTGCAAAAAATTACATGACCGATCCGTTCGAACTTACCGTAGGAACCAAAAATACAGGTAATGCGAATATCGACCATGAATATTATGTAGTAAGGCCGCGAGACAAGTATGCTGCCTTTAAACGTATTGTAGATTTCAATCCTGAAATTTTCGGAATTGTTTTTTGCCGTACAAAAATTGAAACGCAAGAAATCGCGGAAGCTTTAATCAAAGACGGTTATAATGCCGATTCTTTACATGGCGATTTATCTCAACAGCAGCGCGATAAAGTAATGAAGCGTTATCGTGAACGCAGTCTTCAGCTATTAATAGCCACTGACGTGGCAGCTAGAGGTATCGACGTAAACGATGTGACACACGTAATTAATTTCTCTTTACCTGATGAGATTGAGAATTATACCCACCGCAGTGGTCGTACCGCTCGCGCAGGAAAAACCGGTGTTTCCATCTCTCTTGTTACTGCAAAAGAATTAGGAAAAATACGTCAGATTGAACGCGTGATTGGTAAGCAATTCGTAAAGGCTGAAATCCCTAACGGTTTCGATGTCTGCGAAAAGCAGCTATTTGCACTCGTGCATAAAGTGAAAGCGGTTGACGTTAATGACGAACAAATCGGACAATATTTGCCGCGGATTATGGACGAATTCAGCGAATTTTCTAAAGAAGATATTATTAAGCACTTTGCTAGCTTAGAATTCAATCGCTTCTTAGATTATTATAAAAATGCACCGGATTTGAATGTGTCGGCAAGTGATGCACGTGGAGAAAAAGGGGCAAAAGGCGATCGCTTTGACAGAACGGGATATAAATCGGACTTTACACGCCTGTTTATTAACTTGGGGTCGGTAGACGATTTTACCAGAGGTGATATCCTAGGCTACATTTGCAACACCGCGCAAATAAGCGGTAAGAATATTGGCAAGATCGATTTAAAGGGAGTTTACACTTTCTTCGAGGTAGAAAACGCCGTTGTAGATAAGGTAACAAGCGGATTTCAACAAGCCGACTTTAACGGCCGCTCCGTACGCGTTGAGCTAGCAGGCGACCGCGATGGTGGATCGTCAAGAGGCGGAAGCAGCAATAGAGGTAACCGCTCATCAAGGAGTGGGGGCCGTGGAGGACGCGAACGTGAAAGAGATAGTGGTGGTGGATTCCGCGATTTTTCAGGCAAACGCCGCGAAAGAAAAGGCGAACGTAAAAAATGGTAATCGCAACACCATAGAACGCATAAAAAAGGCTCCTTCAGGGAGCCTTTTTTATTTAACAATCTCTTTTTCAGCAGACCGTTGTTTAATCATGACTGCTAGCGCTGTCGGCTATCACTGTCGTCACTTAAGCCCTTAATAACCTATCGCCTTGTCGTCCCCTCTGGAGTCAGCGCCACCTGTTAACGAGCCGTCCGCGCCCACTAAAATCGCATCTACCCGACCGATGCTCGTTCTCGGTGTGATTTTATATCCCTTCTGTTGTAAGCGGGCACGAACAGCAGACGCTATTGCGTTTTCCTCAACGAAGATCTCATCAGGCATCCATTGATGGTGGAAACGAGGAGCATCTACTGCTTGCTGCATCGTTTGGTTAAATGCTATTACATTCAAAATTGTTTGAAACACCGACGTGATAATGGTCGACCCGCCGGGTGTACCGACAACCATAAACAGTTTTTTATCTTTGGTCAAAATCGTTGGGCTCATGGCGCTCAACATCCGCTTTCCCGGTTCAATCGCATTGGCCTTTCCACCAAGGAGCCCATATAAATTAGGCACGCCGGGTTTCACAGAAAAGTCGTCCATTTCGTCGTTCAACAGAAAGCCGGCTCTATCTACCACTACCTGAGATCCATAGGAGTTATTTAAGGTTGTTGTAATAGACACCGCGTTTCCGTCTTTATCAACAATCGAAAAATGCGTCGTTTGCTCACTTTCGTAAACCTGGGGCGATCCCGCTTGAATAGCGTTGCTGGGAGTTGCTCTGTTAAAGTCCATATCCTTCATCCGTTCAGCTTGATAATTGGAATCCAACAGGCCTTTAACAGGTACCGGATAAAAATCGATATCTCCCAAATGTTCGGCGCGATCGGCATATACCCTTCTTTCGGCCTCTACCATCACTTGAATGGTTGAGTCCTGCTGAAAGCCCCATTCAGCCAAGGGATAGGGTTCAACCGACTTTAACAAAGACACCAAAGCAATGCCGCCGCTAGACGATGGTGGCATTGACACGACCTGATAGCCTTTGTAACTTCCTACAATCGGCTCGCGCCATTTTGCCTGATAGGCTTTCAAGTCTTCGTAACTGATAATACCGTTTCCTCGCTTCATTTCCTCGACAATCAACGAGGCAACCCGACCCTCGTAAAAACCCGCACGCCCCTTCTTTCTAATCACCTTGAGCGTCCGGGCCAAATCTTTTTGCACTAATATGTCGCCCGCTTTCCACTCATTTTTCTTGTTTATCAGTGCGGTTCCCATTGGGTTGAACCGCTCGAACGCTTCTTTGCGCGCATTCAGTTCTCTAGCCTGCATAGCTGTTATCGGAAAGCCTTTTTTTGCCAAATCTATAGCAGGTTGCAGCAGATCTTTCCACGGCAGTTTAGCGTATTTTTCATGAGCTTTTACCATTCCGTCAACAGTTCCAGGAACGCCTACCGATAACTGCCCGTCTAAACTCAAACGCTCTATCGGATTTCCTTCTGTATCTAGGTACATATCTTTGGTTGCCTTTCCCGGCGCCGTTTCCCGAAAGTCCAAAGCTGCCAATTCGTTCTCGGCCGACCGATACACCATAAATCCGCCCCCACCGATATTCCCTGCGTTCGGATAAACAACGGCTAGAGCAAACTGTACCGCAATGGCGGCGTCGACCGCATTACCTCCTTGTTTTAAGATACCCACCCCTACTTCTGAAGCAATAGGATGCGCCGATACCACCATCCCGTTCTTATATCCCGAAGAAATTTGCTGCGCAAAAGAAATGTTGGCTACGACTAAAAAACATAGCGATAAACAATGAGATCTGCCGATAAATCGTAAATACTTACTCATAAGACTCTTTGTGTTAATTAGTGATTAGGTTAGTTGCTCTGAGAGAAGCTTCATTTCCAGATATGGCGAATGCCGTTCGTATAAAATGGCGTATACCGCCCGGCAGATAGGCATATACACCTGGTAAGCCTTGTTGATCTGATGGATGCATTGCGACGCATAATAGCCCTCTGCTATCATATTCATTTCAAGTTGGGCTGATTTAACGGTATACCCCTTCCCGATCATGTTACCGAAGGTTCTATTGCGGCTAAATTGCGAATAAGCCGTTACCAAGAGATCGCCTAAATAAGCCGATTCGTTAATATCTCTCGCTATCGGATGCACTTTTGCCAGAAAACGAGCCATTTCCCGTATCGCATTGGATATAAGAACAGCTTGAAAATTGTCGCCGTAACCGATGCCGTGGCAGATGCCACTGGCAACTGCATATATATTCTTTAGAACGGCCCCATACTCGGTTCCATATATGTCGTCCGACTGAACAGTCTTAATGTAGCGCGTATTGAGTAAAGTGGAAAAAACAGCTGCCGTATTCGGTGAGGCGGAAGCAATGGTAAGATAGGAAAGCTTTTCTAATGAAACTTCTTCGGCATGGCAGGGGCCGCTGATGACAGCAATATGATCTAATGGAACACCGAAACTGGTTTGCAGGTAATCCCCCACTATTTGATTTTCTTCAGGAACAATTCCCTTGATGGCACTTACAATGTATTTCTTTTGCAATAAATCGGCAGAAACGGTTGAAAGTGTCTCCTTCAAAAAGGCAGCGGGAACACTTAATATCAGCACATCGCATAACTCAATAACTTTGGATAACTCAGTGGTTATCCGATCGGCAGGTAGCTTAATCTCTACAGCACTGAGGTAATTCGGGTTATGATGATACGTTTTTATATATGACGCTGCTTCCTGATTGCGCATCCACCAAAAAATGTCTTTGTCCTGCTCATTATCACTTAGCATTTTCACGATCGCCGTCGCCCAGCTACCCCCCCCTATTACGGCTACTTTCTTTTTTCTTTGCATACTTATTCGAACTCGGCTATAAAGTAGGCCAAAATAAGGATTTTTTTACATTAGTACTACAAAGATTCTTTTTTTCAGCCGGAACCGATAGAACCGATACAAGGGAACTGCCCAAAAGCTGCTTCTTGCGCCATGTCAAACACCGTAATGAAGCTGAGACATCAATAAGCCGAAGACGCAGCAATAAGGAGTGCTTAATATCCCGGATTATTCTCCGTTATTCCTTGGTTGTAATTCATTTCGGCCAGCGGGATAGGCCATAGATAGTGCTTTTCTGCGATAGCAACTTCCTTATTTTGTTGTAATATCTCCGCCGCCTTACCACTGCGCTTCAAATCGAACCATCGTTTCCCTTCGAACTGGAACTCATAGGCCCGTTCTTGTAAAATAGTATCTATTAATGACTCCGGCGAGAAGGAGGCTATTTGATAATCGACATCAGACGGCGAAGTAATATCTCTTCCATATGCACGCCGCTTCACCTGATTCAAGGCATTAAGCGATTCGGCGGTAACCCCATTTGCCCGTGCCTCTGCTTCTGCAAACAACAACAGCACTTCCGCATAACGATATAAAGGAAAGTCGTTAATCGCGCCGTATTCGTTTGTCGCTCCTGGATCTGTAAATTTTTTCTGTAGAACGGTCCCCTCTCCCAAGCCTATGTCCATCGGATACCATAATTGCTTCCGCAGATCGGCGTCGTTCCATCCTTTGTAAAAATTATTATTACTATTGGAATACTGCGCATAGGCACCTCTGCCTTGCATAAAATAGCCGGTTTCCGGATGATTAATGATAAACGGGTAATAATTACCTTGCTCTTCACGGGTATACTTGAAGTGGAAAACCTCCTCACTGGTTACGCCTACTCCGGCACCAAAAATATGCTCGAAGTCATTCACCCCTTGTATAGGAACCAGGGAGAAAAGACCGGATTGCATGACCTCGGCAGCCTTATCTCTTGCCTCCTGATTTTGATCAGTAGTCAATAAATAATCGCTCAGCACCGTTTTTGCCATCCACTTGGTGGGCCGTCCTGGCTGAGCTGTATTATTTTCCGGAAGGTACGTTTCGGCAAAACGGAGGTCCTCATCGATTAAAGCATAAACTTCCTCTGCTGCACTCCTCGCCACATCTTTCTCCTCCATATTCGTCTCAACTCGAAGCGGCACGCCGCCCCAATTGCGGACGAGATGAAAGTAGCACCAAGCGCGCATAAATCTTGCTTCTGCGACGTATCTGTTTTTTTCTTCTTCACTCATGGCATCACCTTCCGGCACATTCTTAATAACCAGATTAGCATTTCGAATCGCCAAATAGAAGCTGTCCCAAAAATCGCCTACGCGATTGGTATTGGTGGCGTCGAGCCCACTAAAATCATTAAATTGCGCCCAGCTTCCCCTGCCATAAGCGTAGTCCGTATGACACTCCAAGGTAGCATTATACGACGCGATACCCTGTGCACCCAAACGTATTGGAGGGAAAATAGCATTTACAGCAGCCTCTGCCTCAGCCGCTGTGTTATAAAAAGTTTCCTCTAAAATTAAACGCGGCTCTTGATCTAACTCTTTACTACAGCCGGAGAAGGCGAGGAGTCCGATCACAATCCATGCAGCTACCTTGTGATCTTTTTTCTTATATACCATTGATTGGGTCTTATGTATCATCGTCTTAAAGTCTTATTTCATGTTAAAAACCAGCTTTCACACCGAACGTATAGGTTTTGGCGATTGGATAACTTAAGTAGTCTGAACCGGTGGAAGGCATTTCGGGGTCGTACCAGGAGTAATTTGTTAAGGTAAGCAGGTTCTGCCCGCTGACATATACCTGTAAACGCTTAAGCCATCCTACATTAAACTTTTCAACAGGTAAATTGTACGCTAATTGAACATTTCTTAGCCGTAGAAAAGATCCATCTTCTATCCAGCGGTTAGACACACGCGCATTCACCGTATTACTGATTACCGGATATTTTGCGTTTGGATTTTCTGGTGTCCAATGATCGTTGAGCACATCCCGTACCATGTTCAATCCGGAAACATAATCTACCGTACTACCAATGGCACTGGCATTGAAAATGTCATTTCCGACCATCCCCTGTATAAAGAACGTAAAGTCAAAGTTCTTATAAGACATTGATGAATTCAAACCGTAGATGAAGTCGGGATTAGGATTGCCTATTACCGCTCTATCTGCATTGCTGATGGTACCGTCGTTATTTAGATCTTTATATTGTATTTGTCCATTTTCATCATATCCATCTTCTACATAGCCAAAGAACAAACCTCTTTGTAAGCCTTCTCGTAAAATCGTACGGGAATCACTCACTACGTTCATTCTCAATTCATCCCCATATATATCTGCTCCGCCATATAATTGCAACACCTTACTTCTGTTGAAGGCAATGTTAGCGTTCAGGTCCCATTTAAAATCGCCTTTGAAGACATTCGCATTAAGGCCTAACTCGACACCGCTGTTGCGTATCTGCCCGACATTCTGGAAAGTGGTGGTGTAGCCCATTGAAGTCGGCAACGGAACCGCATTCAATAAATCTTTAGTAGTCTTGCGATAATAATCCGCCGTAAAGATCAGTCGGTTATCCAATACACCGAAATCAAGTCCTGCATCTATTTGCTCGGTAGTTTCCCACTTAAGATCTCTGTTCGGCAAGTTTGTCTCAGGAGCAAAACCCAAATGTAAGTCTCTACCAAAAACAGTATAACCACCTGCCAGGGGATTAAAGGTCGAATAAAAATCTTCGATCTGGGTACCTGTCTTTCCCCAGCTTACCCTAAGTTTAAGATCCGATATCCAATTGTGATCCTTCAGAAAATCTTCTTGGGACACCCGCCAAGCGAACGCGCCGGAAGGGAAATACCCCCACTGGTTGTCCGATCGATACCGCGAAGATCCGTCTGCGCGGAAACTCACTGTAAAGAGATATTTATCATCGAGAGTATAATTCACACGTGCTAAATACGATAGCAGTGTCGACTTATTATAGCCCGAGGCTGGCACCAACGGCACCAGCGCACCGCCCAAATTATCCCAACCGCTTACATTGCTAATGAATCCCTGACCGCTTCCCATCACGTAGCTGTCAATGAAATCCTGATAGGTCATACCGGCCAAGGCCGAGAAGCTATGCCTATCATTCCACAGCTTATTGTAGTTAGCCGTCAGTTCAACCAGTCTACTCTGTTGGTTATTGGCGGTAATCCGCGCTTCCCCTGTCGATCCTTGAAAACGATTGCTACGATATTGATTTTCACGATCGTCACGATTTTCAATACCCGATAAGAGCTTAATGCTGATATCATTTATCGGTCTGTACGTAATGGCCGCATTGGCCAGCACTAAGTTTGCTTCAGTTCGATTCGTTTCTTCGTTGATCCAATTGAGTGGATTGATAATATCTGGTGCAGCAATATTAAATGCATTGGAAAGCAGTCTATAACCACCGTTATCGTCATACGGCGTTAAAGCGGGCGGAGCGCCTAAGATGGCTGATATTAAGGAATTACCGCGGGCTCCACCGTTGCTGTCCTTTCTACCGGTGATCAGTCGACTTAAGGTGGCGTTGGCGTCAACCGTGAGTTTATCGCTAATCTGGTGTTGAATACTTCCACGCAAAGAATAGCGGTCGTAATCGCTTCCCCTAATAATCCCATCCTGTGCCAGCACACTACCACCCACTGAAAATTGCGTACGCTCGTTTCCGCCGCCGATATTCAACGACGTACTTTTTATCGGCGCCGAACGGAAAATAAAATCCTGCCAATCGAAGGAAGGCATACTATTGATCTGTTCTTGACTAAAATAAGGGGCAACACCATCGTTTGCCGCACGTAAATTATAAAATGTGGCATACTCCGGTCCGGTCATTAAATCGAGCTTTTTCCGAATCTGCTGTATACCATAATTTGCTTCAAAATCTACGTGAGTTGCATCCCCCGTACCTTCAACGCCACCTTGTTTGGTTGTGATGATGACCACGCCGTTCGCACCGCGCGAGCCGTATATAGCCGTTGCCGATGCGTCCTTTAGGATCTCCATACTTTCTATATCTGCATTATTTAAAATCGTTGGATTGCTTCCCGAGAGCGGAAAACCGTCCACCACATAGAGCGGCTCGTTACTGCCCAAGATGGAATTTGCTCCTCTGATACGAACGGACATGGCTGGCCCCGGTGCGCCCGACCCTTGATAGACCTGTACTCCAGGGGCACGGCCAGACAAGGATTGAACCACGTTACTTGTAGGAAATGCATTTATTTCTTCGGCCTTTACCTGTGCTACAGAGCCAGTTAAATCGCGTTTCCTTACCGAGCCATAACCGATAACCACCACCTCTTCCAGGGTTTCCTGCTCAGCTTGAAGCACCACATTCACTTCTTTCCGACTCCCTATACGCTCTTCCTTGCTGCCATAGCCGGTGTAGGAAAACACCAGTACAGTGCTGCTGTCTACAGTAGCTTTATATCGGCCATTAGGGTCGGTTGTTGTACCCGTATTAGGCTTTCCCTTTATCATTACCGAGACACCGGGAAGGGCATTCCCCTCTTCATCACGCACAATACCCGTTATTGTGTCCTGTGATTGTCCGACTGTGTCCTGTGATTGTCCGACGCCAAGAGTATCGTTAGGAATAGTGGGCGTTGGAATCTCTTGGGCTTGGGATAAGTTGGGAAATAAAACATGGGCAACGAAGAAAAAGACCATCAATATACAGACGCATTTAAACGATTGCACTAGATAAAACAGAAATCTAATCACCATAGCAGAAGGCTTAATAAATAATGATTTATAATGCTTTGTACCCAACAATTGTTTGTCCATTCTGAATGAATTACCCTGATTAATCCTAATAATTTTGTAACTTTTCTGTAGCAATAACCCACAAAAAGGTTATTTACGAAAAGCTAAAGCACTGCCAAGCTTTATTCGCCTACATAATGAAAAAATACACGCAGCGCAATGAATCTGCCGTTTAGATAATTATGACATGTAGAAAAGAAAGGATAATTTGTAGAGAAACAGAAACAACCGGTTCCGTAGGCGAACCAATTGTTTCTATTGATTAGGGGGATTATTTTTGGGGCTGAACTACTTCCATCTTTTCAGCGAAATGGGCACAGTAGTCGCGTAGATCGCCAATCACGGCTTCGGCCAAAGGATCACTGCCTGCAGCTCGTAAAAAGGAGTCGCCCATTGTTTGCAAAGTTTCGTAAAAGAAACGCTTCATTTCGTCAAGCGGCATATCTTTCGTCCACAAATCGATCCGTAGCGCATTCTTATAATGATGATCCCACAGTGCTAGAAACAACGCTTTAGTGGGTAATGCGTCTTTATTTTCTCCCTCTGTCGACTCCCAAGTTATATTTTCAGGAATGTTGGTATCATCTAATTCGATTGTTAATTTTATTTCTGCTTTTCTCACTTTATATTGTTTTAGTTAATTTATCTATTCGTCAGCGTCTCGGCAATTAATAAAAGAAGCCGCTCAGCTCGGCCTTCTTATTAACCAGATCAGCAACACGGTGAAGGCCGTAAAACCTATCTCTACAAGCCAGATACGTCTGATTTTTTGAAAAAAAAGACGGAAAAACTGGTCTGCTACCAAGAGTATAATGATCAATAGGATACCAAGCGCCACTTTTTCCCATGCTAGTCGGTCGACAAACGCGCGCCATAACATCCAAACTGAAAGGAAGGCGCATACAATATTGAGTGGAGTAAGACGTAATTTTTTCATCTCTTTCGCTTCGTTTGTCCACCCATTTTCTTTTTGCCTGCTTTATCTTTTTTACTTTTATTGACCTTTAAATTTGACGCCTTCTTATCGTGAAAAGCGCCTTTGAAATCTGGGTTCTCTTTACGCTTTTGCAAATCAATCTCCCTCGCCTGGGCCTGTTGCTCTTCAAATCCAGTCTTCTCGACGAAGACTTCATCCGGCATATCGGCGACTGGAATCTGTTGGCGAATGAGCTTTTCGATTTTGTTGACGTAATACTGTTCGGCAGGTGTCGCCATACTGATCGCTACGCCTGATTTCGTCGCCCTGCCGGTACGTCCAATACGGTGCACATAATCTTCAATAACAATTGGAATGTCGAAATTAATAACGTGACTTACGTCGCTGACATCCAATCCGCGAGCAGCAACATCCGTTGCAACAAGCATCCTTACGCTGCCTTCCTTAAAGGCATTAATGGAGTTAATGCGGGTATTCTGCCCTTTATTGGCGTGAATAACACGCACTTCTTCTTCACCGTATTTTCTCAGGAGAAAGCGATAAATATTATCTGCTGTATTTTTGGTTTTACTGAAAATAATCAACCGATGAAAATCTTCATCATCTTTCAATAAATACTGCAAAAGATTGATTTTCGTCTTTGTGTTGGGCACCAAATACAATTGCTGGCTAACGGTATTTGCGGGCGTGGCTTGGGGAGACACTTCCACCACGGTAGGGAATGCGAGGAAGTCGCCAGCTATCTTGTGAACCAGTTCGCTCATCGTTGCGGAAAAAAGCAAATTTTGCCTTTTTCGGGGCACCACTTCCAAGATTCGATGAATTTTTCCGATAAAGCCCATATCCATCATCTTATCTGCCTCATCCATCACCAAAAATTTTAACTGCTTCGTGTTAATATGTTCCGCTAAATACAAGTCTAAAAACCTGCCTGGCGTAGCGACAATAATATCGACCCCTTTTTCCAGTTCTGCGATCTGAGTCTTCGGGCCCAGCCCCCCATAAAGGACCACTGTCCTGAGATCTGTATACTTTGCAAACAAACGAATGTTTTCTTCGATCTGCATGGCGAGCTCTCTTGTAGGCGATAAAATCAAGGCTCTAGGATCTGATCCTTGGGCATATTTGAGTTTCATAAGCATCGGTAATACGTAGGCCGCCGTTTTTCCTGTGCCGGTTTGTGCAATTCCCATCACATCTTGCCCTGCCAAAATGGGTGTTATCGCCTTCTGTTGTATAGGCGTTGGTTCTTCGTACCCAGCCTCAGTTATCGCGTTCAGTATTTGCCGGTTAAATTTGAAGTCCTCAAATGATTTCTGCATAGCTTGCAAAGATAGAGAAATGATTGGATTGGATAAAATTGTTTATAAGGCCAATTTTATCTAAGTTTGGCTTGTCATACAGAACAAGTCCATTATGTCATCCATCTTAATTAAAGCCGCTACGATCGTAAACGAAGGAACAACTCTCGTGGCAGATCTCTATATCAACCATGGAATAATTGAAATGATCTCTTCCGAAATAGACCATCCGGCCGATCACGTAATCCATGCAGAGGGTCTCCACCTTTTTCCTGGACTTATTGACGACCAGGTTCATTTCAGGGAACCCGGCCTGACGCATAAAGCTGATATATGGCACGAGAGCAGGGCGGCCGTAGCTGGAGGAACTACGAGCTTCATGGAGATGCCCAACACCGTTCCTAATACATTGACGCAGGACTTGCTAGCCGACAAATACCAGATTGCCGCTAAAAATTCACTCGCCAACTATTCCTTTTTTATGGGCGCAGCGAACGACAACCTGGAGGAGGTGCTTAAAACTAACCCTCGGAACGTTTGCGGTATCAAGGTATTTATGGGCTCATCGACAGGAAATATGCTGGTTGATAATGAGAAGACCTTGGAAGGGATCTTTAGAAACGCGCCTATGCTAGTCGCAACGCACTGCGAAGATGAAGCTACCATACAACAAAACTTAGCGCGTTTCAAAGAACGATACGGGAACGAGCTGACCGCTGACATGCATCCTTTAATAAGGTCGGCCGAGGCCTGCTATCTATCCTCGTCAAACGCGGTTGCCTTAGCAGAAAAATTCGGTACCCGCCTGCACATTTTGCATATCTCAACGGCCAAAGAAACGCATCTGTTTAAAAACGACAAGCCGTTAAACGACAAAAAGATAACCGCAGAAGCATGTGTTCATCATCTTTGGTTCGATGACCGAGATTATGAAGAAAAAGGCAATTTCATTAAATGGAATCCGGCAGTGAAAACCATAGAGGATCAACATGAAATCTTACAAGCAGTACTGGATGGCAGACTGGATGTAATTGCTACAGATCACGCTCCCCATACCTTGGAGGAAAAATCAAGGCCTTATATGGATGCCCCCTCTGGAGGCCCTTTAGTGCAGCACGCCTTGCAGGCCTTGTTAGACTTATACCATCAAGGAAAACTTTCGTTGACAGATATCGCGCAAAAAACAGCGCATAATACCGCTATTTGCTTTCAGGTCGAAAACCGGGGTTTTATTAGAGAAGGTTATTTTGCCGATATCGTATTGGTTGACCTAAATAAACCTTATACGGTTAATCAATCGAATATACTATCGAAATGTGGTTGGTCGCCCTTTGAGGGACACACTTTTAAGTCCTCTATCACGCATACCATTGTATCCGGCAATTTAGCCTTTGAACAAGGTAAGATAGTAAGCGATAAATCGGGGGAACGCCTTTTGTTCGAAAGAAGTTAGAAACGCTTTAGCTACAAATGCATGCGTGCGTCATGATTAAAGAGAACTCACCATATGGCCGTTTACTTGCATTAATTCGTTCGACTATGAAGTATTTACCCATTGCATTACTCGTCCTTGTTGTCATAACGTCCTGCCAAAAGCCTAATTCCAATTTAAACAATAAGAATACGTACCGTCCAGATACCGCCATGTTAGCCAGCGCCTTCGAAACTTTTAAAGAAACGAGTCTTAGCCACCGTCGATTCAAGCATGTAGATATAGAGCCGCTTATTTTAAAACGGGCTAGCGAGAAGCTCTTTGAAATAACTGCCTTGGGCCATTCGGTGCAAAAACGCACTATCTATCAGTTGAAATATGGTAGTGGCGACAAGTGTGTGATGCTATGGTCGCAAATGCATGGTAATGAAAGCACGGCTACCATGGCCCTATTCGATCTGTTTAATTTTCTGGAAGGAAAGAATGATCAGTATGATACTATCCGGACTTTGCTAAAAGAAAAAACGAGTTTGTATTTCCTTCCGATGATCAATCCTGACGGCGCCGAAATCTTCAATCGGAGAAACGCGCTCGATATAGACTTAAATCGTGATGCGCGGGAAACCGCGAGTCCTGAGGCTCGCTTACTCAAAAAGGCCGCCGATACAAACAAACCTCATTTCGGTTTTAATTTACACGATCAGCACATTTACTACAACGTTCCCGGCACCGGCAACCCTGCTACCATCTCGTTCTTAGCTCCCGCTTATAACCATGAAAAAGACATCAATGAGGTAAGAGGCAGGGCAATGCAACTTATTGTCGGCATGAACAAGCTCTTACAACAGTATATCCCCGATGGCGTCGCTAAATATGATGACACGCATGAGCCCCGGGGTTTCGGTGATAATTTTCAGAAATGGGGCGCGAGTACCGTTCTTATTGAGTCAGGCGGATTTAAAAACGACTCCGAAAAACAATATATCCGAAAGCTTAATTTTTTAATAATCTTAAACGCATTAATAGAAATTGCTCAAGAAAGTTATTCACAATACGATCGAGATGCCTACAAAGATATTCCTCAAAACGCCACTAAATTGAGTGATTTACTAATAAAGAATATTCGTGCGAAAAGGGATTCTGTGAGTTATACAGTAGACTTAGCGATTAAAAGAGACGAGTTTAACGCGCCTGACAGCACTTTTTATATTCGCGGTCGGATAGACGACGTAGGCGATTTAAAAGATAGCTATGGCTACGAAGAGCTCGATGCAAAGGGACTTAGCTTTATGAAAGGAAAACGTTACCCAAAAGCTATAAATCATCCAAATGAGCTGACAAAAGAAAAAGTTATGACCTTATTGCGCGAAGGTTATATTGCGGTGCAGATTAGAAATGCAGCGGCTGATAAACACTACAAGTGGCCCCTTCTTATAACTAGCAGCGGGACGGTTTATGGCAACAGCCCCAGTCTTGGAAGTCAGGCGAACTTCTTCCTTGCAAAAGGCGGCAAACCAGTATATGCTGTGGTTAACGGATATTTAGTTGATTTATCGAAAGAACTGAAGGACGATTTCAAGAATTACGTTCAGTAGTCAGGTTTCTTCGTTTTAGCTTATATGTTTTACCTGGAGTTATAAATGCTATATTGCCGTTGTGATAAGCGAGACTTTATGCCAGCGCCTGCCATTCCGGAGAACAGATCGATCACGGTGTTCGCAATTATTAATCCAGCTTTTTGATGCCGTTTGTTCCCAGCCGTCCTAAATACCTCCGTGCCGCTACGATCGTTCTGCTTTCAAAGTCGCCGTAATTAGCGGCAGTCGGCAGTATACTGTTTATCCGCACTTTTCCGGCCGAATGTATAAATTCGCCGTCGCCCATGTAAAGAGCGACATGTGTTACGCGTGCATTAGGATCGCTATTTTTTCCGGCCGCAAAAAACAAAAGGTCGCCGGCTTCTAAATTTTTAAGCGCTTTCGACCTGTCGAGGGTATCATTACTTAACACCTCTATGGGCTGCCCCACCAATACCTGCTGTGAAGCATCCCGCGGTATAATGAACCCATTCATAAAATAGGCAGTTTTGGTAAATCCGCTACAGTCGACTCCTTTAACCGATGTTCCTCCCCATAAGTAAGGTACTCCGATCATTGTCTTAGCGACATTCAAAACCGCCTGTGCCGAGGGAGAAGAAAGCGTGCGCTTCCATTCATCGTAGTCCTGAGCTTGCTCTTTTTCAATGTACCCCTTTCTTCCGTCAGGAAAAACAATGCCATAGAACTCATCGAAAACCTGTTCGACCGCCAAAATATTACCCATTACTAAGTCTGAAACGCGAAGCGATTTTTTATCTTTGCTGCTATAGACATGCCCATAGTCGGCAGTAACAATAATTTTCCTGCTCTTTTTCCAGTCGTCAAGTTCGGCTTTAGTTTTTAGACTCACGGCTGCTGCGTCGAGCCAGCTGATATAGCCATCGGCGGTCCGTATTAAGTAATAGCCATTGGTCTTTTTCAACACATCCACCTGCCATCCGAGCAATGCTTGACTGGCCATTTCAGCGGCATGCTTTGGTTCGGTGCGCATGTTACCGACCGAAACCGTAACCAAACCAAAGACACTGTCGGCTAACGTTGTATCCGGCAGCTGCCTAATAGAAAGCGACTTATTTATTTGGGCCATTTGATATTGCCGACGGAAATAGGCTGCCGCAGCCTCATTACTGGTTTCGAGTTCGAATCCTGCCACCGAGTCGTAAGAAAAATTAAACACGACAGTTCTTTTGTCCGGTGCATATTTGCTACGCGTAAGCGATGCTAATTCTGTTGCCTTTTTTATTGCTAACGAATCCACTTGTGCTTTTACCGGAATATACGAGGCGAGTACAAGTAACACAAGGATCTTTAATCTTACCATAATGCTTAGATTGAAGAATTTAGCACGAATTTAATACATATGTTATGAGAATCAAATATTTTTGCGGTTTTATTCCTAAATAATGCATATTCATGCATTATCGGTAAAACCATCAAGAATCCGAGCAATTTATAGAGAGATTTTTTATGTTTGCATCCATATAAATTTGAAACAAGAATGATTAATCGAAGAAAATTCATTCAGCAAGGAGTGCTCGGTACTGTTGCTTTAGGTTTTACAAACGAAATATATGCTCAATCAGCATTCAATTCCATAGTCAAAACGGCTACAAAGCCGATTGTTATCTCAACTTGGGATTTTGGAATTGCCGCTAATCAAGCTGCTTGGAAAATTTTAAAGCAAAACGGTCGCGCCTTAGATGCAGTTGAGGCAGGCGTGAAAGTGCCAGAAGCCGATTTAAAAAACGTGACCGTCGGAAATGGCGGTTATCCCGACCGTGATGGCCATGTAACGCTAGACGCTTGCATAATGGATGAAAATGGCAATTGTGGTGCGGTTTTGGCAATGGAGCATATCACCCATGCGATTTCTGTAGCACGACTCGTGATGGAAAAAACACCTCATGTGATGCTTGCCGGGGAAGGCGCACTTCAATTCGCTTTAGAAAACGGTTTCCAGAAAGAAGATCTTTTGACGAAGGAATCAGAAAAAGCATGGAAAGAGTGGCTAAAAAAGGCCGAATACAAACCGATCATGAATATAGAAAACCAGCATTTTTCGCCCAATAAATTGCCCGGTAATCAATATAACCACGACACGATAGGCATGTTAGCCTTAGACAGCCAAGGAAATATGAGCGGTGCCTGTACCACCAGTGGGATGGCTTTTAAAATGCATGGACGCGTTGGAGACAGTCCGATTATCGGAGCAGGGTTGTATGTCGACAACGAGGTAGGCGCGGCCACTTCTACAGGTGTTGGCGAAGAGGTCGTCAGAACAGTAGGAAGCTTTCTCGTCGTAGAGCTTATGCGCCAAGGCTATTCACCCGAAGATGCATGTAAAAAAGCTGTTCAGCGTATTGTAAAGAAAAAGCCAGAGAAGGCCAAGGAAATTCAGGTTGGCTTCTTAGCGATGAACAAACAAGGTCAATACGGCGCCTACGCTTTGCAACAGGGCTTCTCCTTTGCCGTATGTAACGAAGAACAACAAGATTTGCTTATTAAAGGGAAAAGTATATATTAATTGGTTTCGACAGTTAAGGCCCGTCTTGTCTTTTAGGCCGATAACCCGCAACCAACGCCAATAACAGATAACGAACAACCAATAACGAATACGATGACATTAGAAATATGCGCAAACTCACTAGCATCTGCTTTAGCGGCACAGCGAGGCGGTGCCCAACGCATAGAGCTTTGCGAGAATCTAAACGAAGGAGGAACCACTCCTTCTTACGGGACGATAAAACGCGTACGTGAACTTCTTGACATCAAGGTCTACGTCCTCATCAGGCCCCGGGCGGGCGATTTCCTTTATTCGGACGAGGAATTTGCCATTATGAAAGAAGATATTACGATGTGCAAACAGCTCGGCTGCGATGGTGTAGTGATTGGCTTGTTGGACAAAGAAGGAAATATTGACACGAACCGCACCAAAGAGCTCGTTCATTTGGCAGATCCAATGGGCGTAACTTTTCACCGGGCATTCGACTGCAGCAACGATGGTTTAAAAGCGTTGGAAGAGGTTATCGACTGTGGATGCGAGCGTATACTAACCTCTGGCATGCGAAACACGGCAATCGAAGGAGCCTCTCTACTGAAGACACTTATACAGCAAGCGGCAGATAGAATAACTATTATGCCGGGCTCTGGCATTAACGAGGTAAATATTATTGAGCTAAAGGAAATAACACACGCTAAAGAGTATCATACCTCTGCAAAAACAGCCGTTAAAAGCGGGATGACTTATCAAAATCCGGCTATAGCCAATATGGGCGATGCCGTTGAAATAAGTAACGTAGAACGGATTCGGCGAATCCTTGGCCTGTTGAATAGCTAAAAATTAAGCAAGTTAAGTGGTTGGTATACTTAACCACTTAACCTGCTCATTAGACGATCTTATAATTTACCAACTTCTTGTACTAAGTCGATCAGCTTATTAGAATATCCCCATTCGTTGTCATACCATGAAACAACCTTCACGAAATTATCGTTCAAAGCGATCCCTGCTTTCGCATCAAAAATAGATGTTCTAGCGTCACCTTTAAAATCTTCCGAAACGACATCGTCTTCGGTGTAACCCAAAATGCCTTTCAGCTCGCCTTCCGATGCCTCTTTAAACGCTTGCTTAATCTCTTCATAGGTTGCTGGTTTATCCAAACGCACAGTTAAGTCTACTACAGAAACATCAGGAACCGGAACACGGAAGGACATACCGGTTAATTTACCCTTAATAGATGGAATTACCAATCCGACCGCTTTGGCTGCTCCTGTAGATGAAGGAATGATATTTTGGTAAGCACCACGACCACCTCTCCAATCCTTCGCCGAAGGGCCGTCTACTGTTTTTTGTGTAGCGGTAACCGCATGTACCGTACTCATTAGACCTTCCACGATTCCCCACTTGTCGTGCAATACCTTAACCACTGGCGCTAAACAGTTCGTGGTACAAGAGGCATTTGAAACGATCGTTTGATCGGCCTTTAATTCTTTATGATTTACCCCCATTACAAAGGTAGGTGTATCATCTTTAGCAGGTGCGGACATCACGACTTTCTTTGCGCCTGCATCGATATGTTTTTGAGCACTTTCCTGAGTAAGGAATAAACCGGTAGACTCTACAATTACCTCAGCACCTACATCTCCCCATTTTAAGTTCGCCGGATCCTTTTCGGCAGTAACACGGATTGTTTTTCCGTTAACCACCAAATTTCCGTCTTTAGCTTCTACAGTTCCATCAAAACGACCATGTGTAGAATCGTATTTTAGCATATAGGCCATGTATTCCGGATCAACTAAATCGTTGATTCCGACAACTTCTACACCTTCGCGGTTGATAGCAGCTCTAAATGCAAGACGTCCTATACGTCCAAATCCATTAATTCCAATTTTCATTTTAACTAATTTTTATTTAAATAATAATTTAAAAGATTATGAATTGGCTCTTTAATAACCACTCCTACTTCCATGCCATGATTTTCAGCGCTCTGCCTTAACCAATGCTCATAACCGGCAGCCACACTTCCGGTAAAATTTATTCTACGATATTGATACTTCTCTTTTAAGGGAACGAAATAGGTTTCAAACAGCAAGTTGAAGCCTTCCATCACCATATTATGAACGAATTGATGCTCTTTTTGTTCTGCAACAAAATCTGCAAACGAGCTTAAAAATAATGCGGCGTTTGGATTCCTGTACACCTTGTCCATAATCTGCTTTCGGTCTAAGGGATAGTAGCTGCTAAACTTGTTTTCAAGATCGACAGGAAGCGTTTCAGAGAGGTAATTCCGCAATAAATATCGCCCCATCCAATTGGCTGATCCTTCATCGGCTAAGATATAGCCGAGTCCATAATTCGTTTCATGAATTTTCTTACCGTCGTAATAAGCGGCATTTGATCCACTTCCTAAGATGCCCACCAAGGCTTGTTCATTACCACCCGTTGCGAGTGCAGCGGCAAGCATATCGTGTTCTACATGAACCTTACTGTACCTGAAAAAATCTCTAAAAGCATTATAAATCGTCTCCTTGCGTTCATCCGACGAAGACCCTGCACCGAAGAAGTAGATCTTTTTTATCCTTTCGGCATAATTTATCAGACTATTATTTTTATTCAATACCTGACTGATATACCGCTCATCATTATGATAGGGGTTCATGCCCATCGTTTTAAAGCCGGCAACAACCTTGCCCTTGTCGGCTAACCGCCAATCGGCGAATCTCGATCCACTATACACTACGGCAATCATCCCAATACACTAAATGGCTAGTACATTCATCATTTCAATCATGTCATCTGCCAACTTGAACTCTTTACTTCTGAGGGCAACTTCTAGTGGAGTGGTCACGATATCGTTGCCACGCAGGCCAACCATGATTCTGCTTTCACCTTGTAAAAGTTTCTTTACAGCAGCAAAGCCCAAGCGACTGGCTAATACGCGGTCGAAACTACTGGGCGATCCTCCCCTTTGCAAATGTCCCAAGATTGTCACCTTCGTGTCGTAAAAGTCGAATTTCTCCTGAACCCTTTTAGCCACATTATAAGCTCCGCCATTTTTGTCACCTTCCGCCACAATCACAATAGTAGAGGTCTTTTTGTCGTTTGCTGCAGTTTCCAACTTCTGAATCAGCTCATCAATACCGGTTTCCTTTTCAGGTAATAAGATGGCCTCCGCGCCGCCCGCAATACCGCAATTCAAAGCGATACACCCTGAATCGCGCCCCATCACTTCTATAAAAAACAAACGGTCATGGGAAGCCGCCGTGTCGCGAATCTTATCAATGGCATCTATCACCGTATTGTTAGCCGTGTCATATCCAAGGGTAAAATCAGAACCATATAAATCGTTGTCAATAGTCCCTGGAATACCAACCACTGGAATATTGTGTTCCCGTGAAAACACTTCCGCTCCGGTAAAGGTACCGTCACCTCCTATCGCAACCAAAGCGTCAATTTCGTGAGCTGTAATATTATCATAGGCTTTCTTTCGCCCTTCTGGTGTCCGGAAATCTAAACAACGCGCTGTCTTCAAAATCGTTCCTCCGAGCTGAAGGATATTGCTTACTGATCGACTGTTCATATCAATGATATTTCCATCGATCATCCCCTGATAGCCGTGTAAAATACCGCTTACTTTCTTACCCTCATAAATGGCAGTCCGCACTACCGCCCGAATACATGCGTTCATCCCTGGAGCATCTCCCCCTGAAGTAAATACGCCTATACGTTTGATTGAATTGTCCACTGTAAAATATCTATATATAGGTTTCACTTGAATTTAATCATCCTTGATGAATTGAATAAAGCACACCCATTGTTAGCATGGGCCGCCATTCACTGCACCTCTGGCCGTGTCAATTCACATCTAATGCACGAATATAAGGTGTATTTCTTACACTATTGCTATTTATTTGTATTTTTTTTACTTTTTTGCACATGATGGTATTCATACCTTACAAACACCCTGAAAAAACTAAAAATGGATAAGGTATAGATAAGTTTGGCTTTTATAGTTTTCTTCCATAATTTTGACTTTCTTTGCCTAAACAAGCTGGGCGTTTTGAAACAAGCAAACAATGGCTAAGCTTTACCGAGACTATTCGTGATAATTGTACATTTTTATAGAACCTTTAAAAGAGAGAATTTTGCAATCAAATTTGCCACATCTACAATCTATATTTACGGCTGACTGTGTTATTTTTGGTTTTAACGAAGGTGAGCTAAAAGTCCTTTTGATTGAAAGAAATGAATATCCTTTCAAAGATTGGTGGGGACTGCCGGGTTTCTTTGTAGAACACAATGAAACCATCGATGATGCTGTTAAGCGTATTTTGCTTGAGCATACCGGTTTAAAGGGTATTTACATGGAACAGCTGTATACTTTCGGCGACCTAAAAAGACATCCGCAGGGCAGAATAATCACGGTAGCTTATTATGCTATGCTCAGGCTGGAAGCCGTTAACGCCAATTTGAAGCCATCAACTAATTATGTAAGAAACGCGCAATGGCATCCGCTTAACAACTTACCCGACCTTGCATTCGACCATCGTAACATTATTGAAAAAAGCATAGAAAAAATACGCCGCAAGGTAAGCCATAGTCCCATAGCTTTTGAGCTTTTACCTGAAAAATTCACACTCACCCAACTGCAACAGCTTTACGAAGCCATCTGGGACAAAAAACTTGACAAGCGGAACTTCCGAAAAAAAATGCTTAAATATAATGTCCTGAAGGAATTGGATGAAAAACAAAAAGGGGTTTCGTATCGGGCTGCCAAACTCTATAAATTTGACAAGCGAAAGTACAACAAGATATTTAAGAACGAATTGAATTTCTCTTAAAAGAAAAAGGTAAAAGACAGCTGATCTACCTTTTACCTTTTTCTTTAAGAATAATGCCCTTAATTAGGCATTAATCTTCTCCTGATGAAACTTCACTAGATCATCAATAGGTGACCGAACGATCCGACCGAACTCCATACCGTACTCGTGTGCGGTTTCCTCCAGCACATTTCTGAAATTATAGGCAACCGAACCAATACAATTGAAGGAGTATTTTTGATAATCAGGATAGTGAACCACCAAGTTTTTAAAGAAATCTTCGAAAGAACTTTTCACCAATCCCCGTGAATATTCCATATTGATCATGATGTCGTAAACGAATTTACTGAAACTTGCACAGAACCTATTGGCTAATGGCTTTGTGTAAACGGCATCCATTACATCATCAGGCGTAAGTTTAAAGGTTTCCCAAAACACTTCCCTTACATCGTTAGGCATATACCCGCGTACATAGTCCGTTAAAAGTTTTTTTCCGATATAGCATCCACTCCCCTCATCGCCCAAAATATAGGCAGCAGAATCGATATTTTTGACGATATCTCTTCCGTCGTAAATACAGGTATTGGTTCCCGTTCCTAAAATAGCAGCGAAGCCGGCTTTATCTTTCAACAAGGCCCTGGCAGCAGCCAACAAATCGTGTCCGACAAAAACCTCCGATTGACTAAATACTTGTTTGATTGCCATCGATACAATGGCCGCTTTCTCTTCATTGTGAACGCCTGCACCGTAATAATTCACTTCTTTCACCTCACCAAAGGGCAAATCTTTAGGAAGCCCCTTTTTTAACGAACTTACAATATAATCACTGGAAACAAAATAAGGATTATACCCTTCAGTGTTAAAATAGATTTTTTTACCGGAGTCATTGATCAGGCACCAATTTGTTTTGGTTGAACCGCCATCTGCAATAATGATCATGTTATTGGTTTTAGTTAAAATATTGATTTATATCATTTCAAATTAAATTCCCTTAAAGTTAGCGTTATTAAAACAATCCACGCTGCTAAAACCGGAAAATCGTGGCACAAAATACACGTTTCAAGATACTAATACAAATAATTGGAAAAAAATTAACGAACAATTTTATCATACCGATCATTAAAACAGTCTAAAAACCGGCTTATTCATATCGCTTAGACCGTTTCCTCTTCGCTTCACTTCTACAGGCATATAGTGTACTTTTTACAATTAGTCTCCTTCTTTTAGGAAACATTTTTGCGATCTCCGCTGGAAGTGTACCTTTGTTTAAAAATTAGCAACATGTTTACGGGTATTATTGAAACACTGGGCGTTGTAAAAGATCTGAAAAGAGAAGACACAAACTTACATCTTACCATAGCATCAGCTATCTCAGACAGTCTAAAAATTGATCAGAGCGTTTCCCATAATGGTGTGTGTTTAACGGTGGTCTCACTAAATCCGGGCGAACATACCGTAACCGCCATCCAAGAAACCCTAACAAAAAGCAACCTCAACATGATAAAAGTGGGGGATAAAGTAAACCTGGAGCGCTGTACGCTCGTTGGAAGTCGTCTGGACGGCCATATCGTTCAGGGCCATGTCGACCAAACCGCCGTTTGCACTGCTATTGAGGACGAGAATGGCAGTTGGTTATATACTTTTCAGTATGATGCTCAATTGGGAAATATTACCGTAGAAAAAGGGTCCATCGCTGTGAACGGCATCAGCCTCACCGTTGTCAATTCCAAAGTCGACGCATTCTCCGTTGCCATTATTCCCTATACATTCGAGCATACAAGTATGCACACCTTAAAAGTTGGAGATAGTGTAAATCTGGAGTTCGATGTCATTGGCAAGTATGTAACGCGACTTGCAGCGCTGGGAAAGCTTTGACGGTCGACAGTAACGGCTATACTGTCCTTACTTTATTGCCTGTTTTCGAGTATCTGTTACCAAATTACTTTTTTATACCCCCGGAGACGGAGGCCGTCCGGTATTCATACAGAAGGCTGTCAATCGATCATCGGTTCAAGGGGCTTCCGCCGGATTCTGGTTCCTTGAACAAACAAATCATTTTTTTCTCTTGTTAATATTTACGAACGATCAAGAGAATAAGAGATATGGATAAATTAAAAAAGTTCGAATTGATGGAAAAGGTTGTCCGTCAATTAGAAGACCTGCAAAATAGTCAACAGGCAATTTTAGAAAAGATCAGTAACATCGAAGTCGAAAACATTGAGATAGGCGATAAGCGTCTGGAAACACTTCTTCCCGAAATACACCAACGTTCAGCAGATAATTTGGACGTTGTGCGGGACTTAGTGGAAGAGTTCGCTGCTAAAACCGACGACTTTGGAGAAACGAATAACGTCGCTCGATTAAGGGAGCAACAAGAAATCAATAGTACGAAGTAATAAGAGATGCCGGGGCTGGTCACCCGGCATCTCTTTCATCAATACCCTGGATTCTGCGTATAATTTGTGTTTCCCAACTGATTTAAAGGGATTGGGAAAAGAAGGTTTCTAGGATCTGAAGCCTCTTTTTCTTGCCAAGCTTCTAAAAACCGCCCAAAACGGATCAAGTCAGTTCTCCTATGTCCTTCCCAGAAAAACTCCCGACCCAACTCATCCAATAATAATTGCTCATTAAGTTCAGACAAACTGCTTGCTCCCCGCTTTACTCGAACTTCGTTTACTAAGTTAAGCGCTTCGCCGGCCTGACCTAAACGTAAAAGTGCTTCGGCTTTCATTAATAAAACGTCCGAATAACGATAAAAGACCCAGTCGTTATTTAACAGACTTGTGGAACCGTTGGCATAATCGATCGGATATTTAATAACCCGGATACCCGCTACTTCGAGATGATTCTGATCTCTTTCAATAATGCTGACTTCCGGTGTAAAGGCCAACGGATTTCCACGCCTATCCGTCAAATTTTGACCGTTTTCATCTACTTGTTGTCCTACTAAAAAGCCTACCCGCACACCACTTACATTAGTGACACCCGGATATTCACCGCCTCGTCTAACATCACTTTCTTCAAATTTATTATAAAAGTCGGACAGGGTACAAAAACCATTATTTCCCGGCGGATTCTGATTATAGTGCAAGGTAGCCACCCACATATTGGTCATCCCCGTAGCAGAACTTTCTCCTCCAATATTTTCGCCTGTAAAAATATTCTCTGTGGTAGACTGTCCATTATTCGGCGCAAAATTTAAATAGTAATCGTCTATTAGGCTATATCTTCCGCTATTAATGATCTCATCGGCCAATCGTACAACTTCTTGTAAATCTTCATTAGCGAATGTGGGCGCTTGACGGTTCAAATAGGCTCCCTTATTCAGATAAATTTTCATCAACAAGATCTTCGCCGCGTCTTGAGAAGCACGGTCGACCCGATCCGTAGGCAAGTTCCCCAGCACTTCTGTCACTTCAGAAACAAGGTAATCAATTTCTTCCTGTGCCGTTCTAACCCTCGGGTTTTGAGTAACGTTTTCTCCGGGGTCACGATAAGGCACCTGACCCCAGCCATCTAAGATGGAAAGCTCGGCAAAAGCTCGGAGGAATCGCGCTTGAGCCTCTTGGGAAGGGGTCGGATTATATTGCAAAATATCGGTAGCCGCATAACTAACTCCCAACACGTCTTTAAATACGCTGTGGATACGTGTATGATCTGATTGCCATCGGTGTAAATGAAGTGCCCTCCAAGCTCCATTATCATCCCAGTCTCCCCCTCTTGTAGGCACCATAGCTTCGTCTGTAGGAAATTCCTGAAGCGCCCACCAACCGTAAGGCCCATAATATGGATTGCGCATCGCTATATAAGCAGCATTTAACAAAGCAGGCACATCGTCGCTCCCGACCCCTCCCGACCCTACTTGTCCGTGAAGATCTTCTTCCAGTTTAGTACATCCAGTAAATGCGCAGAACACAAATAATAGGATTGCTATATTTTTTAAATTCATGATATCCTAATTTATTCCTTATAAAGAGAAGTTAACACCTAAATTAAAAGTTCGTGCAGTTGGGTAAGTGACATTGTCAATACCCGCAGAAGGCACATTATTTACCGATTTATTGACATTTACTTCTGGGTCAAAGCCTTTGTATTTGGTGATCACGAACAGGTTCTGCCCATTTACAAAAATACCTAAGTTTTTAATTGAGCTACCAACGTCTCCTACGCGGTAACTTAACGTAGCATTGGCAAGTTTTAAATAGCTACCGTTTTCTATATAACGAGATGATGCCGCAATCGGATTAGCCGGCGACTCCAATATGCTCGAACTCATTAATTCTGAGGCAATATTTCTGGATCCCAAGTTGGATATGGGTAGTACAGCATTGGCGGTATTATTATAAATATCTTGACCGAGTGACCCGTTCAGATTAGCGGAAAAGGAAAACTTCTTATAATCTATCGCCGTACTGATACCTAATAACACTTTCGGATTTGGGTTTCCTACGCGGTAAAACACAAAGCCGTCATCGGTGTATTGTGAAAAGCCTTCCTGATCGAGCCCTAAATATTCTCTTGTCACAAAAGCAAAAAGCGGATAGTCATTTTGGATCACTTGCACCGTGACATCACTGAGCCCTTGCCCACTTAAACTACCCGTCCTGATGATTTCATTTTCTCCTAAGTCACGTACTTTATTGTTTACAAAAGTGGCATTTGCTCCTAAATCCCATCGAAAATCATCATTCTCCACGATTACACCATTTAGATTCAACTCCACCCCTTTATTGATCACCTCTCCGGGCAAATTTATCCAAGTAATAGAAGCGTCCGGCGAAGCGGGATACTGCGGTGTTTGTGGAAAAAGTAAATCGGTCGTTTTCTTGTTAAAGTAATCCACGGTACCGCTCAAGCGGCCATTAAATAAACCAAAATCTACACCCACGTTCATCTGTTCATCAGATTGCCAACGTAAGTCGAGATTCTCATTGTTATTAATAGGTCGCGTTTGACCGCCCCCTCCATATCCGATTGAATACCGGCGTTGCGATGAACCTGAAGGGAATTCTTGGTTACCTGTTTTACCCCAGCCGGCACGCAGCTTCAGTTGACTCAACCAAGTAGCATCTGCCATAAAATCTTCGTTCTTTATATTCCATGCACCTGCAAATGAAGGGAAGGTTCCGTAACGGTTATTCTCTCCAAATCGGGTAGAACCGTCAACCCGAACCGTAGCCGTCAATAAATAACGATCCTTAAAATTAAAGGTAGCTCTTCCGAAATAAGATTGAAGTTGTGTAGTAGGATCGTTAAAAGAGTTTAAAGTTCTGTTCCCAGGTGCAGTGGCCTGCATCACATCGGTATAATCTACCGGAATATCGCCAAAGCCTCGTGCGTTCATATCGGTCCCTCGATTAATGAAATCCATATATTCGTAACCGATCACAGCGTTGAGATTCAGGTCTGACGCAATTTCCTTATTGAAGGACAGCGTATGGGTCAATTGTTTCGTTATAAGCTCATTATTAGCTACACTGGCAAATCCGCCGGGGAAATTATTATTGGGCTCCTCCTGAATGCTTGGAAGATTAATAAAGCTTCGCGTGGACGACCGGCGTTCTCCTCTGTTATAATTGATGCTTAGTAACATCCGATACTCTAACCAATTATTAAATTTATAATACGGCGATAAACTCGCTAATATGGTCGATACATTGGAACGGTCGTTATAAGCCTCCGACATGGCCAAGGGATTAACAATATTACCCCTTTCAATGAGCAGGCTACCATCCGGATTCCGCAATGATCGCGTTGGATTCCAGGCTAAAGCGTGGGTCAGTAAACTGCCCGACGCCCCCGCATCGGTTGCTACCGGTCCTATGTTTTCATTGGTTTGACTAGCTATTAAACTCACATCCAAGCCTAATTTTTTACTTTTGAGCATTTTGAAGTTTCCATTAAACGAGCCGCTGTACCGTTTAAATCCCGTCTTCCTGATAATCCCTTGCTGATCCTGATAGCCGAAAGACGCCCGATACTTGTTATCTGCATTGCCGCCGCTTAATGAAAGGCTATGATTCTGGTTATAGGCTGTTCTTAAAATAGCATCCAATGCATCCACATTATCACCGAAGTCTCCGGTGCTTAATCCATACCTATTTAATGCATCCCTATACTGATTACCGTCGAGAATATCGATTCTTCTCATAATGTTACTCACGCCACCTGACGAATTAATGTCTACTTGCAGGCCTCCTTCTTGGCCTCGTTTTGTTGTTATTAAAACGACCCCGTATGCGGCTCTCGAACCATAGATTGCTGTTGCAGACGCATCTTTAAGGATTTCCATGGAGGCAATGTCCGCAGGATTAATAAAACTCAGCGGATTTCCTGCCGGGCTCGTACCAATCCCGCCACTTTGACTGGGTCTGGCGGAACGTCCGTCCAAGGCTACTCCATCCACCACGTACAAAGGCTGTCCGGTTCCTGTAACAGCCGAATTACCCCGGATACGCACTGTGGTTGCTCCGCCGGGCTGTCCACTATTATTAATCATCTGTACACCCGATACCTTACCTTGAATAAGCTGATCAGCCGCAACCAAGGGACCCTTATTGAAATCCTTCGCTCCAACAGATGCAACAGCACCCGTTAAATCGCTCTTGCGTTGCGTACCATAGCCCACTACGACTACCTCATCCAAACCCTGGGCATCGGGCTGCATCGTAAAGGTGATAGTAACGGCCCCACCCGAAACTGTAACCGACCTTTCTTGTGGGATATAACCTACAAACGAGGCTACCAACGTATATCGGCCATTTGGAATATTCGCCATACTGAAATTCCCGTCCGCATTTGTGCCGACAGATTTGTTCAGCTCTTTTAATTGTATAGAGGCACTGGGTAAAGGTTGATTATTTTCGTCTACGACTTTTCCCGTTATACTACCGCTTTGTGCCATAGAAACGAGCGAACTAAGCATAAAAATAAAATACGCCAGACAACTGACAACATGATTCTTTTTCATTCGATTGGTTTTAATGGTTATAATGAAGGCTCGTTGGTCATTAACAATGGCCATTTACTTACGTAGATTGCGAATACGTGTTAAGGAACAGATTTTAAATAGGAACTCATAATTTACTTCATTTATTGGTGAAACCTTGGTCTTTAGATTAGCCGTCGGCCGTCGCTTATATACATCGTAGTGCTAAACCAGTTTATATTGGCGCTCAGGAAAACGACGTGCCGTCCCGGCGAGTCCGGTAAAAATAAAGCTATTCTTAAGAATTACAAAAGTAATTTTCAAAATGTACGCTTCCCGTTTTATACGATTATCCCTTCGGCAAGCGGAGGCTGAAACGCCTCTTTATAAGTCTTCTCTCAAGCACATATAACGTGCTTATATGAACGTGCATCCTATAGGTGATAAAAAGATTATAGGGACATTATAAGGGGCCGTCCCTTATTATAGTCGTCATTATACACTTGTTAATTTTGTATTCCCCAACAGTTGCTAAGGCCGACGCTTTTCTTTCAAAAGTGTTGCAAAAATTGGCGCTTTTTAATTACTTTTATGTCGTAGCCTATCACAACCGTTCATTATATCCTGTATACTTATGCGATTGAAAGCACTTTTAGCCATTTTCCTGTCTATCGGTTTAGCTCTTATTTTAAATCAAAAAATCGGGGACGTCCCCCCTCTTGGAAAGTTTTTAAACCCCTTTACGGGCTTTTGGAAAAATGCGGAATCCCTTACTTCCAAGGAGCATCAATCGTTTACGGTAAAAAAAATAAAGAACAGCGTTGAAGTCTTTTATGATGACCAACATATCCCCCATATCACTGCGGAAGACGATTACGATTTATATTTTGCGCAGGGTTATATCACAGCGAAAGACCGGCTTTGGCAAATGGATTTTCAAACTCGATATGCTAGTGGTAGACTTGCAGAAGTCGTAGGCGCCAAGGCAATTCCCCTCGATCGCTATCAAAGAAGAATGGGCATGATGTTCGGAGCAAAGAACATGTTAGCGGAAAGCATGAAAGACCCCATTAGCAGACTTATTCTAGAAGCCTACGCCGATGGTGTAAACGCCTATATCGCCAGCCTATCGCCAGCCGACTATCCCCTAGAATTTAAATTGATGGATTATGCACCGGAACCTTGGCAGCCAATCAATTCAGCGCTATTACTAAAATTGATGTCTGCAACACTCGCCGGTAGTACCGATGAGTTATATATGACCAATGTTCTTAAGACCCACGGAAAGGAAGTCGCCGACAATCTATTCCCGAACTATCCAGTTAGGGAAGATCCGGTTATTCCCCGGGGCACACCTTGGTCGTTTACCCCGGTCACAGGAGCAAAGGCGACAGCAGATCAGTTAGACACAAGACAACAAAAAGTGTCTTCCTCCTCGATGAGCTTAATTGACCAGAACACATTGCTGACGGGAGACAAGGAAGAAGGATTGGGAAGCAATAATTGGGCGATATCTTCAGCCAGAAGTAGTACTGGCTACCCAATGCTGGCAAATGACCCACATCTAAGTCTTACACTTCCTAGCATCTGGTACCAAATACAACTTCAACCCCCCCACACTAACAGCTGTGGCGTCTCCATTCCTGGCGCCCCTTGTGTTATTATTGGCTTCAACGAGCGCATTGCTTGGGGCGTTACCAATGTCGGCTCCGATGTATTGGATTGGTATCAAATTACCTTTAAGGACGAGAAAAGAGATTTCTATTTGGTTGACGACCAATGGAAAAAAACGGTTAAGAAAATAGAGAAAATCAATGTTAGGTCTGGGACGGCGGTCTTTGATACGGTATACTATACGCACCATGGCCCGATAAGTGTAGACGCGGAACCGTTGGACAACGAAAATAACTTAACGAGCAAGATTCCTAGGGGCGCTGCTCTAAAATGGGTCGCCCATTTGCCGTCCAACGATTTACGCACTTTCTACGAGCTCAATAGGGCGAAAAATTACGATGACTACCGAAAAGCGTTGTTGTTTTTCACTGCTCCCGCTCAAAATTTTGTTTTCGCCGACAACCAAAACAATATAGCCATTACGCCAAACGGCTATTTCCCATTAAAGTCGCCGGAGCATGGTAAGTTTATATTAGACGGGAAATACAGCGAAAACGACTGGTCGGATCGAATTCCTGCAGAACAGAATCCAAGCGTTAAAAATCCTCCCCGCGGTTTTGTCAGTTCAGCGAATCAATCACCCGTTGACGAAAGCTATCCTTATTATCTGAACTGGGAGTTTGCTCCCTATGATCGTGGACACCGAATAAATGAACGACTGACCAAACTGGAACACGCAACAGTAGATTCACTCCGATTGCTCCAACTCGATAACAGAAGTGTATTGGCCGACGAAATCCTAGACACGCTAATTTCCGCGATACAAAGCGCCGTCAGTTTAACTGGCGCAGACAGAGAAGTACTTACTTTACTCGGCGATTGGAACCATTGCTACGAAGCAAAATCTATCGCTGCCACGATTTTTGAACGATGGTATCAAAAGATTGAAAGTGAGCTATGGGGCAAATGGTTTGATAAAAAGACAGCAAAAATGCGGTACCCCAATCGAGATCGTACAGTTGCATTGCTGCTCGATGAACCAAATTCGGTGTGGTATGGCGCCCAAAAGTCGGACGATATCGATGCACGGGCCACATTGCTAACCAAAGCGCTCCGCGAAGCAATCCAGGAACTGAAAGAAAAACACGGTACCTTCGGAAAGAACTGGGAATGGGGAACGGTAAATAAACGTCAAGTCCTTCATCTTGCGAATATAGATGGGCTGGGATCTGCTAAATTTCCGGTTAACGGCGCGGGGCGAACAGTTAATGCAATTAGGGAGAAAAGTGGTCCTTCTTGGAGAATGATAGTAGCGCTAGGTGAAAGGCCAAAAGCTTACGGTATCTTACCCGGAGGCTCATCGGGGAATCCGGGCAGCAGATACTACGACAATCAACTAAAAGATTGGATTCAAGGAGGGCTTAAAGAGCTCCTGTTTCTTACCGATGAAGAAGGTGATGCAAACGATAGGATTGTAAGCAAAATCACGCTTCTTAACTAATAGTATGTCTACCGCTATATACAAACATCTCCAAGCTATCGTAAAAATGGTGGCACTAGTGAGTGAATCCATATAGGCACCATTGCCTCTTAAAACTATGCTAATGAAAATGTTTATCGTACTTTGCGTTACCGTCTTTGCAGTTCAACTCTTTCTCCCTTGGTGGACAATTATACCGACTTCGGTTATCATATCTTATCTTTTTGATAAACAACCGTGGAAGGCCTTCGTCATTTGCTTCCTTGCAATTTACTGCGTTTGGACCTTGTACAGTCTGTATTTGAGCTATCTAAACGGTCACCTATTAGCAAACCGCATAACTACGCTATTTGGACTTCCGGCAAGCTCCTTTAATTGGATATGGATGGCACTGATAAGTGGAATGCCGGGCGGTATTGTTGCAGGTTTCGCCGGCTTATCAGCCCAATATTTAAAAAAAGCATTTTAATATTTTCGCTTATCTTTGTTACCTATTAGATATGTTGGACATCGACAAAAGCGCAATTTTTGAAATAAGCTCATCGGCACAGTTTGAGCAGCTAGCTTTACAGGTCTTTAAGAAGCAAGCATCGGAGAATCCTGTTTATAAGGCTTACTTGCAATACCTGAACTGCAAGCCCGACAGCATTACCCATACAGAAGAAATTCCCTTTCTTCCTATCGAGTTTTTTAAAACGAAAGAAGTGATACTCGAAGGGAGAACAAGCGAAGTTGTCTTTTCGAGCTCCGGAACAACGGGCATGCAACAAAGCAGGCATTTTGTTAGCGACTTAAGTCTATATGAAGAGAGCTTTAGAAAAGCCTTTAAGCTGTTCTATGGCGAGATAGAGAATACGGCTTTACTGGCTCTTCTTCCTTCTTATTTAGAAAGGGAAGGGTCCTCGCTGATTTATATGGTGGACGATCTAATTAAGTATGCGAACCAGGAATATAGCGGTTACTTTCTTTACGACCATGAGGCTCTTTATGAACGACTGCACCAGCTTCGGCAGGCTGGCACTCCCACCATACTGATTGGCGTCACCTATGCGCTGCTCGACTTTATCGAAACCTATCCGATTTCCTTTAAAAATCTGATTGTTATGGAAACGGGAGGCATGAAAGGGAAACGGAAGGAAATGATCCGGAACGAATTACATGATCTCCTTTGTAGAGGTTTTGGCGTCGATGCCATTCATTCTGAATACGGCATGACCGAACTATTATCGCAAGCCTACTCCTACGGAAATGGCCTTTTTGCTTGTCCGCCGTGGATGAAAATATATATCAGAGATGTAAATGACCCGCTCAGTATTTTACCCCAGGGCTTAACAGGCGGTGTAAATGTAATCGATTTAGCGAATCTCAATAGTTGTTCTTTTATCGCAACTCAGGACTTGGGAAAGGTGTTAAGCGATAATCAGTTTGAGATATTAGGTCGCTTTGATCAAAGCGATATCCGAGGCTGCAACCTGCTGGTGCAATAGCTCTTTTTTAATTCCAGTTATCAGTTATTGGCTGCAAGACTAACAACCAATAACTGATGAGAGTAACCGAGAACGGCAACTGCCGACGCTATTGCGCAATCAATAAAAAATAATTCTTCTTGCCCTTTTGTACAATAATGTATTTGTCGTTTACCAAGTCAGAAGGGCCCACTTGTTGTTCGACCGTCCCCACTTTTTCTCGATTGATGGACACGCCCCCTCCTTGTATCATTTTACGCGCTTCACCCTTCGAAGAAAATACAGAAGCGTGAGTTGAGAGAAGATCCACCACATTAATCGTATCGGTTAATTCATCTTTTCTGATAACAAATTGCTGTAGGCCATCGAAAACATCCAATACATCGGCATCGTCCATTCCGTTTAAAAATTCCAGGGAACCCGTTCCGAAAAGGAATTCAGACGTTTTAATAGCCATCTGATAAGCAGACTCAGAATGGGTTCTTATCGTTATATCTTGAGCTAATGCCTTCTGAACGACTCTTAAATGAGGCGCAGTTTCGTGTTCGGCGATAATCGAGTCAATTTCTTCCTTATCCTTTAGTGTGAAAATCCTAATCCAATTCTTCGCGTCATCGTCACTTGCGTTGAGCCAAAATTGATAATATTTATAAGGAGACGTTTTCTTCGGATCAAGCCACACCGCACCGCTCTCCGTTTTTCCGAATTTTGTGCCGTCGGTTTTCTTGATAAGTTGTGTGGTTAAGCCAAAAGCTGTTCCGCCATCCTGCCTTCTGATAAACTCGGCGCCGGTTACGATATTGCCCCACTGATCTGACCCTCCCATCTGGATCATGCAACCTTTATGCTTCCAGAGATAATAAAAATCGTAGCCTTGTATAAGTTGATATGAAAATTCAGTAAAAGATAGGCCGTTCTCTCCTTCCAGTCTCTTTTTTACAGAGTCCTTTGCCATCATATAGTTGACCGTGATCAACTTCCCAACATCCCGAATAAAATCCAAAAACTTAAAATCTTTAAACCAATCGTAATTATTGACCATTATGGCGCCGTTTCCCTTTCCGTCTTGATTATCAAAATCCAAAAATCTCCTCAGCTGCTTTTCTAAACATGAAACGTTGTAGCGTAGCGTATCTTCATCCAACAGATTGCGTTCGGCCGATTTAAACGATGGGTCACCGATCATCCCGGTCGCTCCGCCAACTAAGGCGATTGGCTTATGGCCTGCCCGTTGGAAATGAATGAGCGTCATGATCTGTGTTAAATGGCCAACGTGTAAGGAATCACCTGTTGGATCGAAGCCAATATAACCAGAAGTGGTGCCTTTTTTTAATTGTTCCTCTGTTCCGGGCATAATATCCTGTAGCATGCCTCTCCACCGCAGCTCGTCAACGAAATTCATGTCTTTTTATCTATTTATTTAAATCTCTATTTTTCCAATGAAAATGTGCAAACTTACCATTATTTTTTTATCAGCGTAACTTTTTCTCTATTTAATCCAAAGCACGATGTCCGCCTATTTCCATCCATATTAGTTATTGCAAACCGACATAAAAATCGTATATTCACAAGTCGATTGCGTAACGGCGGAATTAGAAAAAGGCGAGCATTTTAAACGAGGCAATATGAACTTCCTATCTCATTTTTATTTTGAAAGAAAAGTAAACGATCCCTATCGCGCTATCGGATCTGTACTGCCTGATCTTTTAAGGAATATGGATAGGGATATCCGTATTTTTCCCGAGAAAAACGTCGCATTATTTATTGACGAACCGCATACTTCACAAATATTAAAAGGTTGGTGTCGACACTTGGCCACAGATCGGTTTTTTCATAACAACGTATTTTTCCTTGAAAAAACCCAGCAGCTGAAAGCTTATTTATCGCCCGTAGTCGTCAACACGCCTGTTCGCGCTTCCTTCCTTTCTCATATTGCCTTAGAACTCCTCCTCGATCGTTTGTTATTAAAAGATAACTGGCTGCATGAAAACGATTTTTACGAACAGCTCCGAGAGGTGGATGGACAAAGTCTGTCTACTTTCCTAACATCGGCTGGCATAGCCGAACCGACTTCCTTCCTTACTTTCTTCAAAGCCTTTATCAGTGATCGATATCTAGGCACGTATCGTGAAATGGCGAAAGTAACCTATGCATTAGACCAAGTTTGCAAAAAGATGTGGCCCCAAGGCTTAAGCGATGACAAAAAGCTGCAGTTAACGGATGCATTAAACAGATATGAGGAAGATTTAGCGCATAATTATAAGTCGATCTTTAACGAAGTAGCCGATTATTTGCGTAGATATTACAACTAGCACGTAGGTTAGCAGAAACTCTGCTTTATTTGGGCCTTATATCGATGGAATAATTTTTTTTTTATATGTTTGGGCCATAATTCTAATTGCTATTTAACATCCAAACATGTATGGCTCATAAACTCTTCCGCAAAAAAACCGTTGAGCAAATCCAAAGAGACACTGATCATCAAGGAAGCGGGGGACTAGCAAAAGTCTTAGGCGTAAAAGATTTAGTTTCATTAGGCATCGCAGCTATTGTTGGGGCCGGCATCTTCAGTACAATCGGTTTAGCAAGCTACAACGGAGGCCCGGCTGTGTCACTGCTATTTGTTTTCACGGCAATTGCCTGTGTATTTACCGCCCTTTCTTATGCGCAGTTCGCCAGCACGGTTCCGGTGTCCGGAAGCGCATATACGTATGCCTACGTTGCCTTTGGTGAAATATTTGCTTGGATAATTGGATGGGCCCTTATCTTGGAATATGCGGTCTCAAACATGGTTGTGGCCATTTCTTGGTCGGAATATTTCGTCAGTATGCTGAAAGGATTTGGCATTAACCTCCCCGCATGGCTGACTACCTCTTCAGAAGGGGCTTATGACGCCTTTCAGAAGTCACAGCAAGTTGGTATTGAAGCGCTCAGCTCATCTGAGCGAATTGCGGCTGCCGCTTATCAGCAGGCCCCCCATTTAGGTGATGTACCACTCATATGCAATCTTCCGGCCGGGCTTATTACCGTTTTAGTTACTTGGTTGGTCTATATCGGCATCAAAGAGTCCAGAACAGCGAGCAATATTATGGTGATTCTCAAAGTAGGTGTCGTGCTTTTTGTCATTATTGGAGGTGCATTCTATGTTAAGCCTGAAAACTGGACACCGTTTGCTCCGAATGGCATGCAAGGCATCTTAAGCGGCGTAGCGGCTGTGTTTTTCGCTTTCATCGGCTTCGATTCCATTTCAACCACTGCCGAAGAGTGTAAGAATCCACAACGCGACCTGCCCAGGGCAATGATTTATTGTCTCTTGATCTGTACCGTCTTATATGTCTTAATAACGCTCGTGTTAACCGGTATGGTAAACTATAAAGAGTTAAATGTAAACGACCCTTTGGCCTTTGTTTTTCAATCAACCGGATTGAACTTTATGGCTGGTGTCATTTCAGTTAGTTCCGTTATCGCAATTACCAGTGCCTTATTGGTTTTCCAACTCGGTCAACCCCGTATTTGGATGACCATGAGCAGAGATGGTTTACTCTGGAAAAGATTTGCCAGCATTCACCCAAAGTACAAGACGCCCGGCTTTGCCACCATTATTGCAGGTATCGTAGTAACCGTCCCCGCTTTGTTTTTTAGAATGGATTTTTTTGTCGACTTAACCAGCGTCGGCACCTTCTTCGCTTTTATATTGGTATGTGGCGGTGTTCTGTATTTAGATCACCAAGGAATATCTGAAAAGTCCAAGTTCCGTGTCCCTTATATAAACGGCAAATATATCGTTGGATTTGCCCTTTTATTAACGATTTTAGGTATTGCGTTTTATGGGAAAACCGTCATAGCGGAGTGGCGCGCGCTTTCCTATACGGATATCATTGAACATAAATCGCTCACCATTATTTTCTGGCTGACATGGGCAGTCCTTGCTTTTTTTAGCTATAAACACGAATTTTCAACGCTTCCGGTAGCAGGTATTTTAGTAAATCTTTATTTGATGACGGAACTGGGAGCCAGTAACTGGATCATTTTCGCGGCCTGGCTGGTGTTTGGCTTGATCATCTATTTCATCTATGGCTATAAGAGGTCGAAATTAAACACCGCTAAGGAATAACCATTACGAATCATTGCTTATCGGCGTCAGTTCGGATGATACACACGGGCTCGGCTGCTTATGCTAGCCAGGGGTCATTTGTGTCTTCAGAAGGATAAAACCTTATTTCCAATAACTGCGCTTAATATTAATTTCTTTTGTGCCAGAAATAACGAGTGGCACCCGCTCAATCGTTACAAAGCTCGAGTCCAATCCAAAACCGCGTTCTTCCGATAAACTAAAGTTCCGCAATAAGTTATAGCCTTCCATAATGATCCGCTCCATAAAGCCGAGGTTATTTGATCGTGACACCACTTTTTCGAGCACTACAAATCGGAAATCGCCCACCATATTGTACTTTCTCAATGTACGATACCGGCTTGTAATTTCCACCTCCTGATTTTTCACTAGTTCCTCGACAACTTTACGAAATAGTAAACTGATACGCTGTTCCACCCTAAAGCCTAAACGAAAATCGATCCGTATCAACTTTCCTTTTATAAGATGATCCACCTTGTATTCATTCGTATATGGCTCGTCAGTGACGTCCACATGTACGAGCCAATAGACATCGGCGCGTTTTGGTTTTTTCTGAAGGATTGAATATACGATCTTCGACTCAATCTCAGATCTGAAATTAGCACTGGTTAGATACACGAGCTGCGAAGCGTAGCGCGGAACCGTTTCGTCTTCTGTCAATTCGCTTAATATTGGATAATAGTCCTCAATATCGACATAGCGCACAAAATTGTTCTTTATTTTTCTAGCCCACCACCAACATAACATAACCGCAAACAATACGCTGGCCAGCAATAGGGTCAACCAACCTCCATGAGCTATTTTAGCGCCATTCGCCACAAGAAACGACAGTTCAATAGCTAAGTAAACGATTAAGAACAGACCTATCAAATATCGAGGAGTGTGCTTTTTAAAAAGGTAAGCCACCATTAAAATTGTCGTAGCAAGAAAGGTTGTATTAATTGCGAGTCCGTATGCCGCCTCCATGTTGCGCGACTCTTTAAAAATGAGGATTACCACCATACAGCCTAACCATAAAAGCAAATTGACCGACGGCACATAGAGTTGGCCTTTTTGATTACTTGGATAATTTATTTTTACTTTTGGCCAGATGTTCAAACGAACCGCTTCGGCGATTAAGGTGAATGAACCGGATATCATGGCTTGCGAAGCAATCACCGCAGCAATCGTTGCGATGGCGATACCGATAGTGAGAAACCATTCCGGCATAAGCAAATAAAAGGGATTTTGATCATTTAAATAGGCACCTTGATGTTGAGCTAACCAGACCCCTTGCCCAAAATAGTTCATTAATAGACAAGTCTTCACATAAATCCAACCAACCCTTACATTGGACCTGCCGCAGTGTCCTAAATCCGAATAAAGCGCCTCTGCTCCTGTCGTACATAAAAACACGGCTCCCAATATCATCCAAGCACTGGGATGGTTTATTAAGAGTTTAATCGCATAATAGGGATTAATTGCGGCGATAATCTCTGGCGCGTCTACCAAATACCTCAGGCCTAGCACGCCCATCATTGTAAACCATACAAACATAAGCGGACCAAAGACCTTTCCGACAACGGACGTTCCGAAGCGCTGAATGATAAATAATAGAGAAATTATTCCGACGACAATGGGTACCGTAGGGAGCGCTTGATTATAGATCTTTAGTCCCTCTATGGCGGAAGACACGGTGATAGGCGGTGTAATCATACCATCTGCCAGCATCGCAGCTGCTCCTACCATAGCAGGGAAAATCAACCATCTGGCCCGCCTTTTAACCAACGAAAACAAAGACAGGATCCCACCTTCTCCCTTATTATCTGCCTTTAATGTTATAATAACGTACTTTATAGTGGTTTGTAACGTCAATGTCCAAAAAATACAAGATAATCCGCCATAGATCAACTCCGACGTGATAATGTCGTCGCCAATAATAGCCTTAAAAACATATAAAGGAGAGGTACCGATATCTCCATAAATAACTCCCAAACTAACTAATAAGCCCGCCGCGCTTAATTTGTGTAAATCTCTTGATTTTTCCACTGATTGAAGTTTTCTTATTTACGGAGCAAATGTAGGTATTATATTGCTAATTGAAAGTATACCCCGGTATCGTGCAACTAAAAACACGCAAACGAAAAAGGTTGTTAAAAATTGTTAAAAACTTCTTTTTTTTCACTTTGTTCTAAAAATTAAAATATATTTATTATACTTTTGTAGTCGAACTAACTGGTAGACACAACCTTTTTATGACGGTCCAGTATCCATGTTTTTGTAATAAGAAATAAAGCAGTACATATGGCATATAAATACTTTTATAGCATATTTTTCACGATTTTAAGTGTAGTTTTTACGCTAGCAAAAATTGATGCATACGCGGCGAAATACACCTTAGAGATGGACTCTGCAGCGAGTAAGCAACAAACGCCTTCGCAGAAGAGCCGTATTTCAGACCATAAAGATTATAAAACGAATGATCTGCAATTCGGTTTCAAACCCTTCTCTCCCGTAACAGGTATGCAAAAAGTTGCTGGTACCGACAATGAAAAACTGCTGAGTAATGTAAAGGTTTTCCCCAATCAGATTTCTGATCAATTGAATTTGTCCTTCAAGTTAAATAAAGACAGCAACGTTTCTATTAAAGTGATGGACGCACTGGGGAATGAAGTAACCACCTTGCTTTCGCAACGGCTTACTGCAGGCGAGCAGAGCAACACTTTTAATTTAGGCAGCAAACTCAATCAGGGATTTTACTTTATCCGCGTGGTTGCCGGTACAGAAACCATCGTTAAACGTATTGAAGTGCTTTAGACATAAAACTGTTATTACTTTTCTGATTCAAACCATCCGTACACTAAAAACGGGTGGTTTTTTTTATTTAAATTAAATGCCAAAAAATTCATTGCATAGTTTTTTTATAGTAGGTTTGAAACTATATTTGAGATACTACGGTAAATGACAAATGAAGCGCGAACCGACAAGGGGCATCAAAAAACAAGGAATAGATGCGCAAGCTCTTGCAACTTCATATAACTTAAAACAAATTTAGTCGAATGAAAATTATTGCCATTGGTAGAAACTACGTAGCTCACGCTCAAGAGCTCAATAATCCGGTACCTGAAAAGCCAGTCATCTTTTTGAAACCAGACACAGCGATACTGAAAGACAATCGGGACTTCTATCTTCCGGATTTTTCGAAAGAGGTTCATCACGAAGTTGAAGTTGTCATAAGAATTTGCAAAGAAGGAAAACATGTTCAACGTAAATTTGCCGACACCTATTATGACGCTATCGGACTTGGGATTGACTTCACGGCGCGCGACCTGCAAGCCGAACATAAAGAAAAAGGCTTGCCTTGGGAGCTCGCAAAAGCCTTTGACCATTCAGCGCCTGTTAGTAAATTGATCTCTAAAAGCGAATTTCCAGATATTTATAACATTAACTTTTCCTTAAAAAAAAGCGGTGAGGAAGTCCAGAGGGGCAATACGAACAATCTGATTTTTTCTTTTGAAAGTATTATTTCCTTCGTAAGCATGTACATTACGCTCCGGAAGGGGGATTTGATTTTTACAGGCACCCCTGCAGGCGTCGGTCCTGTATCTATAGGCGATCACCTCGAAGGCTATATCGAGGATCAAAAGTTGCTTGATTTTAATATAAAGTAATTACCGCCAATGAAGTTTTTTTATTATTTAACTATATTTCTTTATCTGACTTCTTCAGCAACTGCTCAGGAGTCGCGCATTCAACAAAAGCAATATCCACAAAACTATTTTCGCCCGCCACTTGATTTGGCGCCGCAAGCAGCAGGAAGTTTTGGCGAATTAAGAGCCAATCATTTTCATTCGGGCACTGATTATAGAACCAATCAAAAAGAGGGTTACCCGGTTTACGCGGTGGCTGATGGATATATCGCTAGAGCACGTGTGCAGATAGGCGGCGGCGGAAACGCTCTTTATATAGCACACCCGAACGGATATACAAGCGTCTACATGCATCTCCAGCGTTTTAATCCAAAAATCGCCGCTACGGTAAAAGAAAGACATTTTTTAGAGAAGCGCTTCGATATAGATTTCGCCTTGCCTGCTGATTTAATCCCTGTAAAAAAAGGCGAGGTCATCGCATTCTCCGGAAATACCGGCGGGTCGGCAGGTCCTCACCTGCATTTCGAACTGAGAGATACGAAAACCGAAGATGCTATCAATGCTCAACTTTTTGGCTTGACGATTCCCGACCGCGTACCTCCTACTATCAGCGGATTAACTGTTTACCGATTGGGAAATGACACATACGATGAAAACACCGAGCGGGAGCACTACCAAGTTTCTGGCGCAAACGGTGATTACAAAATTACGCCTGCAAAAACAATCGTCATCAACGGGCCAACCGCTTTCGGAATTGTTGCTTCCGACCTCAATTCTGCATCAGCTAATAGAAACGGCGTATATTCCATCGAGCTTTTTCTAGACGGAAAAAATATCTATACAGCTGCTTGGGAGAGCTTTTCTTTTGATAACAGCAGAGCGATTAATTCGCATATCGACTATGCTTCTTATATCCTGCATAGAAGACGAATACAAAAGAGCTTTGTTGAACAGGGCAATAAACTGGAAATTTACCATCGACTCCTCAATAGAGGCATTATTAACATCAACGATCAACAAAACCATAAGCTGCTTTACAAAGTAAAAGATGTAATGGGCAATGTCAGCACACTGTCCTTTGAAGTTCGAAACGATCCGCAATACCTATTGACTAAGAAAAATCGCGATGGAACCACTTTCTTCTATTATGGACAAGATAACCAATTTGAAAGTGATGATGTAAAGATCAGCATCCCAAAAGGTTGTCTATATAGCGATCTATACTTCAAATATGATCAAGGACCGCGCCCAAAAGGTGCATATTCTACCCTGCAGCATGTGCATAACCGAATGGTTCCCGTTCATCAGGGCTATAAGCTGGCCATTAAAGCACGTGATCTGCCCAGCCATTTACAATCAAAAGCGCTGATTGTCAACACGCAGGGCGATTCACAGGGAGGTGTTTACGAAGACGGTTTTGTTAAAACGACAGGAAGGGTTTTTGGCAGCTTTTATATTACCGTGGATACGATTGCACCTGTGATCCGGTCGCTTAACCTCTCCTCAAACAAAAATTTGAGCGCTTACAAAAGAATCAACTTTAAGATTTCGGATAACCTGTCGGGAATTAAATCGTTCGACGGCTATATTGACGATCAATGGGTGCTTATGGAATACAATGCAAAGACTGCTTCTCTATGGCATACTTTTGACAGCGATCTTACAAAGGGAAGACATCGGTTTCGGTTAAGCGTTAAAGATTGGAAAGACAATGAAAAAGTGTTTGAAGCGGATTTTATTAAATGAGATATAGGATATTAAGACCTAAGACACAGGACATAGATTTAAAGCCTATCTCGACACATACAGGTTTAAGACATAGAACTAAGGTTTTAAGTCTATTGATACTATGTCTTTATACTTCATACTAATATACAAATGAAATGAAAGAACTAAAAAAAGGCGATAAAGCGCCTGCTATTAAAGCCAAAAACCAAAACGGCGAAACCGTAGAGTTAAAAGATTATTTAGGCAAGAAAGTGATTTTATACTTTTACCCAAAGGATAACACGCCAGGGTGTACGACAGAAGCCTGCAATTTCAGAGACAATTACCAATCGCTCCTTCAGGAAGGCTATGAAGTACTGGGCGTTAGCATTGACAGCGAACAGTCTCATCAAAAGTTTATCGATAAATTTGAACTCCCGTTCAATTTACTGGCCGATGAGGATAAAAAGATAGTTGAAGACTATGGCGTTTGGGTAGAAAAAAACATGTATGGAAAAAAGTATATGGGAACAGCAAGAACCACCTTTGTAATTGATGAAAACGGCATTATCAAACACATTGTAAAGAAGGTCGACAATAAAAATGCTTCGCAGCAGATTCGTGAGCTGGTTAATAGCTAACAATTTAATAAGCAAATTACTGATGGCCTATGGCCTAAAGCTGCCGCTTACAGCCAGCAAATAACTAAAAATATTTATCTTAGCATCTTAAATATCGTTTAACACAAATTCATAATGAGTGCAGACATAGCAAAGCTTGAAAACATAGCAAAACAGGTACGTCGGGATATCGTACGTATGGTACATGGTTGCCAATCGGGCCACCCAGGTGGATCGTTGGGATGTGCAGATTTTTTTGTAGCTCTTTACTTCCATCAAATGGAGCACAATCCCAAATTCAATTTGGATGGCATCGGGGAAGATATTTTCTTCTTATCAAATGGCCACATATCCCCTGTGTTTTATAGCACATTGGCTCGAGCCGGATATTTTGATAAGAGCGAGTTGGCAACATTCCGGAAAATCGATTCCCGCTTGCAAGGCCATCCAACCACACACGAACATCTACCGGGGATCCGTGTAGCTTCAGGCTCTCTCGGACAAGGACTTTCGGTAGCGATTGGCGCCTCCCGTGCAAAAAAGCTAAACAACGACGATAAACTAGTCTATGTTTTAATGGGCGACGGTGAATTGCAAGAAGGACAGGTGTGGGAAGCAGCTATGTATGCGCCTCACAATAAAGTGGATAATCTTATTGCTACCATCGATTTAAATGGTCAACAAATTGACGGCCCGACTGAACGTGTTCTCTCGCTAGGAAACTTAAAAGCTAAATGGGAGGCATTTGGATGGGATGTTTTGGAAGCAAAGGGAAACGATATGGCTCAATTAACTGAAACACTTGCCGAAGCTAAGAGCCGTACAGGAAAAGGCAAACCCGTAATGATACTCATGCATACCGAAATGGGCTACGGTGTGGATTTTATGATGGGCTCACACAAATGGCATGGCGTTGCTCCCAACGATGAGCAACTCGCTGCTGCACTTGTGCAATTGGAAGAAACCTTAGGAGATTATTAATTCCCATATAATGGGCCATTCACCTCTCAATAATAAGAAATGAAAAAATATACATATACAGATAAAAAAGACACGCGTTCAGGCTTTGGCGCTGGCCTACATGAGGTAGGACAAAAAAACAGCGATGTGGTTGCCCTCTGTGCCGACTTAGTCGGCTCACTGAAAATGGATGCTTTTATTAAAGATTTCCCAGAGCGATTCTTTCAGATTGGGATTGCCGAAGCAAATATGATGGGTATTGCTGCCGGCTTAACGATCGGTGGCAAAATCCCTTATACCGGAACTTTCGCCAATTTCTCTACAGGAAGGGTATACGATCAAATCCGCCAGTCGATAGCCTACTCCGGAAAGAATGTCAAAATTTGTGCCTCACACGCTGGATTAACCTTAGGCGAAGATGGCGCTACACATCAGATCCTCGAAGATATTGGACTAATGAAAATGCTGCCCGGCATGACGGTGATCAACCCTTGCGACTATAATCAAACAAAAGCCGCAACCATTGCAATTGCCGAGCATGATGGTCCTGTTTATCTACGCTTTGGACGTCCCGTTGTACCTATTTTTACGGATCCAAACCAAAAATTTGAAATCGGTAAAGCATGGATGGTCAATGAAGGGTCGGACGTTACAATCATTGCGACGGGTCATTTGGTATGGGAAGCAATACAAGCAGGCGAACAGTTAGCGACCTTAGGTATAGACGCTGAAATTATAAATATCCATACCATTAAACCTTTGGATGAAGAGGCTATTCTAAAGTCTGTAGCTAAAACAGGTTGCGTGGTTACGGCAGAAGAGCATAACAGACTAGGCGGTTTAGGAGATAGCGTAGCGCAAGTGCTGGTAAAAAACAATCCGGCCCCGCAGGAATATGTAGCGGTTAATGACAGTTTTGGAGAAAGCGGTACACCGGCACAGTTAATGGAAAAATACGGACTTAACGCAGCCAGTATAGTAAGCGCAGCACAAAAGGTTATCAAAAGAAAATAAATGGTGTAGGTAACGAGGGTGTTCAAGAGTTTCACCCTGCCGTCGTCTCGACCGTAGAGCCAAGGGCTCAACGCCCTCTCATCACGGTTCGAGGTGACGCAGAAAAAACGACTTTTGGATAGCCTGTTACCAATCATCAAACCCTCTAATGGAAGATTCAATAATAATTGAAAAATTTTCTAACGAAAGAACTCGAAACGAGGCTTTTAACTTGTTGCTAAAAAAATACCAACAACGGATTTATTGGCATGTCCGAAGGTTGGTGGTAGATCATGACGATGCTGATGATCTCGTGCAAGACGTTTTTGTAAAGGTTTGGAAAAATTTAGCGAACTTTAGAGCAGATGCTCAGCTCTATACTTGGCTTTATCGCATTGCCACGAACGAATGCATCACTTTTCTCAACAAAAAAAAGCAGCGTCAAAATATATCCTTAGATGATGATTCTGCTTCTTACCTGTCTGATACCCTTACCACAGGTAGTTACTTTAATGGAAATCAGGCCCAGCTGAAATTACAACAAGCGTTATTGACTTTACCAGAGAAACAACGACTTGTTTTTAACATGAAATATTTTGACGATCTTAAGTATGATGAAATATCGGATATTCTTGGCACGAGTGTTGGCGCACTAAAAGCGTCCTACCATTTAGCTGTAAAAAAAATTGAGCAATTTTTTAATGATCACGATTAAACCTTTTCTTGTGGTCTACATCTAAGAGTTACTATGAGCACTATGGACAATAAACGTAATTATCAAGATGATTTAGCCGGTATAAAAGGGTTACCGCTCAATCCAAAGGATACGCCATTTATTGTGCCTTCGGATTATTTCAACACCTTGGAAGCTAAGATTAAGCGCCGTGTTGCCATCATGTCCGATGCAGAAGCTAGTTTCGAGGTACCGAAGCAGTATTTTGAATCGCTTAGTGACCGTATTTTTGCGAGGATAGAAAATGAAAGCTATCAAAACGACGAATTTGTTTCGCAAGAGGAAGTAAAAGAGAAACCTTTCATCATCGAACTAAGGAAAGAAGTGCCTACATCCGGCTTTGTTGCCCCTCCTCAATACTTTGACGTATTGAGCGAAAAAATCAAGGCGGCGGTAGATCCTCTAAACCTTGAAGAAAATACGAGAGAAATTTCGTTTCCAAGAAAAAAGAAGCGGTATATGTCCTTATGGATGCGCTACGCCGCTGCAGCCTGCATAACGATCGGTTTAGGCGTTTATGGCTTTTTTCAATATCAATCAAACAGCTTTGAACGCAAACTGAAAGACATACCGGAGAATGAGATTGTGAGTTATTTGCAATATTACGGAGAAACTGGGGATGCCGCTTTGCTCGAAGCTCAATTTGATGGAGTTGTTCAAATGAACCAACCAACTTTTTCAGAAAAAGATATAGAAGCCTACTTGGATTACAGTATCTAAAAGAAATGAATAAATTATTTTTTACATATATGCTGTTGCTTGCTTCTATCTTCACTGTAAAGGCTCAAGATAGAGACCAACAGCACCAGTTTAAACAAATTGAGGCCGCGAAAATTGCTTATATCACAAAGGAGCTTTCCTTAAGTCCTGCCGATGCCGAGCGCTTTTTCCCTTTATATAACCAATATCAAAGAGAAATGCGAATGTTAATTCATCAACGGAGAACAAAAACCGGTAAAAAGAGAAATGAATTAGAGTACGATTCGGAGGTATTAGCACTAAAGATGCGTTACCGTGATGCGTTCATTCCGATAATAAATGCGCAGCGAACAGCTAAGTTTTTCGAAGCCGAACGCGAGTTTAGGGAACAGTTATTGCAGGAGCTGAAAGCTAGGAGAAACGAATAAACTCGTTGTTGCCATAAACTTTTCTCAGGCTTTTCTAACGCTATCTTATTCCCTATTCCCTCACACTAGATGATCCGTAGGCCTTTTAGGCCATTTTATTCCTATTTAATCTGTACCTTCGAATCATTAAAACTTTTTAAAGAATCCCCATGCTAAGTAATCGGCAACTTTTCTTATTAAATACTGCGCAAACCTCTACCAGCCCCCGCTTAATAGAAATTGAAAAGGCGGAGGGACTCTATTTATATGGGCCTGAAGGACAAAAATATATGGATCTTGTTTCGGGTTTTGCAGTTAGTAACATCGGACACCGGCACCCGAAGGTAATAAGCGCTATCAAGGAACAGATAGAAAAGTATCTTCATGTAACCGTTTATGGAGAATTTATACAGGCACCACAAGTTGCTTTAGCTAGCAAACTGTTGGCGCAACTTCCGCCTTCGCTAAATAATGTCTATTTTGTCAACTCCGGGACGGAAGCAACGGAAGGTGCAATGAAAATAGCTAAAAAGTTCACCGGACGAACAGAGTTCATTGCCGCAAGAAAAGCGTATCATGGGAGCACGCAGGGCGCCTTAAGTTTAATGGGAGATGAAAAATATCAAACACCATACGCGCCCTTACTTCCAAATATAAGATATATCGAATATAATGAGCCACGCGACATAGCCAAGATAAGCACTAGTACAGCGGCCGTGGTACTTGAAGCCGTTCAGGGAGAGGCCGGCATTCGAGTGCCCGACAACGGCTATATGCGCCAAGTACGCGAGCGCTGTAACGAGACCGGCACCTTACTGATATTGGACGAGATTCAAACAGGACTCGGACGAACAGGTAAGCTTTTTGCCTTTGAACATTATGGTATCGTCCCAGACATTTTACTAACTGCAAAAGGCCTGGGTGGAGGCATGCCCATAGGTGCCTTTGTGGCAAGAAAAGAAATCATGGACGTTATCAAGGAAAATCCAATTTTAGGGCACATAACCACCTTCGGCGGGCATCCGGTTTCCTGCGCTGCTGCGCTGGCATCCTTGAACGTTATTCTCGATGAAAAACTGATGGACACCGTTCCGATCAAACATCAAATTTTTAAAAAACACTTGAAACATCCACTGATTAAGGAAGTGAGAGGAATTGGTTTGATGATGTGTATCCAGCTTAGTTCCTTTCAGCAGGTAGAAGCGGTAAGTAAATATTGTGCAGAAAATGGCGTGATGATCGACTGGTTTTTACACCACGAAACAGCGTTACGTGTCTCTCCGCCGCTTATCATTACCGAGGAGGAAATTATTGGTGCTTGTACTATTATTAAGCGTGGACTGGATAAAATAAGTTAAAGGGGTAACGTATTGAATATAGGGACTAAGGTATTAGGGCCAAAAGCCATACGGTGCGAGGCGCAGCCTATATGGTATAGGGGGTAAACCGCAGGGTATAGCGACGGTGGCGTAGGCGTAAGGTATAGGAAGAGGTAACCTGAAAATTATTTAAAGACTTGATAAGGGGAAAGTTAGTTATCGGTTACCACATAACCAATAACTAACATCCAACAACTGGCGACTAAACCAATTGTGCTTCTAACTTGCTAGCTAAGACGGACTTAGGAACCGCACCGATTTGTTTGTCTACGATTTCTCCGTTCTTAAAGAATAATAAAGCCGGAATGTTTCTAATTCCGTATTTCGTAGAAATATCTGAATTATGATCCACGTTCACTTTTCCTACAACCGCTTTCCCGTCATACTCTTTTGCCAATTCTTCAACAACAGGCCCAACCATACGGCATGGTCCGCACCATTCTGCCCAAAAATCCACCAATACCGGTTTGTCTGATTTCAAAACAACTTCATCGAAGTTGCTATCTGTGATTTCTAATGCCATTATCTTTTTTAATTTATGTGCTTACTATGTTTATTATCAAATATCTTACTATTCTTAAGTACAAATATAACCTTCAAAAGGTTTGCCAGAGCATAGCATCTGACAATCTGACACTAATTTAACTTATAACCTCTGTCGCCCGTTAAAGCACGTAAGTCTTGTAAAAACTCATTGCTCAGATGAACCTTCACACCTTTTGCCGGCATTTCCAAACTGACCTTATCTTCATAATCTAACAACACAAATTTGAGCTGGCAATTCCGAACTTCCTGTTCCTGTTGGTTCTTTTGGATGATATGCTGTAAACTATCTACGAATTTATTGTTCAATTCGTGAAGGGGTACCTGAATACTTATGGATTTAGCCATTTTATCGCGCAGCTCCGACAGTAATTGAATAGAGGTGACTTTAAACTCCCAATTACCCTGCTGCCTAAAACGCTCACTCACGGTACCTCGGATTTGCAAAAAATAATTTTCATTCATGAAGCCCTTAAATTTAACGTAGTCTTCCCCAAACAAAGCCATCTCATAGGAATCGCTATAGTCTTCGAACGTCATACGCCCGTACGGTTTGCCGGTTTTAGTCATGCCATGATATACCGCGGTAACCATACCTCCCACCACTAAATCTTTATTTTTTATTTTGGCAAATTCAGTTTTAATATCGTCCTCTCCTGTTTCCAGCGGATCCAACCCGCCGTCTTGCCCATTATCAGCATCTTTTCCGGCTCCAGCCTTCATTTTATCAATCAAGTGAAGCTGACTCACTTTGTGTTGACAAAAATATTCTAATTCCAGCCGATAATCGTCCATTGGATGCCCTGTTATGTACATACTCACAACATTTTTTTCATGTCGAAGCTTCTCCATTAAGCCCCATTCCGGACATGGGGATAACGTAGGTTCCGGGATATCAGCGTCACTTGTTCCGCCGAATAAAGACATAGCAGCGTTATTCTTATTATATTGATAGTCGTTCGTATATTTTATAAGTCGCTCAATACCGTTTTGTGTCACACCTTCGGGAACGTGAAAAAATTGCGCCCTATTTAAACCAAAACAGTCGAAAGCACCGCTGTATACCAAACTTTCATATACCTTTTTATTAATAGTTCGCGGATTGCTTCTCCGCGCAAAATCTGATATGGAAAGGTATTTGCCCTGCTCTCTATTACTTACAATGGTATCTACCGCACCGGCACCAACACCTTTTACCGCACCGATCCCAAAACGTATAGCACCTTGATCATTTACCGTGAACTTGTAAAAAGATTCGTTTACATCCGGGCCTAACACCGTTAAGCCCATGCGCTTACACTCCTCCATAAAGAAAGATATTTGCTTAATATCGTTCATGTTATTGGACAGTACCGCCGCCATGTATTCTGCAGGATAATGCGCCTTTAAGTAGGCCGTTTGATAAGCTACCCAAGCATAACAAGTAGAGTGCGACTTATTGAAAGCGTAACTGGCAAAAGCTTCCCAATCTTTCCAGATTTTCTCTAACACCTTCTCGTCGTGCCCTTTTTCAGCCGCCTGTTGAACAAACTTGGGCTTCATCTTGTCCAGCACATCTCTTTGCTTCTTACCCATGGCCTTACGCAATACGTCTGCTTCACCTTTAGTAAAGCCCGCAAGCTTTTGCGAAAGAAGCATCACCTGCTCTTGGTAAACAGTAATACCGTAAGTTTCCTTCAAATATTCCTCGCAGGCGTCTAAGTCGTAGGTAATGGGTTCTTCTCCATTTTTACGCCGAATAAAACTGGGTATATACTCCAAGGGGCCAGGCCTGTAAAGGGCATTCATTGCAATCAGGTCGCCAAAGACTGTCGGTTTCAATTCCTTCATGTACTTTTGCATACCGGGCGACTCATATTGAAAGATCCCCACTGTTTCGCCCCGTTGGAACAGCTCGTAAGTCTTCACGTCGTCAATCGGGAAAAAGTCGGGATTCAAGTCGATACCCTTGGTATGCTTGACCAGACTAACCGTGTCCTTAATTAAGGTCAAGGTTTTTAGGCCGAGAAAGTCCATTTTCAGGAGGCCGGCACTTTCTACTACAGAGTTATCAAACTGCGTAACATAAAGTTCGGAATCTTTTGCGGTCGACACAGGAACAAAATTGGTGATATCATCCGGCGTGATAATTACACCACAGGCATGAATTCCCGTATTTCTTACCGATCCCTCCAGCGCTTTTGCCTGCCTGATCGTTTCGGCGCCGAGGTCATTGCCATTTGCCAAATTAATCAGCTCGCGAACACTTTCAAGCTCTTCGGCTCGTAAGGCACTCTTCAGTGCTTGCGCATCCATATTGAACAACTTGTTCAGTTTCAGGTTCGGCACCAGTTTAGCAATTTTGTCTGCTTCAAATAGCGGTAAATCAAGCACCCGCGCGGTATCCCGTATGGAAGACTTAGCGGCCATGGTACCATAAGTAATGATTTGCGCAACCTGATTAGCACCGTACTTATTGATCACATAATCCATTACCCTACCCCTACCTTCATCGTCAAAGTCAATATCAATATCGGGCATGGAGACACGGTCGGGATTTAGAAAACGCTCAAAAAGTAAATCGTAAGCAATCGGGTCTATGTTGGTAATTCCCAAACAGTAAGCCACAGCAGAACCTGCAGCCGATCCCCGACCCGGTCCTACGGAAACACCGATCTCCCTCGCGGCGGCAATGAAATCTTGAACGATAAGAAAATAACCAGGATAGCCGGTTTTCTCGATCGTTTGTAACTCGAAATCGAGTCGCTCTCGTATTTCCGGCGTAATGTCACTGTAGCGTTTAGCTGCACCGACATAGGTGAGATGACGGAGATATTTATTTTCGCCTCTCTTTCCGCCGTCCACTTTATCTTCCTCCACTTGAAATTCTTCCGGAATGTCGAACTTGGGTAAGAGCACGTTGCGATAAAGCGAGTAAACCTCCACTTTATCTACAATGTCCTGTATATTGGCAATCGCTTCGGGAATGTCGGTAAAAAGCTTTTTCATCTCTTCGCCGGATTTGAAATAATACTCCTCGTTGGGTAAGCCGTACCGGAATCCCCTACCCCTGCCTTTGGGCGTAGCTAGCTTTTCTGCATCCCGAACACACAATAGAATATCATGTGAATGCGCATCTTCTTTATCAATGTAATACGTATTGTTCGTTGCAACCAACTTTACATCGTGTTTCCTTGCTAAGGCAATTAAGCTGCTATTGACCCTGTTTTCGTCCTCTTGACCATGGCGCATCAGCTCGATATAAAAGTCGACACCGAAAGTTTCCTTCCACCACAAAAGTGCTTCTTCCGCCTGGTTCTCCCCCATATTCAGCAACTTATTTGGTATCTCTCCGTATAAATTTCCTGATAGAACAATAATGTTGTCTTTATATTTTTCGATGATCTTGCGGTCAATACGTGGCACGTAATAGAAACCATCGGTATAGGCTATGGACGACATTTTCGCCAGATTATGGTAACCAGCTTTGTTCTTTGCCAACATCACAATTTGGTAGCCATTATCTTTCCTGGTTTTATCGGCATGATTGTCACATACGAAAAATTCACATCCTACAATGGGCTTGATGATTACTTCGGTAGGGGCTTCTCCCTTTTCTACTGACTCTTTGTTTTTTGCTTCAGCACTCTTATTATGATTCAGCACACTGCTAACAAAGTGGAATGCTCCCATCATATTTGCATGATCGGTAATAGCTACTGCAGGCATTTTATACTTTGCTGCCGCCTTAACTAAATTCGAAACCGAGATAGTGGACTGGAGAATCGAAAATTGTGTGTGATTGTGTAGGTGAACGTAATCAACCTCTTTTAGCTCTTGCCGGTTCGCTTCGAGATCTTTATGAGAGATGCTGTCTTGTTCGGCCTTTGAACGTTTTCTGATTTCATCAGAAGCGGCTTTCAGATTAACGTGTTGCAAACCGACCGCAGCAATAGGTTCCGGATTGTTTGTTCGGAAAACCTCAAAGTAATCCTCTTGAACTTCTAATTCTGCGGCTGTAAAAACACGCCTTTTAATAAGCTCTAAAAAACAGCGTGATGTGGCCTCCACGTCAGCAGTTGCATTATGTGCCTCAGCAAATGGCACTCCAAATAAATAATGATGAAGCTCAGTCAGGTTAGGTAGTTTAAACTTACCGCCTCTTCCACCGGGCAATTGCAATAGATTCGCGGTGATTTCCGTACAAGTGTCCAGTACCGCTTTCTCACCCATCGTTGTGGCAATCCCCATACGATGGAATTCGCAGCCCATAATATTAATGTCGAATCCAATATTCTGTCCGACAATAAACTTGGCTTTACTCAAAGCGGCATTGAACTTCTCCAAGGCTTCCACTAAATCAACCCCCTGTTCTTGAGCCAATTCTGTAGAAATGCCGTGAATCCGCTCAGCATCATAAGGAATATTAAAACCTGCTGGCCTGATTAGATAGTCTTGATGTTCAATCAAGCGCCCCATATCGTCATGTAACTGCCAAGCGATCTGTATACAGCGAGGCCAATTATCAATATCGGTAATAGGAGCATCCCAACGTTTCGGTAAACCTGTCGTTTCAGTATCAAAAATCAAGTACATAGCTAATAACTTTGGATTGAGCAATAAGACGTCACAAAACTACAGAAATTTACACGTATAGCCCAGCCGTCTTTTTATAAAAGTATCTACATAATGTTAGTAACTTGAACTCAACCCATTTGACTAGGGTTTAACGTAAAGACCATAACATCCCATTTTGGGTAAGGCGGATCTTCATTACTTTTCCTTAACAGAACACAGAGAAGTAACTTTTAGGCATGACTCTCTTTTATAGAAGTATACGCTTGCCTTCAGCAGCAGATTTTTTTGCAGCCTCTAAGATTTCCACGACAATAAGATTATTACTTAAAGACGACAAATCGTCGTCGGATTGAAGCTTGCCATTTAAAATCGCTTGTAAATAGGCCAAGTGATTTTCGTAGTAATTATCAGGAAGCTGAATTTTGGATGGTTTTTGATGTGCTGGATATTTCAGCAAAGTGGTATCATCTACCGCATGCCATTGGCCTTCTGCTCCGAACACTTGCAAATCTTTTACACTGTATGGCCAAGACCAAGAAGCTTGAATCACGCCAGTGCTTCCGTCTTGATACTCTAGAACAATAGTGGCATCGTCCTCCACTTTTGAATAGATATCGGGTTTAAGCTGTTTGGTAATAGCGGTGACAGCCTTTGGTCGTTCACCTTTCTTCAGCCAAGTCATTAAATTAGCTCCATAACAGCCAAAATCCATTAAGGCTCCGCCTCCATTCTTGGCCGGATCCGTTAACCAGCGGAGGAAATCCTCACTACATCCAATTTCCCTAGGTCCCTGATGGCCGTCTTTCACCATCATTTTAGTGATGGTTCCCGTCGCTTTTTCGTCAACTAACCTTTTAAGATGCTGATTACTTTTGTACCAGGTGGTTTCATAATTGGTTAGGAACAACGTGTGATGCTCGTTTGCCAATTCAGCAATACGCTTTGCCTGCTTTTTATTAATGGCCAAAGGCTTCTCAGCCATTACAGGTATTTTCAAAGGCATGCATAATTCTGCCACCTGTACATGTTCGTCTGTCGGATTATATGCTAATACTACAGCTGGCTTTACCCGTTCCAACAAATGGGAAAGATTCTCGAAAATCAAGTGATCAGGTATATGATACCGCGTTTGCATTCGCTGTACCAGCTGCGGATCTGATTCGGCGATCCCTACAATATCCACCTTCTTCTGCTCATATAAGTTTAACAGCAGATGTACATGATCATGACTGAGGCCGGCGATGGCGACTTTTAACATTTCCTGACCGAATGAAATTTTCTGTGTAAGGAGAAGAATGACTAAAGTGGCTTTAAACAATAAACGCATCATATTAGCATGGTTAGACTGCCATACGAAGGTAGCCATTCGTTCCAATATAAAGGCATTGTATCCTAATTATTGCAATTGCTCCGGCCTAACGATATTCCGCACGACCCACTCTTCCTTTCCGTCCAACTCGCTCTGTTCTAAAAATACCGTATAAGGATGCGCTACTCCTCGCTCATCTGGTATAGTGATACTGGCTTTAAATTCAGTTTCATCGGTATCCCTATCCTCTTTTAAAAGTTGACTGATATGTGCGCAGACCCAGTCTTTAATCTCTTTATCTGTGTGCATATTAAAACTATTTGTATCTATAATACAATCTAGAGAAGCCTTTGTTATTTAAATATTAGAAGAAAGCGCTGATCAAGCTAAACCTTTTCCTTATTGTGGTGTTTACATAAAAAAAAGTACAAGCGGTATAGAGACTTTAAGGTTAACCGTTGGCGAATTTATAAGGGAGATGGTTCAAAGTGACAAAAACAGCAGTAAAACGCAGGTTGAGGAGGATTATATTGCTAACAAAGAGAATCCAGGACCCGCGCCAGAAGCATTTGAAAAAACTGATAAAAGTGCAGGCTGGCTTTTATTCTGGGTGCTGACCTTAATAGTTGTCGTCCTAACTGTTGTGTGGCTGCTTACCTAACTGTGATTGTAACATAAAAACCGTACATGTTGGAGCAAAAGATACATAAAAGCAGCTAAAGCAATAAAGAGTCGATAATAGTCGATATAGAACGTACGTTATATTAAAACGTTTTTTACTAAAGTTTAATACCTTTGTTTTTGTTTTTTCGAACATTTAATGCCCGTGAATGAAGGGATATCTATATCAGACGGACAATTGACAATACAGAAAAGGAACACATTTTGTCAAAGGCATTAAAAAAACATACTAATTTGAAAACACTTTTAAGCATATAGCATTTTGAATAAGGTTGGAAGAATTGCACTCAAGACTGTCTTATGGATTATTGGCAGTATTATTGGTTTAGTACTACTCATCTTCATTTTAATTCGTATTCCCGCTGTTCAAAATTTTTTAGTACAACAGGTTGTATCGTATCTAGAGAAAAAGATCGAGACGCCTGTCAAAATTGAACGGGTTTCCCTGGACTTACCTAAATTACTAGTGCTTGAGGGCGTCTATTTTGAAGACCAAAAACAGGATACACTGCTTGCTGGTGATCAATTAAAAGTTGATATCAGCCTACTTAAGCTTCTAAATAACAAGGTAGAAATAAACGAAATAGACTTAAGGGGCATTACCGCTAAAATTGATCGAACGCTGCCCGACAGTAGTTTTAACTTTGATTACATTGTGCGTGCGTTTGTAAGTGAAGAGCAAACGGAGCCTAAACCGGAAGACACGACTTCGGCCATGGAGTTTTCCATTGACCGTATCAACTTAGATCGCATTCGTCTTGTCTATCAAGACGATGTAATCGGTACAAGCGCCGATTTCAATTTAGGGCATTTCGATACAAGGATCAAGACCTTCGATTTAAACAATATGCGCTTTGAGATTCCAAAGATCAACGTAAAAGGAATCAATACTGCTGTCAAACAATGGGCCGTTGCCGACTCGTCAGATGCGCCTTCCACGGATGACCTTGGTGTAGAACAGGCTGTAGGAGAAGAAGCGCCCCTTCCGGATATTCAACTTGGTAGTGTAAACTTCGAGGACATTAAAGCGCAATACATAGACGAAGTGAGCGCGCTAAATGCCAGCATTCTTTTCAATCGCCTTTTGGTTGATTTCAACCGTATCGACTTGAACGGCGAGCGAATAGACATCAAACAAATCGTATTGGACGATAACACGGCAAAAATTGCATTCGGAAAAATACAAAAGCAAGCCTCTAGCCCCTCTACAGCCGACACCATACAAACCGCGCCTATGAATTGGCAGGTAAATATAGGAGACTTGATTGTTGGAAAAAATAGACTGGCTTATTTCGACGCGAATCAACCCCGAATTGCGAAGGGAATGGATTATGGAAACCTCGATGTGACAAACGTGGACCTGAAGATGTCCAATTTTTTCTTTTCGATCGACTCAATAAGCGGCCAGCTGAAGCAGCTCAACTTCAAAGACAGAAGTGGCTTTGCAATCAATAAAGCGGAAGCCGACTTCGTTTATACGGAAAAGGGTGCTACTGCAGAAAACCTGTACATTGAAACGCCTAATACACTTATCAGAAATCACGCGAGCGTAAGTTATCCTTCCTTGGAGCAGATTACCGATCGCCTCGGCGAAATCCAACTGGACATAAATATCCAAAAGAGTAAATTAGGTATGAAAGATGTCGTCCTGCTGGTGCCCAGCCTCGACACCATGGAGATAATGAGCCCCCTCCTTGCACATACCTTCTTTATCCATGGACAAATAAAAGGCCGCGTAGATAATCTTCAAATTCCAAATGTTGAATTTAGCACATTAGACCAAACGCGCCTGCAGGCCAGCGCGTCTGTGAGAGGACTGCCCGATGTAGATAGGCTTTATGCCGACTTAAACCTAAAAAACCTGCAAACCAGTAAAAGGGATCTCGATCGTCTAATAGCAAAAAGTATGCTTCCCGACAGTATTGAATTGCCAAGGGAGCTGCGTTTGAATGGTTTGTTCAAAGGCGGACTCAATCAATTTGCTACTAATATGCATCTTCAATCCACTATTGGAAGTGCCGATTTGCGAGCAAATTATGCCGCACACAGAGATACCAGTTACGATGCAGATATTAATATACGTGACGTGAATGTAGGCCATTTAATGAAGATGGATTCAACCTTGGGCAAAATATCGTTTGCTGCGCAAATCAATGGAAAAGGCCTTGATCCGTCGAAGCTGGTGGCCGATGTGAAAGCAAAGCTGATCAGTGCTGAAGCGATGGGATACACATATACCGATATCAATTTAGGGGCTAAAGCGGATAACGGCGATGTAGAAGCTACTCTTAGCAGCACAGATCCGAACATAAGCATGGAAATGCAGGCATTTGCCGACTTAAAAGAGAAATATCCGAAGTTTAATTTGGATTTGCTGGTGGACAGCATCAATACAAAAAACTTGAAACTCACCAACGATAATATCCGATTCCATGGTAATTTGACCGCCAATTTCGATTCAGCGGATCCGGACTACCTAAATGGACGCCTGGATTTAGCGAAGGCGATTATCGCTTATAATACCGATCGATATGTCTTGGATACCATCAGCGTAATCGCACAATCGGATAGCAGCCAACATCTTGTGCAGTTGCGTTCTGAATTTCTTACCGCACACATGATCGGGTCATACAGCTTAAGTTCGCTCTCATACGCCTTCCAGGATGTGCTTAATGCTTACTATAATCCCAACCCTAGCGTCGATAAAAAAACGGGATTGCCGGATACCGTCCCCGCTTATGATCCAGCCCAAATTGAATTCGGAGCTACCTTCAGAAGATCGCCACTTATTATTCGCGTAATGCCGGAATTGACAGAGATGCAGCCAGTCACCCTAGACGGAAATTTCAACAGCGAAACGAAATCAATTAACATCAAAGGCGTTGCCCCAAAAGCCGTATACGGTGGAACCGAAATACAAAACGTAAGTTTTGATGTCAACACCTTGGACAGTACCCTCTATTATGCCGCATTAATTAATAGCATCAAGCTGTCGAGTATCGAAATAAACAACACCTTGTTAAGCGGTACCATAAAAGACAGCGCTATCGATGCCGGCTTGTGGATCAAAGATAAAAGCGGCAAAGAACAATATCATTTAGGCGCTAACTTAAAAGCGCTTGCCAAAGATTTCGTATTCTCTCTAAAAGAGGGCGGATTAATGTTAAACTATGACCAATGGTCTGTCAACCCGCAAAACTCCATTAGTTTTGGCAAAAGCGGGTTGCTGGCCTCTCATTTTGATTTGAGCCAGAACGGAAAAGAACTGATGATATCCTCCCAAGACTCCGTCCCAAATTCGCCTTTGGCAGTCAACTTTAAAGACTTCCGTATAGAAACCTTCGCGAATATGGTTGAGAGTGCAAATCTCGACTTAGGAGGGGGAATCAACGGCAGTGCCTTAGTCGACCGTCTCGATGGTTATCCGGTCTTTACATCTGATATAACAATCAACGATTTCTATTTCGGCAATGACACCATAGGAGATATTGGCTTGCAAGTCAATAATGCAAAAGAGAACACTTATAATGCAAACATTACCATTCAGGGAGGTGGAAACGATATTCGGTTAAGCGGCGACTATATCACCCCATTGGATGCTGAATCGACGATGGATTTTGACTTGGTAGTCAACAACCTCAAAATGAGTACAATAGAAGCCTTCAGCTTTGGCAATCTCCGTCGTACATCAGGCGGTATTTCCGGAAAGCTGGATATAACGGGCAGCATGGATGCTCCGGCAATTAATGGGGATTTGGTCTTTAACCAAGCGAAAATGAATATCTCTATGTTGAATGCCACGTTCAGCATGGATCAGCAACGGATAAATTTTAATAACCAGGGCTTAAGCTTTAGACAATTCACTTTAACAGACAGTATAGGAAATAAGGCTGTTATCAATGGGAGTGTCAGAACAAGCACCTATACCGACTTTGCGCTCGGCATGGACATTAAAGCGAACGACTTCCAGGTTTTAAATTCGACTGAAGTAGACAATAACCTGTTCTATGGAAAACTCAACATCGACACCGATTTACGTATTCGTGGTGCAGCTGCAAGTCCTACTGTCAATGGGACGTTAAGAGTAAACGAAAACACCGACATGACGCTGACAATGCCGGAAACGGACCCTGGATTGGTAGAACGGGAGGGAATTGTAGAATTCACGAGTCTGGGCGCGCAAGACAGCGCGGAGCTATTAGCTGTTTATGACACCGTTGAGACGAAAAGCAGTGCCATTACCGGAATGGACATATCGCTAAATATCGATGTAGACAAAGATGCGGCATTTACGGTGATCGTTGATCCGGGAACGGGAGATCAGTTATTCGTTAAAGGCCAAGCTTTACTCAATTTCGGCATCAATCCAGGCGGCGACATGACCCTGGCCGGAACCTATGAGATCGAAGAAGGTAATTATGCCCTGTCCTTTAATATGATTAAGCGGAGGTTCGATTTCAAAAAAGGAAGCACAATTACTTGGGGCGGCGATGTAATGGATGCAGACCTCAATATGACGGCTATCTACACCTTACAGGCACAACCCATCGATTTGGTACAAAACCAAGTTGCGGGTACACAAGCGAATTATTACAGGCAACGACTTCCTTTTAATGTTAATCTGCATATTGGCGGAAAAATGCTAAAACCTGAGATATCTTTTGATATTGATTTAGGAACCGGAGGAAATGCGAGCACCGTTTCGCAGGACGTCACGCAAACTGTAGAATCCAAGCTCGCACAGCTGAGAGACAATCCGTCGGAAATGAATAAACAGACCTTTGCACTCATTGTACTAGGCAGGTTTATAGCAGAAAATCCTTTCTCTAGCGCTGGGGGATCTAGCACGGAAACGATGGTTCGGTCGAGTGTTAGTAGCTTGCTGACGAGTCAGCTAAACAAGCTAGCGGGCGATCTCATTGCCGGGGTTGAATTAAATTTCGATCTTCAATCTACGGCGGATGATTATAGTACTGGTCAGGCGCAAACGCGAACCGATTTGAATGTGGGTGTTTCCAAAAGAATGTTGGATAACCGATTAAAAGTTACCGTTGGCTCGAATTTTGAGTTAGAAGGTGCTACCCAGCCGGGGCAAAAAGCGACCAATATTGCAGGTGATATCTCGGTAGAATATCAATTATCAAGAGATGGACGGTATATAGCGCGGGTCTACCGAAAGAACCAATACCAGGTGACGCTTCAAGGTCAATTTATCGAAACCGGACTAGGCTTCATCATCAACATGAATTACGATGAGTTTAGGGAATTGTTTATGAGTGCAAAGCGTCTTCAAAAGCTCAACCACGAAAGAGCAGAAGAGCTGAAGGAGCATTTTGATAAGAATGATGAGGAAGAAAAGAGTAATCAGGACAGCATAAAACGTCGTCAAGACAATCAAACTAACAACGAAGTTGAGGATAACGAATTACCTCAGGACAAAAAGCAACGTCCGACTGAGACAGATTATCCTGAAAATTTGAACAAAGCCTATCGGAATGATGAAGAATTCACAGAGCAAAAACAAGAACAAAGCAGCGATGAGTGGTAGAATTTATATATACATAGCTATTTTAATACTTTTTGCTTCCTGTAGTAATGTTAAATACCTGAAGGAAGGTGAGAACCTTTATGTAAAAGGTGAGGTAGAGCTAAATAACGATTCAATTCCCGATCGGTTTAGAGGCCCGTTAACTGAACAGCTGGAAGGGGTACTCAGGCCCCGCCCCAATAAGTCCATTTTAGGCATGCGTCCAAAGCTCTATTTTTACAACATCGCTGGTGAACCTACGAAAAACAAAGGTTTTAAACATTGGCTCAAAACGAAGGTGGGTGAACCACCGGTGTTATTGCAGGATGTCAATGTTGCCTATAACGAAAATCTTGTCAGAAACAGACTTGAGAACATCGGCTTCTTTAATGCTTACGTGACTGCAGACACCTCTATCGAAAACAGAAAGGCAACGCTAAACTACGTAGCCACAACCAATCAGATTTATCGCATTAATAAGGTTACCTATGAGGCCGATACAAACACGCAGATAGGAAAGGTATTAAAACAGGCCCAAAAAGAATCCTTACTTCAGCCTGGCCGACCTTATAACCTGGACCGAATCATAGCTGAACGGGAGCGGATAGACAATGTCCTTAAAGAAAAGGGATATTATTTCTTCAGTCCTGACCACATTTTGGTACAAGTGGATAGCATGATCGGCGACCACATGGTTGACATGAACGTCAAACTGAAGAAGGAGACGCCGGAAAACGCCAAGCAACCGTATACTATCAATAACGTTTTTATATATCCCGAATATTCACTAACGCAGGGTAATTATGAAATTGCGACACCGGAAGAATCCGAAGAGTATAAAGGGTACTATTTTATAGACCCAAACCGCACTTTCCGCAAGTTTGCCCTTGCCCGCACGATGTCCTTTCACAAAGGCGATCTTTACAATCGGGATCAACAGAACCAAACAATCAGTCAGCTTGTTGGTATGGGAACTTTTCGATTCGTAAAGAACAATTTCATTCCCGTTGACCGCGGAACGACCAATAAACTGGACGTTCATTATTATTTAACGCCTCAACAAAAGAAAGCAGTACGGGTCGAATTATTGGGTAAAACGGCAGCAGTATATAACGGCTCGGAAGTCAATGTAAGCTGGAGCCACCGGAATGCTTTTAAAGGGGCTGAGCTATTGCGTCTGACTGCATACGGAGGTTACGAAGTACAATCTGGTGGAGGCGTCAATATAAATTCGAATTTCTATCGGTATGGATTAGAGGCCGCACTTACTTGGCCGCGTATCATTGCACCCTTCGGTTGGGAACCGACCCGCCGATTTGTACCTCATACAACGACCTTAGTGGGATATGAGTTCCTGAATAGACGACAGGCATACCGTTTGAATTCCTTACGATTTGCTTGGGGATACAATTGGCAGGAATCGGCTAAAAAAACGCACCAACTAAACATTTTGGATATAGCATATGTACAACCCGTTAACGTTACAAGTTTTTATGATAGCTTAGCAACCGAGTTTCCCTATTTACAACGGGCCATCGATAGGCAGTTTACGTTTGGTCCGAATTATAAATTCACCTACACGAACACAATGGAAACCGATAGGACGCACACTTCCTATTTTTCGGGGGGATTGGACTTATCCGCAAATACGGTCGGCTTAATTTTGGGATCAAATGTACGTAAAGGCAGGCAAGATAGTATTTTCAATGCGGCCTTCTCCCAATATATTAAGACGGAGCTCGAATACCGCCACTACATGAAGCTAGGCCAAAACAAGCAACTCGCCGCGCGTGCATTATTCGGTTATGGCTATTCATATGGGAATTCGACGCGATTACCCTACGCTAAACAGTTCTTTGCTGGTGGCCCCAACAGCTTGCGTGCCTTTCGGGCCAGAGCTATCGGACCGGGATCTTATAATCCGGAACGCTTCGGAAATGATAACTTCGTTCCGGACATGACGGGTGACATCCGTATGGAATTTAACTTAGAATATCGAGCGAAAATTGTCAGTATCCTAGATTGGGCAGCATTCGTTGACGTCGGAAATATTTGGCTTCAAAATGCGGACACTGTATTTCAGGGGGGTAAGTTCTCTAAGGATTTTTATAAAGAATTTGCGGTAGGTGGAGGATTAGGCCTACGCTTTGATCTGACTTTCTTAATTCTAAGAACCGATCTGGCCATTCCTTTTCGCATCCCTTACCTACCCGACGGCCAACGTTGGGTATTGAATAAAATCAATTTCCGAGACCCCGATTGGCGCCGTGACAATTTAGTCTTCAATTTGGCAATAGGTTATCCTTTTTAGTTATATGTGATAAGTTTTTGGTTTTAAGTATTTGAGTAAGCAGCGGCAGCAGCGCAGGCTCCTGCTTACTTAAAACTTATCACCGACTTAACTTATTGGTCTATCGTGATAACTAAAAGCCGTCGACCACGTAACTGACAACTCGACTTGCCATTGCCGATCCTTTTTGTTATTTTACCGACGTGCGGAACTGAGGTAAAAACAATAGTTTAAAGCATTATTTAATCCATAAAGTTATGAAAATAACCATCATTGGCGCCGGTGCTGTTGGCGCAACCGCTGCAGACAACATCACTAGAAAGGAACTTGCGGAAGAAGTGATACTCCTTGACATAAAAGACGGAGTGGCCGAAGGCAAGGCCCAAGACATTAGTCAGACTGCGGCCCTTTTGGGATTCGACACAAAGATTACTGGAGTGACGAATGATTATGAAAAAACCGCAGGATCAACTGTCGCTGTTATCACTTCAGGTATACCACGTAAGCCGGGTATGACTCGTGAGGAACTAATCGGGACCAATGCAGATATTGTCAAAACGGTTGCCGAAAACTTATTAAAATATTCGCCAGAGGTCATTATTCTAGTTGTTTCTAATCCGATGGACACCATGACCTATCTCACACTCAAAGCTACGGGCTTACCAAAAAATAGGGTAATTGGCATGGGAGGCGCTTTAGATTCTGCCCGATTTAAATATCAGATCAGTCAACAAACCGGCGCATCGCCTTCGGACTTAAACGCAATTGTCATCGGTGGACATGGAGACACCACAATGATCCCACTCGTAAAGCACGCCACCTGGAATAGTATACCTGTTACCCAGTTTCTATCAAAGGAACAGCAAGAGCAAATTGTAAGTGACACCATGGTTGGTGGAGCTACCTTAACCAAGCTCATTGGTACTTCCGCTTGGTACGCACCCGGAGCTGCTATCGCTTCGATGGTGGAAAGTATCATAAGAGATCAGAAAAAGCTGTTTACTGCATCGGTATATTTGGATGGCGACTATGAGGAGCGTGATATCACCCTCGGTGTTCCGGTTATCATCGGCAAAAACGGCGCTGAAAAAATAATAACACTCCAGTTGGACGAAGAAGAAAAAGCTAAATTCAAACAAAGCGCCGAGGCTGTAAGGAGTATGAACAATGTACTTTCAGAAAGTAAGATCATCTAAAATTAATATCTTAATGATTAAAATACCACTAGCATTATTAAATCTGCAAGACGATGGCTTCCACTTATTAGTGGAAGTTGTTGTTTTCGGACAAAATTTTAAAGCCGTATTAGACACTGGGGCTTCAAAAACCGTATTTGATAAAACTATCGTAGAACGCCATATCGGCACTCAACGGCTCAAAAGCAGTGATCGGGTCTCAACAGGACTGGGTACAACCAGTATGGAGAGCTTTACCTGGCAGCTTCCAGACATTCAAATAGGCGCTTTTCATTTGAAAAATTTCGAAGTCGCCGTGCTGGATCTGTCATCTATTAATTTTGCTTACGAAAACCTCTCTGTTGATCCGGTGATCGGCGTAATCGGAGGCGACATATTGACGCAATATCGAGGTGTCATAGATTACGGCAAAATGACGCTAACGCTCAAAAAAACAAAGAAAAGTCCATAAAAAAAAGGCACGCTTCGCAGCGAGCCTTTCCCAATTTTAACCAAACCTAATTTACATGAATCAATTACTATTTAACTCTGATACAAATCTACAGCACCTGCATTAACACTATTTTAAAAAAGCATTACGCCTTTGTGAAAAAAACGAGCTCGTTAAAAGAATATCTTCCATCATATGATGAATTCATAACAATTGATTAATGTTGTCATTAATTTAAACACCTAGCTTTATAGATATACCGAATATAGGCTATGTCAAAAATTAAAGTAGCGTTCTTCGCTGAAATCTTACATGAGGATAAAGACGGTGCATCCAGAACCATGTTTCAGCTAATTAAAAGAATCCCAACGGATCGCTTCGAGTTTATATTCATTTACGGTGATGGTCCTAACCGACTATTACACTTTGAATCCGTAAAAGTTCCAACCATCAAAATTCCTTCAAACCGGAATTACTCTCTGTCGATTCCTTCTTTCGTTAAACGGCGGTTAACACGCCGGCTTGATGATTTTACTCCTGATATCATACATATCGCTACACCGTCACTCCTGGGGCATTTCGCGGCCGCTTATGCGGGCAAACGGCATATTCCAGTCATTACGATTTACCATACGCACTTTATCTCCTATATCGACTACTATTTAAAGCATATACCTTTTCTTATAGGTCCAGCGAAAAAATTCGTTTCGCTTACAAAAAAACTGTTTTATAATCAGTGCGACTATATTTATGTTCCGACAAGAAGCATCAAACAGGAGCTGATCGGTCACGGCGTTCACGCATCTAGGATGCAAATATGGGAAAGGGGAATTGATAGTAATTTATTTAATCCACAAAAACAGGATCTGACAAAACTCCAAAAAATAACCGGAAACGAGCTTCCTACCTTACTATTCGTCAGCCGTTTAGTATGGGAGAAAAACTTAGAAATGCTTTTTTGTATATTTCGTTTAATTAAGCAGCGGAGAATTAAGTGCAACTTTTTGGTTGTGGGCGACGGTTCAGCTCGAAAAGCGTGCGAACATCAGATGATGGGAGCTATTTTCTTAGGACATGTTGACCATGAAGAATTAGCTACGCTTTATGCCTCCAGCACCATATTTATATTTCCTTCTGTTAGTGAAGCGTATGGTAATGTGATATTGGAAGCGCAGGCTTCGGGTTTACCATGCATTATTGCGAACGGTGGAGGATCCAGAGATTTAATAGAGAACGGTGTGACCGGTTTTACCTGTGATCCTAATAACGGGGATGAGTTTGTTGACCGCATAGAAATACTGCTGAATACACAAACTGTTTATCAAGCGTTTAAAGAACTTGGATTGAAGGAAAGTGCAAAACGTGACTGGAATAGCTTAGCGGCCATTTACTTCCATGACATAGAACAATTGGGAAAAATCCCAAATATTTACAAACTAACGTCTTGACGCCGAATGCTGCGAGTTCTTAAGGTCATATTATTTTTGTCTGTCGGGATATCATTAGCACTTTACGCGCGCCACTTTGACAGTGAACAATTATTTCAATCCGTCAAGCTAGTCGGCTGGAATTTCTGCTGGATCTTAGTACTTACATCGCTAGCATATTTATTCGGCACGATTGCTTGGGCTTATTGCCTGGGTCAACAGCGAAAGCAAATTACCATTTACCGATTATTCTGGGTCAGACTGATTGGCGAAACGGTGAGCCTGTTTAACCCCGGCAGCATTATAGGCGGCGATTTCCTGAAAATCGAACTATTAAAACCTTACAGAATCGAAAGAACGGTTGTTATTAAATCGGTGGTGGTCTCTCGCTTTCTAATGATAGTCTCCCAGCTTCTTTTATCGGCCCTGGCTCTCCCCTTTCTCCTATACCGCGGTGACGAAGATTCGGGTGAGCCGACAAGGCTACTCTATACCTACCTGACCGTAGCCTTATCTCTCGCTGGATTATTGCTTGTCTTCTTCTTTTGTTTGATCAAACCCGGCTGGGCAAAATATTCTACATTCTCTAATAAATACCTTGATCCCTTCCATTTAACGTTAAACAACACAATATATGAAACAAGGAAGTATTATCGCCTTGAAAAAAAGGCGTTATTGTTATCCTTTTTGTTCTTTATTCTTCACTGGCTAACCGGCTCATTGGAGTTTTTACTCATTCTTCAGTTTTTAAATATCGACGTCCATGTTGCCGAAAGTTTAGCAATGGATATGGGCGTCATCTTTTTTAAGTCGGCAGGCGCTATTATTCCGGGCCAAATAGGCGTTGAAGAATATGGCAACCAATTTATGCTAAGACTTGTGGGTATCACCGGCAGCATATGGCTTAGCGTATCTGTCCTGCGAAGGGTTCGTCAATTCATCTGGTTATTTTTAGGCGGTATAAGTTATTTAGTTTATCACAAGGGAAGCGCCAATTTTCAAGCACTATAATCACTTATGGAGGTTCTTTTCGTCAGTCACAAGCATCCTCCCGCCACAGGCGGTATGGAAAAACATAGTTTTGAACTCATAGTGGGTATGAAAAGGTTATGCATCGCACACGATTTAATTTATAAAGGAATAGGGAGCAGACTCCACTTTTTTCTAACGCTTGGACGCAACATTAGACGCTACCTTAACGAATATCCAACCATTCGAATTATCCACTTTAACGACGCGTTGATTGCATCTTATTATCTGTTGTGTTGTAGGTTTAATAGATGCGTTAAGCATACGGTTACAATCCATGGCTTGGATGTGGTTTTTCCGAGCTATTTATATAAAAAATTTGTTCTTCCCAGGATGAACCGTTTTGATCTTATATTGGCGGTGAGTAAAGCCACCGCCAGTATAGCACGTGCCGTCGGCATTCAGGATGAAAAGTTACGGGTGATTCCGAACGGGGTAGACGAGAAAATCCTTACATATAAATTCTCGCTGAGTTTTTATGACGATTTTCAGTCGAGATACCACCTTGATATACGGGGAAAACAATTGCTGGTAGCCATGGGCAGACCCGTTAAAAGGAAAGGTTTTTCTTGGTTTATAGAGCATGTTATACCGCATTTGCAGCACGATTATCTCCTGTTGTTTATCGGGCCATTTCACTGGAAACCTACAAAACAGGAGCGCTTTTTGAGGTTACTACCTCCCTTTATCCGAAACAGGATCGGCTTGTTTCTCGGAGCTCCCACAGACGAGCCGAAGCTGCGTCAATTGTTAAACAAAGTAGAAATACGGAAAAGAGTGAAGCACTTGGGTAGACTCCCCTTTGACGAGATCTTAAACATATTACATCATTCCAACTTATTTATTATGCCAAATATTGAGGTAAAAGGCGACATGGAAGGTTTTGGACTGGTTTGTTTGGAAGCGGCATTATGCGGAACGACGGTATTTGCTGCCCGCACCGGAGGCATTCCTGATGCCATTAAAAACAATAAAAACGGTATTCTGTTAAAAAGCGGGCACGCAGAAGAGTGGATTCAAAAACTAAACGAATTCATGGGACAGCCTTTGTCAGAAGAAAAAATAGCGGCATCCGTCAATTATACAAAAAGGAACTATGGTTGGAAAAAAATGGCCAAAGCATACTATAAAGAATTTTTAAAGTTGCATAATTAAGTCCTCACTGTAATTGTCTCCAACCGAACGACAAACTAACAGGACAGTGGTCGGACAGTGGGATACCGTCCTTGGTGTTAAACTTCTCGTTTTCCAAGCGGTACGCCTTGGGGGTAAGTAGCAATTCCGCACTACTTCGGTAAAGTATTTTGTCAATAGACTCGCAGTCATCATTCAGCTTTAGAATGTCTTCCTTTACAAATTCTCTAAAAGTTGGAAAACAATCGTTCCCTTTCAGGTATATCCAAGCATCTTTCAATTGATTCTGCGAAAGCAGATCGCGAATATTGTCGTGTTCATAGCAAAAATGAGCGTTTAAATCGCCCATCACAATAACGGCTCGATCGCCGGAGTGTTCTTTAATATAATTTGACAATTGAATCATATTCTTTCGTCGGGCTGCTGCAGCAGCAGGATCGTCTGCAGCATTGGCATGCACATTATAAAAATCGATATACACCCCTTTACCTACTTCTATCTTACTGAAAGTAAAACCTTTTGGCGTTAAGCAATCGGCGCCTGTACAATTATTCCAAGGGATCCTTCGTATTTCTGTTATACGATATTTCGAAAGTGTATTAAGACCGTCTCCGAAAGGGACCGCCCCTTTAGTTTTCGTTTTGAAAGGATGCTCATTTCCGCCGTAATATAAGTAGCTGTTGTAGTTAAAATCCTCCTGAACGTGAACAATATCGTAATCATTTAGACGCCGACCAATTTCGGCAATGCTGGAAGAGCGTTCGGTAACCGCACTGGAGATGATCTGAGGTAACCCTGCTATGTTATAGGTAATTACCGAGAACTCACCTTCATAGTTAGCTGGCAACTCCCAATCGACATGAGACGCCACACTGATTAATGCGCTGCTCTGCATTGGTACGCGGCAGATCTGGAAATACCGCTTTACCGCTAAAAACAAAAGACAGGTTATAAAAAAGAGGTTCATCCATTTGCTGCTTAGTTTACCACGGAGAATAAGATCCATAAAAATAAGCTTTCTTTCTATAAAATTAGAATGGGACGGTAAACAGAAAGTCGTGTAATTGTTAAAGGATTGTTATTTTTTCGCGATTAACAACAGCGCTAATAGTTGCGACGTTACATAGCAAGGCAATAATAAAAAAAGCCATTGCAACGCATGCAATGGCCTTTATATTGTTAGTTTAAGGCACTTTGACCTTAAAAATTCCGTTCAATCTATTTCAGCTCTTTGACGAACGTTCTAAAGTTCTCGGCGCTGACAGCTATATCAGCAGAGTTGGCTAACCAATTATACTCATACTCGGCGGAAAGCATGCCTTTGAACTTCTGCTTTTTCAGCTCTTGCATGACGCCCTTTATGTTTCCTACGCCAGTGCCCCAATGTACATCATGGGCATCTCTTGATTTTTCATTTAAATCCTTAAAGTGCAAGTGATTAATATGCCCTTTGTACTTCTGTAGACATTCGATAGGATCCAAGCCCGAACGTACCCAGTGACCGATATCTGCGCATGCACCCACATATTTGCTATTTGCTAGCTGAATGGCGTTTAACACGATCTCTGGACTCCAGTAATGAGTTGGGTTAGGATGATTGTGAATAGATACTTTTATTTTAAACTCGTTAGCCAATTTGCCGATTAAAGGCAGGTCCTCTTGTTTTGGCTCCGTATTGATGTTTTTAATGCCCATTGCCTTGGCAAATTCGAAAAGCTGACGCCATTCTTCAGCTGAATTGGCGTTTACTACACCGAAAGCCACTAATGTGAGCCCTTTATCCTTCAACAACTGTAGCACCTCCGCCCTTTTGTCCGGACTCATGGTGAAGTCCATCTTACCTTCTATACCGCCGCCAATAGTCTGTCCCGGATAGGCCTCAACATACTTCAATTTACAACTGTCAATTTTCGCAAGCGCCTCTGCGAAGGTAAATCGATTAAAACTATAGGCTTGCGCCCCTAGTTTCCATCCTAATTTCTCTTCCGGCCGATCCTGTGCCTTTAATCCACTGGCTGTAAAAACGATGGCCATTAAAGCCATCAAGCCTCTGCGTACATGTTTTTTATAGTTCATCTTGATTTTATTTGGTTTGTGAGTTTATCTTATCTATGACTATCGTAAGCAAAGCTTCGAACTTGCGCCTTCAGCTCCCGCAATTCATCCGACGATAACTGCGGTCTATTTTTCAAAATATTCAAGCCCTCGTCTAGCTGCTCTTCCGTGCGAAAGCCAGTTACTGCCGTTGCTATTGCGGGATTTTCAAGCACATAGGCCAAGGCTACCGTAGCATTGCGCACTCCGCGTTTGATCGCTATTCTTTGAACGGCTTTCGCAGCCTTGGCCACTTCGCTCGAAGTGAATTGCAAGTAATCCCCTTCTTTCTTTCCGAGTAATCTACCTTGCGCTAAGGCACCTCTACTGATTACACTGATATCATGATCGGCCAACAAGTTCAACACCGCCTCTTCCGGGCGATGATCTAACAGACTGTATTGCATCATAACCGATACGATGTTAGACCGCTTTACGTATTCGCGAATAACGTTTGGCCGAATAGAAGATATTCCATACCACCTGATTTTCCCTTGTTGCTTCAACAGCTCGAAGGCTTCTACTGTCTCGTCTATCGGGTCGTCTATGGTACCACCGTGCAGTTGATACAAATCGATATAATCGGTCTGCAATCGACGGAGGCTTTGTTCCACCGCCTTTAGAATGTATTCTTTCGTAGGATTCCAGTCCCAGGAACTTCCGTCAGACCGCCATTGATTTCCCACTTTTGTAGCGATAACGACCTCTTTCCGTATCGATTTTAGTGCCTCGCCAACATAGGTTTCGTTCAAACCCTTGTCATATAGATCGGCCGTATCGAAAAAGTTGATGCCATTATCAAAAGCTTTGCGTAGCAAGTGGCTTGCATGCGATTGGTTTTCTCCTAAAGACATACAGCCAAAGCTTATTTCACTGACCAGTAAATCGGATTTGCCCAGTACATTCATAGGTTGTTAGCCTCCTATTTTAAGTAGCTCAACATCGAATATCAAAACACTGAATGGAGGAATATCGTTTCCGGCCCCGCGTTCACCATACCCCAACTGATAGGGTATATAAAAACGATAATGTGATCCGACAGGCATTAGTTGCAGCCCTTCTTGCCATCCCTGAATAACACGATTTAATTGGAAAGAGATAGGTTCTCCGCGATCATACGAGCTATCAAATACTTTTCCGCTTAAGAGCGCTCCTTTATAATTTACGGTTACCGAATCCGTTTCGGAAGGTTTCGGCCCGTCCGCATTCCTAACAACTTCATATTGTAAGCCACTAGCAGTCGTATGCACACCCGGCTTTGCTTTATTTTGTAGTAAAAAGGAATCACCGGCTGCTGTCTGCTCTTTTTTCAGGTCCTCTGCTGCTGCAGTTAACACTTCACTAATGGCTTGATACTCCTCCTCTTCCTTTATACGGAGCGGATTCGCTGAAAAATAGTCGTCAATTGCCTGCGCGACTAATTTGCCGTTTAGATTCTTTAATCCTCTCTTCTTCAAATCTCTGGCCATGCTTAAGCCAAATGCATAAGAGGCGGAGTCGATTTTGCTTTCGAACATAGGGGTTGTTTTATTTTGCTTGGATATTACTTTCTCTTTCGTTTTTTGCTGTGCGAATGCAGGTAATGTGGATATCGCTACTAGACCTATAATAGTTAATGCTTTGATCATGATAAGCAAACATAAAAAAATTATTTGAATCGGCAACCGGTCTTCGGCTATCAGAAATCAGCCGTCAGCTGCACAAGCTTTACTTCAGTTATTTGCGACGGTGTCCGTGTTACAACTACTCACCTAGGTCGCAGCCATTCGCTATACCATTTCCCGCTTTCTTTTACGATACGTTTTTGTGTCTCAAAGTCGACATATACCAAGCCGAATCTTGGATAATACCCTTCCGCCCATTCGAAGTTGTCGGTAAAGGTCCATACGAAATATCCGCGTACGTCGACACCTTCTTCTTTCGCACGCAATACCTGCTGAATATGGTCTTGAAGATACTTCTTACGCTCTAAATCGTAAACTTGGTTGTCGCTTAACTCATCCGTAAACGCCGCTCCATTTTCGGTAATAATGATAGGTGGCATGTTAGGGTAGCTTTGAAATCTTTTAAGCGCTTGGTATATGGAAGGAGGATAGATCTCCCAATCCATGGCTGTTGTATGCTTTACCCCTCGTTTGCGTGGTTCAACGATATTGGCCCATACGTATGGCATCAGCATGGAAAATTGGATCACCTCGCGCGTATAAGTCTGCAGCCCGATAAAGTCGAAATCAAAACGCATGTTCGCCTCATCGCCGGGAAGTATATATTTTCTAAGGTTCTTAAGTGCTTTAACGGCATCTACGGGATAGCCCATACCTAAGATGGGTTCCAAAAACAAGCGATTCATGACAGCATCTGCCCTTTTAAGTGCCTGTATATGTATGGTTTTAAGTGCTATTGGTTCTAACACTGAATGCGAAAAGGTGGTGCCTACCACAGCTGTTGGATAGCGTTCCTTAATGACCTTGGCCCCTCGAACCATGCTTAAGGTAGCATGATGTACAGCTGGCAAAAAATAGCGCAAGCCCCACCGCCCCGGAGCATGCTTTCCAAAGAAATAACCTGCACCGACAAATGCCACCGGTTCGTTCATAACCATCCAGCGTTTTACACGATCACCGAAAGAATCAACACAGATACGGACATACTCCTCAAACCAGTCGACTATTGCACGGTTCGTCCAGCCTCCTCTGTCCTCTAAGGCCTGTGGCAGATCCCAGTGGTACAGTGTTACCCAAGGTGTTATTCCTTGCTCGATACAGGTGTTAATAACGCCGTTATAAAAATCTATTCCATCCTGATTCACCTCCCCTATTCCAACAGGCAAAATACGCGCCCAAGCGATAGAAAAGCGAAAATGTGGAATATTCAACTGTTTCATCAATAGGATATCCTCGACATAGCGATTATAAAAGTCGCACGCCACTTTAGCATGATGCCCGTTGCGAATCCTCCCTTTCTTTTGACTAAAAACATCCCAGATCGAAAGTCCTTTGCCGCCCATATTATGTCCTCCCTCAATCTGGTAAGCGGCCGTAGACACGCCCCATATGAAATCCTCACCAAACAAATCGCGCTTCATATACTAAGATGGATGCTTAAAATTTTATCTACAATATCTTGGGTATTGTCGGGGTAAGCCACCTTTACCCGCTCGTCCGCCTCTATCCAATTACGAATGCTCTCGTCATTTTTCGATTTTAAATTTTTGATAACGGGTACGCCCATTTGCTTCAGTGCTGCCGCATTCAAATGCTGCTCGTATTGATTTTTCATCGGAATGACCATCAGCTTTTTACCCAAAAAGAGGGCTTCGGCCGGTGTTTCGAAGCCCGCACCACATAAAATACCGTGGCAGGAGGCCATACTTTGCACGAACTTTTGGTTGTTAATAGGTTGAACATTTACATTCTTTATTGAAAACGGCACGCGATTATGTTTTGAAAAAACATCCCATTGAACGTGGTCGAATCGCAACAGGCTTTTCAATAAACGAGCGTCGTCGTACGCTGGCAAATATACCGTGTAATGCCCTTTATCACTAATCTCTTGCTCTCTAATTTGTTTTCTAATCACCGGCGTAAATATGGAAGGACTGTAAGGCTGAAAATGGAAGCCATAACTTACATCAACGGGTGCATAATGCTTTAAAATCAGCTTACCCATCATGTCTACTTCCTCTGGTTTCGGCGATTTTGGATCTAGAACAGCTGATTGATGACTCATTCCCACACAGGGATGCTCTCGTAAATAGCAGGCCCAAGCCGTGACCGGTTCAAAATCGTTTATCACCAGGTCGTAATCTTCTACAGGCGTTTCATTCACTTCCTTTACAATATCGCGAACCTTATTACTCATAAAAGTCCGCCAAAGATCCACCCCCCCCGCTTTTCCAAATATAAAGCTAAGCCCATGCTTACGGTATTTGACGTCAAAAGGTAATTCCAAATCAGCCTGAATACCGCTTACGAGAATGTCTACATCTGCTCTCTTTTTCAAACAGGGGATAACATCCATCGCTCTACTCAAATGTCCATTACCCGTCCCTTGAACCGCATACAATATCTTCATTTGATAATGATAACTACTCTACTTAATATTTTGGTTAGGTTAAAGTTAATTATTTGTGAACAAAAATCGGTTTCTTTAGGGGACATAGGCATCAGGCCTCAAGTATCAGGATGCCTTGCCTGAACGGCTTATCGTTTAAAGCTTACAAGGCACTGCACATAGCTTAAGTCCTACGCCGTAATACCTCAAAACTAGTAAGGTATTCCTAATTTCTTAAAAATAAAATGCCACAACCAGATGGGCGCAATCAGAAGAAATTTGACATCAATTAAAAACGATGCTTTTTTACCTTCAACCTTGTGTCCGACAAATTGTGCAATCCAAGCTATGATAAAAATGATTAGGCATACCAACCAGGGTGCTGGGCCACCGGCTTTTTCCCAATATTCCAATTGTACAATGATATAGCTAAAAACACCAAAGCTAAAAAGCATAGCGTAAGATAAGGCAGGCGCCAAACGCAGGTAATAGTAAACCACAAGTGCCATTGCGATGGTAAACCAGTTGATAAAACCGTTATATCTGCCCAGAAAATTGAGTTCAGGAAAAGGAATGAACCAAACCAATCCAGAAATACTAAAGGCAATTAGCGGAACGCATATCCAATGAATCAACTTATTTACCCGGTGCTGGTGATGTTCCGCATATTGCTCGAAATAAAGATCTATCGGGCGCTTTGTAACTTGGGCTTGCTTCGTCGATTTAACCTGTACTGACATAAAATTCTTGTTTGATACTGAAGCGAAATATATTCCTTCCGAGAAAACATATGAAGCCGAGCGATCAGTATGCCTGCCGGCGGTATGGGCAGTTAAACTATTGATGATCGCTCGACTCAGGCCGAATAGGTGATGCTTTCCCCGCAACCGCGGTATTGCGACCTACCTATTTCGCAAAGGAAACTGATCGAGTTTCCCGGATAACAGTAACCTTAATCTGTCCTGGATAAGTCATTTCAGTTTGTATGCGGTTTGATATATCTGCCGCCAATATTTCAGCCTGTGCGTCCGTCACCTTTTCACTTTCCACCACAACCCGTAACTCTCTACCCGCTTGAATTGCAAAGGTTTTCTCCACACCTGGATACGAAAGGGCCAGTTCTTCGAGCTCTTTAAGACGTTTGATATAACTTTCTACCACCTCTCTTCTAGCGCCGGGGCGGGCACCGGAAATAGCATCACAAGCCTGAACAATCGGAGATATGAGCGATGTCATTTCAATTTCATCGTGGTGAGCACCAATGGCATTACATACTTCCGGATGTTCTTTGTATTTCTCGGCAAGCTGCATACCTAAAATAGCATGCGGTAACTCGGGATTATCATCAGGCACCTTACCGATATCATGCAGCAAACCGGCACGTTTTGCAAGCTTTACATTTAAGCCCAACTCTGCGGCCATTGTTGCGCAGAAATTGGCTACTTCGCGCGAGTGTTGCAGTAGATTTTGCCCGTAGGACGATCGGTAGCGCATTCTTCCTACCATGCGGATCAATTCGGGATGTAGACCATGAATACCCAGATCAATGACCGTACGTTCGCCTATTTCGACAATCTCGTCTTCTATTTGTTTCTTCGTTTTAGCCACCACCTCCTCAATACGGGCCGGATGAATACGTCCGTCGGTAACCAGCCGATGTAATGCCAGTCGTGCTATCTCACGTCTAACCGGGTCGAAGCCCGATAAGATAATAGCTTCGGGCGTATCATCTACAATAATTTCAACGCCGGTAGCCGCTTCAAGTGCTCGGATATTCCGCCCTTCACGACCAATAACGCGTCCTTTAATTTCGTCATTCTCTATATTGAATATAGAAACTGTATTTTCTATGGCACTCTCCGTGGCTGTTCTTTGGATAGTTTGGATAACCACCTTCTTTGCTTCTTTGCTGGCTGTAAGTTTAGCTTCATCGACAATATCCTTTATTTGGATCATTGCTTTTGAGCGCGCTTCTTCCCGCAAATTGTTCACCAGCTGCTCTTTTGCTTCTTCCGCTGACAGGCCCGCTATCGTTTCCAGTTGTTTGATGTGTTGCATTTTCAAATGCTCCACTTCGTCTTGTTTTTTGTTATTAAGCTCAATCTGACGTTCCAGGTTCTTTTTGATATTATCCAGTTCCTGCTTCTCGCGATTAACCTGCTCTAATTTGGAATTAAGTGATTGTTCTTTCTGGCGGAGCGAGTTCTCCTTTTGGTTAATCGTATTATTTTTTTGGTTAACTTCACGTTCATGTTCGGCTTTTAAGTGTAGAAATTTTTCCTTCGCTTCCAACAAACGATTTTTCTTTAGCATTTCTGCTTCTTGTTCAGCCTCTTTTAGGATACGTTTAACCTTATTCTGCGCTGCAATTTCTTGCTTCTTAAGTAGGCTACGAAGTAAAAAGCGTCCGATTAATACGCCGATAGCCAAACCTAATAACACATAAATTACTATTTCCATGTTGTTTATATATATATTTAGTTGATACTAGAATCGGGAGATAACGTCATCTCCGCTTCTAGAACCCATAATTGCTCCAAACCATCCTCTAGCTCGCATCTCTTCTTTACAAAGAAAGTCCTAAAGGTTTACGCAAAAAAAAACCGCAGTCAAAAATAGGTTTCAATTATTTTAAACTTCTATATACAGGCTTAGCGTACTAACTGTCTCCAGATGGCAAAAGCAAAATGGAGTATGTCTATTTACGCTTCTTTATATTGAAGTGTTAAGTTTAAAAATAGTGAAACCCGAATGAACTGCGGTTATTCTTTATAGCTCTATATTTCAAAAGAACGAATCAATCCTTAAAAAACTCCGATAGCAATTGATCTAACTGGTAAACCTTATCAGATACGCTTGTATCCTCATCCCTTACCCGCTTTTCTGCCTTCAAAGCTGCAGTAGCATAATGCAATACAGCCATTGAAAGCAAATCTTGCTTATCCCTTACCGCATAATTCTCTTGTAGATCTTTAATACGGTCGTTAATTAATTTCGCTGCATGACGGATAATCTCTTCTTCCTCCATCTCTATCCGTAAAGGATATATCCGATCTGCAATATTTATTTTTATGGAAATATCTCCCATAGAATGAGCTTGATTCACTATATAACCTGGGTTACTCTATTTCAGTAACTCAATACATTTATCTATTTCCCGCACAAAATCGTTAATTTTTTGCTTGATGTCAAGAGTTTTTTCACTTAAAACTTCACTTTTTACCGCAGTACCTTCCAAGGAACGTGCAACTGTCAATGCTTTAAGCTTCTCTTCCAGGTCTTTATTTTTGTCTTTACAAGTCTCGAACGCCACCTTAATCGACTGGTTCTCTAACTTAAGCATATCGTTTTCTTCCTGTAAAGATAAACATAATTCAATCAGTTTTGCCGTTTTCTCGACCACATTATCTAATTGCGCTGAAACTGTTGACATCTCTATCTAGCGTTTTAATAAGCTCTTAACCCTTTCTGATCTCGGCACCTACTTCTTTTTCAAAGTTAAGTATTAATTTTTGTATCACCGAATCAATTTGTTTATCTGTTAAGGTTTTTCCTTCATCTTGCAGTTCAAAGCTTAGCGCATAAGATTTCTTATTTGGCGGCAATTTATCGCCTACATAAACGTCAAAAACATTGACAGATTTTAACAGTTTGCGTTCTGTCCGCTCCGCTATATTTTTTAAGGTAGCGAAAGAGACCTGCTGATCGATCAACAATGACAAGTCGCGTTTCACGGCAGGAAACTTGGCGACTTCCTTGTAAGTGATCTTATTTTTTCTGATAGCTTTTAATAATACGTCCCAACTGAACACAGCGTAATATACGCTACCGTTTACGTCTGCCTTCTTCAACGCGTCCGTTGAAACCGCACCGAATTTCACAAAAACTTTCTGTCCTTTAACATATTGCAGTCCATATGAAAAGTGACTTCCTTCCACTTCTTCCATTTTAAGATCGCGGATATTTAACCGCTTGACCAAGGCATCCACCGCGGCTTTTATATGATAAAATGAAACCGGCTGAGCGTTTTGATTCCATTGGGGAGCTTGCTGCGCCCCGGTTATCGCTAAACTCAGCTGCTGTTCTTCTTCATATACGCCGTCTATAATATGGTACGTTTTACCAAACTCGAACAACTTCAAGTTGGCATTCCTACGTTTTTGGTTGTACGCTACTGCCTCTAAGGCCGAAAACAATAAATTTTGCCGCATCACATCTAAATCGCTGCTCAAAGGGTTCAATATTTTAACAGCTGTATTCTCATTATTGACGTAATCGAGCTTAGTTAGCGAATTGGATAAAACCTCAATGAAACCATTCGCTATCAACATTTCTGCCACTAGGTTCTGAATAACTTCTTTGTCGGGTTTGGCGGACGTATTTAACGAAGCCTTAATTTGCTGCTTCATCTCAATATTGTTATAGCCGTAAATCCGCAAAACTTCTTCAATGATATCGACCTCGCGCGTCACATCTACTCTGTAGGGCGGCACTGCTACCTGCCATACACCTGATCCTTTCTCTTGTACATGGATGCCTAAAGCTTTTATAATATCGATAATTTCCTCATCCGAGATATCCTTACCGATCAAGCGTCTAACGTTAGACGTGTTTATCTCAAAAACAAAAGGTTTTACCGGCTCCGGATAAAGATCTGATATTTCAGAAGATATTTGTCCCCCTGCCACTTCGAGAATCAGCAAAGCAGCACGTTTAAGAGCGTATACCGTGATATCGGGATCGGTGCCACGTTCAAATCGGAAAGACGCATCTGTTTTCAGATTGTGTCGCTTCGACGATTTCCTAACCGATACAGCGTCAAAATAAGCGCTTTCTAAAAATACATTAACCGTTGTCTCCGTAACGCCCGAATTCAGTCCTCCAAACACGCCCGCTATACACAACGGCTTTTCTTCGTCGCAGATCATTAGGTCTTGTGCGGAAAGCTTACGCTCTACCTCATCCAGGGTCACGAAAGGCTCACCTTCCTGCGCATTGCGAACAATAATGTGATTGCCTTTGATTGTATCAGCATCGAACGCGTGCAAGGGCTGCCCTAACTCATGGAGAACGTAATTCGTAACGTCAACAATATTGTTAATGGGTCTCACACCAATCGCCTTCAACTTCTCTTGCAACCACTCAGGGGAGGCAGCAACTTTTACTCCACTAATACTTAGCGACGAATAGCGTTTGCACGCATCTTTATTATCAACGGTAACAGACACCAGTTGTCCTGCGCCTTCCACAAACGAGCCGACATTGGGGATTAGGATTTCTTGTCTGAGATAAGCAGCAAGGTCTCTAGCGACTCCTAAGTGCGAAGCGGCATCCGCTCGGTTTGGTGTTAAGCCGATTTCGAGGCAGTAGTCTTCTTTTATCTGAAAGAAATCTTTAGCCGATGCACCGATGGGCGCCTCTGCTGGCAGTACCATAATGCCCTCGTGGGAAGTACCCAGACCTATTTCGTCTTCTGCACAGATCATCCCTTCCGAAACCTCGCCTCTGATTTTCGATTTATTAATCTTAAAAGGCGCACCTTTTAAGGGATAAACCGTAGTACCGACAGTAGCTACTACCACTTTTTGTCCGCCAGCGACGTTAGGAGCGCCACAAACTATCTGCAATAAGTCTACGCTTCCAACGTCAACCGTTGTAACGCGCAGCCGATCGGCGTTAGGATGTTGTTCACAAGTCTTCACTTCTCCTATCACCAAACCTTCCAAACCTCCGGGCACACTTTGGATTTCTTCGATTCCCTCGACCTCCAGACCGATATCGGTCAATATTTGCGAGAGCTCGTTCGGATTTTTATCGGTAGATATAAATTGTTTAAGCCAGCTGTAAGATATCTTCATGCAAATAGTCTATATTCTTCGTCTTCTAGTTTTTAAACGTTACCGCTTCGCTTATTACAACAGATAGACTTGTACAGCAGAAAACAATACCAGGCCATTTTGCAACATCACTCAAGCTAAAACCGCAACGTTAAAAATTGTTGCAAACTTAGCATATTTTTTATTTTTATTGTAGTTTGAAATGAGATAGATCACAAAATATCAAATATCTCCATGATCTAAAAAGCTGTAATATCCCTCATCTGAAATGATTAGATGGTCCAGCACCCTGACATCAAGCAGCTTCCCTCCCTCAACAATCTTCTCTGTTAAGTTCTTATCTGCCATACTGGGTTTTAAAGAACCGGAAGGGTGATTATGACTTAAAATGAGGCCCGTTGCCTTCGCTTGCAACACGGATTGAAAAACTCCCTTCGCATCCACAGCCACCACCCCACTCCCTCCTTTACTTATCAGTTCCTTTCCTATTACCCGGTTATTCGTACTCAACAAGAGAATCCAGAACTCTTCATGCCCTAAATCGGCGTAAACCGGCTGTAATAACTTATAAGCGTCTTCACTACTCAGTATTTGAGGTTTTACTACCAATGTATCCACCTTTCTCCGCCGCCCTAATTCTAATGCAGCGATGATGGCGATCGCCTTCGCCTCTCCGATTCCCTTATAGTTACACAAATCCGCAAGTGTCAATCGCGCTAAATCGCTTAAATTATTTCCTACATCATTTAAAATTCGTTTACTGAGCTCAACGGCAGTTTCCTCGTTTGACCCGCTGCCAATTAATATGGCAATCAATTCCGCATCAGTCAGTAAACGACGCCCATTTAACAACAACTTCTCTCTTGGCCTATCCTGTTGTGCCCACTGTTTTAGACGCATTCTTTTGGTGTAGGTTTCTTGCATAATTTCAACTTTTATGGTAAAAAAGAATTTGAGGTTCAGTGAATTTACACTCCTAATATACTAAATTTCAGCCAGAATTTCCACGATTTTAGGAATTTTGCCTTTAGAAAAGGAAAGTTTTGCTGGCATGAACGGTACGAGCAGCTGCAGTGGCACAGGCGCTTATTACAACTTATATACTTAAAACTACCCCTCTGCCGCGAATCCTTTCCTGCGTCCGGCAGCACTCGACGTTCGGATATCGGCTTTCAGTTCCATAAAACGAACATAAAGCCAATAGCTGACCGCCGGTGGCTAAAACTTAAATCTTGTAGTAGCAAATTCGCCCTAAATTTACTATTTTAGGCCTTAATTTACACAATTATAGGCAATGAACAAACTACTACAACTAGGGATGTGTGCATTGATAGGAGGATCTTTATCAGCATGCCAATCCACTCAATCAAAAGAAACCAAAGTAGAAGCCCCGTCTTGGGTTGAATTATTTAACGGAAAAGATTTAAACGATTGGACTATCAAAATAGCCAAACACGAGGTAGGCGAGAACTTTGCCAACACTTTTCGGGTCGAAGACAGCGTTATTAAAGTAGGCTACGAAGGCTACGAGCAGTTTGACCAACAATATGGACACATTTTTTATAACAAGCCCTATTCTTATTACCTCTTGAGGGTTGAATATAGATTTGTAGGCGAACAAGCCAGAGGTGGTGAAGGTTGGGCCTGGAGAAATAGTGGGATTATGCTACATGGGCAGGAACCGCACACGATGTTAAAAGACCAAGACTTTCCCATTTCCCTCGAAGCTCAACTTCTTGGCGGAAACGAAAAAGAAGAAAGGAGTACCGGAAATTTATGTACACCAGGCACGGAGGTGGTTTATAAAGATGAACAGTTCACCCCACATTGTTTAAATTCAAATTCTAAGACTTATGCCGGAGATCAATGGGTTACTGCAGACGTGTTGGTACTTGGCGATTCCATCATTAAGCATATCATAAATCGCGACACCGTGATGGTTTACACCAAACCAACCATAAATGGCGGCGGGGTAAGCAATTACGACCCTCAGGTAAAACAAGACGGAAAATTGTTAAGTAGCGGCTACTTCTCGCTTCAAAGTGAAAGTCACCCCGTAGAGTTTAGAAAAGTTGCTATTATCGACCTAGCATCCTATGCAAAAGATCCAAAAAAATTGGACGGCGTATTAAGGGAAATTCGTGACAGAGACACGAAATAACAAAAGGGGTTGTGGAAAAAACCTCAACCCCAAAATATCTTAAACTAATATATTACTAAGCCAAACCGTTGACGAACTTCGTAAGCTTAGCCTTATTATTAGATGCTTTGTTTTTATGAATTACGTTCTTCTTTGCTAAACGGTCTAACATAGATACCACACGGGGCAATAAAGTAGCAGCTTCTTCTTTTGAAGTTGTTGCACGTAATTTTTTAATAGCGTTACGGGTTGTTTTTGCTTGGTAACGATTTCTTAAGCGCTTCGCAGCGTTAGCTCTAATTCTTTTAATTGAAGATTTATGGTTTGCCATTTTTTAGCCTTTTATCCTTAATGTTTTTTTCGGACTGCAAATATAGAATTAAGATTTGGATATTACAAAAATTTTAAAAAAAGGCTTCAAAACGAATCTTATAATGAATCGTATCATATGGTTTTTGTTAGCTTGTGCAGCGATATCTGTCTTTTGTTCCTGGGGCTTCTATGCCCACAAAGAAATTAATCGTTTAGCTGTGGCTACGTTGCCCGGGCAATTGGCCCCCTTCTATAAAAAGCACCTTTTATATTTAAGTGAACATGCAGTAGATGCCGACAAAAGAAGGTATGCCAACGAATATGAAGCCCCGCGGCACTATATTGATATAGACGCTTACGAAAGCCATTTTTTGGACAGTTTACCCAAATTCTGGAACGACGCTGTATTGAAGTACACGGAGGATACGCTTTATAAGCGCGGTATTGTCCCGTGGCAAATCAACCGCACCTACCGTCTTTTGACCGATGCGTTTGCTGAAAGAGCGCTTCTGAAAATTTTAAGGTACTCTGCGGATTTAGGGCATTATGTAGCCGATGCCCATGTGCCGCTCCATACAACGCAGAATTATAATGGGCAGCTTACGAATCAGGTAGGAATACATGCCTTTTGGGAAAGCAGGCTTCCCGAATTGTTTGCCACAGAGTACGACTTTATCGTGGGACCTGCCCGATATATCTCAGACCCCCTGGAGGAAGCTTGGAAAATAGTCAAGGAGAGCTTTTCCTTAGTTGACAGTGTACTGGCAATGGAATCGGCACTGAACGATCAACACCCGCCCTATAAGAAATACACGTATGAAAGCCGTTTACGCACATTTGATAGAGTATACACACGCTCCTATGCTAGCGCCTACCATCAATTGTTGAATGGAATGGTTGAAAAACAAATGAGAAAATCAATCTTAATGACCGGCAGCCTATGGTATTCCGCTTGGGTAGATGCTGGACAACCTCCTCTGGACCGTCTAATTAAAGCGACTCCTATGGTCGAGTTGAAGACAGATAGCGTCCCAGATAATGGAAAAACACTGGGCAGAGAAGAATGGCATTAAAATAGCCGGACTACCTTTAATCTTTAAACCGGACTATCTAAACTAATTTTATAGCTGTTTATTTTGCATCAATTTCTAAACAGTTAAAGCTATGCGAAATATTTACAACACAAAATATCCAGCTATAATAAGCGTTTTCACGCTTTCCATCTTTTATTTTTTCACTTGCCGTTCCGTCTTTGCCCAATTGTCGGCTTCTTCCTTACCACAAGACTCATTAATCACATCATTAAATGAAGTGATTGTCAGTGAAAATCGTCTGCAAACTCCCTTTTCGGAACAAAATAGAAATATAAATATACTAACAAAAGAACAGATAAGAAACTTACCCGCTAAATCCGTGAGCGAATTACTCAGCTTTATTCCCGGTGTAGACGTTCGGCAGCGGGGCCCGTGGGGAACACAGGCTGATGTTAGCATTGATGGCGGCACCTTCGAGCAGACAATGATTCTTGTGAACGGCATCAAAGTCAACGATCCGCAAACCGCCCATCATTCTATGAATATTCCTATCCCAATTGCTGCTATAGAACGGATAGAAGTCATCCGAGGACCTGCCGCCCGTATTTACGGCATCAACAGCTTAACGGGTGCTATTAATATCGTAACGCGAACGCCCAACACTAATTTTTATGAAGGGAGCGCACAAGTGTCTTCGAGTTTTAAAGACAAAGAAGACGGAAATGGCGTATACAACGGTCGTAGTTTACAATTAGGCGCTGGAATAACCGCCGGCGTATCCACGCATCTGTTATACGGAAGTCATGATGCCGGTAACGGATACCGTTATAATACGGCATATAACAACAGTAAGCTCTTCTATCAAGGAAAAATAAAGAATAATCATGAAGGACTTTGGAATTTAATGGGGGGCTACACCTACAATAGATTCGGCGCCAACGCTTATTATGCACCGCCAAATGATAAAGAAGCGAAGGAAATTGTGCAGACCGCCCTTTTTTCACTCGGTTTCACTGGCAACGGCACTGGCAGTTGGACGTTCGCGCCCCGTGTGAGTTATCGGTATAACTATGACGATTATCGCTACAATCAATATGACCTCAGCCTATTCCGGAACCTGCATCACTCCCATGTGCTTAACACCGAACTGAATACGACTTACAATACCGGCAAGGGGCTGCTGGGGTTAGGGCTGGAGTTAAGAAACGAGTTTTTGATCAGTACCAATATGGGCGATCGACAAAGAAACAACTATGGTATGTATGCGGAATATAAGATGGACTTTTCAGATCGGTTGACGGCTAATATGGGTGCTTACGCGAATTACAATTCGCATTTCGGCTGGCAGGTATATCCCGGCTTCGATCTGGGGTACAAAATGACATCTCAGTGGCGATTTTATATCAATACCGGCTCGGGACAGCGGATACCTTCTTTTACCGATCTATATACCAGTGGTGGAGGAAATATAGGAAATCCCGATTTGACTGCGGAGAATGCATGGTACGCTGAAGGCGGACTGAAATACAACAGTGAACGAAGCTTCGTAAGCGCCAGTTATTTTTACAGAAAAATCAATGATTTTATTGATTGGACCAGAGGGAATACCGAGGAGAGCTGGCGTCCTAGCAACTTCATGCAAAACCAAGTACACGGCATAAATGTAACCGCTAACTGGCAGCTTAACGATTCTGAGAGCAGGCATTGGTATCTAAACGTGGCTTATAACTACCTCAATCCTAAGGTGACGAGTTCTCGTCAGGATAATGTCTTATCCAAATATGCAATTGAAAGCCTAAGACATCAGCTAGCAACGCAGCTTAGCTTTAACATAAAATCTATATCGTTCAGCATATCAGAGCGTTTTGTAGAAAGAATAAACTATAGAAATTACTTCCTGACGGACGCAAAAATGTCTTATAAGTGGAAAGATTACCGATTGTTCTTAGACGCTAATAATATTTTCGACATTACCTACGTTGAGGCGTCTGCTATACCGCTACCCGGCCGGTGGTTTAATCTCGGTTTTAATTGCAGCATTTAATCAAATATTAATAAGATACGGGCAATTCAGGCCCGTATCTCGCCAACTAGATTCCCAGTATCTCTTTGTTCAGTTTTTCGTTAACGCCTGTAGAAGCAAAATCATCAAACGTCTTATCGGTTACGCGGATGATATGTTCGCTGATAAACTTAGCTCCTTCCTTTGCGCCGTCTTCAGGATGTTTTAAAGCACATTCCCATTCCATTACGGCCCATCCACTGAAATCGTAGGCGGTAAGTTTACTAAAAACAGACTTGAAGTCCACCTGCCCATCTCCTAAGGACCTAAACCGCCCAGCACGTTCCACCCATCCTTGATATCCGCCGTAAACACCTTGCTTACCCGTTGGATTAAATTCTGCATCTTTTACATGGAACATTTTAATGCGCTCATGGTAGTGGTCTATATACGCTAAATAATCTAAGCATTGAAGTACAAAGTGAGATGGATCGTATAAAAGACATGCTCTTACATGGTTATCTACCTTATCAAGAAACATCTCATAGCTAATCCCATCGTGTAGATCTTCACCGGGATGTATTTCGTAACATAAGTCTACGCCCGCTTCATCAAAGGCATTTAGTATCGGCAACCAGCGGTTAGCCAACTCTTTAAATCCCTCTTCTACCAAACCGGCCGGCCGTTGGGGCCAAGGATACACCGTATGCCATAAGAGGGCACCGCTAAACGTGGCATGTTCAGTAAGTCCCAGATGTTGGGAAGCCTTTGCTGCATATTTAAGTTGCTGAATAGCCCATTCCGTACGGGCCTTCGGATTGTTGTGATATCTTTCGGGCGCAAAACCATCAAACAGTTTATCGTACGCTGGATTTACAGCTACTAGCTGACCTTGCAAGTGTGTAGAAAGTTCTGTAATTTCCAACCCATGACTGTTTACCAGTCCCTTTATATCGTCGGCGTAGGTTTTACTCTCTGCCGCCTTCTGCAAATCAAAATAAGAGCTTGCCCAGGTTGGAATCTGTATCCCTTTGAAACCTAAATCTTTTGCCCATTTACAAATGGCATCTAGTGTATTAAACGGAGGGTTTTCGCCTATAAACTGTGCTAAAAAAATACCGGGTCCTTTGATTGTTTTCATTCGTGATTTCGTTTTTACTTATTCGATCTTATTGGCTTTTCCTGTAAACGAACACCTGAAAAAGGTGTCCGTTTACAGGCTGAATATATCACAAATTCTTGAACTGACCAAAGAGCGGGCGAAAAGAGCAACTTTTTTCGACCGCTTTGACTAAATATAGCGATTGATCAGATTTTCTAAAAATTCTTGTTTTCCACTGATTGCCTTCGGTTCGCCAAGAGAAACCGCTAAATCCCGGAGGTCGGTTAACCCTAACTTTCCTTCTTCATAAGCCTTACCATCTCCATTGTCGAACGATGCATAGCGCTCTTCTCTTATCTTCTTATAATCGGAAACTTCCAAAATTTTATCTGCAGCCAACAGTGCCCGCGCAAAAGTGTCGGCACCACCGATGTGTGCATAAAATAAATCAGCCGGATCGGTCGAGTTTCTTCTAATTTTGGCGTCAAAGTTGATACCTCCGCCGCCGAACCCTCCTGCTTCAAGAATGATCAACAACGATTCCACCAATTCATTTACATTGTTCGGAAATTGATCGGTATCCCAGCCGTTTTGGTAGTCACCGCGATTAGCGTCAATGGAGCCCAGCAAACCGGCGTCCACCGCAACTTGAAGCTCATGTTGAAACGTATGGCCCGCTAAAGTAGCATGATTTACCTCGAGGTTTAATTTAAAATCATTGAGCAAATCGTATTGGCGTAAAAATCCGATAACCGTCGCAGCATCGTAATCGTATTGATGCTTAGTAGGCTCACAGGGCTTAGGCTCTATAAAGAAAGAACCCGTAAAACCTTGCGATCGAGCATAATCCTTAGAAATGTGTAACATCTTAGCCAAGTGCTCCTGCTCTCTTTTCATATCCGTATTTAGCAAGGTCATATATCCTTCTCTTCCTCCCCAAAACACATAGTTTTCTCCTCCCAAAGCAATGGTAGCATCGAGTGCAGCTTTAATTTGTGCGCCGGCGTGTGCCACTACATGAAAGTCGGGATTTGTTGCCGCTCCGTTCATGTAGCGTTTATGGCTAAAGAGGTTAGCTGTTCCCCAAAGCAGCTTTACGCCGCTAGCCTGCTGCTTCTCCTTAGCATAAGCTACTAACGTTTGTAGGCGATTTTCGTTTTCCACCACATCGTCGCCATAGTCCACCACGTCTACATCATGAAAGCAATAGTATGGCATATCGATCTTGGTAAAGAATTCAAATGCAGCATCCATCTTATCTTTCGCTCGTTGAATCACATCACCACTTTCGTCCCACGGAAAGTAGTGCGTTGGCCCGCCGAATGGATCTGAGCCTGTTCCATTAAATGAATGCCAGTAGGCTACTGCAAAACGAAGATGCTCCTTCATGGTTTTACCTCTTACTAGCCTATTCGGGTCGTACCAACGATAAGCTAAGGGGTTGTCGCTCTCGGGACCTTCATATTCGATCCGTCCAATTCCTTTAAAATACTCGTGTTCTCCAATAATAATTGACATACGTTATTTATTTATAAATTAGTAAACTATAGAATTTTATTTCAACTGATTATTCAGCAACTCCAGCCACTGTGCGTACGCATCCCCATAGGCAACACCTGAAATAGGCTCGATCACTTTAAGGACTTTGACGTACTGAAAAGCTTCTTCCGGCGTCTTGAAAATACCGGCTCCAATTCCTGCTCCAAGCGCCGCTCCCACACTTCCGTCGTTATTATAAAGTTCAACGGGAACACCCGTTAGATCCACGAAAACCTGAGTAAACAACTCGCTTAGAAATAAATTAGTCTTACCTGCCCGTATAACAGACGGCGACATACCATTCTCGCGCATAATATCGAGCCCGTACCGAAAGGCGAACGCTATTCCCTCTTGGCTTGCACGAAATATATGTTGGCGATGGTGCTTATTGAAGTCCAGATTGGCGATCTGTGCACCTAATAGGCGATTTTCCAGCATGCGCTCTGCACCATTTCCAAACGGCAGTATATTAAGCCCTTCACTTCCTAAAGGAACAGTTGATGCTAATCTGTTCATCTCTTCATAATCAAGCCCTTTTCCGAATTGTTCTTTAACCCATCGGTTTAAAATCCCCGTACCATTGATACAAAGTAGAACACCAAGTTTTGGATCATCGACCGTGTAATTAACATGTGCAAAGGTATTTACTCTCGACAAGTGATCATAAACAAGCTGATCGCTGACACCATAAATCACTCCGGAGGTACCGGCAGTGGCCGCTACTTCCCCAGGTTTTAGAACATTCAGAGACAAGGCATTGTTGGGCTGGTCGCCAGCCTTATAGCTAACGGGTATATCCGAACTAAGCCCCAATTTATCTGCTATTTCTTTACGCAAACGGCCATGCTCCTGAAACAAGGGCTTTATCTCGGGAATTAAATCATCCCGAAAACCGAAATAGTTCAACAGCTCTGTGGAAACCCGATTATGTTGAAAATCCCAGAATATTCCTTCAGACAGCGCAGAAATGCTGGTCGTAATAGATCCCGTAAGCTTCATAGCGATATAATCTCCAGGAAGCATCACTTTATATATTCGTTCATATACTCCTGGCTCATTTTCTTTTATCCATGCCAACTTTGACGCTGTAAAATTACCGGGGGAGTTCAATAAGGTTCGGAGAGCGGTCTCCTCTCCCAAGCTCTTAAAGGCTTTCTCGCCTATTGGTACCGCCCGGCTATCACACCAAATTATGGAGTTACGAAGGTTATTGAATGCCTCATCCACCATCACAAGTCCGTGCATCTGGTAAGCGATACCAATGGCTTTAATGTCGCGGGGATTATATTTCTTTTTACTATTCAACGCAAGAACAGCTTGTTGCACATGTTCCCACCACATGTCAGGCGATTGTTCTGCCCACCCAACTTGAGGAGCTAGAATTGCTGTTTCTTCCTCTTCCGGGTATCGAAAAGAGGCCAGACACCGTTGATCATTTGCATCTACTACCGACACTTTAATAGCAGATGTCCCAATATCTATTCCTAATAATAACATTGAATCTCCAGTTTACTTTGGTTATGCTAACGTTGGCATAAAAATAAAACTTAGGGGTGATAATTGCAATAGGCATCTGCTGTTATTACCATATTTTTTATGGATTTTTTGCTTATTTTTCTATGTTTGGTAAATTATCTTGCGAATCTACCGAAGGGAATAATAACGAACGAGCCTTTCACCTGTTGAAATCCATTTCACTGCGCGCTGATTTAAGACATTATACCGAATGAAGAAAGTTACAATATTGGATATTGCCAAGGAACTAAACATCACTTTTTCCACGGTTGCACGGGCCTTAAACGATCATCCGGCAATTAGTAAGTCTACAAAGGAAGCAGTGAAAAAGACTGCAGAAAGACTGGGATATCGGAAGAATAAAATAGCTTCTTCGCTCCGCTCGGGTAAAAGCAATATTGTGGGTGTGCTGGTTCCTTCTTTAGACGTTAGCTTTTTCAGTTCGGTTGTCCATGGCATCGAATCGGTCATGAACCAACATGGATACTCAATCCTCTTATATCAGTCACAAGAATCAAACAGGAAAGAAGACAAAGGTATCGAAACCTTGCTCAACTCGCGTGTTGACGGCATTATCGTCTCTATCGCCATTAATCGCGACGACAATACGATATTCGAAGAGATCATTTCAAAAAACATTCCGCTAACCTTTTTCGATCGCGCCTTACATGAATTAAATGCCCCCTCGGTAACTATAGATGATTACAGAGGCGGCTATATGGCAACCGAACACCTGATTCAGGCAGGATACCGAAGAATCGTACATATTACAGAAACCAGAAAGCTCTCAAATTTCAAAGAGCGCTTAAGAGGCTATATGGACGCCTTAAAGGCCCACAATATCCCTTTTAATGAAGATTTAGTCCTAAAAGGAAATCTTTCTCTCGATTTCGGTAAAGATTGCGTTAAAGACCTGACGAGCCGCGGCGTTCTTTTTGATGCTATTTTTGCCTTAGAGGACTTTACCGCCATGGGAGTAATTCAGCAATTAAAAGCACAACAGATAAAAATACCGGAAGAAGTGGGGGTAATTGGCTTTGCCAACGAAGCCTTTGGTAGTCTGGTCACTCCCTCGCTCTCGACCATCGATCAGCAAACCCATCTAATGGGACAAGAAACAGCTAAGCTGTTTTTGGCTATGCTTCAAGAAGGAAGTTTTTATAAAACAGCTCCGAAGAAAATCACATTAGATCCCTTGTTAATTATTCGGGCTAGTTCTAAAGGACCAAAACTCTAATCTAACTCTAATACACTTATAAAGTATTCCTAATTAGCTCCGGCACACCTTTGCAACGTTATAAAAACAAGATGATTGCAAAGACACTTATTCTTTTTCTTATTTTTTCGGCCGTTTTCGTTTTCGGTTCATCTGCGCAAACGGAAACGGACACCCTGCGACTGCTTCCGAAAGAAGCAGAACAGATTTTCCTAGAAAACAACTTATCATTAATAGCTGCACGACTGAATATTGAGCAAGCGGATGCGTTGATATTACAAGCCAAGGCATGGCCCAATCCCAATTTAGGTATTGATGAAGTCAATCTGAACCGCAATTCAACATCGGAAGCTATCCCCCCCATATTCGGAAATTTTGCCCGGAATCAACAGTTTACCGTCCAACTTGAGCAACTTATCTTAACAGCGAAAAAGAGAAAAAGAAATATAAATCTTGAAGTAAGCAACAAGCAATTGGCAGAAAGCGCGTTTATTGATTTCTTACAATCATTAAAAGTCGAGTTCAGAACCCTATTAGCGCAAGTATTGTATAATCAGGAAACCTTCTCCGACTTAGCGCGACAAGTGCAGATTATTAGCCGACTGGTAAAAGCGCAAGAAGCACAGCTGCAGACAGGAAACACTTCACAAGCGAGTTACCTTCGCCTTAAAGCCCTTCAGATTGAACTTTTCAACGAACTGAAGGAAGCGCAAGAAGAGCATAATCAGCTAGAGTCGAATTTAAAAACACTGATGGCTGTTCCCGGACCGGTATTCGTTGTGCTGAACGACACGAATCAAACACCGGAAACGATCCGTAAATGGGCTAAGCTATCCTTTACGCGACTTGTTCAACTGATAGATCTCAACAACAGTCAACTTAAAGTTGCCGATAATTTGAAGGAAGTTTCGGTATCTGCATTGGCGGTGGAAAAAGCAAAGAGAATTCCAGACCTGACCTTCAATCTAAACTACGACCGTAACGGGTCGACCATGTTCAATTTCTTTGGTGCCGGTTTATCGTTCGATTTGCCCATATTCGACAGAAACAAAGGCAATATCAAACAAGCCTCTTTGGAAGTTAAAAAGCACGAATATCTAGTAGAAGAAAAGAAAAGCGCTCTATACAATCAACTAGAGGAAGCTTACAAAAACATCAACCAAAGCATCGAACTTTACAAAAGCTTTGACCCTGGCTACCTCGCGCAGTTGGAAAACATGCAATCCTCTATCGCAAATAACCTAATTAAACGCAACCTCAGTTTACTCGAATTTATTGACCTTTTTGATTCGTTCAAAAAAAGTAAATCGTTGTATTTCAAGGTTAAAAGGGACATTCAATTGAAAGAATGCGAACTAAGCTATTTAGTTGGACAAGATTTTTAAAGGCACACACTCAGTATTCATTCAAATGAAAAAAAAACTACTCTTTATTTCGCTCGCCGCCTTAGGCTTCGCTTCATGCCAATCGAACAAGAAGGAAAATCCGAAAGCAAGCGATTTGAAAAATGTCTGCTTAGACGACAATGTTAAAAAGATCATTAGCACGGATACCATTCGCGCAAGCATGGAAAACAAAGAAACACTGAAACTTACCGGAAGCGTCAGTTACAACGAAGATCAGGTTTACAAGTTTGTGCCGCTTTTGAGCGGCGTGGTGCAACATGTCGGATTTACGCTTGGCGATTACGTAAAAAAAGGTCAAGTACTATTGGAGATAAGTAGTACCGACCTGAACGGCATGGTGGCAGCTTTAAATGAAGCAGAATTAAAATTAAAAATCGCCCAACGGCAGTTAAGCGCGACCCAGAATTTATATGCCGATGGCGTGGCATCAGATAAAGAAATTTTAGAAGCCCAAGCCGATGTCAGTTATGCCCAAGCTGAAATCAAGAAGATAAAAGCAAGCTTAAGTATTTTGGGAGGCAATATTGAAAAAGGCTTACTGGTTATTCGCTCAAAACAAGAAGGTTATATTGTCGAGAAGAATATAGTTGACGCGCAGCAAATTGAAACCGGCGGAGAACCGTTATTTGTGATAGGCGATTTAAGTAAGGTCTGGGTGAAGGCCAATGTATATACCGGAAATATTAGTAAAATAAAAAAAGGTCAATCGGTAAGCATTGAAACAACGGCATATCCCAACAAACGTTTTCAGGGAATTATCAATCGCCTTTCTAATGTGCTAGATCCGAATGAACGTGTTCTGAAAGCCGTTATCGAGCTTGATAACCGAGAGCTTCTGCTTAGGCCAGAAATGATGGCAACCATCGATGTACGCCTTGACCGTCAAATTAATAGTATTGCGATCCCTCATAAATCCGTCATATTTGATAATGAAGCCTATCACCTCATTAAATACAAAGACGACTGTAATTTGGAGGTAGTGGATTTCACGCCGATTTATGAAGACAATAAGTACTATTACGCTGTAGACGACCACCTTATTGACGGTGACCGCATTATTACTACGAACAGCTTATTGATCTATAACAAGTTAATTGAAAGATAAGGATTTGCTTTTTCTAAGCGTCTTCCCAAAACCCACTTATTTAAAATGATTAAACTAGTAGAAAAAGTAGTTGGCTTTTCGTTAAAAAACCATCTAATTATTTTCTTTTTTGTGGCTTTATTAATCGCAGCCGGGCTGTACGCCTATAAGCGAACTCCTATAGAAGCTTTTCCAGACGTCACAAACACCCGCGCGCGTATAATCACACAATGGCCTGGAAGAAGTGCCGAAGAAATAGAGAAGTTCGTGACTTTGCCAATAAGCAAAGAGATGAACACAATACCTGGCAAGACAGAGGTGCGCTCCATTTCGCTTTTCGGCCTGTCGGTTATCACGGTAAATTTTAAAGATGAAATTGACGATTTTTATGCGCAGCAATATGCAGCAAACCGGTTACATGCGGTAAACCTCCCAGACGGAGCTGAAGCCGAAATAGAACCGCCTTACGGTGCCACGGGAGAAATTTTTCGATACGTAATCAAAAGCGAAAAGGAAATCCCCATAAGAGAATTAGCGGCTCTACAAAGCTGGATTATCGAACGGGAATTGTTATCAGTAGATGGCGTAGCCGATATCGTGAGCTTTGGAGGCGAAGAAAAAATTTTTGAAATCCGGGTGAATCCTGCTGAGCTAGCAAACTACAACTTAACTGCATTGGACGTTTACGATGCTGTTGAAAAAAGCAATATTAACGTAGGAGGCGATGTTATCCAACGAGGCGATCAAGCTTATGTAGTGCGCGGTGTTGGCCTGCTCGATAAGGTAAGTGATATCGCGGATATTTTAATTAAAAATATACACGGCGTTCCTATATTGGTTAAAAATGTCGCAGATGTAGAAATAAGTAGTAAACCCAGATTAGGTCAAGCCGGATTAAATGAAAAGGATGATCTTATTGAAGGCATTGTTGTCATGTTACGGGACGAGAACCCAAGCGAAGTTATTGACCGATTAAAAGGCCGCATTCACGATTTGAATGAACGGATACTACCAAAAGGGATTAAAATAGAAGCGTTTCATGACCGCACAGACCTTGTTGAAAAGACAGTAAACACCGTTACACACAATTTAATTGAGGGCGTTGTATTGGTGTCTGTTGTCATATTTCTCTTTTTATTCAATTGGCGCACAACGCTGATCGTCGCCTCCGTTATTCCATTGGCTTTTTTATTTGCCATCCTCATGTTAAGAATACAAAGTTTACCTGCTAATCTGATTTCTATCGGCGCCATTGATTTTGGTTTACTTTTAGAAGGGACTATGGTTATTGTAGAGCACGTATATGTCAGCCTCGACAACAAAGCACGGTCGCTTGGGATAGATCGTTTTAACAACATTGCTAAAGGTGGCATCATCAGGAGGAATGCTAAGGGAGTGGCTAAATCCATACTCTTTGCTCAGATAATATTAATCGTTGCGTTAATGCCGATCTTCACTTTCCAGAAAGTTGAAGGCAAAATGTTCGCCCCGCTGGCTTTTACCTTGGGCTATGCCCTGTTGGGTTCGCTCTTACTGAGCCTTACTTATGTTCCGGCGATGTGCAAGCTCTTATTAAACACAAATGTAGTAGACAAACATAACCCTGTTTCCGAATTTTTTCGAAAAAAAATCTTCCGTTTACATCAATTTGCACATCGACACATCAAGGCCACCTTATTTCTTTTTATTGCGTTGTTAACCATTTGCTGTGTAGGTTTTTCAAGAATAGGCACCGAATTTATACCAGAATTGAACGAAGGAGCCATTTACATACGCGCTACACTGCCAAACAGCATTAATTTAGACGAGTCGGTGAGACTAACCAAAGAAATGAAACAAAAACTAAGAAAATTTCAGGAAGTGAAGTTTGTGCTAACCCAAACGGGAAGGCCTAATGACGGCACTGATCCTACCGGTTTTTTCAATATTGAATTTCATGTTCAGCTAAAAGATGAAGAGGAATGGCGAAAAAACGTCACAAAAGAAAGACTTTTAGAAGAAATAGAGGCTGAACTGAACGTATATCCCGGTATCAATTTTGGTTTCAGTCAACCCATAATGGACAACGTGGAAGAATACGTCGCCGGCGTTAAGAGTTCTTTGGTCGCTAAAGTGTATGGAAACGACTTGTATAAATTAGAAGAAATTGCCGACAGCATTGCAATGACCTTAAATCAGGTAGAAGGCATCGAAGACCTTTTGGTTTTTAGAAATATCGGCCTGCCGGAATTACGCATCAGACTCAGTGAAGCAAAAATGGCACGCTATGGTGTCTCGATGCGCGATGCGCAGGCCGTTGTGGAAATGGCTATCGGCGGTAAAGCGGCGTCTACCTATTACGATGGGGAGAAAATGTTTGATATTCGCATACGCTACGACAAGCCCTTCCGGGATACAGAAGAACAGATCAGAAACATTCTGGTCCCATCTATCGATAATGCCAAAATTCCGCTTTATGAAATAGCAGATATAGGCTACCATTCAGGACCTGCTTTTATCTATAGGCAAGGTAATTCCCGGTATATTGCGATTGGCTTTTCAGTCCGAGGCCGCGATCTCGGCGGAGCGATCAAGGAAGCACAAACAAAGGTGGCAGAACGGATTACTTTACCGTCATCGTACCAATTGGAGTGGGCCGGCGACTTTGAAAATCAGCAACGAGCATTAAGCAGATTAGCCGTGATTGTCCCCGTTTCTTTGTTGCTTATTGCCTTTCTTTTATACCTTAACTTTGGAAATTTAAAAGACACGCTCATTTCCTTAATAACCATCCCTTTTGCTTTCATTGGTGGATTTGTCTCGCTGTGGCTTACGGGAACCATCTTCGGTATTTCCGCAGGAATAGGCTTCATCATTTTGTTTGGTGTAGGAACAATTGACGGAATTATTCTTATTTCGGTTATGAAAGGTAATTTGATTAAAGGTAAAGATTTGCCTGCAGCCATTTCAGAGGGGGTTTACGCGCGGATCAGGCCCGTTTTTATGATTGCCGTCATGGGATCTCTAGGCCTTTTACCAGCGGCGCTTTCCCAAGGTATGGGTTCTGAAATACAAAAACCGCTAGCTATCATGATTGTTGGAGGTTTGCTCGTCTGCATGCTGTTGAGCCTCGTTGTTTTACCTGAAATTTTTTATCTTGCGTATAGGAAGCGCAAATAAAAATCTTTTACCCCTACCTATACTTTATATCTAATGCCGCAGGCTTACCGCTTATTGCTTAACGCTTTCGCCTGGAACTCAAAGCAGGGTTCCTTTTAAGATGGATGTCGCGACGGTAAAATAGATCACCAAGCCCGTTACATCAACTAAAGTGGCAACAAATGGAGCTGACGATGTAGCGGGGTCGGCTCCCAGCTTTCTTAAAATAAAGGGTAACATCGAACCTACCAGCGATCCCCACAAAATGACTCCTACTAAGGACAGCCCTACCACCATACTGATCAAGAACCAGTCCTGTCCGTATTCGCCAAAAAGGTGATAACCGAAAATGCGTAAGAGTCCTAGCATCCCCAGTATAACCCCCAAGATCATACCTGATACCAGCTCCCTTTTAAAAACCCTAAACCAGTCTGAAAGATTAACTTCTCCCATTGCCATCGCCTGTATGATTAAAGCCGAAGCTTGGGATCCAGTATTACCACCGCTTGAGGTGATCAGTGGAACGAAAGTCATCAGTACCACGGCCGTTGCCAATTGTACTTCATATCTTTCAATAACGGTAGCCGTAAACAGCTGACCGATGAACAAAACCATTAACCATGGAGCGCGCTTTTTTACCAGATGCCAGATCGACACATCCAAGTAAGGTTCATCCAACGCTTCCGATCCTCCCATTCGTTGAATATCTTCCGTATACTCTTCGTTTGCTATCCACAGAACGTCATCGACCGTTACAATACCTAGCATGATACCCTGTTTGTCGGTAACAGGTAAAGCGACCCGGTTATTCATCCTAAAGATATTAATCGCTTCTTCCTGTGGGTCAAAAGCATTGAGCGCTATGAGCCGATTATCCATTAAATCAGCAACTTTGACATCTGGAGCGGACAAAAGTATTTCACGAATTCGAATATCATCTAACAGCACACCTTTATCGTCGATCACGTATATAACGTCAATCGTCTCAGAGTCTTTTCCATACCTACGGATGTGATCAAGGGCCTGTGCTACGGTAAAGTCTTGTTTAACGGTTACATAATCCGGCGTCATCAGCCGCCCCACGCTATCCTCCGGATAACCTAATAAAGTTAAGGCCTCCTTTCTGTCTTCCGGAGGCATCAAAATGATCATTTTTTTTACTGCGTCACCATGGAGTTCTCCGAAAAAAGCGGTCCTATCATCGGGCGGCAGTTCATTGATCAATTCGGTTATTTTTGGGCCAGATAATTTCTTAATGATGCGCTCTTGCGTGGGAAAGTCCAGGATTCGAAAAACATTGACTGCTCTATTGATGCTTAGCGTCTCAATAAATGTAGAACCATATTCGGGTAATTCGTCGATTAAATCTTCAACCTCAGATATATTCAGGCTATCTAAATACTCATGTAACTGTTCCTTATCACCTTCAGCAATCAATAATTCTACTTGTTCTACTAAAGTGTCTAAGTTATTCTCCATACAAACTACCCTTAAGTAATGTTTTTACATAAAAATCTGTTTGCAGCAAAAGTCGCCTTTTTTATTGAATAATCTGAAGGTAATTATGATTTTCGTTCATAAATATTCTCAGCTGGGCAATAGCGCTTATCGTATCCAAAAGTGGCTGTCATATTACAACTTACCTTTGCCTGCACTGAGAAACAGATACCTGCACTGAGAAACAAACTTCTTTTTACAAACCGTAATAATGCTTACGTTATTTATTTTCTGGCAATCTTATTCCAACTGAAAAAGCTTGCTGATTTGACAGTCTTAAAGCGTCCTTTAACACAAACCGTACTGCTGCCAATTGATCTCTCCGTGTCTCTTGCCTTTGTCTAACTTTCGTAATTTTTTTATTGAAGGAAACACTAAACATTTGTTTTTTGTTTATTTTAGTAACGGCATTATAGTACACCGCTTATTGCAGAACGCATGAGAACAAAAAAGGTCAGAAAAGTATACAGTGCTCTTTTTCTTTCCATTTTCTTTTTGAAAATGGCAATCTCTGTAGCGCCTATATATGCCTCTTTCTATGACAGTAAACATGTAATTGCAGCCATTTTGCAGCTGGAAATTGAAAATCATTCCAGCAAATCCAATTGTGGAGACAATGCCGAAAATTTCACAAAAGAGTTTGCGACGACAATCAACTGGGATATTTTCATTGCCCCTTCCCGCTTTTTAGCTGTTAAGCAATACCTCACAGACGATGATATAAGTGTAAAGTCCTTTTACCCTTCTGTACCCACGCCACCGCCTAATTGCTAGCAACCTTCCCAGTAATTTTTCTGAAGATATAACACCATTATCGGGTATTTGGCTTAACACCAGCTATTATTCTCCAACCGGAGTTTGCTAATGTATAGCCACCAATAGAATAGACGCTATATCATTTAGAAGAATACCCCGTGCTTCAATTTAACAAACAACTGTCACTATCTAACACAATTAGAATCTATGCTAGGCACACGTTTTTCAACATTTTTAAAAGTTGCCAATAAAGACTTAAAATATAACTTACCATCGAGCGTGGTTGTCTTTCTTGTTGCCTTGCCGCTTTGCTTAGGAATTGCGATGGCATCAGGGGCCCCTCTATTTGCAGGTTTACTAACCGGCATCATCGGGGGGATCGTGGTAGCTTCGATAAGCGGTTCCCCGTTAAGTGTAAGCGGCCCGGCTGCCGGTTTAACGGTTATTGTTTTTGGCGCCATACAATCCCTCGGCTCTTACGATGTATTTTTATTAGCGGTGGTATTAGCAGGCGTCCTTCAGCTAATTCTCGGCATGATTAAAGCAGGAACTATTGGCAATTACTTTCCTTCTGCAGTGATAGAAGGCATGTTGGCCGCCATCGGTATTACAATTATACTTAAGCAATTACCTCATGCTTTGGGATATGATACGGATTTCTTTGGTGATGAAAGCTTCAAACAATTAGACGGCGAAAACACGCTCTTAGCAATTAAAGCAGCTTTAGGAGCGGTCCATTTAGGGGCTTTTTTAGTGACAGCGCTATCTTTGCTCATATTAATCTATTGGCCGAGACTTAAAAGGGTGAGCTTAGTACCGGCTCCGCTCATTGTAGTGGTACTGGGAGTTGCTCTTAATATCGCTTTTAGAGGTAGCCCCCTGGAAATAAACCCGAAGCATTTGGTTGAAATCCCGGTAGTGAGCTCGTTTAGCGAATTTTTAGGGTTGTTTAGGTTCCCCGACTTTGCAGCGGTCGTTAACTATGACGTGTGGATTGTAGCCTTCACAATTGCTATTGTAGCCAGTTTGGAAACATTGCTCAGTATCGAAGCCATTGATAAACTGGATCCCTACAAAAGAGTGTCTCCCACTAATAGAGAATTAATCGCTCAAGGGATCGGCAACATGAGCAGCGGCATGCTTGGCGGCTTACCGATGACTTCGGTTATCGTCCGGTCGTCGGCGAATGCCAATTCCGGTGGAAAAAGCAGGCAAAGTGCTATCTTACACGGTGTATGGCTACTTATGGCTCTGCTGATTATTCCTTCCATCATCAATATGATACCACTCGCATGTTTAGCCGCTATTCTATTGGTCACCGGCTATAAACTAGCTAAAATATCGCTATTTACACAGATGTATCGAAGAGGGCTTGATCAATTCATTCCCTTCATTGTTACTATATTGGCAGTGGTGTTTACCGACTTACTAAAAGGCGTGGGAATTGGCATGGTAGTAGCTATATTTTACATATTGCGTAATAATATGCGCAACCCTTTCGGATATGACTTCGAGGAAAGCAATGGAAATAAAAAGATAAAGTTGTATTTATCTGAAGAAGTTTCCTTTTTAAATAAGGCGGCAATCCAACAGTCATTATATAATTTGCCGAAAGATGTAAGCCATATCATCGTAGATGGTTCTGGCAGCCGCTTTATCGATAAAGATGTTGTTCAGGTAATCAAAGAGTTTGAGCAGCATGCACTCGGTTCAGGAAAGCGCGTTGAGCTTATCGACGTATATGATAAAAGAGAGGCACCGAACATACATCATTTATTTAAGAAAACAACAACGAAAACGAGAAAAAAAAAGAATAAATTAAAACAGATTTAATATGTCGAACAAACCTTTTAAAAATCCCATACTAACAGAAACGTTTAACAAAATTAAAGCGGGAAATGAAGCCTGGGTAAACGAAGTAGCAGCAGATACGACAGGCTTATTTAGAGAGTTGGCTAAAGGCCAAAGTCCGGAGATCTTATGGATAGGATGCGCTGACAGTCGGGTTCCAGCGAACCAAATCACGCACACGCGGCCGGGAGATGTCTTTGTTCATCGAAATATAGCAAATATGTGCATACACTCTGATATGAACATGCTTAGTGTACTGGACTATGCGGTAAACGTGCTTAAAGTAAAACATGTCATTGTCGCGGGCCATTACGGTTGCGGCGGTGTAGCAGCAGCGCTCAGTAAAAAGCAGTTCGGGTTAATTGACAATTGGCTTTGCCATATTAAAGACGTATATCGTTTACATAAGGAAGAGATCGATACGATAACTGATTCTACTGCAAAGGTGAACCGTTTAGTAGAATTGAATGTAGCGGAACAGGTATTTAATCTTTGCACATCAACTATCATTCAAAATGCGTGGAAAGAAAGAGACGACTTAGCAGTGCACGGTATGGTCATTGAGCTGGAGACCGGTAAGTTAATAGATCTCGACTTAACGTTCACTGAAAGCACTCAGTTGGACGAGGGCTTTGCCTATCAATAGATCTTAAGTAGCGCCATAAATAAATTAAGGCCGATAGAGGAACACTCTATCGGCCTTTTAAATGGAGGTTAGATTGAATTAATTAAAGTATGTAAAACATTTTTGTATCAACATTTTTGCCTTCTTCCCGTTGATCTTCCGTCCTATGATCGAGCCACATCTGCATTAAATCGCGTTCTATTTTTGCCGAAATAGTGGACATCGGTGTATCAGTCGGCTTATTCTCGAAAGGGTCTTGCAGATGTACGGCCATCTTTTCGACTAACAGGAATAAAGTGCCTATTGCAATAACCAAAGGAATGGAGATATATCCAAATAATCCAAAAAGACTGAAGGGTAGTACCGCAATAAACAGATAGATAGCTAAACGTATATACAATGTGTAAGTTTCGGGAAAGACCGTACTCTTTATCCGTTCACATTTCCCCATCGAATCGGTAAATTTCATTAAGGTTCTTTCCATCTCAATTTGCTGAAACTGATTTAAAAGTCCCTCATTCGTTGCTCGGCTGATATCCATACCCTGCAGTTTAAGTAGGGCATTAGGCACATTATCATAGGCCTTTACAAACTCGAAATCAGAATCAGACAACAGCCTTTTAATATCCTTGTAAGGATCTTGTTTTCGTAAAGATTTTGTCAATGCATAATTCCAAGCGATTTGACGTTTGATCATTCGTTCTTTCAATTCTCCGCTGCTGCCCGCATCATAGAGATTTCCTATGAAGGTAATGACCTGCCGTGTGAAGCTTCTGGAATCGTTTACGATCGCTCCCCATATAATACGGGCTTCCCACCAACGATCATACGCTTGATTCGAACGGAAAGCCAGTAGTAGCGAGATTACGGTACCAAGTATTGCGGGAACGCCCCCTATCGGAATGTCAAAGTTGAATATCTTCAGTTGATGCGAAACCGTGATGACAATGGCATATGCTGCCACCAGCGCACTATCATATTTTACTTTCCCAAGGACGTATCCTATCGGAATATTGTTTTTCAATAGCATAAATAAATTTTGTAAAGTTTAACAAAACGCTATAAGAACACTCTCTCTAATTGTTTCGCGTAAATGTCTTTTTCTTCGTCGGTCAGTTTACTGCCGCTCCTCTCCGGTGATGGAGTCCACTTATTCCATTTACACCTTTCGATCATTTCAATAGGATCGGAACTGGCTTTCGTAATCCGTTTTAATTCGATAGAGGGGTTGTAAACGATCTCATGAATGCGGTTTGCATCCAGGAAATTCTTAAAAAGCGCTATGGTATTGCCATAAAAGTACTCAAACCGTACCTCTTTAATTCTTATAAATTCTTTTTGAACACATTTGCAGTAGTTTTCAAATGATTTCGGAATCAACTCTATTTCTTTTGTCCTTTTTGACAATAGCAACAGGTCTGTTATTGAATCTGAAAGCTTCACTACGCTAAAGAACAAAACAGAAACCTGCTCTTCATTGCATGACAAAAGATAATCAGTGAGAACGTCCAGTGATTGACCGGAAAAATCAGTTGGAATAAGAATTCGCTTCATAAATCGTCTTCTTTAGCCTGAAAATTAACAACTTAAGAACATTGCTTAAAATACGCGCAAACAATTGCTCATTTTATCTAACTTTACAAAGAAATACGAAAGGCATTAAAGAGATTTAAAAATAAAGTTAAAATGAGATTAGAATATCATCGGTAATAAAGAACTATCAGCTATTTGTGATTGGCAACACTGGGCAATAATACCGTTATGTCGGTTCCTGAATTCACCTTCGTTCTAATATCAATTGTACCGCGATGCAAACGTATTATTTTCAGCGCTAAAGGCAGGCCAACTCCATGGCCTTCATAAAAGTGGGTATTAGACGCCCGAAAAAATGGTTCGAATATATACTTTTTCTCCTGTTCAGGAATACCTATTCCTTCGTCCAACACGCTAATGACGATATGCTTATTAGACGTCTTTAAATAAATTCTGACAGGTTTGTTATCGGAATACTTACACGCATTTGTGATAATGTTAGAAAGTGCCAGCTGCAATAGATGTTCATATCCCATTACTGTGAGTTCGTCTTCGTCTTCTGGCAGGCGATCGAAACCGAGTCTCAACTCGCAATTGGGATTAACTTGATCTGTAATCTTTTTAATGTTCATTAAAAGCTGGTCCATGCGTACCTTTTCTTTTGGCTGCTTACTTTTATCCGAAGAAGTCTTTGCCAAATAAAGTAGGCCACTAATGATTTCCTGCAGCTTATCGGCTTCACTAATGATGACGGATAAAGACTGTTTCTGCGATTCGGGCAGCTGCGGATTATTCATTGACAACTCAGCCTCTCCAGATATAATACTGATGGGTGTTCGCAGTTCATGAGAGGCGTTGCTGATAAAGTTGCTCTGCGTTTCAAATGCTGTTTCCAGACGGTCCAGCATATCATTAAAGGTTGTTGTGATTTCGGCCAATTCATCCGTCCCTTTCCGCGCTGGCAGCCGTAAGTGCAGGTTATCAGCAGTTATTTCCTGCACTTTTCTGATAATCTGAGAGAAGGGTTTAAAAATCTGTTGAGAAAAGACCTTTCCAATCAAGTAAACGACTAAAATAGATATGAAAAACCCTATGATGAGTATTCTTTGAAGCATAGCGAGTTCCCTGAAACCGGAAGGGTCTTTAGCATAAACGACCACAATAAAGTCGCCCTTCTCAGATTGAAAGAACTTACCGGCAAAAAAGTCGTTATGGTCTTTGTATCGGCTACTGCCCTTCTTTAGTATGTCAGCAAAAAAACTATCCGGCAAGGGCGGGCCACCTTTCTTGCGGATTACCCTACCATTTTCAACCCGAAAGAAAAAATCGCTTTCCGCTGGAAGTCGCTCGAGATACCGATCTCTTATCCTTCTATAATAAAAGATACTCCGCTCGTCTTCCTGCCTATAAATTTCAGCTCCGATGTTTACTCTTGCCTCTAAGCGCTTATAAAAGTCCTCAAATGCATAACGCTGCGTAAAAAAGAAAATGGCTCCCATTAAAATCGATATCGATCCGACAGCAAAAGAAAAGAAAAGAACTACAAACTTACTTTGAATTTTCATCTAGCCGTGCGATTATCTTTCTATTTTTGGAGAACCCGATGTCTGCTGTCTGCCTACTGAACCTGTTTATCAGACTTCCTTAATGGAGTAGCCAACCCCAATCATCGTATGGATCAATTTAACGTCAAAGCCTTTATCTACCTTCCTCCTGAGATAATTCACATAGACATCTACCACATTGGTTCCCATATTAAAATTGATGTCCCATACATGTTCTAAAATCTCAATTCGGGTAAGTACTTTATTCTTATTTTTCATCATGAATTCCAATAGACGATATTCTGTAGCTGTCAAGGATATTTCCTTCCCTCCTCTTGTTGCAGTACGCGCGTCCATATCTAATACTAAATCCATAATACGGATAGTCGATGAAGGTTGTTTGACCGGTATTCCGTTCGCTCTTCTGACCAAGGTCCTAATCCTGGCCTTTAGCTCCTCAAATTTAAAGGGCTTTACCATGTAATCATCGGCGCCCGAATCGAGACCGGTCACCACATTATTAGTTGCATTCAAGGCTGTAAGCATCAAAATCGGAACAGGATTATTCTCTTTACGTAGTAACTGGCAAACTTCGATACCGCTAATACCTGGCAACATTAAATCGAGGATAATAAGATCATATGCGTTATGATATATCATATCTAAACCGAGTTCACCATCGGAGGCGATCCGAACCTCGTAACCATCTGCACTGAGCCCTCTTTGAATTAAAGAAGCTAATTTTGATTGATCCTCAATAACTAAGATTTTACTAGCCATACTATTTACTAAAAATAAAAAAGCGTTAATTGCTAAAATACACAATTTGTAGCGTACATCATGTTATTAAACGAAAAAAGCGAGGGTGTTTTACCCTCGCTTCAAATTCTAAAGAAATATTAAAATCATTAAACCTTAATTTCAACTTCTACGCCGCTAGGCAGTTCAAGTTTCATCAAAGCATCAACTGTTTTAGAGTTAGAGCTATAAATATCCAGCAACCTTTTGTACGAGCACAACTGGAATTGCTCGCGTGCTTTCTTATTCACGTGTGGTGAACGTAGAACGGTGTAGATTTTCTTTTCGGTAGGTAATGGAATTGGACCACTTACTACGGCGCCCGTAGGCTTTACAGTTTTCACGATCTTCTCAGCTGATTTATCAACCAAGTTGTAATCGTACGATTTTAATTTGATTCTGATTCTTTGGCTCATTATCTGTTTTATTAGTGATGTTCCGTTAGAGCTATTTATAACGGAACACCAGATTTAAAAAATTACGCTTTAACCTTACCCTTTGTTTTAGCAATCACATCTTCCTGAACGTTTTTAGGCGCTTCAGCATAGTGATCAAACTCCATGGTAGAAGTGGCACGTCCAGAGGTAATAGTTCTCAACTGTGTCACATAACCGAACATCTCAGAAAGAGGCACAAGTGCTTTAATTACCTGCGATCCGTTACGCGTGTCCATACCTTGCAATTGTCCACGACGACGGTTCAAGTCACCCATAACGTCACCCATATTCTCTTCCGGAGTCAATACTTCGATTTTCATGATAGGCTCCATCAACACAGGGCGACATTTTGGTAATGCTTCGCGGAAAGCTGTCCGAGCAGCAATTTCAAAAGATAAGGCATCTGAATCGACCGCGTGGAAAGATCCGTCAACCAATCGAACTTTCATATCGGTTACAGGGAAGCCGGCTAATACACCGTTGACCATCGCTGCTTCAAAACCTTTCTGAACCGAAGGGATAAATTCACGAGGAATTGCACCACCTACAATCTCGTTTACGAATTGTAAACCACCTTTTTCGTAATCCTTATCGATCGGTGAGATAATCACCTGAATATCGGCGAATTTACCGCGACCACCTGTTTGCTTTTTATAGACCTCACGGTGAGCAGCTTCAGCAGTGATTGCCTCCTTATAAGCTACTTGAGGCGCACCTTGGTTTACTTCCACTTTAAACTCGCGTTTCAAACGGTCGATAAGAATATCCAAGTGTAACTCGCCCATACCCTTAATAACAGTTTGCCCGGTTTCCTCGTCACTTTGTACCACAAAAGTAGGATCCTCTTCGGCCAACTTACCTAAAGCAACGCCTAATTTATCAACGTCTGCTTGTGTTTTAGGCTCAATCGCCAAACCGATAACCGGCTCAGGGAAAGTCATTGATTCTAAAATAATCGGGTTCTTCTCATCGCAAAGTGTATCACCTGTTTTGATGTCTTTGAAACCAACTACAGCACCGATATCTCCTGCACCGATGTTTGGTATAGGATTTTGCTTATTTGCGTGCATTTGGAAAATGCGCGATATACGTTCTTTATTTCCCGATCGCGTATTATACACATAAGATCCGGCTTCCAATAAGCCAGAATAAACGCGGATAAAGCACAAACGGCCTACGAAAGGATCGGTAGCAATCTTAAAGCCTAATGCTGCGAATGGCTCGCTTGTAGAAGGCTTACGAACAATTTCTGCATCTGTGCGTGGATCTGTCCCTTTTACAGCTTCTTGATCCATCGGCGAAGGCAATAATTCCATTACCAAATCCAGCATGGTTTGTACACCTTTGTTTTTGAAAGATGATCCACAAACCATAGGAACAATGGCGTTATCGATTACCGCTTTACGAAGCGCTGTTAAAATTTCACGTTCAGAAATAGAGTTAGGATCTTCAAAGAACTTCTCCATTAATGACTCATCGTAGCCTGCAACCGATTCCAATAATTTTTCTCTCCATTCGGCCACTTCCTCAACCATGTCGTCCGGAATAGGTACTTCAGTAAAGGTCATACCTTTATCTTCTTCATTCCAAACAATACCACGGTTATTGATCAAATCAACAACGCCTTTGAAATTGTCTTCCGCACCGATAGGTAATTGCAAAGGAATCGCATCAGCGCCTAACATATCTTTTACCTGCTTAACAACCTTCAAGAAGTCAGCGCCTGAACGGTCCATTTTATTAACGAAGCCAATGCGTGACACTTTATAGTTGTCGGCCAAGCGCCAGTTTGTTTCAGACTGAGGTTCTACCCCGTCTACAGCAGAAAATAAAAAGACCAGACCATCCAATACACGCAATGAACGATTTACCTCAACGGTAAAGTCAACGTGCCCGGGGGTATCAATAATATTTACTTGATATTTACTTCCACGATAGTTCCAAAACACGGTGGTGGCAGCAGAAGTGATGGTTATACCACGCTCAGCTTCTTGTACCATCCAGTCCATGGTAGAAGCACCTTCGTGCACTTCACCTATCTTGTGGTTAACTCCAGCGTAATATAAAATACGCTCGGTAGTTGTGGTTTTACCAGCATCGATGTGTGCGGCAATTCCAATATTCCTTGTGAATTTTAAGTCTCTTGACATTTCTTTTAATATTCCCTAAAGGTTTAAACTCTTATAATGACGGATACTTAATTTAAATACCCTTGTCTGTTGTGCCTTAGCAAAAAAACAGCACAGATTAAACCGGTCCACACCAGTTGGTTAAAGCCTACTGTGTCATCCAATCTAATCTGTGCCATCATCATCAATTAGAACCTAAAGTGAGAGAAAGCTTTATTCGCTTCTGCCATCTTATGGGTATCTTCTTTTTTCTTAACAGCTGCACCTTCACCTTTAGACGCCGAAATGATTTCGCCAGCCAATTTTTCGTACATGGTTTTTTCACCACGTTTACGCGCATAGCTAATTAACCATTTCATACCTAAAGCGATTTTACGTTCTGGACGAACTTCTGTAGGCACCTGGAAGTTGGCACCACCTACACGACGTGATTTTACTTCAACAGCAGGCATCACATTGTTTAGTGCTTTTTTCCATGTTTCTAAACCGTTTTCACTAGTTTTTTGTTCAACTAAATCAACAGCATTATAAAAAATTGAGTAAGCAATGGATTTCTTTCCATCGTACATCATGTTATTTACAAAACGTGTAACCTGAACATCGTTAAACTTTGGATCAGGTAAAATGATTCTTTTCTTTGGTTTTGACTTTCTCATCTTAATTTCCTCCGTTTAACTATTTCTTTTTGCCTTTTGCAGGAGCTGCAGCAGCTTGCCCTGGTTTAGGACGTTTTGTTCCATACTTAGAGCGACGTTGATTACGACCAGCAACACCAGAAGTATCTAGTGCACCACGGATGATGTGGTAACGCACACCTGGTAAGTCCTTCACACGACCACCACGAATCAATACGATCGAGTGTTCCTGCAAGTTGTGGCCTTCACCTGGAATGTATGCGTTAACCTCTTTTCCATTGGTTAAGCGTACGCGCGCAACTTTACGCATGGCTGAGTTTGGTTTTTTAGGGGTAGTGGTATACACACGTGTGCATACACCTCTTCGCTGTGGACAGCTGTCCAACGCTGGTGACTTACTCTTGTCAACCAGAGCTACTCTACCTTTTCTAACTAATTGTTGAATAGTAGGCATTTACTGTTTTTTAATTTGCTTTTTGTCCTATTTCTATTAAAGTCCGCAAAAATAGGAAAAAGAATTTGATAATCAAAGCATAATCGATCACAAAAGCCTTATTGATACAGGTGCTTAAAGTGTTTGTCCGACTTTGCTTTTCTTTTTACCTTCCTTTGGCTCTCTTTTCAGTTGGTGCTTCTTCTCTAAAAACTCGATGATACTATTGGCAATATCCTTCCCGGTAACTTTTTCAATACCTTCTAAGCCTGGAGAGGAATTCACTTCCAAAACAAGCGGCCCTCTATCCGCTTGCAACATATCAACACCACAAACGGTTAAACCAAGTTCCGAGGCCGCTCTCAATGCCGTATCCTTTTCTGCTTTTGTCAATTTAATAACGGTAGCCGACCCGCCACGATGAAGGTTGGATCTGAACTCTCCTTCTTTAGCGGTTCGCTTCATGGCGCCTACCACTTTGCCGTTCACAATCAGCGCCCTGATATCTGCTCCTCTCGACTCTTTGATATACTCTTGTATCAAAATATTATTCCCAAGTCCATAGAAGGCTTCGATGACTGAGCTGGCCGCCTTTCTTGTTTCAGCAAGCACTACGCCGATGCCCTGCGTGCCTTCCAAAAGTTTAATCACGAGCGGCGCTCCCCCTACCATTTTTATTAAATCGTCCACATCGTTTGTTTGCCGTGCAAATCCAGTGATTGGCATACCGATACCGGCGCCGGAAAGTATTTGCATACATCGCAATTTATCTCGTGATCGGGTTATCGCCTGACTCGGGTTGGCAGAGACTACCCCCATGATCTCAAACTGCCTAACAATTGCCGAACCGTAAAAAGTAACCGATGCTCCGATTCGAGGTATTATCGCGTCAATATTAGACACGTCCTGCCCCTTGTAATGAATACTCGGTTCGCCCTGTTTGATTCCTACATAACACTGTCGGTGGTCTAACACGACACATTCATGCCCTCTTTTGAGAGCTGCTTCTACCAAACGCTTGGTGGAATACAAATTTTTATTAGTTGACAGTACAGCAATCTTCACAATATGTTAGAATAAAAATACAAAGCTATGATAAAACATGAATTTCAACAGCACTGTTCACGTTTTGTTTTGGGATGTAGGTTGTGGTTCTGTTATAATTAGGTTATTATTTCGTTTTGGTTTCTTTTCGGGATAAATTCGACTTAGAAACATCTACCAAAAACTTTTTACGGATAAAACTTCTTCCAAGTAGCATCGGAAACTCCATTCCCGATCGATCGCGAAGCGAAATTTCAATTTCGTGCTTCTCGTTAAATATAGAGATGGTCGTCTTTACAATAAATCTATTTTCTTCATTTCCGAACGAATTTTTAACTTTTCGCTCTGTATGATAAGGAAGAATATGAACAGTTCCATATCCTTCAAAATTTTCATCTAAAGGTATAAAACGAACAAAATTCTTGCGCTTTACTTTGACGAGTTCTATGAACTCACAATGCAGCACCGACGTTTTTGCTCCTGTATCTATTTTAGCTGGAACATTATAAAGCCTAAAATCAATAAAATCGACATGCTCCTTCCAGCCGATAGTTTTCATAAAAGTTAATTTCAGCTTATAACGACCACTTCCAATTTAAGAATAAACAAATTCCCCGAACTCAGATCGAACGGTAACCTTTTTCTGCTCGCTACTTTCAACTCTTCCAATAACTTTTGCACCGATATCGAACTTTTCGGCAATATGAATAAGGTCAGCCGCTATCGCTTCAGGCACATATAACTCCATCCTATGCCCCATATTAAACACTTTATACATCTCTTGCCAGGCGGTTTGAGATTCAGCCTGAATAAGCTTAAACAAAGGCGGTACAGCAAAGAGATCGTCTTTAATCACATGTGCGTTATCAATAAAGTGCAACACTTTAGTTTGTGCACCGCCACTGCAATGAACCATCCCGTGTATACTTCCACGATACTGATCCAAGATCTCCTTAATTACCGGCGCGTAGGTTCGCGTTGGAGAAAGAACTAACTTTCCGACTGTCATATCCTCACCGTTAACCGCAATTGTATCGGTAAGCGCCTTACTTCCTGAAAACACTAAGTCATATGGAATAGCGGGATCATAACTTTCTTTATATTTTTCGGCTACTGATTTATTAAACACGTCGTGCCTCGCGGATGTCAATCCATTCGATCCCATCCCACCATTGTACTCCTTTTCATAGCTTGCTTTTCCATAGGAAGAAAGTCCAACAATCACATCGCCGGCCTGTATCTTGTGATTGGAAATAACATCCGAACGCTTCATTCGACAGGTAACGGTGCTATCAACAATGATAGTTCTAACCAAATCACCGACATCGGCTGTTTCTCCGCCCGTAGAATAAATCCCAATGCCGAGGTCACTCAACTCTTGTAATATCTGTTCCGTCCCGTTAATAATTTCAGCAATTACTTCCCCCGGAATCAAATTTTTATTCCGTCCTATTGTTGAAGAAATTAATATATTGTCCAAAGCACCCACGCAAAGCAGGTCGTCAATATTCATTACAATCGCGTCCTGCGCGATTCCTCTCCATACTGACAAATCACCCGTTTCCTTCCAGTAAACATACGCCAGCGACGATTTTGTCCCAGCGCCATCGGCATGCATGATGTTGCACCAATCAGGATCTCCTCCTAAAATGTCGGGAATTATTTTACAAAACGCCTTCGGAAACAATCCTTTGTCTATATGCTTAATGGCATTATGCACATCTTCTTTACCGGCCGAAACGCCGCGTTGGTTATACTTTAAATCTGACATACGGCGCAAAAGTAACTAATCCCACTGATATTTTAACCACCTTAATATAAATATAACGTGATCGCACAGAATAAAAAAATCCCTGAAGGAAAACCTCCAGGGATGTATTTTCACAAAAATGAACCTTTTATCTTACAAAAAGAAGTTCTCTTAATTTTGGAAGCGGCCATTGGCGATCATCAATGATCTGCTCAAGCTTATTGATATGATAACGGATTTTATCAAAATATGGCTTCACATTCTCATCATAAGCAATTGCTTTTTCACGAACGTCTTCCAGTACATTTGCTTTCTTGCGTTCCTGTCTCATCGCTTCAGCCTCCTCGAGTATCACGTTGATATGCTCGCCTATACGCTCCAACAGCTCAGACTGCGATTTGTATGCGGACTCTTTTATACCGAGCTCCTTTAATCCTTTCACATTCTCAATCAACTCGTTTTGATACGTAATTGCGGCCGGAACGATAGAGCTGTTTACAATCTCCCCTATTACGCGAGCTTCAATTTGAATTTTCTTAAAGTAATTCTCTAATAAAATTTCGTGACGGGCCTCTCCTTCGCGTTTTGTCATGATTCCTAAAGATTCGAACATCTTTTCGGTTTTTTCACTTACGTAAACGTCTAAAGCTTTCGGCGTAGTCTTGATGTTGGATAAACCGCGTTTTGCTGCTTCTTCCTCCCACTCCTTACTGTATCCATTACCTTCGAAACGAATAGCTTTCGATTCTTTAATATATTTACGTACTACATTTAGAATCGCTAAATCTTTCTTAGTTCCTTTTTTAATCTGCTTGTCAACTTCCACTTTGAACTTCGCCAACTGTTCTGCGACGATAGCGTTCAGTACCGTCATTGGGCTCGCAGAGTTTGCGGAAGATCCAACTGCACGGAATTCAAACTTATTTCCGGTAAAGGCAAATGGAGAGGTACGGTTACGATCGGTATTATCTAATTGCAAGGTAGGAATTTTAGGAATACCGTGCCACAACTGGCTGTCTGCTTTCACTTTCTTGGCAACACGCGCAGTTTCAACTTCGTCCAGTACAGCATTTAATTGGCTACCCAAGAAAATAGAAATGATAGCTGGAGGTGCTTCATTTGCACCTAAACGGTGATCGTTGCTAGCTGTGGCGATAGAAGCTCTTAATAAATCAGAATGTTCGTATACCGCACGGATAACATTCACAAAGAAGGTTAAGAACATCAAGTTATTCTTAGGAGTCTTCCCTGGAGACAATAAATTGATGCCCGTGTTAGTAATTAACGACCAGTTATTGTGCTTACCCGAGCCATTGATGTCGGCATACGGCTTTTCGTGCAGAAGAACTTTAAAATTGTGGCGGATAGCTACTTGCTCCATCAAATTCATCAACAGTTGATTATGATCAATTGCCAGGTTGATCTCCTCAAACATAGGAGCACATTCGAACTGTGAAGGGGCTACTTCATTGTGCCGTGTTTTTAATGGAATGCCCAATTTCAGTGCTTCTTGTTCTAGGTCGACCATAAAAGCCAGAACGCGCTCAGGAATCGCACCGAAGTAATGATCTTCTAGTTGTTGGCCTTTGGCAGACATATGGCCAAATAGTGTCCTTCCGGTCAATTGTAAATCAGGACGGCCATTGAACAAGGCTAAATCAACCAAAAAATATTCCTGCTCAATCCCTAAAGAAGGGAAAACCTTCTCAACGCCTTTGTCAAAATACTGTGCAACATCTACCGCAGCTTTGTCCAATGCATTTAAAGTTTTAAGCAAAGGTGCTTTATAGTCTAATGCTTCTCCGGTATATGACAGAAAAACTGTGGGAATACAAAGCGTTTTACTTCCTCCGGTTTCATAAATAAAGGCAGGTGAAGAAGGATCCCAGCCGGTATATCCCCTTGCTTCAAAGGTGTTGCGGATACCACCATTGGGGAAGCTGGAAGCGTCTGGTTCTTGTTGTACTAATGCGTCAGCTGTAAATTTCTCAATAGCCACACCATCACCGCCAGGCTCAAAGAAAGCGTCGTGCTTTTCAGCGGTTGCGCCTGTTAAAGGCTGAAACCAGTGTGTATAATGACTCACACCGTTGCTAATGGCCCAACTCTTCATTGCCTGCGATATGTGCTCCGCTAAATCAAAATCGATGGCCTCTCCGGCCTCAATTACACTAGTTAATTTGGCGAATACATTTTTAGGCAAATATTCTTTCATCTTCTTCACGGTAAAAACATTTTTACCAAAGTATGAAGAGGCTTTTTCTCCAGCAGCGATCACTGCCGGCCTTTTGTCACGAGAAATTGCAGCTTCAACTGCACTAAACCTAAGATTTGACATGCTTTTGTGTTGATATTTTATTATTTTTTTGTCTTGTTTAGAGATTGTGCCGTAAAAATCATCATATTTTTTTGAAATCTCCTAATATTTATTCAAAAAAATATCGCTAAGGTAATATTGTCATAATATTTTATTAAGAAATACAAATGCGGTTCATTGAAAATGCGGAGCGAGATATGCGAAAAAAGCAGTCCTTTTTTCGAGGAATTTTGAAGCGTAAAACAGATCTGAGAAAAACAGACTCGTCGATAAAGCGGGGGATATATACTTAAGGTTAACAGTATAAGGTCATTAGGTAAGGTTAGCGTAACGAAAAGTGGAAGCTCACTTTAAGAGTGAACAGGGGAATAGTAACCGTTGTTTCTTTATGAATTGCAATGGCCAAGGGCATAATACACAATAACAAAAATCAGGATAGTCGACAAACATCCTCCTCCCAGCTTTTTAGCTGTAAAACCCGCAATGAGTGCTCTAAAGAAATTATTCATCTGTTAAAATTTTATAACAAAACTCTTTAACAGCCCATTTTGTTTGTTGAAAGTTTATTTAACTATCAAAATGCTTCTTGTTTTTCATAACCAATGGAGCGTCCCAAGAGATCTCCACGTTTTTCTCCTCACTCCTAATAGGGCAGTTTTTCATATTGCAGTAGTGGCAACAGGCAGGCAGACAAGGATCCGCGTGAATGAAAAGTTCAGTATCTATATGGACATGCTGATTAATAAGGCCGTCTACTTTCGACACTTCTTCATGAACCTTTATTAAATCAAAATAATTAGGTAGGGTCATATGACAATCAATATGCAACTCATGCCCATAACGCTGGACGCGCAAATTATGTACATCGATCCAGCTATCCCTTCTGTTTTTCTCTAGTATCTGTACAACCCGATCTATCAGTTCGAAATCAGATTCATCCATTAAGCCACCAATCGATTTTCGCAATAAGCTATAACCGCTATACAAGATGTAGATTCCTAAGCCTAAAGAAAGCGCAATATCAATTTGGTGTAAGCCGGTAATATAAAGCAAAAGCAATCCGAATAGCAGCCCTAATGTACTGTAAGAGTCAACTTGTAGGTGCTTTCCGTCCGCCATAATGGTAAGTGAATTCAGGGCTCTTCCTCTTTTTATCATATAAGCACCCAAGAAAAAGTTGACCAGTCCAGTAAATGCAATAACACCCATCCCCTCCAATAGATTACTGATTTGCTCTGGAAAGAAGATGCTATAAAGGGCCTTTCCAACGATCAAGACGCCTGCGATAAAAATCAAGCCGCCTTCCAAAAAAACGGAAAAAAATTCCACTTTACCGTGTCCGTACGGATGATTTTCGTCTTTAGGCTGAGAAGAAAGATGAATACTGTAAAAAGCAAAGCCACTGGCTACTACGTTGACAATACTCTCTACTGCATCTGTTAGAATCGCATTGGAATGCGTTATCAAATAAGCTGTAAACTTGACTAGCATTAAAATGACGCCAGCACTTAGTGAGTATAAAATGATCCGCTTCTGTTCCTTCACCTTAAAGAGTTCCTTAAAGTACAAAGTTAAAAATTAAAAACTCATAATAGCCGATTTCATGCTGGGATTCCTGTATCGCGCAGTAAGCACCGGCTTGCTGCCTAAATGATCTTGAGTGGAATTCATTGCGAATATGCCAGAACAAACCCGCATTCAAAGCTTTTTTTCAAAAAGATGTGTAGACAATTTAAAATAATAGAATTTTGCTTAGGTTTGTAATCTAATGGAAACAATATCAATATTATCTGAAAGAATCAATAACCTATCTGAATCGGCCACACTGAAAATGACCAAATTGGGTAGGGAGTTGGCAGCTCAAGGCGCCAACATTATTAGCCTGAGTGTAGGTGAACCCGACTTCAATACACCGAATCATATAAAGGAAGCAGCGAAGAAAGCGTTGGATGAAAATTATACGCGCTATTCACCGGTACCGGGCTATCCGGAACTGAGGAAGGCGATCGCAAAGAAGCTAAAGGAAGAAAATGGATTAGATTATGATATTTCGCAAATTGTGGTTTCTACAGGCGCTAAACAGTCCTTATCAAATGCTATCCTCTGTGTAATCAATCCAGGGGATGAAGTGATTATTCCGACACCTTATTGGGTCTCTTATTCGGAAATGGTGAATCTGGCAGAAGGAAAATCGGTTTTCATTAACACAAGTATTGAAAGCGACTTTAAAATTACACCTGAAGAACTGGAAGCTGCTATAACGGAAAAAACGAAGTTGTTTATGTTCTCTTCGCCCTGCAACCCTACCGGTAGCGTTTATAGCAAACAAGAGCTTGCGGCACTAGTGGAAGTATTCGAGAAATATCCTCAGATTTACATCATCTCAGACGAGATATATGAGCATATAAATTTCAAAAGTAAACACGAATCGATTGCACAATTCGACAGTGTAAAGGATAGGGTAATCTTAATCAATGGATTTTCCAAGTCTTACGCAATGACGGGTTGGCGTCTCGGCTATCTCGCCGCCAGTAAGGAGATAGCAGCAGCCAATGACAAGCTCCAAGGTCAAACCACTTCGGGAACATGTTCAATTGCCCAGCGCGCGGGAATTGCGGCCTACGAAGGAGGCTTAGATACTGTCCTTGAAATGAAAAAGGCGTTTGAACGTCGCAGAGAGCTTGTATACAATGCATTGAAAGACATTAAAGACGTCAAAGTAAATTTACCAGAAGGTGCTTTTTATTTCTTCCCCGATGTGAGCGCATTTTTCGGGAGGAAAGACCAGAGGGGAAATGTTATTACGAATTCGTCGGATTTAGCACTTTACCTCTTGAATGAGGCACATGTAGCAACAGTTGGAGGTGATTCATTTGGCAATAACGATTGTATCCGCTTGTCTTATGCTGCATCAGATGAGCAATTAACAGAAGCGCTACGCCGCATTAAGGTCGCACTTGAGCAATTAGTTTAACTCAATTTTAGCGACGACGAGGGATACCGGCCTTTGCTACAAAGCAAAGGCCGGTGTTTTTTTTTATATATCGTAATCTTCTTTCCAATATTCCGGTCGATCATTGTAAATAGCATTGTTGGCCATAGCAACACAGATAGCTGCGCTTGCTCCGCGCCTTACATTAGAAGAGGGAAGTGAATTGGTCTTCACCGCTTTATAAAATTCCTGCAAGGCATACCAGGTACCGTCCTTGGTAGGTTCGTCTAAAATGGGTGTTCCGCCATCTTTATTCCAAACGATTTTTGTCGCACCGCTCACGCCGTCCACCGTATCCAATTCGGATCTTACTTCTTTTTCAGGATAAAATAAACCTGTATTGGTAAGTAAAGAGACCGTTCCTTTAGTGCCTTTTATTTTAAATAAGTAACCATCTCTAGCGTTTCCACAGGTAGCACCAAAATTGCCGATCATGCCTGCCTTTTTGTACCTAAACATCACCTGTATATTGTCGCAGGTCTCTCTACCATCCGGATACACATCGATCCCGCCTGTACCGTAAACTTCATCAGGATGGGTGTCAAAAGCCCAGTTAATAAAATCAATTTGATGGGAGAGCAATTCGGCCGCTAAACCTCCCGAGAACTCCTTATACATTCGCCAATTGATTTGTCTTTCCAGTTGGGGATTAGGGACGGATCTGCGCCAGGTCCCATTTCTGTCCCATCGGCAATCGACTTGGGTGACTTTCCCTAAAAAGCCGCTGCCAATCATGTCTTTCACTTTAAAATACAGCGGCGAATACCGATATTGGTACCCCACCTGAACCGTCTGCTTCGGGTACTTATCAGCAATGGCTACCAATTGTTTTGCTTCCTCAATCGAATAAGTCATCGTCTTCTCAACATAGACATGTTTACCTGCTTCGATTGCATCTTTAGCAATAACAAAATGTTCACTCAGTGGGACAGCAATAAATACGGCATCCAGCTCTTTATCTTCCAGCATGGATTCATGCGATTTGAACTTTCGGATTTTGTCGTCTTTCAGAAAATTATTGGTTTCTTCCAACCTAAAATCCAAAACATCGCAGTAACTTCTAATCTTGAAGAGTTCAGGTAATGACTTGATCACTGATAAAACGCCTTTTCCCCGATCACCACAGCCAATCATTCCGATATTGATAGGCTTATCAGCCAGCCATGCAGCTTTTGCCGGCAGATCATTAAACATAACCAAACTCCCGCCCAACAGACTGCTTTGCTGTAAAAAAATTCTCCTATTCATCCTCTTACAATTCCTTTATTTTAATACTTCTAAAACTGACTTCGTTTCCGTGATCTTGTAACAGAATGCAGCCCTCTTTAGCTTCTCCAAAAGCTGGCTTATCTTTAAACTTACTTAAAGATACCGTTTTTTTAAATGCGTCGGATCCCCTAACATACTCTAGAACCTTTACGCCGTTTAGATAATGCTCCACTTTATTATCTGGATAGGCAATAATCCGTGCATTATTCCAGGCGCCTATAGGTCGTAAAAACCGCGCTTGCTTTTCAGCTGTCAATAGATCGTAAAGCGACGCAAGCGTTCTATTTCCATCACGTCCCATTTTTGCATCGGGGTGCTTCTCATCATCAAGCACTTGATACTCCAAGCCTAATGGCCAATCTTTGTTTTTTTCATCTAAGATAACAAAATATTTAAGTCCGCTATTGGCACCGGGAGTCAATTTAAACTCAAAAGACAAATCGAAAGCACTAAAAAGCTTTTCAGTAACAATATCTCCCGCACGCGGTATACTCGTCCCTTCTGTAGCTTGTATGCGCAGTTCGCCTGCGTCGTAGGACCATCCCTTATCAGGGAATTGCCCTTTATTAGCGCCGATCCAATTAGTGGCCGTTTTACCATCATACAGCAATTGATAGCCATTTTCCTGTTCATGGGGAGAAAGGCTATTTGGTTCGAGGTTCACCACGTAAATTTCTTTTTCAATTTTTTTGGGCTGAAGGTCTCTTGTTTGTATTCTAATATTTTTAAAAAACACTTTTTCGCCTTCCTTTCCTTCTTTGCCGATACTGTGCACCTGCAGACCAATAAATCCACTGTCATCTAAGGTGTCGACGACGTAAGAAACCGGAACGTCATTGACCCAGGTTTTGGTTGTATTTCCAATGCATTCAATACGGAAGTGATTAAACTGCCCTTTCTTGTACGCGGCTTTACCATTTGGATTAAGCTCCAACGGATACAACCAATTCCTCCTCGCTTCATCGTAAATCCCCCCCGTCCAGTTCCGCGGCGTCGGATCAATTTCAATCTGCCTTCCATAAACTCTTCCTTTACCGTCATTTGCCTGTAGATCTATGTGGCTTCTGGTTTGAATACCGGAGTTGTTGTGCTCTCCTTCAATTTTTGCATCTAATTCGAGGATAAAATCACCGTATTCCTTTTCAGTTATTAGAAAAGTATTTCCGGTACCGCGAACGGTAGTGCCTACAATCATTCCATCTTCAACGGCGTAGGTTGCATCTCCCGCTACTCGCTTCCAGCCGCTTAATGATTTTCCGTCGAATAATTCTTGCCAAGAGCTTTGCCTATTATAAAAAGCCGTAAGAAAGCAGATCCCAATAGTACCCACTGCAATTAAACTTAGTTTTCTCATGGTTAGTATCTCAATTTTTGGTTCATAATCTGTCAATTAAAATTCTTTAAATGGCGGATCGATTTCCTACAACGTAAGCCTAAAGTACATAAGGGCGGTATTCATTCTGTTTATATCAATCAAAAGGCCGGTATGGCACTTCCAAGGTTTATCAAAAGCTTAGCAAGCCATTGCAGGTATTCTTACCACAATGTCCAATATTAATAAATATTCCCAATATTAAGGTTGGATAGAGGGCATTATTTACGAAAACGATATCGTAATTTTTTTGAGATTTTCAAAAAGAGGCCCCTATTATTTACTCCTTATCGCTTCCACAGGATCTAATTTACTCGCTATGACAGCCGGTATAATGCCCGAAATCAGACCAATAGTGGTTGAAATAAATATCGCCAACAAGACTTCCCCAAGATGTACTACGACACCCACGCCTGCTATTATCTTTAATAGAAAAGCAAGTGCGTATACAATAAACAGTCCGGCTAATCCGCCGAGTATGCATAAAGCGACGGATTCTATTAAAAATTGCCAAAGTATAAAGTAGTTTTTGGCACCGAGTGATTTCTGAATTCCTATAATAGGTGTGCGTTCTTTAACCGAGACAAACATGATATTTGCTATACCGAACCCGCCTACTAATACAGAAAGGATTCCTATACAGAACCCAGCGGTATTCACGATTTGGAACATCGTGTCGAGTTGGGCGGTAATGATTGTCGTTTGATTGAGCGCAAAATCGTCTTCCTGCTTTGGACTAAGTCGATGAATTGAACGCATCAATCCCTTCAATTCGCTTTCGGCCTCATCTAAAGAAACCCCGTCTTTCGTATTGACAATGATGGATGGACCGAAATTCCTGACATTAATTACATTTCTCGCAAAATTCAAAGGCACAACGGCAATGTTATCCAAAGAAACGTCGATCAACATCCCCTCCCCTTCCTCTTTAAAAACACCTATAACCTTTAGTCGGCGCCCTAACGCTTGTATGGTTTCTCCTATAGGGTCTGTATTCGGAAATAAACCTTTGGCGATTGTTGAACCAATAATCACTACAGCAGTTCCGCGCTCGGATTCGCTCTCTGTAAAATAGCGACCTGCTTGAAACTCAAGATTTCTTATTTTATAATAGTCGTTTGATACAGCACTGATGTAAACCTTTTCAACATTATTGTTCAAATACTTAAGTGTTTTCTCTGAAACCCCCACTTCCAGTGCAATACCGTCGGCAAGCGTAGCTCGCTGTCTCAATTGCTCAAAGTCCCGAACCGTTGGCTCTGGCCGGTTTACATACTTCCACCACGGGTAATCGCCTCCTCCGCCCCAGGGCCATTTTTGAATATAAATCGATCGACTCCCTAATTTTTCGACGCTACTTTCTAAGTTAGCGCGAAGGGTATTCACCGCCGAAAAAATGCCGATGATGGTCATAATACCGATGGTCACACCGAGTAATGAAAGAAAAGTACGCGTCTTATTTTCTCGCAGAGCGGAAAATGCAAATCGAAAACTTTCGAAAAATAGCTTGATAAAGATCATACTACGTTAAGACACGCAAAATGGACAAAGGTTACAACCTACTCGCCCTTTTTTATGAACTAAGATCACCGCACAACAATTGCCTAATATATAGGAGCTAAGACTTACTTTTTTTAATTTTTTTTTATAAATTTGCGCGCTAATTTGTAAGGTAATGAAGGAAAGGGAACAAATCTTATATCCGTTTTGTTATTACCCTACTTTAGGTTGACTGGCCTAGTTATTATTAAAGAAACAAGATATATAAAACTCACAAAACATGAAGTTATCTCAATTTAAGTTTAATCTACCTGATTCGTTAATTGCTCATGAACCCGCCGAAACGAGGGATGAGGCGCGTTTAATGGTGCTTGATCGTAAAACCGGTGCAATTGAACACAAAATTTTCAAGGATGTATTGAACTATTTTGACGAGCATGATGTGATGATTCTCAACAACACAAAGGTTTTTCCCGCCCGCTTATACGGAAACAAGGAAAAAACGGGTGCAACGATAGAAGTCTTTTTATTGCGCGAATTGAACAAAGAATTACGTCTTTGGGATGTGCTGGTGGATCCGGCCAGAAAGATCAGAGTTGGAAACAAACTGTATTTTGGTGACAACGATTTGTTAGTTGCAGAGGTCGTTGATAATACTACATCGCGCGGCAGAACGATTCGCTTTCTCTTTGACGGCTCGGACGAGGAGTTTAGGAGAAATATTGAAATACTGGGGGAAACGCCTCTTCCAAAATATATTAAAAGAAAGCCTACCCCAGAGGATAAGTTTCGATATCAAACCATTTTTGCTAAAAACGAAGGGGCGGTTGCCGCACCTACAGCTGGCTTACATTTTAGCAGAGAATTAATGAAACGTTTAGAACTAAAAGGCGTAGAATTTGCGGAAGTGACCTTACACGTCGGACTTGGTACTTTCCGCCAAGTGGAAGTGGAAGATTTAACAAAGCACAAAATGGATTCTGAGCAATTCATTATTGAGCAGAAGGATGCTGACATTGTAAACAAAGCGATTGCAGAGAAACGAAGAGTTTGTGCAATAGGCACTACCACCATGCGCTCGATTGAGTCTGCCGTTTCCGCGAACAGAACCTTAAAGGCTGCCAATGATTGGACCAGCAAATTTATATTTCCTCCTTATGATTTCAGCATAGCAAACAGCATGATAACGAACTTCCATACGCCTGAGTCTACCTTGTTGATGATGATTTGTGCGTTTGGGGGCTATGAGCACGTAATGAATGCCTACGAAATAGCGGTTAAAGAAAAATATCGCTTTTATAGCTATGGCGATGCCATGCTTATTATATAAACAATGTCTCCTTGGAGTGAAAAGGCTATCTAAAGCAGCAGATAGCCTTTTTATTTGATAGCTATGATACGAAATTATGTCATAATTGTTGGCGGTGGCTCCGGAACGCGGATGCGAAGCGCAATCCCAAAACAGTTTATGCTTCTCAACGGCCTTCCCGTGTTAATGCACACGATAAAGGCATTTGAAAACAGCAAAACCAAACCGACGATCATTTTGGTCTTAAATAGCCAATTAAAGGCGGAATGGGAGCGGCTCTGCGCTCGTCATGTATTCGAAATTCCTCATGTCCTTGTAGATGGCGGGGAGACCAGATTTCACTCTGTACGCAATGGGTTGAACTATATCAAGCAGTTCGCGGAATCTGCGAGCGCTACCTATATCGCTGTACATGATGGAGTGCGTCCGCTAGTTACGAAATCAGTCATTGACTACGGCTTTCAACAGGTGATTAATTATGGCGCCTTAACAAGCGCTGTCCTCAGTAAAGATTCTGTTCGGATTAAAGAAAAAACCACTACTAAAGCAGTGGATAGAAATACGGTCTATCTCGTTCAAACGCCTCAGTTTTTTTCAGCCTCGATATTGTGCGATGCCTACGAACAAGCGTACAGTGAACTATTTACAGATGACGCTTCGGTTGTTGAACAAAACGGGTATCCGGTACAGATTATACCTGGCGATACCCGTAATATCAAAATCACTTTCCCGGAGGATTTACTCTTCGCACAGATAGTGATGAAGTCGTTTTGAAACGACTAGGCTGCCCCCCTGATAATTCGGAGCAATACTGCGATGATTGCAATGACCAGCAAGACGTGAATAATACCGCTACTGGTATATCCGCCAAAAAAGCTGATAGCCCAGATAATAACCAAAACAACGGCAATTAAATACAATAAATTTCCCATAACAATTCAATTAATAATTAGTTCTAGATACTTTTCATAGATAAATGCAAAACAGCTCTTTCTCTTTTCCTGCTTAATAAAGCTTTTAGACCCCAATTTGTTTTACATTTTTTTAATTTGATCGAAAAGAGCTGAATATGACATAGGAACCGATTAACTCGAGATCAATTTTTTTGAACAAAAAAAGGGAAGCCGGTCGGCTTCCCTTTTAATTTCTAGAACAATATGCTATAACTTGCTATTTGCGTCAACGCAGTTAAGTTCTTCAAAAGCTTGCTTTAAACGCTTCACAAAGCTTTCTTCACCTTTTCTCAACCAAACACGTGGATCATAATACTTTTTATTTGGCCCGTCTTCGCTATCAGGGTTTCCGATTTGACTTTGTAAATACCCTTCGTTCGCTTTATAGTAGTCTTTTACACCTTCCCAGAAAGCCCACTGCATATCGGTGTCAATATTCATTTTGATAGCGCCGTACGATATTGCTTCTTCAATTTCAGCGGGCGACGATCCAGATCCACCATGAAAAACGAAATTCACGGGTTTTTCAGCGTTCAGCGCAAATTTTTCTTTTATATAATCTTGTGAGTTCTTAAGAATAACTGGCTGTAGTTTAACATTTCCCGGTTTATAAACACCATGCACATTTCCAAATGCGGCAGCCACTGTAAATTTATCGCTTACCTTGCTAAGCTCTTCATAAGCATAAGCTACTTCAGCAGGTTGCGTATACAACTTTGAGCTATCCACGTCACTGTTATCTACGCCGTCTTCCTCTCCGCCTGTTACTCCTAATTCAATTTCGACGGTCATTCCAAGTGGTTTCATACGTGTTAAATACTTCTTGGAAATTTCTATGTTTTCTTCAATGGACTCCTCCGATAAATCAAGCATATGAGAGGAAAATAAAGGTTTACCATATTGGGCAAAAAATGCTTCACCGTGATCCAACAGACCGTCTATCCAAGGCAATAATTTCTTGGCTGCATGATCGGTGTGTAAAATAACGGCAACGCCATAATGCTCAGCTAATAAATGTACATGTTTCGCGGCCGACACAGCGCCTAACACACAGGCTTGTAACTTACTGTTATCTAGGGTTTTGCCAGCATAAAACTGCGCACCTCCGTTCGATAATTGAATAATTACGGGTGAATTAACCGCCTTTGCAGTTTCCATCACCGCATTGATAGAATTTGTGCCGATGACATTTACCGCAGGGAGTGCAAACCGATGTTCTTTAGCTTTTTCAAACAATTCCTGAACAGCGTCTCCATACACGACACCTTTATAACCTTTTAAACTCATTTGTAATACGTTGTTTAATTTTTTGATTCCCGAAAGTAGGGATTTTATTTAAAATAAGCTACTTTATAGGTGATTTTTCTTTCAACAGTAGCCACCAAACGTTAAGGTTTTCAGCAATATATGGGATAAAATGATAAGCTTGCACAAAAGGCAACATTTTATACATTTTTTTTGTTTCTTTGTACCTCTAATATTTTTTTGAATGGCTTGGTTTAAACGAGATCGCGCCGGTATTAATACGGCAACAGAGAATAAAAAAGAAGCTCCTGACGGACTTTGGAATAAATGCCCGTCTTGTAAAAAACCCCTGTTGAAATCAGAGCAAATCGAAAACAAATATGTATGCCAATATTGTGGCTATCACTTGAGAATCGGCTCGGCGGAGTACTTTTCAGTTCTTTTTGATGACAATCAATTTACTGAACTTTTCGGTAATCTACGTTCGGCAGACCCGCTTAATTTCGAAGACACCAAAAAATACACAGAGCGCATAGCCGAAAGCTATGCCAAAACGGGTCTGAATGATGCAATACGCTGTGGGCATGGAAAGATTGAAGGGTTGGATTTAGTGATCGCTTGCATGGACTTCACCTTTATTGGCGGTTCGATGGGATCTGTAGTTGGCGAAAAGATAGCGAGGTCCATTGACTATTGTATAGAACATCGACTACCCTTTTTGCTCATTTCAAAGTCCGGCGGTGCCCGCATGATGGAAGCTGCATTTTCCTTGATGCAAATGGCAAAAACTTCGGCAAAATTGGCGCTGCTGGGAGAAGCAAAGCTCCCTTATATATCGCTTCTTACTGATCCTACAACAGGAGGTGTAACAGCGTCTTATGCAATGCTCGGCGACATTAATATCGCAGAGCCAGGTGCATTAATAGGTTTCGCCGGCCCTCGCGTTATAAAAGAAACCATTAAAAAGGATTTACCAAAAGGCTTTCAGACTGCCGAATTCGTTCTTGAACACGGCTTTCTCGATTTCATAATCGACCGTAGAAAAATGAAGTATAAAATCGCTACGTTTTTAAAGAATATCCTATAAAACGCCTATAAAAACGGAGGCCCGACTATAACGCCGGGCCTCTTTTTGTTACTTACCGCCTCATTTACGATCCCTAGTCGTGGGCGAATCTGCCGAAAAAGCAGGCCCCTCGGTCTTTCTGTGATGATCTCTATCAGAAAAGCTGCCTTTGTTTACATCAACAACTTTTTTCTTTCCGTCTTTCTCGGTTATGATTTGTTTATCACTTTTTCTATCTTTCAATTCGTCACGCATAATAACCTCCTATCAATTAAATAAAACAAAAAGGGTTTGTAATTAACTAACAACTACAAACCCTTTTTGTTCATAAAGATATAAAGTTACCCTATACTTTTTCCAAACACACCTCTTTGAGTTTAGAAATCGTAAAATCTATTTCCTCTTTTGTGTTAAACTTGCTGAAAGAAAATCGGACCGAAGGTCTATTGGCGTCTACGCCAATTGCAGTTAAGACATGAGAGCCTATATTCGAGCCCGAACTACAAGCACTACCGCCTGAAGCGGATATACCAGCGATATCTAGATTAAACAACAGCATGTCTGCCAAATCCGTGGGCGGAAAGGACACATTCAGAACAGTATACAAACTTTGGTCGGCCGCTTGTTCGCCATTAAAACTCACTCCGGGAATGTGCTGGACAAGCTCTTTCCTCATGTAATCTTTTAGTCCTTGAATATAAGCACGGTGTTCTGCCATGCGTTCATAAGCGATCTCAAGTGCTTTGGCCAAGCCGACGATACCATAGACGTTTTCGGTTCCACCTCTCATGTTTCTTTCCTGAGCACCACCATTAATAAATGGCTTAATCTTTACTTCATGGTTTATATATAAGAAACCGACACCCTTAGGGCCATGGAACTTATGTGCAGCGCCTGCTAAAAAGCCTACTTTCAGCTCACTTAAGTCGTGTACGAAATGACCCATGGTTTGCACGGTATCCGTATGAAACAGCGCACCGTAAGCCGCACAGATATCCGATACTTTTTGGATATCCGTAACTGTACCAATTTCATTATTTGCATGCATCAGGGAAACAAAGCTGCGTGGATTCTCTTGTAGCAGCTTCTCGAGTTGAATCAAATCTATATGTCCTTTCGCATCAACGTCAAGCAGCGCCAAACTAATTGTTCCTGCTTTCTCCAACTCTTGCAACGTATGCAGTACGGCGTGATGCTCAAGTGGTGAACTGATGGCGTGAGTTAATTCATTATCTATAATCCCCCTTTTGATGGCCGTATTATCTGCCTCTGTTCCGCCCGAAGTAAAGAAAATTTCGGCGGGTGACGCATTTAATAATGATGCGACTTTCTTGCGGGCCTTTTCGATAATTGTTCGTACTTTTCTGCCATCGGCATGAATGGAAGAAGGATTGCCATAGTTTTCTCGCATAACAGCCATCATCTCCTGCAATACTTGTTCATCTATCGCAGTGGTTGCCGCATTGTCTAAATATACACGCATGTTACAAATCTACTAAGTAATCAATTACTACCGTGCTACTCTTTATTACTTTTACTTAAGGGTGATTAAGACGCGATAGCCTCTATTTCACTCAGTATCTTATCGGCTAACAAATCGGCACGTCGCTGTGTCGGCGCTTCCGTATAAACTCGGATAATGGGCTCCGTATTTGATTTGCGGAGGTGAGCCCATTCTTCCTCAAAATCTATTTTTAACCCATCAATGGTGCTATGCGGAATCTCAAGATACCGCTGTTCCATTGCGTTTAAAAGCTGATCGATATCCAGTTTCTCTGTGAGTGTAACTTTTCTCTTCGCCATAAAATAAGACGGATAACTGCTTCGTAACGCAGATATTTTCTGTCTGCTTTTCGCAAGATGAGTTAAGAAAATGCCAATTCCGGCCAGCGCGTCCCGACCGTAATGCGTGGCAGGATAAATTACACCTCCGTTCCCTTCTCCCCCGATCACTGCATTCACTTCCTTCATTTTGGTGACCACATTTACTTCGCCAACGGCGGCCGCGTAATAGGTGCCGCCATGCTTCTCAGTAACATCTTTCAGCGCGCGTGTTGAAGATAGGTTGGAAACGGTGTTCCCTTTGCTGTGTTGTAGAATATAGTCGGCAACGGCTACGAGGGTATATTCTTCTCCGAACATCTCTCCATTCTCCATCACAAAACATAATCTGTCTACGTCCGGATCTACCGCTATCCCCAAATCGGCCTTTTTCTCTTTCACAAGTGCAGATAAATCCTTTAAGTTATCGGCTAAGGGCTCGGGATTGTGTGGAAAGCGTCCGTTCGGCTCACAATACAGCTCGTATACGGTGGATACCCCAAGAGCCTTTAGCAAAGCCGGCACAAACCACCCACCAGTAGAATTAACGGCATCAACAGCAATGGTAAACCCTGCATTAGCAATAGCCTCTTTATCGACTATTTCAAGTGCCAAAATTTTCTCGATATGCTTGTTGAGATAACTATCATCCTTCGTTACCCGCCCCAATGCCTGCACATCGGAAAAGTCGAAATCTAAGTCATCAGCCAATGCCAGTACTTCTTTCCCCTCCGCATCATTAATAAATTCACCTTTTTCGTTTAGCAACTTCAGCGCATTCCACTCTGCCGGATTATGGCTAGCGGTCAGAATAATTCCTCCTGCTGCTTTCTCATCTGGCACCGCTATCTCGACCGTTGGGGTGGTAGACAATCCGAGATCGACAACGTCCACTCCGATGCTCTGAAGGGTACCTATTACGATATTCCTCACCATTTCGCCCGAAAGCCGGGCGTCTCTTCCAACCACAATTTTTTTACTATTCGCTTTTGCCGTGATATATTTTCCGAATGCCGCAGTAAATTTTACAATATCAACCGGAGTTAGGCCTTCACCGGGCCTGCCGCCGATAGTTCCCCGGATACCGGAAATAGATTTAATCAATGTCATTTTAAGCTCGTTTACTGAATGAGGGGTAAAAATAGCATTTTCGTCACAATATACCAGTGCCTGCAAATGGGTTATATGCAATCAACCGATTGCTCAATCAACAAATTTTTATCTTTATAACACGATTTTAGCTGCCAGATAGTTTGTAAAGCGTATATTTGCAACCTTATTGAATCTAGCGATAAAGAGCGAAAGCCGGCCTTTTGCTTATGCTATATTCGTTTGTTTAAAGCACCGGAACGTTTAATCTGTTTGTAAGAAAATACATGCTCGCCCCTATTATGCAATTCGATACCGACCTCTTCCTGATGATTAATCAGGATATGGCGAATATAGTTTTTGATTGGCTAATGCCTCATCTACGTAATCCCTACACATGGGCCCCCTTGTATTTATTTATTTTAGTTTTCTCGATCCGTACCTATAAAAAAAGAGGCGTCATCATGATGGTATTTCTTTTACTCAGTTTCGGAGCGGCGGACTTTTTATCAGCCTCGGTAATTAAGCCGGCTGTAAAGAGGATAAGACCCTGTAATGAGTTAACATTGCAAGGCGAAATGGTCAGTAGGGTACGATGTGGAAGCGGTTATAGTTTCCCCTCCTCCCATGCGAGTAACCATTTCGCAATGGCCCTATTTTTAATATTGGTTTATAGAAAGCGATGGAATGCTATCCTTTGGTTTGCATTATTTTGGGCTTTTGCCATTGGTTTCGCACAGATTTACGTAGGCGTACACTATCCCGTTGATGTGCTGGCCGGGGCCGTGTTCGGAAGCTTGATTGGCTATTCTTTAGCGCGACTATTTCTCTACATACAGCCGGAAGGCAGTCAACAGATTACAAAGCCATGACCTTTCTTATCGTAGTTACTTTATTCTGTTCAGCGCTCTTAGGCGGTTTAGCTGTATTTTTTGTCAAAAGGGATAATACGGACTTGCTAAGGCTGGTTCTTTCTTTCAGCGGCGCCTATTTATTTTCTATTACCGTATTACATCTTATTCCTGAGATTTATTCCGATAACGAGGATTATTATATTGGCCTGTATGTATTAGGTGGTTTCTTGTTTCAGCTCTTATTGGAACGATTTTCTGAAGGTATAGAGCATGGACATATCCACAAACACGGTCATCACGGCCATTTCCCCATCGGCGTCATGACGAGCCTATGTTTGCATGCATTCCTGGAAGGAATGCCATTGGCCAAAGGGCATCAAAGAGAGCTTTTGTTTGGAATAGCTATTCATCATATTCCAGCAGCCTTTGCATTAGGCAGCCTGCTCGTTCAGTCCGTTAACCGGCGAGGCACCATCATACTATCCCTCTTTATATTTGCATTAATGTCGCCTATTGGTTTTATTTTAAGTAATATAATAAGCATTGGCGGAGCGGGAGAAATAGAAGCCTACTTCAATAAAATGATGGCAGTGGTTATTGGCATATTTCTCCATATTTCTACAACCATTTTATTTGAATCGTCATCGGCAGATCACCATCACTTCAATAAAAGAAAACTGACAGCAGTCATGATTGGCGTTGGGCTTTCTCTTATTAATTTCTTCATTCATTAGCCCATGCGACTGCATCAGCCCCTTAGTTTATCCAGGAGATAATTGAGCTGTTTACACTCTTCTTCTTCCAGATTTTCATCTAAAATAGTCAAAATGGACATCTTCTTATCCAAGCGCGCTAAAATATCTAGGCCTTCTTGGGTAATGAATATATCTACGGCCCGTCTGTCTTTATTGCTTGTACATCTAGACACCAATTTCTTTTGAACTAATCGATCAACGATTCTGCTTACATCAGACATTCGGTCCAGAAGACGCTCCTTCAGCATATTGACAGTGGCGGGCTTCGCATTTTGACCGCGTAAAATTCTCAACACGTTGTATTGCTGAAGCGTTATTTTTTCTTCGTCTGTTCTTTCTTTCAGTAAGCTTTGGATAAAATTGCTTGTATATATGATATTAAGAGCGACCTTATGATATTCGCTATCAAATTTATTGGTCACGAGTACATCTTCTATTTTCATAAATCTAATTTAGAACTGGAACACGAATATAGAGCTTAAAATCCTATCTAAAAAATAAAGGTACAATATCACCTTCCTGGAGGCAGCCAAGTAACACTTATAAAATTTTCACGGTACGACTGCCGTTATAATAATCCACTAAAGCCTTCCCGTCGCCGTGGAGCGTCCATATTTCCTGAGGGTCGACAGTTTCAACGGTGTTGAGAATATCGTCCCAATCAACATGGTCGGAAATAAACAACTCCATATCGTTCTTACTTTGCAAGCGCTTCCAACCGGAGGCGAAGACCTTTATTAAGTTCTTAGCCTTAAAATAGCTGTTAAAAGTCAAGGGTGGCACCATGTAAATCACATTTTCCGGCTCATCTTTAATAAGCTTACGACCATAAGGCAGGTACTTCCAATCGACGTAGCCATGTTCTTCATAAATCCGATGAAATGGCAGTACGGCATGGTGTAAGAGTATCTTTTTTTGCGGACAGTGTTTATTGATTATCGCGGTTAAGCGTTGCGCCTTACCCAAGGCATAAACGCCAAGCATAATGGGATAAGTGGTCGTGTTTAGCTTCGAAACCTCGAGAGAAGGATCCGGATGCTTGATCGCCGGATTGGCGAAGGTACTTTCGGTGATAAGTACGTCTGCTTTTACCAATGAAATAGGCGTACAAGTCGGATCTAGCTGCAGCTTATAATCACCCGTATACAGGTAACGCACTCCTTTATACTCCATTAGCACCGAGGCAGACCCCAAAATATGACCTGCTGGTAAAAATGTAAGTTGAATTTCTCCTATCCGGAAAGGTGTACCATAATCGTAAACTCGAAAGTCGCGCGCAGCTCCTTTTTTGTATCGCAACTCCATAAAGGACTTTGTCGGCGCTGTACAAAACACCCTGTGCGAGCCGGAAGTGACGTGATCACCATGTCCGTGCGATACAACCGCTGTTTTAACTGCCTCTTTTGCATCGATGAAGAAGTCACCATATACGCAGTAAATGCCTTTGGAATCAACTACCAGAAAGTCCTGTAAAATCACTTTAGTCATGTGCTGAGCGATGCTAACAAGCTTTCCGTAACTTTTAACACCTGTGGTATTAAAGCGCTATTCTCGTTATTATCTATTATGAAATCAGCCAGCTCACGTTTAGCCTCATCGCTCATCTGCTTATCTATTCTGTCCAAAACAGATTCTCTTGTCACCTGATCTCTTTCCATAACCCGTTTAACCCTTAATTCTTGGGGCGCTATTACTAAAATATTGTAATCGGATAGCCGGTAACTTCCGGTTTCAAAAAGTAATGCGGCCTCTTTAAAGGACAACGGTGCATCTTGTTGCCGCTCCCAGTTCTCATATGCCCTTAACGTCGCTGGATGCACCAAGGCATTCAGCGCATCAAGTTTAGCCCGATCGTGAAACACCATGCTTGAAAGGAGCTTCCTATCGAGATTGCCTTCCTTTGTATAAACCTCCTCGCCAAATGCGGCTTTAATTTGCTCAACTAACTCAGGGTCGCTCACCATCACATGCTTTGCTTCTGTATCTGCATAAAAAATGGGATATCCTAAAGCTTCAAAAATTCTGCAAACCGTGGTCTTACCTGTACCAATGCCTCCGGTTACACCTATGCGCAATTTTGCTTTTTTTATTTCCACAGTAAAAACTCCACGTTTTGCGGTTCCGTTTTGATTATTTTAACAAACTCGGGCTGTTTGGTAATAATAACCGGTAAATTTTGTATGTGGTTACTTCTCCAATCATTTAAGTTGATAACAGCCTCAAACATATCTTTATCTGTTACATCATATTTATCTAATGACACAACGGTTGTTAACTTCACTTTCTCTGGCAACACCTTTACTGTCCGAAAAGCCCGGCTATTCTCTGCTCGGATAGGTACCTCTATAATTTTTTCAGTTACCTCGCCCACCGGGATGGTAACATCAACCATAGAGGGATGTACATTAATGTTCGCCTTCTGACTTTTAGACAAGGTGACTTTGGCAACTACGCTTTTGTCGACATTGGTTCTCCTCAAGGTGTCTGTCGCCCAACCATCTATCAAAACCAAATCTTCTAAAGGCCCGGTAACCGTTACAAACTTCGGTTCTATCTGTATGTCGTCGATAATATCGTATTGCTTACGGAACTTAATGTCCTTCGACAAGTTAACCGTTACTTTTTTCACATCTTGCTTAGAAAAGTTGAAGAAAAGGGTATCCGGAGCAATAGAAACAATACGCTGATTGGCACTAAATTGTCGATTTATATACCCCATTTGATTTGAAAAGACGATCCAGTCGCGCGTCTTTAAACCGCTTAAATCGACATATATATCTTGTGGCTTGAGTCGAAGGTTCGAAAATAGCACTTGCCATCCCGTTCCTTCTACCTGCATATTGACACTGTCAGATTGAAGCGGGTGAAAAGCCCTTTTTGGAGGTGCGTTCACATAATTCAAAGAAGCCTTTACACTATAGACATACCGGTTAGACAAAGCAAACAAACTCCACACTAGAAAGGAGATAAAGAGACAGATAGCGAATAAGCTCAGTTTCTTTTGTTGCTTTTTATTAAGATTAAACATAAAACGGTCGTAAAAAGTAGAAAACGCTTAACAAAAATAGCAACCTCCGTTGGTCAAATCAATTTTCATTAAGCGTTTTATGTATACTTCGTCGACTGACAAAGCTTATTTCTTTTCGTCTGTTGTACTTACAGCTCCCTGTTTAGGGGCATTCGCCAACTTGGAAGCGTCTAACGAGATAGCCGCCTTATCAAATTTAATACGCGTGCCGCCACCAACGTCAACGATAAATGTACTTTCTCCAATTTCGACGATACGGCCATGGATACCGGCCGTAGTCACCACTTTATCATTGACCCTTAACTCTTCTATATATTTTTTGTGATCTTTTTGTTTCTTCATTTGTGGCCGTATCATAAAAAAATAAAAGACCACTACAATTAATCCCATCATAATGAGGGATGACATTCCGCCCGATCCTGCCTGTAATAAAACTGCTGTTGTTGTCATGTAAAACTATGATTTATAAAAATTTAACTATTGTACTTCACCTTTCAAATGTAACATTGTTTGGGCTGGCTGTGCATTACTATATACAGTAATAATTTTGTGTTGCGCTCCCCGCTGTCCGGCACTGTTAAAGCCTACCTGAATGCTTCCTCGTTCCCCTGGTTTGATTGGCTTTTTATCAAATTTGGGCGTAGTGCAACCGCAGCCTGCCTGTACGTCGCTTATTATCAACGGAGATTTTCCGGTATTGACAAATTCAAAAACGTGATCGATCTTCTCCCCTTCTTTAATTTTCGAAAAATCGTATGTATCACTTCTAAACTCCATCACCGGCGCATCCGCGACATCTGCTGAATCAGGTATTTGCTTGTTGACCCCCGTATTGTCTGTGGTATTTACACTTTCTATGATGTCCTCTCCTGCGCTCTCTTCCTTCTGTTTTGATCCGTTGCAGGCGCCTAATGTCAAAACTACCAAGGATAGTAACAAAATCTTATTTTTCATATTTATAATTGTTTGTTATTGTTTGTTCACAGCATCTGTCATTTAACACTTCTAGATCGGATATCCCGATCCAACAGCATCTGAACCAACTCTAGCCGATAAGCCCTCGCCCAAACTTCCTGATTTTTCCTTCTTTTTGAAGTTCAATTAAAATCTTGTCAAGGATGCCATTAATAAACGAATTACTTTTAGGCGTGCTAAACTCCTTTGAAATTTCGATGTACTCATTAATTGTCACCTTCACCGGTATAGAAGAAAAATTCAACAGCTCAGTGATAGCCATTCTCATCAGAAGCGTATCGATTAACGCTATACGCTCTGCCTCCCAGTTCTTTGTCTTTCCCGAAATATACTTTTGATAATCCTCTCCATGCCGCGTGGTCAACCGAAATAGATCCACAATAAACTCCTTGTCATCAGCCCAGTTTGGACACAATTGAGCCAAGTGGTTTTTTTCAGGATCCTCGCTATTAAAATTCTTTAAAGTCTTTGCTAATAAGGCCTGTAAAACGTCTTTATCTGTTGTCCAGTTAATAAAGTGCTCGTCGAAAATCTGCTCAATAGCGGGCGACTTCAATATAATCTTTTTAAAGATGAATTTCACGATGTCCTTTTCAGCCTTGAGCGATCGATCCTCATTCTCTAAATAAGCAATATACTCCGGAGATTGTTTTAAGATCTGAAAAATACTTTTCACGATTTCAGTATCAAATACGGCATCAACCTTGTATTTTTTACACAAATCGGAAAACTGCTCATTTTGCCTTAACAGTTCGATAAAAGTATTATTGGACAAACGCGTGTCGGCATTGAGATCATGCTCGGTAGGTAAAAACTTATTAGCTCTTTCTTCTGCATCAACCAATGTATACTCAGCCACCTCCGATACAAGCGCAAGAACCCAGATATACATTTCATAAACTTGATCCACACTTTTCAGTAGCGCTTTTTCGAAGTTATTTACATTTTTATCATCTGACTGTTGATACGCGTAGATTGTTTGTAATACTTTAACCCTCAGGTGCCTTCTATTTAACATATGTATAAAGAACGATTATTATTTCCAGCCTGTATGACTAGTTTTGTTTTATTTTTTTTATAAGTGCGATTCGCTCCTCTGCAATCTGCATGGCGGCTTGATGCGTTGGAATTTTTTCTCTCAGCGATTTTTGTATCACAGATCGCGTTGCGTCGTAGATGTTTTCTGTTAATGCAGCACTTCTCAGTACGTTATATCCTGCAATCTCTGCATAACAACTCAAAAGGCCCCCGGCGTTTATTAAAAAGTCTGGCGCATAAATAATGCCCTTTTCAAGAAGCTTAGCGCCATGTTCTTGATCATCAGCCAACTGATTATTAGCCGATCCAGCGATAATTTTGCATTTCATCCGTTCAATGGTGTAGCTATTGACGGTTCCGCCCAATGCGCAGGGCGCATAAACATCCAGATCCATATCGAACAGATTATTATGTGCAATTGCCTCGGCTCCATATTTGTTAGATACCTGAATCATTTGGTCTTCGACAATATCACTCACATAAACTTTCGCATTCTCTTCGCGAAGCAACGAAACAAGGTGCTCGCCAACCTTTCCCGTCCCTTGCACGGCGACAGTGCGTCCGGCCATGCTATCGGTACCATACAATTCTTTAACGGCTGCTTTTATCCCATAAAAAACCCCTTTTGCCGTAAACGGAGCGGTATCCCCACTTCCTCCCAGCGATTTGGGCAGGCCAACAACGTGGTTAGTTTCCATATGAATGAACTCCATATCCTTAGACGTCGTACCCATGTCCAATGACGCGATGAACGAACCGTTCATTTCTTCCACAAACTGTCCGAGTCGCCTTAAAATAACTTCCGATTTCTGCGTGCGGTGATCACCGATGATTACCGCCGTCCCGCCTCCAAGATTAACGCCACTTATGGCAGATTTGTAGGTCATCGCCCGAGATAATCGCAATACATCATCGATCGCTTCCATCTCGGTTTTATAAGGCAACATCCTTACTCCTCCTATGGCTGGGCCTAGCGTTGTATCGTGGATAGCAATGATAGCCTTTAGTCCGATCGTGTGGTCTTGACAAAATACAATCTTTTGATGCTCAAATTGTCTTAACAAATCGAACATTCGGCAGTATGGTGTTTCGGAAGACATATTTTACTATTATTTTAGTACCGGCAATTCTGCGCAAAAGTACTAATTTTATCGGTATCTTTTTATGAATTTAAAATCATTTCATTCAGTAATTTGTTTCGAGATTGCCAGTTAATTTTAATATTTGGCAAATACTTTTAGTACCGTCTCCGCTTTCGTTTGGGATCTGTATTTTTGCGTTCTTAAGTTTAATTAGGTTTTTTCATGAAGCACTTAGCTTATCTCAATAAATTTTTTTACAAATACCGGTGGAGAATGATCCCCGGCTTCATCTTTGTAGTGATTTCCAATTACTTCGGCATCATACCTGCGCAGGTTATACGCATCGCCTTTGATTTGGTAAAAGACAACATCGCGCTCTTTCAGCTTTTCCGGGGCTTCGAACGTCAAGCACTGGTTTATGAAATGTTTGGGCGTAGCCTCCTGCTGTTTGGTATTATTGTACTGGCCTTAGCACTTATAAGGGGCTTATTTCTCTTTTTAATGCGACAAACCATCATTCTCACTTCACGCCATATCGAATACGATCTAAAGAATGAGATTTATAGCCACTACCAGCAATTGGACATGGCCTTCTTTAAAAGGAACAATACAGGCGACCTAATGAATCGGGTCACTGAAGATGTAAGTCGGGTACGGGCCTATTTAGGACCCGCGGTGATGTACTCCATTAATACGGTTGTGTTATCCGTCATGGTAATAAGCTCGATGTTTAGTGTGAACGGCAGACTAGCTATTTACGCATTGGCACCTATACCGATTCTGTCAGCAGTAATACTCTTTATCAATAAGCTAATAAACAAAAGGAGTGAAAAAATCCAAGAACAGCTTTCAGCATTAAGTTCTTTTGTGCAAGAAACGTTTTCCGGAATTCGAGTTATTAAAATTTACAGTCGTGAACATGACAAAATGAACAGCTTCGCAAAAGAAAGCAACAGCTACAAAGACGTATCCTTATCTTTAGTAAAAGTTCAGGCCGTATTCTTTCCGCTCATCCTGCTCCTCATCGGCTTGAGTACAATCATTACCATTTATGTCGGCGGTATTGAAGTGATGCGAGGTAGCATTTCCTCGGGAAATATTGCCGAGTTTATTGTTTATGTTAATCAATTAACATTTCCCGCGATGTCGCTCGCCTGGGTTACTTCGCTGGTGCAACGCGCAGCAGCTTCACAAAAGCGGATCAATGAATTTTTAAGCGCGAAGCCGAGCATTCTTTCTGTACCAAATGGAAAAAAAGACTTCAAGGGACATATTGAATTTAAAAACGTTTCCTTCACTTATCCAGATACAGGCATAGAGGCGTTAAAGGAGATATCTTTTAAGGTGAGCCCGGGAAAAATCCTTGCCATTATCGGTAAGACGGGTTCGGGAAAATCAACCATCGCGCGACTTTTAATGCGCATGTATGACAGCACTTCGGGAACTATTTTAGTGGATAACACGCCTATACAGGAACTCAACCTTAACCGCTATCGAAGCGCAATCGGCTTTGTTCCGCAAGAGGTGTTCCTTTTTTCAGATACCATAGCCCGTAACGTTGCTTTTGGACTTGATCAATTAAATATGGCGAAAGTGGAAGACGCTACGAAAACAGCAGCTGTTTACGATAATATTATTGCCTTCGAAAAAGGCTTCGAAACAGCTATAGGAGAACGAGGAATTACTTTATCGGGTGGACAAAAACAGCGCATATCGATAGCGAGAGCAGTAATTATAGATCCGAAAATAGTGATTTTTGACGATTGCCTGTCCGCCGTAGACACAAAGACCGAAGAAAGGATTCTCCATAACCTTGGTTCTGTAATGCGGGATAGAAGCGCCGTGTTTATAGCACATCGCGTTTCCACTATCAAAAACGCTGATCACATTCTGGTGCTGGATAATGGCCGAATCATTGAAGAGGGAAAGCATGCTGAACTCCTTGCTGCAAAAGGCAGCTATTTTGAGTTATACGAAAAACAGCTTTTAGAAGAAGAAGTCTAACAAGCAAGCGGCTCTTCTTCTATGCCTATGTATGGAGACGCACCTTTCAAATGCTTTTCCTAGCGGAATCTCATTTGCTGCTTATCTAGCATTCCCATCTGATCTTTCATCATTTTTATTTGGTCGGCAAGCAGTTTATTTTTATCGGCTTTCTTTGCCTCTTGGAGCAGTTGAGTCGCCTCACGCTTATTCCGTTTGGCCATTGCGATGCCTGCCAAACTTAATTTAGCCAATGCTACATTGTGGTCCATCTGCATCCCCAGGCTTAACGCTTTTTTAAAGTACTTCTCAGACTGTAAGGGTGCGGTACGCGACTCAATTAAGCCGATAAGCAAGTGATAATAACCGTGCTGCGCACGAATCAACTGCTTTTCATAATTAGTTATCCTATTTAGCCAAAGTTTAGCCTTATCCATATTTTCCTTCCGTAAGTAGAACTGCGCAACGAGCATGTTCTCATTAAAAAAGAAAGTGACAAAAACAACTATCGCCAATAGAAGCGCAAGGATACCCCAAGGCCAATGTCCAAAAACGAATAAACTGACAGCTGCTCCCAGCAAAACAAAGGCTATAATAATACGAACGAAATTTGGCATATCTAAACTCTAAAATATCTTGATTAACAATGCTGCAAATATCCACTAATTTATGGGTTTTAACAAAAATTCTCTGGTAAATCTGTCTACTGGTTACGATGCAGCGTAGATTAAAAACTGACGCCTATTGTACAAAAGGCCAATTTTAACTAAGTTTGGGCATGAGTGTCACCCTTGAAAAAAGTTGGAGAGCAATCTTAGAACCAGAGTTCTCCAAACCATATATGAGCGATTTACGGAATTTTCTAAAAGCGGAACAAGCGCAATACCAAGTATTTCCACCAAACAAACTTATATTTAATGCCTTTAACCATACGCCCTTTCATGAGGTAAAAGCAGTTATACTTGGGCAAGACCCATATCATAATGTTGGACAAGCACACGGCTTATCCTTTTCTGTCCAACCCGGTATTGCTATTCCTCCGTCACTGAAAAACATGTACATTGAACTAAGCAATGATATTCCTGGTTTTAAGATTCCTACTCACGGCACCTTAACAAAATGGGCGGATCAGGGAGTACTTTTACTTAATGCGGTACTTACTGTACGGGCACATATGGCCGCATCCCATCAAAAAAAGGGCTGGGAAATCTTTACTGATACCGTAATTAAAGAGCTCTCACAACGAACCGAAGGAATTGTATTTATATTGTGGGGAAATTACGCAAAACAGAAAACAAAGCTGATAGACGCTTCTAAACATCTTATCATTACGTCAGCACACCCGTCACCCTTGTCGGCCCATAATGGATTCTTTGGCAGCAAACCGTTTTCGAAGACAAATGCTTACCTGATTAAGCAAGGAAAAGCGCCGATCGACTGGCAACTGTAGCAGCTCGCTATACACTTAGCAACGCAAAAACCACTTGCCTGTATAAACGAATAACTAATATTCCATCGGAACGATCGGCTCTTTCTTAGATGTTGACATAATCATCATGGTTTGAAACGTCTTGACAAATGGAATTCTGCTAATCTTTTCCATGATCAATCGTTCATACGACTTGATGTCCTTCACATATACTTTCAATATAAAATCGCATTGCCCTGTTACGTGATGGCATTCGGTCACCTCCGGTATGCTCTTAATCGCTTCGACAAATTCGGGTATCGAGTTGTGGGTATGAAAATCCAGCTGTATCTGAATAAAAGACTTAATTCCCAAGCCTAAAAGTTCTTCGTCCACTAAGGCATGATAGCTTTTGATATACCCGGCATTTTCAAGTTTTCGAACCCGCTCCAGTGTAGGCGCCGGAGATAAACCTATATTAGAAGAAAGCTGTAAATTGGTTATTCTACCGTTCTCTTGGAGTAATTTAATAATCTTTAAATCAATTTTATCTGGTTCAAAAGCCATGGCTAACAGTTTTAGTGTAAAGTTAACAAATAACCAAATAAAATTTTACACGAGGCCGAATTTTATTTCAAAAATTATGCACCTCATGGTGTTCAATAAGATACAAAAGCGGTAGATCTTACTGTTTTGCGTTTAGTGCCACAGCATACAATTTCATTTGTTTCACCATGGCAACCAATCCGTTTGCGCGGGTGGGCGACAAGTGTTCCTTCAGCCCTATCTCATCAATAAAATAAAGGTTGGCACTCATAATGTCTTCCGCTCGTTGTCCCGATAAGACTTTAATCATCAAACTAACAAGTCCCTTGGTAATAATGGCGTCGCTGTCAGCTGTAAAAAAGATCTTATCTTCTATCTCCTGTGCGTGGAGCCATACGCGCGACTGGCACCCTTTAATTAAGAGGTCATCGGTCTTGTAGGCTTCATTAATCAAGGGTAACTCTTTTCCCAGTTGAATAATGTATTCATATTTCGCCATCCAATCCTCAAAAAAAGAAAAATCCTCGATCAGTTCGTCTTGTATTTCGTTAATGGTCATACTCATCACCTTTTCTCCATTATAGCAGCATAGAAGCAGCTTTTTTTACTGCATTTACCAGTAAATCAATATCCTCCTTCGTATTATACATAGCGATGGAAGCACGCACCGTACCCGGTATATCAAATCTTTCCATCAGCGGCTGCGTACAATGATGCCCTGTACGGACGGCAACACCTAGCTTGTCTAAAATAACACCCACATCGTACGGGTGCGCGCCATTTACGAGGAACGATATTACGCTAGATTTTTCTTTCGCCGTGCCGATAAACCGAATCTGATCAATTTCCGATAAGGCCTTAGTTGCATATTTAAGCAGCTCCGTTTCATACAACGCTATTTGATTGATACCGGTCGTTTTTATATAATCGATGGCGGTACCCAAGCAAATTCCAGCCTCAATGTTCGGAGTCCCTGCCTCAAATTTAAACGGAAGCTCATTATAGATTGTTTTTTCGAAGCGAACTTCTTTAATCATATCTCCGCCACCTTGATAAGGAGGCATCCTATCCAACCACTTTTCCTTTCCGTACAACACGCCTACCCCTGTGGGGCCATACATTTTGTGTCCGGAAAAAGCAAAGAAATCTACATCCAGCGCTTGCACATCTACATCCAAATGCTGTATAGCCTGCGCGCCATCTATCAGCACCGGAATGTCCTGGTCATGCGCCTGCTTTATTACCTCCTTAATTGGATTCAAAGTTCCGAGTGTATTCGATACATAGGTTATGGAAACAAGCTTTACCCTTTCGTTGAGCATAGCCGCGTAAGCCTCCATATCGAGTTCCCCTTCGTCATTTATCGGTATTACACGAAGTTTTGCTCCTCGGTCTTCGCATATCATTTGCCATGGCACAATATTGCTATGATGTTCCATCGCCGAAATGACGATTTCATCCCCTTCTCTTACAAACTGTTTTCCATAACTATTAGCTACTAAATTGATGCTATGTGTGGTTCCGCTCGTTAAAATAACTTCGTAATCATGTGCAGCATTAATGAACTCCGAAATTTTTTTACGCGTCACTTCATAAGCGTCGGTCGCTAGTTGGCTCAGGTGGTGAACTCCGCGATGCACATTACTGTTTATCTGTGTATAATAATCTGTAATAGCGTTAATCACCGACTGCGGCTTCTGCGTAGTTGCTCCATTATCCAGATAAACCAAGGGATGTCCGTTCACCTTGGTTTTTAATATTGGAAAATCAGCTCTTATACTGTCGATATCGTAATGTGTCAAAACAAGAAATCTTAAAAATGAGACTAAAATTTGCTAGTCGATAACCAGCCCTCTTTCAATTAAGCTGTCAACATACGCTCTTACATGCGTATTGCTAAACTTTTCGGTTACATCGAAAGCGAATGCGTGCACTAAAAGAACCCTGGCACTCGCCTCACCAACTCCCCTAGCTTTAAGGTAGAATAAGGCATCCTCATCAAACTGCCCCATGGTACAGCCATGACTGCACTTGACGTCATCCGCAAAAATTTCTAATTGAGGCTTCGTGAAAATGTTGGCCTTATCTCCTATCAGCATATTATTGTTTTGCTGAAAAGCGTTAGTCTTTTGTGCGTCAGGTTGAACGAATATCTTTCCGTTAAACACAGCGGTTGATGTGTCTTGTGCAATATTTTTATACCACTCATAACTTTCGCAATGAGGCATGCGATGGTCCACTATCGTATGATTATCGACCAACTGATCTTGTGCGGTGAGTGTTACCCCGTATAAATGACTTTCTACGGCGGTGTCGTCCAGGCGTACATTGATGTTATTCCGGATAAAAGACGATCCAGGAAACGAGCAATTGTAATTATTATACAAACTATGTCTTGCCTGTTTTACTTCTGTATGATTCAAATATCGTGATTTTTCGTCAGCGACTTGAAGATAGTAATGTTGTAAACGTGCACCTTCCTTCAATACAAGCTCAGACACCGTATTATTAAGGCTAACGGAATGATCGTTTGAAATAAAAGATTCGATAATCTCCGCCTCTGCGTTTTCATCCAATACAAACAGGTTCCTCGCTTGGTTGAAAACAGCTTCGTCGGCCGATGCGACATGAATAATCTGAACGCTTTTCTTTAACGTTACATTTTTTCCGATGTGTATGTAAAGGCCTCCTTCATGAAGAGCCGTATTCAAAGCAACAAGAGGATTGTCCGTTCTATCTGCATATTTGGCAAAGTGGGATAAAAACTCATGCTCAGTTACGCCGTCTTCAATGGCACAAACAACCACGCCGGAGTCGGTAATCGTATCTGAAAGATCTTTACGATAATGCCCATTTACTAAAACCAGCCGGTAAGTGTCTAATCCTCCTATAACCGCTTTATCGATGTTTACATTTCTTCCCGGAATGGAATCGTTCAACCGGTAATGCTGATTGATTAAGGGCTGTAAATTGGTATACTTCCAATCTTCCATTTTCAAAGAAGGGAACCCCGAATCCTTAAAACGGGCGAAAGCTTCTTTCCGTATAGAGCCTAAAGGCTCTTGGTACCCTTTTAAGGGCAACTCCTCTTCAAAAAAAGCAACTAATTGATGATATAATGAACTCGAAACTTGTGTAATCATTTGTTAATTATCATAAAAGATGTAGAAAATAAATACTATCAGTTTTAAATGGCAGCATTTTCTTCCGCATCCACACTTTCTTTTAACCAATCGTAACCCTTCTCTTCCAGCTCAAGTGCTAGCTCTTTCGTTCCCGATTTTACGATTTTTCCTTTGTAAAGCACATGTACAAAATCAGGCACTATGTAATCCAAAAGCCGTTGATAGTGCGTAATAACAATAAAAGCGTTATTTTTTGAACGCAAGTGATTAACACCGTTTGCTACGATTCGAAGTGCATCGATATCTAAACCCGAATCGGTTTCATCCAGAATAGCCAATTTGGGTTCCAACATCGCAAGTTGGAAAATTTCATTACGCTTTTTCTCGCCACCCGAGAAGCCTTCATTTAAAGATCTATTAGCCAGTTTTGCATCAAACTCGACCAATTTTTGTTTTTCTTTGACAAGCTTCAGAAACTCCTTGGCCTCCATTGGACCTAAACCCTTATAGGCTCTAATTTCGTTAACCGCAGTTTTCAAAAAATTAATGTTAGACACTCCCGGAATTTCCACCGGGTATTGAAATGCGAGGAAGAGACCTTCACGAGCCCGATCTTCCGGAGATAAATCGAGCAGATCCTTACCATCCAATGTAACTTCACCTCCGGTTACTTCATAGGCTTCTTTACCTGCCAGAACCGAAGCCAACGTACTCTTACCCGAGCCATTTGGCCCCATGATAGCGTGTACCTCGCCTGCCTTAACTTCTAAATTTAATCCTTTTAAAATCTCTTTATCGTCTACAGAAGCCTGTAGGTTTTTAATACTTAACATATCTTTGTCGATTCAAATCTCACGATTTGCTGTTTTTTTTATTTATTTAAAATCCGTTACAATTTTATCCAACACTGCCTTCCAGCGAAATAGCTAGAAGCTTCTGGGCCTCTACGGCAAACTCCATTGGTAACTGATTAAGAACTTCCTTAGCGTAACCGTTAACAATGAGACCAACCGCCTTCTCGGGATCTATACCGCGCTGTGTAAGATAAAATATTTGATCTTCGCCAATTTTAGAAGTAGTCGCCTCGTGTTCTAACTTCGCGGTTTTGTTCTTTGCTTCAATATAGGGAAATGTATGTGCACCGCATTTGTCACCAATTAACAAAGAGTCACATTGGGTAAAATTTCTGGCCTTTTCAGCACCTTTGCCTATTTGGACCAATCCCCTATAACTATTTTGGCTAACGCCTGCGGAAATACCTTTAGAGACGATTTTACTGCGCGTGTTTTTACCGATGTGATACATCTTGCTTCCTGTGTCAGCAATCTGATGATTTCTGGTCAGCGCAACGGAATAAAACTCGCCCACTGAGTTGTCGCCTTTTAAAATCACACTTGGATATTTCCAGGTAATAGACGAGCCCGTTTCGACCTGTGTCCAGGATATCTTACTATTGGCACCCCTACAGATTCCTCTTTTGGTTACGAAATTATAGATCCCTCCTTTACCTTCTTTATCCCCTGGATACCAGTTTTGTACCGTGCTATATTTAATTTCTGCATTTTCAAGTGCGATCAGCTCCACCACAGCGGCATGGAGTTGGTTCTCATCCCGCATAGGCGCTGTACATCCTTCCAGATAACTCACATAACTTCCCTCATCTGCCACAATAAGTGTTCTCTCGAACTGCCCTGTGTTTTGTGCATTAATCCTGAAATAGGTAGAAAGCTCCATCGGGCAGTTCACGCCCTTCGGTATATAAACGAAGGATCCATCTGAGAATACAGCCGCATTTAAAGCTGCATATATATTATCGGTTTGCGGCACAACCGTTCCAAGATATTGCTTTACCAAATCGGGATATTCTTTTACCGCTTCTCCAAAGGAGCAGAATATTACGCCGTATTCTTTTAGCTTTTCTCTAAACGTTGTCTTTACAGACACACTGTCAAAAACAGCATCCACGGCAACGACTCCAGCCAATATCTTCTGCTCGTCCAGCGGGATACCTAGTTTAGCAAAAGTATCCAATAATTCAGGATCAACCTCTTCCATGCTGCTCACCTTCGGTTTTTCTTTGGGTGCCGCATAGTAAGAAATATCCTGAAAATCGACTTTGGGATGTTCAAAATTCTGCCATTTCGGCATGCTCATCTTTTCAAAGTGCTTTAAAGCCTTCAGCCTCCAATCTAGAAGCCATTCCGGCTCACCTTTCTTCGCAGAGATGAAGCGCACAGTTTCTTCCGACAAACCTTTGTTGGCAATATCCATCTCGATATCGGTGGTAAAACCGTATTTGTACTCCTCAACTGCGAGTTCTTGCAATATATTATCGTCTTTCGTACTCATTTCACTATCGATTCCGCTCCGTTAAATCACACACTATTGAAGCGATTGTACATTAATTAATTTGCAAAGTTACAATTTGGAGAGCAATTAATCGAGCGTTTGTTAGTCCTTTTACAAGGAATAAATAATTTTAATGTAAATTAATGACTACCGTCATTTTTTCACCGAAACCAAGCGCTTCTACGCTATTACGCCCGCCTTTAGCAATTCGTGCTCCATCTCCAATTGCAGTCGTTGCGCTTCTTCCCTAGCCTTCTCAGCAAAATCTTCGCCATTGCTTGCGTAAATAACCGATCTGGTTGCATTTACCAACAGTCCGCATTCTTCATTCATTCCAAATTCGCATACTTCCTGTAAACTACCTCCTTGGGCACCTACCCCGGGCACCAACAAGAAATGACGGGGAGCCAGTTGACGAATCTCCTTGAAATACTGCCCTCTGGTAGCGCCAACCACATACATTACGTGGTTTTCGTCGCCCCAATTATTCACCTTTTCAATGATATGTTCGAACAACTTCTTGTCACCTGAATCAGCTAAGAGCTGAAAATCTAAACTTCCTTTGTTTGAGGTCAATGCTAAGACAATAGACCATTTGTCTTGATATTTGAGAAAAGGACTAATTGAATCCTCTCCCATGTAAGGCGCAATAGTAATAGCATCGAACTCCATACCGGACGCTTCCTTAGAGAAAAAAGCTTTCGCATACATATCGGCCGTGTTTCCAATATCACCCCTTTTTGCATCTGCTATGCTTAGGCAGTTTTGCGGAAGGATTTCATAGGTCCGCTGCAAGCTCCGCCAACCTTGAACACCCCTACTCTCATAAAAAGCTATATTGGGTTTATAAGCGACGCATAAATCAGCGGTTGCCTCGACAATACGCTTATTGAACTCAAAAACCGGATCTTCAACGTCCATTAAACAAGCTGGTATTTTCTCAATATCCGTATCTAAGCCAATACATAAAAAAGAGCGCTTCAATTTTATTTGCTCTATTAACTGCGTGCGAGTCATATAAGGGAAAAATTAATAGGATCACGTAAAAAACACCGCGAATTTAGTTATATTTGCTGGCATATACAAAACGTATTCGTATTAGCACTGTTACAATCTCGCTTAGCTGTATCTCATTAAAGAGGCAGCAGAAATAGACTTTTTAGCACTGAAAACGGCTCTATTTTTATTTTTTTTCGTTTTTTTTTTGATTTTTCAATTCTTATGCATACAATTGCAGCGGAATCTCAAAATTTACCTATCCGTTAAAGGAGAATCATGTATTCCCTCAGCGTAAAATTTAAACTATCAATCAGGTTTATTCATAGGTAAGTTTCTGTTAAACACAAGCATAAAAATCCTTATTACACATAACGACATTTGATGAATATTAATGAATTGAACGCTAAGCTCGTGTCTGAGCTACGTGAAATTGCAAAATTAATCGGTATTGCAGATGCTGAAAAGTTGAGAAAACAAGAGTTGATCAACCGAATTATCGCTACCGACAATGATAAGCATACGGAGGAAGAGGTGGCAGCTGCTCCTGAAATGGAAGAAGAATCTGGTGAAGCCAAACATCGCAAACGAGTGAGAACCTCTGTAAAGCAAACGGAACCTATAGAGATAAGAAAGAAAGTCGAAAAGGAGCCGGTGATGGATGCTGCCATACAAGATGAAGCCAATAAAGACAAAGTTTCTTCTGAGAATCGTTCGCCGCGTACCGAGCGTAGGACAAGTGGTTCAAACCCCGCTAATAATACGTCCTCTCCAAGCAAAGCTGAACCTGTATCAACCTCTGCTCCAGCATCGAATCTTGATTTCGACAACGTCATTGTCAATGAAGGCGTTTTGGAAATTATGCCGGATGGCTACGGCTTTTTACGGTCGTCTGATTACAACTACTTAACATCACCCGACGATATTTACGTTTCCCAATCGCAGATTAAACTCTTTGGGCTCAAGACGGGCGATACTGTTCGTGGAAGCATCCGTCCTCCAAAAGAAGGAGAAAAATATTTTCCTTTAGTACGTGTGGAAGCGATCAACGGTCAGGTTCCGGCGGAAGTGCGCGACCGTGTGCCGTTTGATTACTTAACACCTTTATTTCCGACCGAACGTTTGAAACTCTATACAGATGCCGGAAATAATTCCACCCGCATTATGGACTTATTTACCCCAATTGGTAAAGGACAACGCGGATTAATTGTAGCGCAACCCAAAACAGGAAAAACTGTTTTATTGAAAGAGGTAGCAAATGCTATTGCCAAAAATCATCCCGAGGTCTATTTAATCATTTTATTGATTGATGAGCGTCCAGAAGAAGTAACTGATATGGCACGGAGCGTGCGCGCAGAAGTGGTGTCTTCGACTTTCGACGAGCCCGCTGAACGGCATGTAAAAATTGCCAATATCGTATTAGAGAAAGCGAAACGTATGGTAGAATGTGGCCATGACGTCGTGATTCTATTGGACTCTATCACGAGGCTGGCCCGCGCTTATAATACGGTTGCGCCAGCTTCTGGGAAGATTTTGTCGGGCGGTGTAGACGCGAATGCTTTACACAAGCCAAAACGATTCTTTGGTGCTGCCCGGAATATAGAACACGGCGGCTCACTTACTATTCTAGCCACCGCTTTGACAGATACCGGATCTAAAATGGATGAAGTGATTTTTGAAGAATTTAAGGGAACCGGTAACATGGAATTACAGCTTGATCGCAAGCTCGCTAATAAACGTATATTCCCGGCGATCGACATTACCGCATCGAGTACACGGAGAGATGATTTGCTAAACGACAAAGAAACGCTTCAGCGTATTTGGGTACTTAGAAATCACTTGGCAGATATGAACTCTACGGAAGCCATGGAGTTTTTACTAGGTCAAATGCGCGGAACGAGGTCAAACGAGGAGTTCCTTATTAGCATGAACGGCTAAAGAACGCGCCACATCTGCTTAATCGCTAAACGAGCTTTCTTACTTTTTCTTAAGTGGGAAAGCTTTTTTATAATTGCCTTGCGAAGATGAGCTATAAACATGTAAAAAGGAATCAGGAAATCGTGCATGAAACAACATATACCCAATACAATTACTAGCCTCAATTTATTTAGTGGATGCGTCGGCGTTGTCCTGGCTTTTGAAGGACAGTTGATCAGCGCAGGATATGCTATCATTATTGCAGCAATCTTCGATTTCTTTGATGGCATGGCGGCCCGTTTATTGAAAGTCAATTCCCCCATGGGTAAAGAGCTAGATTCGCTTGCCGATATGGTCAGCTTTGGATTCCTACCTTCGGTTATCATATTTATGATGCTACAGATCAATCCGGCAATGGAATACGGGGGAGCATGGATTAAATACTCGGCCTTTTTACTAACCGTGTTTTCTGCTTTACGTTTAGCGAAATTTAATCTCGACAGTAGACAAACCGCTATTTTCATTGGCTTACCTACCCCGGCCTGCGCCCTATTTGTACTTTCACTTCCGCATATCGCTTTAAGCAAAGACCCGATAATCAGTGCCTATGTACAGCATCCGGTCATTTTGTTAGCGCTGACTTTGGCTTTAAGCTTTTTGTTAGTGGCCGAAATACCCTTGATGTCGTTGAAATTTAAAAGTTTATACTTCCGGCCTAATCTCTATCGGTATCTATTTCTCTTTATAAGTGCAATTCTTCTTCTATTGCTGCAATTAATGGCTATTCCGCTTATTATTATCCTGTACATCATCTTGTCTTTAGTGCAGTACAATAAATTTATTCGTGAGTTATTATAATAGATTTAGATTGCAAAGGAGCCGACCTGAAAAGTTTACTACAGCGTTTAAAAACAAGCTATTTTTCCATTCGTTTCACCAGTAAATTGTCGTCCAATTTTTCAAATAAATCGGCTATTCCCATTTGATAAAGGGGGTGTATCAGATCCGGTGCTATCTCAATAAGTGGGGCCAGCACAAATCTTCGCAAATGAAGCAGCGGATGAGGAATTTTCAACCTCGGCGTATCAAGGATGACTGCATCGTAAAACAAGATATCGATATCAATCATTCTAGCTTCCCATTTCACATTCCGTTTTCTTCCAAGTTCCTTTTCTATTTGTAGCGTTTCGTTTAGTGTTTGTTCCGGAACTAAAGCTGTATGCACCTTGAGCACCTGATTCAAGTAATTAGGCTGATTATTCACGCCCCAGGCGGCCGTTTCATAAAGTGCAGATTTGTCCACAATATCTCCCACTCTATCCTGGATTAGTCGAACAGCATCCGCTAATTGTTGCCCGCTGTCTCCTAAGTTCGATCCTAATATCAGATAAACCGTATGCATAAACAAACTTAAATAAAAGACGCTTGATATACAACCTTTGGCCCCAAAAGCGTTCTTATCTCAACAAGGCTATACGATTGCTAGCGCTGACTATTTTGTTTTTCATGTAACAATAGCACGCTTCATTTGTCTTATAGCTGTGTAAACATTTAAATTCAGACTTACAGAACATACATGAAGCAATTTTTTAAATTTGTATTCGCCTCGATGCTTGGGGTATTTTTCTCAGCAATAATCCTGTTCTTTATTGCAATTGCTGTTATTGCAGCTGCGGTAAGTGCAGCGAGTTCAGATAAAGCTATCGAAATAAGTGACAACTCAGTTTTGCGTATCGGATTAAACTACACTATTAAAGAACGTACCGATAAAAGCCCTTTCAACACAGCGAATTTCCCATCCATAAGTTCAGAAAAGCAAATTGGTTTAGATGAAATATTACTTAGAATCAATGCGGCTAAAAAGGACGATCGGATAAAAGGTATCGTCCTGGATATAGATGGCATCGGCGCAAACTTCGCTACGTTGCAGGAAATCAGGGATGCGTTACTTGAGTTTAAACAATCAAAAAAGTTCATTTTAGCTTATAGCGAAGGCTATTCTATGAAGGGATATTACATCGCTTCAACAGCCGATAAAATCTATTTAAATCCCGAAGGCTCTGTAGATTTCCGAGGACTATCAGCACAACTCCCCTTCTTTAAGGGAACGCTTGAAAAACTGGGTATTGAAGCGCAAGTCGTAAAAGTAGGCACCTATAAAAGTGCCGTGGAGCCTTTCATCCTTGATGAAATGAGTCCAGCGAACAGGGAACAGGTTAGCTCTTACCTCAACTCACTATATGACCATTACTTAAACAATGTGTCGAAATCAAGGAGTATCACGGTCGATTCGTTAAGGAAGATTGCCGATGAATATGTAGGGAGGGATGCAGAAAAAGCGATGAGTGCAAAACTTGTTGACGGCTTAAAATATAAGAACGAAGTCATAGATGAACTAAAAACCAAGCTAGGTATTGATAAAAAGAGGAAAATCAAGTCGGTAAGTATTGAAGACTATAGTGCTCCGAAGGAGGAAGAAAAGTCATCACAAAACCGGCTGGCCATTATCTATGCGGTGGGTGATATCGTTTCCGGAGAAGCTTCCGATGAACAAATCGGTTCGGAAAGAATTTCGAGATCAATTAGAACGGCTCGTGAAGATGATAAAATTAAAGCCGTTGTGCTTCGCATTAACTCACCCGGTGGCAGCTCTTTAGCGTCGGATGTTATTTGGAAAGAAGTAGAGCTCACGAAAAAAGTCAAACCGATCATCGTTTCCATGGGCGATGTGGCCGCTTCGGGTGGCTATTACATCGCCTGTGCCGCCGATTCTATATTCGCACAGCCCAACACCATCACGGGCTCCATAGGGGTTTTCGGCATCATTCCGAATCTTCAACACTTTTTCAACAGCAAACTGGGGGTTACTTTTGATGAAGTTAAAACGGCAAAGTATGCAGATCTCATGAGCGTCAACAGACCACTTACAGCCGACGAACGTGACCTAATACAGCAACAGGTGAATAAGACTTACGACACTTTTACAAAGAAGGTGTCAAATGGCAGAAAAATCAGTCAAAACCAAGTAGACAGTATCGGCCAAGGCCGTGTTTGGACAGGAGCCCAAGCTGTAAAAATAGGCTTGGTTGACCGCTTGGGCAATATCAACGACGCTATTGCGGCTGCAGCACGTAAAGCCAAATTAAAAGACTATAAGTTGGTAAGCTACCCTGCAATGAAAGACCCGATAGAAGCACTGTTGGGTTCGTCCAGCGATAAGCTAAAAACGTGGATGATGAAGAAAGAAATGGGTGAAGGCTATATTTTCTACCAGGAAGCGAAGCAAGTTCTGCAACAAAGCGGAATACAAGCCCGGTTGCCTTATATGATCAATGTATATTAAGCGTATAAAAACAACGTAAAAAAGCGCCTTCCGGCGCTTTTTTTGCTTAAATGCATTTTTTGTTATATATCGTCCATATACGTAAGTTTGCCTTCAAATATGCTAAAAGCTTCGCTCAAATTAGATTCAGAATTACAGTCCTATATGGAAAATAAAACGATATCCCGAAAATTCAGATTGCTGTCGCAATTGATGGAATTACATGGCGAAAACGCCTTTAAGGTTAAAGCCATTGCCAATGCGGCTTTTAAGCTCGATAAACTTCCTTTCAAAATAGCTGACAGGACAGAACAAGAATTAAGTGGAGAGCAAGGAATCGGTAAGGGCATAGCATCTAAGGTTTGGGAACTTCTTCGTACAGGTTGTATTCAAGAGCTAGAGGCGCTCCTTGCCAATACACCAGCGGGTATTCTGGAAATGCTGACCATTAAGGGACTAGGACCAAAGAAAATCCTTATCATTTGGAAGGTTTTGGAAATTGAAACCTTAGGCGAACTTTACTATGCTTGCAACGAAAATCGATTAATTGAAGCCAAGGGCTTCGGATTGAAAACCCAAGAAGAAATCAAGGCCGCCATTGAATTTAACATGGCCAGTCAAGGCTTATTTTTGTATGCGCAAGCCGAAAAATTAGCAAATTCTATTTTTAACGAGCTAAAAAAAGTTCTATCAAATGAATGTCTCTTATACTTTACCGGTGATTTTAGGCGAAAATTAGAATTATTGTCTGTTGTTGAAATCATCACAACGGCTACTATCGACGAATTATCGACCTATATTGACAAAAATAGCGCACTTATCAAGTTCGATTACGAAGAAGGAAACGTTCAGGCTGTCCACGAAACGGGCTTGCCAATCCGTTTTATTTTAAGCGGGGCAGAAGACTTCTTTAAAAACCTGCTGATTACGACTGGCAGTACAGAACATATTGAACAAATTCAAACAAAACATGGCGGTACAATCCCCAACGGAGAAAGTGAAGAAGCAATTTACCGCTCCCTCGGGTTGGATTTTATTGAACCGGAATTGCGCGAGGGAATGGATGAGCTCCAAAGGGCGGCGGAGCATCGTCTGCCCGACCTCCTTACTTATGAAGATATAAAAGGCACATTACACAATCACAGTACGTATAGCGATGGAGTCCATTCTTTAAAAGAGATGGCTTTGTATTGTAAGAACGAGCTTCATTTACAATACTTAGGTATATGCGATCACTCGCGTACAGCGGTTTACGCAAACGGATTGAAAGAAGATCGGGTGTTACAACAGTGGAAGGAAATAGAAGCTTTAAATCAAGCCTTACATCCTTTTCGAATTTTCAAAGGTATAGAATCGGACATTTTGGGAGATGGTTCGTTAGACTATCCAGATGAAATATTAAAAGGCTTCGATTTTGTGGTTGCCTCCATTCATGCCAACCTCAAAATGGATAAAGAAAGGGCCACTCAACGTTTGATCAAAGCTGTTGAAAACCCCTTTACAACCATACTGGGCCACCCCACAGGCCGCCTTTTATTAAGTCGGCAAAGCTATTCCATCGACTATAAAAAAGTAATTGACGCATGTGCAGCCAATCAGGTTGCCATTGAAATTAATTCGAATCCGTTAAGGCTCGACTTAGATTGGCGCTGGCATCGCTATGCCCTTGAAAAAGGCGTATACCTATCCATTAATCCCGATGCACACCGGGTCGAGGGATTCCATGACATGTATTATGGCACGCTAGTAGCAAGAAAAGGCGGAGTTGAGGCATCGCATTGCCTTAACTGTTTCGAATTAGAAAAGTTGGATCGCTACTTTGAATCGAAAAAGTCAAACATAAAATAATTACCTTTGAAAATGATCGCACAGCAAGCAAATAAAATCTTCGACCAAGCTATTCACGATTATCACGTGCATGATTATATAGATCATCCCATCGATAACCCCTATCCGGCAAGTACTTTAGAACATTTGTTGTACCTTAAATGTTGGATAGATACCGTTCAGTGGCATATGGAAGATGAGGTGCGTAATCCGGATATCGACCCAGTTGAAGGACTGAAGTGGAAAAGACGAATCGACCAGTCTAATCAAGAACGCACAGATACGGTAGAATATATAGACAGTTATTACCTTAACGAGTTTAAAAATGCAGTGCCATTACCGGAAGCCACAATAAATACAGAAAGCCCCGCTTGGGCTATTGACAGACTTTCCATCCTTGCGTTAAAAATTTATCATATGCAAATAGAAGCAACACGTCAAGATGCTTCTCCTGCGCATCGCGAGCAGTGTAATCAAAAGTTGAATGTATTATTGGAACAGCGAAGGGATTTGTCCGCCAGCATTGACCGCTTATTGGAAGACATACATTCAGGAAAGAAGTACATGAAGGTTTATAAGCAAATGAAAATGTATAACGACCCAGCCTTAAACCCGGTTTTATATACCGGCGAAAAGAAATAACACTTTTGGGCTAATTGAAGTTATACGCCGAGAAAGCAAATGGACAATAAAAACATCTTGGTCTTCCGTTTTTCAGCCATGGGCGATGTTGCTATGATTTCACCGGTCATCGAGCAATTATGCGAAGCGTATCCCGAAACCAATATCATTTTTGTTAGTAGGCCATTATTCAAAGCATTTTTCGATCAGATTCCTCAGGTGACTTTTCACCCGATTTATCCAACAGACAAACACAAAGGCGTACGGGGACTGTATAAGCTTTACAGAGAGTTAAGAAAATACCGGATTGACGGCATAGCGGATCTTCACGACAACCTCCGAAGTCGGATCCTCTCTGCTTTCTTTAGCTTAACAACGATTCCTATTAAGCGAATAGATAAAGGACGAGCGGAGAAAAAAGCCTTAACACGTGCAAAGGATAAACACTTAATCCCGCTTAAACCAACAACTCTCCGTTACGCAGAGGTATTTCGTTCCTTGGGTTTCCCTTTTCAGCTAAGAAACGAGTTAAGAAAAAAGGCAAGACCCATCCCCCCTATGTTTTTACCACAATTCAGCTCGCCCTCAGCTGGACGGATAGGTATCGCACCCTTTGCGCAACATATATATAAAGTCTATCCTCTTGGTAAAATGGAGGAAGTAATTGCTACCTTAAGTGTAAATTATCAGATTTTCATATTCGGCGGCGGAGAAAAAGAAAGGGAGCTTGCCCTGCAATGGGAGAAAAAATATAGCCAAGTCATCAATGCAATCGGTGCGGTGGACTTAACACAGGAATTGGATTTGATAGCCAACCTAGATATCATGCTCACGATGGATTCATCCGGTATGCACATGGCCTCTATAGTTGGCACGAGGGTTGTGTCAATTTGGGGGCCGACACATCCCTATGCTGGTTTTTTGGGGTTCGGACAAAAGGAAGACGACTGTCTTCAATTTGACCACCCGGCAAGACCGAGTTCTATATATGGCAATAAACCATGTTTATGCGACGGCATTCCGTGCATAGAGCGTGTTAGTCCGCTGCAAATCGTTGAAAAAATTGAAAACATCTTACACTATGGCTAAATATCTCTATCTCATCCGTCATGCAAAGTCAGACTGGAGCTACGATCTGCCCGATTTTGAGAGGCCGCTAAACAAGCGCGGTCTTCGAGACGCTCCAATAATGGCTGAAAGACTAGCCTTACAAAATTTACGTCCCGATTGGTTGATAAGCAGTCCAGCCAACCGAGCGATCTCCACGGCAAAAATCTTCGCCGAAGAACTGAGATATCCGTCAGACGAAATTCAAGAGGAAAGTGCCATCTACGAGGCCAATGTACCTAGCTTATTGCAAGTTATCAATTCCTTTCGCCCCGAAGTAGATTGTGTAGCGCTCTTCGGACACAATCCGGGTATTAGCTTACTCGCCGAATATCTTTGCGAAAACGTGACAATCGATTTCCCTACCTGCGCTATCGCCTTTTTGTCTTTCGAAACAGATAACTGGGAAGAAATCAGTGTCGGAACGGGTAGTTTGGTCTGGTTCAATTACCCCAAACTTGTTTAGCAAGAAAAGCTTTGTTAACTTTATTTGCAAATTATTCTTCCTGTTCATTATGATAAAACTAAGTAACGACCTGATCGAGGTTCATATCAAAAAAAAAGGCGCTGAACTTTCTTCGATTTATAATCAGCATATTGCCCATGAATATATTTGGCAAGGAGATCCAAGCATCTGGCCATGGCACGCACCTAATCTTTTTCCTATAGTGGGTGGATTAAAGCACAATCGACTATTTATCAACGGCGCCCAATATGAGTTAGCTCGACACGGTTTTGCCAGACATTCAAATTTTCAGGTTATTGAATCGTCCACCACACATGCCATTTTTTCCTTACGATATAATAATGAAACCCTTCGCGCTTATCCTTACCGCTTTGAATTTCAAGTAATTTATCATTTAGAAAACGAATCACTCAACTGCACTTATAAAACCCTCAATCTAGACGAGCAGCAGATTTACTTTTCGGTTGGAGGACATCCAGCATTTAATGTGCCTTTTTTTCCTGATGAACGGTATGATGATTATTACCTGGAATTCGAGAAAGACGAACCGCTCCAGCGTCATCACCTTTCCAGTGAAGGATATTTTAATAAAAAACAATCGACCATGCTCCTTGAAGGCCGGAAACTCAGGTTAAATGAAACGCTTTTTAACGAGGATGCGCTTGTTTTTAAAAGCTTAGCCAGCAGACGAGTAAGCATTCGAAGCAATAACCATCCGCATGCGCTAATAATCAGTTATCCAGATTTTAAATCTTTAGGCATTTGGGCTAAGCCAGGTGCGCCTTTCGTTTGTGTTGAACCTTGGTTAGGCTATGCGGATGACGAAACCGGAAGCTCTTCAATTGAAACGAAAGAAGGAATTGTGCCGCTGGCTCCCGGTCACGTTTTTGAAGCGAGTTACAGCATTAGCATCCAATAGTTTTTCCATTACAAATGTTAAGAGATTCAAGCCTCACTATAAACGCATAAAGACCACTTGTGATAATCAGTCGAAAACGAAAATATTTCTGAAACCGTTATTTGCGGCAGGCTACTGGTGGATTTATTACAAATGAAGATAAGTAAAAAATCGACAACAATGCTTTTCCTGTATCTTGAACATGAAGACCAGGCAAAAGATGTTTCTAATTAGGACTATGCTAAGGCGACCGATAACATCCCTTAATATTTGTTACATGCAAACCAATGGGTTAACACATACCGTAGCTTTTTGAAGACGAAAATGGCAGTCCACAAAAAATAATGGTATAAGGTGAAATTATGTTTAACTCTCATACTATTAAAATTTAATCCTCCACTTCTACCAAGTTAGCGAACTTTTATTAATTTTTTGTTAAGCCAACAATAAGATTTACAGCAAAGGCGAAATCATCCTAGCAGATTTTTCCATAAACTTGCGCCATTTCGCACGATGTTCCCATTGATACGCATCGATCTCTTCAGCATGTTTCAAGTCTGAATTGAAAACGTCACGCAGCTCTTCGGCAACCTTTGGATCCAGCATCAGCGACATCACTTCAAAGTTTAAGTCGAAGCTTCGTTGATCCATATTTGCAGTCCCAATAATTGCTAGCTTACTGTCGCAAACAACGGTTTTAGCGTGAATGAAACCTTTCTTATAGCGGAAGATCCGTACGCCGGCATTAAGCAGATCGTCATAGTAGGAATGCGCCGCAGCATTGACGAACTTTGAGTCGGATATGTACGGCACCAACAACTTAACGCTAATCCCGCTTAAAGAGGCAATGATTAAAGCATCCATTAAACTTTCACCCGGGATAAAGTAGGGCGTTGTAATTAGTATTTCCTCTTTCGCCGTGCCTATGGCCTTGAGTAGCGTATATAAAATAGAAGGTGAACTGGAATCTGGACCACTTGAAACAATCTGAACCAAGCTTCCACCATCTGAAACCGGCAGCTCGCTGAAAAACCGTTGTTCTGGTTGGAGTTTGTCGGGACTACAGAAGTTCCAATCGCACAGAAAGATATATTGAAGATAGAAAGAGCCGGGGCCTTTTATACAAACATGCGTGTCTCGCCAATAGACTTTCTCTCCCCTACTTTCATCATTCGTATAGCGGTCAGCGACATTAATTCCACCAACAAAGGAAGTATGTCCATCAATAACGATTATTTTCCGGTGATTTCTGTAATTCAATCTGTTAGCTAGCAACAGAAAAGTTATCTTATGAAAAGGATAAATCTTGACACCAGCTTCTTCAAGTTCTTTGGAAAATTTTCCTCTAATTGAGCGGCTCCCGAAATGGTCGTAAATAAAACGCACTTCGACCCCTTCTTTCGCCTTACGAATCAACGCATCTTTGATAGTGTTTCCAATATAATCGTTCTCGAAGGTATAGTATTCAAGGTGTATATGATTTTGGGCTTCATTTATGGCAAGCAAAATCTCCTTAAATGTTTGTTCTCCATTAATTAAAATTTTCACGGCGTTGTTTGTAGTGAGCGGGCTCATCATGTCTTTTAATATCATATGAGCAAGCCCCTTATAAACTAGTCCGTAGTCGCCCACGCTATGCAGGGCATCGAAAGACGACTTGAAAATTTGAATCTTAAGTCGTTCCTGCAATTTTTGATCGCGAACCAGCTTTTTGCTGTACATACTTTTATTCCGGTAGTTTATCCCTATAGAAAAATATAGGATGATGCCGGCAACCGGAATAAAAATGGTTAATAATAAATAGGCGAGCGTTTTTGTACTTGATCGGGTTTCATATATAATTCGAAGGCAAACACAAATAACAATGAGAACATAAATAATCTCCCCAACAATAAACCAATCGATTGAAGGCATAGACAATATCGCTAATGTTTTAATATAAACATAGCAAAAAATATCCAGCTTTAAAGCATCAATGCTTTAAACACCTCTTGCGCATATTCTCCCCAGTCTTCCATACTTTCTTTCAGTGTGCTCAGCAAACCTTCATTATTAACTTTCTTGGCCTTTTTAGCCGCAGTAATGGGCGACGGTTGCACAGCCACCGCATTTACCTTCGTAGCAAACCAGGTGGTATTATCATGCGGTAGCGCTAAACCCAATATCATGCCTGGAAGGCCTGTAAAGGATTCCGGGCCACCGGAAACCGGTATTTGGTCGGTATAAAAGGCAACAACGTAAACAGAATCCATCACTAAAGCGTTTGCTCTTCTGCAGTCATATCCCGCTATTTCGCGTGTTTCGCTGGTTATTTTCCATTTGATCTTTCGCACACTATCTTCAACAAGAAAGACCTCTTCAAATATCCTTTTTTCGCTGATAGATATTCCCGTCCTGAAATCAGTATAAACCGTTCTCTTTAAATCTATAGTGGGATCATTACTGAAAAAATTATTGGTCGGCGGCGTATTCGTTCCTACCGGCTTATACAACGAAGCATCCTTTGAGAACGATAAAGTAGTTTTAACGGTATTAAACTGTGGCTGGGTCTTTTTGTATTGATCATAAACCTGCTGCATCCAACTTGAGTTTTCCGTCGTAATGCGTTTGGCTAATTTAGCGTACATGTTGATTCTCTTTTCGTACTCTATCGTGCCACTATTGACAAATCCAACATGCTGGCCATACGATATCTGACTGATCATTACCAAAACAATCGATATTAAGAAGTTTATTCTTTTTTTCATTTCCTCTACGATGTTTAACGACAATAAAAATCTGTTCATCTGCTTACTCAGGGCTTAGTCCCCATTTTGTTAAACTCCCAAATAACCGACAACATAAAATACCGACGAATGGTCGTGTAGCTATTTTGACTAATGGTATTATTGAATGCACTCCGCCTGAAACCGACATTTTGGTTCAGCAGGTCGTTGCCTGACAACGTGAAACGAAGGTTTTCTTCTTTGAAAAATTTCTTGGTTACGTAAGCATTAAGAATAAAGCGTTCGAAATTCTCATCAAATGACTGTGTTGCCTGTGTATACATATAGTTGCCATCCGAGCCAATCTGAACCTTTCCGGGTAAATAAATATTAAAGCTGGCGTTTCCATTCATTCCCCATCCGTTGTTATTGAATTCAGGTTGTAAAGAAGACTCAGAGGTGTTGTAACTAGGCCCAAAACTTACATAAAAATCGTATTTTTTCTCTTTATATTTTGACAAAGACATATTACCAGAATAAGTATACGCTTTCGTTTCATTAAGGTCATTATTCGTTAGGTTGTAATAGGTATTACCATTTGTATTTAAATCGAGTCCGACCTGCATATCTAATTTTTTGAGCTTTTTGCCGGCGTACATTCCACCATAGAAATTGACGGTGTTTCGATCGCTCAGATTAGCCGATTGATAAGTGCTTTTACCAACAGAATCAGTCACGGTATTATTTACAATCGGGTTTGTAGTAAAAGAGTAGCTGCTGTAAAAATTGACATATTGGTTGCTAAGTACTTTATAGGAGTTATAGCTCAAGTTGAAGCGGTTGGTAAACGAAGGTTTTAAATCGGGGTTACCTAATACGATATTGAGAGGATCCGTATTTACCCTAACGGGCTGTATCTGGTTGATGGTCGGTTGTGTATTGTTGCCATTGTAACCGATACGTAACGACTGTTGCTGAGAGAATTTATATTGGTAGTTCAACTGTGGATTAAAATTCGTAAAGTTTCTGGTAAATACATCCGCCGTATACTCATCAAGCTGTTTAAACTTCACGTCGCTTACCTTTGCACCGAAATTAAGATTCGTCTTCTCTGTCTTGTAGTTAAAAACAGCCCCTACCTGATTCGATGTTTGATCTAGTTTATAATCATTACTATATAAACTATCCAAGAGGTCATAAGCCTCTGTTGCGGACTGGTTGAAGGATCGTCTGTTGGAATGACCGTTACTAATGCTAAGCCCATAGTTAATCACCACGGCAAAATTTTTAAAAAGAGGTTCTGAATAGGTCACGTTAGAACGAAAGGAATTATTTACAATATCGTTCGTTTTATACTGATTGATGATCGACACACTATCTATTTCTCCAGCGCTGCCGTAAAAGTTATTGTCGGCATTCAGAAATCCATCTGTTTTATTTGTATTAGACGACTGATTCAGGTTTAAGGAAAAAGTCCGTCCGGCCTTTCTGAATTTCTTTGTAAGCAGTGCACTTGCGTTAAAAATCCGGTCATCCGCTGTATTTGTCAATCTTCTTTCACTTTGATTCAATAATCCACCGGCTTCATTTCTACTTTCAGCGGTATAGCTATTTTTTGTGTCGCTGTTTCTTAGGGTACCATCTACTGAAATTCGCAAATTGGTTGTCGAATCTAATTTAATATCGTATCTGGCATCGAGTTTATGTCTGAACATGTGGTTGTCGAAGGTCTCATCAGATCGATCGTTAATAACTCCGGTCGGAAGCGTTCGTCTTGTTATGTTATTCCTAGTCCCGTCTACGTTCAGCGTTCCTATTTTATAATTTGTATTAATGGACTGCTTATCACCGTCCCATTTATTGTCATAATGCAAGCCGCCGGTACGCGCTAGAGGAATTCCTTCTCCACTGTATTGCCCGCTAAAGGATTCCAGATCGTCTTGCCCGTCACCATAAATGATCATTCCTCCATCATCGGTAAACTCCATATTGTTAGAGGTACCATATCTATCGGCATCTCGCCACCCGAGCCCTACCTTGCCGGTATTTCCGATAGTACCATAAGCCGACATCTTTTCTTTGCCTTTAAACTTGTTAATCATTCCCTGCACTTGATAAAAGTCGTCGTTTCCGACGCCTGCATCTAACTTACCAAAGTATCCCTTCTTACTATCCTCCTTTAACTGAATATTGATCGTTTTAGTTTTTTGCCCGTCATCAACGCCTGTAAATGCCGCCTGGTCGCTTTGCTTATCGTACAACTGCACTTTGTCAACCATGTCGCTTCGAATGTTCTTTGTTACCAAGGTTGGATCGTCGCCAAAGAATTCCTCTCCGTCGACTAACACCTTGTTAACCGTTTGGCCCTGTGCCGTGATATTACCATCTTTATCTACCTGTATACCGGGAAGCTGTTTTAAAAGGTCTTCAACTTTGGCATTAGGTTGCATTTTAAAGCTTGCTGCATCGTATTCAGTGGTATCGCCTTTAATCGTTACCGGCTGTCTACCGGTGATGACCACCTCAGCCAAAAGTTGCGATTTTAAAATCATATCAATGGATCCAAAATTAATTTCGCTCACGGAGTCCAACGTAAAGCGCTCTAAATAATCTGCATATTTAGGATAGGTAACGAGCAGAATATAGCTGCCGCGTGCCAACTGATCCAGTTTAAAGTTGCCGTTCTGATCAGCCCTCGTAAATTTATAAAGCATAGAATCTTGGGCGTTTAAAACGCTAACAGTAGTATTGCTTAGTTTGATGTTAGAGGCCGTATCTATAACGGATCCTTTAATCAAAAAATAGTTCTGGGCTCGAGAAGAGAAGCATAAAATAAGCAACAACAAAATAAAGGTCAGTTTTTTCATATATTTTAGGCAATCAGACTCTAAAATATAAAAAATCCGATCAGTAATCTATAAAAAGCAAATATTTAACATTAATTAACACGCTGTTAAAGTATGATTAGGTGGATTGATTTTAAAAATCCTATCACCTACAGCCCCTTATTAAACAGGCATAAAGCTTTCAAAAGTCTAATAGAGCATCACCGAAAGCAAATACCTGTAACACAGCACCAAACAAAAGCGCAGTTAGGCAATACATGTCAACATCTACTCTTTTGAGCTTAAAAACTTAACATCTAGTTAACTTTAAACACATTATCTTGTTTATTTTTATCCGGCACATAAGTATCTCCGAGCTCGAGCAATTTAATCTTCTTTTTCGTAATTAACGGTAGGGTAACCGTTTTATCGCCTTCTCTCCATACTTCTATTGACTGATCAAGCTTCTCTTTCGATCCATCCGAATAATACACCGTTAAATGAATCGGCAATGGCTTCATGCTTTTGTTTTTAATTATTATCGCATATTCGTCAGCACGCGACTTCACTACGTCGTGAATAGCCAAATCCAGCACACCATCTTCATAAAACCAACGTTTCCAAAACCAATCTAAGTTTTGGCCGCTACCTGCATTCATCGCATAAAAGAAATCCAGCGGTTGCGGGTGCTTTCCCTGCCAAGTTTTAATATAATAGTGTAGTGCCTTTTGAAACAACTCTTGCCCCAGATATTCCTCTATATACAGGTATCCCAAAGCCGGTTTAGGATAAGAATTTGTGAAGGTTGCCGCTCCTTCCAATTCGGTGGTTAAGGTGTTAATCGGTGCATCGTCTGGACTACCCGAGTTTTTGGCCGTGGGCTGTATACCATAGTCGTCCACATAAGTACTGTCGATATATTTTGAAAGCTTCCATTCTCCAATAGTCGCCCAACCTTCATCCATCCAAGCATACTTCGTTTCATTTGTTCCCATAAAAAAGGGAAACATCGTATGAAATATTTCATGACTGGTCAATGTAATGGCATCCTCTCTGTTCTTCGTCGGATTGTCATTAGCCATCATGGGGTACTCCATTTGATCCAGTCCGTCAAAAACCGTCATATGACTATAAGGAAAAGGCCATGCCGGAAAATGGAAACTCATGCCTTCCACGGTTTTCCGTGCGAAATCTATCACCTCGCTATAGTCCTTATGCGATGGATCATAAACTGCATCGACACGCGTTCTACGTGCTGTAGCAGAATCCACCACTAAGCTGACAGATTTCCAAACGTAATGATTACTCAGCGCAAAAGCGAAGTCAACCACCTGCTTCGCTTCAAACTTAAATACATTAGCAGCTTTTCCCTTGGTAATTGCATTGGATTTTATGTCTTCTTCGCCAATAATGTCAATAACGCTGTCCGATATGCAGGCTGCTTTCAGCGAATCGTTTACATGCTTTTGATACACCTTTTTCCCGTTCTTTAGATCGCCAGTTGCCCACACGGCATAGCCTCTTGGTACTTCAATCTCTACTTCAAAATCACAAAAGTCATTATAGAACTCCTCTGCACCCGTATAGGGATATTCATTCCAACCGTCTATATCATCATACACCGCAATTCGTGGAAAAAAGTAAGCCACAAAATAAGCTCCATCATCAACTTTTCCGGTACGCAGATGTGATCCTTCGTTCAGCGTATATTCATAATCTATCTTAAAAAGCGTTTCACTGTTAGGCAATACCTCGGCATCTACTATTTTCATATTGGTGCCATTAACGACAAATTTGTTGGTTTCCAGCGCCTTTTCCGCAACGGCTATTTTTTTCAGCCTTACGCCATCTCCTAAATCTTTTTTGTCGATTTTTGATTTCCTGGCTACACCTTCTTTATAAATATTGGCATTCAGCTTAAACCAGACTTCACGTAGCGTGTCAGGACTATTGTTGTGATAATATATTTCAGCGGTCCCTTTTAACAAACGCGTCTTCGGCTCAAATTGCACCTTCAGTTTGTAATCTGCTGCGTTTTGCCAATATTTAGCGCCAGGCACCCCGTTCATAGTACGCGTACCTTTCTCCACCGCCTTTAAAAACGCTGAATCTAAAGGCAGGGAACCTTGGGCGAAGCCATGTGCTGTCCCAATTAAAAGATATACTAAAAGAAAGATCTTACTGATGTTCATTTTGCTGCGTGATAATACTTGTTGCCAGCTCCCCACTACAAACGCTACGTCGATTTATTAGCGCCATTAAACACTTAATCCAGCCCTTTTGAGCAGCGCATCTACCGAAGGCTTCCTTCCTCTAAAATCAACATAAAGCTTCATTGGTTCAACGGTCCCTCCTCTACTGAGTAGGGTTTTAAACTTCGCGGCCGTATCGCGATTAAAAATCCCGGTCTCTTTAAAATAGGCAAAAGCATCCGCATCAAGCACTTCTGCCCATTTATAGGAATAATAACCGGCAGCGTAACCGCCGGGAAATATGTGAGAAAAGGACGGACTCATGGCAGTGCCCTCTATTATTGGATAAAGCTGCATTTCCCTCACGATATTCCGTTCAAATTCTTCTATTGAATCATCCGGCCTTAATTGATTCGTATGGTATGCCAGGTCCAACAGGCCAAAACTCAACTGCCGCAAGGTTTGATAACCCTCCATAAAGTTAGCAGAAGCAACAATTTTATCGATTTCTTCAGAAGGAAGCGGCTCCCCTGTTTTATAGTGCTTGGCAAAGCTGGATAAAAACCCCTTATCATAACAGTAGTTTTCCATAAACTGCGAGGGCAGCTCCACAAAATCCCAATAGACGTTGGTTCCAGAAAGACTTTCGTATACGGTATCGGCCATGATGCCATGTAAAGCATGCCCAAATTCATGAAATAAGGTAGTCACCTCATTAAAAGTCAACAACGAAGGAACCTCCTCATAAGGTCGGGAAAAATTACATACAATGGAAATATGAGGCCTTATATGTTGGCCATTCACTTTCGACTGCCCTCGATAGCTTGTCATCCATGCACCAGCACGCTTACCTTCTCGCGGAAACCAATCTACATACAGCAAAGCTTTATGCTCCCCGTTCTCCAAGACCTCAAAAACGTCTACTTCCTGGTGGTACTTTTGAATATCATGTCGCTTGCGGAAGCTTAAGCCATACAGGCGGTTTGCTACATCGAAGGCCGCTTTAACCACCTCTTCCAGAGCAAAATAGGGTTTTAAAGCTTCTTCCGAAAAATTGTACTTCGCTTCTCTTAACTTCTCTACATAATACGCATGATCATAGGGCATTAATTCGCTAATGCCGTCCATAACCGCCAACTGTCTTAACTGTTCAACCTCTTTTTGGGCGAAGGGCTTGGCTTTCGCCAATAAGTCACGTAAAAAAGTATCGACTTGTTCTGGATTAGAAGCCATTCGTTCTTGTAAAACAAAATGCGCATGGCTTTCATAACCCAACAATTCCGCCCGCTCCTGCCTGTAGGAAACGATCTTTTTGATATAATCTTCGTTATCGTATTCGTTTTTATGGAAAGCTTTTTGTGACGAAGCTACATATAATTCTTTTCTCAAGTTCCGATTTTTTGCGTACTTCATAAAAGGCATCATACTTGGAAACTGCAAGCTGAAAATCCAGCCCTTCAAGTTTCTTTTCTTTGCTTCTTCTTTTGCAGCGCTTTTTACCGAATCCGGAAGTCCTTCCAAATCTTGCTCGTTAGTAATATGTAAGGTATAAGCATTCGTCTCATGCAAAACGTTTTGGGAAAACTTCACCTTCAATGTCGAGAGCTCTTTATCGATGAACCGCAATCTGTCTTTCTCGGCATCGCTAAGTAAGGCTCCATTTCTCGTGAAGCTCTTATACGTCCTGTCCAACAATCTGTATTCTTCCTCAGATAGGTTTTTAGACGTGCTTTCAAATACCGCCTTTACGCGTTCGAAAAGGCGCTCATTTAGTGTTATATCGTTTCCATACGCGGCAAGCAGGGGAGAAATCTCTTCCGCAAGGTTTTGAAGATAGTCATTCGTTTCGGCCGAATTGAGATTAAAGAAAGCTTCGGTTATAATATGGAGCTGTTTTCCTGCCTGCTCAAGCGCAACTACGGTGTTATCAAAAGTTGGGCTGGCAGGATCGTCCACGATCTCTGCAATGTCTTTCCTTGCTAAGGCGAGGCCTTCTAAAATCGCAGGTTTAAAATCTTCTTGTTTGACGTTCTCAAAAGGAAAACTATTAAAGGGTGTATTAAAGGCGCTTAAAAGTGGATTATGCATAATATTGGAAATAAATCCCAAACTTAGAGAAAATGCTTCTTATTCTCGAACGCCATTAAAAAAAACATGCAAGCTGACGACTCCTATAGCTCATATTCCATATGTTCACAATAAATACCCTCGGTTCTTAATAGATTTTCAATCATTTCCGGACGAATATTTAAGGATTCCACGCGTAGAACTCGGTCACAATCGTCCAGATCAAAACTCCAACGTTGGATTAGCTTAATCGATTTAAACAGGGCAGCGACTTGCTGCACATGCTTTTGAGCATTCACACTCGTTTTAAAAATTAAAACCTGACTCATAATAACTTACTTACTTCTTGTTGAACTAATTTTCACTCGATTTATCATCTCTCAAGTCACGCCAGTCACACCATCTTTTACGCATAAAGGCACTCATTCTTTCCTGATCATCTTCAGTCATTTTTTCACACTTATTACGGATGGACCTTTTACTCCAAGGTGCGTCGCCGTGTCGTCCCCCTTTTCCGAAACCTAAAAGGATCTTGGACAGAACGAATAAAGCCATTGCCTGCCAGAGATTTATGTTATGCACACCACTGAACACGTTTGCGATGCTAAAATTCCATAGCAGCATAATAATGTAGCCGATCAAAAAAACGAACGTAACTGCTAACGCCGGTATGGCAATAAATCTAAACCGACTTCTGAATAATCTTTTCATCACCTTATATTTTGTCATTTTATACTCACCCAATTACTTTCCCAGTTCATTATAAAAAACAAGTAACCGTTTCCTTAAATGCAGTATAGCGTACCGCTTCCTTGAAATCAATGTAGCCACAGGTTCTCCGGTGCGTGCTGCAATTTCTGCAAAGGGAATGCGGTCTAGCTCATGCCATATAAACACGTCCCGCTGCGCCGCCGGCAACTCGTCCAATGAACTGAATAGGGTTTTCCACATCAATCGATCTTGATAGGTTTCCTCCGGAGTACCATTGACGCTTAAAAGCAAGGTACTGAAAGAAGCCACTCGTTCCTCATCCTCTTCGGTTCTATCATCATAAGAGCTTTCTGTCTTCTTTCTATATTTATCGATAATACGGTTTCGCGCCACCCGATAAAGCCACCCTCCCACTTGTTCTACCGGCTCGGAATTAATCACTGCCGTTAGTTGAAACCATACATCTTGCAAAATATCTTCAGCATCCGCATCGCTTTTGACACGTTTTCTAATAAAGCTCAGCAAGCCCTTTCCATAAGAAGCTATGGTAGTTAAGATTTTGCTCTGCTTATCTTCTGACATGTTTGTTGCTACTGATACCTGATTCATCTCGCTTACTTATGTGTATAGACGAGCAGGAAATCAAAATATTTCAATTTTTTTTCATTTTATAACCGCTGGGTCTGAAGCTACTGACAGCCTTATCAAAACAGGCCTTAAATCACGTAAAGACTATCTCCACCGATATCGGCGACATATGAATACCGACCGGCAAGCGTTTGACATTAACTCGCAGGCAATCCGATTTTCTATTTTGAATGATTTATAATCTCCTTTGTTCTATTGTTAATTTGCTGGATCAATAAGGGAAATGCCGGAAAGGTCATATCGTGTCCATACCCGCCCAGTTCAATAAGAGACGTTCTCTTGTGCCCTGCAAGCTTCATCATACGGGCCATATATGCGTTCTCTTCATACCGTCCCAAAAGTTCTAGCTCCCTATCTCCTGTTATCAGCAAAAGCGGTGGCGCATCAGCTCTTACATGAAACAGAGGCGCATATTCATCAACGACTGCCTGCACTTCGCCGATTCCCCTTTCCTTTCTTATGGTAAAATGAGTAATTGTCTGTCCACTGAAAGGTATTAATCCTGCAATTTGATTGGCATCTATATGGTATTTAGTTAAGTAAGCTTTATTAAGGGTTAACATCATTCCGAGGTAGCCACCCGCAGAGTGGCCCGAAACAAAAATTAAGTTTTCGTTCCCTCCGAACTCTTCAATATGTTTAAACACCCATGCAGTTGCGGCCGCTGCATCTTCAATGATCTCTTTACCTTCGACTTTTGGGGATAGCCGGTAACCTACACCAACCACCACAATCCCTTGTTCCTTCAACGCTTCCGGAACTTCCTTTTCTCCACCCGTCAATCCGCCACCGTGAAACCAAATGACGGTTGCGACGCCTTTTTTGTTTACTGGATAATAGATATCAAGCTTGCATCGATCCCTCATATAGCTATCCAACTGCACGTCCGATTCATAATAAGATATATTGCCTTTCTGCTCGTATTGAACAGTCTGTGCATTCGTAGATAGCTTCAGGAACAAGAGGCATAAGACAGAAAAATAACGCTTCATTTGATATTCAGTTAAAAGAATCAATGGTTTAAAATGCCTAATTTACATTATTTTCTTAGAGATAAAGCTAAGTGTTCCAGCTTTTTTACGACGGCTTCCTGCTTCAAATTGCGAAAACTTCGATGGCCGAAGGTGAAGGTGCGTAGTCAGCCCCTGGAGGAAATCATACCCGCGTCAAAAGACCTGTTTGAATTCCATTACGCGATCCTTAGACGCCACCGCTAAGTCCTTTGAAGGCTCAGCACTAAATCATCCGTGCCCGCTTCCTATATGGTATCACAAGTCGATTAAGTGAATATACCTCTATTCTCCTGCTATTTCATCACATTAGTAAACCATTTTGAGTTTCACAATTGGATAGTTTGTTTAAATTATATAAGTTTGTAAAAACCAATCACCAACATTGCATGAAAGTTCAAGAAAACCAGGTAATCGACTACCTGAAAGAGATGCGAGAGACGCTTCTTCAGGAAATAAAAAGCATTGATAAGACAATTGAAGGCATTACAGGTAATAGTGTTAGCGACCTTACTGCCATCGTTACACCATCAACTAATTACGCTTTTGAGAGTAAAGCAAGTAACAAAGTTCTTCAACCAGTTGAAGAATTCGATCCACATTCCAAACTTGACAATAAAATCAGTTATGCGCTAACTAATGTTGGGCAGGGTTTTAAGGAAGATATTCTGGACGTCTTGCAACAAGCCCAACCGGATTTAGATCCGTATAAGTTAGAAAAGGTTGTAGCGGTCAGACTTTCGTACCTGCTTAAAAACGGATTTATTGAAGGCAGAAAAATCGGAAGAAGGTTTGAGTATAGCTTTGTAAGTGCTTAGTTAAAAGAAGTCGCCTACAAAAGTCTACTGACCACCGCATAGATGTAGCTTAGCGAAATCTATAGATTTGTCAATTAACTATTTACAAATGAAAGATTTCGCTATACCTACGCCCGTAGTATGTGGCGATATCAGCCGCCATGAGCAGTCTTGAAAGGATTCGTAACGGCGGGCGGCAGACTTTTCTGATCTAATCCAGCATCCTCGCGAGCAGTGGTTTTACGTAATTTATCTCTTCGCTCACCTGTTGTAGCTGTTCGTGAAGAAAGTCTTTGTCAAAATTGCTGCCATTTTCTATAGGCAAAATGTATTCAGCTAGCAAAGACAGCCGCGCGTTTAGGGCGGTTCCTCTGAGTTCATGCGCTAATTTCTGAATTTCATGCTGATTTTGCTCGAGCACTAAGGTGTTGAATCGAGGCATAAAAGTATCCAAATGATCAGCGACATACCCCAACACTTCTTTAATCAAGGGCTCATCATTAGCTAAGGAGCTTCTCAGCTCTTCATAATCAAAATGATACTTGTTTGGCGAAACGACAGCTCTCGTTTCAATAGCAGGGCTTTCTATACTTTCTCTTCCGCGCAGCATTGGTGCTATTAGGTCCAACAGCACTTCCGCCTTAAACGGTTTTACAATATAATCATCCATAATACCATTACTGTACGACAGACTCTGGAACTCCGGAGATGCGCCTGTCAGCGCGATAATTTTGACTTTGTCATCTTTCATGTCGGCTAAGGCTCTAATCTTTGCCGCCGCCTCATCGCCCTTCATAACGGGCATATTTAAATCGAGCAACACCAAATTTGGCCGATATAATTCGTACATATCAACGGCCTCCTTTCCATTTTGAGCCTCCAAAATGGAAACGCCTTCAAAATGCTGCTCGATGAGTGATCGAAGATAAAATCTATTAACTTCATTATCTTCGGCAAATAAGATTTTAAGATCTTCAGTCTTGTCAATTTTCATAACCTTATAACGTCATCGATATCGAATAATTGCATTTGTTTTACGCTCAACGAACTTCATTTACGTCGGTCTAAAACCCGAGCGGATTATTACGGGCCATGCCCTTTACTAGCAGCCCCTTAAGCCAGTGCATCCCGCCTATAGTACCTGCTATAGAAGACGATAAAAGCAACGACTAAATTGAGCAAACTAAAGAGCACCGACAGATCAAATAAGGCAAACAACACCGCCATGCAGAACCAGCTAAAACTCCATTTTAGAAATCGCAACATATTAATATGCTCAAAACAGCATAACGATCTTAGCACTAAAATACCCGCCATGCAAATATGCACAAATAAAGGCAACAACGGCAATGGAAAAAATAAAGACGCCAAAAAAAACTCGGGCAATAACAACAAAAACCACCTAATAATCTCGTTTATGTACAGCACCCCTCTATGATATGGCAATTGATGTAAGAAATACATTTTTCTTGCAAAAAAGTCTTGTATGAGGTAGACGAGTACAACATGAATTAAAGCTAGGCCAACACACAGAATAGCGAGAAAACGTAGGGGCTCATCCACATCCTCAAAAAAAGAAACAGCACCTATCACCAACGCACAAGATATGGCTTTTGTCAGTACCAACGCTAATTTGCGGTTGGTGATTAGCTCAAAAAAGAAAATGCTAAAACTAGATTTAGGAAATCGCCGAACTATTGCTGTTAAATGAAGCCAGTTTGTTTTCTTGAGCGCACGGGAATTAAACCAGTACACATAAACTATACCGCTGATCAAAGTTAATAAAAGCAAGTAGGCTACAGCTAAAAACGGTAGATTCACCTCACCAATCACGATACCACAAACCATAGCAAGCACCGAATAAAAAATCATTGGTAGCGAAAGATACAACTGAAACCACCACCACGCCATGATTTGTGAATGATAAGGAAGGGCGGTCGCACTATAATGCCAAAAGAGATATTCAGGCATCTGACTTACTTTTATAACGAAAAACCAAGTTCGAATAGTATAGATAAACCACAGCACGAAAGCCAGCAGTGTGATCACAGGCGAATGCACAAAGTTCAATAAGAGAACTAGGTAGATTGTTCGCTCTTGCCCCGCCGGAATATGCCCCGCTGTTTTAATAAAAAGACCATAGCCTAACAATAAAACGTAAGAGGCAATTAAAAAGCCAATATGCTGCTTGTAAAACACTCTACCGAAACACTTAGTTAGATATTTCCCCATTTTGCTCTATGTCCTTTTAGGATAACTTAAAAAGCTGGCAGTTCTCTAACAAAAACCTATGATGAACAGGGATATCATCGGGTACGCTTTGATGCGAGGTTACAACAAAACTCGCTTGCTTCCCTACTATGTAATCATTTATAAAAAAAGATAATTGCTTCACTGCAGCTTCGTCTAAAGTAATAAACGGCTCGTCCAACAAAATCACTTTCGGGTGCCCGATGAAAGCTAATAAGATGGACAACTTTTTCAGCATACCTGCAGAATACGTTGATACATTGTTTTGTAGGTAATCTTGCATTCCAAACTTATCGATGAAACGATTCGTCTCTTCCACCGATCCCTTTTTTGCTCTTATAAAAAGATCAATTAAGTCTACACCGCTGAGAAAAGACGGATAGATAGGCTCTGCCTCTGCAAAATTCACAAATCTGCGATACGGAAGCGGATGCTTTTTTAAAAAGATACTGTCCGCTAAAATGACCTCGCCACGAAAATCGATCAATCCGGCAAGCACTTTAAGCAATGTACTTTTGCCAGCCCCATTTCTTCCTTTAATACAGCTTAACCCTTTATCAAAGCGCTGCTCAACGATATTTAAAATATCTCTTGAAGCGTAACGCTTGCTTAACCGCCTAATTAAAAGCATATTATTTAACTTTTTATTGAGACGTACTTAAAGGTAACTTGTTACAGCATAGAAAAGCCTTGTTATACAACGTATATTACGCTTTCTGATGCAGAAAGAATTGTCTTAAATCCGTATAAGTCTACGCTAAACCCGAGTGCTTTCATGATAAACTTGATTGACTTTAGAGCAAACCCGTATGGGTTTATGACAAATCCAATTGACTTCATGATAAACTTGATTGGCTTTATAATCAACCCGTATGGGTTTATGACAAATCCAGTTGACTTCATGATAAACTCGATTGACCTCATGATAAATTTGGTTGATTTTATAGTAAACCCGTATGGGTTTATGACAAATCCAATTGACTTCATGATAAACTTAGTTGACTTTATAATGAACCCGTATGGATTGATGCCAAACCCAAGTGACTTCATAATAAACTCGATTGACTTTATAGTAAACCCGTATGGGTTTATGACAAACCCAAGTGACTTCATAATAAACTCGATTGACTTTATAGTAAACCCGTATGGGTTTATGACAAACCCAAGTGACGTTATGGCAAACTTGCTTGTCTTTATAGTAAATCCATACGGGTTTATGCCAAACTCAAGTGGCTTCATAATAAAGACTGTGGTATCTATTGTGAATTCCCACTTGATTGCTATCGTTTTGCATGCTTTATCCCTTCCTCGGGATTGGCTGTGTCGCTCTTTCCGCCGAACTCCGGGCTACGGCCATCCCCTACGCCATTTTCCCATGGCCCTCAATATGATTTATCCAACCAATGGATGATATTTAAAAGAAATCGGGCATTTTGACTTGCATCCGGATGGTTCATGCCGCGTTTGTTGCTTTTGATTCCCTCCAGTTGGGCGGTAAATGGTGCCCCATCGGCGAACAGAAATACTCTTCCGCGTCCGCATTGCAGAATAGCGCCATTGGCTAAACCCGTGCCCACGATTTTCGGAACAGAGGCAGCGATCGGATGATATACATCGGACACCTTCGACGGGAGGAATACCTCATAGTCGTCACCTAACGCCGAAACAATGACGGCCTCCGGCGGTGGAAAAAAGCCAGCTCCTCCCCAACATCGGATACTGTCTATCTCGAAACCTTTGACATCGGTGATCGGATTGGCCGTGAGGTTGCCTCGCGCACGGGAAAATATCTCCGGCTGGCCATCTTTTCGCTGCGCAGATCCGTTGATCAAGTTAAACCCGAAGCGTGCAGCAAGATTACTGACCGAACCTGCGGAGGGCATGTGGTCGGTGATGAGGAAAAGAGCTCCCCCTTGTTGATGCACCCATTGGTATAGCGTTTCGACCTCTTCATATACTCTAATTAATTACAAGTTTTTGGGCTACTTTTTTTCGGAGCCGGTTAAATTTCTTTCTCTTGGATCAAGACA
>NZ_SBJH01000057.1 GCF_004368405.1 Olivibacter sp. XZL3
GATGGAGCTTTTTATCCAAAGATATATTTCACGATCTATTCTCATTTCTTGTATTTATCCTTCAGAGTTCAAACTAACGATGTTATTAAACGGTTAAAAGATTTCTGATTTCCGATGAATAAAAGAGCTGAATATTCCGCTCCACAAATTGCTTAAATAACTGCTGCCCCAATTCAGTCATATAGTAATATTTACGCTCGGGCCCCTTATTTCCTTTGCGCAGTTCATGATCCACTACACCGACATGCTCAAACTTCCGCAACACGCGGTAAAGACTCTGTTCCTCACAGCGCATGGTGTTGTTCGATCGTTCTTCTACAAAACACTTAATTTCATCTACATACTTTCTGTCCTCCTGTAAGGCAAGAAAAATCCATAGCGTTAATTGTCCTTTCTTATAAGTCTCCTCCCAAGCAGCCAATAGATCATCCAGTTCGTCTTTCATATCAGCAGTATTAAACATCTTGTATAATACAAATATAACACAAATAATTTATTTCCAAATTTTTTGCCTTTTTTTGTGTATAACTTACAGCGTACGCTATAGGCACCGCTTTTCGTTCTTCGCAACGGCTGTGCTAAAGGAACGCGCTTGACACCTAATGCTTAGCGCTTTTGGCCTATATTTTAAAGCCACACCTCATAACTACTCCCTATTAGCTTACTCCCCTAGTCGCCTATTCCTACAACTTTCGTTTAAATAAGAGAAGGCAATGGATGAGGAACGGTTTTTGACCCAGATGGCATGGTGACTAAAAATTAGCGATATGTTAGTAAGCGATTTCATTATTCAGCGATTGGCTGACTGGGGAGTAAAAAGGATCTTCGGCTATCCCGGTGACGGTATTAACGGTTTATTGGGTGCGCTCAACCGAAAAAAAGAAGACATAAGCTTTATTCAGAGCAGACATGAGGAGGCAGCGGCATTTATGGCCTGCGCGCATGCTAAATTCACGGACGAAGTGGGCGTGTGTTTGGCCACCTCCGGACCGGGTGCCATCCATCTATTGAACGGTCTTTATGACGCGAAGTTAGATCACCAGCCGGTGGTGGCTATTATCGGACAACAAAAGAGAACATCCCTCGGCAGCAATTATCAGCAAGAGATCGACCTGATATCTTTATTCAAAGACGTGGCAAGCGATTATGTACAAATGATCAGTCATCCAGCCCAGGTTCGGCAAGTTATAGACAGGGCCTTACGGATTGCTCAGGCGAAACGCTCGGTGGTTGCAGTCATTGTTCCGAATGATCTACAGGAAGAAAAAGCGGTAGAAGAACCACCCCGAGAACATGGAAGCGTCTTTACCGGCGTCGGTTTTCCAAAATCGACTTTACTGCCACAAGAACAACACATCAAACAAGCAGCGGAGCTGCTAAATCAAGGAAAAAAAATAGCCATTTTAATAGGTATAGGTGCCAAAGGCGCTGAAAAAGAAATATTAAAGGCTGCCGATTTGCTAGGCGCTGGCATTGCAAAAGCCTTATTAGGGAAACCGCTGATTTCCGACGACCTCCCTTATGTGACCGGGGCTATCGGTATGTTAGGAACTCAGCCCAGCTGGAAGATGATGCAGCAGTGTGATACACTCTTTATGATCGGGACCAGCTTTCCTTATGCAGAATATTTACCGAAACCGGGAAGCGCAAAATGCATACAGATAGACCACGACGGCAAAATGCTCAGTTTGCGATACCCTGCGGATGCCATGTTGTTGGGCGACAGCAAATCCACACTCCAGGCACTCATACCCCTTTTAACCTATAAGGAAGACCGAGCATGGCGAACAGCGATAGAAGATGACGTAAAAGAATGGTGGGATGTGGTGGAAAAAAGGGCCGAACAAGACGCGGATCCGATAAACCCGCAAAGCTTCTTTCAGCGCCTCTCACCGCAGCTTCCCGAAAACTGCATCCTGACAGCCGATTCCGGAACCGCCGCGTTCTGGTATGCACGTAACATAAAAATCCGGGGCACCATGTCGGCCTCCCTCTCCGGCAGTTTAGCCACCATGTGTCCGTCAGTGCCCTATGCCATTGCCGCCAAATTTGCTTTTCCGGAACGACCCGTAGTGGCCATCGCAGGTGATGGGGCCATGCAGATGTTGTGCATGAACGAACTGATTACAATTTCGAAGTACTACCGCCAATGGAAAAACGGCCAGTTGATTGTTGTTGTATTGAATAATAGGGATTTGAATATGGTGAGCTGGGAACAACGTATGTTATCCGGCGAACCAAAATTTGAAGACTCACAAAATATTCCCGATGTGGACTACGCTGCCGTAGCCACTTTATTCGGATTGAAAGGAATCCGCGTTGAGCAGGCGGAAATGATCGAAGAGGCCATCCGTACCGCACTGGCATCTACAGTTCCCGTTGTGGTGGATTTGGTTGTCGACCCCGCCGTTCCTATTTTACCGGGCCATCTCGATGAAAAAACCATTAGTAACCTCGAAAAAGCACTCGAAAGCAATGATCCGGAAGGCGCCGCCATTAGCGAACAGCTTCTCAGACAATTAGGAAAAAAATAATCCGGTTGTTTTTTAAAGCAAACTACCATACTTTTTTGTTTGAAGCGTTCAAGGCGTCTATTATATACGCAGCTACTTCATCGTCATCGGGATGATTTTTTATTCGTTCATCTAGATTATGTTGCCAATTTTTCAAGGCCTCCTGAGGCGATAAGCCGCAGGCAAAAATCCCCTTTCGGGTATCAGGCCCCAGTACACAACAAAAGTCATTTCCGTCCTGAAAAATAACCGGACGTAGCTCCTTAACCGAACGTGGCAGGTCCTGCGATTCATAATTGAACGGCACGATCATCTCTTGGGGAATCCTCATCTGTTCCATAGTAACAAGTTTATTATTGGGTTGCTTATACAGAACAGCTCACGCTGCCATTTTGTTTGCGTCCTGAAGCGCGGGAACATCTCACCGCTCTTCCGGTACGACGGCACAAAAAGGAAAACCAAATGACCTATTTACATTTTTTTATTTTTTTTCTTGTTTCGTAATAATTCTTGTATATATTTGCGATATCAAAAAGAAAAAATGAAATACACAGCTGCATATTGGTTCTTTGGTTACTTTTACTTTAGTAGTAAGGGCCGGGATTAATATGCATGTAAAGAAATAATGTATGAAAAAGTCCCGGTGAGCAACCGGGACTTTTTTTTTGAAATTTAAAAATGAGCAAAATTAGAGTCGCGATTCAAGGAACACGAGCTTCTTTCCACGAAGAAGCAGCTTTCAAATACTTCGGACAGGATATCCAGACGGTAGAGTGTGAAACCTTTAAACACACCTGTGAAGCTTTGAAAAAAGATGAAGCCGACTATGTCGTCATGGCTATTGAAAACTCCATCGCCGGAAGTCTGCTTCCGAATTACACCCTGCTGCACGATTACCATTTCCCTATTGTTGGCGAGGTATACCTTAGCATACAGCTTCACCTACTCGCTTTGCCGGGCACCAAGCTGGAGCAAATCAAAAAAGTAGAATCGCACCCCATCGCCTTGCGTCAGTGTGCCGACTATCTGGAAGAGCATGCTTACCTCAAGGTGTCCGAAGGAACGGACACCGCTTCCTGCGCCAAAAAGATTGCGGAAAACAAGCTTACCGATACCGCGGCGGTTGCCAATCAGTTAGCAGCTAAATTATACGGTCTGGAAATCATCGATCGACGAATTGAAACAAACAAAAAGAATTATACCCGTTTCCTGATCCTCTCAAAAGAAAAAACAGAAAATCCCAAAGCCAACAAAGCGACTCTTCTCTTTCAGACCGACAATAGCATTGGCTCATTGGCCCGTGTGCTTACTTTTTTTGCCGATGAGCAGATCAACATGAGTAAAATCCAATCGATGCCCGTGCTCGGAAAGCGCAATGAATACGATTTTTATGTTGACATTGAATGGAAAAAACAGAGCAATTACGATGCAGCCATCCGTAAGACACTTAAACACACCATAAATTTTAACATTTTAGGAGAATATATCAAAAACGACAAGGTATAGTAAAAACAACAGATTATTAACAGCATATATCAATTTAATACAATAAAAATGAAACTAAATTTAGACATCTTGCCTTTGAGCTCTTGGCTAGCTACCGGCAAAGAACCTTTAGTAATTGCAGGGCCTTGCAGCGCCGAAACAGAAGAACAGGTCGTTGCCACTGCTCATTTGCTAGCCGCTACCGGCAAAATCTCCGTATTGAGGGCAGGTATCTGGAAACCCCGCACCCGTCCGGGCGAATTTGAAGGCATTGGAAGCATCGGTTTGGAATGGTTAAAACGTGCCAAAGAAGAAACGGGCTTACTGACAGCCACCGAAGTAGCGACAGCAAAACATGTGGAAGAAGCATTGGCTGCGGGTGTTGATATATTATGGGTAGGTGCACGCTCAACGGCCAATCCGTTTACCGTTCAGGAAATTGCCGATGCATTGCAAGGCGTAGATGTACCCGTTTTAGTGAAAAACCCGGTAAATCCGGATTTGTCTTTATGGATCGGTGCTTTAGAGCGCATCAACCGTGCCGGCATTAAAAAGTTGGGAGCCATCCACCGTGGTTTTTCTTCCTATGAAAAGACGGCTTTCCGCAATGAGCCGATGTGGGATCTGGCTATTCAACTTAAAACAGTAGCGCCTGAATTACCAATCATTAACGATCCTAGTCACATTTGCGGTACGCGTGAATTAATTCCTTACGTAGCACAAAAGGCAGTTGATTTGGATATGCAAGGATTTATTATTGAATCACATATCGATCCTTCTGTAGCCTGGACAGATGCCAAGCAACAAGTAACGCCTGCTGCCCTTGCAGAACTCATCAATAACCTTTCCTTGAGAAGAGCAGAATCAAATGATCCTGTATTTGAAGACAAATTAGCGGCTCTACGTAAAGAAATCGACACTATTGACGATCAGATCATTAAAAAAGTTGCCGACCGGATGAAAATCGTTGAAAAGATCGGTGAATACAAGCGAGACAATAAAGTAACCATCTTACAGGTGAACCGTTGGGAAGAAATCATAGAAAAACGCGGTAAGTTTGCGAAAGCCTTGAATCTCGAAGAAGATTTCACCGTCAAATTATTGGAACTAATCCATGGTGAGTCCATCCGCAAGCAGAACCAGATCATGAACGCCAAACCTGCAGTGGAGGCCTAATGAATACAGAAACACTCAGTGTATCATATCCCGGCGGTGCGGTGCATGGCACCGTCCAATTAACAGGATCTAAAAGTGAAAGCAATCGTGCACTTATTTTAAGTGCCCTGAGTAAAGGAAAAGTCCGCATTGAAAATCTTTCCAATGCGGACGACACCGTTACGTTGCAAGCCATCTTAGAAGCACTTGACACGGCGGCGCAGGAAACTCAAACAATAAATGTTGGGCCGGCTGGCACGGCCATGCGTTTTTTAACGGCCTATCTTTCTACCATTCCGGGAAATTTTCTATTAACCGGTTCCGAACGGATGAAACAGCGACCTATCGGTATATTGGTAGATGCACTTAAAAGCATTGGTGCTGACATTCGCTATGCCGAACAAACAGGGTACCCACCGCTGGAAATTAAAGGCGGTTTTATACAAACCCAGCCAGAAGTGGTTATCAAGGGAGACGTCAGCAGTCAGTACTTATCAGCACTGCTCCTCGTTGCCGCCTTTTTACCCGAAGGACTTACATTAAACATCACAGGCACCTTAACGTCCAAACCCTATGTCAGCATGACGCTGGACATGTTGAACGAAACCGGAATCAGCCACGAATGGCAGGACAACCGCATCGCCGTTGGCAAACAGCAAGCAAAAGAGTCGGTACTGCGGGTAGAGCCCGACTGGAGCGCGGCTTCATACTGGTATTCCGTAATCGCATTATCTCCTCTGGGAAGCAGCTTATTTCTGCCAGGCCTGAAAGATCGCAGTTTGCAGGGCGACCGCGCCATTGTTGACATCATGGCAAATTTCGGCGTTCGGTCGACTTTCGAAAACCGCGGCGTTAAAATCGAAAAAACGGAGGCGGGTGAAGGTGAACGTTTTTTCGATTTAAAAGAGTGCCCAGATCTGGCACAAACGGTTATTACCTGTTGTGCAGCCCTGGGGTACGACGCCAGTTTTACCGGATTGGAAACGTTAAAGATCAAGGAAACGGATCGTATTCTGGCCCTTCAAAACGAATTGGCTAAATTCGGTGTGGAACTGCTGGAAGATAAGCAAGTTTATCACGTAAAAACGGCTGGCAGAACCAAGCCAAAAAGCACTACCATCAGTACTTATGAAGATCATCGGATGGCGATGGCTTTTGCGCCTTTAGCCCTCGTGTTTGAGGAACTGATTATTGAAGATCCAGCAGTTGTCGGCAAATCGTACCCAGCCTTCTGGGAGCATTTGACAAACGTAGGCTTTGAACTAAACCATAAGCACGACCTTCACACCTCTTAATTACTCAAAAATATTCATAGCCATGGCAGGAAATTCATTTGGACAAAGCTTTCGGATTACAACTTTTGGAGAATCTCATGGAGAGGCTATTGGTGTCATCATTGACGGCTGTCCGCCAAATATACCCATTGAGCTCGACTTTATTCAGTCGGAACTCGATAAGCGCAAGCCCGGTCAGTCGAAAATCACCACGCAACGTAAGGAAAGTGATACCGTGCAGATACTATCAGGTGTTTTCAAAGGGAAAACAACCGGTACGCCTTTAGCAATGTTGATTCCCAATGAAGACCAACGGTCGAAAGATTATTCCCACATCCAAGATAAATACCGGCCTTCTCATGCCGACTACACCTATCAAACGAAGTACGGCATACGCGACTATCGCGGAGGGGGACGTTCATCAGCGAGGGAGACAGCAGCGCGGGTAGCCGCGGGCGCCATTGCCAAACGCTACCTACAGGAACTCGGCATTGCCGTTTTCGCACACGTATCTGCCGTCGGAAATATCGAGGCTCCCAATTTAGGAGACCTAACCTTAGAGGAGCTGGTTGACATGCGCGAAGATAATATTGTTCGCTGTGCCGACCCTGCCACCGCCAACCAGATGATCAGTTTTATTGATTCGGTGCGGAAAGACGGCGATACGGTAGGCGGAATTGTAAGTGCTATTATAAAAGGAGTTCCGGTTGGTTTAGGCGAGCCTGTCTTTGATAAACTGCACGCCGATCTGGGAAAAGCTATGTTAAGCATCAATGCGGTTCATGGTTTTGAATACGGTTCGGGCTTCAGTGGCGCAACGATGCGCGGCTCGGAACACAATGATATCTTTGTCAATCCGGCACAGCAAGCGCAGTCGCTGCAAACGCTCACCAATTTCTCAGGCGGTATTCAAGGCGGTATATCCAATGGAATGGACATTAATTTCAGGGTAGCCTTCAAACCTGTAGCAACCATCATGCGGTCGCAACGCACGATCAACCAGTTAGGTGAAGAAACAGAAATTTCTGGAAAAGGGCGCCACGATCCCTGTGTTGTGCCACGTGCGGTAGCCATTGTGGAAGCGATGGCTGCGCTGGTAATTACCGACCACTATTTGCGGAACCTCAGCTTAGGTCGCCTTTAAAAAGCAAGCGAAGCTGAGTATCAACAAAAAAAGCATCAAAAGCAACAGGCTCTTTGATGCTTTTTTAAATTATCTTCGGAAACTTATCGGGATTTGACTCGTGCATCATGGAATAAATCGTCTCAATGATGTCATCGAGTGACGGCTTCGTAAAATAATCGCCGTCCGAACCATAAGGTGGGCGATGCGCTTTGGCCGACAAGGTACGCGGTTTGCAGTCCAAACTGAAGTAGCCGTCTTGCTCCTCCAATACCTGCTGTAAAATAAAGGCAGAAGCCCCTCCCGGCACATCTTCGTCCACCACCAACAATTTATTCGTCTTGGCCAGCGATTGTCCGCAGACATGCAATTTATCAAAAGGCTGGAGGGTTTGCGGATCTACAATTTCCACCGAAATGCCCATTTCCTTCAGCTCAACGGCCGCCTCCTGTACCAATCGAAGCGTAGAGCCATAAGAAACAACGGTAATATCCGAACCGCTTCTCACCACTTCCGCAATGCCTAGCGGTACGGTAAAATCACCTACATTAGCAGGCATCCGTTCTTTTAGGCGGTAGCCATTAAGGCATTCGACCACCAGCGCAGGCTCATCCGATCGCAGCAAAGTATTGTACATGCCCGCCGCCTGCGTCATATTGCGCGGCACGCAAACGTGCAAACCCCTCAAAGATCCCAAAATCATCGACATTGGCGAACCCGAATGCCAGATCCCTTCCAGGCGATGCCCGCGGGTACGAATGATCAGAGGTGCTTTCTGCCCACCTTTCGTGCGATAGCTCAGGGAAGCCAGGTCATCGCTCATCACCGTGAGCCCGTACAACAGGTAATCTACATACTGGATTTCGGCTATGGGCTTTAAGCCCCTTAAAGCCATCCCAAGGCCTTGTCCGATGATGGCGGTTTCGCGGATACCGGTATCAAAAATCCGATGCTCGCCAAACTGTGCCTGCAAACCTGCAAAGCCATGGTTTACATCCCCAATAGCGCCTACATCCTCGCCAAAAGCCAATAAGCGTGGTTCACGACTAAAATTGGCAGCGAAACACGCATTCAGCACTTCGCGGCCGTCGACCATTTTCGACTCATCGTTATATACTACCGGCACCACTTCCAGCTTGTCGGGTGCCTCTAAGGTACCTGTAAACAGCTTTGAATTGTACCGCTCATAATTAAGCACCTGTTGTTCTTTATACCAATTAATCAGCGCTTCTTTCTGCTGATTGTTGTCCGCCCGCATTTCCCGCAAGGCCTTTCTAACCGTTCCGTAAATTTGCTTTAAGTTCGGTTCCCTCAAGGCAGCCAGTTTGGCAGCCAGCGTCTTTGCCGATTTATGTTCGATGGCACCTAACAATTCAATTGCCTGTGCCTTTTCTTCGGCAAATGCTCCAATATAGTCTTTCCAAGCCCTTTGCTGCTCTTCCTTCACAAAATCTCGAGCCCACTGTTCAATCTCCTCGAGCTGCTCCTTAGCCGCAATGGCCGATTCCAGCATCCATTTTTTCATTTGCACGAGGCAATCGTATTCAGCCTCCCATTCAAGTCGCTCTTTCGACTTATACCGTTCGTGCGATCCGGAAGTCGAATGCCCTTGCGGTTGCGTCATCTCGATGACATGAATAAAGACGGGCACATGCTCTTCCCTACAGAAACGGACGGCACGTTCGTAGGTTTCACAAAGTCCGGGATAGTCCCACCCCCGTACTTTGAAAATCTCATAACCATTGCCTTTTTCATCCCGTTGAAAGCCCTTCAGCACTTCGGAGATATCTTCTTTAGTAGTTTGATACCGGTTCGGCACCGAGATGCCATAGCCATCATCCCATACCGAAATTGCTAAGGGTATCTGCAACACTCCTGCCGCATTGAAAGCTTCAAAAAAAACACCTTCAGAAGTAGAGGCATTGCCTATGGTGCCGAAGGCTACTTCATTTCCGTTGTTCGAAAAATGCGTTAAGTAAGCAAGCTCCTTGTTCTGTCTGTATACCTTAGAAGCCTGCGCCAGTCCGAGCAATCGGGGGATCTGTCCCCCGGTGGTCGAAATATCCGCGGAAGAATTTTTTAGCTGCATCTGATTGACCCAGCTTCCATCTGCATTCAATTCCCTTGTAGCAAAGTGCCCGTTCATCATACGACCGCCCGACGCCGGTTCGGCCTCTATGTTAGGATTTGCGTACATCTGCGAAAAGAACTCATACACATTCGACATGCCCGTCGCAAATGCAAAAGTCTGATCTCTATAGTATCCTGAACGCCAATCTCCCTCCCTAAAAACCTTCGCCATAGCGATTTGTGCCACTTCCTTCCCATCGCCGAAAATGCCGAATTTTGCTTTACCTGTCAACACCTCTTTCCTTCCCAATAAACTAGCCTCTCTGCTCTCGCACATTATACGGTAGTCATTCAACACAGTAGCTTTAAACTCTTCAAAGCTAAGTTTTGAGGTGTCAATCGGATCGGTATATTTCATGTTATCAGACATATCAACAAATCATGCTTAAAGTTCAAAAGTAATAAAAAATTGTATAAAATTTTGCTTTACCCGCCGCTACCGCTTAGCTATTTTAAATTTTCACAGAAAGAACAAACAAAATTTCAGTACGACAGAAAATGACAGATGCAACAGCCGTACCTTTTGTTATCCACGATAAATACAACATTATGAACCAACTACAAATATGCAGAAGCGGTGCCGTTCAACAGCGACACAAGAGCGAGTGCGCCCCGTCAAACAGAAACAAACATATTACCTGAATTATTGGCATTATAATTGGCGTAATGATATTTTTGTTATAAATTTATACAAAGAACCGAGCTTCTTTCATCATGAAATCGTCAGAAAAAGAAATTGTTGTAAATACACAAAAAAACGAATTCATTATGAAAGAGCGCATTAAGGTAAAGCCTTCTAAAGAGCGATAGATCGCTTACCGACATTAAAAACAAATTGTTAATGAATCTTGTATAAGCTATGTTCAAAACACTGAACAAGGTATACAAATTTAAGCTACTTAAAAACAGATTTTCTAATGAAAAAATTATTAGCCATTGTTACACTTCTAGTTGCATTCACAGCCTTTAGTGCGTGGAAAGCAGACGGTAATGCTGAATTCAAATTTGAGAAAGAGACCTATGATTTTGGTAAAATTCCACAGGGCAAACCAGTTTCCTATGAATTTAAGTTTACCAATGTAGGAACCGAACCACTGATCATTACCAAGGTGGAGTCATCCTGCGGTTGCACAGTGCCTAAATACACCAATGCGCCCGTTAAGCCTGGGGAAACCGGCTCGATCAGCGTCACGTTCAACGCTGCTCAGGCCGCGCCTTTTAGCAAATCGGTAACCATTCGTTCAAATGCAAAAACGCCACTAAAATCGCTCTATATTAAGGGAGAAGTGGTACAATAAACTGCTATAAATAAACGAAAGAGGCTATCTCCTATCTTTGTCGATACAAATGTAGAAGATAGCCTCTTTTTTATGCCGTTACTTTTAGTAAGTTTGTGCCTAAATTTGCCAACAATACACTATGCCGACAATATCAAAAAAGGGAAAGCAAATGCCCGCTTCCCCTATAAGAAAACTAACGCCTTATGCCGATGCAGCAAAGAAAAGCGGTAAGAAGGTTTTTCATCTCAACATCGGACAACCGGATATTGAGACACCAGACACCATGCTCAATGCCATCAAGAATATAGACTTCAAGGTATGGGCCTACACGCCTTCACAAGGGAATGCCAGCTATCGCGAAAAGCTGAGCACCTATTATAATAAGCTGGGCTATGATATAAGGGCAGACCATATCTTGGTGACTACCGGAGGATCCGAGGCCATTACAATAGCCATCGAATCCTGTTTAGATCCCGGAGATCAAGTCATTATACCCGAACCCTTTTATGCAAACTATAACGGCTTTGCCTGTATGGCAGGTGTAGAGGTAACACCCATCCCATCGAGCATCGAGACGGGATTTGCACTTCCCGAGATTGCGGCGTTCGAGCGTGTAATCGGGCCTAAGACCAAAGCCATCATCATCTGTAATCCGAACAATCCGACTGGCTACCTTTATTCACTGGAAGAAATGGAAGCCCTAAAGGAACTTTGCTTAAAAAACGATCTTTATTTGTTCTCCGATGAGGCCTACCGGGAGTTTTGCTATGACGACAACACCTTTATTTCGCCTATGCAGCTCGAAGGCATGGAGAAGCACGTCGTTGTTTTCGATACGGTATCGAAACGATACAGTGCCTGCGGTGCGCGCCTTGGTTGTCTGATCACCAAAAACGAAGAAATTCTGGAAGCCGGCCTGAAATTCGCGCAAGCCCGACTGAGTCCGCCAGCGGTTGCTCAAATTGCGGGGGAAGCTGCCGTAGACACGCCACAAAGCTACTTTGACAATGTCATTGCCGAGTATACCGAAAGGCGTAATCTCTTAGTGGCAGGTTTGAACAAAATTCCCGGCGTATATTGCCCAAACCCGGGCGGAGCATTTTATGTAGTGGCCAAACTGCCGATAGACAATGCCGATAGGTTCTGCCAGTGGATGCTGGAAGCATTCGAATATAACAACCAGACAGTCATGATGGCACCCGCAACCGGCTTTTATTCAGACACACGTTTGGGCGAACAGCAAGTGAGACTGGCTTATGTGCTATGTTTGGACGATCTGCGCAATGCCTTGGAATGCCTAGAAAAAGGTTTGGAACAATACCCCGGTCGGACGCAATAGTTAATCCGATTTCATTGTATAAAGGGCCGCATCGTGATAACATGATGCGGCCTTTTCTTGTTTCATTCAATCGCTATATGACGGTCGGTGAAGCCGACTCACTCTTTCCAGATCGACTTCACGCTGAAAATGTCTAAGTTTGCCACTTCAATGTTGTTCCCCCAGAAATGGAAACCCTCTTCATTGTTATCCTCCGCTTTTCGGGGCATCGAATACGAATAGGCTCCACCATCAATAAAAACTTCAATACTCGTTTTGTCGATGTAAATATCCGCTGAGATCTCCATGCTGGTGGGATCATTTGGCGAATAAAACAGACCATTGAGCTTATTATAGTTTAGATCGTAATCCAAAATCTTTTGCCCAAACAAATTGATTCCGGCACTGGTGGCATGAGATAACTTGATGGTAGCCTTCAACCTTAGCCCATCCGCCTTCGAATAGGACGCCAGCAGCTGGTTTGCACGTTCGGCTGTTAGTTTTACATCCTTCTGAACCGGTGTAAAAAGTTGCTCGGTTTCCTCAACCGGGCGACTGAAAAGTCGCGGACCGTCTTTTGTGCTGTGCAGACTAAGTGCTGTCGGCAGCAACATCATCCCTTTAAACGGCATCTCGGGATGCGTTATCTGTCCCCAACCAATCTGCACCCTTCGCCCGTCCGACATATTGGTAAAGGTTTGTGCCGCATAGATTGACCCGGTGGTATACATGTATTTACCAGCTTCCGGCTGAAACACTTTACCATCAAAAGAACCCAGCATATATGTGCCCGAAGCACCATACATCACCCATTTCGAATTGTTGGGGTCACCGTCTATCGGCAGTTCGAAGAGCTCGGGGCATTCCCAAAAGCCGGTAACATGACTTTCGTATTTCCACGTTTTCAGATCGCCGGAGGTATAGATGGAATGGCCATCCCGCTCATTGAGCACCATCACCCAATGTTTTCCCGGTTTGTACCAAAAGACCTTCGGATCGCGGGTATCCGGACTGTTCCATTTTTCTTTAGAATCAATGATGGGATTGCCCTCATATTTGGTAAAAGTACGCCCTTTATCGAGACTATAGGCGATACACTGCACCTGCCTGTCGGGGCCGGCAGCGGTATAGGCAGCTACCATCGCCGGTTTTTTGCCTTGATTATAGCCGGCTGTGTTATTATAGTCTATTACCGCCGATCCCGAGAACATGGTGCCCAACTCATCCGGATAAAGCGCATCGGGCAGCTCCGTCCAATGTACCAGATCTTTACTCACCGCATGGCCCCAGTGCATATTCTCCCAATCACGCTCATAAGGGTTGTGCTGATAGAACAGATGGTACTCGCCCTCGTAGAAAAGCAGCCCATTCGGATCATTGATCCACCCTCTGCGCGTGGTAAAATGAAACTGCGGACGATTCCTTTCCTTATAAAGGCTGTCCTGCCCTGCCAATCGATCGTCCTGATAAATTTTTGCCAATCCCGCTTCATCTCCTTCATAGCTTATTTTAAGCGTTTTGCCTACCAAATCCGAAACGTCTTTAAACACCCAATAATCCGGGTCGGTTTTCGCAAGTCGTATCACAACCGAAAGATCAGGTTTGCCATCAACACTGAAGGTCATTTTCTGACGTTGCTCTTTATGAGAGACCGGAAAGTTAAGATATCTTTTATTGATTTTTATTTCAATTTCACCCGCAAGTGAGAGCTGTGTAATCAACAGCAGCGCGATTGTTAAGATTCTGTTCGCAAATGTCTTCATCTGTTTATTTTTTTATTTCATTTGTTAATTCGGCCGATATACTAATCAGCTCTTTGTTTGTCGAATTTCATTGGCCTAACACCTTCAGGGTTTAGCATACCAGTAAGTAGTTGCGGCAATATCCACATAGCCACCATCCCAACTTAGCATTTCCATATCATAGGAAAAGCTTTTCTTAAAAGGAATAGCATCCAGTATCCGCGTCCGCGTAAAGGTATTATGCCCTGTGGAAGAAGTGTGGTCGGCCCTCGTGGCATTGGCAAAAGGCGTCTGGTAAATAATAACGGGTGCCCAAGAGGTATTGTAATAATCTTCCAATCCGGTACCAAATTCAGAAGGGAAGTCTTCCCCATCTACATAAGCTTTCGCATCCCCTTCCCCATACCACGAATTCATATGATTCAGCGTTGCCAAGGTATTACCCATGTATACCCCCTCGCCCTTCACCTCAATAAAATTCCAATCAATCGGTGCGCGGGCATCTCCTTTCGGGCTCTTCTTCGGGTCGTAATCCCATTTTGCATCCCACACCTGTTCTTCCATTTTAGTGAAGGCATGGAAATACATCGCGCGCTTGTCCCATTCAAAACGATCAGTTGCAATAGAAAGCGTTAACTCTATAGGAAAGTCATTGTTATTGATTAACCGAACCACCGCCGACTCCCGAAAAGGCATCACCCAGTGAGAAGTAAGCGTTTTTTTATCCGCAAGTGCTCGATACCAGCTAGCGATATCATTTCCACCATAACCGCTACCTATGAAATCACCCAGCGGACACGATACCGTTTCGCGATTATCAAATGATATTTTAAGTGTCACCTTTCTCCAAAGCACCTCCTTATCGCGGTTCAGGTCGGCCAGCTGCACCTGCAGCAAACGGATGGCCTGATTGGCATCTCTTAATTCCACCATGCATTCCTCCGAAGGGTTTAATCTGCGAGCTATCGAATCGGTCACGGCACGGTTTACCGAGGGATGCCAAAGGATGTTTTCCGTGTCTTTAATCTCATCCTTTACTTGTTCGAGCTGCTCGAAGGAAAAGGTTTCGGCCTTTGTATCCTTGGGATAGGTTCGGTAATTGATCTGATAATAATGTGGCTTTTTTAAATCTGCGCTGTCGGCAAACTCCCAGGTCACTTTGCAATGCTTATTGTATACCAAGGGCAAATACAGCGTATTTCCTCCCTTTCCTTTCGGATCATAATTAGTATGTGGATTCAGTAAGGCGGGTCCTAAATCCAGTCCTGCTTTCAGCAAATCGAATCCAGGAACCGTGATCGTCGGCTCTTTTTCATGATCAAAGTAAAAACGCATGGTGCCGGGCTTTTCCAGGCAAGTTAACCAAAACCGAACAATTGCACCCGGGCCTTCTGCATCCATCATAACATGTTCCACACGTCCGTCTTGTTCCTCCCGACGGATAAATTGGTTAAAATCACTGTTTGCGAACCATCCGGCGCCATTTCGCAGGGTCGACCGCCTATCGTAGCTGCTCGCCTGTTTCAAGGTATAAATAGGTTCCGGGAAACGGGCAACCTGTTCAAAATCACGCATTTCCTTCAATAAGTTCGCCATATTGACTACGTGCTGACAATGGCCGAGCCGAGCAAAAACGCCAAGGCCTGTACAGATCAGTAAAACAATTTTGATTTTCATGCTAAGTTTATTCATTGGTTCCGCTTTTCAAATATAACTACCAGCCGAAATTCTGCACATATAATCCTTGACTAAAATTTATCTGATTCTGCGGAATCGGTAGGTATTCATCGCGGTTTTTCTTGAAGGCTGCACCCGCTAAATGAGGAGTTCTTCGCTGTTCAACGGCAAAATAGTCATTGATAAATCCGGCAGCAATACCCCATCGCACGAGATCAAAAAAGCGGTAACCCTCCATTGCGAATTCCAGTCGACGTTCAAAGCGTAGCGCCTCCCGTGCAAATTCGTTCGTCCAAACACAATTTACCCCGGGCTGATACGTGGAAACATGGTAACTTGAGGTAGGTGTACCATCCGCCTGTGTCAGTCGAGCCGCGCTGTTCTGTGCTCGCTGTCGGATCGCGTTGATCAGCGGCAACGCTTCTTGCTCGCGCCCCAATTCTATTAACGCTTCCGCTTTGATCAGCAGCACATCCGCATACCTGATCACCGGCCAGTCCTTGGCACTCGACATAAAGGGTGGGTATTTCATGAAGGTCGGATCTGTATAAGCAACGGTTTCCTTCATGCTCATAAAATTACCATAGGTAGCATTATCGCGATTCCAGGAAGCCTGAAATACCAAGCGCTGCTGATACTTATAGGGATGTCCCGGGATTGCGACGGTATGATCCAGCCTGGTATCGAAACTTTGCTTTTGAAAATCGCCGGAAGGCACAATGTCATTTGTATTGTAGTCGTCCAACAAGGGCAGGCCTTGTGCGTCCGTTTTGAAAGCATTCACCAAATTAGAGCTCGGTTGGTGGAAGCCACAGCAGCCATATTCCTGGTTCATGGGGTAATTAGTGCCGACGCCCGCATTGATCCTTCCTTGCGGTGTACCATCGCTCTTGGAGAAGACGATGGCAAATACAGACTCCGGACCGCCTTCATATTCCGAGAGAAAGTTTTCAGCAAAGTCGTCCGACAGGCGATACCTGCCCGAGTTGATCACACTATCGCAGTATGTCACCACTTCATTAAACTTAGCATGGTCTTTCGAAACAACGTTATGCTGCTCATTCTGAACATAACTTTGATAAAGCAAGGTTTTCGCGAGGTAAGCGTGTGCGGCCCCCTTGGTAATGCGAGCCGCATCGGTTTGATTTAGCGGCAAATGCTGCGAGGCAAAACGGAAGTCGTCGGCTATTTTGGTCCAAAGTTCATCGTTGCTGTATAAGTCATTTCCAATGGTTTGATAGACCGACTTCTCTACGCTTTCGTCAATATATGGAATACGCTTGAAAAGAACCTTCAACAGAAAATAAAAGTGGGCTCTAATGAAGCGCACCTCCGCGGAACGCGTTAGCTTCTGTGGAAAAATATCGTCACCGATCTCATTAAGCAACGCCAAGGCTGTGTTACACCTCGCTATTCCGACATAGAGCCGGAACCAAGTGGCATCGCTTTGCCCCAGATCCACCCGATTGATGGAAAATAGCTCATAGGCATGCACATCATTCTGGTCGCCTGTACCGCCTCCTCCTTTGTAGGCATCGCCGCCTCGCACGCTTCCGTAGGCCCACATGGTTGTATAAGGCCTGCTCCAATGATCGTTGCCAAGAGCCGAGTAAGCACTGATAACCATTGCCTCCACATTTTCCGGCGTTTTCAGATTTTCGTTGAATACGACTCCTTGTGGAAGCTTCTCTAGATTCTTCGAGCAGCCTGAGAATAGCAGGATGCTCAAAAACAGTTGTACTATATGGTGATTTTTCATTTTTAGTAATTTTTAATGCGACTTAACATTTAGAATGACAGATTAAAGCCCAGCGTAGCAATGACGGGTATGGGATAGGCGTTGCCCGGGTTTTCCGGATCGGGCGCCGTGTATGCCTCGTTTTTCAAACGCAATAAATTGGAGGCCTGCATATACACCCGCGCACGACTCACATTAAATCTTTCAAAGGCGTCCTTCAGGTCGTATCCAATTTCAATGTTCCGCAATTTCAGGTAGCTTCTCGGTTCAAGAAAGTAAGTTGAAAACCTATTCTCATTATTCGTATTGACCAACGTAAGAGCCGGGACAGTAGCAGTCGGATTTTCCGGGGTCCAGCCTTCCAATACCCGACTACCCCAGTTCGATCCGGGTGCCAATGACGTGAAATCCGTTAAGTTCTTATAACTGTTATTGACGACGCCTCCCTGTATACCTTGAAAGAATAGGGCTATATTAAATCGTTTGTAGCTTAAAGCAAGATTTAAACCATAGGTAAAATCAGGGTCTGAAGTACCTAAGTACTGCTGATCGTTATTGTCAATGCGCCCGTTCTGATCGAGGTCGAGGTAGCGGATCCGACCAAGTGCTTTTCCCGGTTGTTCCGGACTATTATCGAGTTGCTCCTGGGTAGTGAACAAACCATCTGCTACCCAGCCAAAATGCGTATTCGGCGAGTGCCCGATAATGGTATACGTAGTTCCATTCCCCGGATAACCGATAATTGCATTATTCGGCAGCTCCGTGATCTTTAATCGGTTTCGGGTGATATTAGCTGCGATATCCAAGCGCAAATCCGGCCCCAAGCTTTGTGTATAATTGACGGCCGCCTCTAAGCCTTTATTCTCCAGCGACGCGCCGTTAATCCATGTATTGCCTCCCTCGCCCACCACACCGAGGTAAGGCGGACTGATCAAAATATCTTCGGTGTTCTTTATATAATATTCCACCGAACCAGTAAGCTTATTAGACAGCAGTCCGAAATCCACACCAAAGTTCGATTGCGTGGTGGTTTCCCATTTCAAATCCGGATTGCCCGTTTGTATGGCCGTATATCCGGAGGGAAGTGTACCGGTACCCTGCCCGCCTATATCATAGGCGCTGCCCTCACTCGGATCCCAAGTCAGGTCGGTTCCATATATCGCACGGTAGAGTGAGTACGTAGCATACGCAGGAATACTCTGATTGCCTGTTTGGCCCCAGCTATAGCGCAGTTTAAAGTCGGAGATAAAACCTATGTGGTCTTTAAAAAAACTTTCTTCACTAATCCGCCATCCAAGGGATGCCGCCGGAAAATTCGCGTATCGGTTGTTCGAACCAAACTTGCTCGACCCGTCTCTTCTGATGGTAACAGAAGCCAAGTAGCGATCGTGATAATTGTAATTTGCCTTAAAGAAAAATGACTGCAGCGCATCCGAATTGCCATCACCGCGCGCAAGAATATTTCGGGTACCCTGTGTGAGGTAGGCATAATTCATATCCGCAATAGCTAAGCCCTGCGCACTGGCATTAAATCCCTGATATTGGTTATTGACCGTTTCCGAACCCAGCAGAAAATTGACGCGGTGCTCGTTCGAGTTCAAGTCGTAAGTCAAGATATTTTGCCAGGTTAATGAGCCACTATAATCGAAATTCGTGTTGACCTGTGTAACATCACTGTTCAGGAACCCCGATTGGTAAGGCAAGAGCAGATGGCGGTAAAAAGTCCCGGCATAATCGACATTAAAAGCGGTTCTAAAATTCAGTCCCTCTAAAATGGAAAGATCGGCAAAAGTACTGCTCAGAATACGGCCAAAATGGTTGTTATTCTGCTTATTGTCTTCGATCAATCTAACTGGATTTTGTCGATCGTCCATCCCCGCTACAGGTCCTCCCCAACCGCCGTCAAGTGTACGAACCGGCAAAATAGGATTCAAGATCAGCGCGAGCGAAGTAATATCCCCGGTTGGGATTTGCGCATCCTTGAAATAAGAGAGGTTCAGATTTTCCCCTATTTTAAGTTTTCCGTTAAACAAAGAATGATCGATGTTCATGCGTAAGGTTAACCGTTGACTCCGCGTACGCTTAATAATCCCCTCATTATCGTAGTACCCCAACGAAAAGAAGGAAGTTCCGTGCTGTCCGCCATTTGCAAGGGCCAGGTTGTATTGTTTAATCTGCGAAACCCGTGAAACCTCATCAAACCAGCGCGTGTCGGACGTAAGCATCGTCTGTTCCGGATCTACATATTGCCCGAGTATAACGGCATTTAGCTGCGGATTTGAAAAATCGCGATTCCAGTCGAAGTCGTAAATTAAGCTTAAATCAGCGGGATCCTGCGGGTTGTTAAGGGCCGGCCCGAATCGCCCGTCATTCACCGCTGCCTGCCAATAGGCACGGGCGCGCTGATCGGTATTCAAGGTGTTGATTTTACTGTTATAAAATTGCAGCGAATGCGAAGCGTCCACATCAATCCGCCTCACGCCCGACTTCCCTCGTTTGGTGGTCACGATGATGACCCCTGCCGCTGCTCTCGACCCATAAATCGAAGCGGCCGACGCATCCCGCAGTACCTGCATCGACTCGATATCGCTTTGATTGATCTCCTGCAATCCCCGTTGGGTCGGTACACCATCGATAATATAAAGGGGATCGTTACTGATATTGAGTGTCGTCTGGCCGCGCATGCGTACGGTTACCCCGCCATTCGGTGCACCGGTGGCGCCGACCTCCACGCCGGGAACCCGACCCTGCATCGCTTTTACCGGATTTCCGAGCGGCACATTTTCAATATCCGCTATTTTAACGACCGAAACAGCCCCCGTCAGGTCTTTTTTGCGCTCCGATGTATAGCCCGTAACAATCACATCTTCGAGCGCATTCACGCTGGTTTTCATCTCCACATTAATCGGATCGCCGTTTCTGATCACCATCCGTACCGGCTCGCTACCGAGCATGCTGAAAGAAATCGTTTCACCGATGGCAGCAGCAATTCTGTACGCCCCGTTTTTGTCGGTAATGACCGAGCCCGTTTTCCCGACAATCGATACCGTTACGCCCTCCAACGGAACCGAACTCGTATCCCGCACTAGGCCGGATATCATAACTTCCTGCGCCGCAGCGCTCAGAAAAAGGAACATACTTAGGCAGTATGCAATAAATACTTCTTTTCTCATCTTTGGTTTAATTAATTAGATTAGTTTGGTTTATTCGTATTGGTTAATAGACAAATTAGATGAGCGGCTCATTGGCCAGCTGTGCTTCGATGGCTTCCAGACTGATGCCTTTGGTTTCAGGCATCCACCAGATTACAAAGACCAGCTGCAGCACCATCATCCCGGTAAAGAATAAAAATGTCATCACAGCGCCGAAAGCCTCCGCCAATATCGGAAAGGCAAAGGTCACCAGTGCTGCAAGCATCCAATGGATAGAACTCCCGAAGGTTTGTCCCTTCGCCCGCACCTGATTTGGAAAAATCTCCGCTATAAAAACCCAGATAACGGCTCCTTGAGAGAAGGCAAAACAAGCTATAAAAAGCATGAAATAGAATGAAATGTACATGCCCGACTCTGTCGGATTATTAAAAGAGAACACCACCAACAACAGGGAAACGATAATGCCCGCCGAGCCAATTTTCATCAACATTTTTCTACCCACCTTATCAATTAGCTGAACCGCCAGCAGCGTAAACACAAAATTGGTCATGCCGATCCCGATTGTCGACAATAAAGAAGAATGAACTCCCAATCCAGCCATCTCAAAAATGCGCGGTGCGTAATAAATAATGGCGTTAATACCTGATAACTGGTTAAAGAGTGCAAACAGCCCGGCCAATATCAACGGCTTTCTGTAATCTTTAACGAACAGTGCATGCGTCTCTTTGCTAGCCTTTAGCCCAGCCGCGTTTTCAATAGCAAGAAGCTCCTGATGATAACCCAGCGGATTAATAAGGCTCAATGTTTCGATTGCCTCGTCCCTACGCAATCCTTTCATCAGCAGCCATCTGGGGCTCTCCCGGATGAAATAAATAGCTACCAGAAAAAGAAGCGACGGTACAGCCTGAACACCAAGCATCAGGCGCCACGACTCACCGCCCAGTTGATTGATCAAATAGTTTGATAAATATGAGATCAGTATACCCAATACCACATTAAATTGAAATAGCCCAACTAGCGCACCTCGGCGATCAGGAGGGGATATTTCAGATATATAAATTGGTGCTGTGACCGACGAAGCTCCTACACCGAGACCCCCAATAAACCGAAAGAGCACAAAAAGATACCAGTTACTGGTAAAGGCGGTTCCTAGAGAAGCAAAGAGGTAGGCAAGAGCAACGAGGTATAAAGTTTTTTTTCGTCCCAGCTTATCGGTTGGATAAGAGCCCAGCAACGATCCGATTACGGTGCCGATGAGTGCAACCGAAATGGTAAAACCATGTTCGAAGATGGTAAGTTGCCAATATTGCTCGATCGCTTTCTCCGCTCCGGAAATAACCGCTGTGTCAAAGCCGAAAAGAAAACCTCCTAAAGCCACTACTACTGACCATAGTTTTACAATGTGATTTTTCATCATGTCGATCTATCTTGATTTTTTGAATTGGTGCTGCAAGATAGAGCAGCCTAAAAGCAAGGACGTGCTGGTTACGATCAAATCGTTTAACTTTTATAACATACCACAAAATGATAATTATCAGTACGTTACCGATAAAACAATCCGATTATCGGCCTTAACATTTCAACCGTGTAACATCGTCTTTTACTATTGTACCATAGATGTTGAACCACCTAAATAAGGAAAACATTTTTTCTTGCCGCTCAAAGAAGCAATCGCTTATATTTGTCGGAACCTACCGCCAACAACCGGTGGCCTGCTAACTGAATTATAAACATGAATGCTATTTTTTTCAACAGATTTCCCATTGTCTTGCTTTTGGTTTTAGGTTTCGGCTTAATCCTTTCCTGCAAAACCGCTAAAAAAAATAATACCTTCACCATTGGATTTTCTCAATGTACCGGTAACGATCTGTGGAGAAGAAACATGCTTGCAGAAATGCTGACTGAGTTAAGTCTTCATCCGGAAGTCGATTTCCATTATCTAGAGGCAGGCGGTAATAGCGAAACTCAGCGGGCACAGGTCGATACGCTCATCGATAAGGAAATTGATTTGCTGGTAATTTCTCCCAATGAGGCCGAACCTTTGACCGCCACCGTAAAGAAAGTGATGGATCGCGGAATTCCGGTGATTGTGATCGATAGAGAAATTAAGGGTCGCGATTATACCGCATTTATTGGCTCCGATAATGTGGAGATTGGCGAAATGGCCGGACAGTACCTGTCTCAACTCATCGGCGACAAGGGAAGGGTGATCGAGATTATGGGATTATTAGGTTCTTCTCCGGCTATAGACAGAGGCAAAGGTTTCGCTAAAGCAATTAATCGGTCGAAAGGCCTGACTATAGCGAAAACCGTTTATGGCGATTGGATGGAAGATACCACAAAAAACATGTTGAGCGATATGCATCGGCAATTAGCAAGTATAGACGCCATATTTGCCCATAACGATAATATGGCTCTCGGCGCACGAAAAATTCTCCATAAATATTATCCGGAAAAGCACATACCCATTATCGGCGTTGATGCCTGTTTCGGCGAAGGCGGAGGACTGGACATGGTGTACGATGGAAAGATCACGGCATCGCTCATATATCCCACCTTCGGAAAAGAAGCTATACGGACGGCTTTGGACATCCTAAGAGGCCAACCTTTCAAAAAAGAAAATAAACTGAGCTCCATCGTGATCGATTCAACGAACGTGCGCGTGATGAAGATGCAAGCCGCCATGATCAGCAGCCAAAAAGACGATATTTACAGTCAGCGTAAGCTGCTGGACGAACAGAAAATAGTATATAAAAGCCAACAGGCAGTGCTGAATGCAATTATCGTATTGCTTGTATTGTCATTAATTTTTGGAAGCATCGTTGTGATTTTGCTGAGAGATAACCGGAAAATCAATAAAAACCTAGCCAAAAAGAATTTAGAAATCGATACGCAGCGGAAGCAGCTTATCGAAATGTCCAAACAAGCAGCGGCCGGCACCGAAGCCCGGCTCAACTTCTTTACCAACATCACCCACGAGCTCCGGACTCCGCTGACGCTTATCCTATCCCCCATAGAAGATATGGCCAAAGATACCCGTCTTTTATCGCTGGCCGGCGATAAGATAAAAGCCGTCCAGCGGAACTCAGTAAGACTGCTCAACATTGTCAATCAACTGTTGGATTTCCGGAAAATTGAAATAGAAGGCTATGTCATACAAGCGTCGCCCAATAATTTGGTGTCCTTCATCCGGGATCTGATGGAACCTTTTAAAATCTATGCGCTGAAAAGACAAGTGCAACTGTCCTTTGTGCCCGCTGAAAAAGAGATTTCGGTATGGTTCGACCTCAATATGCTCGACAAAGCTTTGCTAAACCTTCTATCGAACGCTTTTAAATTTGTGAACGCAGGAGGTTTCATCAAAGTTTATGTGGAACGCATGGGAAGCGATGTAAGCATTAAAATCAAGGACTCAGGTATCGGCATGCACGAAAAAGATATTACATTGATTTTTGACCCTTACTATCAAGCCGATAACGCACCTGCCAACGGTTTCGGCATCGGCTTATCACTGGCCAAAGAAATCATCACAAAACATAAAGGACAAATACAGGTAGAGTCGAAAAAAGGGTTAGGCTCTACCTTTATCGTCATCCTTCCTCTGGGCAGTCAACATTTAAGCGACCGGGAAAAACTAACACTTCATAACCCTTCACCTCAAAGAGCGGAAAAGACTTCTATTCAGGAAATCTATTCGGACACCGAGATCCAGGAAATGGAGCAATCCGAGCAATGGGGTGTAAAAGAACACTCTTTACTTATTGTAGAAGACAACCCTGATCTTTTAAATTATCTGGTGACGGAGTTGAGTGATAAATACGATGTATTTTTTACGAGCAGCGGCCCGGAGGCGATTCGACTTGCGAGGGAAAAGGTGCCCGATCTCATCATCACCGATAACGTGATACCGGAGCTGTCCGGCAAGGAGGTCTGTAGAACCTTAAAAAGCGACTTCAAAACCTCCCATATCCCTATTATTCTCCTGACGGCCCAAGCGAGTTCGGAACAGGTTATTTCGGGCATGGACGCCCTTGTCGATATGTATATCACCAAGCCCTTCCTCATCAAAAACCTGTCGGCCAGTATCCGGGCCTTAATACACAATAGGAAAGTATTAAAAACCCACTTCACCAGTGCCATCGAACTCCCTACTGAAAGCGTCAAATTAAGTGCGATGGACCGGAAGCTATTGAACGATTTTTCCAGTGTGGTGGAAGAGAATTTAAGTAACGACCGGTTCTGCGTTGAAGACATCTGTCGATTGATCGGCATTTCCCGCATGCATCTGTATAGAAAGATCAGATCCTTAACGGGAATGACGGTGAACGAATATCTGCTGGAACGCCGTTTAAAGAAGGCTTCTTACCTTCTCCAACACGAATCGCTGAACGTCGCAGAAATCACTTATGCCGTAGGCTTTTCCAGTCCGAGTTATTTCTCCACCACATTCAAAGCAAAATTCGGTTATTCGCCTAGTCAATACAAAAGTAAAATCAAATAGCACGCTATTGCCACTTCAGTTGTTCCAACTGCTTCCGCCACATAAAGTGCGCTAAATCGGTCGTCTTATAATCGGGATTGGCACCAGCTTGAGCGGTAACATAAGCACCGAGCGCGGCTGCATAATCCAACATATCTTCGATGGATTTTCCCAACAGCTTTTGCGCAACAAAGGCGGCCAAAAAAGAATCACCACTGCCTACGGTGTCTTTTACAATCACCGAATAGGCTTTATAATCGTATCGCTCTGTTAGTGTATAATAAGAGGCACCATCTCCGCCTTTGGTAACAATGAGCTCCCCGATTCCGTAAACATCCTGCAATCGATTTATACTTTCTTGCTCATTGTCGCCATCACCGCCAAGCCACGATGCGATAATCCGAAGTTCATGATTATTCAGCTTTACGATATCGGCCTTACGTAGTAGGTAATCGACAATCGATTGCTCGTAGTGGGGTGCCCGGAAATTAACATCGAACAGCTTAAGTTTTGCGTGTTCTATCAGTTCGTACAATGTAGTCCGACTAACTTCATTACGCGCGGCGAGAGTTCCGAACACCATCAGATCAGCGCTTTCAATCAAGGTTGATGTCTCGGTATCTGAAACTATAAAGTCCCAAGCGACCGGCTGCACGATATCATAGCTCATTTCGTGGTTGGCTCCTTCGGTGGCTATGACTTCACTGGTTTTGTGATCTGCGTCTACTTGAATATAATCGGTGGTTAAACCCATTTTTTTCAAGAACATAGTCAGCTCCTCCCCTAGCGGATCGGCTCCGACCCTGCTGACCACATAGCTCTCTAAACCCAGTCGGTTCAGATGATAAGCGACATTCATGGGTGCGCCGCCTGGCTTTTTCCCCTCGGGAAGCATATCCCATAATACCTCTCCGTAACAAACTACTTTTTTCATTATGCGATGCTGAATTAATGAGCGTTTACTTGACTAAAGTAAAGACAAAATTCGACGATCACGTTCTATATCCTCCGGATTTTTTTAAATTTTGTACCATGGCGATGATAGTACGGCTTTGCGCGGCGTTCCGACAAGCCATGTGTTCTGTATGGAATATGCTTAAAAGTGACGCCGTCTCATCTGCTTATCAAGCTCCAAGGCTGCGCTGATCAGTGCCAGATGGGTAAATGCCTGCGGAAAATTCCCCAAGTGCTCCCCCTTTTTTCCGATTTGCTCGCTAAAAAGTCCTAGGTGATTACTATATCCCAGCAATTTTTCAAAATTTTCCACTGCTTGCTCCACCTTACCCGCCTTCGCCAAGCATTCCACATACCAAAATGAGCACATATTAAAAGTCCCCTCGTCCCCATCCAGTCCATCTATTTTTTCAATATGATTATGATAACGATAAACTAGCACATCCAATCGCAGTTCCTTATCTACGGCCTCCATAGTTTTGATCCATCGCGGCTCTTGAGGTGTCAAGAAATGCACCAACGGCATGAGCAACACACTGGCATCGACGCTATCACTTCCCTTATGTTGCACCCAGCTCTCCAACTTTTCATTCCAGAAATTATGGTAGATATCCTCATAAATCTCGTTCCTTGCAGCCTTCCATTCTTGTTCGGGATAAGGAAAAGTGCGGTGTTCGGCAATTTTAATCGCCCTATCGACAGCCACCCAGCACATCAGCCGTGTATGCAAAAACTCCCGTTTTTCGTTTCTTATTTCCCATATCCCGTGATCGGGTTCGCGCCACCGCATTAACACAATCTCGACCTGTTTTACCAGAATTTCCCAGAACTCGTGGGTAATCGGTCGGAAATTTTTGTTATAAATATAGATCGTATCGATCAGTTCCCCATATATATCCAGTTGCAACTGTTGTGCAGCGCCATTACCGATACGCACCGGTTTAGCCCCTTTATATCCATCCAAATGCAGCAGCTCTTTTTCTGTCAAATCGCCCTTTCCATCCAAAGGATAAATCAACTGTAAATCCTTATCTATGCACTGCTCATGAATCCAAGCCATAAACTTTTCCGCCTCCTCTTCAAAACCAAGTCGTAAAAAAGCATACAAGGTAAATGCAGCGTCTCGAATCCAGGTAAAACGGTAATCCCAATTCCTGTTTCCTCCCAAAGTTTCCGGTAGGCCAAACGTCGGAGCTGCTACAATGGAGCCATACTTCATCGAAGTCATTAATTTCAATGTAATAGCTGATCGGGCAACCAGTTCCTGCCAGTTACCACGATAGGTCGATTTGCTCAACCATTTACGCCAATAACTGATTGTTTCATAATAAGTATGCTGCGCATAATGTGCCAAATCAAAGAAGCGCTCTTCTTCACCCTCTTCCACCGATTCAAGCACGATAAACACCGATTCTCCTTCTTTCACGGAAAAGGCAGCATAAGCGTCGTTGTTCTTTTTCTCCAGTTTTACCTCTGCCATCAGTCGGACTTTTGCCCCTCCATCATTGATCGCCTCAAAAGTGAGTCTGTTGTGGTATTTGTGTAAGCTGTGCGACACCATTGCATAGTCAAAACGCGGACAGCAGGACATTTTATAATCGATGTTCCCTCGTATACTCGAGATTTTCCGGACAATCGCACAATTGCTATGTAGCTGTCCATCACTGTTCTCGACAGGCATATAATCCGTTAACTCAGCTATGCCTTCATCGGAGAAAAAACGAGTAATCAATACAGCTGTACCCGGCATATAGAGTTGCTTGGTTTCTATCCCTTCCATCTGTGGTTCGATCGAAAAATAGCCGCCTTTTTGCGCGTCGAGTATTGAAGCAAAGATCGTCGCTGAATCGAATTGAGGAAAACACATAAAGTCGATGGAGCCTGTTTTAGACACAAGGGCTGATGTTTTCATATTTCCGATAATACCATAGTTGGCGATAGGCTGGTAATCTCTTTTTTCATGCTGCATATGACTAAAACATTGTGGAAGAAGTAATGTTTGTCGCATTTTACCAAGCCATTTGCCGCACACATTCCTTTTGACGTGGATCGTTGGTTTTCTTTGTTGCGATTTCCGAAATAATTTTGGTTGCGTTTTATATAGAACTTCGATCTAGATGATTAAGTCGATAAGATGGTTTGTCTATTCTATACCAATTACATTTTACGGCATCAAGTTCAAACACTTCAACAAAAGTGAATCCAACCTTAGTCAAAACGCTGTTTGAGCCCTTATTTTGACATGCTGCGATAGCATACATTTCGTCTAATCCTAAGGTCTTAAAACCATAATCAAGTGAAGCTATCGCTGCTTCCGTTGCAATTCCTCTTCCCCAGTACCGTTTATTAATCGATAGCCGAGATCGTAATAATTCTTTTGTCCATTCGTCTCTTCCGTAATATACTTAAGACCTGCCCATCCTATAAAATCATTCGTTTGCTTATCGACGACTGCCCACCTTCCGATACCATGTTCAATATATTGCTTTCTAATGAAGTCGATAATACCAGGAACTTGATCCTTATCTTTTATCGGGTTGTTACCTAAATATTTATGTACCTCTGGATCGGAATCCAATTCGTACATGCCTTCAATATCCGTCGGCAGTATTTCTCTTAAACCCAGATTACGCGTTAGGAATTAAAACGAAAGGGAATGATCCAAAACAGGCATGAAATAGGGAATGAGACATACTGGGGTATGGCGAATGAGCTATTGAAATGGATGTAAAGGAGCATTTCATTGCAGTTCATGAGCTAATGCGTATTCTGGGTTAAAATTAGCGTTCAGTTTCCGCGTATATGTTCATCATTGTATTCGATCTATTATTTTATATCTTTCCTATTTTATCCAGCTTATTTTGACTGCCGATAATGCCGGGAGTTCCAAACGTTGATCTGGAACAACTTCAAAACCATGTTTTAAATAAAAATTCAGGGGTGACGTATACGGCTTGCCGTTTACTTTAACATCTCTGTTATGATCGATGACCCAGCCATGGAGTTGTGATTCGTAGTTTTTAAGTCGGTCCATTATAACCGAACCGATACCCTGACCATGAATGGAACTGGAAAGGATGAGAACAAACCATCTAGCTTGATCTCTACTGAACTTAGTCCCCCAACCAGCAATTTGGTCATCGGATCTGACGAGAATATGTATCGGTTTTTCTAATCCACCAATATATCGTTCGAAAGCTGCTAAATTATTGTAAGCCAGTTTAGCCGGGTATTCGTGATTCCACAAATCCATAATTTGCTGTTTTTCGTCTTGAGAAAGCATTCCTGTTGTTCGAAACGCTAGATCTTCTTTATTCATCCCTTTCGTATTAGCAGCATTTTCACTCAGACTCCCTTTTATACAGTTAGTAAGAAAGAGGCCGAATTAATTTTAACTACAAAAATAAATGCGATTTGAATCGCTTCGCAAGTAAGCCGGTTGCTTTATCAAGGTCAAGGTCAACAACTAAAACCCCTGCTTCACCATATCCTTGATGCGCTATACAAGAACCGTCGGGAGCAATCATTGCAGAAGCTGATTCCGGATAGTTCGATGCATAATTTACACTGGCAAAATAGATGGTGTTTTCTAATGCCCGCATCATCATCGCGCGTTCATAATAGGGGTTTTCAATTGCACCAAATCTTTTTAAAATCGGCCCTTGATCATTGCTGCCCGAGAAATGGGGATGAAAAACGATTTTTGCGTCGTTAACAGCACACCAACGCACTGACTCAGGATAGCGAAACCCTTCATGGCAGATCGTGATACCAAATTTTACTCCATTAACTTCAAATACCTGGCGCTTTTCACCCGCAGTCCAGATGTCGTCTTCGCTAGGATCGAGCTGGTTCTTCGTCTGATAACCCAGTATCTTACCACTCTTATCTATCACATAGGCCAGATTATATAGCTGATCATCGATGCAACCATCCATCGGAAGTATGATTGCTATATTATTAGTCTTCGCTATAGTTACAGCTGAATTTAGTGCTTTTTGTAATGACAAAGGAGACCGGTCGTCGATGGGATATCCCATACCAGGATATCCTGGAAGAAAGGATTCTGGAAAACAGACGATTTCAGCTCCTTGTGCCACGGCATCGGCTGAAAACGACTGGAGTATTTTCAACCCGTGGCTGATTGATCCCGGGAATGGTGGTGATGCAAGCGCTATTTTCATTTCTTAAGCTATTTAAATTAAGTCGATCGAATTGCCAGAAGTTATGAATAGTTGCAAACCCTTTCATCTTCCGGCTTTACATAATACGGCTACTTCTAGTATCATAGTGTCCCTATTTTTTAGCGATAAAAATCAACCCAGTCGACCAGTTCATTTTAGTCATTTGGATATCGCTTCGTTGTTCAAGATGCGCGATTAGCTTGTCGACATTATCCGGGTGCCCTTCCGGCCAATTGGGCTGTGGGAGCATGTCGTCGATCAGGTAAAAACCACCCGGCTTCAGCATCGCCAGTGTCTCCTCAAGCACACTATATTTTCCCGGCCATGTATCTGCAAAGATGAGATCAAATTCCTCCTGTTGGTTTTCTACTATCCATTGGTTTCCATCTGTACAAATCAACTCCACGCGCGGGTCAGTTCCGAAAAAATGTTTAGCCACTGATTGGTACAGCTCATTATTATCCACCGAAACGACGGTAGATTCGCTATTCATGGCTTCTACTATCCAAGATAGTGCAAGACCGGTACCTGTACCGAGCTCCAAAAAACGACCTGCCGGCTTCGAAGCAACTAAAGTTCTTAACAAACTACCGGTGTATACGTCCGATAGCATGGGGAATCCCAATTTCCGGGACTGCGCCAATATTTCTTCATAGGCTGGTGGTAAAGGAATGTTTTGCTGATTCATATTTTTAGCTTGTCTTAAATGGCGTCGAGTTTACTGTCCGCCCTAATCATTCACTCTAAATATCGTTATTTCTGGTGAAATCGACATACCACCTGTAAAAATAAATACAGGAGCGACTTTGAACAGCGACCGTATAGAGACTAGCGCTAATCTCTTGGGGAAGAAACCAAAGAAACCCACGCGCGGATCAAGTTCCGAAAAAATGTTTAGCCACTGATCGGTGCAGCTCACTTTTTACTTTTGGCATAGTGAGCGGAAAGAATTCCCATCAGTTTTGGATCCGGAATCCCTTTCCAATGCGCATATACGTATATGTCAAATTTGCTTTTTGCCATTACTTACTTCAATAATTCCAGATCCTGTAATTTTCGTCCCAATTCATCATCAGCAGCTAATTTCAATACATCATCCTGTAAACCTAAGACACGAAGTACATTTAAGTAGGCACCAAAGGCCACACCGGTATCGCCCTTTTTCGATAAGATATAATGTTGAACCTGCAATCCCAGCCCGCTCCGAAACTTGGCTGGTCGTCAATTTACGACGCTTCCTCGCAAGCTTTATATTTTCGCCGACCTGTTCCATAAAGTTTGTTATACTTGGGGAAGACGACTTGTTTTTTAGAACTCATAGCGCCCATTTTGATTGATAAATCAAACAAAAACAATGAATATGATTGAAATAACAAACAATTATTCAGGTTTACACGTAATAGATTGTTACGTGGTATGTGTTCAATAGCGTCAACATTATCTTGCTTGATACACTCCCAGTATTTACTGCATTAACATATTAGATCGTTATTAATTTGGTTTATAGATGGTGTAAGGAATTCTAGCTTTGGACTCTTCTAACGCCTGCCTTACTTTTTCAACGCCATAAAAACGTGTTATCTCTCCTTTTTCATCTTCGTTACCACGTTCAAAGACACGTTGGATAACAGCACGGTACTGCCTCTGCCAATCTATCTTGTTGATATCCGTATCCCAAAAAAGTGATGTACTGAGAACGGACAGATCTGGCGTGGGTTGAATTTCTTTTTCTTTGACCTTTTGAATATCGTAATAAGCCTGTAGAATGACAAAGGCACCTTCTTCCAAACCTAGTTCCCGTTCGATTTTTAATGCCAGGGCTGTACTAAGCCCTCGTTTTCCTTTGGTTATCGCGTTAAACGTTTGTGGATGTTCGTCTAAAGACAATGCAAAGGGACGCTGCTTAATCGCACGCTTCTTTAATTCTCGTTCGAGAACAATCCCCGGATGTATGCCTTTATATTTTTCGAACCGCTTAATCATAGAATAAATATAAACATTTTTGTTTATATAAATATAAGATTATGATTTTGGATATTCTTACTCGCGGGATTCAAATGACCGTCTTGATCTGCTAGGGCAACAATTTCCTCCCAAACCTTACCGTCATTTCCAGCCCCAGATTCAAAAACTATTGGAATCCCCTTGCCAGGCTTTACCGTAAAGTTTAGTTTATGGGTACCTACATCTATTATGGCGACATACTTGCTGAAGGAGGACGACGAATGCCTTATTTCCTTCCCTTCATACTATTCTGTCATAAACAAACGTAATAGAAAATGAATTGGTGTTTATTACCTTTTGTGGTACGATAAGACCTAAAAATTGGGTCTTATCGTACCACAAAAGGTAATGACATGTCATTAAATAGATGGCTTATGCCCAAATTTATTTTACTTTTATTTTCTTTTGTTTCCAATATGCCGTAAATTTGTATAAATGAGCGTAATAAAGGATATATCGCAAATCTTTCCCAAACACTTATTTTGGGATGTCGATCCAAAGAATTTAGATGTTCAGGATGACAGGGATTTTATTATCCCTAGAGCGCTAATCGCTACAACTGCGGAGACATTTGCTAAAGATATCCAACCCTTGGAAAAGCTTTATAGCAAAACTCAAATTGTTAGGGAATTGCAAAAAACAAAAGAACGCATTAGTAATGAGGTCTGTAAACTTGTTGCTCGTCGTTACCATGTTCGGCAATTTTTACGTTATCAATAATGTCTGCGATTTCTCAAGGTCTATTAAAGACTATTCGTGAGTTACAATCTTTTGAAAGTTTTGAGGGGTCTGCTTTAGGTGGAGGTACTAACTTAGCTATTCGATATCATCATCGGATATCCACTGACATTGATGTCTTTTTCCATCATATTGTCGGAAAAGCAGGTTATGAAAGAATCAAAGACGAGATCCAGAATTTTTATGGCGCACGGGTATTTGGTCTCCAATTCCCATGCGATATCAATGACCAGTATGTTTTTCTTCGTTTCTTCATTATATGCGATGGAGAAACGATTAAGGTAGAGATTCTTCAAAATATGAAAATGCTCGACGACATCGAAAATATAGATGGCATTAAATTCGTTTCTGAACTGGATATTGCATTATTTAAGATGATGTCCGCTGCAAACCGTGCCACTCAAAAAGATATTTATGATCTTGACCTCCTTTCCGAGAAATTCCCATTAATATACCTTTTTGAACAGCTTAAAAGAAAACGTTCTCTATTTTCAGCAGAGGAGCATCGTACTATTTTTGATCTCGATGGAGAAACAAATCCGTTGGATCAACCTCTAACTTTATTGAAGTTTGATGAGGGAGATGTACAAGGTAGAAAATCAAGACCTCACCATTCACAAAACAGAGTTGATATTCTAAAAGACCAAAAAAGTTGGCCCGTCGCTCGATCAAGTTGGAGAAAAAAGGTTCGCACTCTCTTCGACGAATTAAATATAGAATTCCCAGGCCCTTCCTCTTCGGATGTGGAATAATAGCTTTTATCTACTCCATAAAATAGATGCTATATTTTCGATAGATTCCTGCAGAGAAGCGCTAATCTTCAAAGGAGGAACATGTTTACGGAAATGTTATATCCCGGATTACCGTTTTTCAGAAGATTTAGATTTCACATCCATCAATCCGGATTTTCAATTGGATGAAGATTTATTGTGGCAAATCATGTCGTTAGTACTGGTGTGGAGCTGTTATTGGTATTTGCTGAGTTTACTCCGGAACGCAGGGGATTGGCTGCGTCCCACGGAGCCCGCACTCACGCCCGCAGCCATCCCTTAGTAGGGGGGTAAAGCAACAGCAAGCTATTCGCTATCCTCAAATATCTTTTTGTATTACTGAGTTTACTCCGAAACACAGGGGATTGGCTGCGTCCCACGGAGCCCGCACTCACGCCCGCAGCCATCCCTTAGTAGGGGGGTAAAGCAACAGCAAGCTATTCGCTATGCTCAAATATCTTTTTGTATTACTGAGTTTACTCCGAAACACAGGGGATTGGCTGCGTCCCACGGAGCCCGCACTCACGCCCGCAGCCATCCCTTAGTAGGGGGGTAAAGCAACAGCAAGCTATTCGCTATGCTCAAATATCTTTTTGTATTACTGAGTTTACTCCGAAACACAGGGGATTGGCTGCGTCCCACGGAGCCCGCACTCACGCCCGCAGCCATCCCTTAGTAGGGAGGAAAGCAACAGCAAGCTATTCGCTATGCTAAAATATCTTTTTGTATTACTGAGTTTACTCCGAAACACAGGGGATTGGCTGCGTCCCGCGGAGCCCGCACTCACGCCCGCAGCCATCCCTTAGTAGGGGGGTAAAGCAACAGCAAGCTATTCGCTACGCTCAAATATCTTTTTGTATTACTGAGTTTACTCCGAAACACAGGGGATTGGCTGCGTCCCACGGAGCCCGCACTCACGCCCGCAGCCATCCCTTAGTAGGGGGGTAAAGCAACAGCAAGCCCGACTAACGTCGGGCTTGCTGTTGCTTTGTGGAGCCGGAGGGATTCGAACCCTCGTCCAAACATGGTACTGTTTATGCTTTCTACATGCTTAGCTTCCGTTTAATTGTCGGGAAGTAGAAGGTCGGACGCTTACCTATACTTGCTTCCGTAGGCACTGAATTTCGCTAACTTATCGTGCCGCTAAGTCAGCTAGCTTCGTTGATCGATGCTCCTGGTGTTACAGCACGAAGCAGACTGCAACGGAACAAAAGCTATGCTAATTCTAAATTAGGCAGCTAAGGCGTAGTTATTTTCGCCATTTATAAGGTTGAAAGTTCAGATTATAGTGCTAGACTCACAACGCACTGCATGCTTACATAACCGTCTCCATCCTGTCAATTCCGGTCGACCCCATGTATCATTCAAGCCTACAAAGATACTAAATAAACTGATTTTTAGCAAGGGGCGGCCAATATCAATCTTAAGTTTACACTATTTTAATATATATCTTTCCTCTATAAATTAAAGAGAGTCGCATGTCTTATTAATGTTGTTAACCAAGGAAGTCGTTTTAATAGGGCATGCACGA
>NZ_SBJH01000122.1 GCF_004368405.1 Olivibacter sp. XZL3
AACTCCTCTGGAGTTTCCCACATTCCAACATCTTAATCAACAACAATAAAAGTGTCTACTTTTTTTAGGACATGACAAAGGGGGTAAGGCTTAAGGCTTAAGGTTCCAGTACTGCTACAGCTCCTGCCACCGCTACTCTTCAGTTACTCACAACTGACAACCCACAACTGGTAACCGGCAACCGAAAACTAATAACGATAAAGGCATTACGCTATAGGCGATAGGCTTTAAGTCGCAAACGAATAATGAATCAATCACATATAGACCCTTCGGCTTCGCTCAGGGTGACGACTGTAAGTGACCATGGCGTAAACGTGCTACAGCTCCTGCCACCGCTACTCTTCAGTTACTCACAACTAACAACCGGCAACTGACAACTGGTAACCGGCAACTTAATTAACTCCCCTGGGCATCGATTCTCTATAATAAAGTTCGCCATCGTCGCTTAATATGTTAAGCGCGCTGACCAAATCGTCTACTTCATCCGCTTTGACTTCACGAAGTACCACTGTCACCTTCCCCCGGTGCCGCATGTAGATATAAAACAGTGTTAGCATCACATTAGATATGAAAGCAAATGTAAGGGTTTAAACGATTTTGTAAATAAACAGTTTTAAGGCATTATTTCCCGTGAGGCGAGATGCGCTGTGCATGATTAAACCGTGTTTTTTCACGGTCTTTTGTGCTGTTTGTCAATGAGCCCTGCGGTTGATTGCCCCTCTTACGGCCGGCGCGTCATAAGGGTTTTCAGGCCAAGCGTGTTTAGGGTATCTTCTTTTGAGCTCTTTCCGAACCTCAAAGTAGGTGCTGTTCCAAAAGCTTTTTAAATCCGACGTGATTTGCACAGGCTTAAAACCCGGTGAAAGTAGATGGAGGACCAGTGGTGTCTTGCCCTCGTTAATGAAGGGCGTCTTCAGCATGCCGAACACTTCTTGGAGCCTCACGGCTAAAACAGGGGGCTCGCCATTGGGCGCATACTGAAGCTTGATCTGGGAGCCGCTTGGAACCGTGAGTTTTATGGGAGCTAGCTCATCAAGCCGTCTCTGCTGCCAAACAGGGAGCGAATGCGACAGGATACGATACAAGTCCAATTTTCGCAGGTCTTCGGTCTTTCTGCACGTATAGAGATAAGGTGTTAGCCATTTGTCGGCGCTCTCAAGGAGGCTGGTCGTGTCTACAGCAGGCCAACCTTCTTCGGGATTCCAATGCCTCAAACTTAATACGCGATTTTGCCACTGTTCGACCTCAGCATGGAAGTTGAGCAAATCGAGGCCCTCTCTTTTAATCGCTTGCAGTAAAACCTCAGTTGCCAGGGCCTCCGGAATTTCGCGTAAGGGTTTCGACTGAACGATCAAACTGTCGATTTTCCACTCTTCCTGGCCGTGCAGTCCACCTTTACTGCCGTCCCAAACGAGGCTTTGCAGTTGGGTAGTCCAGGGTAAAATGTCTTCTTTTTGCAAAGGGGCAGCCAGAAAAATCCGCCCTTCGCCTGCACGAATGTCCAATTGTGCGATGGCCAAAAAGAGCTCATTACACAAGCTGTCGTGCGGGTCTAAAGCCGCTTTTCTCCCATTGGCCATGATAAAACGATTGCTGCCCTGAACGGTATTTCCTGCGATGCGATCGGGATAAGCATGGGCTAAAAAGCGACCTGTTATATAGGGGTCGGGACTGTCGTTATTCTCTTCAATGTCAAATAGATCTCTATAGTAAGTCGCCGCTCTGATCACTTTAACGAAGGGGCCGGTCCGTAGGTGGTTTTTCCTTGTTCTTCGCAGTTCTTCGATCCGCAGATTGAAGTCGGCCTCAGCCTTGTCACTTAAGGGATCACGCTCTTCGAGCAAGGCCGCTATATCTGTTGCCAGGTGTAAATAGGTTTTTTCGGCAGCTGCTTGCGATAACATATGAGCAAGTCGCGGGTGGCAGGGCAAGCGGTGTAAGGCCCGGCCATGCGCTGTTATTTTTCCTTCTTTTAGCGCTCCCATCCGCGCCAAGGTGTTTTGTGCCTGCGTAAACCTTTCTAATGGAGGCGGAGTTAACCAAGTGAGTTGGTTTACGGCCGATACACCCCATTTGAGCAGCTCCAACGCCAAGGGCATTAAATCGGTTTCGGTAATTTCCGGATGGCGATAGGGCTTCATTTTGGTCTCCTGCAACTTTGACCACATGCGATAACAAACTCCCGGACCGAGCCGGCCGGCCCGACCGCTGCGTTGTGTAGCCGAGTCGAGGCTGATCGCTACCGTTTGTAAACTTGATAAACTTGTTCTCGGGTCGAACTTTGCTTCTCGGGTGAAACCGCTATCAATCACCACGCGCACACCTTCAATGGTGAGGCTCGTTTCTGCAATGGAAGTGGCCAATATAACTTTCCGGGCACCTTTAGCATCCGGTAAAAGTGCTGCTTGCTGCGCGGCTAAGGGAAGCTGTCCATATAAACAATGAACGGCCGCGGCCGTCTTTTTAGCTTGCAGCAGTTCTTTACATTGGTGGATGATTGCTTGTCCGGGCAGGAATACCAAGATGTCTCCGGTTGTTTCCTTCAGTGCCCGCAATATGGTCTGAACACACAGGTAGGGAAGCTTCTCTACCACTTGTTCACCGGTGTAAACGATATCAACAGGAAAGGTTTTGGAAGGGCATTCAACAGTGGGACATTGCAATAACTGCGCTAAATTAGGGACATCAAGGGTTGCCGACATGACCAACAGGCGTAAATCCGGGCGCAGCACTTGCTGCGATTCTAAACAAAGTGTTAAGGCAGTATCGGCATGTATACTGCGTTCGTGGAATTCATCGAAAATAATCAGACCGAAAGCTTCCAGTGCATTGTCTTCTTGTATCATACGCGTTAGAATACCTTCGGTGACTACTTCTATGCGGGTAGCCTGACTGACTTTGCGTTCGAAACGGACCCGGTAACCGATTGTTCTCCCAACCGCTTCTTTCAGCTGAGCGGCCATTCTGCCGGCAATCGAAGTAGCCGCTAAACGTCTCGGCTCCAGAAGCAAGATCTTTTTGCCATGGAGCCAGGGCTCGTTTAATAAAGATAAAGGAAGGTATGTACTTTTTCCAGCGCCCGGTGAGGCACTTACTATTAAGTTGGACTGATTGGCTAAGTGCTCTCGAACCTGCGGTACAATCTGTGTTATGGGTAACTGCGTTCCTTCGAATATCATTGACATGCCTGTCAAACTTACGGAATACATTATTGACGGTCAAGTGGCGATCGGTAAAAAAGCCGTGTGCGCTTACACGGAGGTCTTAAGTTCTTTTTTTGTAAAGTTCGGTACTTTATATAAGTTCGTCGTAATGCGCCAAAGCCATTCTAAAGGGCCGTATTTAAACCGTCTAAACCATAGGATCGACAAGATGATTTGCACCATATAGAATAGATGTGCAAGTGCAATAAGCGAAAACAACGTTCCGGTATAAACGTGGCGATAAACAAACTCGAAGAGAAAGAAGAAGAAAATGGTCTGCAAGACATAGTTGCTGAGGCCCATACGGCCCGTGCGCTCTAAGGCAAGCCAAATGAACTTCCATTTCCTGCTATAGAGGTAAAGTAAGTAGACACCACCCATATAACAGAACGACAGACCCAAACTTTTTAGCGGACTGAGCGTGAGGTGGTGGTGGAGGGTGCGGTCAATACCTGTCATTAGGCATAATGCTGCGAAGCAACATAAGGTAATCTTCTTGATACTTAAACGGGGCGTGTTAAATAAGTCCGTTAAACCTGCCCAGTAGCCGAGGCAGAACAAACCCAGAATCATTAAATAGTGGCCGGAAGAGAGCTGATGGATAATGCGGTGCGAAAAGCCTAAATCAGCCAATATCAACATAGAGGAAGAACTTTTAATATGTTCGTTAAATTCGGAGGATAGGGAGGCCGCAATAATCAAGGTGCATGTTATCAGTAGCAGATGGTTTCTTTCCAGTCGCCTTATCGGCACCAGTAACAGTCCCAAGATGGCGTAGACGTGCAAGATGTCAAAAGGATAGAATTGATTATGTAGCAGGCCAATGACGAATAACAAAAATGATCTCCAGATAAATTTCTTTGTAAAAGACTGCTTCCGCTTTTTTGCGTTTCGGAATTGGATATAAAAGCTAAACCCAAATAGAAATGAAAAGATTAGATAAAACTTCCGTTCAATAAATAAACTTAAGAATTGCTTAATCTGAAGGTCGGTTTCGTCGCTGAAATTTCTTCCTTCGGCTTGTAATTCTATAAGATATATCGATGCCGTGTGTGCAAGAATAATACCGTACAGCGCAAATCCTCGAAGGATATCGATGATGGCAATTCTTGATGGATCGGCTTTCCTTATTATATCCTCCATGGTAATTACAAATTTAGTCCGATGCCTCCACTATTCACAATGGTTAACGTCAAGTGCGACTAAAACGAGAACTAAGCGAAAGGCTGTGCTGATTTTGGTTAGGAAACTGTCGGGTCTTTGTCGTGAATGGGCACAAAAATGGCTAGGTAATATAGCGTTATTGAAATCGTTTACTTGATATGTTGAGAGGAAGATGTGATGTTAACTTGTTTAGAAGACGTGGATTTACCGATTTAAGCTGGGTCGGCTATTACGGGAAAAGGCCTACGACGATCGCGCGTTACCTCATAGAAAACAATATGTATGATTTTTTGGGAACGGATCTGCATCATGAGCGACAATTGCATAAAATTATTAAATACGTTAAGAGTGGAAACGCTTATAAAGATTTGGGCCGCCTTACATTAAGAAATTATGAACTTTTATAGCGATTTCATCTGTACCTCTTTTAATGGTTGATTTATATTGGATAATAATACTCAAAAGCGTTCCGTTTGTATACAATTTAGGTACAGCTCTTAAAGAAAAATTATTATTTGTCCGATATTCACCGCCGACAAAAAAAGCGATGCGCAAGATTGTTTGAGATTTTGACGCTAGTTTTTTTGTTTCTTTTAATAAATTGATTTAACTTAATAGCAAATGAAACCGACTTTAGTAATTCTAGCCGCTGGAATGGCGAGCCGCTATGGTGGAAACAAACAAATTGATGGTTTTGGGCCAAATAACGAAACAATATTGGAATATTCTATTTTTGACGCCATACGTGCCGGCTTCGGAAAAGTGTGTTTTATTATCAGGAAAGAGCATCAAAGTGTTTTTGAAGAAAAGTTTGCGAAATCTATAAATGGGCAGGTCGAAGTGGAGTATGCTTTTCAGGAACCGCAGCTGGCGGAGTATGGATTCAGTGAACATATAGAGCGCAGCAAACCTTGGGGAACGGGGCATGCCTTATTGGCTGCCAGAAATTTAGTTAAAGAAAACTTTTGTGTAATCAATGCAGATGATTTCTATAGCTTAACGGCTTTTCAACAAATGGCCGCCTTTCTAGCAAATGAGGCGAAAAACGACCATTTCGCGTTATTGGGCTATAAGATAGATAAAACCCTATCGGATAGTGGCCCGGTAACCCGTGGTGTCTGTGCGGTTTCTGAAAAAGGCGAGCTGGAAAGATTGGATGAGCGTGCCAAGGTGTATAGAAATGCCGAGAAAGCGATTGAGTATGTACAAGCGGACGGCTCACCCGGTATCTTGAGTGCTGACAGTTTAGTCTCAATGAATTTTTGGGGCTTTACACCAGCTATATTTTCTTTACTTGAACCCTTGTTCGTTACTTTTGTCGAACAGAACAAAATGGATCCCAAAGCAGAGTTTCTGATACCCGAAGCGGCACAGACTTTATTGCAGGAGGGAAAAGCTACTTTTAAGGTGATCCCGATTGATGCGCCATGCTTTGGCGTCACCTATCAGGAGGATAAGCCTTTGGTGAAAAATGAGCTTTCGAGCTTGGTGGAAAAAGGTGTTTACCCGAGGGCTTTGTGGAAAGAGCTAGCTGTTTAGCCTGACTTATCCGTTTATAAGAAGTTAACTATGAATAAAAACCATTATGTTGTTATCATGGCCGGCGGTGTAGGGAGCCGTTTTTGGCCGGTTAGTAGAACATCACTTCCTAAGCAGTTTATCGATGTGCTTGGTTTGGGTAAGACCTTAATTCAAAGTACCTACGATCGCTTTAAGCAAATTGTGCCGGAAGAAAACATCTATGTACTTACCAATCACAAGTATGTTGGGCTGGTAAAAGAACAACTGGGAATCACAGACGAGAGCAGAATCATTGGTGAGCCCGCTATGCGTAATACGGCCCCCTGTATTGCCTATGCCTGTCACAAATTACATGCTTTAAACGAGGAGGCTACGCTGGTGATTGCACCATCGGATCACCTCATCCAGGATACGGAGCGCTTTTTAGCGGATGTTAAAATCTCGTTGGAGGCGGCAGAAAAGAGCCAGGCCTTGATCACCTTAGGGATTAAGCCTTCCCGGCCGGATACCGGATATGGTTACATTCAGATAAGTGATGAGGGGTTGGCCGATTTTCCGGATTTCCGCAAGGTGGCGGCTTTTAGGGAAAAGCCCGTTTTGCAAGTAGCAAAAGAATATGTGGCAAGCGGCGAGTACCTGTGGAATGCCGGTATCTTTATTTGGAATGTACGCACGATTCTAGGTGAATTGCAAAAGTACGAGGAAAAGTTAAATGCGACTTTCCTGGCCGGGACAAGCAAGTATAATACGGTAGAGGAGCAAGCCTTTTTAGAGCAGTATTATCCGGAGTGCGAGAATATTTCCATTGATTACGCGATTATGGAAAAGAGCGACCTGGTATATGTACTGCCCGTTGACTTCGGTTGGTCTGACCTTGGTACCTGGACGTCCGTTTATGGCTTAAGTCAGCACGATAACGAAGGCAATGTACTTATACCGGACGCTAATAACGTCATTCTGTATAACAGCAGCAACTGCATGGTGAACGTGCCGGGCTATAAAAAGGTGGTGTTAAAGAACCTGCATAATTATATAGTGGTAGAAGCAAATGACACCTTGATGATTTGCCCTATTGATAGTGAACAAGAAGTTAAACAGGTTGTTGCGGACGCGGCAAAGCAATTTGGGGAGAGTTATATTTAATTGACCACATTGAATAACATAATGAGATGGATGTGGAGAGCTTGGTGTGTTCTTTATTTTTTCATTTTAATATATGTGGTTTTCTTTGCAGGACGAAGGCCAAGTCCCACTTGGGGGCTGGATAATAATCAGCAGCCCCTGTTGATACCTTTTAGGTTGAAATGGTATCAATATACCCATGCGTACAACCTGAGCGATGTTTATCTGGATGTTATTGGCAACATTATCATGTTTGTACCTATGTCGCTATTTCTTTATATCGTGTTCGGCGTAAGGAAATACAGTCGCTTATTTTTGATCGGTTTTTTAGCTAGCCTGATCATTGAAATTGTTCAATACGTAACAGGTATCGGGATACCTGATATCGACGATCTGATCTTTAATACGGCCGGTGCTTTTTTGGGCATTGTCGTGATCGATGGCGTGAGGCGAGCAATTCTTTCGAACAGTGGGAGCCCACTGTGATGTGGCAGGTGTTTATTGAGCAAGTTTCGTATAGGAAATGTAACGGTTTGTCTAAAGGTCGGAATGCGACTTTTTATATCTTTGTTTAAATGTTCGTGGAAAAATAAAACACAAGTTTTTAATAAAATTAATCTCATCTATTAAAATGACAGTAAAAAAAATCTGCTGTATTGGAGCGGGCTACGTTGGGGGCCCTACAATGGCGGTGATAGCCAAACAATGTCCCGATATACAAGTCACTGTTGTAGACTTGAACGAAGCGCGAATTGCCGCATGGAATGATCAGGATGTGAGTAAAATTCCGGTATATGAGCCAGGTCTAAGCGATGTTGTCGCTGAAGCACGTGGGCGAAACCTTTTCTTTTCAACAGAAGTGGACCGCGCAATAGATGAGGCAGATATGGTCTTCATCTCTGTAAATACACCTACCAAAACCTATGGGGCAGGTAAAGGGCAGGCTGCGGATTTAAAATGGATTGAGCTTTGTGCAAGGCAAATTGCCCGCATTAGTACAACGGACAAGATTGTTGTTGAAAAGTCGACTTTACCGGTGCGCACAGCAAGCACATTACGGGATATCTTGCACCATACAGGTAATGGCGTTAAATTCCAGATTCTTTCCAATCCAGAATTCTTAGCGGAAGGTACGGCGGTACAGGACTTATTGGCTCCAGACCGCGTATTAATCGGTGGAGATCAAGATGAAGAAGGACAAAAGGCTATACAGGCTTTGGTGGAGATATACGCGCGCTGGGTGCCGAGAGAACAGATTCTTACAACCAATGTATGGTCATCGGAATTGTCGAAGCTGACGGCAAATGCCTTTTTGGCGCAACGGGTTTCTTCCATTAACGCTTTATCCGAGTTGTGCGAGTGTACGGAAGCGGATATTAATGAGGTTGCCCGCGCTATCGGTACGGACAGCCGGATCGGTCCCAAATTTTTGAAAGCTTCTGTTGGCTTCGGCGGATCTTGTTTTCAAAAAGATATTTTGAACCTCGTATATATCGCCCGTACCTATGGATTGACAGAGGTAGCCGATTACTGGGAACAGGTAATCATCATGAATGATCACCAAAAGAAGCGATTTGCTAATAAGATTATAAAGGCACTTTATAATACAGTGAACGGGAAGAAAATTGCTTTCTTAGGCTGGGCTTTTAAGAAAGACACCAACGATACCCGCGAGTCTGCAGCAATTTATGTGGCCGATCACTTATTGTACGAGCAGGCAGAGGTGGCTGTTTATGATCCTAAAGTGCCGGCTCAGCAAGTATATATCGACTTAGACTACTTAGGTACTAGGGCGTCTGAAGAAAATAGCCGACTGGTAAAAGTTCATGACGATCCTTATGAAGCTTGTAAGGACGCGCATGCGGTGGCCGTACTTACGGAGTGGGATGAATTTAAGGACTACGATTGGCAACGTATTTACGACAGCATGCTGAAGCCCGCCAATATTTTCGATGGAAGGAATCTGCTCGATAAGAAAAAGCTCGAAGAGATCGGATTTCAAGTACATGCGATAGGTAGCTAGCCACTAGCTAGCTCGTTAGAAAAAGGCAGTCAGCTATGCTTGCAAAGGCATAGCTGACTGCCTTTTATTCGTTGCCAGTTATCGGTTGCCAGTTGTGAGTGCCTGAAGAGTAGCGGTGGCAGGAGCTGTAGCACGTTTACGTCATGGTCACTTACAGTCGTCACCCTGAGCGAAGCCGAAGGGTCTATATGTGATTGATTCATTATTCGTTTGCGACTTAAAGCCTATCGCCTATAGCGTAATGCCTTTATCGTTATCAGTTGCCGGCGCCTTTCTACCACCATATACCTTAAGCCTTACACCATAAACCATTATAAGGACACTTTTTATACAGTTTTTACATAATTAAAGTCGCGTAGGTGGTCTTGCAATCGCGCTATTTCCGCATTTTTTTGAGGTGCTTCCCTTCTGCGTAGGTGTGTAACGGTCTTACTCCACCCCTAGTTGGCAGGAAAGGCACGTAATTGGTCCTTTGGTATAGGCTGTGGAAAAATGTGTATTGGACGCCGGAGAATATTGGTACGTCGGTATACCGCTTGTGTTAAGAAATATTATTCGATATTTTTGAGCTGCCAGGCCTGAATAACCAATGCTTAAAAAATATTTTCAGTTAAGTGCTAAAAATTTGCGGTATAACTAATCCTAAATTAAAAAAACGTAGCAATTATTATGGACCGATCTCCGCTATATGCGTTTGATAAGTGATCCGAATAACTGTTTTTTAAAAGATAATCAAATGAAAATAACTGTCGGTATAGTCGATGATCACACCTTGTTTTTGGAGTCATTAATTATGTTGGTAAATAATCTGACCGATATGGAGGTTGTGCTGCATGCTTCCGACGGAAAGGATTTGTTACGGAAGCTTCAGCGGCAGGATACGTATCCAGATATTTTACTGGTGGATGTATTGATGCCTCACATGGAGGGATCGGAAGTGGTAATGGCTGTTAGGGAAGCCTATCCGGATATTAAAGTCGCAGCCCTGTCGGTATTAAACGACTCGATCCATGTACTTCGGATGGTACGGGCGGGCTGCTGTGCCTATTTGCCTAAAACGATCAACACCTTGGAGCTGAAACTGGCATTAACGGAAATTTGGACGAAGGGTTATTACAATTCCCATTTGATACGTGTCGAGACGGAGGAGGATGTCGTGAATCCGATCGCATTGACTGATCGCGAAATGGAATTTTTGGAGATGGCTTGCAGCGATCTTAATTACCACGAAATCGCCAAGCGCATGTTTCTTTCCATCAAAACGATTGACGGATATCGAGCCAGCTTGTTCAATAAGTTTAATGTGAAGAGCAGAACCGGACTGGTGTTGGAAGCAATAAAACGCAATATCATCAAGGTGATAAACTGAAGCTCCTGAAACTGAGGGCAAGCTCTCCACGCCCTTACTGCCATTTGCCGGGGCCGGTTTCTGCTATGATAGCTGCAGCCGGCGATCTCCCTTTTATCATACAAAAATTACGATTGACAACACTCATCCTATAAAAGCGTGTGTTTATACACATTTATACGATAAGCTATCATTTCTAGTGCAAAAATGGGTTTACTTTTGGGGATAGTAGTGTATTCTTTCATATTTGTAGGGAATTATATGGCGAGTTTAAATGTTTAAGTGTAAGAATTGAAAAAATAAGTATACCTATGTTGAAAAATTTAAAAAAGTTTAGCGTCCGGCCAACGTATTTTTCCTTTTATGGGCTAATGGTAGGCGTATCGCTGTTAACTGCATGTAAAACTAATCGCATATACGATGCGCCAAAAGTCTCTACTTTTCGGGGAAACCGTTTGCCTGCCCCTCCGGGAATGGTCTATATCCCTTCTGGAACCATTTTCTATAAAAGCTCGCAGGATAGCAGTGATGTCGGACGAAATGTTAGTTTAAGTGCTTTCTTCATTGATGAAACGGAAGTGACTAACAAACAATATCGCGAGTTTGTGAACTGGGTTGCCGACTCCGTAGCGGTTGTTGACTACCTAAAAGATGATCAGTATTTTCTTGAAGCCGGCGATGCAGAGAATGGCATGGAAACGGATGGTCAACGACTGATCAATTGGAAACGGGTAGAGAAAGAGTCTCCACTTTGGCAAAGCAAAAACGTGGATATCCAAGAACGCTTGCGGCCAATGTTGACCATGAAAGCAGGAAAACGGGTGCCGAACAGCACCTTGCTCAATTATCGGTTTTCGTATTTGAAAACGGACGGCAGGACGAATGATCAGTATGTAACGGAAACGGTAGCGGTAATGCCTATTGAAGATATTTGGTCGAAAGATTTTCCGAATGCGCAGCTGAACGCCATGGATGTCAACTATTTTAACCACCAATCGTTCGATTATAATCCGGTGGTAGGTGTAAGCTGGAAACAGGCAAGGGCTTATGCGGATTGGCGTGGGAAAAAGATTATGGCGAGTTTACAGAAAAACGCTTATTTAAAGGGTTATCAATTGACGTTCAGTTTGCCTACAGAGGCTCAGTGGCAATATGCTGCCGAAGGAAAGCTCGACCCGGTGGATACCGTTCAACGAACTCGACTGACAATAAAGGACCGGAAGACGGACAAGAAGCGGCTCGCTGTTAACTTTAAGCAAGGGGAAGGCACTTACTCGAGAGATGGATCGACTTTTACGGTGCCGGTGAAGGCCTATACGCCCAACGCCTTTGGTGTATACAATATGGCAGGAAATGTGTCGGAATGGACCTTGGACGCCTTTAGCCCATCGGCTATTGAGTTCGTAAACGATTTGAACCCGGTGTTACTGTACGATGCGGATGATGACGCAAATGATGCCTTAAAGCGCAAGGTGGTGCGCGGTGGCTCATGGAAGGATAACGGTCGTATGCTGAACAGTGATGCCAGAAACTACGAACTGCAGGATGAGGCGCATTCCTATATTGGATTTAGATGCGTCATGTCGGCTTTCGAGATGTCGACGCCACAAATGAAAACGAGAAAATATAAAAATTAATTTTTTTGAGCTAGCGCAAGAAGCATAGCCGAACTTGATAAACAAATTAGATTGGTGAAAAAAGGAATTTATTCTATGAAGACGTTTTTGATAGCTACTATCGTTCTCTGCTGCTTTTCTGGCTTGTCAGCACAGGAGCGAACCGATACCACACGGATTGGTGAAGAAATGAGCCAAACAACGCCAGACTCCGCATTGGGAGGGCAAACTGGCTTGTTGCAAGACACCGTACCTCAAAGTGATGGCTATTACCAGGTGAATGATTTACACGATGCGGTGCCTTTCGCATATCCGAAAGTGAATCAAAAAAACATCCGCTTTTATAAGCGGGTATGGAGGGATATAGATTTAAAGGATGAACAAAATGCCATTTTTGCGATTCCCGGTGCCTCTTTAATGGAGGGGATTATGAAGGGCATTAAAGAGGGTAAGTTAACGCCTTACAATCCGGAGGACGATGGTTTCAAAACCCGACTGTCCGCCAGAGAAGGAGAAGCCCGCTTTACAGACAGCGTTTTAGTACCCATTTTCGATAATGAGGGTAACCAGATCGATGCGAAGATGACCTTAAATGAGTTCAATCCTGAGAAAGTTACGAAGTTTCGGATTAAAGAAGACATCTTTTTTGACAAACAGCGCGGTAAATTGGAAACAAGGATTATCGGCGTCGCACCGCTAATGACGATCAACTCTTCTGCAGAATTGGCAGATGCCGTTGGCGAAACGCCTGCATTTTGGCTTTATTTTCCCCAGCTACGTTATACCTTGGTGCAAATGGACGTATCCGACCCTGATAGGGAACTTTATGATATGACGATGGACGATCTGTTTGTTCAGCGCAAATTTTCGAGCAGGATCGTTCGGCAGTCCTCACCAAATCAGCAGATGCAATATGCAACCGGCGAGCAAAGTGACGATATTTCACCCGATGAAATAGAAGATAAGATTAAGCTTTACAAAGCGCGTTTGTGGAGAAACCCTAAGGGCGTTAACGCGGATGAACTCGTAACAAAAGATGACGACTATATACGCGCCGGCGGTAAAGGAGAAACCAGTGTTAAAAAGCGAAAAGCCGAATCGAAAAAAGAAGAAGGTACAGAACAGGAACAGTGAGCAAAGGACAAGTCATTCACATCGAGCGCTCATCAGCCATTGAAAAAAATAATTAATGAAACTTACATGGGTTGCTAACCACGAAAGAAAATGAATAACTCATGTACGCTGCCTATGGTAGTCGGGGCTTTATTGCCATTAAAAAACAAATGATTAGAATGAAAAAAATCCTTATATTTTTTGTTGCAGTGTTTGTTAGTCTGCAAGTGAAAGCGCAGATTTGGGAAGAGTATTCCAGTTTTTATCCCGCTGTAGGAATACAGGTCGGAGCCAGGGGTGTAGGCCTTGAGGGATCGTACCCGCTGTCAAACGCTTTTAACGTACGGCTGGGAGCAAGTATTTTTCCCTCCTCTAAAATGAAATTAGGTTCCCGGGTATTTGAAATCAACCGCTCGGACGTAAGCTTGCTGGCCGATTGGCAGCCTCTTTATGGGAAGGGCAGTTGGATTGCGCGCAAGTGGATTGTCAGCCTAGGTGCTGGATACTTCTTTGAAAACAAATACGAGCGCTATGTGGGCGCACGTAAGACTGCCGACCAGAAACTGGATTATGGCGTTGAATGGTCGAAGTTCAGGCCTTATATCGGGACCGGCTTAAATGGGATAAGGCTGGCGCAGCGATTCAATCTGGCGGTTAATATCGGATACTACATACCAACCGAGTCAACAGCAATAAAGATCTATGAAAAAGATCCGGTTGATATACCCGAGCTACGAGAGGATTTAGATTCCTTCCCTTATAATTTGGCACCGGGAGTCAATGTACAAATTGGTATATCGTATATCTTTTTTAAAAACAACTATAATAAATATTTCCAATAATTAAGGTATGAAGAAGAGAGATAATTCTAACTGGTTGCATGTAGCAATTTCATGGGGAGCGAGTGTAGTAATTTTAGGCGTTTTATTTAAAATATTGCACATTGGTGGAGTAATGGCCAACTATATAATTGGGGCCGGATTAAGTGTAGAAGCGTTGTTGTTTTTTTTAATGGGATTCAATCCTCCGGCTAAGGACCCGGAGTGGGAACGGGTTTATCCGGAATTGGCAGATGATTATAGCGGAGAACTGCCGAGGGCTTCGGCAAGACAGGCCGTACAGACACCAACGGCTCCTTCTACGACGGCCGCTTTAGATCGTATGTTTGCCGATGCACAAGTGGGCCCCGAAACCGTGGCTAGTTTAGGAAAAGGCTTAAGGGTCTTTAATGAAAAAGTGAATGCGATTAATAATATTTCCGACGCCTCTTTTGCAACGAACGAGTTTACGGAAAAACTGCGCTTGGCTTCAACGAAATTCGATGATTTAAGTGCAGCCTTTGAAAAGGCCTCAGCCAATTTAGTGGCCATGTCTTCTTCGAATTCGGATACCCGGGGCTACCATGAACAAGTACATCAGTTAACCCAAAATCTTACTTCGCTAAATGCCATGTATGAGCGCGAATTGAGAGATTCGAATGCGCACCTACAGTCAATGAACAGATTCTACGAACAGCTTAGCGCTACCATGCAGAACTTCAATGAGTCGCTGGACGACTCCAAAATGTTTAAAGATGAAGTCAACAAGTTAGCGAAAAATCTAGCAGCATTGAATGCGGTTTACGGAAATATGTTGAGCGCGATGAACCAACCGCGCATGTAGTTTAGGTAGTATTCGTTGATAATTAAATAGACAGTTAATGGCTTTAGGAAAAGAAACCCCAAGGCAGCGGATGATTAATATCATGTACTTGGTATTATTGGCGATGCTGGCTTTGAATGTGTCAGATACCGTACTGGATGCTTTTAAGAATATAAATGATAGTTTGGAAACCTCGCGGTCGAATGTAAATAATTCGGTAGAACAACTGTTTATGGCCTTCGAGAACACCAAATTAAAAGAAGAACCGGAACGCGCCCGGCCTATTTATGAAAAGGCTAAGCAGGCACGTGTGATTGTGGGCGAGCTTAATGAGTACATCAATACGCTAAAAAAAGAGTTTGAAAAGCAGGGGGGAGGCTATGATGAGGACACGGGCGACTTGTCGCAAAGGGATAATATCGACATAGCGCCTGATTTGATGGTTAATAAAAAGAGGGGCGCTGCCTTAAAGGAAAAAATAAATAGCACCCGCGAGAAATTGCTTGCATTGTTGGACGAAAAGGATCGCGAAACGGTCACTTTTTCGCTGGAGGCGAGCGATGCGGAAAAGCGAGTTAACGGAAAGAAAAAATGGGAAGAGATTAATTTTGGAGATGGCACCCCTTTAACGGCGGCGATGGCGATTCTGACTAAGATCCAAACCGATGCGCAGAATGCTGAATCCGATATTGTGAAACGTATTCTCGGAAAGATGGATCAGGCGGTGGTCAACTTAGATCAATTTGCCGCTGTGGCGGTTGCACCAACGTCTTACCTGATTCAGGGCCAGCCTTATACGGCAGAGGTCTTCTTAACGGCTTACGACTCGAAAGCTGATCCCGCTATTTCGGTTAATGGGAGTGCCTTGCAAGTGAACAACGGGAAGGGTGTCTATAGTGTGAATACGTCTAAAGAAGGTGTGTTTACCTGGACGGGTGTCATCAAAGTGAAACAAACGGATGGAACGGTAAAGGAATATAGAACACCGGAGCAAAGATACCAGGTGTCTAGACCTTCTGCTGTGGTGTCGCCCGACAAAATGAATGTGCTTTATATCGGTGTCGATAACCCCTTATCGATATCTGCGCCGGGTACGCCTGCGGATAAGATGAAAGTGAGCATCAGTAGCGGCAGCCTGTCTGGATCGAACGGGAAATACGTGGCGCGGGTATCTGCTCCGGGAACGGCCAAAATTTCCGTATCTGCTGAAGTGGCTCCGGGTAAAATGCAAACCTTGAGTACAACCGACTTTAGGGTAAAACGTATCCCGGATCCGGTCGCTAAATTTGGTGGAAAGTCGGGTGGTACGATGGCTTCCGTTGCTTTAAAAGCACAGAACGCCCTTTTTGCCAGTTTGGAAAATTTTGATTTTGATGCCAAATTTAATATTACCAAATTTACCATGATTTTAGCGAAGCCGCGTGCCGATGCTATTGTACTGTCTACAAGTGGTAATACGTTAAGTGCAGCAATGAAATCAGCCTTGAATGGAATCGGACCGGGCACACGGGTTATTTTTGATAATATCATCGCTGTCGGACCGGATGGTTCTCCGCGGCAACTGAATGCGGTGGCTCTGTCTGCTAATTAGCATGAAGGTATATTGGCGAAGGTATTTTGGTCTACAATAAAATTGATTATATGGAAAAAAATTCAAGAATTTATATCGCCGGCCATCGCGGCATGGTGGGGGGAGCAATCACTCGCCATCTAAAATCAAAAGGATACGATAATCTGATCGTCAGAACGTCCGCTGAGCTGGATCTTCGCGATCAGGATGCGGTCCACGCGTTCTTTAAAGAAGAGAAGCCCGAATATGTCTTCTTGGCTGCTGCAAAGGTGGGAGGCATTATTGCTAACAACACCTATAGAGCCGACTTTCTATATGATAACTTGTTGATGGAATGCAACATCATTCATGCAGCCTATCAACAAGGGGTTGCCAAGCTTATGTTTCTGGGAAGCAGCTGCATTTATCCCAAAATGGCGCCTCAACCCTTAAAGGAAGATTATCTGTTGACTGGCCCATTGGAACATACCAACGAACCCTATGCCATCGCCAAAATTGCCGGAATTAAGTTGTGTGAGGCTTACCGCGACCAGTATGGTTGCAATTTTATCAGCGTAATGCCTACGAATTTGTATGGGATCGGGGATAACTATCATCCGCAAAACTCCCATGTGTTACCGGCCTTGATTAGAAGATTCCATGAAGCGAAGATAGCAAATGCACCTTCGGTAACCATTTGGGGAACGGGCACGCCTAAGCGCGAATTCTTATACGCAGACGATTTAGCAGATGCTTGTGTGTTCCTGATGGAAAACTATGCGGAGAAAGAACTGATAAATGTAGGTACTGGAGAAGACTTAACGATTAAAGAGCTTGCCGAACTGGTGAAAGATGTGGTGGGCTTTGAAGGGGATATTACCTATGACACCTCGAAGCCGGATGGAACTCCTCGCAAGCTTATGGATGTTTCCAAACTGCATCGACAAGGTTGGAAGCACCATGTTGAACTGAAGGACGGCATTGCCTTAGCTTATAATGATTTTTTACATACAGAGGTAGTGGCGGAACGTTAACGGATGAGTTTGTAGCCTGCTAGCTGTTTTTTTGAGGATGGCGGCCAAAAGTATTGTTTTGGCCGCCATTTTCTTTTCTTTTTTGCGGATGCGCTCGACGTCCGTATCTAAATCCGGCGCGAGACCCTTTTATTAGGCCTTATACCGCCCTACATCCTGTACCTTATACCTAACTAAGAACAGCACTATGGATTTTTTACGGTTTCCGGTTCAACTACCATACTAGCAGCCTCAGCTTCTTGGGCTATAACGTCGCTTGTTGTTGCTAAAGCAGGTTCCTGTGCCATTCGTTTGATAATCTTTCGACTGCGGTTAATGAAAGGAAGCTCGATGTATTTATAGGTGAAAGCGGAAATAATAAAGGTGATCGCAATCGTGGCTGTGGCTGATAGTATCGGGCTTGCGATAGCCGGAAGCACTAGTCGTATCACGATGCCTTGATTTAAATACAGCGAATAACTAATTGTGCCGAAATAGGCGAAAATTTTCGGGTAAGATGCCGACCGGAAAATATAGGCCAAGGTAAATAGAGCGTATGCGAGAAAAATGGCATTAAACACCGGCCAGAAACTATCGCCACCAAAGAGCGTTGGGGTTGGTGTTCGATGACCGAATGTAAGGTAGGCGTTTATTGTCAAGACGATAATAGCAAAGGATATGGTGAACCAAAGTGTGTTGTTTGATACCAAACCTTTCATGTTTCTGTAATACACTGTACCGACAAACATAGTGGCCAGGTAGTAACTTAATAGCATGCCACCGGCGAAAAGATTGAGAAGATAGATGGCTACAACCCCAATAGCGAGTGCGCCGCTAAGAGCAACAAGAGCTATTTTAACACTGTGCTGTAGTATGTTCATTTTGAATAATATGGCAACCAGGATATAGAATGCCATTTCGAGATTTAATGTCCAGAAGGACATTTCAATAAGCGGTTGACCAATAAATTTGGCCATCATGGTGATATTGGCCAAGACGACGGTCAAGGTCGGATCAACGCCTCTTATCGTTCCATTCAAAATGAGCGATGTTTTTAATACCAAAGTGGTTAGAAACAATGGGTATAGTCTGTAAATACGGCTTATTGCAAATTTTTTGATGGACTGGTGTTTTTCGATAGAGACGGGGATGATGAATCCGCTCGTTATAAAGAAAAGAGACACGCCGAAGACGCCAAACTGAAAATAGTTTGAGCTAAACCAGCCAAACTGCGGTGATAAACGCTCAAATATATGCTGAATAATGACCGATAGGGCCGCAAAAAAACGTAAGCAATCTAAAAACTGAAGCCGGTTGTTGTTTTCTTTCATGGTTGAATTTCTTAAAGTGCCAGCCTTTTCTAAAAGAAGCCGTATTTGCTTCGAAACCTGGCTGTTATATGACAATAAACCGTACAAACATAGCTTTTTTGATGCAAGAGAACAGGTGGTGTACCTAATTTGGCCAATAAATGGGTAATGAATGGGCAAGAATGAACCCGAGCTTGGTCTTGGCACTTTGGAATAGCGGCTTCGTTTGGAATTTGCCTGTTTTTTCGGTCGGCAGGCCCTTTATAAAAGGCTGGTTTTATATTATATTAAGAAGGCTGGAGGGAGTTTGACCTGTGAATAGTCGTGATTTATTGTGGTTTTTATACATTTTAGAGCGGTTTCTGCTTCGTGTTTCTCATAAAAGGAACGTTCATTTCTCACTGCCCTTTATTTACAGATTTAAGCCTTAGTTTTACGACGAAATTCAACATCAAGTAATTAAAACATGGATAGTTCTAAAACTCTTGTTTTAAAAGGCGTTTTTTGGAATGGGGCTCAGTTAGTAATCAATCAATCATTTGCCTTTATTGTAAAGTTAGTATTAGCCAAGCTACTCTTGCCCGAGCAGTTCGGATTAATCGGGATGGCCGCCGTATTTACCGGCTTTGTGCAAGTGCTTACCGACCTTGGCTTTGGAGCAGCTTTAATTCAGCGAAAGGACGAACAGCTACAGCCTGTTCATTACCATACGGCTTTTTGGACAGGTATTATATGGTCTGTACTCTTGTTTCTATTGATGAGTGTAGTGATTGCACCCTTAGCCGTTGAGTTCTACCATGAGGAACGACTGAGAAGTTTGATACCGGTGATCAGCTTAGGGATTTTGTTTACCCCGATCAACTTGGTGAATAAGGCGCAGCTATCAAAAAAGATGGAGTTTAAAAAGATAGCCAGTATAGAAGGAGCGGCGAATATTGTTGCAGGTGTGCTTTCCATTATTCTCGCACTTAGCGGAGCGGGTGTGTGGTCATTAGCTTTTAATTCGTTTGCCATCGTTACCTTTGCGATTCCTTTTTATTTTAAGGCGACAAAATGGCGACCCGAGTTTCAATGGAGTAAGCAAGCTTTCAAAGATGTATTCGGCTTTGGCGTGCTGGCTTCGGGCACAAATCTGGTAAATTACGTTATAAACAATATCGACTACTTACTGATCGGTAAGCTTCTTTCAGCTTCGCTCTTAGGAGCCTATTCCTTTGCTTTTGTTTTAACGGATACTTTTAGGAGCCGTTTAATGGGCGTGATAAATAACGTGATGTATCCTTTATATGGCAAGAAGCAATCGGATCCCGTGGCCATAAAAAGATATTATTTAAAAGTGGTCAGTTATAATTGCGTCATCGTTTTTCCGATTATGACCCTATTCTTCGCCTTGGCAAAACCTTTTGTGCTAACCTTTTTCGGTGCCAAATGGGAGGCGGCGATTATTCCATTACAGATACTTTCTGCATCAATCATGATACAGATGTTGACCAATAGCAATACGGTGCTCATCAGGGCTCTGGGAAGGCCGGGTTTGGAAATGAAGCTTCAGATTATCAAGGCGGTCGTTTACGTTCCTACATTGGCCTACGGCATTTATGTTGGAGGAATCGTAGGGGCTTCGTGGGCGGTATTGTACAACAAGGTCTTTAATGTGGCAATTGCTCAATATGCATTTAAATACCTTCTTTCGGTAAAGATTTCGACTAATGAGCTTTTTTCCGAAATAAAAGCGCCGGTAATTGGGTCACTATTGGCCTATTTAGCGGGTGTATTACTTTTTAACGTTGCTCATGTGAATTTTATCGTTACAGGAGTCCTGATGGGACTTATTTTTTTACTTGTTATATATAAAATGATGGGAGGCGAACTTATGTCCCATTTTAAAACCTTGAGAAGATAGCTTAATAGTGTATATTTAATATGAAAGGATTGCGTCCCGTTGTATCTATCATTATTCCTACATATAAAGACTGGTATCGTTTAGCGCTATGTCTGGATCGACTTAACCAGCAGTCATGGCCAAAAGAAAACTTTGAAGTGATCGTAATTAATAACGACCCGGATGAGGTAGCTCCGGATTTTCTACAAGACTATTTAGCCGAGAATGTTACCTTGCTTGATGAAGCGAAGTCGGGCTCCTATGCCGCTCGAAATACAGGTATCAGGCATGCTACGGGCGATATTTTTGGTTTTACCGACTCAGATTGTCTGCCGGATAAAGATTGGATAGCTGCTGCCGTTGATTTATTCGAAAAAGAGTCTTGCGACCGGATCGGCGGAAATATTGAAATCTTTTACGAAAAAGAAGGCCGCCCAACGAATGCCGAAATCTACGAGAAGGTATTTGCTTTTAAACAGGCTGAAACCGTGCAGGCAAGCGGTGTCTGTGTTACCGGGAACATGTTCAGTAAGCGTTATGTCTTTGATACGGTAGGCCTTTTTAACGAGAACTTATTTTCCGGCGGCGATTATGAATGGGGCAAGAGGGCGGCCGATCAGGGCTTTACGATTGCGTATGGAGAGCATGTTAGGATCTTCCATCCTGCGCGCAGAAATATGGATGAGCTGTTAAAGAAAGCGAAGCGGGTGGGGGGCGGTACTGCTCACCACTTGCATGGAAGTAAGAAACGTGCCATTGTAGACTATTTAAAAACCTTTGAACCTTCTACCTATACATTTCATATGTTGAGGAGTTACGGCAAGGAATTGACTTTATATCAAAAAATCAAGGTATTCTTATTGAGAAGATATATCAAGCACAGCATGAATCTTGAAAAACTGAAAGTCGTTTTTGGAAAGACGGCTAATCGACAGTGATGTGTTTTTTCTGAAAGGCAATTACATAAACCCAGAATACGCATTAGCTCATGAACTGCAATGAAATGCTCCTTTACATCCATTTCAATAGCTCATTCACCATACCCCGGTATGCCTCATTCCCTATTTCATGCCTGTTTCCTTTTCGTTTTAATTCCTAACGCGTAATCTGGCATAAAAAAAACCGTCTTAGAAGACGGTTTTTTTTATGCATAATCTGATTCGAGTCATCACTTTAGTCGAGCAGATCTTTTATCATCTCCTTGATTTTGTTATCGAGCGCGCTATTGAGATCCTCAAAGTCTTGCTGACTTGCAAGCGGAAGCTTTGCACTGCAATAAAATTTGATCTTTGGCTCTGTACCAGACGGTCTTGCAGAGACAACACTGCCATCTTCTAAAACGAACTGCAGTACGTCCGATTGAGGCAAGTCTATCGGCTGTTGCGAATTGTCGCGAAGATCAGTGGTTACCCGGTGTTCGTAATCTTTCAGCAGGACCACTTGAGTGCCGCCCAAGGCTGTTGGTGTTTCCGTTCGCAAACGATGCATAATCGATTTGATTTCTTCGGCACCGCGTTGGCCTGTTTTTGTTAAGGACACTAGCTGCTCTTTATAAAAACCATATTTTGTATATAAAGAAATCAACGCTTCGAACAGGGTTTTGCCTTTGCTTTTATAGTAAGCCGTCATTTCTGCTATGAAGGCACAGGATACAACGGCGTCTTTATCGCGTACCAGGTCTCCCACCAAAAATCCGTAACTTTCTTCTCCTCCAACCAGAAAGGTCTCTTTTTCCAAAAGGTTGGTCATCAATTCACCGATATACTTAAAGCCGGTTAGCACTTCGTAGCAATTGACGCCATAGCTTTTTGAAATATCGCTTATCAGGTTCGTGGTAACGATCGTTTTACATGTGTAGTCGTTACTTTTAAGCTGGCCCGATTCCTGTTTTGCACTTAATACATAGTCCACCAGCAAAGAACCTATTTGGTTGCCGTTTAGCAGGATAAATTTACCTTCTAAATTTTTTACCGCTACGCCGACACGGTCGGAATCCGGATCGGTTGCTAGCAGAAGATCTGCATTCAGTTTGGTTGCTTCCTGCAAACCGATAGACATGGCTTCTTCCTCTTCCGGGTTCGGATAAACTACCGTTGGGAAGTTGCCGTCCGGTTCTGCCTGTGACTCAACAACGTGCACATTTTCGAATCCCCATTTTGCCAGCACTTTAGGGACTACGGTAATGCCCGTGCCGTGGATAGGAGAGTATACAATGTTGAGGTCTTTTTGCTCATTCACTACAGCAGGTCTCAACGATAGGCCAGCGAGTTTGCCAATATAGCTGTCGTCTATTTCTTGATCAAGCGTTTTGATCAGTTCTGCTTTTTTAGAGAAAAGTACGTCGCTAATGGTCAGTTTATTCACTTCATCGATCACATTTTTATCATGCGGTGCGACCAGCTGTCCGCCATCGCGCCAATAGGCCTTATAGCCGTTGTATTCTTTTGGATTGTGAGACGCTGTAATCATGACACCACTGTGGCACTCGAGTTCACGAATGGCAAAAGAGAGTTCTGGAGTAGGGCGTAGTGCGCTGAATAAATAGACCACGATATCATTCGCGGAAAATACGTCGGCAACAGTTTGTGCAAACAGGGAAGACAGGTTTCGACTATCGTAGCTTACCGCTACTTTCACTGTCTCGTTGGGGTAGGTTTTCTTCAAATAATTTGCTAAACCTTGCGTAGCCTTTCCAACGGTGTAACTATTCATTCTATTGGTACCAGGCCCCATGATACCCCGCAGACCTCCGGTTCCAAATGAGAGGTCTTTGTAAAATGCATCATTTAATTCATCCCATTTTTCGTTGTCTTGAAGATCCTGAATAGACTTTTTCGTTTCCTGATTGTAATCACCACCCAACCACTCATCGATTTTCTGTTTAACGGAGGGAGCTAAGTTGCTAATTGCCATAAGTAAATGTCGTTTTAAGTAGCTTTACATGAATAATAATCGATCTGCAAAATAATTAATTATCGTCAAAAAAGTAAGAAGTAAAGCTTATATTTTGCTTATTTATTGCTTTTAGGATCTTTCTTCACTTGATTGACGAGCAAACGATTATACTCTTCCAAGATCTTGATATATTTATCCTTCCAATAATTGCTGGTACCCTCGCTCGTAGCGGCTGGTGTTTCGTCGGGTGTTGTTTTCTCTGGAGCGATTACCTTCTGAAATTCGTCTTCTGTAAACAATTCCGGAAATTCTTCTGAGAAATCGTGTTTCAATGCACACCCTATCCGAAAAATTATCTCTGGTTTTAGGCTCTTTTGGTTAAACCAATTGTAAATCGACCGCCGATTTACATTAGTTAGTCGCGCTAACTCGCTGATGCTGTAACCATTGCGTCTGATAATTCTTTCTATGATATGGCCATAGTGTTTCTCCATTGTAATTTGCATTAGGTTAGATTTGCTTTTAGTGTTCTAATATTTACGTTCTTTAGATGAAATCATTAAGCTGGTAGCAGGTTTTTTTGAGAAACATCTACTTTTGCAATTAGTGCACAGTTAAATTGCTCCAAAACCATGACCACCGATTTGCCTTTAACCATTATTACTTCTCCTTGCCAGTCGGACAACACCCCCGCTTTTACTTTGATGCGATCGCCCGCGCTCACTTGATCGAAAGAAACGGATTCCAAGTCTTGATAATCTGCTTGAAGTAATGACTTGATTCGGCTAATTTCTTCCTTTGTAACCGTTGCAGGTTTTCCGCAGTGATGTACGATGCCTACGACGCCCGCTATCTGTTCAACGTGATATTGCTGTAGTTGGTCTGCCTCAGCAAAGACGTATGAAGGAAATAAAGGAATTTCGACAATTTTCTTTCTATCTGCCCACTGCCTTTTCGTCTTTATCAATGGACAAAAGCACTCTATTCCCTGCTGTAAGAGAAAGTGATTCACTTTTTTTTCCCATTTAGGCCGGGTGTAGATGGCTATCCACTGTTTTTGCTTTTTCATGTTACTTGTTAGCTTGTCGTGTTTTCGAATCAGAATTTCTCTCGCATGAAAACACAGCGATTTAAGGTCAAATTTAGCCTGTTATAGCCTTCTTTTAGGAGGTTTTCACTGTTTTGTAGCGCATTTTATGGCTAATGTGTGTACTTTGGCCTAAATGTGTGAGGGATGTCACGTCTTAGTGTGAACGTGTGGTTTTGTCTTTGTTTTTAAAGCTTGAAAAGCGCAATTCCGTGGTCATATGTGCAGTTATATACGTTTTTTTCTACAGTTTTAAAACGGAAGATGACTTTTTGGAAAAGCTGTGCTATAATTGTCGAAGATGAATAGCTATGTTCTGCGCTGTTCAGTAATCTAATTTCAAAAGTTATGTACGAGGTTCGCCAGTTAAAACGGTCTGATAGAAATTTGGTTAAAGCGATTTGCGAATCTTTGAAAACCGCTTATGACCCCAATGTCTCCCGTTTTTTTGTTCACCAGGATAACGGATACCTGCGATTTTTTCAGTCTGTTCTTGATCATCCATCTTATGCCACTTATTATGTGTATAACACGGCTTCCAATGAACTTTGCGGCTTTGCCTGTTTTCAATTCTTGGATGGTATTATTTTTCTCAAACACATCGTTGTGGATAATCGCGTGCGCGGAAGTCGGATCGGCACCACTTTGCTGACTCGGGCGATGGACGATATTAGAAGCACATTGCCAGCAAGGGACTACCTGTTTCAACTCCACGTTTTCGAAAAAAACAGTCGCGCTTTAAGTTGGTACCTAAGTATTGGCATGGAGCCTTTGGACTGTACTTATTGGTACGATTTGCAAGCCGCAATCGCAGGCGAAGATAGGCTCGATGACTTGGATTGGTCATCTTTTCATATCAAGGCCGATGATTTCGGTTTTCAGCAGCTTTATTACGGCAGCACCTATATCGGAACTATATTAGCCGGCAGAACGCTTATCGTAAAAAATCAAGCCCTATTGGCGTGCCTAAAGCTTTTAAAGGCGGCCATGCTTTATAAAAACCTGACCTCTATCGGCTATATAAGCGAACAAAAATTAGCCTTTAATTTAGTTGACAAGGCTTTATTAATGAGTAAGCCTGTAAATCAATTAGAACTTGTTTAATCGCTATTTTCATGCGATGCACGATTGCTGTGTTAATCCGTGTGATTTTGTGTAACAATCAACATTATTTCGTTTATATGCGCTATTTATTATCATAATGCCCCAAGAGCGCATTTTTTATTGACGATTTGACAATCTTTGCAGTGCAAGAAGACGGTAAAGTTATACCGAAAATCGACTTGTCGGAAGGTAACCACTGTAAGTGGAATGGCGAAGCTTTGTGATGATTGGTTTTTTGTTAAGCACCGCCGTGTTAATATTAATGTTAGATTTTTTAATATAAAATTTAAAATTATTCTCGATGATTAGTGTAATAATACCTTGTTATAATTGTGAACGTTTTCTCGCACGGGCAGTTGAGAGCGTAGTAAAACAGGGGCATGCCGATTGGGAGATGATTTTAGTTAATAATAACTCGGCAGACGGGACGCAGCGACTTATTGACCAATATGTGATGCAGTATCCTACTAAGGTTTCCGCACTGTCTGAAGGGAAAAAGGGCGCATGTCACGCTAGAAATGCCGGGCTAAAAATAGCCCGAGGCGAATGGATTCAATTCTTGGATGCAGATGATGAGTTACTTCCCAAGAAGTGGGAGCGCCAACTACAGTTGGCAGGAGCAGATATAGATGTGGTCATCGGCGCTTTTACTAGGGTATATGTGGAGTTGAACAAGGAGGAAAACTTTTTTACGCCATACGGAACAAATATTTGGCAAGCTATCCTTCGTTCCAACGCCGGTATCACCAGTGCTAATTTATACCGGAGAGATGCCTTGACGGCCGTGAATGGTTGGGATGTGAACCTGAGCTCTTCCCAAGAGTATGACCTCCTGTTTCGTATACTTAAATCGGGCGCCAGCGTCATTTATGACACAGCGCTTGGTGCTCGCATTTATGAAGAGTCCGGTTCTGTTTCGAGGCCTCGTAGCAAAGAAGGCATGGAGCGCATTGTTAACAATTATGTGGATTTACGGATTCGAATCGCGTCTTACCTTAAACAAGAAAATATATGGAATAGCGAGCTCAAGGATCGATATGCCGTGAGCTTATACGAGATGATGCTTAACCGTAAGGGAGCTTCCATCGACAATGTACATGCTGTTATGCGTCAATTAGGATTGAAAACCTCGGGCGCTCCACAGTTATTTCAACGCTCAAAATTTTATATAAAAAAGTTTATTCTTAGGCGGTGATCGCTGTCATACTCGATCAATAGGATATTTCATTTGAAATTCAATATTTATGATTCAAGTTACCAAACCTTTCTTGCCACCAGTTGAAGAGTATCTCGCCTATGTCAGAGACATATGGGACAGGCAGTGGCTTACAAACAATGGCCCTTTAGTTAACCATTTAGAGTTAAGGCTGAAGGAACATCTGGATGTGAAGCATATGATATTTGTCAACAACGGTACCATAGCCTTGCAGATTGCGATTAGAGCATTAGGTCTTACAGGTGAGGTAATCACAACTCCATTTTCATTTGTAGCCACCACGAGTGCGCTCGTTTGGCAAGGCTGTAAGCCGGTCTTTGTGGATATCGACCCAGAAACATTCAATATAGATCCGACTAAGATTGAGGCGGCTATCACCGATAAAACCACGGGCATTCTTGCGACCCACGTCTATGGTAACCCCTGTGCGATCGATCAGATACAAGCGATTGCCGATAAACACCAGCTGAAAGTGATCTATGATGCCGCACACTGTTTTGGTACCCTGTATAAGGGGCAATCGGTGTTTAATTACGGGGACATCAGCACCTTAAGCTTACATGCAACAAAAACTTTTCACACCATTGAAGGAGGCGCCATTTTTGCCTCTTCTGCCGAGCTCTTAAAAAAGATCGCTTATATGCGGAATTTTGGTTTCAGCAACGTAGATCAGATCAGCGAGGTAGGAATTAATGGCAAGAATTCAGAGTTCCATGCGGCTATGGGATTGGCGAATTTTCCTTATATAGATTCCCTCACACAATACCGAAAAGATCTATATAGCTATTACGATGAACGGCTGTCCACTTTAGAAGTGCAAAGGCTTAAAATCAACCCGAAAGGTGTTTTCAATTACGCCTATTATCCAGTTGTGTTTGCAAGCGAAGAAAGGTTGTTAAAGAGTATTGACGAGCTTAACAACAATCGGATTTATCCACGCAGATATTTTTATCCATCATTAGATACGCTCAATTATGTAGATGCATCATCATGTCCCATTGCGAGAGACATGGCAGCGCGGGTATTATGCTTGCCGCTTTATAACAGTTTATCATTCGAAGAAGTAGATTTCGTTTGTCGGATACTTCTCCGCGTGCAGAATAATTAAAGAAGACAGCTTTTAGGCTTGTGGTTAATACTAAAACAAAATTAAGGTAACTACAGAAAGTAGTACCTCAGTCAACTTCACTTTTACAGTTGTTATGAATTTACATTTAATAGACGATGAAAAATTTTTCGACCCTTTTGTAGAGAAGCTCGAATCTCTCAATTTGCTTGAAAATAACATCTTCATAGTTAAGGAATGTGGCCCCCTTAAATTCATCAAACGTAGCGACTTAGTACACGGTAGGATGTGCGAAAAGGACCTGATAGGAGATACCCGGCAATACAAAAAGGTGTTTATTCACTGTTTCACGCCAGACATGTATGATTGGGTGCTTGAACATTCTTTTAAAGAGCTTAATTGGATGATCTGGGGAAAAGAACTCTATAGCTCTGACCTGGTGAACTATCCACTTTACGAGCTCCTTACAAAGGAAATAGTAAAGAAAGTAAGCACTCAGCGGTTCTCCTTCAATTTGGGTTATTGGCGTCCAAAAAATGTAATAAGGCGTGTCAACTTACCGAGAATCTTCAGCAAATTTGATAATATACTCACCTGGATTGAGCCGGAATACGAATATGCTGTTCGTAATATCAAAGGCTTACGTGCCAAACACCAGCAGTTTGCTTATATGTTCGAGATGGATGCCAACGTATTGAGAAGACGTTTCGGCAACGCTCAATCGTCTAGAAAGCGCATAACTGAACTTCGGTGTATTCTCGGCAATTCCGGCGTTGCTTCTAATAATCACCTGGACGCCATACAAAAGACAAATAATATTCCTTTCAAAGAAATCCTCATCCCGATCAGTTATGGGAATGAGCGGTACATCGAGTTGTTAAAGGATGCCGTTCAAACGATAGGTGCCAACGGCAATATCAGCTATCTCGACAAATACGTCAGCTTTACCGACTATATAGAGGTTTTTGATCAGTACGACGTGTTTATCAGTAACTCCATACGACCTGTCGGCATGGGAAATGTGTGGATGGCGCTATTGATGGGCAAACTCGTTTTTATGAATAGACGAAATTTAGTCTTTCCGTACTTACGGGCGATGGGAATTGAAATCTTTGATATAGGCATGATAGAAAAAGTGGATTCAATTTTTAAGACCATCGATTTAAAGAAGAACGCAGATCTGGCTGCTGAATTTCTTTCAAACAAACGAATTAATAAGATGTACGTGCAGTTGTTCAGCAAAGAAGTAGCGATGCAACATGAAGCCGTTTAATATTTTCTACCTATAAAAATGAAATCTTGTATGAAAACGAAAACAAATAAGTTACAAAAGTTAAAATTATTAATCTTAGGCGCCCTGCTTCTGGCGTCATGTTCCAGCTCTAAGAAGCTTCAGTATTTTCAAGATATGCCGCAAGTCAAATCCGGCACCGAATTCAACATGACAAAATTTGAAGAAGTGAAAATTCAATCGGACGACGTGCTTAATATCCGTGTTAATACCGTGGATTTAGAAGCTTCAGAAGCTATTAATAATGGAAACAATGTTACGCCGGGAATTGCACGTAACATCAGTACGAGTGGGTATAATCAAATGATTACGGGCTACATGGTAGCCCACGACGGCACCATTGATATACCTGTTTTAGGGAACATCAAAGTAGGCGGCTTAACCATGACCGAAGCAACGGAGAAAGTAAGGCTCCGTGCGGAAGAGTTTTTTAAAGGTGCTACCGTAAGCATGCGTTTCGCAAACTTTAGAATGTCTGTTTTGGGAGAGGTTAAAAACCCTGGAATCTTCATCATTCCGAATCAAAGAACATCCGTTTTAGATGCAGTGGCCTTTGCTGGCGATTTAACCATGTTCGCTAAGCGGAACAATGTGATGTTGATCCGCCGGGATGAGTCGGGCAAGGCCATAGCAGTCAAAATGGACTTAACGTCAAAGGACGTCTTCGAGTCGCCTTACTTTTACCTGAAACAAAACGACGTGGTTTATGTGGAACCGGCTCGATCAAAACTTTTAAATGCGGATACGGCCTCTACCAGATACCTGAGTGTACTCATTTCTTTGATTTCACTGGGTATAGCGATTTGGCGTTAATTACCGACTTTTTAATGAAATTATACATATTAAAACCCAAAGCGGCATGGAAAAAGATAAAGGCATAAAATCGTTCATTTTGCGAACGTTAGGCTATTGGAAAGTTTTTCTTTTAAGCGTTGTTATTTTTGTAGGTCTGGCCTTCCTTTACTTAAAATATGCAACCCCTCAATATTTGGTATCGAGTGTTATCATGTTGAAGGATCAGAAAAATATGGCAGAAAGTAAGGCTATCACTACGTTCGCTAATGATAATGGACTTTCGTCGTTACTGAAACCAAGTGAGAATGTGTTAAACGAGCTTGATGTATTGAGCTCAAGACGGCTTGCACGAGAAGTTGTTAAAGAATTGAAACTCAATATAAAGATAGGCCAGAAGAACGGGCCTAAATTTGTAGAGCTGTATGATCGCGCTCCTTTTGACGCATCGCTTGTCAATCTAAAAACGGATTCAGTTAAAGAGCGGAATTTCGAAATAGAGTTATTGCCAAGCGGTAAAGTGAAGGTTGTAAATGAGGATGAACAATTGAATAAGGTTGTCGGTCTAAACGAGCCTATACAAACTGCACAATACGATCTGACCTTGCAGCCGATGGTTCAAAAATTACCTGTCGGACAAAACTTTATCGTAAATGTAATATCCGAAAATGCAGCCATTAGCAGCCTGCTGTCGAGCTATACGGTTGAACTGAGCGATAAGCAAGCGACAACGGTAAATCTGCAATTATACTATCCACATCCCAAACGTGGTGAGCAGATCCTCCAAAGTCTAATGGAGCGATATTTGGTCGACAATCGTAATGAAAAAATACGTATTGCCGATAGTTTACTCGTCTTTATTGATGATCGTTTGGCATTAGTTGCTTCCGAATTAAACGATGTGGAGGCGCAGTTGGAGACCTTCAGAAGTAGCAATCGCATTACTGATCTATCTGAGCAATCGAGAATATTAATTGGAAACGCCAACGAATATTACAACAGGTTAAAGGAACAAGAGGCGCAGCTAAAAGTAATGGGCGAGCTTGAAACCTATGTGAAGAATCCCCGGAACCAGCGCATACCTAGTTCTACGGTCATTCAGAACTCGTCTTTTGCTGCTTCTTTAAATCAGTATAATGCGTTAATCCAAGACTATGAGAAGAAAAAATTGTCGTATACCGATTCCAATCCTGTATTGCAAAATCTGAAAGATCAGATAGCATCTGAGCGGAGTAATCTCCTGCAAAATATCAGCGCTTATAGGAAAGAGCTTCAGATGACAAGCTCCGAATTGGGTCGGCAGAACAGCGGGTACAATAGCCAGATCAGCAAAGTACCTGCACGCGAACGGGCATTTGTGAATTTCAGCAGGCAGCAAGAGCTAAAACAGCAATTATATGTTTATCTCTTACAGAAAAGAGAGGAAGCAACCATTGCGAAATCGTCCAATGCACAATCTGCTAAAATAGTAGATGAAGCGAAAAGTACCAATGGCCCCGTTAAGCCAGTGCCTAGCATTATCTATATCATGGCAGGCCTGTTGGGATTAATTGTGCCATTCGGATTTATCAATGGAAAAGAACTGGTCCGTACGAAATTGAATTCCGAATCGGATATCGAACGATATACAGATATTGAGATTATCGGAAAAATTGCGCATAACGCCACGCCGCAGACATTGGCAATAGGTAAAGGAATGCCGAACACCATCTTGTCTGAAGGATTTAGAAGTTTGCGGACCAATCTTTACTATGCACTGCAGTCGAAGGCCTCTAAAACCTTGATGGTGACGTCGAGTGTCAATGGCGAAGGAAAAACTTTTATGTCATTGAACTTAGGGAATGCACTGTCATTAACCGGGAAAAAGGTGGTCTTCGTAGAGCTTGACCTTAGAAAGCCAAAGCTGGCTCAAATGATGGGTATTAATGAAGCAACCCTCGGCTTTACCGACGTTGTACTCGGAACGCATACCTTGGATGAGGTGATTATCCCCAGCCAGCATAGCAACTGTTATTTGTTGTCGGCCGGTACACGCACTGAAAACCCTTCTGAAATTCTCTTGGAAAGCAGCGTGACAGATATTTTCAACGAGTTGAGCAAGAAATTTGATTACGTCATTGTTGATTCGCCTCCGGTTGGCCTTGTATCAGATGCGATGATTATCCAACAATACGTGGAGATGACCGTATATGTGTGTCGGCATAACTATACCAAGAAAGAGCAGATCGAGTTTATTAACGAGTTGAAGCGAAAAAATAAACTGGGCGATATGTACTTGGTAGTGAATGATGTAGATGCGCGATTCTCGGGCTACCAGGCATACGGGTATGGCTATGGTTACGATCACGAGGAACCGGGCAGTAAATCGATTTGGAAAAGAACGTTCGGAAAATAAAACATAAAAAAGGAAATGCTATGCTTGTAGCAGATTATCAGCTGGAGAAGACATCAGACATTACGATTTTTTTTAATCGTTACGTCAATTTTATGATGCTATTTTTTCCTATCACATCGTTTTTAGTAGTGCCTTCGGTGCAAGGTACTACCATGACGACTGTTTTGGCGGCCTTATTGATGGGATTACTGGTGATCCTTCCGGAGAATAGATATAAATATTCTTTTTTTAAGGAATTATTTGCCTTTGTGTTGGTTTTCTTGTTCTTCAGTTTGGTTTCTCAGTCCTTGAACCTGGCACTGGACCTGAAGTTAAGTGATAAACTATTACTGGTCGACAGAGGCAACTTATTGCATACATTTTTCCGTTCTACCCACATTACGCAGGCCATGTACCTCGTCATGTCGTTTTTCATTTATCTTTTTGTAAAATATTATTCCGACAAAAAGGTAATAACATATGTGTACTATGGATTGCGGATATTATGTGCCTATGGCTTGTACGAAATTTTATACTTCCAAGTGACCGGAACGACAGGCGACTTCTTAACCAATAGGACCTTTTCCAATGAAGAAGGGTCGGGTTCGTTGTCGCAAATGATGAATGTAGCCGGATTCCATGTGCTTCGTATGAAGAGCTTAACGGGCGAACCGTCGATGTTTGCCTTTACAGTTTTTCCGTTTTGGGCGCTGACCCATGCACTGAAGAACAGGTTTGACAATATCCTTTTGCTTGGATGTTTATTTCTGACCTTTTCTACCACGGCTTATGGCGCAATGATTTTATTTCAGATCGCTTGGTTTATCTACAAAAAGAAATATCAGAAGCTGTTTTATCTTTTAGGTTTTGCGCTTGTTTTCCTGTTTGCGCTTCAAATAGATCCGGTACGCGAAAAAATGGAAGGGGTTTATGAAACGGTGTTTGCCAGCAAGCTGGGTGGCAATAGCGGTTCAAAGCAAAGTAGATCGGGCTGGATTACACGTCATTATGACTATTGGGTGGATGTTGATGCTCCGCACCAATTGTTTGGAATAGGCTTCGGTTACATCCGGTCAACAGACTTTTTAACCACCTTGTTGGTGAATTGCGGACTGCTAGGCTTAATTACCTTTAGTGCCTTTTTCTTTGCAAATTTACTGAAACTCAGGAAGATTGATAGGGATATATGGATGTGTTATTGCTTCGGGCTTATCGGTCTGTTCCTCATTTTGATGCTGACCGTCCCCGAGTTTGGATATCCTTCCATGTGGATTTATTTAGCGCTTGGCCATGTGCTGGTTGATAAAAGTAATGAGAGAACTGATGAACAAACTTCTTAGCGTGCGCGTTTTTGTTAGCTGCTTCCTGCTAGTTTTTTCCTCGAATCTGTATGGCCAAGGGGATGATCAGCATTTTGCTTGGGGCGTAAACGGACATCCCCTTACCCAAGAGGCATATAAATATAGTACGATGAACGAGCAGATTCGGATATTAAGGGATCTTGGCGTGAACTATTATCGAATCGACGTTCCGATAAACGGGGAAGGGAAGGCGCGGAATGCCCCGTATTTTCAAGAATTGTTGAGGCGGTTAAGGTCTGTCGGAATCAAACCGATGTTGGCCATTTTTCCGAGCGGAAGCAAAAAACCAAATCCAGATTCGGCATCCGTTTATTCGGAGTATTTCACCTTGGGACGTAAATTTATGAAGCTGTATGGAAGCGATTTAGAAGTTGTGGAAGTGGGGAACGAATGGGATTTGAAGCTGATGAAAAAGGATCCCAAGAACGACGGACGAAAAGCGTCACATTATCAAAGCGATTTAATTGCTAAACAGATGTGGCTGCTGCAGGGCATGGTTGACGGCATGAAAAAAGAGAAGCCGTCATTGAAAGTAAGTATGTCGCTCACCTGGGTTCACTGGTATTATCTGGATATCTTAAAGCAGTATAGGATAAATTACGACATTATCGGTTATCACTGGTATTCAAACATGGGAAATATCACGAATGTGGTTGCCCCTTATGGCGATTTTTTGCCAAAGATTGCCGAGCGCTATGGTAAAGAAGTGTGGATAACCGAGTTCAATACCTACCGAGGAAACAGGCGAACCTCATTTGCCAAGCAGAATGAATATGTAGAAAGCAGTTTAGCAGACATCACCAAGCACAAAGTAATTAAGGGCTTTTTCATTTATGAGCTATTTGATCAGCCCGCTTTGAGTAGGTATCCGGACGAAATGAGTTATGGGCTGCTTTATTTAAAGGATGGTGTCTATCAAAAAAAGCCCATCTATCACACGTTTAAAGAATTCATTAATACACATAAATAGCATTGTTACCGCCGAATATGAGGAAAAAAATATACGTAAATGGGAAGTTTTTAGCCCATAGAGTAACGGGCGTCCATCGGTACGCAATTGAAATTGTAAAAAAGCTGATTGATTTTGGTGAAGATGTTGAGATATTGGTGCCTCCCCAAATGATCCGTGCATCCAATCCTTTTCCCGAAACCCTGATACGGGAAGTAGACGGACACAAGTCGAGGCTGTTATGGGAGCATCTCAGTCTACCGAAATACTTAAAAAAGCAGCAAAACTATGTTTTGCTTAGTCTCTGTAATATCGGGACCTTATACGACAAAAACCAGATTTTATGTATACACGATATGTCGTATGCGGTGAACCCTTCTTGGTTTACCAAGTCTTTTGCCCGGTACTATAGCATTATGATTCCGCGATTGGCAAAGCGGGCGAAGCGATTAATCACAGTGAGTGAGTTTTCAAAGAAACAGATAACTGAACAGCTGGGGATCGCCCGTGACGAGGTTTCGGTGGTATATAATGCCCCTGCAGATAAGTTTAATGCAGCGTCGACCAGCAACATCAGCTATGTTAAAGACGACTTCTTTTTATTTGTCGGTTCCATGGACCCGCGGAAGAATATCAATTTGATCATCGACTTTTTTTCAAAGCCGTCAAATGCCAATCAAAAATTAGTGATCGTCGGTGCGAAAATAAAAAGCTTTAACGAGGTGAATTTTACTATTCCCGCTAATGTAACGGTGTTAGACAAATGCGATGATAATGAACTGGCGGATCTTTATCGCCGGGCAAAAGCTATGATAAATCCTTCTTTTTATGAAGGTTTCGGAATACCCGTTGTGGAAGCAATGGCCAGCGGGTGTCCGCTCATTCTGTCGGACCTTGAAGTGTACAGGGAAATTGCGGAAGACGGAGCTTTTTATTTTGATCCCTATTCGACGGCCAGCTTGGAGGCTGCCGTCAAGGCCTTTCTTCAGGCAGAGGAAAGCCAGATTCACGCGCTTATCGATAAAAATATGGAAAGGAGCCGAAAATTTAGCTGGGAAAAGTCAAGTAAGACGTTGTTGAATGTAATTTATCAAGTATGACAACATGGTTAAAGAGTTCCTGGTACGACCTCAAAGAATTAAGGGCGCAATACGAGTTGCATCCCCTTATGGCGATCATTGCTAACAGAGGATTTCATGCTTTGTTCGTCTATCGCTTATCGAATTGGCTCTATCGTATAAGGATCCCCTTATTGCCTTTGCTTTTTACGCGGATTATTCAGGTATTATACGCTATTGATATTGACTATAAGGCGAAGATCCAGGGAGGCGTTATTATCATTCATGGTGTAGGCTTAGTTATTGGGGAAGGTGCCATTATAGAAAAAGGGTCGGTTTTGTATCACGGTGTAACGCTGGGAAGAAAGACACAAGGGAAGTATACTCCAGAAGGGGATGGCTTCCCACAAGTGGGAAGGGATTGTGTGATAGGTGCCGGTGCAAAATTACTCGGAGCGGTCATTATAGGGGCTGGAAGTATTGTAGGTGCTAACTGTGTGGTAACCGAAAGTTTGGAAGAAGCATCGTTAATAAAACTATCACAGTCTTCTTATTTAGTTAAAAGTCTTAGAAAACCCTTGTTAACCGATTAACATATGACTCTATTAACCGAGCAGATAGCGGCCTGTCTGGGAGAAGGGCGTGAGGGTGGTTCTTTAAATAACCGAACCATGAACAAAAAAATGCGGATCGTTTTATTCAATACCTTTTACTATCCAAAGTTGGTTGGCGGAGCCGAAGTATCGGTGCAGCTACTTGCCGAGGAGTTGGTTCGGAATGGCCATGAAGTATATGTTTTTACCATCGGAAAAAAGGAAGAGATCGCCCGAATAAATGGTGTAATCGTTATCCGCTTTGTTTCGAAGAACATTTCTTCTGTGTACGATAACAAAAAGCATGGATTTTTAGCCACTACTGCTTGGCTGTTATTGGATTCGCTGAATCCCTTTTACCATTTTAGATTATCCTACCTTCTTAAAAGAATACAGCCGGATGTGGTCCATACCAATAACGTGATGGGGTTTTCGCCGGCCATTTGGTTAACCATCAAGCGCTTGCATCTGCCCTTGGTTCATACCATGCGCGACTATTATCTTTTGTGCCATAAGTGCAATATGTTTAACGGAACGCGGAATTGTGATGGAATATGTAAAAGCTGCAAATTGACGCATCTTCCGAAAAAATGGTTATTGGATAAGCCTGACGTGCTCGTCGGTGTCAGCAAATTTACCGTAAAGAAACACCAAGAGCAGATTGACGCCGGGCCGTCATCGCATTTTGAAGTTATTTACAATGCAGTGAAGCTTCCTGTAGCGCCGAAAAGTGAGAAGTCGCAGCAAACGTTGACAATAGGGTATATGGGCCGGATCGCTAAAGATAAAGGGGTTGAGTATCTTGCTGCCGAGATCCAGCAATTGATACAGGTAGTGCCCGCCTCTTCATTTGAGTTACTATTGGCAGGAGATGGGCCTCAAGAATATATAAGTTATTTGACGAGACAGCTGAAAGGCGTCAATTGCCGGTTTTTAGGAAAGGTTAAGCCCGCTGATTTTTATAAGCAAGTGCAATTGACAATTGTGCCGTCGGTGTGGAACGAGCCTTTTGGACGTGTGGTAATAGAGTCTTTTTCTTATGGTGTGCCGGTTTGCATGGCCGCGAGAGGGGGGCTTACTGAGCTTCACGACGATCGGGTGTCGTGGCTTTTCAATATGGATGATGCGCATGCCTTGTCGTCGATTTTAACGGATATTATCAACGACAGGAGCGAACTGCATGAAAAAGGGCAACATGCGAAGGACTATGCTGCTAAGTTTAGTGTCTCGGAGAACGCGCGACAATACACGGAATTATATTCGAGCTTAAACAAATAAAGCGGCTAAATGCCGCTTTATTTGGTATGCAGTGATAAACTAGCTTATAACAATTATTTTAAGATCGGTGCAGCAAAAGCGGTTGGCTTATAGGTGCTGTAAGGTTGCGTCCAGTTAATGATGCCGTAATAAGATTCTTCCGAATGATTTTTTTCCGGCTCGTTAAACAGTTCGTAGATAAAGGCTCCCATCACCTTTGGGTTTTTTCTGATTTTGGCCATGAAAGAATCAAAGAAAGCTTTT
>NZ_SBJH01000004.1 GCF_004368405.1 Olivibacter sp. XZL3
GGAGCTTTTTATCCAAAGATATATTTCACGATCTATTCTCATTTCTTGTATTTATCCTTCAGAGTTCAAACTAACGATATATTATTATATCTTTATGGCATTCATGCTATCCGCATAGCGGATGGTACCATCGGAGGTTATTGGTTGATTTAAGCACTCAAAACATACGGCTTTTCAGCCGTACCTCCTTCTTTTTCCTTAATTATTTTTCAACGTTTTGGACGGTAGTGGGTCCTTTTTAATATTGCAATGGTATGGATAAATGTTATGACTGAAAAAAGATATTTCAAACCATTCCGACCTTAAATCAAGCAACTCAGAAAATTGATAAAAATGAACCTAACTAATATGGGAAATGGGATATTTAGGCAAACGATACCTTAACCTTATAAATCTAAAAATGATTCTTAAAGCATGAAGCATACAAACAATCTAAGAGAACCGCTAATTTATCTTATGATATGGGAAGGGGAATTCTTTTTGAAGAAGTGGTACGAGCTAGCATTGCTGCTCACAGGACAAGCCTATGATTGGGGTTTCAGAATCGGATATAATGCAAGCGATAACGCTAAAGGTGTTCTGACCCAATATGCAATTCATGCAATTATTAGAGACAATCTCAGGTAAACGATCCCCCTCCACTATAGTTTAGCTGCTGTTCTTACTTATCATATTCAGCACTGGCCCCTTTTTAAGATGATTCCGGAAATGAGCAGGACAAGACCGATTCCGCCAGGTATATAATGGAGTAAGTTGATTGCACGGATCATGATCACCTGCGTTACGATCCACACCATTGAGGCCATACCTTGAAATATGACAAGCCACATATAACATCGGAATTTTTTAGCTACCGCAATTGCAATGCATACACTCGATTGTCCGTTAAACACAAACAAAAGAATCCCGGTATCAGAAAATCGTGAAACGGACTATATTGAAGGATACTTAAGGGCATCCCTATAAAATCACCCCGAGGATTAAGAATCAGCGCCCCCCACGAATAACGCGGACAGGCCATTGAAAAAATTAGCAGAATTACGACAAACACACGTAATTGTTTCATATCAAAATCAAAAAGATGAGAGTGTAACACCAACTGTGTCACTGGATAAAACGAATAAATAGTTTTACATTCGAAATATCAAGTGACATGTTAATGAAAGAGAAAACCCCATTTGATTTTGAGCGCTTCAAACAGGAAGCGATGGAAGGTTTGTACGCCGGCAAGAAAGCAGGCGGCACGGACGGTGTTTTCGCACCCCTGATGAAACACCTATTGGAGTCCATGCTGGATGGTGAGCTGAACAACCACCTGGAGGAGGAGAAGGCCTCCGGCGGGTCCAACCGCCGCAACGGCAAGAGCAAGAAAACAGTCAGAAGCATGAGCGGCGGCAGTTTCGAACTGGAGACGGGCCGTGACCGTGAAGGCACCTTTGAGCCCAAGATCGTGCCCAAGCGGCAGCTGATCATCACCGAAGAACTTGAGGGCAACGTTCTGAGCATGTATGCCCGGGGCATGGGCACGCGCGCCATCAGCGATTATATCCGCGAGATGTACGCCATGGAGATATCGGCCACGGAGATTTCACGCATTACCGACAGCGTGCTCCCTGCGGTTACCGAATGGCGGAACCGTCCGCTGAATGCGGTATATCCGTTCGTTTTCCTAGACTGTATGTTTTATAAAATCCGGCACAACGGCTCGGTCGAGACCCGCGCGGTATATAATATCCTGGGGATTGACATTGACAGCCGCAAGGACCTGATCGGCCTTTACCTGTCGGAAACCGAGGGTGCCAAGTTTTGGCTTTCGGTGCTGACCGACCTGAAGCAGCGCGGCGTGGAGGATATCCTGATCGCCTGCATCGATGGACTTAAGGGCTTCCCCGAAGCCATCGCGTCGGTTTTCCCCATCTGTCTGGTTGGCAAAAGCGCCAAGCGGTCGAGAAAGGAACTGGCTGTATGGTCGTTCCGGATCGTGTTCAGCACCCGGTGCCGTACCATCTGATAAAAGGTATCCCCCTACATTTAACTGGATATCCCTGTTTGCACGCTCCTGCCAAAGCCTAATAAACAACTCTATAAAGTCCGCTTCGTTACCGCCAACGGAAATGGTTGGTTTTGCGTTTTGTATTGTATTGTGTGCTGCTTTTTCTGTTGGGTTCTTGCTAGTGTCCTTAACGATTCCTTCGAAACAATTCCGGCAAATACTGGAGCTCATCTCCGGTCTGCTAGATATTCCGATTAAAAATCCACATTGCAATGAAAATATCAAAATCTGAGAAAAAAAATCACCCATTAATACCCAGAGCGAATTAAAACGTATATGCACCTAATAATAAACCTAGTTTTTTTACGCAATTCGCAAAATATTCCATCCAGCTATCCAATAAAATAAGTATTTTTGATAAAGGCACATACATTTAGCAGCCAGCTATGCAAAAAAACACTACAAAAGCAGAAATTATAGGCATTCCTTTAAACAAGGAGATGCCAATGCCACTATATATTCAAGTAGAACGTTATTTAACAGACTGCATCCTTGCTGGAGAATTTAAGGAAGGAACCGTTATGCCAAGTCCACGCCAGCTCGCCAAGTCCAATACCATTGCCAAGAATACGGTTTTAACAGCTTATGACCGCATGGTTGCCAAGGGATATTTAGCTAGCCAGCCGGGCAAATGTTACTATATCCGCTTTCCCGAGGGGCAACGGGCGGGTATTGAAGCAAACCTATATAAACGTTTGGAAGAAACCACACCGCAATGGAGGTATGAGTTACACCAATTGCGTCCCAAACCGGCCCCTTTGGAAGGTTTCCGATTTGGGAAACGGCCATCGGTACGCCGTGAACGGAAATTGCTTTCCCCGCCGGACTGGCTGGACAGCCGCCAGGAGGGCAGTGTGTGGGAACTGGAAACCCTCCTTGCCCAACATCTCAACAAACATTACGGAACGGCCATTAAAGCCGATAACCTCTGCCTCTTTGAAGGACAACAACATATTTTTTCACAGGTTGCTTACCGCTTACTGGCAGGAAAAATGGCCGTGGTCATCTGTCCCTGTGATCCGTCTATCCTCTCCATCCTCGAGGAGAACAACGTGATTACAATGTCCGTTAATCTACCCATGGATGGCACACCGCTTTACCTACGGCACGTCAATACCTTATGTAAGATGTTTCCGGTAAGTGCCATCATTCTTGACCGGCACCTATATCACCTGACGGCCGGACTGCTGGGCAGGCAAAATCTGGACAAACTCCGTCAAATCGCCCAACGCCACCAAGTTTTATTTTTGGATCACGTCGGTGACCATGATCTCTGGTTCAGTGATGGTAAGTATCCATTGAATTCGACCTGCAACTACCCCCATACGCTACAGAGCTTTTATGTCAGCAGTTATCTGTCGCCCTTCTGTTATTTCGGGTTGATCGCCGGACCGGAATCCTATATCACGCCCCTCAAACTATCGCGACAGCATACCGCACTGCTTCCTGACGATGGATTGGTTGAATCGGCCTGCGAAGCCTTGTCCAACGGAAAGTTTCTACAGCAGCAAAAGCGACTACAGCGGGACCGGGTAGCATTGCGCGAAATTGTCAAGCAAAGTTTAACGCAACACCTCAGCCCTTATGCCAGTTTCAGCATGTCAAGTTGCGGACTCGCCTGCTGGCTACACTTGAAGCCAACCACTGATATTGAAACCTTCGATGCCTTGTTGCGCGAATCGGGCATACGTCTGCTATCTGCCGATCGCTATTACCTCGATTCACAGAATTCTCCTGCTTACCTCTTTGGGTTCGGCCATATGGAAATCAACGAAATTGACCCTGCTGTCAACGCCCTTCAACAGCTTTTTGACCAAATAGCCGTCTAGGCCGTTTGTCCCCTACCCCCCCCTTCATTGTCCCTTTACCCCTTATTTATCCATTTATCCGGTTATCAGTCTATTGCCCTAGTCCGAACGTGTTATGGCAATCATTAACGGCTCTTTTTTGGTGATGAATAGGCTATTTTTCCCGTTGATCCCGATTTATTTTCCGTTCATCGATCTTATTCTCCAAAGCCCAAAATCATCATTATCCTTGTCCCTATAGCAAAAAACAATAGGTTAAATCTTAAATGATGTTATCATGAGAACAACGGTCAAAATGCAAGCACAACGACCCGTGCATGAACTTCCGAAAAAACACGCGACAACACCTCAGAACGCGAACAAAATGATCTTGGTCGATCTCCCTAAAAAGACGATCCTTAAATTACAAGAAAGGGATTATCCCGATGACGATGTAATCGGTGTACCCTCTTGCTGCTTCGACTATTAAGGATCATCCGATCAATGCGAACACGCCCAAACACAAGCGCCATGGTTGAGAAAACAATAAGCACATACGAAAAGCTGGTCAGAGACCTGCAAAAAAAGACGCACCGTCTGCGGGCTGACCATCCATCCAGCAAAGACCGTATGGCTTTCCTGCGCCTCTCTGCGGCCATCTATCACCTTTGTCCAAGTAAAATTGCTGATCAGGACGGCTTTTTCCGCAAGGTTTACTACCAGGAACAGCTCGCGTTGATCGATCGCCGGACCTTGCCTGAAATCCGGCAAAAGCTCACATTCACAGGCGCACACGAACAGCTCAGGCAGGCCCATACCTGTGGAAGGATCTTGGTATCCTTCCACTATGGGTCTTTTTTTGCGTCTCTAGCAGCATTTTCGGCTTACGAGCTTCAGGTCATGGTGGGTATGGCCGGTGAAGTCTATCAGAAAATCAAGGACGACCTGGCAAGCGACGCCCGAAAATTGGCCAATCACGATGGGAGTAATTTCTCGCTCGAGCTATTGGATTTGGGCGCGCCCATGTCCATATTCCGCATGGTGCGGAAACTTCGCTCCGGTAAAGACGTTTTCCTTTTTATTGATGCCGATTCGCGGCAGCGCATTGATAAAAGCGAGCAGCGGAAAATCCGCATTCCTTTTTTGGATGGCGCTTTACTAGTCAGTAGCGGCGCTGCCTACCTCAGCTACCTCACCGGTGCCGCCATCGTTCCCATCCTGAGCCCACGCATCCCTAACGGTCAGACGCAGGTGGAATTTAAGGAATGGATTTATCCCGACACCGCTGTTGACGCAGAAACCTTTGCCGGTCAAACCATGCAGCGGCTCTTTATGTACCTCGAAAAGCAAGTGTTAAAAGATCCCACCCAATGGGAAGGATGGCTATACATCCATAACCTGGTCGAACGGCGCAGCCAGGCCGACTGGTCATACACCGAACAGCAGACCTCCAGGGATACCGATGAATACCGGGTCAACCAAGAACGTTATGCCTTAATTGCCGAAAAAAAAGACCACTACCTCTTTGATCGGCAGCAATACCGCATGTTATGGATACCGGAGGCACTGTTTGGGCTGCTGGACGACAAATCGCCCCAGCAAAGTGTCATTCAGGCCGATGAGCCCACCATGGACTTCCTCTTCAGGAACCAAATTTTACTACCACAAAAATCTTAACCCTATTTACCATGATTCTCCTATTATGCACCGACATGTATGAGCAAGGCACCGATCCCGTAGTCGGATGGTTGGCCAAAAGTAAATCAAAAGTTATGCGGCTATGCCTGAAAGATCTAGTGGCCGGCCGGGCAGACCTTGAAATCAACGTACATAAGCAGCGCGTTTATCTCAATGGAATAGACCTTTGCGAAGAAGTCAATGTCGTCTGGTTCCGCGGCTTGGAAGAAAGACACCGGGAGGCCAATCCGGAAGACCAGTTCCGCAAGATGGTCGGATTGGATAAGACCCTGAATGATGAAGCCATGGACGTCGTGGAATACCTGTTTTACGCCCTTCGCCATAAAACATGGCTACCCCATTACGGTGCGGTGAAGCTCAATAAACTCATCGCGTTGGAAGTTGCGGCAAAACATGGCCTGCGCATCCCGGAAACGCGGATACTCACCCGTAAAAAAAAGGTATTGGAAAGTTATAACCTTTGGCAAAATGGAATGATTACCAAGCCGATCCATCGGAATGTCCTCTACCGGGAAAACGAAAACGCCTACATTTCCTTTACCCACCGATTAGACCACGAAGACCTTCAGGTATTGCCCTCCCGCTTTTTTGCTTCCCTGTACCAGGAATTTCTGGATGCCGAATTTGAGATCCGTGTGTTTTACCTGAACGGCAAATTTGAGGCGTTGGCGCTGATGCTCGCCCCATCCCAAGGACGAGCCATTGATAGTAAGCTGGATCGGATTGCCGGGAAAATGCGCCACGAACGGTTTGTGCTCAACGAAAAAGAATCCAGTATGCTGATCAGCTTTTTAACGGAATTGGGCCTGAACATCTGCACCATGGATATGATGTGGAAAGATGGGGAGATCGTCTTGCTGGACGTCAATCCATTGGGACAATACTTGTTTGAATCGCAAATCAGTAACACGTACCTTGAAAAGGATATCGCCGAATGGCTTATCAGCATTGATCGCGGCATGAAAAACAACCGTTATGCATTTAGCTAAAGAACTCCCCTCTTACCTTACCACCGAGCGACTGGCCGATTGCCCGGCATTTTTCCGCTTTCTGACACGCGTTCCGATCAGCGGCTTCCCGGAACTTTATGCCCAGACGTACCTAACGTTTAAACGTAGTGGTGGTTATGGACTCCATACCGGGCTCGGTAAAAAACCCATCAGTCATCTGGTCGTACATGAATAAGCAACCCAACGAAACGCGATTCCGGCTCCATGGTGATGTCGTTGCCGTTCGCGGGAAACGATGCAGCGCCCTATACAATTTCCATACCGGTAGCCTGTCCCTGATCGACCATGCATTTCACGACGCGATCAATTACCTGCAACGCGTGCCTTATGCTCAGGTAAGCCCACAGCACCTGGACTTTCTGCCCCCCTTGCTGGACGGTGAATTCGGGTACCTGACCAACAACCATGAGCGGTTCCAGCCCATCCCACTGGAACACCATCCCTTGGACGCCATCCAACATGCACTTGTTGAATACCATGACGGTATGGAAGCATACGACCCGACCGAACTATTGGGCGAACTTGACGTCCTGGGGTGTCAGCACCTGGAACTTCGTTTGCACACTGATGCGACGGGCACCGAAGTTCTGAACCGCCTGACGCAATGGCTGGCCAACCTTACATTTTCTTCGATCCACCTGGTATTATCCTATCGGGAAGCCATGGACACGGCGCAGCTCTTTGAACGTATACCCGCCTTAAGCCGGATCACCTTCCGCAACGCACCACAAGAAGGGAAGGATTCTCATGGCAGGCGGCAGCTTTATTACCAGCGTGGCCCCATGGATCCCATTGGTTATGTCCCCCAATTGCTCCGTATTGTATCGCGCCGGTTTTACAGTGAAGCTCTGCAATTTAATCCCTACTACCACCGCCGAATCGCCATCGATCGATGGGGGTATATCCGCCATGACCTAGGACATCACCTGGAATATGGGCACATCCACGAATGCTCCATCCAGCAGGTATATAACAGCCCGACATTCCGTGAGTGCTGGACCGCCAATGCCGACCGGATCGAGGAACTTCAGGACGATCCCTGCCGCTATGCCATCCATCCGATGGTTCCCTTAACCCTTGATCGTCAGCGAAACCTATATACGTTTGAAGGTTATATGTCTAATTATCAATTTTATTAAATGGACAATCCATTTTTAGATCAATTTCGTTAAATTTACCAGCATAAACCCCTACCACGCAGCCGTCGTAGCGGTTTATGGGAATAATGGATAACTACAGATACTACATCAAAGCGGGTATTAGCCGTTGGGACTTCTTTACTATTTTCGTATACTGGTTGATCGTTGCACCTGCCATCTATTTTTACAATACCCGCTCCGGGCAACAATTCGAACCTGGCCAATATCTACCTCTCCTTTTGCTCACCATCCTGATGGACACCCTGATTGTTATTGCGCTGGTTTTTTACGTACCCCAACTCTGGTACGCTGGGACCAAATGGAATTCGCTTTCCCGTGTCGGCGCCATAGCGCTATTGCTGCTGGCCATCGGAGGATTTGGGTTGGTGTATATGATGGCCTACCGAAAGCTGTATTACGGTTTTTATGTATTGAGCTGGGGTGCCTGGATTGGCGGCATTGTGCAGCATGTCCGAAGTTACGGGCTGCTGTTTGTCATCACTTATTTCCGAAAATCGCAAGCGGACAAAAACATGTTACTGCGGACCATCCTGGACAAAGAACGGGAAGAGAGAAAAAAGTTACGCAACCGGATCAGCCCCCATTTTCTGGTTAATTCCCTGAACGGCATTCAGCCGAGTTGGGTGGCCGATGCGGGCAAACCCTACATGGATAAACTCATGGACCTGATGACGTATTTTACCTATTCGACAAGTAAGGATGCGATTTCCCAGGAAGAAGAAATCCGGTTTATCCAGACCTACCTTGATCTGATGGACTCTGGCCTTCCCTACCCCGAAAACCTTGACGTCCGTATATTCGTCCATGAAAAAGACCATTGGATCACACCGGGTATCTTGGTGCAACTCCTCGAAAACGTATTCAAACATGGCACTAAAGGGCCCAACGATCGCATAGCCGTAGAGCTGACCATTGACGACAGGCAGCTTTTTTTTATGCTTGAAAACGCCATCGTTGGCAACACCATCCCGGCAAAGACCGGTGCGGGCATGGAAATCGCTCAACGACTCTTAGCCCTGCATTACCCGAAGAATCATCGGTTAAATCAATTTATAGAACACGGGAAATACCATGTCCACCTGGTATTGAACCTGAAAAATTTTATACATGAAGGAAAAGATCAGCGTCCTGATCATTGAAGATCACCGATTGGAGATGGACCGGCTGGTGTCCATTTTGAGCGAGATTATTTTTGTTCAAATTGTCGGTATGTTCTACAATCCCATCCATGCGCTCGATAAAATACGCAGCGAAAAGGTAGACTTGATTATAACCGACGTGGAAATGCCGGACTTGGACGGACTGAGTGTCATCCGTAGCTTAGGCAAGCGGTTTCAATTTATCATTATATCCGGTTACCCGGACTATGCGGTAGACGGATTCGACCTGGATGTGGTGGATTATATCTTAAAGCCGGTGACGAAGGAACGGCTACTCACAGCCTTGTTTAAATTTGTGGAGAAGCAAAAGCGGGAGGAACTGCGTACAGAGGTGAGGGAATTGATGGGCACCCAGGAAGAGAAAGAAATCAAACCTTTGGAAGACCATGCGGCCTCCCGGTTTCTGATCAGCGTGAACAACCGAATCATATCGGTGCCGTATCAAGACATCATCTACTGTAAGTCAGATGGGGATTACCTAACGGTAGTTACGCTGACCAAGCGCCATATCATGAAAATGACGATCAGCCGTTGTGAGGAGAAATTACGGTTCCATGGCTTTATGCGGGTGCATAAATCCTATATATTCAACACGGCGTTCCTGGGGGATGTGGAACGCTACAAAATCAAACTTACCAATGGAGAAACCATCCCCGTTGGGAAGTCCTTTTGGAAAACACTACGAGACAACCTGAAAGGGATGGTTAAATAAGAAAGTCGGCCACGGGTTCGTGTATGCTGATCTTTGCTTTCTTAGACTTAATGATACTGCTGGAGAAAAACAGAATCACAGATTTCGACGGTTCATGCTCCGTGGTAAGCAAAAAGTCGAAATCGAATGGAGATTATTGGCTATTGCGCAAAATCTAAGGAAAGGCAGCATAGAACTACTGTTTTCCTGATTTATCAGCCTCCGTTTTCAGCCGGTTTCTTAAATCAGGATTTCGCAATCCAAAAATCTCTTGTTGCATCAAATATGACAAAGAGAAAAGGGGCGATATCTCAAGCTTCAGTAATTATTCTCCGCGGAGAAAGAGGGATTAATTTCATTGATCCCTAACGGGGAGGCTTCACCCAAAATGAAGCCTTTCGCTACACTCTTTGCTTTTCTGCTTAACCGGCCTCGCTCAAGCATCCTTGGCTCGCCCATTAAACAGAAAAACCCGACTTTCGTCGGGCTTCATTTTGGCTAGCGGGGTGAACGGGAATGTATTAGAACACTTAGAGGGTATTATGGAAATGTTAAAGCAAATTATCTCACAAAAGTAACTTAAAGAAAATTAAGTTTTATTCAATGATTTCGGAGTCGCAACAATCCGAGAAAACAGTAGTAGGATTAGTAAAGAATTTGTCGGTACTTTTGTAATGATAAGAAAATCTACAAATGTTTTAAATGTGGCAAGGGCGGCGCTGTCATCAGTTTCGTTCAGGAGATTGATAAAAAAATTCTCTGAGACGATCAGGTTTTTGGCGAATAAACTTGACCTGGAAATTCCAGACACAGAAATTTAACACTTTCAAAATTATCCAAAGAATGAAAATGGAAACTAGAATACTTGACTGGCTACAAATCAATGAGTTTAGAATTTTAAAACACATTGTCGTGATTGTTGATAGAAACCACAATGAGACCGAATTAGGAAGCATTTTCTACAAAAGAGAATTAACAGAGAATTATAAGTTTGCCAATCAGCAAAAAGATCAAGAAAAGGAAAATAACGCTAATTTCTTGAATGGACCTGCACAAAAAACCTTTCCCAGCGATGACGCAGATCACATTATCCTGCAAGCAATAAAAGAACGATATCCAAAATCCTATGTACGTAACGATACAATTTTGTTTAATGTCGATCTTGAAAAGCTTTCGGTGATGAAGAACAGAAATTCAATAGCTGGCCAATTGTATTTTACACCCGAGTTTTCAAATGCCGATGTCTACAGTCATGCGGGAAAATCGTTTCCAGCACCTAAAATAGACTTTCACTTTTATTCCTACTATAATCCGGAGAGCATATATCCACCACACTTTTTTGCCCATTATCCGGCAGAAAACCAAGATGTCCTTAAGCTACTTGACACAATACATTTTGAATGATATATCATAAGGTTACTTGAACTTCATGGTATCCCTTTAGGTCAACGACACGAAGGTATATCCCTTTGGTGCCTTTGATCATAAGGATCAAAAAATCAGTTTTGAGCAAATTATTTCTGAATTGCGATTGAATCATTTTCAGATCAGTACCTGAAGGAGAAGGAAAAGGCTCTGGATGAGTGTGCCATTCTCCCAGATAAACCGTCTGACCATTGCTGTTATAGAATTCATATTCCAAAATGATCTGGGCACTGTGTTTATGGCGTTCAAAATTAAACCTCGAGCGTTTGTCCAATGAAGTCGGTACAGACAATTTGGTAATGTTCACCTGTCCTTCAATAATCTTTCCGAGTATGATTCCGCCCGCTTCAGGTAAAGCCGATTTATTCTGAGTGAACCGTTCAAGAATAGCAACGGCCTCAGCATGTAACAGTATATCGTATCTATCTATCTTAAACTGCATTATAGGGTATTTATTGTTAATTGATTTGATACATTTTGTTTACCAAAATCTGAAAGCTCAAAACCTTGAGCTGCTGCAATGGATAGATCACCTGCAAAACTGAAAACCAAATTGTCTTTAGGTGGATTAGCGATGATCGAATATAAATTCGGGGCCAAATTTGCGAAAAACAGACTGATTGCCGCTTTTCCATAGGGAACGTATGACCCCTGACAGCCCGCTTCGCGAAGTTGTGTTTGGCATTGTGGGTCTTTATAAGTTTCAGATGAAATGATATTATAGCGGTAAAAGCCATCGTCTTCCAAATCCTTTAAAGAAAATCCGGTTGATGGATTTATGTAAAGTGCATGCCCGCCGAGCAGATAGGGTTCAACCCAGAAAAACATCACCGGCTTTACGATTTTTCCATCATTCAGACACTGGAGTATATAGTTCTCAATGGCATCTTTTCCGATAGCACAGAAAATAACATCCATAGTGTTCACCATCGATTGATGTTTTGAAATCAAATCAACAATTGAGCCCTGATGCTTGGTTAGATTTAAAAAAGGATTGTGATAAATCAAATACTTAGATACCGCATCAACTTTACTGACCCCCACATCGTGAAAACTCAATAAATGGCGGTTTACGTTCTCCAAACCAAGAATATCAGGATCGCACAGTACAAAATCTGAGACCTCCAAACTATTAAGATAATGTAGGAGATTGGAGCCAATACTTCCCAATCCTGCTAGCAAAAATCTATATGGAGATTTAGAGACCGTCAGTCCATCTGTTCGCTTATGCAGCCGGGATTGGCTAAAGTATTTGAATAGGATGCGTGCTGCCGATTTCGTTGGATATACCTTTTCAAGTACATTCAATACAGATAAAGATTTTTCCCTCCAACCGTTAATTTTCGGATTAATTGCACCCAAATAAAATCCAAAGAATAAAAGCTCGCCATCGATATTAAGGGAGAAAGAAAATATCTTTGAATCATAAGCTTGGTTTAGATATGTTCGGATCTGAATCCATTCTGTCTCAAATTTTTTCTTCAATAAATCAATCACCCCCCTGTTGTCGTAGGAAAATGGAGGCTTCATCTCATCAATTTCTCCCAGATAGAAAAATGACTTTTCAGTAAGCTTGTGACCTCGGAAGCGAAAGAAATCAATTACTTTCTGAGACTCAAGCGTACCCGAATCCATGAAAAAATCAACATTGTGATAAGCTGGAGAAAACAGATATCCCTGATAAATACCAGGAGCGAGCGTTTCGATACCTTCACCCATATACGCTTCAAATACTTGATCTTTGCTTCCGTAGAGATTCGACCAGTAAGCAACCACTTCGTCTTTGAAATCACCCGTGTTCACTTTGTTGATCCCGTCGGCAATAATTGCACCTGCACGTTTCGAACAAGCTTTGACAATATCGGTAGGCCTTTCTGTATTAAGCTTAATGTTTTCATCATCAAACAGACAGATATTGCGTTTATCGTCCACGTGGGGAATGTATTTGATTTCTTCATAGTCCTGTTCGGAAAGATAAATGCGGGGAAGAGAAAGTGGAAAATCTTTCTTCAGTTCCAGAAAGACAGAGAAATCTCTGACCCTATCAGAAAAGGGCACCTCCAAAACCACCTTCCATTGATCTATCTTTTGCGGGTAGCCTTCCTTTGCCTTTCTGGTTACCGTTGTTTTTTCTATAGAAAAGATTTTGGAAAGTTCCTCAAATGTCTGTTCACGCGCCTGATCGAAATCCGTCATCTACTTACGCGCTTTTAGCATTACTGGTCACTACAGCTGGTGAGCTATAGCTCTTTGCCCCTTCATCCTCATCTTTGGCGTTTGCACAGGAGAATCTCGAACCCAGATGCTTCTGCCACTTATGGCAAGCGTTCTTCGGATTGGTTTCGTTAACAGCCTGTTTTGCCGACTCTAAAAATGCGCTTAACTTGTCCATGAAGTATTGCTCATAACTATACCCATCCATTACATCTTCGTTTTCGGGCACCGTTGGCCGCAGACATTCAAATCTCCAATTAAGCTGGTCGTAAATTTTCTGAAGGGTATCCCGAAATCCAACATCATCCCTGGTGTTTGCACAGAAGTTATCTGCTGCCCAGATCGTCATGACAAACCCAGTCGGCATCTTTTTAGATCCATCACTGTAATTTTGATAATCGCTCCATGCTTTTAGATACTTAACAAACCGCCTCAACTGCTCATTTTCATCTGCCTGGTCATTGAACCATTGACTAAACGCTCTGGGATCACTTGGAACCCAGCCATCTTTTTTATGAGCAAGCTTCGGCTCATCGGGTTCGGCTTCATCAATGAAGTAAATGGGCTGATCAATGTGGCGGCCATCCGCAAATTTCGTTCTCACGCACGTATTTTTATCAACGGGTGGCACACCTGTATAACCGTCAACGGCATCCCAAATCCAGTTGTGATAAGTCTGTACGCTTTTGCGCTCATCCAATGGTCCGATAAAGTAAATTCCATCATCTGTATCGTATTTGGTAATAGTTTTATCTTTCCCATCTTCTTGAACAGTGCGTGGAATGGGATTGATAGTTGTCTTCATTGCTGAAGATCCCTGAGAAGTAAACTTAGGTTTGATCTCATCTTTATGATTTTCTTTAAAATCATCTCTAATCAAGTTCCTGAGATTCGTCCGGGATTTTTTAAGCTTCTTTTTACGGTCATCCGTTAAAGAAATCGTCGAATTGAAATCGACGAACTGATCGTGACAGTTTGCCATAGTTTAGTTGGTTTTATAAAGTTTTTGTTGTTCAAAAAAATCGGCTACCTCTGGCTTCTTCCGAAACAGGTCGCCCATATCATTTCCTTTTCCGCGGATCAAATCAAGTGCTGCCGGAGTTGCAACATCTAACTGAACCAATTCTTCCTGTGAACTGGAAACGTCCGAAGATGGAATTCTCAGGTAATCTACCGGCAGATCATTAAGCGTCGCTATTTTCTTCATGAAAAAGTCCGTAAAAAAACTCTGTCCGGCAAATGAAGTTTCAAAAAGCTCATCTTTCCAATCCAAAAAAGACCTGTGACGTTTCAACGCTGTCGGTTTTCCCCCTGTAAGTGAGAGACTACTTACAGATAGTATTTTGAGCTTATCGTATGGTTTATCCTTTCCAACAAAATACTGAAGGGCTTCCAGATATCCGACCAAAGTTGGGTTGTTTCCCCATACACCTCCGTCTATAAACTGCTTGTTGTCGTAGTACGAGATCTGTGCCATTGGGAAATAAGTAGGTGCCGCACTTGTCGCCAGCGCCACATCTACATATAATGCCTTGTTGTCACGGTTTAGATCACCTTCTTTGTGGTCAAACTTAAAGATAAAGGGCCGGGCTTCAGTAACATTGTAACTCGGTATACACAATAGGTTATTGCTCTCGCCAATTTTTCTTTCCCCAAAAATTTTTGTAAGCGCTTCTTTAAGATTTTTGTCGGTGAACTTACCGCCATTGACCAATTGTTTGACTGTACCGTTGCTGTACTTTTTGCCCCGAAACTTTATTTTCTTAAAATTTGGGAATATTTTGGGGCCTTCATTATCATAGAAATCGCAGATATCTGAAGCAGGTATTTTGAGGGACAACGCCAGCGCAATTAAGCCTCCGGTAGATGTTCCGCAAAACATATCAAAATAATCCGATAACCGGCAATCGAATTTTTCTTCAAGGTGTCGTAATATTGTGGCACTATAAAGCCCCTTTATCCCACCTCCATCAATTGATAAGATCTTAAAAACTTTTTCATCTTTTTTAGTAGCTGTTTCCCCCATAGAAAATATTTGATTACCAATATTTTTGACACATAGGATGCCAAGGAATTTTATACCAAATTGAACTTTAGTCCAAAAGATTAGAGTTTAACGCCAAATGAAGGTTTGTAGCAAATAGAAATAATTCTTTAAAGACAATCAACAGTAAAAATGACAGCAAGCAAACTCTTGCTGCTGAAGAAAAACTGTCAACTTGGCATTAAATTACCAACACTTATAAGCGATATAATTTGTCACTTGATGTGAATTGATTAGCTCTGTCCAATGGCTGCCTAAACTGTCCGACCGGAATGATATAGAATTTTACTTGAGAGATAAAAAGGTTAAATAAATCATTATAAAACTTAATGAAAAAGTATCAAACCTCTGATGCCCAATAATCAATTATATCAGAGAAGAACTAAAAACGGCGTTATCTCTTCGTTCCAAGGAACTGGAAGTTAAAAAAGAGCAATTAGCTACTACAGAAAGGAAGCTGGAAAGTCTTGAGGATAAAGTGCTAAATGATGTTATCAATCGCGATACATACAAAAAAGGTTATCGTAAATTTTCAATAGACAAAGCACGCCTAAAATCTGAAATTGCAGATTTATCAATAGATATAACTGAACAGGCAAAAGAACAGATTCGCCTAATCCCTGAACTTTTAAGATTACCGGAACTTTTTAGACGTGCTACATTGAACCAGCAGCATTCTATTTTAAACAGGGTGTTCAAACAGGGTATCACATTTAAAGATGGCATGTTTAGAACACCTTTGCTCAATCCACTGTTTCACCATAACTATCTGGCTATCAACAAAAAAGGGTTGCTCGAAGTGGAGCAACCCATAGAAGAAAATTCTTCAATCCCATTCTGCGGAGAGAGAGGGATTCGAACCCTCGATACGCTTTTGACGTATACACACTTTCCAGGCGTGCTCCTTCAACCACTCGGACACCTCTCCTTTTCCCCTTTATTTAAGGGATTGCAAAAATAGCAGTTTCCAGCTATTCACCAAAATAAATATTTTTTTCGATCAACCTTCCATTTCTAAAAACCATTCTTTTGCTTCTTTAACGGCTCTTTCATACAAAGCTTTTCCTTCAGACATTCCTTCTTCATAAAGTCGATTCGCTATTTCAACCGCCTTCTCTTGTACAATTGGCGTCAAGGTCCCATCATCAAAGGGAAAATTGCGCACGTTCCACTTTTTTTCGCGCCCACTTATGTTGCTTTTCATATCTTCTATATTAGTCATATTTAGCTCAAACCATCATATATCTCTTAAATCGCTTACATCGATTTTAAGAATACGGCTAGCATCCATCAAAAGATGTGCTAAATATCGCATCGCGAAGCACTTTTTTGTCCACCATCTTGAATCGACGGGGCAACTTTTCTTACGTCAACTAACGTCATCATCACTCCATAAAGGAAGATGTTTTTACAAAGCACAATAAAAAGAGCCGATTGATTTATTTTTTACGACTAAATAATTGACTTTATTAGAACAATAACCTAAATTCGTATAAACTAACCAACAAAAGACCAACATTAAACTGGCAGCGGGAACTTTTTTCTAAAACCCCTAATTTATGCCAGAAGACCATAAATTGTCAGACACAGCGATATTTAAAAGCCTAAAATCAGGAAGTACTGAAGCGTCCGAAATTACTTATTACAAATATTCGCCTAAACTTTTTGACTACCGAAGATTCGTTTCTCCTTTCTTTTTATTTACAACAGCTCCTAAATGGCAAATAATAAACTGTGCCTGCCAACGAAGTGCACACAGCTTGCTATTGCCCAATTCAGAATTTTAACCGACAAAAATTTATACTTTTTTAATTATGCGCTTAAAAAATCGTTTCTACAAACCTTTATTAATCACCTTCGTTGCTGTGCAGCTCATGATGAATCAAGGGCTTCAAGCTCAAAACAAGCCGACCAACACAAAGACTAGCAGCACAGAAAGCATTAGTCAAAAAGTTAGCGGACTCGCTAAATACCCGGGCTATTTTAACTTTTACTACGATGATAAAAGTGGAAAAGTGTACTTGGAAGTCGAAAAGTTTGACACCGAATTTCTCTACTACACTTCGCTTACCGATGGGGTCGGTTCCGGCGGCCCGGAAAGAGGACAGGCTTCGGCCGCTATTGCTAAATTCACCAAAGTAGGCCCAAAAATACTCTTAATTCAACCGAACTATGCCTATCGTGCCATAACAGACAACAAAGATGAGCAAAAAGCCGTGGAAAACGCCTTTGCTCAGTCCGTTATTTATTCCTTCACGCCGATAGCAAATGATGGCGACAAGGTATTGATTGACTTTACACCCTTTATAATTCGTGATAGTCAAAAGATAGCAGGATCCATAGGAAGAAACAATCTACCGGGTATTAACGGTGGTAGCGCTGCCTCTTCAGGTGCAGCTTACCATGTAGATGAAAGCCGCTCGGCTGTCTATATGCCAAACACTAAAAACTTCCCTAAAAACACCGAGTTCGAAGCCGTCATCACTTTTGTAGGAGGCGGCAATCAAAGCCGTCGATGGGGAGCCGGCTCAAGCGTTGCTCCCGACCCTAATGCTGTGACCATAAAGATGCACCAATCGTTGATCGAACTGCCAGAAGAAGGCTATAGACCACGAAAGTTTGATCCTCGCTCTGGCTTCAACATGTTTAGCTATATGGATTTCTCAGCGCCTATGAAAGAGCCGATTGTAAAACGTTTCACAAGAAGGCAACGCTTGGCGAAGAAAGATCCAAAAGCGGCGCTAAGCGAAGCCGTAAAGCCGATTGTCTATTATGTTGATCGCGGAGCCCCTGAACCTATCAAGAAAGCGCTTATCGAAGGGGGCAGCTGGTGGAACCAGGCTTTCGAAGCAGCAGGCTATAAGAATGCGTTTCAGATTAAAGAACTGCCCGAAGGGGCCGATCCGATGGACATTCGTTATAATATCGTTAATTGGATCAACCGCACTGGTAACCCAAGGGCCTATTCAACTGGCATGTCTCACATCGATCCCCGTACCGGTGAAATCATCAAAGGCGTAGTTACTTTAGGGGCAGACAGGCATAGGCAGGACTACTTGATCGCTGAAGGTCTCTTGCAATGCTACGAAGACGGCACACCTGTTAGCGACGAATTAGAACAGTTTGCCTTGGCCCGTGTTCGTCAATTATCCGCCCATGAAATCGGACATACACTCGGCTTATACCACAATTTCACCGCCAGTACTAAAGATAGGGCATCGGTAATGGATTATCCCTTCCCTCGCTTTAGCATGAACAAACAGGGCCGCATCGAAGTAACAGATGCCTATGCAAGGGGCATTGGAGAATGGGACAAACGGGCTATTCTTTGGGGCTATCAGGATTTTCCGGAAGGTGTAGATGAAAATGAGGCGCTCGACGAGATTATGAAGAAAACGCTGGCCGACGGACATATTTTTATTCCCGATATCGGAGGTTACGTCCACCCGATCTCTAATCAATGGGATGAAGGCACTAATGCCGTAGATGAACTAGAACGCTTGATTAGTATCAGGAGCGAAATTCTAAACAAGTTTTCCGAGAAGGCTATTCCACAAAATGCCCCGATGGCAACACTCGAAGAAGTGCTGGTTCCCATGTACTTACTTCATCGCTATCAAATTGAGGCAGCAGCAAAGTCCATCGGCGGCTTATATTTCACACACGCGCTTAAAAACGATGGCCAAACAGTTACCGAAATGCTTCTTCCCAAAGAACAATGGAAAGCACTGGACGCCTTACTAAAAACAATTCAACCAGCAAGTCTAGCACTTCCCGAATCACTCATACAAAAAATCCCACCACGCCCTTCGGGATATCCTCAAAACCCAGAAGTTTTTAAGCGTTACACCGGCCCCACCTTCGACCCGATCGCTGCCGCTGAAACCATTGCCAATACTACTTTTGGCTTTTTGTTTGACCCGGCACGCGCTGCACGCTTAATCGAGTATAAGGGCAGAGACGCGAAACAACCCGGCTTTATCCCAATAGCGGAAAAAATCTTGGATGCCACGTGGAAGACACCGCTTAACGATGGTTACCATGGGGAGCTGGAAGCGATGCGTAACTCCGTCTGCCTTCAATATTTGCTGCAATTAGCGGCTCATCAAGAAGCTTCCCCCGTGGTAAAAGGGCAAGCGTTATTCCTTATCGATGAACTGGAAAACTGGATGAAAGAACAAGTGGGGGGTGCCTCACCGGCATATGCTTCCAACCTTCGTTATGGCTTGTCGCAAATTGCTGCATTTAAGCATAATCCCACAAAGTTTGAAGTAGCGCCGTTGATGGAAATGCCACAAGGAGCGCCAATCGGTATGCCTGCTATGGACTTTATGAGCGAAGGATTTTGTTCATTTAATTAAAAGTAGGATCGTGATTTATTCCACGCTGCTAAAAGAATGAAAGTGGAAAACAAACCAGCGTGGTTGCAATAGCATCCTACAACCAATAAAAAATAAAAGATGAACCGCCTGCTACCGGCAGGCAGGCATCCGACCGATGGATTAAATTATTTACAGATGAAATCAATTTTTGCTGTTACTTATATACGAACTACTATTTATCTAGGACTGTCCATTCTATTGACACCTACAGCTGTCCTAGGCCAAAAAATAAACGCCAAGAAAATAAGCGCGCTGAAACAAGAACTAATACAGGAGATAGAAAAAGAACAGAAACATAGTCAGGAAATGGTCGACATGGTCTTTAGCTTTGCTGAATTGGGCTTTCAGGAAGAGGAAACCTCTAAATACTTAACCAACATCCTTCAAGAGAACGGCTTCCAGATTGAGCGGGGCATCTCCGGAATCCCCACTGCTTGGCTCGCTAAATGGGGTTCGGGCAAACCTGTTATTGCTATAGGTAGCGATATAGATTGCATTCCAAAAGCTTCACAAAAACCGGGTGTCGCGTATCATGCACCGCTGATAGAAGGAGCACCGGGACATGGAGAGGGACACAACTCCGGCATACCCTTGAACATTACGGCGGTGCTTGCCTTAAAAAAAATAATGGAACGCGAAAAAATTCAAGGTACATTGGTGCTTTGGCCTGGAGTTGCAGAAGAACAACTTGGCAGCAAAGCCTACTACATACGCGATGGTTATTTTAAAGACGTGGATGCTTGTATCTTTACGCATGTGGCTAATAATTTAAGTGTTGCTTATGGAGACGGAGGCGGAACGGGCATGATTTCCGTCAAATTCAATTTTGAGGGCGAATCGGCACATTCAGCGGGCGCTCCGTGGCGTGGAAAAAGCGCTCTTGATGCCGTAGAACTGATGAATATAGGCTGGAATTACCATCGAGAGCATATGGAACCCACACAACGCTCACATTATGTTATCGCTGATGGAGGCGATCAGCCCAATGTGGTTCCATCGAAAGCTTCCGTCTGGTATTACTTCCGGGAAAAAACTTATCCTAAAATTGTGCAAATGTATGAAGACGGTGTTCGCATGGCGGAAGGTGCTGCCAAAATGACGAATACAAAAATGACTTATGAAGTGCTGGGAAGTGCCTGGCCAGGTCATTTCAATAAATCAATCGCCGAGGTGATGTATGAGAACATGAAAGCGGTAGGCTTACCGCAATGGAGCGACAAAGATCAACAACTGGCAAAAGCCATACAGAAGGAATTAGGTTCAAAAGAAGAGGGTATGAATACCGAACTGAGCAAGCTCGGCGCCCCTGATGCAAATGCCTCTATGAGAAGTGGTGGTTCAGATGACATCGCCGATGTGGCGTGGAACGTACCCACCGTGGTACTACGCTATCCCGCTAATATCCCGGGGCTGCCCGGGCACCACTGGGCCAATGCCATTGCTATGGCCACGCCTATTGCACATAAGGGGGTAATCGCAGGCGCCAAGGTGGAAGCAATGACTTTATTGGATATGTTATTGAACCCGCAGGTCATAAAGGACGCGTGGACTTATTTCAATGAAGTGCAAACTAAGGACATAAAATATACGCCCTTAATTTCAGAGCAGGATAAACCTCCTATCTATCTTAATAAAAAGATTATGGAAGAATACCGGCCTCAAATGAAAAAATTCTATTATGATCCAAGCAAGTATAGCACCTATCTGGAACAGTTGGGTATCACCTATCCTACGGTGAAATAAACAGCTTCTTCCAACAGTAACCCGAGAAACACGTCGGGTTACTGTTGGAAGATTTGATAAATCAATAAAGCCCACCCCCCTACCAAAAGGAGTCCGCCCAGGGGAGTGATCGGACCCAGAAACCGCAGCTTTTGGCCAAAAGCTGAACTAAGGCATAAACCGTAAATACTGAATGAAAACAAAAGCACACCACCAATAAAAAGCGAGCTAATTGTTCCATACAAAGGCGCATCATCATATAAACGTCCTACTATCAACAAAACGATAGCATGATACATTTGATATCTTACCCCTGTTTCAAAACTCTGTTGTTGATCAACGGTAAATTTCTTTTTTAAGGCGTGCGCACCAAAAGCTCCTAATATTACGGCCAACAAACCAAACACGGCACCAAAAAACTGAGCAATCATATCGCTTAAATTGATTTCATTTACTATTAATCGTTTTGTAATGCTTCTTTTAATATAGTAAAAGAGGCAAGCCTTTTTTCCAGATCATATATATAACTTGTCGCCATTAATTCATTAATGCCTGTATGATCGATAAAAGCAGACAATTCGCGCCTGAGGGTGTCTTTGCTACCGACGAAAGTACAGGCTGTCATATTATTTACGGCGTGCTGAACTTCCGGGCTCCATGCAGAAGCGGAAATGGGATTCGGCGGTTGCAACGGCTGTCTGGTATCCGTTAAAATCCCAATAAACATTCGGTATAAACTAGAAGAAAGGTACGCCGCTTCATCATCCGTTTCTGCGCCGATTACATTAACACAAGCGATTACATAAGGTTCTTGCAATTGCACCGATGGACGAAATTCCCGCTTATATATAGCAATAGCGGCCTGAAATTGGGCCGGAGCAAAATGAGCTGCAAAAGCATAGGGTAAACCTAAACGGGCGGCTAGATGAGCGCTATCTGTACTTGAACCTAATATCCATATCGGAATATCCAACCCTTCACCCGGAAAAGCGCGAACCTTACTGTCCACATTGTCTGCATGCAGAAATTGCTGCAACTCCTTTACATCGTCCGGAAACTGGAAAGCCGCGTGCATATTGTTACGCCTTAAGGCCATTGCTGTCAACTGGTCGGTACCCGGCGCCCGCCCCAGACCTAAATCGATGCGCCCTGGGTATAATGTTTCCAAGGTACCGAACTGTTCTGCAACGATCAAGGGCGTGTGATTCGGCAACATCACACCGCCAGATCCTACCCTGATTTTCTCCGTGTTACCGGCCACGTGTCCTATCAATACGGCGGTTGCCGAACTGGCGATATGCTCCATATTGTGGTGTTCCGCCAACCAAATCCGTCGGTACCCCAACTTTTCTATATGTTGCGCCACTTTTACGCTACTATCTATAGCTGTCCGAGCGGTTCCGCCCTCAACTACTACAGCCAGCTCTAGGGCCGACAAAGGAATTTTTTCTATCATAGTTACGCAAATTTAACTTTCCTATCCTTCAAACAAGAACCACAGCTGTAAGCCTTGAGTCAAATTCTTGGTGCCGTGTCCTCGCCAATCCCCGCGTGGTGCGATAGACTGGGTTCGGTTTGGCGCCTTTTACGAGGTTCTTTACAGCCAGAAATGCGTAGGCTATCACGCAGCAGTTGCTTCAAAATTAATTCAAAATTCGAAGCCATCTTGTCCAACAGCTGGCAGCATTCAGGGTTTAATATTTACCGATTGGAATAAAAACAGCACCTTTGTGAATTAAAGTTAAAAAAATCGGTAAATAACGAACTTAATAGACGCCCCTCCTTAGGTTATGCTTAGCTTATAGAATAAATTTGTATGTAATGAAAATACTGGTAGTAGAAGACAATAGAGAGTTAGCGAGCAGCATCTACGATTATTTAGCTGGTGAAAATTACATTTGTGAGCTGGCATTTGCAGCCAATGAGGCTCGCGAAAAGTTGCTCTTTTTTACCTACGATTGTATTATTCTCGATCTTATGCTACCCGATGGAAATGGCCTCGAATTGCTCGACTTTATAAAAGCTGAGCGTATCAATGGGTTCATTTTGATCATTTCTGCGAAAGGTGCCTTGGATGACAAAATAAAAGGACTCGAAGAAGGAGCCGACGACTATCTTACCAAACCCTTTCATTTACCCGAACTTCACGCCCGGTTAAGGGCCATTCACCGGCGGAAAAATTTAAATGGCAATAATATTGTTTCTTTTAATGAGATCACGCTAAATACCAATACCTTTGAATTAAAAATACATGGAAAAGAGCTCGATGCCACCAGAAAGGAATTCGAACTTCTTCTTTATTTTTTGGTAAATAAAAATCGAGTCCTATCACGACAGGCCATTGCCAACCATCTCTGGGGCGACTATACAGATAATCTGAGCAATGTCGATTTCGTTTATCAGCATGTTAAGAATCTACGAAAGAAAATCAACTCGGCAGGCGGAGACGACTATATAGATACCATTTACGGGTTGGGATACAAATTCAATACGAACAAAGGCTTACATTAATTCTGACAATGAAATTAGCGGATAAATTTACACTGTGGTTTTTGGCGATTATTTTATTGGTAACGCCAATCAGTATGTTTACAACCTTGAGTAATATACGCTACCGCATCGATAACTCTGAAATAGAGCGTTTAAAAGCCGTCAACAATGAAGTGGCGGAACAGTTGAAGGCAGGAATCGCGCCTGACCAATATTCACAGGGGCGGCCAATTGCTATTCAGAAAATAGACGGCATTTTGCCAAAGGAAAAAGTACAAGTACAAAAACAAAAATGCGACAGCACCGCCTCTGTTACAGACGAGTGCCGCATTACCGTCAGCTCTTACTATACCATTAATGGGGTCAACTATCAGGTATCTTCTTATAACTATGTCACGCAATCAAACCAGATTCTGAAGGGAATGATTCTAACGGCGATACTAAAAACCTTATTGATTGCTTTAGCGGTACTACTGACGGTGCGCGTAGTCTCAAAAAAGATCCTATCGCCCTTTAACCAAACGTTAAAAAGTATCCAGAAATTCTCTATCAAAAAAAAGCAAGCATTGAGGCTTACCGCCACCAATACGAAAGAATTTCAAGAGCTCAATCAGTTTTTAAAAAAAATGACGGATAAGGCTGTAACCGAATATAGTCAGGTGAAAGAATTCAGTGAAAACGCTTCGCACGAATTACAAACACCTTTAGCAGTCTTGCGCAGCAAGCTGGAACTACTCACCGAGACCGATATTCAACAGAATCAGGCTTCGCTCATAGCCGATATGCAAAATGCGATTGAAAAACTATCCCGAATCAATCACTCGCTCCTTTTACTGACTAAATTGGAGAATCAAGAATTTGAAGCGACGACAGCGATAAACTTCACCAAACAGACGACCGAGTTACTTACTATTTATGAGGACAGGATCACCATTAAAGAACTCAAAGTAACGCAACTCATTGAACCGAACATAACCGTTAGCATCAACGCGGCATTAGCAGACATGCTTTTTGACAACTTACTTAGCAATGCTATCAGGCATAATGTAAAAAATGGAAGTATCTTTTTAGAAATAAATCAACAGGGGATCCTCATTAAAAATACCGGGCCCGAACCCGTGTTCCCGACAGAGGAGCTCTTCCAACGCTTTAAGAAAAGCAATCAATGTAGTAATAGCGTCGGTTTAGGCCTCGCTATCGTTAAACGAATTTGCGAATTGAACAATTTCGACATCCAATATATCTACGAACAAGGGTACCACATTGTAAGCGTTCGCTTCGGAAGTCCGGCAGCTGCCACTTCCGCTCAAGCAAATAAAGTAACAACGGAGGAAGCCGGCAATAAAATTGTTACACTGGAATAAAAATTTAATAAATATTTAGGCCAGTCCTTCAAATTCTCTTCAAAATTATTCCTCAATTTCACAAAAGATACTAACAACACTTTAATTTTTTGTGAAATCTTCATTCCGTTGGATAATTAGGTATTGCATCTCAAGCCTTTTATCGTTAATACTAGCACAACACACTTGGGCACAGCAAAAATTGTCTCTTAAACAGGCCCTTGAATTAGCCGTTAACAATTATGGAAGTGTAAAAGCGAAGGCAAATTACGCTAAAGCATCTCTTTCGTCGGTTGAACAATCTAAACGAGATTATCTCCCTAACCTAACGCTATCTGCACAACAGGATTATGGAACCGTCAATGGCCAGAATGGACCCCTTTACGGCTTTGGCGGATTTGGAGTCAGTTCCTCGGGCTTGCCTTTGGCCAACCAGAACTGGAATGCAGCTTTTGGCTCGCTTTATTTAGCCAATGTTAATTGGGAGTTCTTTGCGTTCGGAAAAGCCAAAGAGCGGATCAAGGTAGCCCAAGAAGTGGCCGAACGAGATCAGATGGATTTGCAACAGGAACTCTTTAATCATCAAATTAAAGTTTCAGCGGCCTATCTAAATTTATTAGCAGCACAAAAGCTAACGCTTTCCTATAAAAAAAACTTACTCCGCGCCGACACCTTCCGGCAGGTGGTGGTCACGCGCGCACTGAACGGACTTATTGCGGGTGTAGACTCCTCTTTAGCGAATGCGGAGGTCTCCAACGCAAAAATCGCCTTTACTAACGCGAAGAATTTTGAACAAGAGCAAAGCAACCAATTAGCCCAACTGATGGGTGTTCCGCCTGCCGAGTTTACCTTAGACAGTTTCTTCATTTCACATGTCCCTGTAGGCATCGAACAGACAACGGATAGCGATGTAACTAAACATCCCACGTTACGCTGGTATCAGTCGCGCATCGCCGTTGGAGAAGAACAAAAGAAATATTTAAAGACTTTATATTATCCTTCCCTTTCGCTCGTTGGTGTTTTTCAGACGAGAGGCTCTGGTTTCCATAGCGACTACGCCAGTAATCAGCAGTCATATACCACCAATTACTTTGATGGTATACGGCCAACCCGATCGAACTACCTTATTGGCATCGGGCTAACCTGGAACCTAACCCAACCGCTTCGCGTTTCCAAACAAGTGAAGGCGCAAAGCTTTACAAACGATGCGCTGACAAATGAATTTGAACTGGCAAATCAGCAAATTCATGCACAATTGATACTGGCCGATACAAAAATTGAAAACGCATTAAGCAACTATAATGAAGTACCAACGCAGGTTAAGGCGGCATCTGATGCGTTTTTGCAAAAATCAGTACTCTATAAAAACGGACTCACCAACTTAGTCGACGTAACACAAGCACTTTATGCGTTGATACGTGCGGAGACAGACCGAGACATTGCCTACAATAATGTTTGGCAAGCCTTATTGTATAAGGCAGCAGCTTCCGGCGATTTCAGCTTATTTGTTGATAAGGTAACGCCTTAGGATTTATTGTCCCGTACAAAAAATAGTTAAAAAGTATTTAAATAAATCACTATGAATTTAATTCGCTTTGCATTACGTAAACCCATAACCATTATGGTTATAGTAGCAGGGCTATTTTTCTTTGGAATAAAAGCAGTTACTTCCATTAAGATCGATATCTTCCCTAAACTTGACATGCCTGTAATTTATATCTCTCACCCATTTACAGGCTACACTCCGGAACAAATGGAGTCGTTCTTCGCCAAGCAATATGTCAATATACTCCTATACACGAATGGTTTAAAAAGTATAGAGACGAAAAATATTCAAGGCCTTACCTTAATGAAGCTGAATTTCTATCCCGGCACAAATATGGCCCAGGCGGCGGCTGAACTGGCCTCTTTCACCAATCGTATTCAGGCAATTTTTCCACCAGGGTCCAACCCGCCGTTTATCATCCGTTTTGATGCTTCTACATTGCCGGTTGGCCAGCTGGTGCTCAGCAGTAAAAGCAGAAGCAACAACGAGCTGGCCGACTTAGCCAACACCTATGTCCGCTCCTCGTTTACATCCATCAGCGGTTTAGTGGCTCCTCCCCCGTTTGGAGGAAACGTCCGAACCATCGTAATCAAAGCCGACCCAGCCTTACTGAGGTCTCATAACATGACTCCCGACCAACTGGTAGAAGCTTTGAAGTTAAATAATCAAACGGCCCCATCGGGGAATGTACGCATAGGCGATAAAAACTACATTACGCCAACCAATACCACCATTAAGGATGTACGCGATTTTGAAAACATTCCGCTCTTTAAAAGCGGCGTACAAAACTTGTATTTAAGGGATGTGGCAACCGTAGAGGACGCTGCCGACATTACTTCCGGCTATGCATTGGTAAACGGCAAACGCTCCGTTTATCTGAACGTAGCGAAAAGTGCAGATGCCTCTACATGGGAGGTTGTCCAGAAGTTAAAAGCAGCGGTTCCAAAAATACAAAGCCAACTACCTGAAGACGTTCAAGTGAGCTACGAATTCGATCAGTCGGTTTATGTGATGAATGCTGTAATGAGCTTATTGACCGAAGGCGCCATTGGAGCCATACTCACAGGCTTAATGGTCATTTTGTTCCTTGGCGATTTACGAGGGGCACTCATTGTCATTTTAACCATTCCAACATCCATTATATCGGGCGTTTTATTCCTTAACCTCTTCGGACAGACCATCAATATCATGACACTCAGCGGCCTTGCCCTAGCGATTGGTATATTGGTAGACGAAAGTACCGTGACCATCGAAAACATTCACCAACATCTTGATATGGGCAAACCAAAAGCCTTAGCTATTTGGGATGCCTGTAAGGAGATCGCCTTCCCTAAGCTCTTAATCCTCTTTTGTATTTTAGCCGTATTTGCACCCGCCTTTACTATGGGTGGCATACCGGGATCGCTGTTCCTCCCTTTAGCCTTGGCGATTGGCTTTAGTATGATTGTTTCTTATTTCCTAGCTCAAACCTTCGTCCCTATAATGGCGAATTGGATTATGAAAGCAAAACATCACAAAAAAGCAGATGGATCAGACCTGAGCGATGCGGAAGAGCTTAAATTAGCAGGGCTATCAGTTGACAGTCGCCACGCACAGGCGGAACAAAAAATCGCAGCAGCGGAGGCGATCGATCGTGACGGCGATAATAAAGTCGGATATTTTGAAAAGCTACGCATGCGCTATTTACGTTTTATTGAACGGCTTATGCCTTACAGGAAACCTATCGTTGTCGCCTATCTACTGGTTATTTGCGGCTTAGCAAGTATACTGATGATGCAAATCGGCCGAGATGTATTGCCGAAAGTGAACGGTAGCCAATTTCAGGTTCGCTTACGTGCACCGGAGGGCACACGGATTGAAGAAACAGAGCGGAAAACGAATAAAGCAATCGAGGCAATTAAAGCGCTTGTCGGACCGGAAAACGTCTCAATTACATCTACCTATGTTGGACTCCATCCCTCGCTTTTCTCTACCAGCCCCATTTATCTGTGGATGGCTGGCCCCCACGAATCCGTTATTCAAGTAGCACTGAACGAGCATTATAAAACGGATCTGGATGAGCTGAAAGAGAACATTAGAGCAGCCTTCTTGAAAGACCTACCGGAAATAACGCCATCCTTCGAACCGATTGAGTTAACCGACAAAATCTTAAGTCAGGGCTCTCCAACCCCCATCGAGGTTAGATTCTCTGGAAGGAATAAGAAGCAGAGCGAAGCCTTTGCTCAAAAGCTCATTAAGAAACTAAATGAAATAGAATACCTCAGAGACGTACAGTTGGGCCAGTCAACTAAATATCCGTCGATCAACATTTCCGTTGACCGGATGAGGGCTTCGCAAGTGGGCGTGGACATGAACGACATCACCAGGTCGCTAATTGCTTCTACGTCATCGTCCCGATATACCGATAAAAACATCTGGATTGACCAACGCATCGGCAACAGCTACAGTGTACAAGTTCAGATTCCGGAGAGCAAAATGAACAGCATCAGCGAAATCAATGAAATCCCATTATTGAAAAATGCGTCTAGACCGGTATTGGGTGACGTTGCTACCATTACATCCGGCACCACTTACGGCGAAACAGACAATTTGGGCGCCATGCCGATGTTATCGGTAACGGCCAATATAAATCAACGGGACTTAGGCAGTGCATCCAAAGAAGTACAAAAGGCGATCGACTCCTTGGGAGAGTTGCCGCGGGGATTGGAGGTGGAACTGATCGGATTAAGCAATACATTGACGGAAACGATGGACAGCCTAGAAAGCGGCCTCCTTGTGGCTATTATCGTCATATTCCTCATGTTAGCCGCAAACTTTCAATCCTTCAAAGTGTCGGCCATTGTATTAGCCACCGTACCGGCAGTTATCTTAGGTTCAATTGGCCTTTTGTTACTAACAGGATCTACCTTAAATTTGCAATCATATATGGGGATGATTATGTCAGTTGGTGTATCGATATCGAATGCCGTTCTGTTAATTACTAATGCAGAAGAGATAAGAAGAACCACCGGCAATGCTGTTTCTTCCGCTACAGGCGCTGCTTCGCTGCGACTACGGCCTATTGTTATGACGGCCTTGGCTATGGTTGTCGGAATGATTCCGATGGCAAGCGGATTAGGCGAAGCGGGCGATCAATCATCACCATTAGGCCGAGCGGTTATAGGTGGACTCATCGCGTCTACTTTTGCCGCACTATTCATTCTACCGTTGGTATTTGCCTGGGGACAAAGCAAAAGTAGCACACAAAGTGTTTCGCTGGATCCAGAAGACGAAGAAAGTATTCACTACATCCCATCCACCACTAAAAATTAAAAAAATTACGATATGAAGTCTTACAGATTTGTTTTATTAGCCAGCGGCTTGTTTAGCATAGCCTGCCTGTTCGCTCGCTGTACTTCGCCTGTCCAGAAGGCTGAAGCCGAGAACCAGAAAACAAAAGAGGACGACACTTCTTTGGAAACATTCAAATTATCCAAAGGGCAGCTGTCATCTTCCATTAAGATCCCAGGTGAATTAATCGCTTACCAACAAGTGGATTTATACGCAAAAGTGAATAGTTTTGTAAAAAAGCTACATGCAGATGTAGGCAGCGTGGTGTCCGCAGGACAGATCCTTGCGACCATGGAAGCGCCTGAGCTAAACTCCCAACTGGCCGGCGCGGAATCGCGACTGAAATCCCAGGAGGCGGTCTATTTAGCAAGTAAAGCGACTTATCAGCGACTATTGGAAACCAGTAAGACTCCCGGCACTGTATCACAAAACGACCTAGACCTTGCCTTGGCCAAGCAGAACTCTGATCTTGCCCAACTGAAAGCGGCACAGGCCGCCTTTCGCGAAGTTGGTGACACGCGAAACTACCTGGAAATTAGAGCGCCATTCTCTGGCATCATAACGGCCAGAAATGTAAGCACCGGTGCTTATGTCGGTCCTTCGGGCAAAGGCTCCGAAGCACCGATCTTTACCTTGCAAGAACAAAATAAGTTACGTTTGGTAGTCAGCGTACCCGAACTGTATTCAGCGTATCTAAACAAACAAAAGGAAGTTACTTTTTCGGTAAAAGCTTTACCGAATGAGCTCTTTAAGGCAAAGGTTGCCAGATTGGCTGGAGCCTTAGACGCGCGTCTCCGCTCACAACGCATTGAAATGGATGTCAACAATAGCGGTAAGCAGCTCCTTCCGGGGATGATTACTGAGGTGGAGATTCCGCTGACAGGAAATGAAAACAACTTCGTTGTACCTACCGAAGCGGTACTGAATTCTACCCTAGGAACCTATGTAATCAAAGTAGAACATGATAGCACGAAATGGGTACCCGTTAGCGTTGGCCGACAAGCGGATGGAAAATCAGAGGTCTTCGGCCCGCTGGATGAGTCAGTTCAATTGGTCAAATTAGCAACCGAAGAGATACGAGATAACGAGCCGATAAATGGAAAGTTAAATTAATTCTCTCGCGTCGTAATCGCACCTTCGAAAGCTATCGCCGAATAATTGTTGGGCGATAGCTCTCTGTTTACCGGGCGCGCATACTAATCTGATACGAGGCGCTAGGGCCTCAAAAACCCCATACCAAAGGCCGTCCCCATCCCCAGGACGGCCCCCGCCGCTACGTCAGATGGATTGTGAACGCCTAAATACATTCGGGAGTAACCGACTGTTCCCGCCCAAAGGAATGAGGGCGCAATGACATACCATTTCGGATAAGCGCGGGACAAAGCCGTAGCGGTACTAAAGGAGGCAGAAGTATGGCCGGAAGGAAAAGAATAGCTTGTGGGTTCGTAAACCGCCGTAAATCCGACGTGAACGATAAAAGGCCGCGGTCTTTTAAACACCTTTTTTAATCCGAAGTTAAGCAGCGCAGTAATCGCCGTACTGCTGGCAATGTAAGCCGCATTTTGCCGCATATCTTTATTCTGATCGATTACACCCGCAACAAACACGCCGGCGGGTATGGCCGCATTAACGTAGTTATTCGCATCTGAAATAGTGCGCATTACTTTCGTCTGTTGTTCGCTCCTTTTCGCAGCCATATTCTCCAGAATCCGTAGATCTATCTTGTCGATGGTCGACTGTCCGAATGACTGACCGGAAAACAGCAATAAAAATATAAAAATGGGGTATTTCATAACATGCAGCAAAGGTTGTTAAATCCTATTCAATAGGGCTTTAATGCCCAACTCCAATTAAGCCAGCTCAATCGATTAGCCGACCAACAGGATACAGCAGGTGCGTTTTTTCATAATACGGAGACTGCTTATAAATCCAATCGAGCTGTGCCCTACCATTCTTTCCCAAAGCAGGATCTTCTTTTTTGGCGTTCTCAAACGCAGTTCTAAGTGCTTCATCACTTTTCAAAAGCCGCGCTGCCTCGTCTTCAAAAATATATGCCGAAAAGTGTTCCTTCTGCCCTAACACCGCATCAAAAAAGTTCCAGCTAAAATAAGAATCGACCGCCTGCGGCTCCAGTGTTTCCACAATATATCGGTTCATCGCTTGATCCGTTTTTACCAGTACATCCCCTGCATAAAACGGCACTGTCATTCGCTTCGCTGTCAGTTCGACATCACTATGTACATAATGCCCTTCAAAAGGAGCTTTTAGCGTATTGAACTTTTTGATATAATACATTTCGAGCTCCAGGGTAGTATCTCTATCAAACGGCTGCATTTTTACGCCGTTCAACGCCAGGAGTCGCAACACCTTTTCGTAGGCTTGAGGAATTACATAAGCTATGGGCTTCTTCACCTCCACTTTTGGCTTATAGCGGTCATACAGCCTGATCTTTTTAGTAAATGGCTTGCTGCGATCGTAATATAAGCGAGGCTGTCCACTTACTTCGCTGGGCCGATATAAAGCCTCATATCCGTAAAAATCGATAGCACTGTAATTCAGCGTGTCGAGCGTCCAAGTTAGCGGAAAAACCGTATGCTCCTTAACCGCTCGCTTCGCTTCTGCCCTCACTTCCAATAATCGCGCTCCCTGTTCATCGGTAATATCGATCAAATGTTTCATTAGCGCATAGGTCGACCGCACACGTTGCGTAAAGGGTTTCCACATATGGGTCTCCGGCATGTAAGCGATGGTGTTGTGCAATGCAGCATATCCCGTAGAGTAGCGTGGGTTTTCCAGAAACGAAACGATGCCCGATTCCGGCGTTTCGCCGCGCGGATCAACATAGGGTACCAACCTGTAGCCGTCCACCCCCATTCGCTGATATAACTCTTCTGTATAGTTTTTGAGCATATAAGACGATAAAACCGGATTTAGCTTATCGCGTTGTGTATCGATCAACGTCATGATATACTGGTAATCGGCCCCATTACTCGCATGGTTGTCCATAAATACATCTGGATCCCATGTATTGAATATCTCCTGAAATGCCCACGAGTTATGGCTATCCGTTTTGATGAAGTCGCGGTTCAAATCGAGATGCTGCCGATTTCCCCGAAAGCCATATTGTTCAGGTCCATTCTGGTTGACCCGCGATACGCCCCGGTTCAACATACCGTCGATATTATATACTGGAATGAAGCACAACACCACTTTATCAGGAACAGCGTCGTTTGCCAATAAATCGCGGATCAGCATCATGGATGCATCAATTCCCTCCGGTTCCCCGGGATGGATTCCATTATTAAAAAGAATGACGCTTTTACCCTTTTTTCGAATACTAGCCGGATCAAAATCGCCATCCTTCGATAATACCATTAACTGTAAGGGCTTACCTACATCCGTATTACCGAAAGTAAATAGTTTAGCTTCCTTATAACCGCTATCCAATCGACGATAAAAACTCAACACTTCCGTATAGGTAGCAGTACGATTATGGGCACTGTCCAACTCAAAGGTAATATGCTGAGCTCGAATCGAAAGAGAGCACAACAGCGAAAAAGTTAGGAAGATAAAGTATCTAAGCATTTCTATTTTGATAAGTGTTTTATTTTATGATTTCACGATATCGGACTGAACTGGATTCCTTCTGCGGTCTAATAATTAAATTAAACGGCAAACAGGAAATATACCTTTCACGCGCAAAATGAAACGTTTCTGAACACATGCCGGTTTCATAAAAAGCTTTAAAAGTTCTAAACCGCTTCGGATTAAGCATCGCAATCTTATTATATGACCAACACAAAAAACCATTTGAGTCACAAAATAAACAAAACCAAGCATTAGTTAGGCTTTTACAGCTTTACTTTTTTAAAAACGGCAATACCGTTATGCCCTCCAAAACCAAAGGTATTGCTCATAGCTACCTGTACATCCTGGGGTAGCGCTTTTGACTTAACGATCTGTAAGCCATCCGGTATAGATTCGTCCGGATCCGTTAAATTAATGGTGGGCGGAATGACAGAATCGCGGATAGCCAATATACAGGCAATGGCTTCGATCGCGCCCGCCGCACCCAATAAATGACCGGTCATCGATTTTGTAGCGCTGACTTTTAAACGATCGAAATTGTTTTTGAACAGTCTGTCGATTGCTTTTAACTCGCTCATGTCGCCCACGGGCGTTGAAGTCGCATGTGCATTTAGATAATCTACGTCTTCCGGCAAAAGGTTCGCATCCTTTAGCGCAAATTTCATAGCCATATAAGCACCCTCTCCCTCGGGATGGGTTGCTGTCATGTGATATGCGTCTGCAGTCATCGCTGCGCCCACGATTTCAGCGTAAATGTTAGCTCCCCGCGACACTGCGTGCTCGTATTCTTCCAACACCAAAGCGCCCGCTCCCTCTCCCATCAAGAATCCATCCCGCCCTCGGTCAAACGGCCGACAAGCCAGGTGCGCTTCTTCGTTTCGCGTAGTCATCGCTTTCATTGCGCAAAAGCCACCGATAGACGCTTCTGTAATAGGCGCCTCCGAACCACCGGTAATCATTACTTTTGCCTTTCCCCATCTGATATAGTTGAATGCATCCATGATAGCGGTATTCGAAGTCGCACAAGCCGACACGGTTGTATAATTGATTCCCTTTAGGCCGTGCCTGATGGAGATCAACCCGGAAGCCATGTTTGCAATTAGCTTCGGAACAAAAAAAGGACTGAAACGGGGCGTAAAACCCGAAGACGCGTATTCTTTCACTTGTTCTTCAAAGGTAAGCATCCCGCCTTGACCAGACCCCCATATAACACCCACTTCGTAAGCATCTAACACCGAAAGATCCAATGCAGCGTCCGCAATGGCTTGGTCCGCCGCAATCAGCGCAAACTGAGTGAATTGATCGGTACGCTTAATCTCGGCTTTATCAAGCCACTTAGAAGCATCATAATGCTTGATTTCGCAGGCTATTTGCGTCCTGAACTTGTCGGGCTTAAATCTGGTAATCCTCGCGGCGCCATTAACTCCATTTACTAGATTCTGCCAAAACATCTCGACATTTTCGCCGATTGGCGTTAAGGCTCCAAGCCCTGTTATAACTACTCGGTTCATGATTCTCAATTTTAAAAAAGTCGCATCGGCGACAACAACTTGCATTTAACAAGCAGTTGCAAATATAAAGCAAACTCGTTTATATTTGCAAGTCTATAAACTTCCGTTTCTATGAGGTCTGACTGCCCCTTAAACTATGCGCTTGAGCTGTTTGGCGACAAATGGTCGTTATTAATCATCCGGGATATGGTATTTTTTAACAAACGCTATTACCATGAGTTCCTGCTTTCAGAAGAAAAGATATCAACCAATGTTTTGGCAAATAGACTGCTTACACTGGAAAAAAACGGTTTTGTAAAAAAAGAAAAATCGCTGGATCATAAACAGAAGATAATCTATAGCTTAACCGAAAAAGGAATTGATTTGGTACCGATCATCATAGAAATCGGACTATGGTCTGATAAATACGGTGATCATATTCCGCCCCACAAAAAGGATTTTATCTTAAAAGAGATAAGAGTCAATAAAACGAATGGGATTCAAACCCTAAAAAAGGAGCTACATACGGCACACAATGTCCAAAAAAATACGGACAAACACAGCGACTAAAGCTGACATCTCTAGTAATAAAGAAGTACTAAGGTATAACAAAGGTAGTACCGAACCTGTGTCATTCCTGTGTGAAGCCCGTAACATTCCAGTACGATGCCTTATCCTGAATAGCTATGCAGGTTGATGAATAAATCCTGATTGAGTTATACATTACTATGTCTTTACTCATAATTTCTTCGCTGAAACTGCGGCATAAGCTGGAATTATCCTATCTTCGACGACAAGGAGGTTCACCATGGAAGTTTTTAAAACGGCAGATGCCTTTTATCAGGCACAACAACGCTGGAGAGAAGAGCTCAAACTATTAAGAGACCTGATTATGTCGACCGGCCTGAAAGAAGAGGTCAAATGGGGCGGGCCTGTTTATACATACCAAGGGAAAAATCTTGTCGGTTTGGCTGGCTTTAAGTCCTATTTCGGCATCTGGTTTTACCAAGGTGTTTTCCTAAAAGACAAATATAAATTACTTATCAATGCGCAAGACGGAGCCACAAAAGCACTGCGTCAAATGCGCTTTACCAACGTAGATCAAGCTGATCTGAACATTATCCGAGCCTATATCTTGGAGGCTATTGATAACCAAGAAAAGGGGCTTGAAATGAAGGCAGATAGAAGTAAACCGATTATCATCCCAAAAGAATTAATGGATGTTTTAGAGAGCGACGCCACACTAAAAGCGCGTTTTACCCGGTTAAACAAAACGCAACAAAGAGAATTCACGGAATATATTGCGACTGCCAAGCAGGAAAAGACAAAGCAAAGCAGATTAGAGAAAATTATTCCGTTGATCAGCGACGGCATCGGGTTAAACGACAAATACCGTTAATACTCAATAAAAAAACCCGGCATTTGGGATACCGGGTAAAAACATGTGTTTTTATCAACCTAAACCTATTGATAAAATAACGGCCCGATATGCAGAATATTATATGCTGTTAATTTTTTTGTTTTTTAGCACACTTCTCTCCTCACACAATTCTGCTTAAGCTAGTCTTTGAAAAATTTAACCTGACTGATCGTCTCCAGTTTTTTAATCTCTTCTGTTGTAAGACTCGCCGTGTCCTGCAACTTTTTAGCAACTAACTCATTGCAAAATATATCCCCATAGCTGTATGTATGAATCCGCACTAACTCCGCAACGCTCAGTTCGTCGGCGAAGAGCACAAGAATATTTTCTGGAATTTCGAAATCATCGGCTTCGAGATGACCTATGTATCGGAATTTAGTAGATTTCCAAACCAAAAACAGTTTTCGCTCATTAACATGTTTTCCAAAGAAATTAAAAATACGGGCCAACAGCTCGTTCCTTTTCTCCAAACCCATACTTCTGGTAAACACCTTCTCTAGAAATTCACCGTAAAACAAAAACTTATCATCCGGCAATTTAGTTGTGAAGTAAGAGGTTGTTTCCTGGAAGATCTGCTCGCGTGATTTCCCATTAAGATATTGGTATGCAGCCAGCTCGGCAAGTGATAAATGATTGGTTTTCGCAACAGGAGTTTTAGCTCCGGGTTCTTTCGCCACGTTATGGCCCTTTAAAGCAAGCGTGGCAATCAATTCCCAGTCATGTACCTCGCCTACCAAACGCGAATGAATGGCAACAGCGTTATGGCTTTTCGGATCTACACGCCGTTTAAACAAAATCGCATCACGAGAAGATAAATTCGTCGGCTTTAACTTAAAACTCTTGATATGAACAAAGACCTGACCATTTACAGCATCTGCTATGCCGAAGCCTTTTGTATTGTTAAACCACTTAATCACGCCTATTTCCATAGCTTTCAGTTTTATAAAGAAGGATGAAAAGGTAAGCTGAAATAAATGAAACTCTCTAACAGAAATACGTCAATAAATGTATTTTTCAACGAGAACTTCCACGTTAACGGCAATCAAATTAAAGAATTAGCTATCTTCATTGCAAGATAACTAATATTTTGCAAAAAGCAAAGTAAGCGCCGACAGCGCTGCTCAACAAACATGCACTTCCTCCCTACCATACTACAAGCAGCTCTAACCGCCTAAACCAAATCCGTCCATATGCTGATTTAACATAGGCTCTATCGCGGCATAAAACAATACGTTGCTAGCGCTGAGAGGAAATCAAGACTTACAAAATTTCTTTTTTCCACCTCTATTTTCATCACCGTATACAGGATATATTAGTCAATATGCAATTCTTAGCAATCTTTAGCAACATTATCTATATCTTAGCTTCAACGACACATTGGAAAGATCTATAAACGACTTTTCAGAAATTGTCTAATCATGTAATGCATATATCTTATACGGATACACGATGAAAACTTCTATCTCCTTAGTATTATCCAGTGGTGGAGCGCGCGGTATTGCTCAGATAGGGGCTATCAAAGCGTTGGAAGAACAAGGCTTTGTAATAAAATCGATTGCAGGTTCGTCCATCGGCAGTCTCATTGGCGGTTTATACGCCATGGGCAAGCTGGACGATTTTACCCACTGGTTGAAAACATTAAAACGAAGAGACGTCTTTAACCTCATGGACTTTACATGGAGCAGCTCCGGCGTAATGAAGGGAGAAAAAATCTTTAATAAAATTAAAACCTTCATTCCGGATATTGACATTGAAAACATGCCCATCTCCTTCGTAGCGGTATCAACAGACATCTTACACCAGAAAGAAATTGTCTTTAGGGAGGGAAGTTTTTTTGACGCGGTCCGCGCGTCTATAGCGATCCCGGGCGTTTTTACACCGGTCAACCACATGGATAATATTTTAGTAGACGGCGGCTTAATAAATCCGCTCCCTCTTAACCACCTCCCAAGTACCGACGAAAGCAAGATCGTAGTAGCCGTCGATGTAAACGCGCCGGAAGAAACCACATTCTCCGTAGCGAAAGCGAATAGTAAGTATGGAGGCTATTTAACCATAACACAAAAAGCTATACTTACCATGCTTGGAAAAATTACGGAGTTATCTATCGACCTATACAAGCCAGATATTGTTGTTCATATCCCTCGAAATGTAATAGGTGTTTGGGATTATCACAGAGCCGAATACCTCATCGAAATCGGCCGCGAAAGGATGTTGGCTACGTTGAACGAGTATTGGTCTGCCAATTCGGAAACAGCAGCGAAGCCTACTAAATTGTAATCATAATTGTTATAAAAATGATGGAAGCTCCCTTGGAAGTTTGGATGCGCGGCCCCATTGCAGGCGTTCCGCCACTGCTTCAACCAGTGGCACATGCTTTACTTCAGGCAAAAGAAGAGTTAACAAAGCTCCTGACCGACTTTCCCGATGAAAGACTATGGGACAGGCCGGCAGGCGTAGCTTCTGTGGCATTTCACATACAACATATCACAGGCGTGATTGACCGTATGTTCACTTATGCAAAACAACAGCCTTTATCCGACGCACAATTCCGCTATCTGCAAGGTGAAGGCATAAAGAACGAGCTGCTCAACACAGTTACCCTATTAGAACAACTTACACTTCGCATTTCCGAGGCCGTTGACGAACTGAAAGCAATACCGGAGGAAACCTTAACAGAAGAAAGAGGTATCGGCAGAAAGAAAATTCCAACAACCTGTATGGGTCTTCTTTTCCACGCGGCAGAACATACACAACGCCATGTCGGCCAAACGCTGGTAACTGCAAAAATTATTCTTGCCCGAGAGGTCAATGAAACATAAGGTCTAACAGTATCGATTAAAGGAGATAACTCCGACCATGGTCAACAAACCTGCTTGGCCTGATCATGTCAATTCTTTAGCAGCAAATAGCCAACGCAGCCTGGATACAAAAAAGCCTCTAATCTGGGAGATTAGAGGCTCTCATTAACTAATTATAAACCTAAATTATGATGCAGCAAAGATAATGTATCGAAGCATATTTGCGTACAAGTAGCAAACCTTTAACATAACTTTAACGTTTTGTTTCAATTAGTCCGCCAGCACAACCGCTGTTCCGCTGGCCGTGACCATTAACATACTTCCGCCCTTTCCCACCGTTTCGTAATCCAAATCTACGCCCACGACGGCATTTGCTCCTATAGAAGCAGCGTATTGCTGCATTTCAAATACTGCTGTATCCTTCGCTTCCCTTAAAACCTTCTCGTAAGAATTTGATCTACCGCCTACGAAATCTCTTATCCCTGCAAAGATATCGCGGATAAAATTAGCACCGATGATCGTTTCGCCACTCACTAAGCCGATATACTTTACTATTTTTTTACCTTCTACATTAGGTGTCGTTGTTATTAGCATGGCCTTTTTTTCTCCTTAGACGCTGCGAAACGACCAGTGTTACATAAAACAGTGCGATTATATAGCCCTTTCACCTAGTCGGGGTCGGTACGGGCAACGCCGATCTAGCAGTTTAACGCCGCTTGGTAAGCTGGGTCAATCAAAATAAAGCAAACCCTCAAGGGCTAAATATGTTATAATAGGTAAGACAAAAAGAATAAAAGTATATGAGCAATCTCAGCAAAAAACAAACAGACAAAGAGAAAGAACCAGTTCCAACAAAGCAGGACAAAAACGCAGCTAAAGAGGCGAACCGTTCCTCTATTACCGGACGTAAAATAGAAGAGGAAGACATTACCGGCGCTAATCCTGCAGGTTCAGCCGTAAAACCTGATATTTTGAGAGAAGATCATCCGGGGCTCGCTAAATAGGCCTAAAATTGGGGTTGAATAGAAGGATAAAATTGCATATGTTTGTTTTAAAAAAACACCTATGCTACGACCAAAAATACTCCTACTTTTTACGATGATCGTATCCGGCACATTGACTTACGGCCAAACGGCAGAAGAGAAACAGTTGCTAAAAACAGTCGAAGACCTTCGGCTAGCAATGATCAATGGGGATAGGAACGCGCTGGACGCTATCGCTGCAGACAATCTAAATTATTGGCATTCTAGCGGCAACCATGAAGATAAAGCCACCTTCATAGAAAGTCTCACTTCAGGAAAATCAGATTTTGTGACTATAAATCTAAGCGAGCAAACGGTCACCATCTCTGGCGAGGTAGCAACCGTTCACCACATTTTGAGCGGTGAAACCAATGATGGGGGCAAGCCCGGTTCCGTACGAATCGGCGTCTTGCTTGTCTTTCAAAAGCAAGGTGAGCGCTGGAAGCTGTTTGCGAGACAGGCCTTTAAGCTGCCCGCTTAACCCATCAAAATAAAGCTTGGCTCTCCTCCAATTGAAAGAACCCTTCTTTCAATTGGCCTGTTCGAAATCGATTCACAAATTCGTGGGCCTTCCTCGTTGGCTCCGGAAGCCGGTAGTTCCGCGTGCAATGTAGCGCGATTTGCAAACTGTCTTCCATACTTAACTGATTACCCGGCGAAATATATACAGGTTTTACCTTGTTCTTCGTACGTACTACATAGCCCAGCAGCTCGTCCTTACTCATCAGTGGACTGAAACTGTTCTTGGAAATCGAAGGTTCTTCGAAGTTTCCATACAGCTTCTTTTTAGCACAACCAAGCGTGGGCACATCGATCAACGCACCCAAATGAGCTGCAATTCCCAGCCGTCGCGGATGAGCTACGCCATGCCCGTCCACCATAATTACATCGGGCTTAGTCAACATTTGACCGTAAGCCTCCATTAACGCCGGAACTTCCCTAAACGCTAAAAAGCCCGGCACATAAGGAAAAGAGGTTTTGCTCTTCACTAAAGAGTAAGCTAAAGGCTTCAAGGTATTGAAATCGAGCACGACAATCCCGGCATAAATAACATCACTAAAGCGGTTAAGGGAAATATCCGCTCCGGCAATCGTTTTTATTTCTTTATCTAAAGGCACATGAGTAAGCGAATCCCGGAGCTTGTTCTGTATAACGGTCGCCTCTGATATAGTTAAGTTGGTATAATCTAAATCTTTGCTATTCATAGGTACTTAAAACAGACTTAACTGATTCTTTGTTTGTATTGGTCTCTGAGCCTTTCCATAGACGGTTCTGCCTCCGTATTTCCAAGACGCGGCCCTTTCCTGGGCGATAAGCTGATCCAATTGGTGGTTCGGAACAAAATCTTTCTCTTTTTGCAGGGCTACTTTCGAGAGGTTCTTGATTGCCTCCGAACGCTCTTTAAAACCGATCTTTGCCTTGTCAAGTGCCTGTTGAAGCAGTTCAATAGAGGTGTCGTATATTTTCGTAGGAACAGGAAACGGATGTCCATCCTTGCCCCCATGCGCAAATGAAAACCGGGCAGGATCGTTAAAACGGCATGGCGTACCGTGAATCACTTCACTCACCAAGGTTAGCGACTGCAAGGTTCGAGGGCCCAGACCTTCCAACAAGAGTAGTTCCTCCATATTGCCTACTCCTTTCTCTTGGGCTAATGCCAGTACCGTCCCCAAGCGCTTCAAATTCACATCCTTCTCACTCACATGATGGTGCGAAGGCATGATGATTTTCCTGGCCTCCCGTAAAATATAATCCGGATGCTCCTTGCTGATGGCAAGTATTGCGTCTCTCGTGACAGCAGCATTTCGATCAGTCAGGTTTAGTATCTGACCTTGGTTGTGTCCGTAAACGAAACTATGGGGTTCCTCAACAAAAGAATACACCTCCGGCGCATGCCAGTGATAACGCCGCGCCAGTTTACTCGCTGCATTCATTCCTTGCTGAACAATCGACCAGTTTCCGTCAATGCTCAGCACAAAAGCATGCAAATAAAGTTGAAATCCGTCTTGAATGGCTGTATTGTCGATCTTCGCAGCTAACCTACTATGTCGTACAAGCTTATCCCCGTCAAGGCCGGTCGCACTTGCTATCCGAGTAAGCTCATCGGGTGTTTTTAGGGAGTGCTTTCCCCTCCCGCCGCAAATATAAACGCCTAATTCTTCCGATCGCTTGTTAACCGAGGCCTTAAGCGCTCCCATAACAGAGGTCGTAATACCCGAAGAGTGCCAATCCATACCCAACACACATCCCAAAGATTGAAACCAGCAGGGGTCGCTCAGTTTACGAAGAAACATATCGCGTCCATACTCCAATATTATTGCTTCCACAATAGCGCCTCCCAAAAGGCTCATCCTTTCAGCGAGCCACTTGGGAACCCGTCCATAATGCAAGGGCAATTCAGCATATCCACCTCTCATATCGTAACTATTTAGTCGGCAAAATACTAAAAAAAATAGCAAACAACAAATACATACTGATAATTTTTAGCGGACTTCTATCTTTAGATTTGACCAGCACAGTGTTCTTAAATTTGCTTATATTGCCGGACAGTTACGGAATACCAGAGTCTTAACCTTTATATTAAACGATTATTACATGAAAACAGCCGGAATTTTATTAGTGAGCTTCTTCCTTTTCGGAACAGCGACCTTAAAAGCCCAACAAAAAAATCCCTTAAAGTTGAATCATATTGCTGTATATGTCGAAAATCTACAAAAAAGCACAGCTTTTTACAAAGACGTCTTACAGCTTCCCGAAATACCGGAACCCTTCCACGACGGCCTACATACTTGGTTTACGTTGGGCAGTGCCGGAAGCCTTCATTTAATTCAAGGAGCAAAGAAAGGCGTCGAACGCGAAAAGAATGACCACCTCTGTTTTAGCACAGGAGATATAAAGGCATTCATCAAGAACCTGGAAAATCATCAAGTTACTTATTTTGACTGGCCGGGTGAAGAAGGAAAAGTAACAACCAGAGTGGACGGTGTGCATCAGATATATTTTCAGGATCCAGATGGGCACTGGATAGAAATCAATGATGAACAATAAAAAAAACAGCTAATTAGCGCTTGAGCTAATTAGCTGATAATAACTTTACAAAAGGCCTTCTGTAATTAATGCCCTCCCGCTACAGGGCCCGCTTGTTCGACATTCTTTAACTTTTTTGAACAGTAAATTCCGAAGCCAAAGATGTAAATATAGCAAATAACCGGTAAAATAAGCGACAACTGAACGCCTAATTGGTCGGCTAGGGCGCCTTGAATAACCGGAACAATAGCTCCTCCTAAAATCGCCATCACCAACAAAGAAGATCCTTGACTCGTATATTTTCCCAGTCCGGCAATCGAGAGCGTATATATATTGGAAAACATGATGGAATTAAAAATACCGATTCCCAATATGGAATACATCGCATAAGCGCCAGTGTTCATAATACTGGAAATCAAGAGCAACACATTAACCCCCGCAAATATTGCCAAGGTGCGGGCCGGAGCCGCCTTTCCGATCAAGAAACCAAGCAAATTCAATACAATAAATACCAGGAAGAAGCTCACTTGCGAAAAGGTCAAGTCTACTAAGCTAAATATCAAAAGGAACACCAACACTGCCATTCCCACCATATAAACGAGCTTCTTTGCGAAGTTTATGTTATGGTTGAGGTAAATAGCGCCTAAAAAACGGCCTATCATAGCTCCGCCCCAATAAAGCGAAAGATAATTTTTACTGATCGATTCAGTAAAGCCCATAATTTGTTCTTGTTCCAGAAAACTGATGATAAAGCTGCCGATTGCCACTTCTGCACCTACATAACAGAAGATCCCGAGCACCCCCAATCGTAAATGCGCAAACTTCAAAGCCCCTAATCCTTTTACATCCTTCTCTTCATCGCTAGACTCAAAAGAAGGTAACTTAACCGTTGAAATAAACAATGCAACCAACAGTAAAATAGCCGCAAAAATCAGGTACGGAACGCGTGTGGCCTGTGGACTGATTGAATCGCCATCAGCAAAGAACTCGAATATAAGATGTCCTCCCAATACGGGCGCTATGGTGGTTCCCAATGCATTAAAAGCTTGGGTCATGTTAAGTCGGCTGGAAGCTCCATCTTCCGGGCCTAATAAGGAAACGTAAGCGTTTGCGGTAATCTGTAAAATGGTAAAACCCAATCCCAGCACAAAAAGTGCCGTTAAAAACAGTCCGTATAACGATGTAGTAGCCGCTGGCCAGAATAATACGCATCCCACAGCTGAAAGAATAATTCCTGCTATGATGGATTTTTTGTATCCGATCTTATTTACCGGATCACCCCACTTGGAAGACACGATGAAATAAATCATCGATCCGATAAAATAAGCACCAAAAAAGCAGAATTGTACAAGCATCGACTCAAAAAAGGTCAAACTAAACAGTTGCTTCAAATAGGGAATCAGAATATCATTCATACAGGTAATAAATCCCCACATGAAGAATAATATCGTTAATGTAATTAATGGCACGATATATCGCTGGCCAGAGGAAGAGGTTTGGATGTTAGTCATGAATAGTACGTTTAATATAGTTTCTTTCCAGTACTTTTGAAAGTACGCTACGAATATACATTTTTGGAAATTAAAAGCAATTCAATTTACGCCAATAAATGAGTTTAAAACGTATTAGCAGAAACCGACCGATCTGTAAATTGAGATCCTTGAATGGCGCCTCTCTCTTCCAGTTGTTTGTCTATAAAGGTTTGGATACTCGATTTTCCTCGACCCCAATTAGGAGCGATGAGTAATTCCTGGTCGGCTAATCCAAAAAGACGCTGTATCACAATATCAGGGCGCAATAAAGGAATAAATTCACAGAGGAAATCTGCGTATTCTTCTAAACTGAAAAGAGGGAAAGGTTTACGCTTGTATTGAACCCCCATAATAGAGCCTTCTACGATGTGCAGGTGATGCAATTTGACAAACTTGATTTGTGGAAAGCGGTTGATTTCTTCCGCGTATTTAAGCATCATTTCCTTGGTTTCCCAGGGAAATCCGAAAATCGTATGGACGCAAATATCCAGTGGACTGTTTTGCACCAAATTGAGCGCTTTCTCCAATTCTTCGTGCGAGCAGCCCCGATTAATTCTGTTCAGGGTCTCGTTATAAATCGACTCCATTCCCATCTCCAGATCCACATCATACCGATCAGTATAGCTTTCCAATAAAGTTACTTTTTCGAAATCGATGCAGTCGGGCCGGGTGCCCACGGATAAACCTACCACGTTTTCGGGTGCAATGCTTAAAGCCTCGTCGTACATTGCTTTCAAATAATGCACGGGTGCATAGGTATTCGTATTCGGTTGAAAATAAATCACGAATTTTTCGGCATGATAACTTTTCACCGCCCTTTCCATACCTTGTTCCACTTGCTCTTTGATCGTGGGCAACTTTCGCGCACTATCGGGCGTAAAGGAATCAACATTACAATAGGAACAACCGCCGTAGCCCTTGCTCCCATCGCGGTTGGGACAGGTGAAGTTTCCGTCCACAATAATCTTAAAAACCCGCTTATCTTGATATTTGTTTTTAAGATAAGCCCCGTAATGATTGTAAGGCTTTATTCCCGAATCCAATAGAGTTCCCATAGTATCCGCAAAGGTAGCTATTTCACCTTACAATAAACAATTTATACGATCGCCTTGTTACTTTAAAAGAATCAGGTTAAACATGAATAGAAAGGAGCTTTAATATGAAATCAGGACAAAAATCGGCCAACCCAAAAGCCCCATTTGTAGGAACTACTACCGCTGACAAATCTTTTAACGATCAAAAAGTATTAAAACGACATCAAGGACTACCTAATGCGGGTGCACGTTCGGCAGATTCGGGTGCTAGAACAGATAACGAAAAAAGCAAAAATTAGATGCAGGACGCAAAAGCGAAATCTATTTCGCTTAACACGCCGCAATCAAATAAACACGAAAACCAAGCGAATTTTACTTTCGTGGGCAAGTAGCCGAAGTATTTTTTAAAGGCAGCAGAAAAGTGTGTGGCGTGCTTATAGCCCACCTTTGCCGCTACAACGGCTACTTTTTCTTTGTCTTCCACCAACAAGGTTTTTGCACGCAACATCCTCACTTCATTCAAATAGGTAAACACGGTTGTTCCAAAGGCCAACTTAAAGTGTTTTTTCAAGGTCGCATCGTTTGTTCCGACACGTCTGGCTAGGCTCAGTAAGGAATGGTCGAGCTCATATTGCGTGTCTAAGATCTCTTTCACCTGTTGCATCCGTTGCCACTCGGCCTCCTTCAATCCGACGTACGTTTTCCCTAGCTGTTGAAGCTGTTCAAACTGCTCTAACTGCAATAATAGCAACTCAACAACTTTGATCTTCAAAAATACAGGACGAAAAAGTTCGGATTTACCGCATGACATTATCTCTTGTATAATGGTGTACATCTGCGCGTTCAAGGGTATAGCGTTTTCTGATAAAACCGCCAACTTATCGCTTCCAACCATCTCCCTAAAAAACTGAAAGTCGGATTTTCCTTCTGGACAATATTTAAGAAACAAATCTGTATGCAAATCAATTCTAAATATTTCCTGATCGCCGTTCAGGGGAAAACGATCCACAACTTGGCTGCCGACAGGGAAAAACAGCAAATTGCAGTGCTGTGCTTTCAATGTTAACTGCAATTTGTTGTCCGTAGAAAATAGGCTCTCCCCGCTTAAATTGATTCGCAATTGCACAAAAGCTTGCTCGTTATGCATCTTTAGCTCTGTTAACTGCCCAACATCCCATTTAGCGTAGCGGATACGTATACCATTGAACAAATAGGCAAACTCGCTGAGCCCTTTATCGTCTGTTGACGATCGATGGACTACACTACGAAGCCCTTCTTCTAAATTCAGCATTTGCTCGTTATACTGAAGCGCAAACTGTATCTGCTGATCACTGACCGAAAATCCGAATCTTAACATTTTTTCCGTTTAGCGTCACTCTTGTTCCGTATGAGGTCGTCTTATTTAGACTTATTATACTTTATTTTGCACAAATATAACAACAAATTAGACTCGATCTAGATAAGTGACGATTTTTTAGCTATTAATAAACTAAAATGTATCGAAAAAAAATTCTACGTATTGTACAAGGCTTTTCACCTATACCTTCCCGGCTAACGACTAACATTGTGCGCCAAGTCAGTCGTTGCTATGCTACTAAAGAATCAACTCAATTAAAACCCTTAGCCAACTATAAATGAAGCAATTTTATCTAACGCTGCTGTTCACTTCATTGTCGAATTTATTATTTGCGCAGTTAAGCACGATTAAAGGCAAAGTGCAGTTAGAAAACGGAAAACCACTGAGTCATGTAACCATCAAGGTGAGTGGGACGTCCATCGTCGGTATTTCAAATGATAAAGGGATTTATGAATTAAGAAATGTTCCGTTTGGTGATCATAAAATCCTGGTTTCGTCTTTAGAAATAAAACCACAGAAAATAGCCGTTTTGATAGATAAGCCCAAGCAAAATGTCGATGTAACAATTGATGCTACAGGAGACGTTGCGCTGGATGAAGTGCAGATTGTAGGAAGTTCTACCAAACGGGAGATCGAAACACAGGGGTTTGCGGTCAATGTGATCGAAACGCAAGGTGCCTCACTGAGAAGCTTTCAAACGAATGAATTGCTCGACAGAACCGTAGGTGTACGGGTTCGTCAAAATGGAGGGCTAGGTTCGGCGGTAAATTATAATCTGAACGGTATGTCGGGCAACTCGGTGCGGATTTTTGTTGACGGTATCCCGATTTCTACATATGGAGAATCATTTAGTCTAAACAGTATCCCTCCGGCATTGATTGAACGAATTGAAGTATACAAAGGGGTGATACCCGCACACTTAGCTGACGATGCGATGGGCGGCGCAATTAATGTCATCCTCAAAAAAGGCATGAGTAACAACCTCGTCGCTTCAGTTTCTTACGGGTCGTTCAACACCATCCAGTCCAACTTTAGTGGATTGTTTCGCGATAGTAAATCTGGCCTTACGGTAAAGGCATCCGGGTTTCATAATTACTCAGATAACGACTATGAAGTATGGGGAAAATTCGTCAGAAACATCTTGCCCAATGGGCGCTATGACTACGTTAGAGCAAGGCGCTTTAATGACGCATATCGCTCCTTGGGTGGGCAAATTGAACTTGGCTTTACGGACGTAAAATGGGCTGACCAATTCTTTATTGGATACAATGGATCTGACGATTACAATGAAATACAACACGGAACCTACATGACTATACCCTATAAAGGTCGTTTTACGGAATCCCAGGCAAATGTATTAAACCTAAACTATCGGAAACGCGACTTCCTAACTAAAAACCTCGAGTTTACCTTCAATGGCATGCACAGCGATCGCAGCCAAGTGGTCAACGACACAGTACGATGGAACTACAACTGGTTCGGCGAAAAAAGTGTAGGATTGGATGGCAACCCCATATTAAGACCCACCGGGGCACAGCAGGGGGCTGCCACCATTCTCCATATCGACCGTAAAGTCACTACCTTTCGCTCAGGATTAAACTATTACGTAACAAAGAATCACCGATTGGTATTAAACCATATTTTCTACACGATAGATCGGAAAGAACGTGACGATATGCGGAGCGCCGTGGAACGGGAATTCATTGGGACACGGGATTTACAGAAAAACGTAGTCTCGCTTGCCTATGAGGCAAATACTTTCGAGAGGCGTTTAAAAACCAATCTCTTTGGGAAATACTACCAACAGAAGATCGACCGGGTCGATCCGGTGTTGCTTAGTGAGAATGGGCAGCAAGTACGTACAGAAGATCGGGCGAACAGTAATAAAACAATAATGGGTTATGGATTGGCGTCCTCTTATGCTTTAAATCCGACACTCATATTACTTGTCTCCGCCGAGAAAGCGGTCCGCATGCCGTCAGAAAACGAAATCTTCGGCAGTCCGGGCGACAATATCATCGAGAACGTTAACATCAGGCCAGAAATCAGTAATAATTTCAACTTGGGCCTCAAATTAGGGCCATACCAACTTGATCAGCACCGACTGTCTTTCTCTACCGCCGGATTTCTGCGCGACACCAGGGATAAGATTGTGCAAAGAATCAATCCCAGAATAAATGATGCACTACAAACAAATCCGTATGAAAACTTGGGGAAAACAAAATCCATCGGTTTTGAAGCGGAGATAAACTATGTGTTCAACGACAAGCTGAATATTCTATTCAGCGCGTCGAGGTTTAATCAGGTCTTCAATATACGGTATGACGACCGTGGAAATCAATACGACAACTATAATAAACAGCTGCCAAACGAACCTTTCTTTACGATCAATAGTATGGCGCAATATACGTTCAGCCACTTGGTGCAGAAAAACTCCTCCTTAAACATCTACTACAATTTCGGCTTCGTAGACCGGTTTTATACTACTTGGATAGATCTTGAGGAGTTCAGAACGCCTAAACAGTTTATACAAGATATCGGCGCCAGTTATTTCTTTCCAAATAAGAAGCTTGTGCTAAGTGCTGATGCTAAAAACATTTTTAACAGACAGGTTTACGACAATTTTGCCGTGCAAAAACCAGGAAGAGCCTTTTACTTGAAATTAAATTACACCATTACTAATTTTTAGCTATAGAAATATGAAAAAACAATTTTTAAACCAAATCATGGCCAGCGCTGTAGTGATAGCGTTGAGCTTTTCCAGTTGCTCGAAAAACGATGGCCCGGATAACCCTAGCAATCCGGGTGGCAATCCCGATCGGTGGATAACCGTTGCCGGTGCACTCATGGGAAGCGATCCAGGCGATGGCAATGGCGGTACCATGGTGTACGCTGTAAGTAAAGAAGACGCCAGAAATCCGGAGGTGTCCATTAACGTTTATCAAGACGGCTTTGCAGTAAGATCCAACCGCACCGCTCGCCTGCAGTCGTCGGAAGACGGAAACACGCTTTTTAATATAGCTTACACAGGCGATAATGGCGGAGAATTCTCCCGATACCATGTTAACGGGGGCGGCAGTTTTACACAGGAGGATGTATCAGTAAACATCTCCCAATACGCAAGCACCTCTCCCCGTTGGGTAAAACTATTTGACGGTGACCAAACCGGGATCGCTGTCAATGTGGCAAACATCGCTGCTAATAATGCGGGCGAAAATTCCGCAAATGAGCCCTTTCAATATTACCGTGGTACCGCAACCGTATTAGCGCTCGACTTACAGGAAGTGCTCATCAAGGGATATAGACAATATCAGATTCCGCTAACGCCGGAAGAAGAAATTCAAGGCCATACTATTTTCCGTCTGGATGCCCCTGTTTTGAATCAGGCCGGCAATAAATTGATTATCGGTACCTGGATGCAAAAAAGAAATCCGGCAACAGGTCAAACAGAACAAAATTTCGAAAGACTGGGAAGCAAGTCGGTGGTTGTGGATTATCCCTCATTAGAAAATCCTACAGTGATTACTTCAACCGTTGGTTTCGGTGATAACAGTGGCTACCGCAGCTTTAACTCTTTCCTTGCGGAAGATGGCAGTATCTACCAAGCGACACAAAGAGATTCCAAAGGCTCGCATATCCTTCGCATTACTCCGGAGAATGAATACGACAACTCATACAACTTCAGCCTAGACGCTGCTTTAGGGGTACAGGACGCCTATGTAGACTGCTGGCGATATGCAGGTAATGGAATAGCTTATGTACTTTATACACACGGCGGATCTGATCAGGGTTACGTCGCTCGTTTGGATCTAAATACCCAAACCGCGACTAGGGTGGACTTGCCATATGATCCCGACTTGGATTTTGGTCAATATCAGGGCATTTTAGTCGATGGCAACGAAGTGTATATTGCTGTTACCCCAACCGGTAAAGACGGTAATATCTATATTTTTAACAGCGAAACCGGCGAAGTTACTCAAGGTGCTAAACTGGTTAATAGAACAGGAAACCATTATATTGGTATTTTCTAAACCAGTATCGGTTTTTGCCTAAAATAATAATTGATCTAAGTTATTCATTAGATCAATTATTATTTTAGTTTATAACGCAACCAGTTAAACGAAATGGCGTAACAAAAAAATGGAACCGGCTGGAAAAAATCGAAAGCTGTCTAACGAGCTACATCTATGGATGCGCTGACGAGCGTAGCCCGGATACTGACAGCTCTATTTCACCGAGTTCCGATTACCGACCGCCATGAATCCATTTAAAATTATACTGCTTCTCTGGAGTTTTCATCCGTTCGGCGATACGGATAAGTCGATCTGGTAAGCGCATCAAATAGTCACGCGCCTTTTCTCCGGCATCATTTAGGTTCGTCATGGCATCGACCCTCCATTCCGCCAATAAGTCTTTTAGAATATCCACATAGTCGATCGCCGTATAGACGCCTAAACGCTGCGCGGCATCTGAAAAATGCGAAAAGAGTTCACCCTGCGGCTGGCCCGACTCTCTCAGTAAATGGGCAGGCATCACAATTTTTTTCTTCATCATATCCTCAAACGCTACGAGTACTTCGCTCGCATCCACTTCTGCGGCTTTAGAGATGAAAGACATATACGCTTTTGCATGACGCGCTTCGTCCGACGCGATAACACCACACATTTTTGCTAACAATTTATCACCGGATTGTTTTGCCAAGCCCGCAACCCTTCTATGGGAAACATTGGTTGCCAACTCCTGGAAAGAGGTATAAATGAAATTGCGATAAGGATCACTCCCGGTACCGATGTCGAAGCCATCCTGTAACAAATACTGAACAGATATCTCGAACTGTCTCATATCGACCCGGCCCGACAGATAAATATATTTATTGAGAAGATCGCCGTGTCGGTTCTCTTCGGCAGTCCAGGCTCTCACCCACTTCATCCATCCACCCTGTTCGTGCTTTTCTACATCGTCCACCATTGTCAACCAAGACTCATAGGTGGGTAAAGCTTCCTCTGTAACAGTGTCACCTATCAAAACCGCTACCACATCATAGGGTAACTCTTTAGCACTGTCCTGCAAATCTTTGACTTCTTGAAAAAACGTATCCCTCGATGCATCTGGCAAAAAATCGGCCGGTTGCCACATCTGCTCGACAGGCTTCAAATATTCACTCATTTCATTGAGCATAAAAGGCTCAAGATAAGTCATCACTTCTTTTCTCGATCCTTCATGTATTGGTTTCATGGTATTTTCCATATATCCGACAAATATACGCATATGGATATAAAATAACGACTGGCTATTTACATCCACTTCGAGCTTAAACGCTTTTAAAATAAACAAACACTTTGCGCGGAGTGTTTTAATATTTTTCATATTAAAATCTAACGGATTGAGCTCATCCGACCACTTTTTTTACTGCGCGGCCTGTCAATTGGAGCTCAGGACGCGGAGCCTCTCTAATTCGTCATCAAATACGGTAAATCGAGCCGGATAGCCGGATGCAATCCTTCCGATGCGATGACTTAACCCGACCGCCTTAGCCGGGCGATAAGTAGCCATTTCAATAGCCTCCTGTAAACTCACATCCAATTCCTTCCTCGCATTTTTCACGGCATCGCCCAACGATATATTCGCTCCAGCTAAATTCCCTTCGCTATTGACATATTCTCCGTTACATAACCTGGCGTCAAATCCCTCCCATTGAAAATCAGTTTTCTTTTTTCCCAAAAACAAGGCGTCGGATATTAAAAACAGCTTGTCGCGCTTCACCTTATAGGCTGCCCTAGCCGCTGCGAAATCAACATGTTTTCCATCTAATACAATCGGCGCATATATACGTTCATCATCAAAAACAGCACCTACCACTCCCGGCTGACGGTGCAGGAAAGGCGACATTGCATTAAACAAGTGGGTGACTTGCCTAATTCCCATATCAAAAGCGCTTTTCGCTATTTCATAAGTGGCGTCTGTGTGGCCAACCGCTAAAGGAATTCCTGACGCAATTAAGACCGATAAAGTTGGGGTGTCGAAAGCTTCGGGCGCTATGGTCATCTGTAAAATAGTGCCCTTTCCATGTGTTATGATTTTCCGCACGAGCTCCTCTTGCGGCTTCTGTATATATTTTGACAAATGGGCTCCGCGCTTCACCGGATTGAGAAAAGGGCCTTCCAGATGCATTCCTAAAATACCCGACTGGGGATACTTCGCTAAATAGCGTTTAACCGCCTCGATACCGATCAATATGTTGTCCAACGAAGAAGTTATCAACGTGGGTAATACAAATGCCGTACCGTCTGCGAGGCAGGCTTCTTCTATGTCCGCCAAACATTCTTCCGTCGGGTGGGCCGTAAAATGATACTGCGCACCTCCATTGACTTGGATATCGAAAAAACCAGGAGCAATATTCTCCACAATTTCATCGGCCTCCGCAGCTTCTCCGGCCTGGATGGCTATGATTTTAGTTTCGTTGCAAATTATCAGTTGCTTTTCTAATACAGTCTCGCCTGTAAATACGCGATTGGCAAATATTTTCATTTGTAGGCAATTCGTTCGATTTCGATTTACTTATAATGCTTAATCCATCGGCGCTTTCTTTTAGTTAACGGATCGTCGCTCGCTGCCTCTGGGAAGCCCATAAAGTTAGCAGTTTTTAGATTAAGCGCAGGGAAAGAATGAAACAAAGCTTTCTTTTGCCTGTTATCTTCTAAACTGCGATGGAATCTCAAACTTATATAGATAGCGTAAACAGCCCAGTCATCGCAACTGCTATACACGATGGACACCACATTCCGCCGGTCTTTAGGGATAAGATGCTGCTGCTCGAACATGAGCGAATGCGTGAAGAGGACCCCTACACGGCTGATATGATAAATTTGCCCGTAAACAAGATTATTGCAGGTAATTCACGTTTTGTTGCAGACCTGAATCGCCCAAAGGATCGTTGCATTTACCGAACGCCCGATGATGCTTGGGGACTAACGGTATGGGCCACAAAGCTGACGGCCGACGAAGAGCAAGAGATAAACACCTATTACGATGGGTTCTACCTGAAGGCTGAAGCACTATTAGAAAGTGTGATCGACAGGTACGGCTGTTTCGTTGTCTTAGACATACACACTTATAATCATAGAAGACAGGACGCTTATACCGCATCGCCCGTAGAGCAAAATCCGGAAATCAATATCGGTACCGCCAATAACGACCCGAAATGGAGGCCTTTAATTGATGCCTTTATCGGTGGACTTTCTAAAAGTGTTATCAACGGCCATTTACCGGACGTCCGCGAAAACATAAAATTCAAGGGCGGCGCCTTCTCGCATTGGATCTGTTCGCGTTATGGCTCGTACGGATGTGTTTTATCTGTTGAGTTTAAGAAGACTTTTATGGATGAATGGACCGGACGTGTCAATATCAATCACTTAATGGACATTCAGCAAGCTTTGCGAGACAACCTCCCTTTATTAAAAAACGGGCTTCTACAGCTTTCGCAAAACGAAAAGACAATTAAGTAACGATGGAGAAAAAACAGGAAAAAGTTTTAAATCAGATCGAAGACAAATTAAAGAAAGGCGACCCTATTCGTCTTTCTCTTCCCGGTAAAGGGATCCTCAAAATAGACAAACCCGTACCTTTTCTTTTAGTTTACCGAATACCCAAAGAGGGGAAAGACATTTTTGCCTATAACCTAGCGAAAACAGAATCATCTTATTTAATAATGCATGGGGATGGGGAACACCAAATTGCCGACATTATCAAAACGATTTCAGCGTACTTAGCGGATGAGTTCGGGGGCTTTATGCTGGTAGAAATTTGGCAGCAAACGAAAGTCGACGAAAATGCTTTTACCGTTCGCGTCAATCAAAAGGGTGCCCTAAGCATGGCGACCAAACTAACCGAGGAGCTAAACGCGTTGCGCATAGGCAATCAAAAAATATCCGCATCACTGGATAAACAGAAAGCCGCTGTTAGTCCACCGCATGTGCCACCGCTTATCGACAAAAACGTCGCTCAGCAGTCGGAAATCATATTAGTAGGTGTGGAAATAACACCGATATACAACGATATTAAAACCGGTAAGCCCTACCCGCTTTTCATGCGCGAGTTACGCGCTGCCTTCGGAAAGTCGTTGCGGAAGAGCTTATTTGAGTTTGTGCGTACCAATACTTCCTGTAATGTGACCCACTTTGAAATGCTCGGCACAACCGTATTGGACGACAAAGTTTGGGAAATAGACAATGAATTGGCTGAGTACAGCAATCTTTTTGACTTCCTTTTATTGGTGACGCCTATTAACACGGCGGAAGCCTGGAAAAATTTTGCAGAGAGCAAATACTTGAAAGCGCCGGTATTTCATTACCGTCCTATGCCCATTGAGCCGGAATTAATCAAGCGAAAGATCTATAACCTGCCCATTGAGGATATTTCGGATCCAACCATTGCCTTTCTCTTTCGTGATAAGCGAAAAGAAATTGATCGAATGCTCAATATGATGCTCGAGCGCGAAAAGCCAGATTTTATGCATAGCAGCCTGCAAGTATTCGGCAATATTGACGATCATCTGTTGGATGTAGCGCGTGCGATATTGGTTGCTGCCGAACCGAATCACGAACAAGAGAATCGCGATTTATTGAACGCGCAGGAATTTGCGCAGATGGCTGAAGAGGAATTAGTCTGGCTGAAGCAACAAGACAGCTCTATACTTACCGCGGTACGCGTACGCGACGACGTCGATGGGGTAATGGTTTCTCGCGGCACCCTCAATATTAACAAGGACTATAAGATATCCAAACAACGCGCTTTCGCATTAATCCAACATGAAATAGGGACTCATGTAGTGACCTATTATAATGGCAAAGCGCAGCCGCTTAAACTTTTTTATATTGGAGTGCCCGGTTACGAACAATTGCAGGAAGGCTTGGCTGTTTTTTCTGAATATTTAAGCGGCGGACTGACAAATGAGCGGATGCGTATTCTGGCCGCCCGGGTAGTGGCCGTGAATCATATGATAACCGGCAACTCATTTGTCGACACCTTTTTCCTTTTAACCGACAAATATCAGTTTACGCCGGAAGCTGCTTTTCATATCACCATGCGCGTGTATAGAGGTGGCGGATTAACCAAGGATGCCGTTTATTTGAAAGGCTTACTCAACTTGATCGAGTACATAAAACAGGGAAATGATATAGCACCACTGCTTATCGGCAAAATCCGACAGGATTATATCCCCGTTATCAATGAGCTAACTTTTAGAGGTCTATTATCGAAAATCCCAATCAAACCACGGTACTTAAGCGCTCCCTTTTTGAAGCATATCAACACGATAAAAAAGGGCGGGAATATTTTTACGATGCTAAATTGAAGAATGCATTCTATTTATCTATAAAAACTCAATACCTTAAAACATAAAACTGATGAAGATCGCATTTATTGTGAACCAATTAATGAAAGAAACAGCAGCCTATACGACTACCGGATTGGCTTTGCAAGCCCATAAAATGGGACACGAGGTATATTACATGGGAGTGGGCGACTTAGCGTACTTTAGCGACGAGCAGATGGGAGGACTTGCCCGAAAAGCGCCTTCTAAGCAGTTTCGCTCGCCTGAGACTTTTCTACAAGCCATCAAGGAAACGGAAAAAAGCCAAATTAAGGCTTCAGACCTGGATGTTGTACTCTTAAGAAACGACCCCTCGGCAGATATTGATAAACGTCCGTGGGCACAGAATGCGGGCATCGTATTTGGCCAACTAGCGCAGAAGCAAGGAGTGGTCGTTTTAAATGATCCCACCAGTCTGTCTCAAGCCTCTAATAAAATGTATTTCCAGTATTTTCCGAAAGAAGTACGGCCCGAAACCATTATCACGAGGAACGTCGCCGATATAGAGGCTTTCTATAAGGCCAATGGCGGGAAAATTATTCTTAAACCGCTTCAAGGCTCTGGTGGCAGAAACGTGTTTCTTATCAATAAACAAGAGGTAAAGAACCTAAACCAAATAGTCGAAGCTATTTGTCGGGACGGCTTCGTGGTGGCACAAGAATATCTTCCGGCTGCAAAAAACGGCGATATCCGGCTATTTCTATTGGATGGTGAACCGATCGTGGTAGAAGGGCATTACGCGGCTATCCACCGTCAACAGAAAGAAGGAGAAATCAGAAGCAATATACACCAAGGTGGTAAAGCGGGCACGGCCAGAATGACAAAAAGAATTAAAGAAATTGTTGAATTGGTAGGCCCTAAGTTGAAGGAAGACGGCATGTTTTTAACCGGCTTAGACATCGTAGGCAATAAGCTGATGGAAGTAAATGTATTCAGTCCGGGAGGCCTTGTGCATGCCTGCGAATTGTATGATGTTGACTTCTATAGTCCCGTCATCAAAGCGATAGAAAACAAAATAGATGAGAATCGGCTTTGAACAAAAAGGAATGAGAAACTTCTGGAGTTCAATAGTTTAAAATAGGCGTCCTAAATAAATTCTCACAATCTTACTACGCAATAAAAAAGGCAAGTGGAGTACACTTGCCTGGTTTTTCATGTGTGTTTAATCTAATCGATTCAACACCGCAAAGATACGACTTGTTATGTGTACATAAAATAGCCGTTTTAGTAATTTTACGATTTATAAAAGCCTTTCTTTGCCATGCTAGGGTAAAAAGACCAATAGTATGTTATTCGAAGCTTGTAAAAGTGGGGCGTCTAAAAGGCCAAAGCCTCAGTTCGGAAAGAAACTGCTGTTTAAAACCACCGCTTATTGCCGGGCCTACTCATTTCATGATCGAGCGAATACCGCCCAGAACCTACAACGAAGAAGAGAATCAACAGGAGTAAGACGGCCAGCGACAGCCAGAATTCGGAATTCAAAAAGCTAAAGCCGTTGGTAATGTTTACAAAAAACACCGCACCGAATAAAATAGGCAACTGAAACGCAATAGCCACCCGCGTCAGCAAGCCTAAAGCAATAAAAATTCCGCCAACCAAATGGGCAAAAGCAATATAGTGGACAGCCGACCAGATAGATAACTGAAAATGGGTATTTTCCAATAAGCGCGCTACCGAATCCGTATCGGCTATGAAGCTTACGCCCTTCGCAAAAATAACGGCACCTAGAACGATTCTAACTACGTCCATCCACCGAGGATGATGCATATCACCCCAATGTTCGATTCTGTGTATTAGGTTCATAATAACCTCCTTTCTAATTGGTTATATAAAGTTAACAAAAATAAAATCGTATTTACAACTTTATATATATTTAGAAGGCTGTAAGACGAAAGGCCTAAAAAAGTTGTAGGTTATAAGTTTTACGTTCTAGGCCTTAGCTATAGCGAATAACAGAACTGATTACTTATTACTTGTTACTTATCACTGCTAACTGATCACTAATTACTTATCACTTACAACTTAAACAAATCGCTGCTCAAATACCGGTCGCCCCGATCACAAGCAATAAAAACAACTACCCCGCTGTCCAGTTCATCCGCGATCTGCAGGGCGACATGCAGAGCTCCTCCACTGCTCATTCCCACAAAAACCCCCTCCTCTTTCGCCATTTGCCGCGCTCTTAAGGTAGCATCCTGCTGCGATACGTCTACGGTGCGGTCTACGCGCGACGGGTCAAATATTTTCGGTAAGTACTCCACGGGCCACCGCCGAATACCCGGTATAGACGACTCCTCAGTGGGTTGACAACCGATAATCTGTATAGCACCGTTCTTCTCTTTCAGAAACATGGAATTACCCATAATGCTTCCGGTGGTCCCCATAGAACTTACAAAATGGGTTATAGCGCCCCCGGTATCTTTCCAAATCTCAGGCCCCGTGGTTTTGTAATGAGCCATATAGTTATCTGGATTCGCAAATTGGTTCAGGATGTAAAAATTTCCACTTGAAGCCTTATCTTCTGCATAATCCCTGCAGACCTCAATCGATTCCAGCAAGGTAACTTTTGCTCCATAGGCCTCCATCGTCAACGTTCGTTCCCGCGTAGAGTTCTCAGGCATAACCAACTCGATTTCCAGTCCATAAATCGCCGCAATCATCGCCAGTGCAATTCCTGTGTTGCCGCTAGTAGCCTCAATCAGACGCGTATCCGCTTTAATATCCCCTCTCTCCATAGCGCTGCGAATCATGTTCAAGGCAGCGCGGTCTTTTACACTTCCGCCCGGATTATTTCCTTCCAACTTAGCGAACACCTTTACATTTGGATTCTTATTTAGACGCTGTATTTCAATTAACGGTGTGTTACCGATGCTTTCTATAATATTCATTTCAATAAGCTAGTTAACTTTTAAGCCTTTTTATCTGAATTAAAAAGAATTATTTTTTGCCTCTATCCGCCCCGACCGCCGCTTCAACCACTTTAATGGTGGATTGATGATACACGGTAGATCCAGGTGGAACGCTTTTTGTAAGCCAGACATTGCCGCCTATGGTCGAATGACTTCCAACAATGGTTTCGCCTCCAAGGATGGTAGCTCCGGCGTAGATAATTACATAATCTTCAATAGTTGGATGCCTTTTCATATTAGCCATAAACTTTTCTACACTCAAAGCGCCCAGCGTTACGCCCTGGTACAACTTAACGTGGTTGCCGATAACAGTAGTTTCTCCTATCACAATCCCTGTACCATGATCTATATACAAATACTCGCCTATCTCAGCTCCGGGATGGATGTCAATCCCCGTGAGGGAATGGGCATGTTCTGTCAAAATTCGCGGAATCAGCGGCACTTCCAACCTTAATAACGCATGTGCAATGCGGTATAAAGAAATTGCTAAGAAACCTGGATAGGTACGGATGATTTCGAATTCGCTTCGCGATGCGGGATCGCCGTTTAAAATCGCCTCCACATCGGTATTCATCAGGCGATACAACTCAGGAACGCCGTCGAAAAATGAAGCCGCCACCGTTTGGTTATTGCAATCCTTACAGGCCTTCGTTGCATCCAACAGCTTCACCAAATCGCTCTGCAAGCTTAGAAAGCGCTCGCGGATACCGGTCAAGCTTTGCTTAGGGGAAGTAAGCCGCTCGGGATAGATCAAATCCAATAAATTAAAAGCCCATTCAGCTATTATTTTATTCGACGGAACCGCTTCAACCTGATGCTGCTTTTCGTAAATGTGTTGAAGAAAGTCTTCGCTCATGTGGTTTTATTCTGATTAACTCAAACTTAGATAAGATGCCTAACTGCTTTTATACTTCAAATAGGACTGCCTATAAAACAGTAATTTACCGCTCCCGCTCAAAATTATATTTATAACGGAAACATTATTGTAAAGGACGGAAAATTATCGCATTTCTAACAATATTTTTAGCGTTAAGCCGTGATATCCCGACTTTTTGACTCGATTTCGAGAAATTTTGAGCACCGCATCTATTTTACATCGCGTCACAGGCGACGACAGGGCAACACTTTCTGAAGCAGATTAAATCAATTCGTTTAGCGCTTCACGGGTAAAACCCTTCAACTCTTCGGAACGATTTTCTCGTATCTTCGTTACCCAAAGCGGATCCGCCAAAAGCGCGCGGCCTACGCCCACTAGATCAAAATCTCCCCGATCCAATCGCCTAATAAGTTCCTCAAGCGAACTGGGACTGGAGCTTTCTCCTCGGAAGGCCGCTAAAAATTCACCCGACAAGCCAACTGATCCTACGGTAATGGTCGCTTTTCCGGTAATTTTTTTAGCCCAACCGGCAAAGTTTAGGTCGGAACCGTCAAACTCTGCTTCCCAGAAACGACGTTGAGAACAGTGAAAGACATCGACGCCCGCATCAGCTAAAGGCTCAAGCCATGCTTCCATTTCAGCCGGTGTCTTGGCATGTTTATAACTATAGTCACTCGATTTCCATTGTGAAAGCCGAAGAATAATGGCAAAGTCGTCTCCAACTTGCTTTCTAACCTCTTTGATTACCTCTATTGCGAAACGCGACCGCTCCTGCAAGCTGCTGCCTCCATAAATATCCGTTCGGTTATTAGTTGATTCCCAAAAAAACTGATCTATCAAATAACCATGCGCGCCATGAATTTCAACACAGTCAAAACTCAATCGCTTTGCATCGGCAGCCGCTTTACCAAACGCAGATATCGTTTCTTCAATATCTCTTTCGCTCATCGCTTTTCCATTTGAAAAGCCGGGTCTTGCCAAATCGGAAGGCCCTTCAAAGGGCGCCGACGGTACCCAACCCGAATGGTGATTTTCCATGATACCCATATGCCATATCTGTGGCCCCATACTGCCCCCGGCCTGATGCACACGATCGATTACCTGCTGCCAGCCGGCTAATGCGGATGTACCATAGAAGTGGGGTACATTAGCGTCATTGGATGACGCGGGCCGATCAATCACGGTGCCCTCTGATAAAATCAATCCAACATCGCCTGCCGCCCGTTTTGCATAATAAGTGGCAACGTCTTCTCCGGGAATGCCGTTGGGCGAAAAAGAACGGGTCATCGGCGCCATAACAATCCTATTTCTTAAATTCAATGTTTTAAATCGAAAGGGCTCAAATAGCTTTTCAGTACTCATTGTGTCTGTTTTTTTAGTTTAAAACCATTCGGTAAAACCTTCTAGCGACGTCAGGCCATTCTCCTTTGATGTTGCTTTGAATTGCTAACCGATCATCGAACAAATATATATCGACTGTCCTGATATCTGTTTGGAGCTCGACAGATGTGACCCAATACTGATAATTATTGAATGCCCTTACATTCCGCTGACAAGCGGTTGCAAAGGCGCTACCTCGCCCCTGCCAACAGTTATTTAAGTTACAAAAAGCAAGTCCTGCCAACTTTAAACAGCGCGTAATGTATCCAAAACAAAGCATTTTAGGTAAATTTGCAAACAAAAAACTTTGATATGCTTGGATTACGGCTACTGACAGATCCCCGTTGGGCAGATATCGCCCAGACCAACCTGGAAGAAATATTAACCGATCACGCTTGGTGTGAGCAAAAAGCAGCTTCTAATGCCATATCGTTGATTACTAACAACTCCGAACATGCCGACCTTGTACATGAATTAACGGCTATTGCGATTGAAGAAATGCAGCACTTTCAAATGGTGATTGACATCATCAAAAAAAGAGGTTATACACTCGGTCGGGAACGGAAGGATGACTATGTGAATCAACTGATGAGGTTTTCGAAGAAAGACGGCAGTAGAAATACCGCTTTTATAGATCGTTTGCTGTTTGCCGCGATGATTGAGGCCCGTAGTTGCGAGCGCTTCCGCATACTTTCGCAACGTATTGCCGATCGGGAGCTCGCTCAATTTTATCACGATTTAATGGTTTCAGAGGCTAGCCATTATACTACTTTTTTAAACTTCGCCCGCAAATATACATTAGATGTTGATGTCGACAAACGATGGAAAGAGTGGCTAGATTTTGAAGGTAAGCTCGTTCAGTCGTATGGAACAAGAGAACAGATACACGGATAATCGGATCCGACTTTGGCATGGAGCTTGCCTTAATGTTCCTAAAAACGTCTATGAAAAATAAAATGAAATTTTTAGGAACCCTAGTTATTAGCTTTTTAGTGCTTGCGGTTGGATGTAGTAAAGATGATGATCCAGCCGACAACGATTTTTTCGTAGGAACTTACAATGGAACGATCACCTACAGCAATGGAGGTGAAACGATCACCGACGATGACGGACGTGTAACAGTTGTGAAGGTAGACGATTCCTATTCCTTTGATTTCGGAAGCAATATTCCGAATATTACAGGTGTAAGGTTTCAACAACAAGGCGACAATACCTACGTCAGTATAGGAGATGGCCTTACAGGAATTACTGTTACAGAAAGCTCGCTCAACATGCTGGTATCAAACGATAATGGCACATGGACGGCCGATTGCAGCCGTTAGCCACGGGGCGACTTTTAAAAACACAAGATGAGCCGATCAAAATTCGGCTCACTCTTAACTCAACTCGTAAATCAGCATTCGGGATACGGGGCCAGCCACTCAGAAAGAAGACCTAAGCTGCCGATAACTTAAGCAACACATTTCTCGCAATGTACAAAGCCTGATAGCGATTGGTAAGATAGCACCTAAGAACACTGATCCCAGCAAAGGCAATTCCTGTGTTGTGTGCATATTGTAATTGGTAAAAAAAACATAAATTTACTTTAGCAAAATATCACTATGAAAAAGTTTCTATTTGCTTCGCTATGCATTTGTTCGGTTATTATGGCTTGCAACAAGGACAATAGCAGTAATCCAGCCACGTCATTGAATACCCAGGTAACCCTCTCGTATGCAACAATGGACGGAAAAGACCTGCTTGACCCGGGCACACCGAACCATATCAATTATCAGAATACAGATCTTTACTACAAAAACGGAGATCGGGAAGTGAAACAATTTCACGGCAACCTCGATCTTCCTAAGATGTTCAAGATAGCTGAAGATGAAGAAGGAAAATATCGGCTAACAGTATTTATGAACAGTGATGTACAAAACGGAGAGCTGTCTAGCAATATCCTAAAGTACGAGCATTTCAAACCGGACACGATTGAGACAAGCATAGTAAGAAACGGGAATAATGTTTCTTACACAGACCTGGCTATAAATGGAAAACCCATTAGTTCTGAAGACCTAAAAGGCTTTGTGCTAATAAAATGAGGTAAAAGCATTCTATCGATGATAAATTTAGCATTAATGATCATCTATAAGACCGGAACCAAATCCGATCTTTCTTTTTCAAAATCAGTGCTATCAAACCGGGTTGAAGCCATTCAAAGTCCCTTTTGAGTAAATCTAACCAAAAACCCCGTCAACGGGCAAGAGGCCACCGTAAGCAGAAAAGCCCGTAAACACTCGTTTACAGGCTCTTATAAGACATTTTTATGCGAATATATAGGGTTGTTTTGGGGTTCTATTTTCCGATACAGAACTTTGAAACATTTCATAATTAACTAAAAACAAACAATTTAACACTACATAAATTTTACCGAGTAACAAATAAGCAACAAGGAATTTGTGATTATTCGTAAATAGTATGTATTTAATCGTGAACGAGATAAGTCGAAAAAAAAAAAACAATTAATGACAATATCATGACTGTCCATTGTAACGGCAAATTAGCCTTTTGTTAAAACGATATGTCGTTTAAGTAGTGAGATATAGTACTTTCCAAAACAGGACAACTGCATAAATGTTTAAATTAGCAGTTGAAAATGAAAAAGGAACGTGGGAAATTCAGCGCAGGCTTCAAGGCAAAGTAGCGATTGAAGCGATCAAGCAATAAACTATTCAGAAACTGGCAGCGAAATACGAGCTGCAACCCTCGCAGATCAACACCTGGAAACGGGAGTTTCTGGATAATGCCAAACAGGTATTTGCAGGATCAAAGAAAGAAGAGAAGGAGGATTAAGGAAAAAGAAGATTCGGTCTTCAAAAAAATGTAACAGAAGTAAAGCTTAAGATTCGCGAAAGGAGACTTTATTGAGTGCTTAAGATCTCTTCATTTACATTCTATTTTCAAGTATCTACTCACGAATAAAAGTCCGAATGTCATAATACGGAAACCTTTTCCCTCGTTTTTGAGAAATCAAATGACACTGACCTAAGAGTATGAAGTTTCGTGGTTATTGAAAGCAACGTATTGGTTTACCGTATCAAAATTATATTGCCCATTCCATCACCTTTCCATTTGGCTTGTACAAAGCCAAACTTAAAGGTATTACCGTAACAGCAAGAAAGTCCCGATCAGTAATAATGGTAGTAAAATCAGTAATCCGTATAACAATTCACTCGATATCAAATCGAAACTTTGTAATATCCGAAGTACCATATAGAGAACGGTAAAATAACCAAAGAGATGAAAACGTAGAATTGAACAACGGATTAGAAATGTCGATTCTGGGATAGCTTTTGGAGATCATTGAAAATGCCGAAATGATAAAATGTTCACCAAACATACGACATTGGCGCAGGGCTACACCTACAGATGTCATGTAGCATATTGCCACAGGTACACATACAAATATAGGAGGCGCAATATGGATGCAACCAGTAACGGATGAGGAATATCACAGAGAAAGCCAAAAGCCTTTTATTGTATGAATAGAATTCTTCAGGCAGCGAATAAAACAAATTCAACAAACTTAGATCGGATGAACTTTTTATGGATTTCACTATCAACACTTGCCGTAATGATTTCCGGCACGTTGATTATGCTTTTAATAAGGCGCTCTGATAGACAGAAAAAGGTTGGACCAGTTCCATCATCCGGCACGTTGCAAGACGCTGCTAAAAATCTGGACCATCGTATAATGTTAAAGCTATCACATCATTTTGATTCAAACTTCATCAACATATATAGGCCGTTTTGGCAAATTGCAAACGAAGGAATCGCGGTCAAATTCACCATGCATAATACTCCTCATTTAGTTTATTATACACTGGACGGTGAATGGAAACATACATTAAGAAGCTATAATGGTGAAGTATTGCCCAATGCTATTTCTAAACTAGTGCGTAATAAATTTGAGCTCTATGCGATATCCTGCACGGAGGAAATTGTTTTTTCTGATAGTGAGGTTAAAACCTATATTTTACATATGCACAAAGGGAACAAATACAAAGAGGTTTTCATAGAAAATAACGAAATGATCGTTATGAATGAAAAAGAGCTTTAAGGCAGTATAACGGTAAAGTAGTTTTCCCGAACATTACAATCAGAAAATTGAGGATGTTTTTTTGACAAAATTTGTTTGGATTCAATATCACCACCATTTTATATGCAATTGAATTTTGAAAAGATTGTAGGAACAAAAGTGCTATATGTGTATGAAAGCTTCAGGGAGGCAATACTTACTGGGACCTTAAAACCGGGTCAGAAACTAATGTCGATAAAACAGCTTAGCACGATATATAATGTTTCAAAGGATACTTTCGAAAAAGCATATAAGATGTTGAGAGAGGCAGGTTATATTATCTCGGTTCCGGGAAAAGGCAACTATGTAATCGAAAAGAAGAATAATAAATTATCTGTTCTCGTTTTGTGTGCAGACCAATCTGAGGTAGCAAAGTCGCCTTTGATCTCGGCAATCACTGGAATTGCAAGAATCACCGTAAAAAAAATTTCAGAAAAATCTAAAACCAATACATTCTCCGATGATGTAGTAAACTACGATAGTGTTATCATCTTACTGAAATTCAACAACAAACAATAAAAACTCCGTGATCCCTTGAAAGGTCAGAACCGCCATATATAAACCTCACATCCTATGATAAATTCCTCCTTGAGAAGAATCAGTCTTCAGCGGCCTGTTCTTTAATCAGGTCAATCGCGTTATTAAATCCGACATTCGTTCCGCTTGATCCGGCTAACCTACCGACACGAACCTCGCTAATATGTTTTCCCTCCACAACCGCTGGAACAGCTGCTGCAAAACGCTCCTGATAATCTCTGGAAGTTGCGTTATTTTCAGGCATTGGTGTTACAAGTACGTTCGTAAGGATTCCGTTCTGTAGCTTTACATCCACTGTAATGTAGGATGGAGCCCCTCCATACACCCCTCTAGCAGTGTATTCACCATCTTTGTAGACTCTTGTTGTATCTGGATTTGGAACGGGAAGAAGCCCTTCATCAGGTGCCGTACCATCATCTTTCGAGCAGGACGACAACAATAACAATCCTGCCATCATTGGAACCAAAAGTTGCTTTCTACTGAACATTTGTCTATTCATATCTTTTAGTTTTAAGTATTAATATCTTTTATAGCCGTTATTCAAAACGTTATTTATTTTGTAAAAAGGGTTCCTTCAAAATCATCAGAAACCTCTACGCGCATATCTGAAAATATCCGGACAGATGAAAAAAGAAATTGTTCTTTCAATTTTTCGGCGTTTACGAAGAAAAGAGCCGTTGCAAGACCGTCAGCCAATAAAGCCGTTTCTGCAATTGCCCAGGTCGCAACAACGTCCTGTACCGGACGCCCGGTACGGCCATCGAGGACATGATGCAACCCGTTTCCCCATTTTCTTCTGTTTGTAGCCGATGCACATATTGCTTGGTTTTTCAGGGGAAGGGTGCCAATCACCATTTCTGCATTGGCCGGGTGTTCTAACCCAACAATAACTTCAACATTACCCGCATGCCTAATATCGCCGCTTCCATCAATCAGGTACTCTGTGATACCTTCGTTAATCAATATTCCCGAAATTATATCTACCAGGTACCCTTTGCCCGCCGCTCCTACATCTATGGTTAACGGCCTGTCGGTAGTAATGAGATTTCCTCTACGGCTAATGTCGCCCGTCCAATCGAGCACCTGTTTATCCGGATTAAAATAAGCTGCGCGAGGGTTAGTCTGTAATGAATATTGTGCGTCATAGCCCAGCAGTTTCAGTTCTGCCCCTATAAGCGGATCGACTTTACCGCCAGTCAGCTTATGAAGCATATCATATAAATCAAACATAGGCAAAGAATCATTCGGAAACTTAAACAGCCCGCCATCGGTGGCGGAAGCTATTGAAGCTACGAGTGAATCACTACGGAATCGGGAATATGTTTTATCAAACAGGTCAATCCTATTATGCAGGCGTGATTTAATGGAATCAGTAAGCGGTTCTTTCGTTTCGATAATCCATCCAGTACCAATGGATTCAAATTTATATTCGTTATCTAAGGTATTTTCCAGCATAACCTTCTATTTTGAGGAATAAGTTTCCTACGAATAATCCTATACAAATTTGTATAGACTAACTCAAAGTTTCCAGCCCATCAATTTTGAGAAGCTTTATTGTATTCTTCATCGCTAACAGGTTTCAACCATACTGCACCACCTACATTGGTGTTTGTACCTATTGCAATATGCGTCATTGCCTCAGTAGGTGTGGCACCGTGCCAATGTTCCACATTGGGTGGGCATTTTATTACACCACCTTTTTTAATGACTTCAACCGCTTTCCCTTTTTCCTGATATAATCCTTCACCCTCTGTCACCAAAAGTATCTGGCCACCTTTGTGAAAATGCCAATTGGTCCTTGCTTTGGGTTCAAAGGTTACATTGCCTATACCTGTATTGAAAGTCGTATCGTTTTCTACCAACATAGTAAGCCAAACATTTCCTGTGAAATTGTTATTGGTCACTTTAGTGCCTTTTGGGAAAATTTCTGCTGTTTCCTTATCTGTTACTCCTTTAGTCTGACAACTTGTGGTAACTGCAATTCCTATCAATAGAGCTATTATTTTTCTCATTTCTTATTTATTTAAATTCTATCACTTTTTCCTGTTCACTGCTTTGTTTTACTGTATCAATAATCTGTATTACTTTTACACTGTCCTACGCCGAAACGCTTTAAGATTTAAGTGGTTCGTATCACTGTCCCTCAAGGATTATGAAAATCAATTTCAGTTTGTTCCAATATTTTTTAAAAGGTAATGATTACTTTCCCGAAATGTTTCCCATATTCCAAATGATCAAAGGCTTCTTTAAACTTGTCTAACGGAAAAATTTTACCTATAAAAGGTTTTATGTTATTTATTTCTATGGCTCTATTCATATCAATGAATGAAGCTTTAGAGCCGACTTTAGTACTGAAAATGGTCGCTTTCCGTTCCATAAATGTTAAAATATCCAGATTGGTTTTTGTGCCGCTCAAGAAACCGGACACGACAATTTTCCCATTAAGCGCCAAATAATCGAGCGATTCGTTGAGGTCCGCGCCTGTAACTTCCAAAACCAAATCCACACCTTGTCCTCCGGTTTCAGCTAAAACATCCTGCTTCCAATTGCTATTAGTTTTATAATTTAAAGTTACATTAGCTCCCAATGCATTGGCTTTTTCCAATTTCTCGTCAGCACTTGAAGTAACAATTGCTTTTGCTCCCAGCATCTTAGCAAACTGAAGTGCAAAAACAGAAACACCTCCTGTACCTTTAATAAGAATCGTTTGCCCTGCTATTAATTTTCCTTCTGTTACTAGCGCTTCCCAAGCCGTTAGACCTGCGATAGGTAATGCTGCCGCTTCCGTTGTTGATAAATTAGACGGAATGGGAACACACGCATAAGCAGGCAAGGCTGTATATTCCGAAAAAAGGCCTTTAAGATAGGTTCCGGGACGAGCGTCATTATTTCCTTCTTTAAAGACGCCTGATTGCCAAGTTTGGTAATAATGGTTACATACCAAATCACCGACGTTGATATTTTCTGTGTGTGTACCGACTTCGACTACTCTACCAGCGATATTGGTCCCTATTATATGAGGAAAATCAAAATTTTGCTTTCCGAATTTCCCTTTTACAACCAGCAAATCCAGATAATTTAAAGAACCTGCTTCGACTTTTATCAAAACTTCATTGTCCTTTATAGTCGGTTTAGACAGCTCTTGGATTTTTATATTCTCCAGCCCGAATGATTCTTCTACTACAATTGCTTTCATAAAAATATTTACCTCTGCTTTATTATGGCTCTTCTTTTCATTTATACATTTTACCCATTTCCTATATGTCTAATAATCGGTGGTTAAGCTAATCTCTTTCCAATCTTCCAATTCTTTGCGTTGGGCTTCTAATTCTTCCCGAACGCTATTAATAGCGTCAGTACCTAACAATAAGCGGAATGGAACATTTTTACTTTCAGCCAATTTGATTATTGCCTGTGCCGCTTTTTGCGGATTACCGGGTTGGGTGCCGTGTGTGTGGTCGTTCCCTTTTCTTCTTTTCCCTGCTGTTTCCCTGTAATCTGAAATTTCTTTTTGGGTGCCTGTCAGCGAACGGCCTGCAAAGTCTGTCCTGAAAGCGCCCGGCTCAATTACAATAATCCTTATGCCTAATGGAGCAACCTCTTTCCGAAGTGCATCGGACATACCTTCCACGGCAAACTTTGAAGCGGCATAATAAGCAGAGCCCGGCGCAGCAAAGCGCCCTGCTATGGAAGAGACGTTCATGATCGTACCTGATCTCTGTTTTCGCATTCCTGGCAGTACTGCCTTTATTGTATTTACCATGCCAAAAAAGTTTGTATCGAACAATCGCTGCACTGCATCGTCCTCTGCTTCTTCCACCGCCGCGCGATAACCATAACCGGCATTGTTTACCAGTACATCTATGCTTCCAAATTTAGCTTTGGCCTGTTCAATGACCTTTGCCACCTGTTCTTTATCGGTTACATCCATTGCCAGACCCAGGGCGGTTTCGGGATAATTTTCCACTATGTCCAGAATATCCCTGGAAAAGCGGGAAGTCACCACAGCATTGTACCCGTGCTTTAAAATTTCGCTGGCAAAAGCCCGTCCAAGCCCTGTAGAGCAACCCGTTATCAACCATGTTTTATTCAGATTTTTCATTTGCTAATTTTTTCAGTCCGTTACCTTAGTAAAAAGAAGGCCAGTCACAATTAGTATTTGGTTCACTTACCCAAGACTTGTTTTTAAAAAATTACCTTGCCTTTTAGAATATCTATAATTAACTGCAATACTACCTGCCGTGTTACCTGCGCTCCCTCAAAAGGCTGTCCCTTATAGGTAAGATGATAGTTTCGGTTTCCTTCCTGATTCTAAAACCAGATGAGCCTTAAAATGGTATAGTCCAACTCCGAAATTTCAATCAATAAAGCGGTTTCTTTATTGTTTTGAACACCACGGGCTCCTACCATCCTGCGGTTTCAGTTTCCAAAAGCTCCGGGTACTTCATCATAAATACCTAATATAGATGCACGATGATCCTTTTGTTTCGGGCAGCTTTCATTGCCTTTACTATGGTTTGGACACTGCTTTACTGTTCATATTGTTGAGGTAATGGCATCGGCGTTTTTCGTTGCTCTGACCAGTATATCCTGGTCGGAAAAATCACCTTCCACCAAAGAGACTCTGTCAGACCTTATCTTTAATCTCTGTGAGCATTACGGGCATATAATAACAGATCAACATCGGTTTGCTCCAATAAATCTTTAGTAAGCGTTTTGCTGATCTACCCTGCTGCCCCTGATATCAGAGTTTTCATTTTTATATTTTATAAGTTTTTCCCGAGAAATTCAGTCAGCTTTTTGACAGCCTGATTTACATACTCAGGTTTCCAGTAAGTCTGTATATGCGTACCACCCTCGATCAGGTACAATTCCTTGTTTTTTGCATTGATCGCTTTCGGGAAAGCCTCATCAGTCATGTATTTTGTATCGGCCTTGCTTCCTGCCATCATCAGCAAAGGTTGATCGATCAATTCAATCTCGTCGGTAGCATCCCAGGTCATCAACTCCATTAGGCTGCTTGTGATGTACAGAAAGGTGGAATTGGGATGCGCATGTGTCCTGTAATAGTACTCATATCCCTCACGGTATAGATCGGTTGGGGTTTTGGCGATTTCTTCATCCGTTATGCTTGCCACGCCTGAAAAAAGGATTTCACCGCCTGCGGCTTCCTGTGCACGGGCATCCGAAGCTTGTTTTATACGTTCCTGAATGGTATTTAACTGGGAATTTTGGAAGCCATTGCGCCTTACCTTACCGGAATTAAACATACTCAAAGTAGCTACAGCTTTAAAGCGTTTGTCCGATTGGGCTGCTTTTAACGTATAGCCACCGCCACCACAGATACCTAAAACACCCAAACGGTTCGCATCAACACCAGGGTACTGCGAAATATAGTCGGCCATACCATGGATATCTTCCACACGGAAGAAAGGCTTATCGGTATGACGGGGCTCTCCGCCGCTTGCTCCCTGATACGCTGCGTCCGCTGCAATGGTGATATAACCCGCTTCTGCTAAACGTTGTGCATATAGTCCTGCAGTTTGCTCTTTAATACCTCCGTTAGGATGTGCTACCGCTACCGCTGGATATTTCTTTGATGCATCATAGTCCGCCGGTGTGTACACATTGGCAGCAATCTCTATCCCGTTCAGGTTATATTTCACCGGATGGATGTTTACTTTCCCCTTTTCATTTTTGATAATGGCTCCGTCATATACCAGGGTAAAGGGATTTTGTTCTGCTTTTTTATGATACTGTGATTGTGCATTTGTCATATCTGTTGATATTATTAAAGTTACTAATGCAATTATTGACGATATCTTCTTCATGATCTTCCTATTTTTTGTTTATTATTTCTTACTTCCCAACACTTCGTCCAGCACTTTTTGTGCGTCCTTAGCCTCTTTTTTACCAACTGCCTGTTTGATAACATCTACAAACTGCAGTAATTGATTGGTTGTCAAACCAACATTCAGGGATAGATTTAAATGGGAACGCAACATAGGCTCCACGCCGCCGATACCGCTGAGCACAGATATAGTTACCAATTCTCTTTCCTGATACGTTAGCACGTCCCTCTCGAAAATATCGGCAAAAAGATGCTCTTTCAGAAAGATCTCTATGGTAGGTGCAAATGCTGCGTATCCGGTTTTCGGCTCGGTTTCGGGAACACCACTTAATTCTTCCAAAATGGCCTTGCCACGTTCGTATTTACTGCGGTCACCCTTTATTGGTGATGCATCGGCTCCCATTTTATCTTCAATCCCTTTGGCTTTGCGTTCATCCAATACAGCCATAAATGTTTGCAATCCTCTTAGGCTACGGGGAAATCCGGCATAGGCATAGACATGCATAAGGGTTTCCTTAATCTGGTTCACTGTAAGTCCCGCTTCAAGTCCTCCGTTCAGTTCTGTTTTCAGTTTCTCCAAATCGCCTTTTCCGGTGAGCGCCGCAATGCGGACAATCGCCTGCTGTTTGCTATCTAAATTCTGGTCTGCATTTGGTTGGGCATTTATGCTTGTGGAAACAGTTACTGCCATTACAAATAATATTGATTTGAAAAGTTTTCTTATCATTATTTCCATTATTTAATATTTTAATTAAGCACCATATTTTCTGCCGCTAATTAATAGTACAAAGTTCGAGATTAAAATAGGAGGAAAGGTATACAGATTACGGTTTTGTCTACCAATATCACTTATCCAAGCCTTTTTCCTTTAACCATTTAGACATCAAATCTGCAACTGCCACATTGTTCAGATCTGAAAAGGGAAAGTGCGTATTGCCTTTGAGACCAGCTTCGGGAAGATGAACAACGGTAACATCCCCACCATGTCTGTTTACCGCATCCCTCCACAATCTTGCCATTGCCAGCCGCGCCCGCCATCCATCTGCACCCGTGTTGGGAGATAGTTTTTCAGGAATAAAGTCTCCGTAGTAAATGATGATGGGGATTTTGGTAAGTTTCATAAAATCTGCCATCGTAACAGCCGCCGCTTCGAGCGGACCTGCCGAACTTTCAATGGGAGCAGGCACCTCTCCTTCGGGGAATATAAACATGCTTCCCGGTTCATAAGATACGATGGCTTTTACATTTTCGTTTTTTGTACGGGTGATCCAGCCCATTCCGCCACTATGAGAATGGGTAACAAGAATGGCGGGACCAATTTGATCGAAGATCGCTGAAGCCGCATTGGTTGTTACTGCGTAATCAATAGGTCCGATGCTTGGGGTCATGGAACGGAAATACTGGTTAAGCGTACTTGAATCCCGCACAAATTGCACCCCTTCATAATAGTCCGGCCAAACGCCTACGCGAAACGTGTTAAACCATTGCTGCTCGTCAGGTGTGGGGTTAATTGTAGCGGCCACCGTACTACGCCCTGCGTTTCCTCTTCTGGGCTGGTCGATTACATATACCCCAAAGCGCCTGCGAAGAAAAATATTCTGAAAACCTTCGCGCCCGTCGGGTGTTGTTTCCCATGTTTTTGAAAACTGTCCGATACCATGCCACATCACTAGGGGTAGCTTTTTCGCGTTAGCAGGAACCTGATAAAAAACATAGGCATGGTCACCATGAAAGGTCTGACCCTGCTCTGTTGGTTGGGAAGGATCGTAGGTGCCGGTTGCGGTTATAACTGTTCCCCCGGCAGCAAAGCTGCCCTGTTCTTTAAGAACGATGTAGTTATTATCTTTTACACTCTGGGCTTTACAGCCAACAGTGATCATCAGAGCTGCTATAACTGTTATAAATTTTGGGGTCATTATCGTTGTATTCTGATTGTGTGCTTAATTTCTTATTTCTCTGCTATCTTCTCCATAACATCCAGCCGTGCTTTCTTGGGATCAGGAGTACCAACCGCAGTACCATCTGCACGAAATTCAAGAATAGCCTCCGTTTGAGGTTGGTAAACAGGCCATGCCGGCAATCCTTCGCCATTAGGGTTTCCGGTTTTTGCAAAATTTGCCCAATAGGTATTCATCATCCTGGCCACATCCTGATCTTTTTGCGAGACAGCTGTTCCACCGCGCACCCCAAGATTGTCGAATACGTACGGGATCTCAGATGCGTGAGCTGCACCATAGCGCATACGGTTTTTCATGGAGTCAGCAACGTAGGAGAACAGGTAAATATAGGCAGGGCTACGCTTGGCAGTAAAGGTTCTCGCGGTGAACCGTGCCGGTTCTGCCCATACCTTATCCGTATTGACCATTGTCAGCATCTCGGCAAATTCCATCGTACCATCCGGATCATAGGCGGAAACAGCCTCCTCCTTATGGTCTCCAAAAATAGACAGCAATTCTTCCTTGGAACGGGCATTGACAAACCCTGCCGGTACCTCAGCACTGTTTGATCCAATAATGATGGGAACATTTGGCTGTCGGCCAGCTTCGTATGCGCTCTGGGCTGTCTCTACCACCAGTTTGCCATCGAGGATCGGCCCCGGATAAATAGGCAGCCCGCCTGGTCCGTCACTCTCCTGTCCGCCGTCCACAATATCTTCTACGCTTAACGAACGGAGCTTTGCCAGCGCCGCCGCATCCGTTTCCTCAATCCCGTGCTTGCGGGCAAAGTTTATTCCAATGGTTTCCGCCGAAACCTGGTAATAAGGGTCTGCATTCTCTTCGTTTATCGGTCTGCCGGTAAGAACGCCATCCCGGCCACCCCCCGATTCTATGATCGCTTTTTGGAAAAGACCTTTAGCCGCTGGTATGGTCAGTAAGGAATGTACGGAAACCCCTCCGGCAGATTCTCCAAAAATGGTAACATTGCCAGGATCGCCTCCGAATGCTGCTATATTCTGCTGCACCCATTTGAGTGCTGCAATTTGGTCCATATAGGCATAGCTTCCCTTTGGTTCATCGGGATGCTCGGCGGAGAGGGCAGGAAAAGCAAAATGCCCCAGTCTTCCGAGGCGGTAATTGAAGTTTACTAAGATAACTCCCTGTTTAGCAAACTGCGTTCCCGAAGTTTCGGGATAGGAACTACCACCGCCTACAAATCCGCCACCATAGATCCAAACCATAACGGGCAGCTTTGCTTCCTGTTTAGCGGTGGAGGGGCGCCATAGATTTAGAAACAGGCAATCTTCCGATGTGTTTTCCCGAATTGTGCCATCTGTCCGGGGCCAACCCGCCTGGGCACAGTCGGCACAGAACTTGCTTGCATCACGCACGCCTTCCCATGCCGAAACGGGTTGCGGCGGTCGCCAGCGATATTCACCTACTGGGGCAGCGGCATAGGGAATCCCCTTGAAGCTTTCGACTTCCCCTTCAGCTACTCCCTGTACCATTCCGGAAGCGGTGCGGACCGTCGGTCCTCCGGATAGACCAGTATTCATCGCCTTTTGTTGCGCATGCAGACTCAAGCAGATGATGATGGCTAAACCTGTCAATATTTTTTTCATCTTAGTTTCGTTTAATGGTCGTTATCTCCGTTCATTTTAACCGGCCGCAGCAAACGCGAGAACGTAAGCGATCCCATCTTCCATTCACCGTCTTCTTTGATATATACTTCGGTTACCATAAAGGGATTGGTAACGGTATTGCCGCCAACTACCGCTTCCAGATCAATGTCATTTAAGAGTATGGCGGTGTTGCCAATGATGTTCACCGTCGCAGAATAGACTTCCGCTTTCTTGTACCAGATACCTCCGCTTTTAATGACATCGATTTCACGTTGCTTTCCCCATGATCCGCCCATGTGGACAAACATCGATTTTTCGTGAAAGAGATTATCCAGAACTTCTGTGTTCTTATCGGACATCCACTGCCACTTGTCTTTGGAGAGTTTGATAATTTCTTGATCTACAGCAGACTCTTGTGCAAGTGATGTTTGTTTACCAATAACGGTTATTAATAATGCAAAAATTAATGTTTTCATACCTATGATTTTTTAGCGTTTATAATTTTTATAGTTCATAATAGACTGAATATCAACATAGAAATAAGGCCACACCTTATAGTTACTCCTTCATCTGGCTCCTCCAAAAATCCACAGCCTTATACAGCCAGTCTGCCGCATCGGTACCGGTTCCCAGGCCAAACCCGTGGCCCGCTTTTTCGTACCGTTCATACTGAACTGTAACGCCTACGTTTTTTAGATTCTGTACACGCCTTTCCATAACCCGTATATTGGCTATCGGATCATTCGCGCTAACGGTTATAAATGTGGGTGGAAAATTCTCACTGTATAAAGATTGACCGGTATAAGCGATAATGGCAGCAGCCGGATTGGGATAATTGCCCTGAACAAAGGCATTAACACCATAATAGGCAATATTGCCCACCATTCTTGCCCCTGCGGAACCGCCCCACAATGAATAGTTTTTTGTATCCACTTTTAACGTAGAGGCATTTTCAAAAACGAAACGTATTGCCTCGGCAAGGTCTTCTGTGGCCCATTGCTCACTACCTATCCTATAACGGACAACGAATGCGTTCAATTTCTTTTTGCTGATTTCCGATGCAAGCGGAAGCCCTTCATGCAGTGAGCCGACATAGGAAAACCCACCTCCGGGACAAACAATGGCAAAAGGCGCATCAGGTTCCCCACGATAAAAGAACAACCCTGTATTGTTTTTGCGGGGATCCTGTTTTATCTGCTCATCACTGTAAAAGCTATAAAAGACAGTTTTGTTGCTGTTCACATCATCGATCAAACGGTTTAACGCCGCTACCTCTTCGTCCGGATGGACAGCATTGTGGTAGGGCATCAATGAGCCGATATTCCTGATCGGTGTATTGTAGTAGCGTGTATTATTATCGCTCGGCAATAATAGGTTGCCAAAGCCCTGAAACGCAGGATGCTTTGCAATATCCTCAACAAGATTATTTACGGTTAGATGCGTATCCATTGATATGTTGGCTTCTGTTTCAATTCCATTGCGCGGCTCATCATAAACTGATGCGTCGGGAGATGTGCAATTTGCAGTAAAAACGGAAAACAATAATATGGTGTTACGACCTATCATTTTCATCCTATTTATGTTTCTTGTCAATAGAAGGACGGTTTATCCCATTCGGTATCGGGTTCACCTACACCCAAACTTTTACCTATAAAACGTTCGTCTTTGGCCATTACGACGTCAACAATCAATTGGGCTACAGCTTCCCTGGTAACCTGTGTACTTCTGAAGGGATCTCCTTTTTCAGTAAGCACATAATCCCGGTTACCCTCCTGGTCATAAAGCCATGTTAACCTGAGCAGGGTATAATCAAGTCCCGAATCCTCTATGATACGGGCCGAGTTTATCTGGGTTTGCATCCGTGGCGAACTGCCGATCATTCTTTTGTTCCAACGGCCAAATTCTCCGGGCACCTCATCATATATGCCAAGGATGGAGGCTCCAATGACACGTTTCACGCCAGCTTTCTTCATGGCTTCTATAATAGTGCGGGTAGACTGATCATCGCCCAGATCGTTGATGTAAACGATGTCGACCTCATTCATTGCGTTAACCAGAGCATCCAGCTCCTTAAAGTCTCCATCTACTATTTTTACCCGTTCAGATTTTTCACCCTTTAAGCGTACATTTGCATTCTTTGCATACAGCACCAGATTATACGGGGTCTGTGCAAGAAGGTCGGCTGTAAGCAATCTTCCGATCCTTCCTGCCGCACCTAATATTAGTATGTTCATTTATCAATTTGCTAAACCTATTCTTTCAGATTATAACTGCTGAATTGTCGGACGGAAAAGAATTTCGTTCACGTCCATATCTTCAGGTTGGTTGATGATAAATTCCAGAGATCTGGCGAACGAATCAGCCGAAATCGCATTTTTTTCGTAATAGTCGTGGATGCCTTTCGATACGTCTTCAGCAGTGATGCTATTGGGCAGGTTGGTAGCTACTGCTCCCGGAGAAATTACCGACGTCCGGATATTGTATGGTTTTACTTCCTGCCTCAATGCTTCGGAAATTACCCTTACTGCATATTTGGAAGCAGAATATACTGCACCACCTGGACTGATCGTATGTCCTGCTACGGACGACACACTGATGATCTGACCCGATTTCTTTTCTTTCATATAGGGCAAAGCTGCCGCAACACCATAAAGTACACCTTTGATATTTACATCGATACAACGATCCCAATCCTCAATTTTCAGGTATTCCAATGGAGAAAGCGGCATCAGACCTGCATTGTTTAACAGAACGTCTATTTCACCAAATTCCTTTACTGCACTGTCTACCAGATTTTTCACCTGATTAACATCCGTTACATCAGTGGTAACGGCCGATGCCTTTCCGCCTTTATTTTTGATTTCCTCCGCTAATTTTTCAATTTTATCTGTACTGCGGGCTCCCAATACCACAGTTGCTCCCAAATCTGATAAGTGCCGGGCAGAAATTTCTCCAAAACCACTGCTTGCGCCGGTTATTACCACTACTTTTCCTTTTATATTATCTTGCATTTCCAACCTGTTAAATGTTTGTTCCTTAATTATTTTTATTCACTTCTGCGTATTCTTCGTCAGTAACAGGGGTCATCCAGGTCACACTGCTACCGTCCGTGATATTGGATATGGCGATATGTACCATGTTGCTATCGGCAGACGCACCGTGCCAGTGTTCAACATCTTTGGGAATAGCAACTGTTGTTCCTTGTGTTAGTACCTGTGCAGGCTTGCCGCGTTCCTGATACCATCCCTTTCCTTCGGTTACCAGCAATACCTGGCCTATAGGGTGTGTATGCCAGTTTGTTCTTCCACAAGGGCTGAACGTTACCTGTCCCACAGTATATAAACCTTCCATTTGTTCAGGAGCTACCAACGTTTGAACGTGTACTTCACCGCTGAACCATTCAGTAGGTCCGGGATTTCCCAAAGGGAAGATTGACACGGTTTGGTTATTTGTTGCTTCCATATTTTTATCTTTTTCAATTAATCAAACCTATTTTCTTTAACCAGCTTTGTACTTCAAGCTGTACCTGTTTCTCTTTTTCACCTTCCATTACATATAAGATCCCATCCCGTTCCACACCGCCTTTGGTAGAAAATCCTTCCAGTACTTTACTGTTGGGACAAAGTTTCTTTACCGTTTCAAAGCTGCTACCGATTCCGTACCCCCCGTTGGTATTAAATGGAACGACCGTTTTTCCACTCAGATCGTACTGGTTCAAAAAGCTTTTCATAGGCGGAGGTAGCTGCATGCCCCACGTTGGAAAACCAAGAAATACCAGATCATATTGATTGATATCCTCGATCTGACTTTTTAACGGTGGCAGGTAACCTTCGTCATTTTCTTTAGACACCTGCGCTACTATTTGCTGGTAATTTTCCGGATAGGGCCTCACCAGTTCCAATGCAACCAGATCACCCCCTACTTCTTTGTGGATGATTTCTGCGACAGCTTTAGTGTTTTTCGTACGTGACAGATAGACAATCAATATTTTCTTGTTTTGCAATGAATCATCTTTTTCCATTAATGGTTTGTCTTTTGCTATTTTTGGTTGTTGTGCCCCTGAGCAGGATGTCATTGAAAACAGAAGGATACACAACATCAACCATTGTGTTGTTAACTTTATCATCTCTAATACCTTTACATACAAATTTCCTAATACAATCTCTTTTTTTTGGTATACAGATTACCGAAATTGCTACCAATATTACTGATCGACCCTACATCACCTGACAGAACATAAAAAAAGCAGGAACGGTGTCCTGCTTTTTCTTGTTTTTATTCTTTATGAAATCACCTAAGTTAATCTTGTCTATTGCAGATTTTCCTTAAAAAACGTTTCTAACTTATCGAAAGGAATAACATCTACCTTATCGTACAAATCTACGTGGAAAGCGTTAGGAATTATCATTAATTAGTTTGGCTCAGAAGCTGCTTTGTACGCATCTTCGCTGAAATAACGGAAGTATGCGCTCTCTCCGGCGATAAGCAACATCGGTCTAGGTGCAATCTTCTCGACATTTTACAAGTTAAGAAAATCAAATATACCCGAGATACAACGTTGACAAATGGGTTAGCGTGTCCATTTAATAAAAATAGACACGCTTAAATTGAATTACTTATCCAGTCCTTTTTCCTTCAGCCATTTCGACAATGCGTCCGCTACTTCGATATTGTTCAGGTCAGAGAAAGCAAAGTGCGTATTGCCTTTAATGCCGATCTCAGGCAGGTGTACCACCGTTGCATCTCCACCTTCTTTATTAATAGCCTCTGCCCAGAGCCTTGCCATTTCAAGACCGGAGCGCCAATGGTCTTCATTCCATATGTTGGTAGGTTCCTTTGCGATGTTATCGCCATAATAAACGACGATAGGTATCTGTGCCAATTTTTCAAAGTCCTCCAAAGGTATTTCCACGCCGCTTAATGCACCAAAAAGCCCAGTTGAATTTATAGGCTGCGGTAATTCACCCTCCGGAAACATAAACCCGCTGTAAGGTTCATAAGCTACGATTGCCTTGACTTTGTCATTTTTAATGGCCGTCATCCAGCCCGGGCCGCCTCCTTGGGAATGCGTAACCAGGACGCCTTCGCCTATTTTGTCGAATAATGCGGAAACTGCATCTGTTATAACATTGGCATCAAAATCTCCCGTGTTCGGGGTCATCTGTCTGTAGAACTGTTCCAGCGATGCCGCATCTTTTGGAAACTGAACATTTGGGAAAAAGTCGGGATAATTTCCGAGCCTGAATTGGGTGAACCAGAACTGCTCGTCCGCGGTCGGCTTAATTGTAGCTTCAACGGTACTTCTGCCGGCATCGCCACGTCTGGGCTGGTCAAGCAGGTAAACCGGGAACTTTCTCCGTAGAAAAATATTCTGGAAGCCTTCCCGACCGTCAGGTGTGGTCTCCCATGTTTTCTTAGACTGTCCGGCTCCATGCAGGAAAACCAACGGAAGTTTATGCGCGTTTTCGGGAATCTGGTAGAAAGCATAGGCGTGGTCGCCATGAAAAGTTTGTCCCTGTGGATTTAAAGCGCTGTCCAGATTAAACGTACCAGGTTGGGTAGTCTTTGTACCGCCTACCATAAAACTACCTTGTTCTTTAATAATTATACTGTTACCGTTGTTTTCGTTTTTTGTATTGCATGATGAAAAGCACAAAGCGCTACTGAGCAATAGTGAAGGTATTGCAAAGGCCACCCAAGCTTTTCTGCGATTTTGTCTATTTTCCATGAGTCTATATTTTCTTGGTAATCATTACTAATTAACATTTTCAGCCAGATGATGTGCTTTCAACAGACAAAATGATCCGTTCTCTTTATTTTATTTGCCAACTCTATCCTGTAATTGTGTTGGATATCTGGCTCCAACGATTTCAATGTTTTCCAGTGCCTTTTCAATATCGTTCAATTCATCATCACTTAATTGGACATTTACAGCTCCGATGTTTTCCCGCAAGCGGTTCAGTTTCGTTGTTCCGGGAATGGGTACGATCCAGGGTTTACGAGCTAGCAGCCATGCTAATGCTATCTGGGCAGGTGTGGCTTCCTTTGCAGCTGCAATATCCTTCAGCAGATCTACCAATGCCTGGTTTGCTTTCCTGTTTTCTTCGGAAAAACGGGGCACAGTATTCCTGAAATCGGAAGGATCGAATTTTGTGGTCTCACTGATCGCTCCGGTTAAGAAGCCTTTCCCCAACGGGCTGAATGGAACGAAACCAATTCCAAGTTCCTCTAATGTAGGGATTACTTGTTTTTCGGGTTCCCGATAGAACAGGGAATATTCGCTCTGCAATGCCGCAACAGGTTGCACGGAATGTGCTTTTCTAATGGTTTCTACACCTGCCTCGGACAAACCCCAATGCCTGATTTTTCCTTCGCTGATCAAATCCTTAATGGTTCCGGCAACTTCTTCAATAGGTATGTTTGGGTCAACACGGTGCTGATAAAACAAATCGATGTAGTCGGTTTTAAGCCTTTTTAGAGATGCTTCTGCTACTGCTTTAATCCGTTCAGGGCTACTGTCCAGTCCTTTTTTTGAATCACCGTCTTCAAAGCCAAATTTGGTGGCGATAACCACTTTATCACGAAAAGGTGCAAGTGCCTCACCCAACAATTCTTCGTTGGTAAATGGGCCGTAACATTCCGCAGTATCGAAAAAAGTGATATCGCCTTCATAGGCTGCCCTAATCAATTGTACCGCTTCCTTCTTATCGGTGGCAGGGCCATAGCCAAAGCTTAGTCCCATACAGCCCAATCCAAGTGCTGAAACTTCCAGTCCACTGTTTCCTAATATTCTTTTTGGTATCATTTTATATTTCCTTTTAGTAAGAAGTTATCCTTATTATTTTTTTATCGGTGCTTCAACTCCCGATAGCGCTAAAACTCCTGCGGGAAGCCTTTCTCCCTTGACCTGAATTTTATTCAGCTCTCCGGTAAATGCAGCAAGTTCCTCATCTGTAAATTTCACATGGTCAGCACCACTGTTTTCCAGCATGTGTGCCGTTTGTGTCGTACCGGGTATAGGTACAATCCACGGCTTCTGTGCCTGAAGCCAGGCCAGTGAAATCTGCGCAGGAGTAGCGTGCTTCTGCGCACCCCATTTTCTTAATAAATCCACGAGTGCCAGATTACCGGCCAGGTTCTCCGGTGAGAAGCGGGATTCATTGCCACGGATATCGCCCGGAGCAAACCTTGTACCTGCATCTATGGCTCCTGTAAGAAAACCAACGCCAAGAGGGCTCCACGGAACCAGACCGATGCCAAGTTCCTCGCAGAGCGGAATGATTGCTTCTTCCGGTCCACGCCATATCAGCGAATATTCGTTCTGAATAGCAGTAACCGGATGGGTGGCATGCGCACGTCTCACTGTTTGTGGTCCAGGTTCACAAAGTCCGTAATGCAATACTTTTCCTTCCTTGATAAGGTCTTTAATTGTTCCCGCAACATCTTCGATTGGTACATTGGGGTCAACACGGTGTTGGTACAGCAAGTCGATGCGATCCGTCTGGAGGCGTTTCAACATATTTTCCACCACTTTTTTGATGTGTTCGGGTTGGCTGTTCAGACCTGCTAACCACTTGCCGGTCTGCTGGTCGATGTTCCAACCGAACTTCGTGGCGACTTTTACCTTATCCCGAAAAGGCTTGATCCCTTCCCCCAGAATGTGCTCTACTTCCCAGGGGCCGTAGGCTTCGGCCGCATCAAAAAAGGTAATACCCTTGTCAAAAGCAGTCCTGATAATGTTGTGCATTTCGGCACGTAAAGGAATGGTGGTCTGGTACGTCCGGCTCATATTCTGCACCCCGAGACCAACGCTGGAAACTTCAAGCGTTTTCCCCAATGTTCGCTTGCCGGGAGCAGGCTGTTTTGACTTATTGCTGTTTTCCAACGCTGTATTAGCAGGTTGCGCAGAAGCTCCGGGGGGAAGCAGGATACTTCCCGCCACGGCAAATCCTACTGTTTTTAAGATGGTGCGACGATCCATTTCTATGTCATTTAAGGGTTATAGGTCCAGTTTACGTTCGCTCAACCATTTCACTTTATCCGGATCGCGGTGATCAAAAAATAAAGTTTCTTTTGTATCCAACGTGGTGATCTCCTGCATATCCTGTGTCGAAAGCTCAAAATCGAAAATGTTGAAATTCTCCGCCATTCTTTCCTTACGCACCGATTTTGGGATGGCAATAACATCTCTTTGGGTCAGCCATCTTAAAATGACCTGAGCTACCGATTTATTGTATTTTTCGCCGATAGCCGCTAATACGTCATTATGGAATATATTGTTTTTTCCTTCTGCAAAAGGTCCCCATGACTGTATCTGTACATTATTTTCTGAAAGGAATTTTTGATTCTCCACCTGTTGGTGGAACGGATGCGTTTCGATCTGGTTGATGGCAGGCGTAAAGCCACTGTTTACGATCAGGTCGATCATTCTGTCGGGCTGAAAATTGGCAACACCGATGGCTTTTACCTTCCCTTCATGGTATAATTCCTGCATGGCCCGCCACGAACCGAAAATATCCCCATAAGGCTGATGGATAAGATAAAGATCCAGATAATCCAATTGCAACTTGTCAAAGGACTTTTGAAAGGCTGCTTTTGTTTTTTCATATCCTGTATCCTGTACCCAAAGCTTGGTGGTAATAAATAGCTCTTCCCTGGCAATACCGCTATCTTTGATTGCGTTGCCAACTGAAGTTTCATTCAGGTAGGAAGCTGCCGTATCGATCAGCCTGTAGCCTGTTTCAATGGCATCTATGACCGCTCTTTCACATTCGGCGGCATCAGGAATCTGGAATACGCCAAATCCCAATATCGGCATTTCCACTCCGTTGTTCAACTTAACTGTTTTCATTTCTTTATTTTTAAATTTCTTATACAGAACTTTCGACCTTACAAAGGTCCTGATTACAGGCTTTTCAATTCGTATACAGATTACTGTTTTTTCTACCAAAATAACAGGTCGGCAATATTTGTGTTTTCTTTCTGCCTTAACCGACATGGCTATCTTCATTTTTCAGGAAAGCCGTGCCCGCACACGCTATCGTAAACAGGGCTATGATCCAGCTCATTGTCCAGGGGGTACCATCCCCAAACATGGCGAGCAATATCGTTGAAAGTATCCCACTGCCATATTGAAGGGAACCCAGCAGTGCCGATGCTGTACCGGCCATTTCCGGAACCCCGTCCAATGCAGAAGCGGTCGCGGTAGCGGCAATAATCCCGTTCATGGAAAAAAAGAAAAATACAGCTGTCAGGACACCGTATATGCCCGTTATATCCGATTTTACCAAAACGGCCAGAATGATACCGGCAACCATTGCTATGGATGAAGCTGTGCGTAATAAGGTATCAAGCTTGTAACGGGTTATCAGCTTTCTGTTGGCAAAGCTAAGCCCCATGAGCCCGAGGATATTCAACGCAAACAGCCAACCAAAATATTGGGGCTCAACTCCAAAATAGGTAATGTAAACAAACGGTGAGCCGGCAATAAAGGCATAAGCACCTACATAAAAGAAGGTGACACACAACGTGTATTTCATGAACCTTCGGTTGGACAGGAGCTGTTTATATTTACCAAAGGTATTGCCCAGCGAGGCACCCTGCCGTTTTTCAGACGGTAAGGTCTCGGGCAACCGCATAATACAGACAAACATCAGCACACCGACAACAGTAAGAAACCAGAAGATACTCTGCCATGAACTTATTTTCAGCAACTGGCCTCCCAGAAGCGGACCGATAATGGGCGCAATGGCCATAATTATCATTAAAGTAGACAGCATCTGTGCTGCTTTGGTGATGCCGAACCTATCCCGCACCATTGCCCTGGAGATCATCGGCCCTGTACATCCGCCGAACGCCTGTACAACCATCCAGAAGATCATGTGGGAAATATTATGCAAAAGGGCGCAACCGATGGTACCGATGATGAATAAAAGCATTCCCAGGGCAAGTGGACACTTTCTGCCAAACCTGTCACTGATCGGCCCCCAAAAAATCTGGGCAATCGAAAATCCGATAAGAAAACCTGTGATGGTCAGTTCCATGTTCCCGTGAAGTTCTTTTTGCATTTCGGGCAATGCTGGAAGATACATATCCGTTGAAAGAGAAGTAAATGCCATAAGGGCGCCCAAAGCGGCTAAAAAAAACATATTTGATGTATGACTGCCTTCAATTGAGCCTACCGATTGCTTCATGTTCTTCACTCTTATTTATTTATCCTACAAATTTCAGCACTGTAATTGGGTGTTATAGTATACCGATTACGGTTTTTGCTACCAATATTACTGATTGCATCTTGGGTTTGGTTATTTGGTCTATTAGAATGTCTATTTTTGCATATAAATATAACAGCTATGGAACGGGCATATAATTTTGATACGGTGAGCCAGTACAATGCGTTCAATAACCACGAAACATTGCACCCGCTAGTCAGTATCATTGATTTCTCAAAAGCCAATAAGAGAACTGGTTCGAGAATGACTTTCGGGCTTTACTGTATTTTCCTTAAAGAGGTACACTGTGGCGATTTAAAATATGGATGCAACTATTACGACTACGAGGAAGGAACATTGGTCTTTATTTCTCCGGGACAGGTGCTGGATGTGGAGAACAAGGTAGATTTTTATCAGCCGATAGGACATGCTCTGGTATTCCATCCCGATCTGATCAAAGGCACCGCTCTGGCCAAGACCTTGGATGAATACAGCTTTTTCAGTTATAATACCAATGAGGCGCTTCACCTATCCAAAAAGGAAAGAAAAATTGTGTTTGATTGTTTCTCCAAGATCGAAAATGAATTGAGCCACTCAGTCGACAAGCATAGTAAACGGCTGATCGCTTCCAATATTGAGCTGTTCCTGAATTATTGCGAACGATTCTACGACCGGCAGTTTATTACCCGAGAACATATCAATAAGGGAATACTGGAAAGATTTGAAGAAGCGTTGAACAGCTATTTCGCTTCCGAAAAACCTTATAGCATAGGATTGCCATCGGTCGCTTATTTTGCCGACGAACTCAACCTGTCGTCCAATTACTTTGGTGACCTGATCAAGAAGGAAACGGGAAAATCGGCACAGGAATATATCCAGAACAAAATCATTGACATTGCAAAGAACAAGATTTTTGATGGCAGCAAAACGATCAATGAAATTGCATACGAACTAGGTTTTAGATATCCGCAGCATTTCAGCAGGTTATTTAAGCAACGTGTCGGTTATACTCCGAATGAGTACAGGAATTTGAATTGACCGCTTGCTGGATTTTCGTGTTCATCGTTCATTTTTCGCTTTCATCGGGATTGACGATTTTTGGCAATATTATGCTGTACTTTTGGAAGAGAATAATTTTTTTATTATCCATGAAAGATAAAGGAGTATTTTGCTAAAGAAATACAATTTGTGGCAGCTGCTGCTGATTAGCGCTCTATCTGCAATTTTTGTTATATACCCGGATATAACCTGGTTGCCCTTTGAATTAAAATGGCTTGGTAAAGAAGATAAGACCGGTCATATTGCCTTTTTCTTATACCGGTACACCTTTTTTTTCGGACTGATTTTTATATTGATTAGGTATAACCTTAATCATTTAAATACTGTCCTTTATAAAAAGAGATTGGGATACAGCATTCTGATATCGGTTGTTGCATATGCCCTTTACGGGGCCATTTCACTTTTGGTCTTTACCTGGGTCAGGCATTTTGGTAGCCTCGTACTTTTTCAGGTTCTTGTGGTTTCTGTCCTTAGTTCGCTTTTGGGACACATCGTTATGCTATACACGGAGAAAAGAAAAAAGGAGAAACAGATTGAGGATCTGACCGTCAAAAATCTACAGAGCCGTTATGATGCTCTGACCAACCAGATCAATCCGCACTTCTTTTTTAATTCGCTCAATGGTCTGACATCCCTTATCAGGAAAAAGAATGATGAGGTAACGCTGGCCTACGTAGATAAGCTATCAGATGTTTTCAGGTACATCCTGCAGAGCGATAAAAAAGGACTGGTAACCTTAGAGGAAGAGCTTGCTTTTGTGGATTCTTTCCGCTATATGATGGAAGTCCGTTTTGCAAATAAACTGGACTACAACGTTAATGTAGATACCGGCAAGCTAACATCCAGATTGCCTGTACTCTCTATCCTTCCACTTTTGGACAACGTGGTGGTGCATAACATAATTGATAGCGATCATAAGATGACCATCGATATATATACCAACGACAAAGATGAGTTGGTTATCTCCAGTCCCATCTATCCCAAATTAACTTCTCCGCTAACCAATGGCTCAGGACTTAAAAATCTGGAAAGCCGCTTTCTGCTATTGATGGACGAACATATAAAAGTTGAGGATAACGGCAATACATTTACCGTTTATTTACCGTTAAAGTGATTGATTCATGAAAGTGCTGATCGTAGAAGATGAAACGGCCGCTTACGAAAGCCTGGTGGAAATCCTGAAAGAGATTAATCCTACGATAGAGGTCTTACACAACACGGAGAGTGTCGGCCAGACCGTTAAATGGCTAAAGGGCAATCCTGCCCCCGACCTAATATTAATGGATATCCATCTTTCCGACGGTTCGGCATTTTTAATATTTGATCATATCGATGTCGAGGCACCTATCATTTTTACGACAGCTTACGATGAATATGCTATCGAAGCATTTAAAGTCAACAGCATCGATTATCTGCTCAAACCAATAAAAAACAGCGATGTTGAGCGTGCACTACATAAATTCAGCAGATGGTCGCAGGCCGATATTACAACATACCTGTCGAAAGTTGCGAAACTAGCACCTACGACACGTTACAGGGACAAGATTCTGGTTCCGGTGAAGGATCAATTACTGCCCATCGATCTCAGGCAGGTCTCTTATTTCTATACAACCGATAAAAACACACATATCTATCTAAAGGATGGAAATAACCATCCCTATTCCAGAACATTGGATCAGATATTTTCCTCCCTGAACCCATCTGATTTTTACCGTGCTAACAAACAATATATTATTGCCCGAAGTGCCGTTAAGAACATAACGATCTGGTTCGATAACCGCCTTTTCATTACATTGGACACCGAAGTGCCGGAACGGATCTACATTAGTAAAAACAGAGCTGCAGAATTTAAAGAATGGATCGTAAATGGCTAAATCAAGCAACGGCAGCATTCGCTTTTCGTCTTTAGTCCTAAGTTTTTCGTTTTAGTCCGCCCCTATAAATAGGTATAGTTTAATTTTCAGAAGTTTGCTTCATAAGATATAAGGACATTTTATGAAAACAGCTAGCACACACAACACTGATAATAGAATAACTCTATCCTATGTCACGAGCGGCATTAAGCACGGGAATATATCCGATACGTTTTTTCATAACGGGTACTCTTTGGTCTGATAGCAACCTTGTACCATGGAAAAGGCTATCAACGTAGGCACAATCCCTGCCTTCCATATTTTCAATAAAACTGAAACAAGGCATTCGCTGGTCAGCTTGGTGAAGCAATCTCAGCGAACCTTAGAGTCTGATCTCAAGCTGCATCCGGACCTATATTGCATAGCGCTGACCTACCATGAAAATCAACAGGGAAAACTATCAATTATTTTTCCCGGACACGGCGGGGAACAGAAGATAGAACCGGATAAGCAGAAGAAACATGCATTGGTCTTCCATCCCGATCTGATCCAGGGAACGCCATTGGCAAATAACATCAACGAATGGAAATTTTTGGGTTATTCTGCTGACACATACTTACACCTTTCCCCTCAAGAGTGCCAACTAATATCCGACTGCTTTGGCAGCATCGAAGTGGAACTGGAGTACGCAATGGATAAACACAGTAAAAAACTAATTATCTCCCATATAGAACGTCTCCTGAATTATTGCATGCGATTTTATGATCGTCAGATCGTTTTCCATGAGGATAGCTCCAAAGGTATTTTAAAACGGTTCGATCTTTTGCTAAACGATTATCTTTCATCAGGGAATATTTACGAAATCGGGATTCCTATGGTGGCTTATTTTGCCGATAAATTGCATCACTCGCCAAATTATTTTGGAGACCTGATAAAGAAGGAAACGGGAATGTCTGCGCAGGAATATATTCGAAATAGGATAGCCCGGGAAGCAAAAAATAGAATCGGCGATAGGGACAAGTCAATTAATAAGATTGCTTTTGAGCTCGGATTTAAATATCCACAACATTTTTCCAGGTTCTTTAAAAAAATGGTCGGACTGAGTCCTAACGAATTTAGGGCAACAATTGCCAAATAATGGTAGCAAATTCCGTAAATACGCTTATATATGTAATGAAATGAAAAAGTCAATTGATCTTTTTTGTACGCTGTGTATCCTTTTGCTGTCTTTTTGCTATGCACTGGGAAATACTGAAATTGGACAAGAAACGGTGCCAGATCCAAAGGATAAAATCCTTGAATTGTCTCAAAAAAAATGGATGTGGATAATGGATCGTCAAACCGATTCACACCAGATTCTATCTGATGAGAAGATTGTTTCCCGGCAACCGGAAATACGCGTGGATAAAGCGGGCCATATCGGCCTCATTAAAAATGGAAATATTCGATACCAGAACATAGATATCCTCAAAACAGACATTCAAATCGTTGCTGATATATCAACTCTGCGAACGAAAGTTGAGTTTAATTTTCTAGATAGAACGGAGGAGACGGAAATTAACATGTGACGGAGGTATACAAAAAACATAAAAACTATTAGAATCTCATCCTTTTCCAGGTAGATACGTTTAAATCCCCTCGCTTACATAAGCAATAGTGCCTAAACATCATACGGAATTGCTAAAATTAAAGTACAAACAGTACCCCACCAAAAAACAAAAATATAAATCAAGTATAACAAGTATAATATATCATATGGAACAAAACCGAATATTGTCCACACCATTAAGCCGGGTTACATTATTGGATGCTTTAAGAGGGTTCTCTTTGTTGGGCGTGATACTGATGCACATGCTGCAGCAATTCAGTATTTTTTCATTCTCTCCAGATGCCCGTGAACCCCTATTCCCAGCAATGGATGAAACGGTACAGTGGATTGGACAAAATGTGATCATGGGTAGGTTCATAAATATTTTTGCCTTTCTTTTCGGGTTGAGTTTTTTCATTCAGCTCAGTCGTGCAGCTAAAAAGGGAATTGATTTCAGGTGGCGTTTTATTTGGAGGATGGTAGTCATGTTGATCATAGGGTTAATCGGCAACTGTTTTTACGGCGGCGAGATCATCTCCCTTTACGCTGTTTTCGGGGCAATATTGGTTTTGCTCTATCGGGTAAAATCGTGGATTTTGATCACGATTGCAGCTTTATTGCTTCTAGGGATGCCGCGGATTATGCAGGTCAGCTACAGTGCATTTCAGAAAACGGAGCAAACAGAAAATTCACGGCAGGAAATTAGGCAACGCCAGGCGGCTCAGATCGGTGCCGAGGTCGATAAACCATCTTTCATCAATTCGGTAAAGCACAATTTTACCCGAGGATTGCAAGGAAAACTAAATTATCAATTTGGTTTGTTTGGACGAGGATATATTACATTGGCTTTGTTCATTCTCGGCTTGGTCGTCGGTCGTTTGGGCTTTTTTGAACGGGTGCAGCCCAAGAGAAAAGTTACTTTGCTTTTTTTAGCTTTTGTAATCATTGTCCTGCTGATAAGTTTTGCAGTTAGCCTTTTCCCCGACTTGGATTTCCGTTCGTTAATGAACGGCGAGGCAGAAGGCCTTTTTTCCGGACTAACCCTGATGACGTTGAATGATCTAAAAATAGTTGCCTTTTCAGGAGCTATAGTTACCGGATTCACGCTTTTATACCAGAACAGACTTTTCAGTAAATATCTGGACGTCTTTTCACCTTATGGCCGCATGGGGCTGACAAATTATGAAATGCAGAGCGTTCTCGGATGCCTAATATTTTCGATGTGGGCCTTCGGCCCTATTTTCCAAAGCTGGGGAACGACTGAACTATTTTTATTAGGCATAGGTATCTACTTTTTCCAGTTGATATTCAGCCCATATTGGCTTAAAAACTATTTGTACGGTCCGCTAGAATGGTTTTTGCGCACAGCAACTTATCTAAAGATGCAGCCATTGCGGAAGGAAAAATACGTAAAAAATAGGTTTAATGGATTAATTCAGCGATAATGATAGAAAGTCAGATTATAATAGCCTCCATTCTACTTGTTTTTGGTATTCTTCTTTTGGGCTCCCGCATTCTCATGGCAACGAAAAAAGCATCATGGGGCCTTCAGAAACTGGTAAACTGCACACCGCCAGAAGACAATTAGATGAGCATGTCAAACAAAAAGTGTTGAATCATTTCCATCTGCATTTCATAATTGCGGGATAAGCTCCTCTGGCTGGCCGAGGACCTGGGAATTATGGTCAAATCCTATAACGATAGCATCCCGCACCTCGTATATTATACACCAAAGGGTGAAGTGGCATTATACCTGCCCCATCATGAGGGCAGGGTATTACCCGATCGTTTAGTATGCTTGGTAGACACGCTATTTAGCTGCACTTCTATCTTAAGACGGAGAAAATTATTACCTGCAATAGCATGGATAAGATATATATTTTACATATACAGGACAAGGATCTATATAAAGAGGTCGTCATTGAAAATGATGAGATAATCATTATCACCAAAACAAAGTCAAGAAATTATTTTCATGGAAAGCCTACTCGTACCACTCTCCTATTTCACCGTTGCCCTTAGGTTTTACTGATTCCCAGATTTCGTTTTTAAACAGTTCTGGGTCTTCCACGATCTTTGCGATAAAAGCTGCAATGCTCTTTCTGGAAATGGCAGCACCTATTTCCGGTTTTCCTTTTTTGTCAAAGCATATCCCACTCCATTGGCATTGGTAACCGTGTTCCTTTATTCCGGATTTATTTCTATTAATGCTTAATCTTATGCGTGTCCCGCACACTGCTAAACGTCAAGACTAACAATTTCCAACCGTCGGCTTCTTTTTTATAGACCTCCGTAACCGTAAATTCAGTCACCGCGGTGTTTCCCCGAACCACGGCATCCAACGTAATGCGGTTCCAAAGGACAGCCACATCGTCAACAATTTCAACGGCTACATCATGGACATCGGCATTTTTATACCAAATGCTTCCGGTTTTAATAATCTCCAACTCCTCATCCCTTTTCCAGGTTCCACTCATATGGACAAATTTTGACTTATCGTGAAAAAGTGAAGCCAGTTTGTCTACGTTTTTGTCAGCCATCCATTGCCATTTGGCTTTAGAAAGATCTTTAAGCTCTTGTTCGGTTGAAGAATTTTGGGCGAAAGACAGTTGTACTCCCAGAATGACTAATAATAACCCAATGATTGATTTTTTCATGTTCTATTTGTTTAATAGTTCTAAATTGAGATTTACTTTACTTGTTTATTGTTAAAATTATACCGTTCTGTCGATTATGATGATTTCAGTTCATTGATGAACGGCTGGTTGTAAAAGCGTCTTCCGGTAGCTTTATAAAGTGCATTTGCCACAGCGGCAAAAGTTGGTGGAAACGGCGGCTCGCCCATGCCCGTAGGATCTTTTTCATTTTTTACAAAATGAACATCGATCTCTTTTGGGGCTTCGTTCATTCGAATTAATTGGTAAGTCGTAAAATTGTTCTTTTGTGGCACTCCGTCCTTAAACGGAAGTTCCCCGTATAGCGCATTACCGATACCGTCTACAATAGCACCTCCGGCCATATTAATGGCTGCATCTTTATTGATTACAATTCCGCAATCAATGGCTGCAACTATTTTTTCCACCTTGGGAATACCATTTTTCATCACCAGATCAACCACTTCCGCAACATAGGAATTGTGGCAAAAGTAGGCTGATACGCCACGGTGAACTCCCTCCGTTGTTTCCTTCCATTTAGATTTTTCACGTACCAATTCCAGTACCCCCGCGTAACGGGCGGCATCGTAATCATTTCTCTCACCTATCGGATTTGTCCTTGCCCGTTCCAGCAGTTCCAAACGAAAATCAATGGGATCTTTGCCCATCTCTGCCGCCAGTTCATCCAAAAAGGATTGTTCCGCCGCCGCCATAAAGTTGGACCGCGGCGCGCGAAAAGCGCCAACGGTGATATTGGAAGGAATCTGCCACCCTTCAGCAAGGTAGTTATCAATCGCGCCCGCCGGAAAACGATTTGCATGCAAAGGTGATTCAGGGATTCCGCCTGCCTTGACATGGAAAGCCAATAACTGATTGTTTTCATCGAATGCTGCCCGATAAGTTGCACTGTACGTGGGCCTATAGATTCCGGCAGTCATTTCGTCCTCACGTGTATAGACAAGTTTAATCGGAGCCTGCGCATGTTTGGATATAACCGCTGCTTCGATCAAATGATGCCCGTATGCCCGACGACCAAATCCGCCTCCCATGCGCGCCAGCCGAATCAGTATTTTTTCCTTTGGCAACCCAAGCCTTTGCGAAAGTGTTCCCAAAATAAACTCGGGTGCCTGCGTTGGCCCATATAATTCGGCCCTATCAGCCGTGACATGTGCAAAGCAGTTCACGGGTTCCATGGCATTATGCGCCAGAAATGGTGCAGTATAGGTGCGTTCAAGAATTCTTGCGGCTGATTGGAAAGCCTTTTCCGGATCCCCATCTCGCCGGGAAACATTTCCCGGCATTTTGGTTAATTCCTGCATTTTGGCCCGATGCACTTCCGTGCTTTCCAGTCCCGAAGGAAATGTCGCCTTTCTGCCACCCATTGTAAAGATGCGTTCGGGCTCCGCTTCCCACTCTACTTTTAATGCTTTTTTTGCCTGCAGTACCTCCCAAGTGGTATTGCCCACAACCACGGCAAATTTAGTGAAACTGGTTGCATCAAAGATGTTCTGGTCTATATCCTCCGTCAAGGAGTCTATCGTAAATATGGACTTAATGCCGGGCATAGTTTTAGCAACGCTGTCATCCATCGATCTAAAGCGTAGTCCGAATGCTGGAGGGTGAACGACCATCGCAATAAGCATTCCGTCTGTCTTATAATCGAGTCCGAATAGAGGCTTTCCCATCAGTATATTCTTAACCTCTACGTTACTCTTGGAAGAACCTACGATCCTGAAATCTGAAACATTTTTCAGCTTTACCGATTCCGGCACCGGTCTCATGGCAGCAGCGGACGCAAACTCACCATAACCGGCTTGCTTTCCGGATACTGCATGTAATAAGGTGCCCTGCTGGGTGGTAATCTCCGAGGCGGGGACTTTCCATTCGGTTGCCGCAGCCAGTACCAGCATCTGCCTTGCCGTAGCACCGGCGGTTCTTAAAGGCGACCAGGCCTCCATGACGGAACGGCTGCCCCCGGTGAATTGTCTCGCATAGCGCTCCGGATAGAAATCCGCCTGTTCAACGATGACCTGCTCCCAATCGATGTCCAGCTCTTCGGCAAGGATCATGGGCAGCGAAGTCTTCACGTTCTGTCCAAATTCCGGATTCGGGTTGAACAGGGTAACCACACCGTTTTTGCCGATCTTGATGTAGCTGTTCATCTCGAACCACTCTTCCGGTATTTCAAGTGCATCCTTCCCGGCAGCTTTGCTGCCAACAGGCCAGCTGAAATGGACAATCATCCCACCTCCTGCAAGCAGGGCAGCTTTCAGGAAGGATCTTCTTCCCATATTATTTTTAACTTCAGTCATATCTTACCTTTTAAATTCAGTATTTTCAATGCTTGGTTTTATGGAGCATAAGCACCGTTTTTTAGCCAGGTAATCCAGGCTTCCTTAAACTCTTTATGACTTAACGGAGGCAAGGTCCGTCCGTCACCTGGTTCCCATCCCCAAAGCACTAAGTCGTCATCTGCATGATCGATCAGCGCTTTCATATCTTTATGTCCGTTTTGAGCAGGATCAACGAGTTGTTTTGCCAATTCTCTAGCACTTTTTCCTTCAAAGACCATTTTCATATCAGCAGGTGGAAGATGCCAGTTTGGATTGCCGGGAGGAGTATGTGTTCCAAGAGTGTTTTCACTTTGGTGGCAATTGGTACATTTCATGGTCAAAATACCTTTTCCATCTTTGCCCCGTTGGGGCAACATTGCATGCAAATGACTATCATCTCCCTGTAAAGGTACATCGCCGGCCGGATGACAGTTGACGCACCTGGGGCTCATCAATACGCTATACACTTTAGAAAATGCCTCTACGGATTTAACGCTATCCTTCTTCGAATGAACTGTGGATACTTTCTTATCTTTTGGATCAAATGCTGCTGATCCGGAATGTGCAGATATCTTAACCATTAAGGTCATCAGGATGGCTAAAACCGATAATGCTGTTACCAATCTATAGCTACGCATGTCTTTTTTTTGTCCAGTTTTACTTTCCATCTCCTAAGTTGTTTATGTTTGAGCCGTTTACTTTAATTTAGTTTGGATTTCGGCAGCTAAATGAATCGCTTCCCTGATTCTCAGGTAGGTACCACATCTGCAAATATTGCCTGTCATGGCCAGATCAATGTCCTCATCGGTGGGATTTGGAATCTCCCGGAGCAGTACAGCCGCAGACATAATTTGTCCTGACTGGCAATATCCGCATTGAGGCACATCTACCTGTTCCCATGCCTTTTGTAAAGGGTGGTCTCCATGCTCCGAAAGGCCTTCTATTGTAACGACTTCCTTTCCAGCGGCACGATTTATTTTTGTCACACATGACCGTACAGCCTCTCCCTCTAAATGAACAACGCACGCACCGCAGGCAGCAACTCCACAACCGTATTTGGTGCCAACTAAGTTTAAATGGTCACGTAAAACCCATAATAAAGGCGTAGATGGGTCAACATCTACTGAATATTCTTTGCCGTTGATTTTCAAATTTGTTGTTGCCATGATAGTTGTTTAGAATATTTGATCATTATTATTTAATTAATACCGTTAAGACCTTGTAAGCCCATTGATAGAATGTGTACCTGTCGCCTTATAAAGGGGATTGGTAACCGCTGCTAATACAGGTTATATAACGGTATTACTCACTTCTCAAAATATGCGCTCTACAAAAATGCCGTAAAAAGAATAATATACTGTATACAAATTACTGATTTAACTACCAATATTACTGATGAAGTGATTAATAAGACCAGAATCTTTTAAATTTGGATTATAGGTTAAACAAAGTTATTAGCCACCATTTTTAAGGTACCCTTGATAGTCTTTTACGTTTTAATAGATTTTGCTTATTGCTAAGCGGCATATTACCCATGAAAGAAATAAACGACATCATCCGGGCTTACGAAACGACATTGGGAAACAACCAATCTATGGCTCTTGCCACAGTTGTCAAGGTGGAAGGTTCTTCCTATAGACAGCCGGGAGCGCGCATGCTCGTCACATGGGATTGGACATCGGGGCAGAAACTTCTGAAGAGATCGCCATCTCGGTTCTATCTGAAATCAAGGCCATTCTGAGTGGAAGAAAAGGAAGCTCACTGAAGCTTCTGACAACAAAAATACATGATGATATTCGAACCATACGATGACAGAAAGGATCATAGATAACTTCGGACGAGTCCATAATTACCTACGGATATCCCTCACGGATAACTGTAATCTGCGGTGCTTCTATTGCATGCCGGAGGAAGAATATGCCTTTACTCCGCATACCAAACTGATGCAGGCAGACGAAATCAGGCAATTGGCGAAACTCTTTGTGAACAATGGTGTAACGAAGATCCGTTTGACAGGTGGTGAACCTCTCGTGCGAAAAGACGCACCAGAAATCATCCATGCCCTATCCGAACTACCGGTCGAATTGACTATGACTACCAACGGCATACGGATTGATGACATGCTACCCCAGATCGTGGATGCAGGCTTTAGCAGTATCAACATCAGCCTTGATACGTTACAAAAGGATAGGTTTGCTCAGATTACACGCAGAGATTACTTTGACCGCGTTTGGCGTAATATCGACCTGCTCCTTGACAGGCAAATACAGACCAAACTCAATGTTGTATTAATGAAGGGGTTGAATGACGATGAAATACTGGACTTTGTAAAACTTACAAACCTTTATCCCCTGGAAGTACGTTTTATTGAATTCATGCCCTTTGAGGGTAATCACTGGTCGAGCAACCAAGTGTTAACACTGAATGAAATCCTCGACAGAATAAGTGAGGTCTATACGATAGAGCCACTTGAACAGCGGCCCCACGACACGACCAAACCGTTTGCCATCCATGGACATATAGGAAAGATTGCAGTTATCAGCACCATGACTATGCCGTTCTGTGAAGATTGTAACCGTATGCGACTGACTGCGGATGGAAAATTGAAGAACTGTCTTTTTTCAAAGGAAGAAACGGATCTGCTATCGGCATTGCGAAACGGTGAAGATGTCCTTCCATTGATACATCAGAGCATACGTTCCAAACCGAAATCCCTGGGCGGACAATTAACAGAAAATTTTAAGGATATAGAAGCCGATTCCCTAACGAACCGGAGCATGATAAGTATTGGCGGATGATAAAAAAGACAGCTATAATCGTATTGGCGGCAGGAAATTCTTCCCGGTTGGGAACACCTAAACAACTTCTCGGTTTTGAAGATAAGAGTTTACAGGCAAACTGTCCGATAGTTATTCCTGAAGATGATGAAGCGGTTTTATCAGGAGCAGATATTGAAGCTTATTTACTATAAAAATTCTATACCTTATACATGAATTTAAAATTTCTTTTACCCGCATTTTTATGTTTTTCGGTCCAGCAATCATGGGCGCAGTCTCCCGCTGAAACAGATAGTGTAAAGAATGTCTTTAAACTGGGAGAAGTTTCCGTGATTGGTCAAAGGAACGTGAATACCGTAAGCGCAGAGCAGATCCAAAAATATGGCAAAAACGATGTGGCCGCTGCGTTAAATCTGCTACCGGGCGTGACACTCACCTCTATTGGAGCAAGAAATGAAAGCGTGGTCAATGTTCGGGGTTTTGATCTTCGGCAGGTACCCTTATTTATCGACGGTATCCCGGTATATATTCCCTATGACGGCATGGTCGATCTGGGCAGGTTTACCTCGTTTGATGTCTCGGAAGTTCAGGTTTCTAAAGGAAATGCCTCAGTGTTATATGGTCCGAACGCGTTAGGGGGCGCTATAAATGTCATTACAAGAAGACCTGAAAAAGAATTGGAAATACAGGGTGCCACAGGCTACATATCAGGAGGCTACCGAACCAATTTCAATTTCGGGTCAAAATGGACCCGCTTTTACGTGCAGGCGTCTTTTTCCCAATTGAACCGTGATTTTTTCCCGATGTCAAAAAAATTCACTCCTACTGAATTTGAAGATGGTGGACAACGGGAAAATTCATACCAGAATGATCGGAAATACCATATCAAGGTTGCATTTACTCCGAACGAAAATTCGGAATATGCCATTGCATACAGTTATCAGCAAGGCAGCAAAGGAAATCCCTTTTATGTAGGATCTGATCCCGAAAACAATCAGTTAAGCAGACCCAGATACTGGGAATGGCCAAAGTGGGATAAACAAAGCATATATTTCCTTTCCAATACAGCCATAAATCAGAACCAGTCCATCAAAACACGGATTTATTATGACGTATTCAAAAACGTCCTGAACTCCTGGGATGATGCAACTTTCACAACAATGGAGCGTGGCTATGCCTTTTCAAGCATCTACAATGACTACACTATCGGCGGTATTGTGCAGCATGACTATCAAACAAGCAAACGCAACCTCCTTTCAACCTCCGTTCAATATAAGCAGGACGTTCACCGTGAATACGATTTGGGAGAACCTGAACAAAATATGAACGATGGAAATTTTACCTTAGCTATAGAAGATCGCTTTAGGATAACAGAAACATTGGACTTAACAGCTGGCGTAAATTATAATAATAGAAAGAGTTTTAGAGCGGAAGATTATAATGCCGACACGGATAAGATCAGCAATTTTCCATCCAACTCCAATGATGCCTTTAATATACAAGGCGCCTTACAGTATCGGTTAACACCTAATCAACAATTAAACCTTTCTGTTGGTAAAAAAACAAGGTTTGCTACGCCTAAGGACCGTTACTCCTATAGGATGGGTACGGCAATCCCCAATCCCGATCTTAAGGCAGAGCAGTCTGTCAACTATGATCTGACCTACAGCAACAGATTATCCAATCGCCTGTTTTTGGATGGTTCTTTATTCTACAGTAAAATCAGTAGAACCATGCTCATGGTAAACAACGTACAGTACGATGATGATGCTGACATGTGGCTCAATCAATTGCAGAACACAGGTGATAGTGAGTACTTGGGTTTTGAAGTTGCTGCAAATTATCTCATCAGTCCGGCCTTTACTATCGGATCAAATTATACCTTCATTAAAAGGAACAATATCAGCAATCCGGAAATCTACCTAATGGATGTGCCTCGTCATAAACTGATGCTCATGGCAGGTTACGATCTGAGCGATAGGTTTCGGGTACAGGCCAATATGGAACATAACTCGAAACGTTACAGTACTTCTTACGGCACGGAATCGCCGGGTTTTACGCTTTATAACGCTAGCGCAAACCTTAAGGTCTGGAAGTGGTTCTCGGTGGAAGGAGGTGTAAATAATATCTTCGATAAGAACTATACGCTGACAGAAGGATTCTATGAATCGGGACGTGTATTTTACAGTAACCTTGTCTACAAATTCTAAGCTATGGAATGGTTCTACATTATACTGTTTTTTGTCGCCTTCCTATACGCTTCTGTTGGACATGGCGGGGCAAGCGGGTACCTGGCATTGATGGTTCTGTACGGAATAGCGCCACAGGAAATGAAGTCAACGGCTCTGATATTGAACCTATTCGTTTCCCTGACTTCTTTTATCCAATATTATAGAGGGCATTTTTTCAAAAGAAACTTATTTTTGACGGTTGCCGCAGCGTCCATACCCTTTGCATTTATCGGAGGAGCGATTACACTGGACGACAACCTTTATAAACGCGTGCTCGGCATGTTATTGCTCTTTCCCATTATCCGGTTTTTCTTCTTCAGAAGTCCGGGAGAGGACGAATTAAAGCCCTATAATATTTTTGGAGCTGTGGCTATCGGTGCCGTTGTCGGATTGCTGTCCGGCATGATCGGTATCGGTGGCGGTATCATCCTTTCTCCATTGTTGATCCTGTTGAAATGGACGGATCAGAAACAGACTGCTGCCATAAGCGCTGCCTTTATTTTTGTAAATTCACTTTCAGGTTTGGGCGGCATGCTCACGCGGGGGATCACCTTCAGTGCCGAAATGTGGCTCTACATTGTTGTGGCATTCGGAGGTGGTTTGCTCGGTGCTTATCTTGGCTCGAAAAAACTGAACCAGGAAGCCCTTAAACACGTTCTTGCGACAGTACTCTTAGTGGCTGCCTATAAATTATTGTTTACAACTGCATAAAAAGAAATGAAAACGATCATTACAACTCTTCTGATTTTGTCCTATATGTGGCTTCATGCCCAGGATGCGAAAAATCTTGATATTATAACGCCTGACACCAAAAAAACAACACTTACCTTTGAAAAGATAGGCGCCTTTGGGGCTCATTCTCTGGACAGCTGCGCATATACAACCACGCGGGAAAGTACCGTTCAACCTTAAAAGGCGTTAAAGGGTCTCTATTAAAGGATGTTTTAAAGGACATTGCTTTGGGAGAGGAATCACCAAAGGTATTGAGCGAATATTACATCGTATGTATTGCGAAGGATGGGTATAAGGTAGTATTCTCATGGAATGAACTGTTCAACACGCCGATCGGAGACAGTGTTTTGGTCGTTACCAATATCAATGAGGCAACAAATGGAGAACAGGAAGATGACCTCGCATTGCTTTCACCAAAAGATATGGCCACCGGAAGGCGATACGTAAAACAGTTACAGACAATTCAATTTCTACGTGTAAGTTTATAAACCCGAAATGTTTAAAAATAAAGCAGATGAAAGTAAAAGTTCTGACATTTGGATCACTGACCGAAATCCTGGATAAAGAGTTTCCTGCTGAAGCATCGGATACAGATAGCTTGACGGCTTCACTTACTGCAAAATATGCCGGATTAAGAGGTCGTAAATTTTTGGTCGCGGTCAATAATATTATCGTTCAAGAAAACATGATTCTTAAAGAGCAGGATGTGGTGGCCCTTATGCCGCCCTATTCGGGAGGATAGAAAATGGATTGGAACGATCGTTATTCGAGACATTACAAATTGAGCGGATTTGGAGCAGCAGGACAAACTAAATTACAACAGTCCAGTGTACTGGTAGTAGGTGCGGGCGGCCTGGGTTGTCCAGCTCTGCAATATCTGGCCGCCGCTGGGGCGGGAAAGATAGGCATTATTGACGACGGTTGTATCGAACTGAGCAACCTGCAACGTCAGGTATTGTTCGGAACAGGCGAAATTGGCCTTTCCAAGGCGGAAGTCGCCGCTACAAAACTAAGATTGCTGAATCCGGAAATTGAAATCCAGGAGTATGCAGTATACCTCTCCACCGAAAACGCCGTCGAACTTGTCGAGGGCTATGATGTGGTACTCGATTGTACGGATAACTTTAATACGAGATATCTTCTAAGCGATCTATGCATGCTCTTAGATAAACCATTGGTATTCGGTGCGATCTATCAGTATGAAGGGCAATTGGCTGTTTTCAATGTCGGAGGTGAAACAACGACATACAGGCATCTTTTCCCTTTACCACCCAGCCCCCTGGATGCCTTGAACTGCAATGAGGTAGGCGTCCTTGGCGTGCTGCCCGGCATTATTGGTGCCATGCAGGCTACCGAAGCCATCAAGCTCCTGACAGGTATCGGTCAGCCACTATCTAATAAATTAATGACTATCAATCTATTGGATAATCGTACCATGCTATTGGACATTCCGAAAAACTTATTGGAAGAAATAAATTTTCCGACTTCCTTGCAAGCTTTTGAAGCTTTCGATTATGACTACCACTGCGGTATCAGGGAAACTTCGGTTCAAGGAATCAGTCCAGAGGAATTTATGGAGGTATGCCGGAAGGGCGATGTTTTGGTCGTTGATGTGCGCAATGCGGATGAACTGCCAAAACTTCCCTTTGAACATGTGCAGATACCGTTTCATGAATTGTCTGATAATTTGAGAAAAATAGACGGCAAGCACGTGATCGTGGTCTGCCAATCGGGAAAAAGAAGTCAAATTGCAGGACAATTTCTATTGGAAAAATTTGGGACGGATGCCTTTATCAGCCATTTAGAGGGTGGTGTTCTTAACCTGGAAAAATATAATAATGGATAAAAAGAAAAAGAACATATTTGTGGAGGGGGCCATTCCTCCGCTCTTGATTGCCGATAGTATAGCAAAACATTCCTCTAAGAAGGGGATCGGTGCGCATAGTATCTTCTTGGGACAGATCAGGGCAGACGAGATCGATGGCAAAACCGTCCATGAAATAGAATATACGACGTATGATGATTTCGCGCTTGTTAAAATGTCGGAAATCAGAGAAGCCATCTTTGAAAAATATTCCTTGACCTGCATGCATGTATACCATAGTATCGGAACGGTGAAGACCGGTGAAATATGCCTTTTCGTCTTCACGTCATCTGCTCACAGAAAGGCAGCCATAGCGGCGTGTGAAGAGCTCGTTGAGCGTATTAAAGAAGAACTACCGATATGGGGAAGAGAAATTTTTGAGGGCAACACCCATCAGTGGAAAGTAAATCGATAACATGGTTGACAACATTACATTCAAAAGCTACAAGTTGCACAAAGCTATTGCGACAGCTGTTATTCAGATTTCATATCCTAACACTATAGCTCTGATAGAATAAAAGCCGCATGATTAATCGACTGTTTTTAGTCGATTTACGGCCTGTCTGAGGCCTCGATAGTGGTAGTGATTTCTTTCTCCGTGGTAATTTACCCGAACTGAATCGGATAGCTGTAAGGCCGTCGGTATCACTTAAACCCAAAGCCTTTAAGACATGTAATGGCTTGGTGACCGTAGCCTAACCATTTGACACAGAAATGGCACTTAAATTGATTATTCCTGGTACATTTAGGGTTTCTCTCGGTAAGCCTTTTTGCTGTCTACCTTCTTGGATCTGAAGAGTCAGATACTTTTTCACTTCGCTCGATACCGCCAGATATTGTATTTTCTTTACCCATTTCAGTCCAATATTTTGCCAACTTATCAATCCCTAAATCTTATACGGAACGATCATCTGTGATCCCATAAATGAAAAAGTTCTATACCATATAGACCGTACCCTTTTCGGGGACATATGCTTCAATGGTTTTATGGCCAGCGGCAACCGCCATTGCGGTCCTATAAAAACCATCAATTACCAGACTCTCTGTGTAGAGCCCATTCGTCGATCGCCTTCCGATCAGTATAGGTGGCGCCTCGCCTTTCATGGGACCGATGTCATATCTATCCTCAATAAATGAATGAAGTTCAATATCCTGCCGCCTCAGTTCTTCAATATCCACTTTCATTTTAACATAGCGTTTGTCTACCACTTCTGCGTAGATGAGGTCTTCCATTACGGCCTCTACATCCCACTGTTCTGCAGCCATGATCGCACTAGCTATATCAGCTCCCGAAATCCCTTCCATCTCAATTTTCTTTTTCATGCTTCAACTTCTATATTCTCAATTTTTCTTCACTACCAGGTGTCTTAATGCGGGATCATTGATCATTCTCTCAATTTCCATGGAAACAATATCCTTTACATCCTGTCTGATCTGCTCATAATTCGCCTTTACCATTGGAGCATCCACCTGTCGAATTACCGGTATAGGAGCGTAAGCTTTTTCCTCCGCCTCTATGGCATCAAAGTCGTTTTGTATCTCACAGTGAAAGGCTTTTAAAGGTATTTTCTGTTGTGGCGTGTCGGCCACCATTCCCACAAATTCCCCTGAGGAAAGTGCTGCTATCTTAGAGGCAGGAACCGCATATTCAAGCTGCTTATTCTTGCTTACGGAAGTATCTCCGCTGTTGATCGAAAGACTCTCCCTGTCCTGCATGATCTTTCCAATCTGTTCGGATAACTGCTTGGCTGAATCTCCGGTTACCTGCCCTGAAATCACTTTACCTACAATGCTCATGATCACATCGGCCTGTTCCTTTCCATAGTCCTTGCGTAACTGACTGGCATCTTGAACCCCCAGAACACAGCTTATCAGATTCGATCTCCCGGTACTGATCGTAGGTATTACGTCCGTTGTCAGGGTAGGAAATTCGTCGAAGATGAGCATGCATTTAAGCTTGTTTTTCTTATTGATGATCTTCAGTAAGCGGTTCGTATAAAGGGAAAGAACCGCTCCATAGATCTGTATCTTCTGCGGGTTATTGCCCATGCATATCACCTTGGGATGTTCCGGATTATTAATATCCAATGAGAAATCATTACCGCTAAGAACGTAATATAGCTGTGGAGATGCCAGTCTCGCCATCGCGATTTTGGCAGATGCTATCTGCCCTTCGAGCTGCTCCATCACATCGTTCAGATAGGCATTAATGAAGGGATTTATCAGTACTTCTATTTCTTTTTCCAGTCTGAGTACAGTAAATAATTCATCGTATTCCAATTGCATAAGCTCGATCACATGGGGCAAGGTACAGTATACTCCCTCACGGTATTTACGGAGAAACCAGATAATGGCCGTGACGAAATTGATCGGTGATTCTACGAAGAAGTCCCCCTGTTTCTTCTTCCATTCGCTGTTCAGTCCAAGCAGGATCGTTCTGGCAGATTCGGAGGCATCGGTAATATCCTCCATACCCAAGGGATCCAACGGATTACCTCTGTGGGTACGGGTAAGGTCATCGAAATTGACAAAATAACAGTCCGATTTTGCCCCGTACCGGTGCCTGTTCTTCAGCCAGTGGTTATAGGCTATGATGGACAGATCGGGAAACTTGAAATCATATACAAAAAGCGTGTATGGCTTATATGAACCCGGCCGGTTCAGTACCTGACTGATAAAATGACGGATCACAAATGCTGTTTTTCCAGCCCCGGGGCTGCCCAAAACGAGGCATGCGCGAAAAACGGCAATAAAATTCAGCCACGAGTCCCGGACCTTCCCTCTGAGCCGGTATTTTGCAGGAAGATTGATGGAAAATTCATTGGTCAAGAGCCTCTCTTCCTGTGGGAAGGTTTCGTTCAGCGAATTAAAAATATCGTCCTTCAGCCTATCCTTAATGATCCTTGTAAGCAAGGTACCGTCCGTTAATATAAAAAGATATCCAACGGATGTGATGCCGATGTAAAGCAGCGTTAAGATGGTTATTTCAAGGTCTGCCAGCAGGGTCAGATAGCTGAGCAGATAGACAAGCAACCCAGAAAACAGATATGCAAATGCTGTACGATGGTCCAGCTTTTCATCTTTTCTTCCCTTCGTTCCCAGCAATGAAATAAAGAGAAAAGCTAAAGCAATAAGTTTGGATTTGTGGAAATAGCTAAAAAGTCCGGTATCCGCAACATTGCCCATTAGCCTATCGGTAAACTCCATGTGGAACCGCCATTGCACAAACCCAGCATAACAAAAATAATAAAAGTGCAATATCAATATGACCACACTTATCAGCCGCGTCATATCCAGAATTTTCCTAAGCGCCTGATCGTTCTCTCCCGTCTGCATGTCCTTCCCTCCTCTTATCAGCGGCCATCCGAAGACCTTTTCCTTTTCTTTTTTCTCTTCAACCGGTTCCGCAATTCCCACGGCAGGTGATCAGCGATATATTCCGGACCGAGAAGTGTTTCCATAAAATTTTCGATGTCCCTTCCAATGCTTCCTTCAAAGGATGGGGCGGCCGTTACCTGCTGATCGATATGAGGCAACTGCCTATCTTCGTGTTTTTCCGCAATTCCATTTTTGATTTGCAGGACGGTTTGATGGCTTTCGCCGCTCTTATTCCTGATGGCATTGGAACTGTAATTTTTACCGAGATCGCTTCCATTGAACACGCACTTACTGACATGATCCACGTAGGTAACGCCATATAATTCTCCCAACTGATTTCTTCTAAGAACCATATCAATCCCCTGTCTACCAAGTTCCTTTACCAGATCTTCCACACCGTTTTTCGGTGTTCTCAGGAGCGCCATATCCACTGCATTTCGAACCCTTGCCCGATGTTTCCGCCTAACAATTCTGTTCATCGTAAAACGCCCTTCCAAAAAAGCCAGTGTCGGTTTGTCAGGAAGCAGGCTCGCTTTGATCGGAACTCCTACAGGCTTTCCGGCGCTATCCAGAATACGGTATACGAGTCCGTTATTTTTATATATCCTGGAGTCTACGTCGCCTCTAGAGGCCTCTACATTGTACAGTCCCAACAGAGCATTCAGCTCTGTAACCGAACCGTAGCAGTAGGTATTTATTACGCCGGAAAGTACATTCGTTATGGATCTTTTTGTTTCCGATTTACCATATTCAATACAAGATGAATAGGCACTTTTCACTTTACCGGTTTCCTGTTCTTTTCCTTCTGCAGGTACGAGATTATATTTGTTCTCCAGTGTTCTTCTGGCTTGTTCAGATTTGGTTTTCCCTAGATTATGCAACTTGATCGCAGTGCCATCATTCTTTATATTGGTTGTCAAAATATGGACATGTGGATGTCCGGAATCGTAGTGCCTGTATATGAGAAACGGCTGTTCGGCGAAACCTAAATACTCCAAATAATCCACTGCAATTGCCTGTAGCTGACCGGTCGAAAGTTTCTCAGAAGGGTCAAAATTTAGGGAAATATGAATGCAGTTCCGCTTCACTGATGGACGTAATGCAGCCTGATCCGCAAGCCGGTTCAGCTTTTGGTTAAAACTTAATTGGCAACTTTCTTTTGGATAATTACCTGCATAAATACATTCGGCAACATCATCCTTGACCTTGTTTTCGTTATAGTTCAGGACAGTACGCAGGCTGCCACTGGTATGGATCACCGCAACCATTTGTCTCCCATTTTATCTATCCATTCTCCGATGATTTGAACCTGTTTCAACACTGTCCTTCGATCTATTTCATGTACCGTTGCCCACGTTGTTATCTCGCTGCTCTTATCCATCGCGTTGAGTTTTTTCACCGCCTGATTGAAGTTAACACCGACGCTGTTCAGCTCTTTCCGCAGGCGCATTATCTCGATCATAAATTCATCCAACGATCGGTCACGGGTAAACATGGTTACCGGTTTTCCGAGGATTATCCTGCGGATATATTCACTCAGTTGCGGAGTCGTACTCCGTGCACATTTGCTCTTGATCTTATCGTATTCCGTAGTTGTAAGTCGCAGACCGATAATCCTGCTCCGCTTGTCATTTTCTTTTTCCATCACTATTTCTCCTCACTCCATATCTCTTAATTTCTTACTTAGAATACTACCTTACCGACTTTGGAGGTAAAGGCAATTTCCGTTGTGTTTAACAACGGTACATCTTGCCAATTGCGGAGACCAGGCAATTGACCCTATCCCTAAAGGATTTCAGAACTCTTTTAGAAAAGTTGTTTATAATTTAGGTCCGGGCTTTTTTCCTTGCTCTTCTCTCTCCCGTTTAGAAAGCCGGTCAGGATTGAAAACCTTCAGTCTCTCCTCTTCATTAGTGATATCGCGGATAAGTAATTTGCGGTCTTTATCCCATAGTGAAAGGGAATTGATCTCCGGCTCGGCACTGATATGGAATTTACCGTACCGGTTTTTAAAAAAGGGCATATCTCCATTGACCAGTTTCATCAACCATAATTCCTTTAAGAAAAAATTGGGTTTTGTTTCCAGTTCCAAAAGGGCGAAGAGATTTTTTATCTCTACTTTTCCACCAGACTGATAGGCTTTTATGTGGACGAGTTCACCCGTACCGCTTCTATCTGCATCGAACCTGGCACGCAGCCATAACGGATCAAACTCACCAATTTTATTGGAATTCAACTGTACCGCCTTTCCGCGCAATAGGTTCGCTGCTTTACTGAATGATATAGCAGAGTTGACAAACAGCTCAGCTTTTTTCCCATTGGGCAGATTCCTTGAGACCAGAATAGCCGGTACCGGGTTCTTTGGATCAAAGGATCTTACCAGCATCGAAAAATGCAACTTATCATCTTCTATCGATTTATCCAGTTCCAGCACCGTAGGCTTTTCCGGGCTGGCAAGAAATTTTGCTACTTGCTGCTTCAGCCCTTCACCAAAAAAGGCACTATACCCTCTTCTCTCGAATCCCTCTTCTACAATCCTTGCTTCATCTGAAGCACCCATTTTATTTTCCATATCTATTTTGTTTGATTTTTCCCTTGCTTGCCAGCCATTCATTCAGGTCTTTGAAACCTTCGTACAGCGCACTTCTGTCATAGTGACACGAGCTTAAGGAACAGGCATATCCAGTGAACCGCCGGCCTGTTTCATCCCGGTCGAGAAACAGGTTGACCAGCCGGTGCTTTTCCATATATTCCCAGGCCCCTTCAAAAAAAGACAGGGAATTAAGAATTAGAAAATCAGAAGAGCTTGTTTGATAATCTCCGGAGAAAGCTAAAAGCGAGAGGAAATCAAAAAATCCCTCAAACACGTAAAGCTCTTCGGCACCATTGTCTAAAGTCGTCACCGACTTCGGGCTGCTTGAATTTTTTAAGATATGGGTTACGGAGTTCGTAGCCGCCTTTATCATTTTTGAAACCTATGGCGTAATAGCTACGACCGTACATATTGTAGTGCACCTCTTTGCAATAAGTGAAAGCGAGGTCTCTTGGGATTCCGCGAAGGTCAAGGTATTTCAGGAGAGAAACGGATTGGAAATCATTTACACTGACCACCTCGATCGCTGGAACCACTTCCCTGCTGTCTGTTGCGGGAATTACTTGTTTTGGAACATCTAAGTGTCTATCTGGATCTGAAAAATATTGCAGAAATTCACGAAAAGTCCAACCATGGTATTTTATGGCGAAATCAATAAAATCGCCATAGCTACCATCTCCCCCAATCTTTCCACCTGTTACGCGCATAGTCAACCTGGAATGAAGCGGTACGTTCCGATCTCAAAGGAGAGCGGTACCAATATGCATGCCCGCTTATCCTGACGGGCTTATGGCCCAGAGAGGAAAGATAGTTCACTAGGTCTATCCGTTTTAGATCACCAAGATCCGTTGTCGTTTTTCCGATACCCACCATACAAAACCCCCTGCACCTTTCGTTAAACAGCAACAAAATTAGGGAGGTAGTTCCCGAAAAACGATCTTGGTTAAATTCTGATCAGGTCATCCATTGGATGCCCACAATTGATGTTCAGCGGCAAAAGGCTTAACTTTATAGTCAGATCAATAACCATTCAAATTATGAAAGACATTATTTTGGCGGTGTTGCCGGTCTTCTTAACCTGGTATCTGGGCAATACCAGACTCCGCAGGAAACATGGGCATAATCTCAGCGCTTTCCTGAATTCAAAAAAAGGAAAATACCATATCAGAAACCTTATGTTTTCCGTATATCTGTTATGCTGTGTCCTAGCTTTTTGCCTTTCATCCTTACTGAACATTCAAGGCGTCAATACTTATGTATCCTTTCTCCTAGGATTGGGGGTTATTATTGCAGGACATTTTCCTTACCGGTCTTGTCAGACTGATTACGAAAGGGCATAATATAAGGAAATCTGTAGCTTGATTAATTTTTGATTAAGATCAGGAACAATCGGCTGTTTACTTTTGGAAATAAAACAAAAAAAGTAAAACATGCTTACAACAACAGAATTGGGACGTGTATATGATACGTTGTTATGCATTCCCGGAATGAACGAAACGGTAAAGATAGACCTGCGGATCAGCAGGACGATGGTACTACTGCTCACGCAGGTCATCCAAAGAGGCATTTCTTTCAAAGAAGGAGAACAGGTACAGGGATTACTGGATACCGTAAACCCTGAAACGATCAGGGAGCTGGAAGAACTGTCGATAGATTGCCTCACAAAGGCCGGGCTAATGGAACTAAACGAAAAGCTCCAAAAATTACAGGTTAAATAGAAAAATCCCCGGACCACTTAGCGATCAATAAAGCGCCACCAAGAATTTCGGAATTAAGAAAGGAAGGCTGTATCATCCCGCCTTCCTTTTCCTGTAAGCGATACGGGCTTTGAGATCATCTGCTTGCTGCTGAAGCAGATCTCTCTGCTCTTTATAGCGTGCCAGTTTAGAAAGTCCCTTCTGATAAAACGGATCATACTCCTTTTCCCAGATCAACTCCGCCTCCCGTTCGGCCTCATATTCTGCAATCGCATTCTGCAATTTGGTCACCATCCGTTTTGCCGAGACCAACCTGTTAAGAAGCGGTTCCAGTTCCAGATCATCCCCACTTTTATTATCATAAAAACTAAGGGACATAAAGACTTCATTTTTCGGGTAACGGCACTGGAACCAGGCTGTCCTCCACCGCATCACCCATTTTTTTCGCTCATAGAGATCTCTCGGAAGATCGTATGTCTTCAGGTACTCTTTACCCTCATGGTAGTCGGTACTGCCATTTTCCCGCAGGGCATATTTAACAATACGTAATTTCACATACTTCTGAATCTTTATATCAAGTTTCATTTTTAGGAATTTTAGGTACAACATCATTTTAGGTTTCATCCGAACGGACAGACAACAGCGTGGGCAACATGCCCACACCGCTCTGGAACGGCTGGCATTTATCCATTGCATGGAAAAAATGCCAGCCGCCGGAAAATTTCCAGCGGTTTATCAGGCAGCCACTTTTAGCACATCCTTTGCCGTTACAGAACCGACCTTAATCGGCTGCATACGGAACGTCTCCAGGTTCATGAAGAATCCCCTGTTGGTCAGCATTCCCTTCCTGAACATCTGCCACAGAAGCGAAGCCCCGCCATCTGCCATTGCAGGATTAATAAACAGTTCCTGTTTTTCAAGGGCTTCGGCCAAGCTACAGCTTGGCATGGTGCTGTGTTTTTCGGAATATCGGAGCAGTTCCCCATATTCCTTCGTCACAAACGGCAATTCAGCTACCGTCTGAAACTTCGTCGATTTTGGCTGCTGTATCCTGCCGACCGTGGCGAGTACCACCTGATCGCCATTCCTGTCGTTGCCTAGGTCGAGCCAATAAAGAGGGCTATCCCGATACAGGTGCCTGCTTTCCATCTTTCCCAAGAGGCTAGCTATCAAAAAGCGGGCATCCACGTTATCCACGCAGGATATATAGATATTGGCAAAGGGCATGTTTTCTCCAAAAGGCCGGACGATCGCTTTCCAGTCCGTGCCGAAAAACCGATTGATACGGTTTACAAAGGCTATCGCTTTTGGGAGGCCGATCTCCGCCTCTGTAAAAAGCAAGCGTCCGCCGTTTGCCCGATCTATATGATCAGGGTCGATCACCCGCACATGCAGCCCTGCATGTCCCAATGCGATCAGGGCATAATTCATTTTTGCCAATGCCGTTAACATACAGCTTTCCCGTACCTCCTGCCCCGATCAGGTTTACCGTCACGGGATTGGTCGGATTAAGCAGATAAGGCTGCACAATATGCACCTCTCTTTTCTTTGTCTTCATCTCAATAAATTTTTTAATACCGTTCCCATTTTCACCAACCTGTCCAAAGGAAATTTCTTTTCCGTTCCGATCAATTTCTGCCAAATAGCGACCAGTTCTCCCTTAACAGGTTCACTTCCGTAGGGGAAGAATCTCGAACCACCTTATGGCTGATTTGAAGCCATTAGCGGGATAAAAGATTATTTAAACTAATTTGGGCGAATGCCATTTGGTGAGCGATTCGGTGAGTACACTCGCCTGACACCAAACCCTTGTTAGTTGCATTGGCTTTGAGTAAGTTGCTTTTCTGTCATCGTTTAATTAAACGACTGTCTGAACTCTAAAGGCGAAACATTTGTCTTTGTCTTGAAAAGTTTGCTGAACGATTGTGAATGTTCAAAGCCCAATTCATAAGCGATTTCCGAAACGGATAGATTTGTCGTTGATAATTTTTCTTTGGCTTTTTCTATTATTGCATTCTGGATGTACTGTTGTGTGTTTAGTCCTGTCAATGAACTCAACATATCACTCAAATAGCGTTGCGATAGCTTTAATTCTGTGCTGATATATTTTACGGATGGCAAACCGTTTTTCAGACTGTTTTCTTCTTCAAAGTAGTTGTTTAAAAGTTTATCCAAAAAAGTTACGATATCGTGATTGATTGCTTTCCTCGTAATAAATTGCCTATTGTAAAAACGATTGCTGTAATTCAATAACAATTCTATTTGCGACACCAAAACATCCTGGCTGAAACTGTCAATATTGTTGTGTAATTCATTGGCTATTGAGGCAAATAAATTGGCTATAATTTCCTTTTCTTTTACCGATAAAAATAAGGCTTCTGAAACATCGTAGGAGAAAAAGCCGTATTGATGTATTGTGTTTCCTAATGGATAATTTCGTATAAAGTCCGGATGGAAATACAAAGCAATACCTTCATAGCTTTCTATTTCTTCTGGTGCATAAACGATTTGTTTTGGCTTCAAAAATGCTAATCCGCCTTCCTCAAAATCGTAATATGCTTGCCCGTATTTTATTTGTCCTATGAATGTAGGCTTAAAGGAAATTTTGTAAAAATCGAAACTTGTTTTCTGCCCTCTTGGAAACATTTCAATCGAAACATTATTGTAATCAACCAATGCAACCAAAGGGTGTAATGGCGCAGGAAGTCCCAATACCCGCACAAGTTCCGATATACTTTTAATATGATTTATGTTAGATTGTCGTTGCATTTCTTTGTTACAAATGTAATAACTTTATTTGACGGACATATTCGGCTGCTATCTAAGGTTTGTGTGCAAGCTCATTATTTGTCTTGCACACAAACTTTTTATTGCTTTATGATCTATCTATTTGTCTTTCTAAAACTTCGGGATAGCGGTCACCCACAAGTGTAATTCCATTTACCGTTGTGTTGATCTTTGCAAGTTCATCAGCTGTTAGTACAATATTTGTACTGCCAATGTTTTCCTCTAAGCGATGCAATTTTGTAGTTCCTGGTATTGGTGCTATCCAAGGCTTTTGAGCTAAGATCCAAGCCAATGCTAATTGTCCAGTTGTAACATTTTTTTGATTAGCAATCTCAGAAAGTGCGTTCACTAGGACCAGATTGGCTTTTATGTTCTCTTCGCTGAAACGAGGAATGACATTTCTGCGGTCGACATCCGCTAATTTTGATTTTATTGTACCTGTGAGGAAGCCTTTGCCCAAAGGACTGAACGGAACGAAACCAATTCCTAACTCTTCTAATGTCGGTATAATCTCGTTTTCGGGTTCACGCCAAAACAAAGAGTATTCGCTTTGTAATGCTGTTACAAGTTGAATAGAATGTGCCTTGCGAATAGTTTTTGCACTTGCTTCCGATAAACCGAAGTATTTTACTTTCCCCTCTTGTATCAAGTCTTTTACTGTACCTGCAACATCTTCTATTGGAACATTGGGGTCAACTCTGTGCTGATAAAGCAGATCAATGTAATCTGTTTTTAATCTTTTTAAAGATCCTTCGACTACTGCCCTGATAGTGTCGGGTCTGCTGTCTAAATCTGTTGTTGGTCTAGCATCTTTACATCCAAATTTTGTTGCTATAACAACGTCTTTTCTATAAGGCTGTAACCCTTCGCCAACAAGTTCTTCATTGGTGTAAGGTCCGTAGGCTTCTGCGGTATCAAAAAATGTGATACCCCTTTCAACTGTTTTGCGCAGTAGCGTTATGGCATCTTTTTTATCAAGACCTTTGCCATCCAGAAAGTTTAAACCCATACAGCCAAAACCTAATGCGGAAACTTCTAATCCGCTATTCCCTAATTTTCTTTTTTGCATAATTCTTTTTTGATTGTTTCTAAAACTGAATAAATCTCAAGTACAAAATTCCTGATTGTCGTTCTCTAAAAAGTAGTTGAATTGGTAATTGTTGTAGTCGAATTTTCAAAAACGATTTTTAAACATTATGAATTAGTCCGCTACCTTTATCTAACGATAGTGTAATCAATAATTACTCTTTAACATGTAGTATATAGGTTACTGCATACTTCATTCCGGTATTCCCCCTCTAGAAACAGTTAAGATGAATTAGGTTAGATTTAGTTTTTGAGTCTTTATATATGCTTCTGCTTCCCGCTTAATTTCTTCATGGGTTTTTAATTTCCCAGAGGCAATATAGCTATAAAGCTCTTCCTTGTAAAAATAAAGGTTTTTCCCTTTCTTATAAGCAGGTAGCTGCCGCTTATAAACTTTATCATAAACGGTCCGAACCGCAATGTTCAGAAAATTTGCCGCCTGTTCCACATCCATAGATTCCGGAACATGGTCACTTTGATTCTGAATGGCTTTCACATGTTCAGAAAGACGGTCAATTTTTTTATGAAGCTCCTCTATAGCCTCTGGCAACTCCCTGAAAAAATATTCTACATCTATTTTATCCCTACTCATAACTATAACTAAATATATTTCCTGAAAGACCTACGCCGCTTTTTTGATTTCTAGTTTAGTGATATCCAACCGTACCCTTAATGCAGCATCCCGTTTTAATTTATCCACAATCTTAACATAGATCAGTGTAGTTTCCAATCGCCTATGTCCAAGCATTTTCGACACAACAAACACATCCGTTCCCGCTGCTAATTGAAGCGTGGCAAACGTGTGGCGGAAACAATGAAACGTAATATGCTTCTTAATACCAGCGGCCTTAACCCAGTTTCCAAGTGCATAATACACCCTACTATATGTTAAACTGGAAAACACCCGGGAATTCCAGTCTCCCGGATCTCCCAAAAGTGAAATAACCAGGTCAGAGACGGGCAGCATTTCGGCCGCTCTTGTCTTCTCCTGATGGAACTGGATATAATATTCCCCCTTCGAACCACGGATTTCGGACCACATCAGAGTTTCCACATCAGAATACCTTAATCCGGTAAGTGCCGATACCAAAGATGCTCTTCTGATATCATCTTCACAAGGCGTGTCCGCCAAAGCCTGTAATTCGTCCTGAAACAAAAACTCCCTATGGGTTTCCTGCGGGCTTATCGTCTCTATGAATTTGGCAATGTCCTCGTAGAGATATTTTTGCTTAAAAGCCTCTCCCAAAGTGAACTTAAATTTGATGAAGTAACTGACTGCAGTGTTTATCTTAATTGGTTTACCTTTTTTCCCCAATGCTGGCGCTGATCTGAGATAGTCTGCATATTCTTCACAGAACGTCTCATTTATCTGCCGGAACGAGATAAAGTCACCCGCGAATGCTTTGAAATACATAATCGCGCTCTCCCAGTTTACATAGGTAGACCCCTTTCTTTTGTTTTTGAGCTTTTCAAAGAAATCAATAAAATTATTGTCGAGTCTGGAATTAGGCACATAGGCATATCATTTGTTCTGCACGTTCAGCTGGGTATTGGCTGTGATATAGTTTGCCAGTTCCAACGTTTCCCTGTTATGGTTCCGTTCAAGATCTGACGATGGCCTTTTATATATAAAAAGTTCCAGAAACTGGTACCGGCTTACTTTACCGGAGACCGGATGTGTTACAGGGGGTATATGTCAAGGTATAGGGACATGCGTCCTTTACTGATCGGTTTCTTTCTTAAAGATACTTTCATAACTGCCTTTTCTCCTTGCTCGCCCTACACAACACAATAATAGAAAAATTATTATCGTATAAGGACCTTGGTTAATTTCTAATCTGCTTATGTTCTATTTCATTTCCTTTCCCGAGAAGTAATTTTAACACCGCTTATATAATGGTATTAAGGGATCGACCTCCCGTTTAAGTAAGAAGATATGCCCCTTTTTGCCCACTATCTTCTGAACTCCATGCCTGTCCAAAATCTGCCTGACATTACTTTGTGATCGACCTAATAATTTGGCCAGTGCTTCAACGGTATACTTTTTCTCTCTTTCATACTTCGGCAACTGTTCCAATGCCCATTGATCAATATCTCCTTTTGGGACGTAAACAAATCTTCCGATCCTTTCTTTACGTATGCCCCGGTTCAATATCCCATAATAGACGCCGCTTGATGCCATGTTCAGTATCTTCTCTGCCTCGGCAATCGTATAGCAATCCCCGGGATCAAGTGGCAGCAGATCCTCATTCTCTTTTTGCTCGGACTCTTTCGTTTGAAATCCGTCAAACAAACGGTCTATTTCGGCCTTCGGAACGATTATATTCTGTCCATCCTGCTCCTTCCGTATATTGTGTTCGCGAATCATCCTTGTCAGCACGGCCGGAGAAACGTTATATCTTAGCAAAACTTCCATAATGGTATAGCATTCGTTCCTTTTCAATGGCTTTGCAGCTTCCTTTTCCTGCTGAAGCTCCCAGGGTGAAATAATAACTTCAGGTTGGGAGAAAAGTGAATCGAGATCTTCCTTCCTGATCCTGGTAAGCCTTACTCCAAAATTCTCCGCATCAAGCCGTCCGCTACGGATCATTTTGTTGACCGTCTGCTTGGTAGTTCCCAAAAAAACGGCGACCTCGTTAACATTCAGTACCGGTTTTACTGCTATATCATCATACGGCTTTTTTTTGACCGCTTCTACCTCCTTTTTTATAACCTGTACTTTCTCTCCCCTTTTTATGGCCTTATAAGCCCGCCGGTTGCAGGTATGGCTGCAGAACCTGGTGACGGTGGTTCTTGCATCGAACTCTTTTCCGCAGTATTCGCAGATCCTTTTTATTACAATATTGGACGACATAACAACAGCTTTTGATCATCAATCACTTATACTCAATTAAGGGTGAATAAGATTTTATAAGGTTCATTTAGGTTATATAAGACAACTAATTTCCCCTCTTTTAAAATGCCATTGAACCTTCCGTTTTGAGTAACAAATGAGCAACAAATCTAACCGAAAAAGCTGCTAAAAAACAAGAGGCTGCCGTAAACAGAAAAACCCGTAACACTCGTTTACAGGCTTTTATAAGACTTTTTTTACGGATATTTAGGTTTGTTTTTGGATTTTATTTCCCGATGCAGAACTTACTGAATATATTATCTAACAGATCTTCAGTACTCACCTGTCCGGTAATTTCACCCAGATGATGTAAGGCTTGCCTGATGTCCATTGCGAGAAAGTCAGAAGTAACCGGATGATCAATTCCATATAGAACCTTTTCAAGTGATGTTTGCGTTTTAAGAAGCGCTTCAACGTGGCGAATGTTCGTCACCAATACATCGTCTACATTGATATTACGTAGGCTCACTTGATTTAAGAGCTCCTCTTTTAATTCTTCTACCCCTTCCCCGGTTTTTGCCGATATAAACACAGGGTTTAGTGCCTCATATTCGGCTACTGTATCTTCAGACAACAGGTCCTTTTTATTAACAACCAATACATAGGGTGTTTTCAAGAGCATAAGGTCGGCCACCTGTATAGAGACTTCTTCAAAAGAATCGCTTATCGGGTCTACCAAGTAGATTACAAGACGGGCCTTCTTCATCTTCTCACGGGTACGTTCTACTCCTTTTGCTTCAATAATATCTTCTGTATCCCGTATTCCGGCGGTATCGATAAAACGAAAACTGATTCCCTTAATGATCATTTCGTCCTCAATGGTATCGCGCGTCGTCCCGGCAATATCCGATACGATAGCGCGTTCTTCGTTTAGCAGCGCATTTAAGAGCGTTGATTTACCAACATTAGGCTTGCCCGCAATTACAACAGGCACGCCATTCTTTAATACATTTCCTTGCTCAAAAGATAATATTAAACGATGTACCACCTGAATAATCTGAAGAATAAGATCTTTCAGCTGATCGCGATTGGCAAACTCTACATCCTCTTCAGAGAAATCGAGTTCCAACTCAATCATGGAAGCAAAATGGATAAGCTGTTCGCGCAATTGCTTCAATTCGTTGGAGAATCCACCCCGCATTTGTTGCATGGCGACCTGATGCGACGAAGCAGAGTTTGACGCAATCAAATCGGCCACTGCTTCTGCCTGCGATAAATCGAGTCCCCCATGTAAAAAAGCTCTAAGAGTAAATTCACCAGGTTTTGCGGCTCTGGCACCTTTTCTAATAAAAAGCTTAATAACACTTTCAATAATGTACTTTGACCCATGCGTAGAGACCTCTACTACATTTTCTCTTGTATAAGAATGAGGGGCTATAAAAAGAGAAACCAAAACCTCATCTAAGATCTTGCCCTCTTCGTTCCGAATTGTTCCAAAATGAATAGTATGACTGGCCTGTTTGGTCAGATCCTTCCCTTTAAACACTGAATTCACTATATCCAGTGCCTTCGGTCCGGACAACCGAATAACGGCAATTGCACCGCTTCCGGATGGTGTTGCCAGCGCAACAATCGTATCAGCATTTTCTGCTTCCATGCTTATTATCGACATACGCAAAGATACTATTTGTCAGCAGATAATTTTCGGATATAAGGGTATTTTATCGCTCGCCTTAATAGTCCTCAAAATATAGGCCATTATTTAACCGCACTATTGTTCAAACCGGCAGAGCTGGAGTAATGTTCAACTTGAGGTGTAAGACCACGCTAGCTATTCCGCCTTGCTCTATCCATACGAATCATGGCGCCGAAATCTAATTGCTTTTCCATGGCTTCTACCGTTAAAGCGATTCTTTTAGTACGCGTTATCTCGGTCTTAGCTTCGTTGATCCACTTAATAAAATAATGTTGATGTGATTTAGCTAGCGACAAAAACTGGTTGATCCAAGTTTCGTCTTCGCAAAGACATGATTCCAGATCGGTGGGTATTTCGATTTTGAAGTCGATATCCTCTTCCAACTCCAATTGGACAACATCGCCTTCTTCTTTGCCGATTTTTTTTCGCAGTGAGGCCTTTAACGCTAAGATAAAATGCCCCTCACCCATTGGCGTAAGGGCTAGTCCTACCACGCTTTCCTGATCGATTTTACCTCGAACACGAAAGCTTCTCCGGTAACCGGCCTTCAGCTGTTGTGCAAGCTCTCGTGAAATCTCAATATAAGACCAGCCGCTTTTCTCGCCGTTGCTATCGAATTTTAATATCTGGGCCTGAAAGCTAAGCATGGCCGATCAACAACATTTAGTTTCCCGTATTTTTTGAACTCTTCTCCACCAGATCGCCATCTTTCAGCGTTTTGCTGATCGCGTTAAAAGGACGTACCACCACTTCCTGCCCTTCTTCCAGTCCTGTTAAAACACGGATGTATGCGTCATCCTGTATACCCGTAGTTACTTCCACTTGTTTCACTTTGGTGGCGGCAGCGTCATAAACAAACACATACTCTTTTACGTTCGACTTAATGCCCTCTTCCTTTTTTATGTCGTTGGCGGTACTATCTTTTTCGCCCGCCGCGTCTTCACGCGTTGTCACCGCTTGAATAGGCACAGCTAAGCCGGTCTCTTTTTCAGTAAGAATGTCGACCGTCGCAGACAAGCCTGGTCTAAAAGGAGAGGGATTGGGTCGATCCGGCTTTACAAGATCCGCATATGATTCTGGTAAAATCCGCACCTTCACTGTAAAATTTGTAACTTGATCGGTATTAGAAGAGCTCGTAGTGGCGGACGTTCCTGCAGCATTGGCAGAAGACGAGCTGGCAATTTCAGTAACAATGCCTTTAAATTTTCTTCCTCTAAATGCGTCGATTTCAATCGATGCCCCATTGTTTAAGGAGACTCGGTTAATGTCGCTCTCATTGACATCTACGTTTACCTCCATGGAACTCATATTAGCAATTCGCATGATCTCTGTACCGGCCATTTGCGCCGTTCCCACTACACGCTCGCCCTCTTCCGCTCCCAACCAAGAGATAACACCATCAACAGGAGCATAAATCGTCGTTCTAGCTAAATTGTCGCCCGCTTCTTTTACCGCCGCTTGCGATTGATCAATTCCGTAACGGGAACCAATTACATTCTGCCGTTGTGCTTCCACACTAGCCAGGGCGCTTTCATAATCCGTACGCGCTTTATCAAATTCAGCAGCGGAGATTACTTTTCGTTCAAACAATTGTTGCGTACGTTTAAAGGTTGCTTCCATAATACTCAAAGAAGCTTCAGACTGCTTCAGTTGCTGTTCGGCCGATGCAAGTGCTGCACGTTGTGCGTTCAAAGATGCGACTGCTCTATCAAAGCCAGATTGTAAAATGTCCGGCTTGATACGGCAAAGCACCTGCCCTTTCTTCACCACATCGCCTTCTTTGATATTCAGTTCAACAATCTCGCCGGAAACTTCGGAACTTAATTTCACTTCCTTCTCGGGCTGTACCTTCCCGCTTGCCGACACTGTTTCTTGAACAGTGCGCTTTTCAACCTTTTCTGTCACAATTTGCTCCTTCTTTGGCCCACCGATCCAACCCATCTTACTCGCTATGATAACTAAGATAAGCAAAACAACGGCACCAATAACTATATATTTCAGTGTACCTTTTTTCTTCTTCGCCATGGTTTATTTTGATGTAATGTTATGTAAATATGTTCGTCTACTAATCGGTAAAAGTGATAGGCCTGCCTAAATAAAAGTCGATAACCTTGCTCCTGAAAATGAAATCATACTTAGCTTGAATGAAGTCAAACTCTGCTTTGTTTTTAGCAGTCTGTTGGGTTGATAATTCCACTGCGTTGGCCAAGCCTACATCATAGCGTTGCTGCAATACTTCAAAAGCGTCGGAAGCTGATTTGAAATTCTCTTGTGTAGAATAATACCTCTTCTCGGCTGTTCTTAAATCGAGTACCGCTTGATTCACCACCTTGTTCAGGTTATTCTTTGCCAAACGCTCATCATTTAAAGCGCTTTCATACGAAATCTTGGCTTTTTTGAATGATATATTACGCTGGTAGTTATCAAAAATCGGAATACTCAACTGTGCGAATACATTGGTGTTTTTATTCTGATCAAGTTGCCTACCGAAACTTATCGGCATTCTCGTCTGCAAATCAACAGCTTGAGAAGAATAGTTCGTCCCGTAACCAGCTCCAATAGATAACACCGGATAAAAACCACCTTTGGCAATATCAATATTTTTCTTCGCCACCAATGTATTGTATTCAGCTACTTTAATATCAGGATAACGCGCTACGGCCTCCTTATAAATATCCTGCGCGGCATAGCTTGAAACCAATTTTGCTACGTCGGGTAAAGGGGGTTTTTCCAGCGTAATTTCATTGATGGGATCCATCTCCATCAACTGCTTTAAATCTAAAACAGATAAATCATAAGCATTCTGTGCCGTGGTTAGATTTAATTCATCGGTTGCCAACTGACTCTTTGCTTGCGACAGATCGGCCAAGGTATTATTCCCTACTTCATAATTGTACTTTTGTGCTTCCAACTGTTCGGTTGAAAGTGCAACCTGCTGCTCAGCAGCAATAGCCATATCCTTATTACTCAAAGCTTCCAAATACTTGGTTACAACCGATAACACGAGATCGTTTTTTACCTTGTCAACGTTACTCTCATTGGAAAACAATTGTAACTTATTCGCTTTTATCTGATTGACCTTCTGGAAACCGCCGAAGAGAACCAAACTACCCGTCAAACTAGCTCCGGCAGAAGTAATGGATGTATTAATCAGCTGTCCAGATGTTTGGTCGAACGTTAAGCCCCAGTTTTTTGCGCCTTGTATAGTGCTGCCCACAGAAGGAAACAGCGCCATCTTCGCCTGTAGAACATCCGCTTCACTTAAAGAGCTTTGAAAGTTAGCTTGTTTTACTTGTAAATTATTGCGTAACGCCTGATCTAAAGCTTCTCGTATCGTGATGGTTTGCTGCGCGCTTGCGGCAAGGGAAATGGCACAGGCGAATAGCACTAAACTGCCATATTTAAAATATTTCATCGCGGGTTTACGTTGTATCATCTAGTAAATTTTATCTCAATTGCTATTAATGTATTTAATTGTTTTACCTTCGTTCTTATAAATTAGTACGCCGTAAATAATGAATATTGTTAAATCGCCTTTATGGTTACGCCTACTACTCCCTAAAGTCACTTGGAATCGGAGCCGAAAAGAAAAGCACATTTATTTAACCTTTGACGACGGACCGGTACCTGATGTTACACCACAGGTCTTAAATATCTTAAAAAAGTACAAGGTCCAAGCAACCTTCTTTTGCGTCGGCGAAAATATCGTAAAGCATCCGGAGATTTTTGAGCAAGTAAAACAATCGGGCCATCAAGTGGGCAACCACACCTTCAATCATATGAAGGGTTGGCAGACGCCGCTTAATCATTACCTCGAAAATGTAGAAAAATGCCAAAGACTCACGCAAACGGACCTTTTTAGACCCCCCTATGGCAAATGTACCTTATCACAATTCAAGCAGTTACGAAAAAAATATGAAATCATTATGTGGGACGTTATTACCTACGACTTCGACAACAAGCTTAGCCCTGAAGCTTGTTATCAAAATGCCGTCCGGCACGTCAGCAACGGCTCCATCGTTGTTTTTCATGACAACATAAAAGCTGTGCCGCGCTTAATGCATGCTCTCCCTAAAGCAATCGAGTATTGGCTTAACGAAGGTTATGAGTTTAAGCTCCTGTAATCGCTAATCCGTTAAGCAGCTGATTAGTGCCCCCCTCTACTCGACGGTCGTTGATGCACGGGTTATGCTATGCGCACTGAAGTATCCCAACGCCCCATTGCTAAAGTTCGAAATCGGATTGGCAGGTGCCGCGGAACCGGGATTGTTCGACTGTATCCCATTAAAATAGGTATAGACCGCTTGATCAATGCAGTGTTGTTCAACCTCCACATAATCGCCCGTCGCTAAATCCAAATCCTCGTGATATAAATTCCTTTGTACCCTTCTTCCATCATTAAATTTGTCGTTGTACGCAAAAACCAAATTAGACGGCTTTCCGTTTACCGTAATCAAGTACCTATAATAGTTCGGTTCCCCTGGAGGATCTTGATATACAATGCCGACATTCTTTTCGTCTTCGTCAAAAAAGCTTTCAGTGACTGTACCGATCGAATCTATAGCTATCGGAGCAGGCATGGTAGAAGAAGCTTGATACTGTTCGTTTTCAAATTCGACGGTCAGCTTATAAGTCCGCCCGGGATATGCCTGGTAGTTGTTTATCCGATATTGACCGGGGCTCACCTCGGCGAACGTCCGCTCGGCGGCTTCCCCCTCTTCCTGGATGCTCACTCGAGCACCCGATTGGGGGTTGCTCGTGCTGCTAGACGAGAATGGAACAGTTTTAGAAATTAGCACGTAATGGGTTGTTTCTGAATTGGAAACATTTGCTTCTATTACCAACATTTGATCGGCCTCTTTCAGTTCAATATCGATAACTTCTTCACATGCCACTAATCCAAGCAAAACACAGAAGATAAAGGCACTACACACATTAAATCTTTTCTTAAACATAGAGCTTTCGCGTTTCATTCGATTATGTTTAAAATTTAAAATTCCAGGTCACAGAAGGTATAATACCAAATAGGGCAACTTTATACGCCTCCGTAACATTAGGATCATTCTCATTTTCCCTAAAATCAATTATATAGGCATTTTTTCGATTATAGGCGTTATAAATGCCAAAAGTCCAGCTCGACTTAAGCCGCTTTCCAGGCTTCGATTCTAAGGTCGCTCCTAAATCCAATCGATGATAATCCGGCATGCGGTAGCCGTTCCGCTCGGTGTAATACCAGGTAGATTTACCGCCAATGCTGTACTTCCCGCTTGGAAAGGTAACTGCGTTACCGGTATAATACACAAAGGTACCCGAAAAGCTCCAGCGATCAGAAAACTTGTACATGCCCACGATTGCTACATTATGGATCCGGTCTTGTCTCGCGGCAAACCAATCGCCATCGTTGATTTCGTCAAACCTTCTTTTACTTCTGGACAACGTATAGCTGACCCAGCCATTCAGTCTTCCAGACCTTTTCTTCATCAAAAGCTCCAGTCCGTAAGATTTTCCAACGCCATATACCAACTCTGCCTCCACATGTTCATTTGCTTGCAAGTCGGCAGCGTTTTTATAATCGATCTGATTTTGCATATCCTTATAATAAACTTCGGCCGAAAATTCATATTGATCGTTGTCAAAATTCCTGTAATAACCCACCGCTCCTTGGTCGGCTATCTGCGGTTTTATATTGTTGCTACTCAACACCCAGGCATCGGTCGGTAAGGAAGAGGTCGTATTGGTCAGTTGATGTAAGTTTTGGGTATTACGATTATATGAAGCCTTTAAACTACTGTTTTTATTTAACATATAATTAGCAGAGAATCTTGGTTCAGGGTTTATATAACTCTTAACCAGTTTACCGCCCCCATAAATTTCGGTCTGTAAGATATCACCGTCGGCATCGTAGGTGTGAAATTCGCCCGGCCCTGTCAACAAAAAGGAATTCAGTCGCAAACCGTATATAAAACTAAGTCGATCTGTTGGTTTCCATTCGTGTGAAACGTAGGCCGCCAGCTCATACCCTTGTCTATTTTCTATTCTCAGCGAATTGATATCCGATTCTTCCGATGCATCAATACCTGCAGGCGAAATCTCTTGCCGCATCAGGTTCAGTCCGAAACGTACATTACTCTTATTGCTTGAGAAATAGTGAAAATCCTGTTTCAAATTTAAATTTTGTATACGCGAATTGACCTGTAAATCGTTATTATCTGTATACACGCCTACATTATAAGTGAAATCGCTGTAAATTAAGGATGTGTTAGAAAAAAGCCTGCTACTAAAAACGTGATTCCACCGCAAGGTTCCGGTAGCATTCCCCCAATCAAAGTCGAAATCGTTCGCATAGCCCAATACGTCTTTTCCGAAATAGCCCGACAGGTAGAGCGTATTATTGTTATTTAGCTGATAATTAGCTTTCAAATTCAAGTCATAAAAGTAAAGGACACTGCTGTTGACCGAACTGTCGGAAGAAAGTTTCAAAAACAAGTCGGCATAGGTACGCCTACCACTTAACATAAAAGATCCCTTGTCCTTTTTGATTGGCCCCTCCACCTTCAGCCGAGAGGCAATGAGGCCAATGCCGCCGTCCATTCCGAAGTCCTGGTTATTGCCGTCCAACATGTTAACATCAAGCACTGAAGCCAAACGGCCGCCATACTGCGCCGGCATGCCTCCTTTATACAGATTGACATCCTTTATTGCATCTGAATTAAAGGTAGAGAAAAAACCCAGCAAATGCGAAGCATTATACACCATCGCTTCATCTAACAAAATGAGGTTCTGGTCGGTTGTTCCACCGCGTACAAAAAAGCCACTATTTCCCTCTCCGGCACTCATTACACCGGGCAATAATTGGATGGTCTTTAGCACGTCCCGCTCTCCGAAAAGTACAGGCACATTGTTAATTTCCTTGACGCTTATTTTATTGACACCCATCTGCGGACTTTCTATTTGCTCTCGGTTCGATACCGCACTGATTTCTACCGCGTCCAGTTGATTGGCCGGTTCTAACGAAAAGTCCATCCGAAGATCCTGACTTAAATCTACCTGCTTCTCTTGTGTAGCGTAGCCTACCGATGATACCTGAATCGTGTAAGTTCCTTTCGATAAGCTGAGTGAATAAAACCCATAGGAATTTGCGCTGACGCCCAACGAAGCATTTTCTTTGACTTTAATGCTGGCGCCAATCAGCGTTTCGCCGTTGGAGGCATCTCTGACAGTTCCATTAAGGGTGATTTGTTGTGCAAAGGAAAGAGAAAGGAAGTAAAAAGAAATAAAAACTGATAATACGAAAGGTTTCAAAGCCTCGGAATTTTAAACATGAATTTATATTGCCCGTTCATTTTTCTAGTAGACGGAAGAAAGCGCTAAATGTTACAAACGAATTACAATTCTAAAAAGCGTAGCCCAACGATATAGACCCGAATTGGTGAGCGGTAGCCGAACTCTTTACTTCTTTCGTATTAAATTGAAGATGTGCGTCAACCGTAATGCGCTTATGTGCGTAGTTAAACCCCACAACCTGACTAAGCATCCACGGCTTTATCCCAAAAGTAACCAGCCCCCTTTCATCCAACAACATCCCGCCTTGTATGCTGGCATCGTATAATCGGTAAAACAACATAGGCCGATAATAGAAATACCGTTCTTTTTTTACCGTATTTCCACTTTGGTATAACCTACTTCCGGTATAGGAAGACTCGTACAAAGCGTTCAACTTCCCAAGTCTCAAAACAGGCCCCGCTCCCACGAAAGATTGGTTCAAACCCAACGAGAGCTTCGTATTAAATTGCAGATCCAACTTCCCTGAAGTGCTTCTCAAAATCAACCGATTGTAATCCGCTCTTAGATCTACGGTGAAGTTACCGCGCAACTGATAATCCCAACCACTGATTTCATAAAACCCAAACAAATTATGAAACCCCTCTTGTAACTGCTGGCCAAAAGCGCCCTTCCCATACAGCCCTGTCACAAGGCCAGCACGTAATTGCGATTCGTTTTGATAGAACCAGCTATGACTTGCCTGTAAGTACAGATAGGCCGTAAATGGTCTATCCATCAATTCGATCTCACTGAATCCGTTATAGGCATTGTATAATTTGTGACCGGCTGCCACTTCCCAAATTCTCTTTTTTGATGCCGTCGCGGAGCGGTCTTTATTTACCAGCCACCGGTAGCTAAATGATATTCCGTTGGTATAGTATTGATCTTGATTGATAAACAAATAGGCATCATTATCACTATGAATGGCCAATTCATGTAACAATTCTGTTTGCGCACGCCCCCTATACGTGACTAAACATAAAAAAACACACCATCCCAACCAAAGGACTCGTGTATAGCTGATTGTCTGCGAGCTCATGAAGAAGCGCCAAACTTAGACAAATTGAAAGTATTAGTCAAGGTGATTGAAACAAAGTTGTTAATGAATTCTTAAATATGACAAAACGGCTTCAATTTACAGCAGATTTTATATATCTTGCGCAAAAACGTTTTAATAGTTAACCACTGTAAACGAATCAGAACTAAAGAACACAAACAACATTAACGACAAACAGATGAAGAAGATTTCACTAAGTATCTGTGCCTGTTTATTTTTGGCTACAGCTACCTTTGCTCAAAAACCAAACAGCTTGACGTCAAAGGAAAAGAAAGATGGTTGGGTCTTATTATTTGATGGCAAATCTACAAAAGGATGGCATACCTATCACAAAGACCAAGCCGGAGCAGCTTGGTCTGTTAAAGACGAAGCCTTAGTTTTCGATCCCACGGTTGATAAGGCCGAAAAAGGAGATTTAGTGACCGATGCCGAGTATGAGAACTACGATTTGACCTTGGAATGGAAAATAAGCGACGGAGGAAATAGCGGGGTCATTTTTGGCATTCACGAAGACCCTAAGTATGGAGCAACTTATCAAACAGGTATTGAAATGCAGGTATTGGATAATATTAATGCCGGCGATCGATTTATCCCTAATCACTTAGCAGGCTCATTGTATGACCTCATTGGTGGCCCAGATGTTTCTAAACCGAAACCCGTAGGAGAATGGAACCTTGCGCGTATCCTATACAATAACGGGGAAATCACCTTGTGGCTCAATGGTGTGCAAACCGCACATGTTAAAAAAGGCTCTGAAGAATGGAACCAGCTGATCGCAAAAAGTAAATTCCATGATTGGGAAGGTTTTGCCAAATATCCAAAAGGAAAGATTGCCTTACAAGATCACGGCAACGTCGTCTCTTTTAGGAACATCAAAATCAAACAGTTGTAATAAGCTTATGGCCACCTTACCTGATTGTGTTCGGTGGCCGTTTATTTCCCCCCTAACGCTTTCGTCGCGGAGCCTTTTAATTACCTTTTAACCAGCCGCCGCAATCTATAATAAATTTTAGCCCATGCCACTTTGGTAAAAATCAAGGTAATGCAAAGGGCAACGAAACAGCCGACTAATACGCAACCGCCCCGTTCCAGCGCCACCATCCAATCCTTATGCTGGTTTTCCTGCACCAATACTATAATAACAGCTGCCAAAGCTGGTCTGATGGTATTCTCCAACCACAAAACCATCCCCAGAAAAATGGTGATGATTACGCCCAAACAAAATAAGAAAACACCTTCCACGGGCACGAAATAAACCAGTAAACCCACCCCCGATCCTAGGAAATTTGCTTTAATTCGATCAAATGCTAAACTTTGATCGTTATCCGGAGTAAATACCAAAACAGCAGAAATGATGCTCCAATAAAATGGATAGGAAGGAAAAGAGGCGTAAAAAGCGTAACACACCAAAACGCCTAATACGCATTTGACCATATATAGCAGATCAGACGAGGAAAAAGAAAATCTAAAATACGGCATGTGCAGACAATCGTATTATTCGATACCTCTAACCCTTAGCATAATTAAGCTCGTATGAGGTATTCCCAAGGTGGTGCCTGGCTTAATCGTTAAAAGGTTTTTAAGATATACGTCAATGATACCATTTAAGACCCGCTTTCGCGATTCCACAAATTCATCGCTGGTCACAAATTTGGCCAAATGCACGTCGCCCTTGCCATCTACCAATACAGAAAATGGGTAATAAAAGTTTTTATAAGCTTTATTAATGACGATATCGTACTCCGGATATAAGTATTCATAAGCAGCACTTTGATTCAGTCTTTCAGTTTCACTAAATATTCGTCTCTTAACCGTTATATTGGGATTTTTCGGAATGAACTGCACCGGGTTTCGCGCCGCAAAAGCACTATCAATAATAGTCGGATTGGCGTTTGCTATAGCAGACCGCCACCGGATAAAGGCCGTATCATTTGACCGTGGCTTTCTTAACTCCTGGACGGTAGTTTTCAGACTATCGCGGATAAAACGCTCCGAATAAAGTTTCATATACACATTCGACCTGGCCTCCTTAACATGCTTACTGACCACCGTTAAGCGTTGTAACATAAGGCTATCTTTAGCGATGCTGCGGACGCGAAACCATTCCCTACCGAAATGAAAAATAGAATCCTGATCGTAGTAAATGGAATAATGTAACATCGCATTGCTGTCGGGACTAAAAATCTTAACCGAGTCGTTGCTGATAAAGTTCAGGTGCCATACCGGTTCCTGTTCAAATCCCAGTGTGTCAAAAGCCAAACCATTATCAAATGCTCTCCGAACTTCAAAAAAGTCCGTTCCTGCGATCGGTGTAAAAGAAGGTCGATTGCCCGCTAACTTTTCTTCTTCGTCCCCTTGCTCTTTTGGTGCAGGAGACGAACAGGAATACCATTGGAAAAGAGCTAAAAAACAAAAGAAAACAGCAAAGTACCTAGAAAGTCTTAATAACATAGCGAGCGGAAAATACATATTATAAAATTACGAACAAATGTCTATTCATCGGGTAAATGAAACAAAAGAAACACTATTATTGTTACCTAAACACTGCAAATCTATAAATCAATGATCAAAAAAACAGTTTTAATTTCGCTTTTACTCATTCATATCCGATGCCTCGCCCAAGAGATCTATATTATCCCCCAAGTGGGCTTCAATGTAAACACATACGACTTCGGTGAAACTTCGTCCAATTTGAGCGATCAGCGCTTTTCTCCGGGAGTTTCAGCAGGCGTAGGCTTAAACATCGCGATGAACGAACTACGCACCTTTATCCTCCAGCCCGAAATAAACTATAGCATGCGAAATAATCGCACGGACCATATTTCGGCCGGCAGCGGCGCGGAGGCTTTAACCATCAGACAAAAAAGCATGTTGCACTATTTAGAAATACCGCTGCTCGCACGTTTTGATTTTGGAATCGGCACTCGTTATTATTTCAACGCGGGCCCTTCTTTTTCTTATGCTATCGCAGGAAGGGAAAAATTAGAAAGCGATGAATTTAGAATCGAAAGTTATGACCGATCGGTCGATTTTGACAATCGATTTAATCGTACCGATTGGAGTGCGCTGGTTGGCGGAGGCGTCGAGTTTCCTTTTAACGATGGATTTTTGGTTGTGGATGCCCGCTTTGCTTGGGGATTCAAAACGCTTTACAAAACAAGAGAGATTCAACGGATTGACGACGGTAATGTGACTTCAACAACGGTAGGCCCCGAGGGTAAGAACCGAATTTTTACATTGAGCGTAGGCTATGCATTACCCATAAATTAGCTTGAAACGGAGTTATCAGGTATCGTTTATTTTTTTCGTGTAAGCCAGGAGGCTTTTTGTCACGTGAAAAGCACTATCTGTGTAATTTTTTTTCGCATACAAAAGCATTTGTTACGTTTGTCGTATAAAACAACACAGTCATGCCTAACAGTCAGAACCTCCAAGAATTAGAATCCCTAATCAAAAAAAGAGAACACATCAAACATGAGCTTCATTTATTAGAGCTAGCAATTATGTCAATAGAACTAAATGATGTCTTTCATCTCAACGAATTCGGACGACCCGTTAAAAGCACTCCACTGCCTAATTAATCATAAATTCACCTTTTAATTCAAAAAACCGATTTCATTACTATATCAAACTTAAAAATAGCGATTGAATCGCGCGCTTTTGCACTGATGCATAAGCGGATGATATAATAATGAGAACTAAAGTCTTATAATATTTCAGAATATTGAAATTTAGTTATATTTTTGTTATAGACATAAGACATAGTAATGAAAACTGAAAGTATAACCGAAAAACAAGTAGTAGAATTTCTAAAGCTGAGGCAACAACAGCTCAAGGACGAACTAAAAAGCATTGAAGTAACGATCAATGCGATCGCTCAGTCTAAGTCGCTTAATTTAGTTACCGACAAAACTAAAAGTGATTCAGCTGAGCCTGATGATTCCATTAAAAAGCGGAAGGGAACAGGTAAAGCCTTAGCTCCGCAGGAGACTTTTAACGTTAACAGCAAACTAGATCAGAAGATCAGTTATGCGCTCACTAAAATCGGATCTGGTTATAAAGACGACATCTTAGAAGTCTTAACCAAAGCGCAACCCGACGCGGACCCTTATAAAGTTGAAAAGGCTGTTGCCGTGCGTTTATCCTATTTATTAAAGAATGATTTTATTCAAGCTACCAAACACGGTAGAAGTTACGAATATAGCCTGAAATAACAGGCTATATTCTATTTTAATTTGCTGTTTGCACATACTGCTCTAATGAAATAATGGCATCATATAAGACGCCCGCTTCCCCTCTAAACGTACCGGATCCTTCGGGTTTATTATCACGTGTATACCATTCAAAAAAACCGTTATTCTTGATCACACGATCCACCATCGGCTTTAGTTGTTCATAGGCTTCTTTTTGAAAGCCATACTTGATTAACTGCTGAATCATTCGTCCGCCAAACCAAGTCCAATCTCCCCCATTTTGATAACCGTAAGGATACATGCCCTTGTTCTTGAACGCACCTTCGGGATAGGTTGGGTAAAGTGTTAAACCAATGGTTGCGGCGCCCGACTCCTTTACATTGGCCACCATCTTATCTAGCGAAACTTTAATCTGATCTTGGTTCAATAAGCCAGCCTCAATGGCTACGGCTGTACCTCCATGATAGTATATTGCATTTTCGTCAAAAGTATTATCAAAGGGTGAGCCGTTCAGGTAAAGATGGGGAATAAATTTTTGATGCTTGTTATCCCAAAGATGCTTCATCGTATGCGCTGCGATACGCTCGCGGATAGGCTTCCACTCTTTAGTTTTTTCCGGTACCATCTCCATAAAATTATCCAGGGCGATCAAAAACATGGCGTTATCATAAATATCAATTGCCAAGTGCGAATCGTCGGTCAGGTAAACACCCCAATCATGTTCGGGCTGCACATCACCCCAGTCGGCAGTGGTAGCGCCCCATAACAAGCTATATTTTTCATTATAGCGTTTATTCATTAGAAAAGACAAGGCTTGTTCCATGCGATCCCGTACGGCTGTTGCACCGACTTTGGTGTTTAAAAATGCGGTATCCTGCGTTGCATGTACATATTTGTAAACAGCCTGTATTAACGAGGTCTCCTGATCGGTTTCCACGGTATTCTTATGGCCGGCATAGTGTGGTGCAAGATCGTTATAGATATAATCGTAGCCTCCCTTACTCGATTTTACGGTTGATTTTGGCACAAAACCGTCAACAATATTGCCGTCTGCTCCTTGCAACTGAAAAAAAATAATCAAGTTATCCTTTAGCGTATCCTTTGGGTGAACGTGTGCGGCAAGGTTTATAAAAGTGTTATAATCACGAATCCAAACTTCCCGATATCCATCCCCTGCATTAAAGCCTGTGCTTACCACTTTTAAGGCTCGCTCTTTTACAATGTTTAGATTACTGTCAGCAGCAATTACCTCTGCCAATGTCTGTTCCTTATTCCTGCTCGTTTGATTATTACATGCGTAAACAACTAGACAAATAAGGAATAAGATGATTGTTATTTTTTTCATCTATTTAAATTTGCTTTTTAGTGGTGATGAAGCTATCAGATTTATTCATTCCCCTGTGTGGTTTGAATAAATCATGATGGTTTCATTTTTTATCTTTTTAATTTGGTTAGTTCGCCCGCGGAATACCATTGATACCCCATGTTTTATTAGGTTCGGGTCCCATCTCCAAAACAAGCTTTCCACCCTTTAGCACCTCAGCGGCTGGCAACCAGCAATCATTCCACTCTTTTCCGTTCAGATAGGCTTTTTGTATATACATATTTCGTTTACTTGTGTTTTTCGCTTCTATGGTGAAGCTTTGGCCTCTTCCAAAGCGCTTGCCTAAATGGATCGTAACTGTCTTAAAAATAGGACTACCGATTTCATAGACTGGGTTGACACGGGTTCCCCCATCGGTCTGGAAGAGCCCCAGCGCGTTCACAACAAACCAAGCACTCATCTGTCCTTGGTCTTCATCCCCCAAATAAGCATTTGCTTCACCGTGCCCATAGTAGCGTTCCACAATGGCACGACTCCATTTCTGCGTTAGCCAAGGGCGTTTAACCCAGTTAAATAGAAAGGCGAAGTGCATGGACTGTTGATTACCTTGTACTACCGGATAATCCCAATACTGGTCGTTCGGACCGTTGAAGCGCCAGCGATAGCTTTCACCGAACCCCCACTCCAGCCGCTTGGTAAAGGTATCTTCACCAATGCACTGTGCCAAGCCGGCAACGTCCTGCGGCACGAAATAGGTAAGTTGCCAAGCGTTGCCCTCTACATAGTGTTTATTGGCTCCTGATTTGAAAGGATCAAAATCAGGCAACCAGTCTCCTTTCTTATCCCGCATCCGTGCGTAGCCCGTTGTTGTATCAATCGCATTTTTCCACCAAGATCCACGATCAGCAAAAATTTGGTACTCTTTTTCTTTACCGAGGGCCTTAGCAAACTGGCCGACAGTCCAGTCGTCATAACTATATTCCAAAGAATTGGAGAACCTACCTTCGTCAAAAGGAACGTAGTGATGCTGAAGGTAGGTAGCCAAATCGCGATTACCGGCATAACCTCCTTCTACCGGACCTGGTGGCGTCGTTTGCATTTTGTGCACCGCTTCAAACGCTTTTTCTACGTCATAGTCGCGGATTCCCATTTGATAAGCGCCTACAATAAGCGGTATTTCATGTTCAGCCACCATAACCGGTATATATTCCATTCCGGCAGGTCCTTTTGCTAACCAGCCATTGGCATCGTACATCGCCAGCTGCGATCGTACCCATTTGTTTGACCACTCGGGCGTAATCAAGTTCCAAAATTGGTTGAGGTTCCAAAAGGTATTCCAAAAGGCGTCGCAACCCAACGCCCGGTCGCTTGTATCACTAAAACGGCGTACCTTTTCATCTGCAGACACCCAGCTTCCATCTACGTCACTAAAGGTATTCCTACTCGCCAGGGAGCGATACATATTGGTGTAGAAACGTTGCTTTTGAAAGAGATCATCCGATTCAATATGCACGCGGCTTAGCAGTTCATTCCAAACCTTTCGTTGATTGGCAACGACTTTATCGAACGACCAGCCAAAGGGTTTACTGATTTCTTCCATCAAATTTTGCTCCGCCTGCGCTAAACCGACAAAGGAAATACCGGTTCTGACTTGTACGGTATGCTTCTTTTTCAGGTCAAACTCTACGAACATACCAGCATTCTTTACATGGCCTGTGGATAATTCCGACTGCCGTAGCACCTGACCATCTTTCCAATAGCCAAGCTTTTGAATAGGCTGGTCGAACTCCATCACGAAGTATATGGTATACGCTTGATCAACACCACCCGACCAGACATTTTTCGACAATTGTTTGCTGTGACCTGCAATGCGGTTAGGGGTGATTTGCTTCAAACTTGCTTCCTCAATTTCATAAGGATATTCACTTGGAATTTGTAGATCGACCATAACTCGGCCAGTGTCTCCACGATGGTACGTATAACGCTGCAAGCTGCTTCGCGTACCGGCGGTAAGCTCGGCCGTAATATCATAATCGGTCAAATCTACCCGATAATAGCCCAAGGGTGCTTTTTCAGTCGATTTATCAATTCGTGATCGGTAGCCGCTATCGGGCTGATGTTCGTCGCCAATAGCGATTTGTAAGGGGCCAGTCGTTGGAAAGGTTCCCAAACCAGCCATCGTCCATTCATGGATATGGCTAAAGGTACCGATTGATTCAATGGTAGGATCATACCCCGCTTGCCAACCACTATTCTGGTTATCCGGACTCAATTTCACCATGCTGAACGGCATCCAAGGTCCCGGGGCGATCATCCACCGTGAATGAGCCGCACCCATCATGGTGTTGACATAAGTTGCGGGGCTGACTTCACCTTGAGCAGAACGAAGCACCTCGCCACTTTCCATCAACTGTCCATCGATAAACACGGCATATGCACTTTTTTTAGCTTGTTTAACGGCAGGCATCGGCGCCTCGAGAATGTGGCGTCCTGAATCAAGTGCCTGCTTAAAAATCGGTTGCCCCTCCAATTTGACTTCCAGGATTGGTTGTCCTTTTAGTGGAGAAATATCGATCAACAAGGGTTGATAACGCGTACCTGCTTTTTCCATGTCATAATCAGCAGCTTCAATATGACGAATCAAGGCATTATTTGCCGATTTTATCGAAACGGTACCGGGGCCTTTCAATAGTAGGTTATCGAAAACAAGCCATCCCCCTTGAAGACTGGTCAATTGAATCTCATTGAAGCCTTTTCTTAACAAATTAGGTGGTATTGGTATCTCAACCCGTTGGGTATCTGTACTCAAAAAAGGGCCGGTGGGTTCAACTTTTCCTTTACCACCTTTTAGCTGAAAATGATGGGGCTGTCCGTTGATGATAACTTTCAACAACGGCGCATGGAGTGGATCAGTCTGCAATATATTGGCTTCGAAATAAAACTTGTCTGCTTTATTCAGCTGTTCTAACTCAAAGTCAATGTTTAGCACATGCGAACGTATACCCGCTGTTGGCCCGGTACCTCCCCACTTCGTTGCGGGCCCAGGCAGCACATAGGGCCACTCCTCATTGGGATCCGAATAACCGATCAAAAAAAAACGGTCTTCAAAACCAAAATCATGTGCAATAAATTGCTGGTATTCATTAGGCGCCAGGGCCATTCCATGTGGGCTCTGATCGAGCTTACCGATTTCCCATAAGACTTTTAAATCCTCTTGGGCGTGCCCCATAAAGGACATCATTACAATAAACAAAGCCCATATATATTTTTTTATTCGCATCATTCTATTATTGATTTAAACAAGCTTCGTCTTTCACGAAGGCTACCACTACTTTCGCTTTCTTTTGTCCCAAATTGCGAAGGCTATAACCATGAGCAGCTGCCGGAATCGCAAAGGTTTCGACGAAATTAAACACCTGTTTCAATCCATTAGCCGTTGTAAGCTCAATAGACTCCCCTTCTACCAACATCAATACATGGCATTGCCCCTGCGTTAAAATATTGACGCGATCGTCAAATTCGTAACGGCAAACCGCATAGAAATGTTCGGGATGTGTTGGCAAGTGCATCACGCTGCTTTGCTCATCAAGTACTTGCTGCACCGGTTTGGAGATCAATGTATCTATTACAGCTTGTCCCTTCCGTGAGAAATCAAGGTTGTCAAAAGCACGGTCAATATTCAATGGACGTGGATTCCCCTCTAAATCCGGTCGCACCCAATCGTACATCTTGAAGGTGAAGATATAAGGCGTGGCACTGATTTCCAGCACCAAGTTATTTTTACCGGAAGCGTGGACTGTTCCGTTTGGAATTAAGTATAGGCCATGCTTTTCGGCTGGAAATTGCTGCACGTAATCTTCAATATTCAAGGCTTCATTTTTCTCGAAACTTTGCTCCAGTTCCTGTTTGAAACGTTTGGGTTCGATGTTGTCCTGAAAGCCAAGATAAACCTGTGCATCATCCTCACAATCAACAATGTAATAAGTTTCATCTTGTGTGAAACTTTCACCAAAATTTTCTTGAATATAAGCGGTTCTTGGATGGCACTGAATGGATAGATTTCCTCCATCGTAGGTATCGAGAAAATCGAAGCGAATGGGAAATTCATCACCAAAACGCCGATGTGCTTTTCCTAACACATTTTCGCCTTCTTGATACATCAATTGATCGAAAGAAATCTCCAATTGATTTCCGCCGTCGGTTAGCACCAGTCCATTTTCCGGAACAATCATCTCGAAAGACCAAGCATAATTCGGAACATCCTGATCTAGGCCGGGTAAATGATTTTTTAACCATTGTCCTCCCCATACACCCGGTTCAAACCAGGGTCTTACCCTGAAAAAAGACTGTGACATCTGTTTAAGCGTCTTGCGAAGGGCATCGCCATACATCCAAGTGATGGTATCCGGTTCCTGTTGATCCGCCATGATACTGATGTGAGGCAATATCGCTTTTTTATGCTTGTTTAAGACGACCCAATCAACAAAATAAAAACGTTTGTAGGTTTGCTTGTTATCCCGCAATTGCTGAGCGCCTAGATTTCGCACGGAACCCGCACGCATACGCTTTTGAATAATGTTTTTAGGGAGGTCGACATAGATTATCGGCGCTGTCGGATTACACAATGCGGCACCACAGCCATATATGATTATTTGCTGTGCATCACTTTTGTGCATTAGACTTTTAAGTCGGTCTCTATCAAAAAAGTCGACTAAGGATAAGGACGTCTTCGTTCCAAAGATTGGATCATCACCACCAAGAAAAGGTCGCACCATGGTTTCAATGCTCGATGTTGGCAATAAAGCTTGATCAACCGACACGAAGCGCACTTCTTTACCAAGGCGTTTAAACGATGCTTCCAAATTGCTCACCACGGCATGCCAATCGACACCAATATAGCCATCAAGTAAACAAAGAGGCAAATCGCCTAAAATATTGGCAGCCAACGCATCAAAGCCTTTGAAAATTTCGCCTTGCACCGGATAAGTTGGGCATATTTCATAATTCAGGTTTACTTTTCCATTGGCTAAATCCATTTCCTTTTGTTGTTGTTCCATAATATTAATCATTCTTTTTGGTATCTTCTTTTATCCTTAGTCGACTTTCAAGTTATCGACATCTTATTGGCTGTTGCATCGCTAGTAGCCGGGATTTTGCGTTAAACTAGGGTTCCTTTGCAGTTCGTCTGTCGGGATTGGTAATAATAAATTCTTTTCTTGTATAATCGCACCTTTGTCATTAGCATGGCCGATAACCGGCTCGAAACGAATGTCGCCACTGCCATCTCCGATCGGTACCGGAAACATGCGCGTCCGTTGAATGTCGAACCATTGACGACCTTCAAATACTAATTCGCGGTAGCGCTCTTTCCAAACTTCTTGTACAAATTGCTCAACCGACAGGCCCGCTAGACTTTGTCTTAATTGATTGGTATCGGACTTCCACAGCGCTCTTGCCCTAACCTGCAAGAGGTAATTGATCGCTTCATCCGTTACACCTTCCGAGAGGGCGATAGCCTCGGCAGCGATTAATAGCACATCCGAATAGGTATAAATCGGCAAATCCTTTCCTGAACTAGCCGTCTCAAAGGTCGCTTCATCATCCATCCACATATAAGGAGCGGTAACGAAATTCAGCGTTGTACCATTTGATCGGGTTAATGATGAATGGAAATATTGTTTTTCCTGAATACGAAGATCATTTTCGCGGCTGTAACCTTGCAAAAATTTAGTAGAGGGCCCATAAGCGTTATTGGTAATGGCAAAAGCCGTAGACGATGCCGCTGTAGCCGGGAAAGCCCAATGTACGTGGGTGGAAGTGGAAATACCTATAGCGAACTCATAGTAGTAAATGTATTCGGCACTGTTATTATCTACCAAACGCAATTTATTGTAAGCCGTACTATTTAGGTTAACCGCACCATCCGCGTTACGGTCGTGTGTAGTTAACTGATAAATTCCGGTTTTAATAATGGATTTGGCAACCGTTGCGCTTTTGACATACTCCGCTTTTTGTAAAGGATAACCACCCATAGTAAGGTAAACATCCGCTAAAAGCGTGGCAGCTGTACCCTTGGTTATTCGCCCCCCATTGTTTGGCATGGTTGCTTCAACCAGTTCGCCTTCGTTGACTGCGAACTCCAAATCGGTAGTAATCAGCGCATACACTTCTTCCAACGGGCTTTTAGCAACGTTTAGATTTTCGAGTGTTTCATAAGGTTCCGTAATCAGTGGCACTTCACCAAAAAGCCGGGCGAGTTGAAAATAGCCCATCGCCCGAAAATAGCGCGCTTCTGCCAACAACTGATTACGCTGCGTGTCTGACAAACCAGGTGTTGTAGGAATATATTTAATAGCGTTATTAGCCCGCGCAATACCGCTGTACAAAATACTCCAAATATCCTGAAAATAGGTGGATAGATTGGTTGCATTGAAAGTCATGTTTTGGGCGTGTTGCACATGTACCTCCTGCCCCTTAAATTCATTGTCTATATACCCTGTTAGATACGGGCCGAAGAACATTTTTGCACCTGAATAATGCGTACCAGCACCGTCGTAAAGTAGCGGTGCTCCCGTTCTATAGAGCCCGTTAACGGCATTGATCGCGTGCTCCGGCTGCGTGAAATATTGACTGCCGGCTATTTCATCTTTAGGTTCCTCTTCGAGAAATTTTTTGCATGAGCTGAAAATTGCAGCTGCTGCTATTAAATATATAATGATAATTGGTTTCATTTGATCAACTTTTAAGATTTTCAATGGATTCATATCGCCTCACTTAAAATTGAAAACTAGTGCCTAAGGTGAACGTTCGAGGCCGTGGATACTGGTGAAAGTATATATTCTGCCCCCATTGGTTCGTTCCCCAAGAGGTAGCTTCCGGATCGTATCCTTTAAAGCTGTCAGATGTGACGAGGAAAGCATTCTGAACGCTTGCATAAATCCGCCAGTTCTTTAATCCGATTTTGCTTAATTGTGTATTCCCAAAATTGTAACCTAAACTGATGGCATTAACCCGAAGGTACGAGCCATTGGCTACCCAGTGATCGTCAACTTCACTATTCTGGCCGGAGTATGGACCGTTCCGGATTTGTTGAATCATGGTATTTTGATTTTCCTCTGTCCAGCTGTCCGTTAATGTCCATCTGAAACCATTGGAATAACCGGTGCGATCTTCCATCGAATGGAAGAACTGTTGTAGAATATCTACCCCGAATACAAATTGTAAATCAACACTTAAATCGAAGTTTTTATAACGAAAGTTGTTGATGAAACTGCCGGTCCAATCGGGTAGACCTTTACCGATGATGGTACGTTCGCTGCTGCGTTTCGCCTCACCCGGAATCGCGCCTACTTTAGCTGCGTCGGCAGCTTCGGCTGTGCTCCAGGTTCCTAGTCGTCTGTAACCCCAAAAAGAGCTGAGGCTTTCGCCAACCCGTAAAATGGTTTGACTACCCGACACCCAGTTTGGTCCGGGAAAGATATCCTCGTCATTCGCGCCCAATGCCTCAATTTTGTTTTTATTATAGTTGAAGTTAAGTGTTGTTTCCCAACTGAAATCGGTGGATTTTACCGGGCTGCCACTTATTAGCACCTCAATACCTCTATTCGAAACGGAGCCGATATTGTCGCGAACGGCAGCAAAGCCGGTGGATGTTGGAACCGGACGATCCAGCAAGAGGTCTGTAGTTAGCTTATGGTAGTAATCGAAGCCAAAACTCAAGCGACGATTAAATAGCGATAGGTCCATCCCGATATCAAACTGTTTGGTTTTCTCCCATTCCAAGTTGGGATTCGGCAAACGGTTGATATAACTCTGTGAAACGCGTGTGCCATTGATCAACGTTGTTTCTGAAGAGATCGTACCTAAGGACTGATAGGTTGGAATCTCTGTATTCCCTGTTATACCATAGCTCGAACGCAATTTTAGTTCATCGATGGCCTCCATATCTGCCAGGAAACGTTCTTGAGACAATACCCAACCCAAGCCAACGGAGGGAAAGATCCCATATTTATTGTTCGCTCCGAAGCGCGAGGAACCATCGACACGACCCGTAAATGTCAAAAGGTATTTACTTTTGTAGCTGTAGCTTCCACGCAAGAAATAGGAGTTCATTGACCAGCGGTCATACGAAGAGGTAGGAGCTCCGGGTTGACTTGCCGCCTGAATACTATTAAAGCGGAAGAAATTATCGGAAAACCCTCTTGCTGATATCGCATCCGTTTCGGCAGTCCGCTCTTGCCAGCTTAGCCCCAGCACCCCGTTGATACGATGATCGCCAAACTCTTTGTTATAGTTCAAATAAGTCTCTTCCTGCCAGTAAAACGAATGTTGGTTCTCAATGTAAGCATAACCCAGCGGTGCCGAGATGTTAATCAAATCTGTCGGATCGTAATTCTGAATGAGGTTATCTTGCTTATCGAAACCAAATTGGGTACGTAAGTCAAGTCCGGGCAAGATATGAAAGGTTGCATAGGTATTTCCGAAGATTTGTGTCCGCTTCCGGAAGCGATCCTGTGTAGTCAGCACGTGTACCGGATTAGGGATGGCTTCGAGCGAATATGCATCACTGATCATTCCACTGTGTGCCCAAGTGCCGTCAGGAAATTTCACCGGAAAAATCGAGGGCATTTCCAACATCGACCTCCTGGGCATCTGGTGGCCTCCCTCCTCTTCAAATTCATTTCCCCGGTTATAATTAACGAGTATATTGGTTCCTAATGACAACCATTTCTTCGGATTGGCGTCATAAGCAAGTTTACCATTAATGCGCTCTAGCCAGTTATTGAGCATAATGCCTTCCGTTTTATTGTAATTCATAAAGGCACCGAAGGATGATTTTTCCGATTTTCCCAATACCGATAATTGATGGTTGTGAGAAATGGCAGTTCGCGTGGCTTCTTCTTGCCAATCGGTATCGTACAGCGGATTTCCCTGTGCATCGAAAAGCCTAGGATCTGATTTGGTAAAAACGGGCGGTGTACCGCTGGGATTGTATTTGCTATAATTTTGGAAACCGCGCTCAATTACCTCCAAAAATTCCGCCGAATTCAGTACATCCAGTTTTTTAGGCAATACGCCCATACTCACAAAGCCATCATAACCAATCACAAGACCTTCCGTTGGTGCACCACGTTTGGTGGTCACAAGAATGACCCCATTAGCACCCCGCGCACCATAAATTGCGGTAGAGGAAGCGTCTTTTAAGACTTCCATGCGTTCAATGTCATTTGGGTTCAGGAATTGAATGTTCTCCATTACCACACCGTCAACTACATAAAGCGGGTTAGAGGAAGAATTAATCGTACCCAGGCCTCTGATGAGCACCCGAGGACTCCCCGTCGGCGAACCGGAGTTGAGGAATACGTTCACACCGGATACTTTACCCTTTAAACCTTGTAACATATTGTTGGCCGGAACGTTCAGCAGTTCTTTTGACGAGACAACGGCGACAGAACCGGTTAGATCCGACTTACGCTGGGTACCATAACCCGTAACAACGACCTCCTCCAGAGCTTCATCATCTGATTGAAGATTAATGTTGAAGGTGCGCTGCTTACCCACCGTAATTTCTTGCGGCTGCATACCGATATAACTGAATACCAGTACAGCCTCTTCATTTGCTACTGTTAGTTGAAATCGCCCTTGGGCATCGGTAATCGTACCGTTCCCCGTTCCCTTTTCGCTAACACTGGCACCCGCTAAGGTAATGTCAGTTCCGATGCCCTCGAACACTTGTCCGGAAAGTAAGATGCCCTGCATCGTGGTCGCATTTGCTTGAGTCGCCAACAGGATTACGAATCCCAGGAAGTAAAACTTCCAGCGTTTGTACATTTTTGTTTCTTTCATCTCATTAAGTTTTAATTATGGTTAGTTTATAGGTAGACGTTATTTAATTGCTATTTTCCCCGCGTCTGTTTTTATTGAATTTTTCCTGCCAATAGGCTTCGATGGTTTCCAAGGTTTTTCCTTTTGTTTCCGGCAAAAGAGCATACACGGCTAAAAAGGCCACCGCACAGCATGCGGCAAAAAATCGGAAGGTCCAGGTTGCTCCCCAGGCATCGAGCATGATGGGTGTTAGCTGCCCGACGATGGCATCCGCTACCCACATCACCAACACGCTTAAGGCCATCGCCTTTGCACGAATAGCACCCGGAAATATTTCGGAGGCTACTACAAACTTGAGTGGTCCGATGGAAAAGGCGAAAAAAAGCAGAAAGCCAAGAATGGGAAGCGCCAATAACCATCCGTAATTTTCCATGTTAAGATTTAAAAACCAAGCCGTTAATAGTAAGCAGATCGTAGCGCCTGCGGAACCCACCAGGTAAAGCGGGCGTCTCCCCCAACTGTCTACTTTCCAGATAGCAATACCTGTAAAAATGACATTGGCAAGGCCAAAGTAAATTTGCGTTTGCAGCGATCCACTTAAGGAAAGTCCGGAGTGCACTAATATCGTAGGACCGAAATAGATAATGGCATTAATACCGCTCAATTGTGAGAACAATGGCAGTAATAAGCCAAGAAGAAGAGCTTGCCGGTACATGGGCTTCCAAAGGGAGACCTTACCGGTTTCTTGCGTTACTGAAGAAGCGCTGATTACCTCGGTTAACCGTAAACGTCGAATTACTTCCGCAGCCCGGCCTTCATTCCCTTTTTGCATCAGCCATCTCGGGCTCTCGGGAATGCGATAAAGTCCTAACCAGAACAACAGAGCCGGGATTGCGCCGATGAGAAACATCATACGCCAATAGGAACCATCAATCCATTGCCAATCGTATTGGAGCACTGCGGCATTACTGAGATAAGCAATTAAAATACCAATGGTAACAGCCAGTTGATAACAGGTAACCATACGACCCCGCGAAGAGGCCGGTGATACCTCAGCAATATAAAGCGGTACCACGATGGAAGCGACTCCTACGCCGACACCGCTCAAGCACCTTGCGATTAACAAGGTAAAGAAATCGGGGCTTAAACTACAAGCTATTGCCGACAGAAAAAAAAGTGCTGCGGCCGCTATCAAAAGTGACTTCCGTCCATACCGGTCGCTCAACTTACCAGCAAAAGCCACACCTATAATACAACCGATTAGCGCGGATGATACAAATAAACCCTCTTGAAATGCAGTGAGGGCAAAGTCTTCTTTGACCAGCGGAATAATACCGGAAACCACGGCCATATCAAAACCAAATAGGAAGCCTCCAAGTGAAACAACAATAATGATAAATAAGAGGTATGCCTTCATAATTTTTCTTCGGTTTGAAAATACATATAGTACATATGTACATACAAACATATGTCTATTTTTTTAATTCTGCAAATAATCTTAATTTAGCCTACCAAATGGAGAAGATGAAACTTCAAATAGATCACAAAAGTGCGGTTCCTTTGCACATACAGGCCGAAATGCTTTTACGGGAGCTAATCAAGGCACCGGAATACCAGCAAGGCAAATTGCTACCTAACGAAGTGGAATTAGCCAAGCGGCTGGCCATTTCACGAACAACCCTGCGCCTGGCCATTAATAAGTTGGTGTACGAAGAGCTGTTAATCCGCAAGAAAGGTTTCGGTACCAAGGTGGCCTCCACCAAGTTCAGCTCCAAGTCAAAAAACTGGCTCAGCTTCTCACAAGAGATGAAGAATCGGGGCATTGAAGTCAAAAACTTCGAATTGCATGTCAGCTGGGTGTTGCCTGAACCTCATGTTGCCGATTTCTTTGAATTAAAGGAGGATCGAAAAATTTTGAAGCTGGAGCGTCTGCGTGGTAAAAAGGATGATCCTTTTGTATACTTTATTTCTTATTTCCATCCGCGAGTAGGTCTTACCGGCGATGAAGACTTTAAACGACCCCTCTACGAAATACTAGAACAAGACTATCACATTGTCGCAGATCTATCGCAAGAGGAAATCAATGCGAAAGCTGCCAATAAATTTATTGCAGATAAGCTGGAGATCAATCAAGGCGAGCCTATCCTATTCCGAAAACGATTTGTATTCGACCGAGCAGGTCGGCCCATTGAATACAATTTAGGTTATTACCGTGCCGACAGTTTCACCTTTACGGTAGAAAGCAGACGTGATTAACACAAACTTGCTTAGCTCAGCATTAACTATTCTGTGAGTTTCTATTGGCGTGCGCTTTTAGACCTATCGTTCACCCACTGTTGCCAATGGCGCATTGAACCTAAAATCGTTTGTTTATACAAATGAAATTTTAAAACTGCAAAGCCCAACCGATTTGCTCCCTTTGTCTACATAAAACTTGACAAGTTAAGGGATATTAATATATTTGCAATATATGTACATACATATAGATCAATATTGAGAAGACGTCGATTATAAAAATCGCTTATATCTATGCTAAATTATGAACAATATAAAAAATCTATGTTATCTATTCATTATCTCCCTTAGTTCGACTACAATCTTAAGGGCTCAAGAAACGGAAAATTTGACTCGCTACGTGGATCCCAATATTGGTACAGCACATAGTCGATATTTCTTTTATACACCGGCGGCCCTGCCCTTTGGTATGGCCAAGTTAGCTCCCAGCACCAATGGAAGTTACGGCAATCCATCAGGCTGGGAAGCCGTGGGTTATGACGAGCGGCATCAATCGATCGAAGGCTTCCCAAATTTTCACGAGTTTCAGATCGGGGGTATTGTTTTTGCTCCAACAACGGGTACATTGCAAACACGTCCGGGTAAATTGGAGGAGATTGACGCCGGTTACCGCTCCCGTTTCGATAAAAAAGACGAACATGCTACGGCGGGATACTATCGGGTCTATTTAAAAGATTACAAAGTAACTGCGGAGCTAACGGCAACAGAAAGGGTTGGTTATCATCGTTATACCTTCCCGGCAACGGACTCTGCAAACATAATTTTCGACATCGGTCATCAAATGGGCGAAAGTGGCCCGGTTGTAGACGCCGCTGTTCATTACGACAAGCAAGTTGTTAAGGGATATGTAGTTACCAAACCTGCCTACGTGCAGAAGTATCAGGAGAACGCCAATGTAACCCTCTATTTTTACGCAGAACTTGATAAAAAGCCGAAATCCTTCGGTACCTTTGTTGATAGCCTCTGCCATCCCGGACAACAGATAGCACAAGGGAAAGGTGTGGGCACCTACTTACGTTTTGATACGCATGAGGGTGAACAAGTGAACATTAAAGTCGGACTTTCCTATACATCCGTAGACAACGCGCGCAAGAATTTAATAGCTGAAGCGTCCAACCTTTCTTTTGATGAAGCCAAGCAACGTGCATATCAGCGTTGGAATCAATATCTTAGCAGGATTCGCGTAAATGGCGGTAAAAAGGCAGACAAGATAAAATTCTATACAGGCTTGTTTCATGCGCTTTTGGGAAGAGGGTTGGCAAGTGATGTGAATGGCTCCTATCCAAAAAATAATGGTAGTATGGGCCAGATTCCGCTAGACGAAAAAGGAAAGCCCATACACGCGCATTATAATACGGATGCAATATGGGGCGCTTTTTGGAACTTGACACAGCTGTGGTCAATTGCTTACCCCGAATATTATGAAGACTGGATTCAAAGTCAGTTACTTGTGTATAAAGACGCCGGTTGGTTAGGTGACGGCATTGCCACGAGCAAGTACGTTTCGGGCGTAGGAACTAATTTTACGGGCTTGGCTATTGCCGCTGCTTACAATGTCGGTTTACGGAACTACGATATAGCCCTTGCTTACGAAGCCGTACGGAAAAATGAGCTGGAAAGTGAAAAGCGTATACCAGGCGCAGGAAAGTTAGACGTTGGCGTTTTTGTAAAAAAAGGCTTTTCCCCTTATATCCCTGACAGTACGGGTAAGCCCGAATTAAACCGAAAGGGTTCACCCTTTGGCGCTTCGCATACACTTGAATATGCCTTTTCGAGTTTCGCTGCTGCACAGTTTGCTAAATCCTTGGGTAAGGAAGCCGACTTCAAAACATTCTCCGACTTGGCCAACGCATGGAAAACACTCTATGACCCAAGCACTAAATTTATCAGGCCGAAAGATGAGACCGGTCATTTCTTGTCCGATTTTGACCCTTTTGCTCCTTGGCGGGGCTTTCAAGAAGGGAATGCTTGGCAGTATACTTTTTACGTGCCCCATGATCCGAAAGGTTTGGTTAACCTTATCGGTAAAAAAACCTTTAACCATCGCTTAGACAGTATTTTTCGCGAATCGCAAAAAAATGTCTTTGGTGGTGGCCGGGAAATCGATGCCTTTGCCGGTATACAGGGTTTATATAATCACGGTAATCAACCCAACCTCCATGTAGCTTGGCTTTTTCACGCTTCGGGGCGACCTGATCTAACGCAAAAGTGGGTACATGCTATTTGCAATGAATTCTATGGTACAGACGGTATACATGGTTATGGCTATGGGCAAGATGAAGACCAAGGGCAATTGGGCGCTTGGTATGTTTTGGCCGGTATGGGACTATTCGATGTAGCCGGATTAACAGCCCCCACCCCCTCGCTACAAATCGGCACACCTTTATTTGACGAAGTCATCATTCATTTACCGCCCACTGTTCGGCCTGGAAAATTTATTATAACCACTAAACGAATTGGGCAAGGCCCTCGCTATACCAAGGCCGCAAAACTGAATGGAAGAAGCTTGAATACGCTTCAGCTTCCCTTTGAAGCGCTTGTTAAGGGCGGCACTTTGGAGTTGAATCTCGTACCTCAACCGTGAAATTATAACAACGCAGGATCATATGTTTCCATATGATCCTATTTCTATTGCCAAGGCCTAAATTCCCTTAGTAACCCGGATTTTGCTTGAATTGATCTTTATTGGTAACCGCATCCAGTTCACTTTGCGGAATCGGCCGTATTTGATGAAACTCTTTGATATGAGGAGCCGCATCAGGATTGTGCGCCTGCACTCGCTCGAGCAATTTATTGGTTCGTTTCAAATCAAACCAACGCAGCTGTTCACCTGCAAACTCCCTGGCCCGTTCATCTAAAATAAAGTCGAGTGTCACCGCTGAAGCGCTTACAGTCATTTCCTCGGGGTTTTGTTTATTCAATGCCGCACGTTGTCTGACAACGTTGATATAGTTGGCTGCCTCCGCCTGGTTGCCCAACTGTAATTCAGCTTCGGCGGCAATCATATACATTTCTGCCAGTCGGATAACAAAAACGTCTCTGGCACTTTCCGTTTCGTTTGCAGAAGCCCTGGTAGGATCTTCAAATTTCTTCAAGGAAATATAGTGGAAGCGATCTGCCGGTATGCCATTCTCCCGATAGACGTCGTTAAGATCATAAATTTTATAGATCTTCCCGGCGCGGTCTTCCGGCGAAAGCACGTATTTACTACAGAAAATAGCCGTATCTCCCAAATTCATTCCATCGGGTCTCTTTGCCGCATCGGTTTCATTACAAAACCAGGTAGTTTTGAAGGAAGCCTGATAGCGCGAATCGACCTGTTCATTAAATAGATTCAACAAAAATTTGGTAGGCATATAGCGTACATTGGGATAACCGTTAACCACATCGCGCAACATACCCGGCTGGGTATCATATTCCATTAAGTACATGGAATGTCCCACATTACTTCCATCATTGAACTCCAGATTAGTTGAATAATTTAATCCCCAGATAATTTCCTGATTTTTCTCATGATCCATTTTCCAAAGGTCAGCATAATTCGGCATCAGGCTAAACCCATAGTCGTTAATCACATGTCGAGCATGATCTAAGGCTTCTTCATAGCGGCCTCTAGTCAAATAAACACGCGCAATAAATGCTTCTGCTATCGGTTTCGTAATTTTTCCGTAATCCGTATTACTTAAGGGTGCGTGTTCCACGGCAAATTCCAGATCGGCAAAAATCTGCTCATACACTTGATCGACAGGCGTACGATTAGCTACTGTAACAATACTTTCAGTTGGTTCGAGCGTAAAGAGAATATCGCCAAACGACTCCACTAAATGCCAATAGTACCAAGCGCGCATAAAGCGCAACTCTGCTTCTAAGATTGGCGCCTTGGCGGCTTCCACGCCCGCCTCCGGAAGATATTTTAATGCGGTATTAGCTAAATTGATACCGGCATAACACGGCTGCCAAAGGTTAGACTTCACCCAAACGTTGTCGGAAATCAATCCCTGATAATTCATCAAAGGTGGTTGGGGATATACACCGTTTGTGCCGGAGTTGCCACTATTAGCCCCTCCTGTCCAGATATCCGTTCCCATTTCGAGTAAGGCGTAACCTTGTTCTTTTCCATATATTTTTTGGTTATAGGTATACGTACCATTGGCAGCTGCTTCAATTCCTTCCGGCGTATTGAATAGACTCTCAACGGTAGCTCCGCCCGGATTATATTCATCCAGGGAGCAAGATCCCAATAGGAAGGAAAGAAAAAGCGCACATAGGCCTTTAGGTTTTCCGATTGCAATTTCAAGATAATTCTTCATATTTTTTGTTGCGCAACGCGCTCATTAAAATCCAACATTAAGTCCGAAAACGAACAGACGATTTAAGGGTTGATCGATAACACCCTCACCTTCAGGATCAAAATCCTTTAAGCTACTGAAAGTGTGCAAATTTTTACCCGAAGCATATATCCGAAGGCTTTGTAACTTCCATTTGCTTATCAGGGCCGATGGAAAATTATAACCGAGTGTAATATTTCTGATTTTTACGTAAGATGCTTGTCGCTCGGTAAGCGTAGTTACGTAATTTGAGTTTTTATTGGCATTGGGCCTTGGATAATCATTCGTCGGATTTTCCGGTGTCCAATAGTCAATGCGTGCGCCGTTTTCTAAGCCATTTCTTTTATACTTTGCATAATAATCGGAACTGATCCACTGCCCAACGCGTGCTACTAACAGAATATTCAAATCAAATCCTTTAAACCGCAAGTCATTACTCAAACCGGCTGTCCATTTAGGCACACGCTGTCCAATGATTGTACGATCAAAAGCATCTATCTTCCCGTCATTATTCAGGTCTGCGATTTTGATATCACCCGGTTCGGCACCATATTGGGCGGCCTGTTCTTCTTCTCCTAATTGCCAAATGCCTATTTTTTTGTAATCGTAATAAATCTGCGCGGGTTGCCCGACAATCAGCGATTCGCGATAATCATCGGCGATTACGTTGCCGTTTGGCAAAGCGACGATTTTTTCATTATTACGTGCAAAGGTTAGGTTTGTATTCCAGGAAAATGAATTCTTTTGAATATTATGTGAGGTAAGGCTTAACTCAATCCCCTTGTTTTGTGTTTTTCCTATATTCCGGTTTACGGTGGTGACACCGGTAGAAAGCGGTAAAGTATAAGGGAAGATCAGATCGTCGGTTTTTGCATGATAGTAATCAACGCTACCGGTCAACACGTTATTAAAAAGACCAAAATCTACACCTATATTCATGGTTTTTGTTAATTCCCATTTCAGAGTATTGTTGCCGATAAGCCCGTTAATGACATAGGCATTGGCAGCATTGGCGTCATTAAAAGAGAAGTTTTGCACAACAACGGAATTCTGCGTGGCATAAGGACTGATTACGTCATTACCCGATACCCCATAACTGACCCGGAGCTTTAAGTCGCTGAATGCCTGCTGGTTTTTCATAAAATCCTCATCCACAATCCGCCAAGCAGCCGCGGCTGAGGGGAAAAAGGCCCATTTATGTCCGGCTGCCAGTTTAGAGGAACCATCATTTCTACCCGTCAAAGTCAACAGGTATTTACCTTTATAACTGTAATTAATCCGACCGCTAAATGATAACAGTTTACTTTCTACGTAACCACTTCCATAGAAAGGGTTTTGATTTGCCCCCCCAATATTATAATAGTATTGCGAGGGAAACAATTGGTTATTACCGCCTGCATAGCTGTTGGTATTCGTCCACGAAAGGTAACTTGTAACACCTGTTAATTGCAGGGAGTGGTCGGCAAATTGCTTGTTATAGGTGATGACATTTTCCCAACTGATATTGCGATCCTGGTTATTCGTAATGGAAGCTTGGGAACGGGAACCTTTTCCGTCGATGGTATTTTGGGAATAAAAATTGCCCGCTTCGGAGGTTGAAAATATAGCGCCAAAGGTAGATTTAATTGATAAATCTTTAAGAGGCTTCAACTCAATGTAACCGGAAACAGTAGCTCGATTGGATTTGGTGTTCCGTTTGTAGGCGTCAGGCTGCTCATCTGCTAAAGGATTGATCAACGTTCCCTGTAAGGGGAATAAGTTGAATTCACCATTTTCATCGTAAGGAAGTCCCAATGGCGCTATTTTGGACGCCTGATTGAGCGGATCACGACGGATATCATTATCGATGTAAGCAAATTGCGATTGCAGGCCCACGTTCATCCAGCTGTTAATCGTTTGATCGATGTTCAATCGCCCCGAATAACGTTTATATTCGTCCATCTTTAGCAAACCCTTTTCCTGAAAATAAGCGCCGGAAAAGTACACTTTTGTATTCTTTCCACCACCGCTCACACTGAGTTGGTGATTTTGTTGGAAACCATTGTGCAACAAAAGATCGCTCCAATTGGTAAACTGCCCGTTTTGAAAAGCTTGCAATTGGAGTGGGTTCAAAATCTTATTATCATCCGCGGACGAATTCCAGGTACCCACAGCACGATATGCCTCTCGTCGAAAGTCGACATACTCCTGGCCAGTCATAAACTCGCCGTAACCTGCTACTTTCGAGACACCTGCATAAGCATTGTAATTCAATTTAGGTTTTTCGTTGGTGCCCCTTTTTGTCGTAATCAAGATTACACCATTTGCACCTCTAGATCCGTAAATCGCTGTCGACGAAGCATCTTTCAGCACTTCAATTGATTGAATATCATTGGGATCAACGTCTTGCGCGGCGACACCTTGTATACCGTCTACAATATAAAGTACATTATTAGAGCTTTCGGGATTTGCGATCGATCGGTTACCGCGCAACTGAATCGATGCCCCTTGGCCGGCATAACCATTGTTACGGGTGATATCAGCCCCCGGCACGCGACCTTGCAAAGCTTCGGCCGGACTCGTAACAGGCACCTTGGTCAAATCTTCCCCCTTTACGGAAACCACCGATCCGGTTAAATCGCGCTTTTTTACTTCACCATAACCAATTACAACTACTTCATCCAGTGTTTCTTCGCTATCTTGCAAGGTAACTTGAATGCTAGATTGACCGGCACTCAGCGGTATTTCTCTTGTTACATGCCCCAGGTGATTAATAACCAGAATGAGATTGCCTCCAGCTGGCAGGCTGATAGCAAATCGGCCATCTGTATCGGTAGATGTTCCAACTTTTGTACCTTTAACGGATACGCTTGCACCAACAATTGGTGTGCCTTTTGCATCTTTTACCGTACCCGTAAGCCTCAACTGTCGCTTCAAAAGGCTTCCATTCATTTCAAATGCACCCGCTCGAAAAACGACCGAAAGAAGCATTAAACAAAAAAAGCCATTTCGAAGGGTAGAAAAAAAGGAGCCCCACTCTCTTGTCCGTTTAAGATAATTTATCATAATTGTTAAACTTATATGGGAAGCAGGTGATGCACTACCTGCTTGCGGTTAGCTTTAAGAAGGCCAAGTTAGGTGTTAAACGGACGCTTAACATATACAAAATTTGCATCTTATTATAGCATCTTAGCTAACGGGAACGTATATCAAACAACTGCTCAAAACATCAAGTTAACCGCTTATAGTTTTAGACGAACACGAATCGCTTGGCATTTCATTTAAATTGATCCGACATTAGTCTTTCAGTAAAAAATTTGAAAGACGAACGGGAACAAGCTATCCGTTTCAATTCAGTTAAAGCAATTCTACGCACATTTGCATAGTGCAGCAGAGCAATAAATAAATTATTATATTTTGTTTCAGCGAGTTAGTATTAGCACTTAAAATATCGTTTGACAATTTAAAACTTAAGGCTATATTTGCAGCGCATTAAAGCTGATACCAGCATCGGGGTGTAGCGTAGCCCGGTATCGCGCCACATTTGGGATGTGGAGGTCGTAGGTTCGAATCCTGCCACCCCGACCAGCCAACAAGAAGCTCCTGCGAAGCAGGGGCTTTTGTTATTTTACAACGAGCCGAGCTCACTCGAGCGAGCGGTAAAATAACAAAAGCAAAGGCTCAAAGGGCCGCTTCTTGTTGGCTGTGACCACCCTCCATAGGATGGCTGCAGCCATGTGTGCGGGGCTACGCAACGCAGCCAATCCTGCCACAGGCCCTACCTTAGATTCTCATAGTTTCCATACCCCTTCGAACCCACGAATCCCGACAGCTATTGGCCGTGGCTGTTCTCGCTTTCTGCTTTGACGGTAAAACAATTTAAGAATGTTAGTTTTTTGATTGTACTTTTTATTAGATGGAAGTTGTAGTAGAGAATATGTCGTATAGCTACTTTAGATTTATAATTTTCTATCCTCCAACCAATGTATAATATTGACGCCTCACCTTTTCTTTACTGCTCACTACTTGATAGCCGCCACTTGCGAGCAGTTTACCAAAAGCGGCATAGGCTCCCCTTAATGTCGACGCGTTGTTATGCGCTTCATCAAACACGATCAGGGGGCCGCTTCCTATCGGGTATGCCGGAACAGGAATTGATAGTTAAAATTTTCGTCTGATATCTGCTGTGCGATTGCGCTGGTCGCCCCAACAAAAAATCGTACATCCAATAAAAAAAGCCACTAAATACCCTTCGCTTTATCATCATCGTCTATTTTCCTTTTAACCATACATCGTCTTCAAAACAGGTAACCTGCGTAGCTTCTCCATCACTCAACAAAAATGTCAGCGGGAAAGTGCCGTCCTCATTCAGGAAAAAAGTTTCCGTTCGCGGCATAAAGGTAATTTCTTTATTGTCCCATAGCTGTTTTAACGTCAATCCCTTTGCTGAAGATCGGATATCGAGCTTAAAGCTATTGTCATCCGTCAAGATATAAGTTCCTTCAAGCCTTTTAAGTTGTGCTGCCGATAGCTGTTTTATTATTGTTGGATCAAATCCGACTTTTACCGTTGTGATTCTTCCCAAAATCTTTGCCTGCGTAAATTCACCGGAACCATCTTTTATGAATTCAACTTTGTGACCTTCTTTTTTTGTTTCAAAGTTTGTTTCATTGATCTGGACAAGCTGATATTCTTTGTTATCCCCCCAAAATTGTTTGCCAAAAAGTACATTGTCTTTTGGTTCAAACCGGATAAAAGCTGCTTTATTGGGAAGCTGATAATACCCGGAGAAGTTTTCTAGCGGTACCGTTTCAGGTTGCTGGCCATCTCCAGACTTAACGGTACTTACATTTTGGGCAAAGCAGCTTGTTGAAAGAAATGCGCTAACGAATAAAATGCTGCGCATAATCGCACCGATTGTTGGGCTAATTGCAAATTTGACTGATTTCATTGCTTTCATATGTTATTTTTTTATGATGCAATGATAACCCTTTAACGATTGGAAGCAGTTCGGTTGGATGCAAATGAACAGCATTGCGGTCAAGTAGCTTTTGAATTTGCTTTAATGTATTCTTTAGGAGTAAGATTAGTTGCTTTTTTAAAGGTGGTATAAAATGTAGTTTTAGAATTAAAGCCAGCGCGGACAGCCACTCCGAGCATATCTAAATGCTTAGTATCTTCCGATAATAGAAGTGATTTTGCTTCCTCAGTCCTAAGCTCATTTATAAACTGATAAAAGTTTTTACCAAGTCCGTTATTGAGGACATAGGAAAGTTCATGTGTGCTAATGCTTATTTTATCTGAAAGTACCGAAAGTGTAAGGCTCGGGTCGAGGTATATCTTTTCATCGGCTGTCTTCCGCATTACAATGGATTTAAGTTCTTCAACTTGCTCAGCGGTAAGTCGTTCATTTAGTACTTTTTGGGGTACTATTTCATCATTTTTCGCCGGTTGATAGGTTTCAACAGCATAAATTGATTTTTGGATAAGTGTTGAATAGGCCAAAAAAATGATCCCCAAAAAATATAGAATAGGTGAAAAATAAGTTACGTGCATATTGGATATACTCAGTATGCGGATGAAAATCAAGAATAACACTGAAATCAACAGATATCTTAACCATTCCAAGTCTATTTTATCGGTAAACGAAGCCACCAGTTTTATATTCTTTTGGTGATGACTGAGTAGAGAGAAACAAACGATCCAATAATAAATCAACTGACCAAAGAAAAAATATCGGACGATAAACCCGATCCACGAAGATAAGATGGGGAGATGGCTTTCCTTATTAAAGAGGTTGGGCATTAAGTAAACCAGCGAAAACATAAGAAAAAGCAGGAAAGGTACGAAATGGAGAAGCCAGTCCTTTTTCGGCAAAGAAGGTGCTGCGTACCCGTTTACTGCCATATAAAGACAGGGTAGCATCGCCCATCTTGGCAGTTCAAACAGGTGAATCAGGAAACTCCCACCAATACCAAATCCTTCCAAGAAAAGTTGAGTAAAAGTGCATGCGAGGATACAATAGAATGCCCCAAGCCATCGGTTGGCTTGGACATTCACTTTGTCAAGCCCAATAAAAAGCAGGGATCCTAATAGCCATAATGCGCCTTCTGAAAAAGCATAGAATGCAGCTAAGGTGTTTATTTCAGACATAAGATACTTCGGACTGTTTCCGTAAATTTATGATATTCCATTAAAACTATAAACTACATACTCCAAATGGGGACTCCAATCCAGCCGTGTATTGAAAATAATACGACCAGGTAAAACAAGAATAGCATATTGAAAGCCAAGGGAAACTTGACCCATTTCTTAGTGAGGTGAGACCAACGTCTATACAATAAATATGCTCCGATTATAACACTTATCCCGAAAAAGAGCATGCCTCCAAAGATGGCAAGCGATGTAGCATTCGCAGACGTGAACAATTCCTTATGCACCGCATCCGTCTGCCCGAGCAGTCGATATGATACGAGAAAACAAATAACACCCAGAGCCGGTAAAAGCACTAAGCAAAGATCTGCTAAAGTTATTTTCTTAAACAAGACTAAGGGTATCCCGACAATTGCATATATGATAGATAGCAGGGCCGCGAATAATCCGAGATAAATAAGTATTTTTTGTAAAAGGATGGGTGCATAGGCCTTTTTTAGATAAAAACCATTGCCATAACCCTGGAAGAAAGGATGCCCGTCGTTGTCGTAGCCGATGACGCATGACGGGATGATATCCCCTTGCACCCGAAAGATGCCATTCCCCATATGTATCAGCGAATCGGTCTGCCCGCTCCCCTTGTCAACAATAAGTTTGTCCTCGTCAATGGACAACAGTTTAATCCCTCCGAAAATTCGTCTATGGAACTCCCATCGCTCATTCTTGGGATTCAAAAATTGATAATATCCCAGCATGGGTTCGATCTTCGACTGGTCGATTTTTACGGAGCTCATCTCAGGCACCTCCCGGTCTTTAGTTAAAAACGCCTCAATCAGTTGTGATACCGGCCACAGGATCTTATTGCAATTAGTAGAGATAGTATATGCCAAACCAGCTTCCCGGTTAAACAATATCCAGGAGCCAAAGCCTTCATACTTACCACTATGCCCCCTGAAGGTGACCTTTTTATTGTTTGGGAATAAATCGTTGCCAAAAGCATAACCCGTCTGTAATCCATGTTGACTTGCCAGTGTACTGTGCACTTTTTCGATTTCAATCCAGTCCTCCTCGCCCAGTAAATCATCACTGGAATTCTCGCCTACATGAAGCATGTAGTTCATGAACTTCGCCATATCAGCTGCATTGGATACCATAGCGCTTGAAGCTCCATTGCTACTTGGCATGTAAAAGGGTAACAACATAAAGCCCCCCATCTCTATAATCATAACCTCTGGCATAGCCTGGCCGGCTTTCGCCGGTCAGATCAAAGAAAGTACTGCTCATCGCTAGGGGCCTAAACAAGGTTTCTTGGATATATTCGTTCCAGGGCATGCCCGAAACTTTCTCTAAAATGTATCCTAAAACATTGTGTCCTGGACTGGAGTATGACATCCTTTCGCCTGGTCTCCAGCGGCAGATAAGCGCGTTTTCCTGGTCAAGTATCGCTTCGATTCCAGTCAACGGCTTACCCGTCATATTGACCATTTTATTTATCGCAATATCTTCGAAACTTGACGTATGCTCCAATAAATGTACGATTCGTACAGGATGCGTAGATTCCCACTTATTTTTGAAGGGAATTTCTGGCGCGATTTTCCTAATGGGGTCGTCAAGCTTTAGTTTGCCTTCGGCTATTAATTTCTGGATTCCCATTGCTAAAAAGAATTTAGTAACAGATGCCAGGTGAAATTGCGTTGTGCTGTCAACAGGTATTTTTTGTTCTAAATCAGCATATCCCAATCCTCCCGAAAATACGATACTGTCTTTCTTTACGATGGAAACCATCAATCCGGGTATATGTTCTTTTTGCATAACGTTGTCGATTTTTTTGAGTAATTGGTCTATTGCTGATGTCGGAGAATCATCATGTTGCAGTTCAGCGTTTGTCCGATTACATAATAAGGTCGTAAAAAAGAAGATTAAAAATAAGGTTATATACTTGTTCATTGTCGTTTTTTTCGGTTAAAGTAAATACGTCCCGCTGTATTTTGGTTCGCGGTTATCCAAACGAACTAAAAAATGCAATGGTTCAATGAACAGCTATGGGTGAGATGTACAGCTTGTGATACTTTTATAAGGTGGCTGCCCGAAATCATCTGAGGTTAATCATTCCAGGAAGAACATAGCTAAGGAAGGCCCTTCTAAAAGGAGAGGTGCGCCCCTCCTTATACCCTATTTTTTAAATAAGTAAAGAAATCCGACACTGTTTCGATTAATTGATCGGGCTTCAATTCTTCAAGTGCCTGTTTGTCTGTCGTTGGCGCCCATGTTACCGCCACCATCGGCACATTGCTCTTTCTGGCAGCAGTGATATCAGAAGGTGCATCCCCTACATAGACCGCTTCATCCGGATCCAAACCGAATTTTTTCAAGATATTAACAATACCTTTTTCTTTACTAGGGCCTTCCGAGTTCCCTGTTTCAATGTGCCTAAAGCAATGCAGAATCCCAAATTTTTCGAGTGATAGCAGCGCGCTCTTCTGCCCTTTTCCGGTTACCATAGTGATTAATACTCCGTTCTGCTCAAGAAAAGAAAGCACATCCGGAACACCTTCAAAACAAGTAGGCACCATATCGTGCAGTTTTGTATAAGAATTATAATATTCAATTAAAGCATTCGCATGGTGATCGTCCGCTACAAAAGCCCTTATGGTGCCCTCTTCAGATGGGCCGAACGTTGCAATGATTTCCGCATCTGAAAGCTTTCTGTTCGCCAACGGCTCTATCGATTCTTTGAAAGCTTTTATGCAAAGCGGAAGCGTATTGGCCAACGTTCCGTCGAGATCGAATATAACCATCTTTAGTTTTTTCATAAGATTCTTTTTTATATAACTGTGACACCTTTGTTTACAAATGATTGCATTAATGGATGATCAGTAGATAGTTCGGTAACCAAAGTATCGATCTCGGTCGTCTCGCAGACCCTGTGGGTAGACCGTCGGCCGAGTTTGTCTGACGTGGCTACCACTACCGTTTTATCGGCTACCTGGCACATCATGTTTTTTACCATCGCCTCCTCAGCGATAGGATCGCTCACGCCATCTTCCACATGTAGACTATGTGCGCCCAAAACACAGATATCTACATGAAGTCGCGCGTATTCTTCGTATACTTTTATTCCGGTGGTTATCTGAGAATTTGTCGATATCGTCCCACCGATAAAGATAGTTTTTACGCTTTCTGCCTGTAAAAAAAGATTGGCAACAGGAAAACTATGCGTAATCACGGTCAAACGGACATCGTGAGGCAAGGAAGCTGCAACCATAAAAGGGGTCGTCCCTCCATCGAATACTACCGTCATACCCGAACGGAAGATCGTCCGCGTTTTATCGCCCACGATTTCTTTCTGCGGTGTTCCATATCGTTCTCTTCCTTGGTAAGAAATCGGCAACACCGTTTTTACAGACGCCCCGCCCTTCACCTTTGTAAGCAGACCTTTATCAACCAATTCCGTGATATCTCTACGTATGGTATCTTCAGACACCCCTATTAGTGCGCTTAACGCTGTATATCCAACTTCCTGTTTCTTTCGAAGCTCACGCAATATAAAGCTGTGTCTTTGAACTTTATTATTCATATTTTTTTTGCAACAGAAAGCAAATATATTATATTTAATGCAAAAAATTGCAAATATCACAACAAATATCTGGCGTAATAAGCCTTTGCTTCTATGAGGTAAAAATCAGATGGATTTTATAACTTAGATGCAGGTACGCGAAAGAAAATATTAAAAAAATGTCCAAAATCCGCACTGTGAGTTGTCTTTAAAACAAACATTAAACAAAACATCACGAAAAAATTCCTATTACTGCTCCATGAAGGCATTGAAAAAATGAGAGATTTATACCCAACACAGATGGAAGCCTTACAGAATGCTCATATTGCCTGGGCTACCAAATTAGCAGAATCGGAGCATTTCAAATCAGGAGGCGGTTTACATGAAAACGGGGTGCTCATTATAGGGAAAGACTGCGTGATAAAAGACGGACCTTATTTAGAATCTAAAGAATTGGTAGGCGGATATTATCTGCTGCAAGCGGATGACCTGAACACCAGAAGAATGCCCCGGTCACCTCTGGGGAGGCACTACGGAAATCCGCCCCATAATGGATATGGAAGAATATGAACAATAAAACTAAGTCTACAATTGAATCTACTTATAGGATTGTATGCGGAAAGCTGTTCGCTGCACTCGTGAAATAGTTCGGACTAAATTATGTCAGCGAAATCGAGCATGCCCTTCAAAACGCATTCTTAAAATTGTTAAAGATTCGGTATGCGGACAAAATTCCTCAAAATAAAGAGAACTGGCTTTTTATTGTTTCGTGAGTGCACGAAATACTACTCTTACCCCGTCATCGGCTTTTTTGCCCATGCATATTCCGCGAAGTCTACTTCATCGAAATTGGGTTCGAACGATTCCGCACAGCTGATTTTCATTAGAAACGCAAACGACGGTGGAAAAGGCCCTTGCAATAAGCTTCCCGTCGGGATATAAGGATAGCTGTCTAGATAAGTTTCAACCTGATTCGGCGATACCCTCCGGTGAATATGTACCCGGTGAATGTGATCAGGATGTCTGATCCCCGCAGCTCCCATCAGTTCCCCAGCACTCTTCACCGTTTCAGCGTGAAAATTGGCCACCCTCGTCTTTTTATCCGATACCACCAGGCCTTTAACCAATTCGGGATCCTGTGTAGCGACGCCGGCCGGACAGCTGTTGGCGTTACATTCAAGCGCCTGGATGCAACCCAGCGCCATCATCATCCCGCGGGCGCTATTGCAGATATCGGCTCCCAGCGCAAAGTTTTTCACTAGATCAAATCCGGTGGCTACTTTTCCCGTCGCGATGATCTTAATATGCCGCTTCAGATCGAAGCCTGTCAGGCAATCATATACAAAGGCCAATGCTTCACGCAGCGGCATCCCCACCGAATTAGAAAATTCCAGCGGAGCGGTACCGGTCCCACCTTCTCCACCATCCACCCCAATAAAATCTGGATAAATGTTTGTCTGCACCATTGCTTTACAAATGGCTACAAATTCACTGCGGTGTCCGATACACAACTTGAAACCAACCGGTTTACCTCCCGAAAGATCCCGCAATAGCTTAACAAACTCCAGCAGACCTATAGGGGTCGAAAACGCGCGGTGGTAAGGTGGCGAATCGACATCCTTTCCGGCTTCAACCATTCGGATACGAGCAACCTCTTCGGTAACCTTGGTCGCCGGTAGCATGCCACCGTGACCAGGCTTTGCGCCTTGCGACAGTTTAATTTCGATCATCTTTACCTGAGGATGTTGTGCCTTTTTACTAAACGCCTCCGGATCGAAATTTCCGTCCGGATGCCGGCACCCGCAATAGGCCGTACCGATCTGCCATACTACATCGCCTCCACCTTCCAAGTGATAGTCGGTCAATCCGCCTTCCCCAGTATTGTGATAAAACCCGCCGATTTTTGCCCCTGCGTTTAGTGCCATGACGGCATTCTTACTTAGCGAGCCATAACTCATGGCCGAAATATTGAATACGCTACTAGAATAAGGCTGAAGACATGCCGGGCCGCCTACGGTTACACGTGGATGTTCGTTTACCTTGAAATAATCAAGAGCTGTGATGCTGTGGCTTAACCACTCGTAGTTGTTTTCGTATACGTTCAATTGGGTTCCGAATGCCGTAGTATCCCGTTCACGCTTCGATCGCTGGTAGATCACACTGCGGTGAAGCCGGTTAAATGGACGCCCGTCTGTATCACTTTCTACAAAGTACTGTTGAATTTCCGGACGAATACTTTCAAACAAATAGCGCAAGCGCCCCAAAAGCGGAAAATTACGCCGGATAGCCCGTTTCGTCTGGATCATATCCATCATCCCCAAACCGATCAAGGGCACCACAATAAACAGACTCCATAATACAGGAAGCCACCAGATGCTGGTTAGGCCTATAAGAGCATTTGCCAGAATAGCACTGTATACAAACTTTTTTCGCATTAGTCTAAGTTTTCGATTGTTAAACTACTTTACCCTCCCCCTCACAGAATCGGGCAGGTCAACGGCCCACCATTTTTCCGTATATCACAGCCAAGCTCACACTCCGCCGTTCCGCTTCGATTGCTGGCAGCAAAACTATCCCCGCAATATTGGACTGACTTAAAATGGTTATTAGAACATGCTTATAACTCATACATTCCGATTAAAACGAGTTTAGAAAAGTGTGGTCAACCAGCCTGATCAAACTCTTGACAATCGCTCCCGAACGACAACATACCGACTTGAAGCTGACCAGCTATTGATGTGGTATAACAGTGGAAAGACTTATCGATATCGAGCTAATCTTCAGTTAAAAAGTAACCTTGAAGGATTCATGTAAAATATCGTCAAAAGCATCCGACACTTCCTTTTGTGCGCAATCCTTGAACTTTTTTTACAAAGACCCGTCAACTGCGCCCCATTATTTACCACAGAGCAGCGTATAAAAAAGGAAATAACCTGCGACTATTTCACAGAGGCTAATACATCAAGCTTCAGAAATATGTTTTAAAACTTTGAATATTAACAAACTCAAGCATAAGGCATTATGTGATCATATTGTAAAGTTATGCGAAGCAAATATTGTTGTACATTCTGTAACTTGTGGGCCATTTACTCTTAAAACGAACGATATGAATAATGGTCTACACGCTTTGAGCATTCTTTTGAATATCCAAATTCAAAACAACAATATTGGAGAGGTGCCTTACATTCCATTAGGCGAACGCTATATTGTCACCGAAGATTTTTGTACAAACGAATTGGAATTAAACGATCTACACCTTTATAAATGGACGATTAAATCGTTAAGCGAGATACTGAATTTTGCAGCGCGACTGTAGCCGGTCTACCAAGCCCCTTTCTGCCGTTAACGATCTCCCAAAAACGAAGGTTTTCATTTCATGAAACCATTACGAACTGCTCGTTTCAAAAGCCGTTTCCGGTCGAATATTGTCCTTTTGCGCACGCCTAATACGGCGCCCCGCTAACCTCGCCCTCTAACCGACACTTGAATCCGTATAAGTACTTCCTACACTTCGGCACTTCCCTACTTATTCTTTACATCGTTCAAACCAGCTACGAAAAGCTTTGTTACTTAAGTTAAACAAGCTTGAAATGTATTACAGCTTTTATGCAGTCATCGATGGCAGTCCATCAGTAGCCTCTTCGGAAGTTTCGTCCATAAAATTGCTTTTTAAGGATCATTCTATAGAATTTAAACAGGAATTTTAGCTGCATAAAGGGTAACAGCACAAAGAGGATAACCCATAAAAAACGACAGAATGAAAATAGGCATAGCGGCAGATCATGCGGGCTTCGAGCAGAAGCAGCAACTGCATAAACAACTAAAAGAACAAGGTTTCGATATCATTGATTACGGCGCAACGAGTTACGATGCGTCAGACGATTATCCAGACATTATTAAACCGTTAGGGCTCGCCTTGGCAAAGGGCGAAGTGGAGCGAGGCATTGCAATTTGTGGAAGCGGGGTTGGTGTATCAGTCGCAGCAAATAAAATTCCCGGCGTGCGCGCAGCCTTAATAACCGAAACCTATTCTGCACATCAAGGTGTGGAGCATGATGATATGAACTTGCTCTGTTTAGGAGGCCGCGTTATCGGTCCGCAACTCATCTGGGAATTGGTAGACGCCTTTTTAAAAGCGCAATATATCGGAGAAGGACGCTTCCAGCGTCGTCTGGACAAAATAATTGCATTAGAACAACAGTTCGGAACAATTAAAAATATAGATTAGCACCCGAAAACAGATTTAAGAAGACGCACTAATAAATATTACTATATGGAATCATTCGATTTTGGCATTGTTGGCCTCGGTGTAATGGGCAGAAATTTGCTACTCAACATGGCCGACCATCAATTTGCTGTTGCAGGACTAGATTTAGATGTAGCGAAAGCAACTTCCTTAGAAAGTGAGGCGAATAAAGGCCACCGTGTGAAAGGCACCACATCACCCGAAGAATTTGTAAAGCTGATTAAACGCCCGCGCGCCATTATGCTACTCGTTCCGGCCGGCAAACCGGTGGATGCAGCAATCGAAACACTTCTCCCCTATCTGGATGCAGGAGACATTGTTATTGATGGCGGGAACACTTATTTCCCTGATACAGATAGACGTGTAACAGCACTTGCTGAAAAGAATATACATTTCTTCGGTATGGGAATCTCCGGCGGCGAGAAAGGCGCCCGTTTTGGCCCCAGTATGATGCCGGGAGGCGATCAAAATGCCTACGAACGCCTGCGCCCTATATTCGAAGCGATCGCCGCGAAGGTAGATGGCGAACCTTGCGTCGCCTTTTTAGGTAACGGCTCGGCCGGCAACTATGTAAAAATGGTGCATAACGGCATAGAATATGGTATTATGCAACTTATCGCCGAGACCTACGATCTTCTGAAAAGAGCGTACGCTTTCGATGATGAAAGCCTACAACAGACGTTTGAACAATGGAACCAAAGCGAACTTCAATCCTTTTTAGTCGAGATCACCAGCGAGGTACTAAAAAAATACGATGATGAAACCGGCCAACGGCTGATCAACCTGATTTCTGACCGTGCACGCGCCAAAGGTACGGGCAAATGGACTTCTCAAAATGCAATGGATTTACAAGTTCCGATCCCATCTATTGACGTAGCGGTCAACATGCGCGATATTTCAATTTATAAGGAAGAACGCATACAAGCGGCAGAACAGCTAATTTGGGATTATGCGATCAAACCAATAGATCCGGATGAAAAGGCAACCCTGCAAGAAAAGGTCAAAAATGCATTTTACTTTGCAATGATTACCATTTACGCCCAAGGGCTGGCGCAGCTACATGTCGCATCTGCGACTTACGATTATGGCTTAAATCTGGAGGAAGTTACCAAAATATGGCGGGGCGGCTGCATTATCCGCGCCGTGTGTTTAGAAGATTTCCGCCAAGCTTATAAACGTAATGCATCACTTCCCAATATTTTGTTAGACAAAGAGATCGGCCAGAAATTGGTAGACAAGCAAGCTGATTTACGCTTTGTAATAAAAGAAGCTGTCGACAAGGGTGTACCGGTGCCGGCCTTTATGTCTTCTTTAGCATATTTTGACGCTTACCGAAGTGCCTTATTGCCTACGAACCTAATTCAGGCTCAACGCGACTATTTTGGTGCCCATCTTTATGAGCGGACGGATAAGCCTGGTACCTTTCATACGCAGTGGGATTAATGCGCCAACCGTATTATCATTCATGTTTTAAACGATTGAAAACACAACACACAAATGAAAACAGGTAAAAAGGCTACCCCAACCATCATCGTAATTTTTGGAGGTACAGGAGATCTGGCAAAAAGGAAGTTAATTCCGGCTTTCTACAACCTATTTTTGGACGGCTGGATGCCCGATAAGTTTGCCATTATTGGCCTAGGCAGAACCGAGTTAGACGATGATCAGTACCATGATCATTTACTTGATGGGCTGATTCAGTTTTCGCGCAAAGGTAAGCCTAACGACGTGGAATGGAACGAGTTCAAAAAGAACATCTCTTATTTCAGGTCGAACATCAACAATGCTGAAGACTATAAAGTATTGGCAAATAAGCTGGATCAACTGGACGCTGAATGGAATATACGAGCCAATCGTCTATTTTATTTGTCGGTAGCTCCTCAATTCATCGAAGCTGTAACAGTCAACATAAACAACAGCAAGCTTGCTTCCGAGCCTGCGTCCGACCGTATTGTTATCGAAAAGCCTTTTGGTCATAACAAGGAAACAGCCATCGAACTGAATAACTTATTAACACGTACTTTTCACGAAGAACAGATTTATCGAATCGACCACTATCTCGGTAAGGAAACCGTACAAAACATCCTGGCGTTTCGCTTTGCCAATGCCTTATTTGAGCCGCTGTGGAATCGAAATTATATCGACTCGGTACAGATAACGGTCGCCGAACAAGTGGGCGTAGAAGAACGTGGCGGGTATTATGAAGGCTCCGGCGCCTTACGCGATATGATTCAGAACCACCTGCTTCAAATTTTATGCATGGTGGCCATGGAAGCTCCGGTATCTTTCCAAGCAGAAGAAATCAGGAACCGAAAGGTAGATGTGTTGCGAGCGGTACGTAGGATAAAGCCCGAAGATGTTCACCATTATGCAGTGCGAGGCCAATATGACGCCGGTTGGATACAAGGAAAGAAAGTTCCTGGCTACCGGGAAGAACCGGAAGTATCACCTAGGTCGAATACGGAAACTTATGTTGCTATTAAGTTTTATCTGGACAACTGGCGCTGGCAGGGTGTACCTTTTTATTTGCGTACAGGTAAAAGGATGCAGGAAAAAACTTCTTCTATTACCATACAGTTCCGACCGGTTCCGCATTCTACCTTCCCCGAAAGTCAATCGGATAGCCTAATGCCCAACCGACTCACCATAAACATACAACCACAGATGGACATCCGTCTACGCTTTATGGCAAAAAAGACCGGGCTGGAAATGAACCTTAATCCGGCTGAAATGATCTTTGATTACGACACTTGCTCGACTCAAACGCCTGAGGCTTATGAAACCCTTCTACTAGACGCCATGCGGGGTGACACAACGCTGTTTATGCGTTCCGACCAGGTAGAAGAAGCATGGGACGTCATTATGCCTATCTTAGACACTTGGGAGGCACGCGAGTCCTTGGATTTTCCCAACTATGCCGCCGGCACCTGGGGCCCCGAAAATGCGGAAGCTTTGATAGCGCGCGATGGACACGTTTGGGCAACCAATGTTCATCCAAAAGAACATCACTAAAAAATTCAAAATGATTAACGTTTTCAATAATATCAATACACTGAGCGAAAGTGCAGCTGCGCTGTTTGTACAAACAGCACAACGTTCAATCGAAGCAAAGGGCCGCTTTACAGTAGCTTTAACTGGAGGCAGCTCCCCTGTACAACTCTATAAACTTCTTGCTAGCCATCCCTATGTGGAGAATGTCGACTGGACCAAAGTTTTTGTGTTTTGGGGAGATGAACGTTGGGTTCCTTTAACCGACGACAAAAGTAACGCTAAAATGGCTTACGAAACGCTTTTGACACATGTGCCTATACCCGAAAGTCACATTTTCCCCATGTGGGCGGTCGATACAACACCGGAGGCCTATGCAAAGATCTACGAAGCATTACTGATTAAACATTTAGGTGCCAACTCTCAATTCGATTTAATCTTACTGGGCATGGGTGAAGATGGGCACACAGCCTCCCTATTTCCGCATACCGCTGTCTTAAAGGAAGAAAAGAAATGGGTGGATGCTTATTACCTGGAGGCTCAGCAAATGTACCGGATTACGCTAACCGCTCCGCTGATCAACCAAGCTAAAACCATTGCCTTTATCACCTATGGCAAAGGCAAAGCAAAAGCACTTCACGAAGTTTTGAACGGCCCTTCAAATCCCGACCTATATCCATCCCAACTGATCCAACCGAAGGATGGAGAAGTTTATTGGTTTGTCGACGAAGCAGCAGCTCAGGAGACCACATTGTAATAAAAACTAACGGTCGGATGGCGAATGACTAACAACCGCGTTCGACAGCCGGAATCTTGCCAAGACCTTGGTTTATACAGCGGAGTGTCTAAAAAAGTTTCATTTCGACCGGACCCCGAGACTTCGGTGGAAGTGGAGAAATCCGCTATTTGTAACTAACTCATTAAGAGATATCTTCCTGCTACCGGCAGACAGGGATTCCGTTACACTACACTCTCGATATGACGTTGGAGGATTTTTTAGACACTCCCTTATTTCCTTCGCTTCCTTCGTCAAACCACTGCTTCGCAATTAGTGAGTATGAAGTACGAATAGAATATAAAGATTATTTTCTAAGTTTGTTTAATAGAGCGGTAAACAAATCAACCCCGCTTTTCCGGCAACTCACTTAAAGGATCGCTTCATGACTATCCTTACTGATAAAATGCAACTGATAACAACATGGCAAATTATTCAATTCAGGTAAACGATAAAACGTACGAAGTGGATGTAATGGACGACATGCCTCTATTATGGGTTTTGCGAGATGTGCTTGGCTTACGAGGAACCAAATATGGATGTGGAAAAGCACTCTGTGGCGCATGTACCGTACATTTAGACGGTACGGCGATCCGCTCATGCAGCTTCGCTATTTCGGCCGTGGGAAAAGGCAAGATAACCACGATTGAAGGAATTTCAGCTAATGGCGATCATCCCGTCCAACAAGCATGGGAACAATACATCGTGCCGCAATGCGGCTACTGCCAAACAGGCCAAATAATGAACGCTGTAGCTTTATTGAAGAGCAATCCCCAACCCTCCGAGCAGGAGATTGAGCAAGCGATGCAAGGAAACCTCTGCCGATGTGGCACTTATAATAGAATCAAAGCGGCTATACTGAGTGTAGCCAAGGCCTAGTCTCTTTAATCATCTATTAACGCCGTTACCAAAATGAATATTCCGACATCCAATAAAAAAGAGTTAAAGAATGTCACTTCCCAAGTTTTTAAAGCCTCTAGACGAGACTTTTTAAAAATGGGCGGTTTACTTGCCGGAGGCTTTGTGCTTGGTGTAAACTTCTTCGGCTGCAACGAAAAGGGCGAAAAGATTACCTCCATTGCACCCAACGTCTATTTACAAATTACTTCTACAGGTGAAGTAATTATCATCACGCATCGTTCTGAAATGGGACAAGGCATTCGCACGTCCCTTCCGCTCATTGTGGCCGACGAGTTAGGAGCCGAATGGAGCAAAGTACGCATTGTGCAAGCAGAAGGTGACGAAAAAAAATACGGCAGCCAGAATACCGACGGCTCTTTCTCGGTACGCATGTTCTATAAACCTATGCGAGAGGCTGGAGCCATCGCCAAACTCCTATTTATGCAGGCAGCGGCGAAGCAATGGCAGGTTCCCGTTGCGGAGTGTGATACAGCTGCAGGCAAAGTCGTACACCGAAGGTCGGGAAAATCCATTGAATTTGGTAAATTGGTGACAACGGCCCAAACTCTTCCTATCCCGAACGTAAAGGATATTAAGCTTAAAGAGCGACAGCAATTTACCATGATCGGCAAAGCAACGCCCATTGTCGATCTACACGATATCGTGAGCGGGACGGCGGTATTTGGCATCGATACTGTTGTCGAAAACATGAAGATTGCAGTGATAAAACGCTGTCCTGTGTTAGGGGGAAAAGTAAAATCCTACAATGATAAAGAAACACTTGCTGTGCCGGGTGTGCTAAAAGTGATTCCTATTAAAGGAGGAGACATTCCTCCCACCATTGAAAAGCCTTTAAGCGGTGTAGCGGTCATTGCAGAGAATACCTGGGCCGCCATTAAAGGTCGTGATCTTTTGGATGTCACGTGGGACTTAGGGGAACATGCTACATACGACTCCGCACAACAACTGGAGGAATTGAGCAAAGAGATATTAAAAAAGGGTACAATCAGAAGAAACCGTGGTGATTTCGATCGGGCTAAAGTTGAGGCTAAAAAGGTTATTGAACACACCTATATCGCTCCCTATCTGGCACATGGAACCATTGAACCGCCTAACGCCTTAGCGGTAGTAAAAAATGGCAAATGCGAAGTGTGGGCGCCGACGCAACACCCACAAGGCGCTCGAGATGCGGTCGCCAATGCGCTGGGGATGCCGGCCGACGAGGTAAAGGTGAACATCACCCTCTTGGGCGGCGGTTTTGGAAGAAAATCGAAACCAGACTTTATTGTAGAAGCGGCCCTTTTAGCTCAAGAATCTGGCCTTCCTATTAAAGTACAGTGGACACGCGAAGACGATTTACATCACGACTTTTTTCATGCCTTGAGTGTCCAACGTATTACCGCGACTATCGATCAAAACAATCAGATTAGTGGCTGGAACCATCATATAGCTTACCCGTCCATTAGTGCTACTTTTGACACATCGGTGCTGCAACCGGCGGACGGTGAGCTGGGCCAGGGAGCGAGCGATTTCCCTTACGATGTGCCAGCCGTAAAGGTGGAAACGCACGATGCAAAAGCACATTTAAGGATCGGATGGCTTCGCTCCGTGCGGAATATCCCGCAAGTTTTTGCGATTGCAACGATGTTGGATGAACTTGCCGAGGCGCGAGGGCTCGACCCCGTTAAGCAGGCCTTGGAACTCTTGGGCGATGACCGCGCCATTACCTTTGACGATGAAATAGTAGACGGTAAATATGGCAACTATGGAGAAGACATCAGCGTTTATCCATGGGAAACCGGCCGTATGAAGAAGGTTATCGAAAAAGTGGCGCAAGAAGCTAACTGGGGAAGAAAGCTACCTGCGGGTTCGGGACTCGGTTTTGCTGCACACAAAAGTTTTCTTACCTATGTCGCTTGTATAGTAGAAGTGAAAGTAGGTCCGGATAACAAAATCAGTATTCCGCATGTACATTATGCGGTTGATTGCGGTACGGCAGTTAACATAGATCGTATAAAATCGCAATTTGAAGGTGGTGCCCAGTTTTCGGCGAGTATTGCCTTAAAAAGCGAGATCACCGTCAAAGAAGGCGCTGTAGTACAAAACAATTTCGATAGCTATCAAATTGTACGCATGCCGGAAGCGCCACAACAAATCCATGTGCACATTATAGAAAGTGAGGACAAACCAACCGGTGTCGGCGAGCCGCCCGTACCTCCCTTTACCCCCGCTTTGTGCAATGCCATTTACGCTGCTACCGGTAAACGTATTTACAAATTGCCCATCGACCTAAAGGGCTAGAAAAACGAAGGATGTCTAACGCTACCTGCGCTAGCATCCCTGGTATTATATAGGGCTTGGTGAATATCAAATTTGTCTCGTTTTAAAACGAAAAACAGTAAAGGAGTAGGCCGACAGCTCATCATTAAAATCTTTATGCGCCATAACCCTATTACTTTTCGGTCTGGCCTTCCTGTCTTCCGGACTGCCCGTTAGCACGGTTTTTATAGCCTCGGTGTCCAAATCGCCCAGCTGCCCTAAGTCCAGCGTCACACGGGCCGTCACGGGCAAAAGATTAACCATTTTGACGATGACATCACCGCTTTTGCTGTCGCGTACAACCGAAATTGCGAAACGTTTTCCAACAGCGGCGTCTTTCTCTGATAGCTCCACTCCTGTCGGCAAATAGGTATCGCCTGCATGTTGCCCATACAGCTGCTGCACGTAATAGCCTACCGTTGGCTTTATTTCGGTATTGTTAAAATAAATGAGATCGGGATTCCATTGGGTATGGTTCTCTTTAGCCAACAAAGGCGCATAGGAAGCCATACTAACCACATCCCCGTTGCGTTCTAAACTCGTCAGGTACAAAGCTTCCGCAAGTGCCGTCTCTAAATTATTCGGCCTGCCCGGCAGATGCGCAGCGTATTCTCCTAAATACACCTTCGCCTTTGTGCGATCATATTTGTCATAGTATTCCTGATTGTGTATAAACCATCCGGGCGACTGATAATAATGCTCATCTATCATCGGCACCTGCAGTTTATCGGCAATATGCCAGCCTTCGGTATAGTCGGTACCTTCAAAACTCGGTCCAACCGTGCCAATAACGGTTATTTCTGGGTGCTTTTCCCGCACCTTGTTGAAGATCATGGTAAAACGTTCTTCAAAAACATCGGTAATTAGGTCTTCATTGCCAATACCGATATACTTCAGATTAAAAGGCTTCGGATGACCGGCATCCGCACGTTTTTTACCCCACACGGTACTAACATCACCATTTGCATATTCAATAAGATTCAGTACTTCTTGTATATAACTATCCATCTCCTCAAGGGGGATCCCGCCTTGTTGTCCGGCACCACCCACCGAAGAATTCTGGCAAGGAACACCGGCTGGCACAACCGGTACAGGCTCGGCACCGATATCCTCGCAAAACTGAAAATATTCAAAGTAGCCTAGGCCCGCCGTCTGATGATAATTCCATAAATTCCGTTGCGGCACCCTTGCTTCTAGCGGGCCGATGGTATTTTGCCAACGGTACATATTGGCTAGACCATCCCCATGAGCAACACAGCCACCAGGAAAACGCACAAATCGTGGATGAATATCAGCTATCGCTTGGGCCAAATCCGCACGCAGTCCGTTTTTCCGGCCTTTAAATGTCTTCTCCGGAAACAAGGATATCATATCCAGATGGACTTGTCCCACTTTTTGCGGAATAATTTCCAAACACGCATCCGAAGCGCCTTTTTTCGCTAAAATAGAGGCTTCATATTTTGTCCACTCGCTTCCTATATTATCAATTCGCGTCTCGCCTAAAGGAACGCCATCCCGGTCCGATAAACGGATCAAAAACCCGCCAAAGCGCCTTTGATCCGCCTTTGCAAACACAGAGAAATCGTAACGGTCGCCAGCTGTAATTGGAATTCCGTCAAAACCTTCATTTATCAAAGCCGTACCGACCTTTTTTATTTTTAACACCGCATAGTGCGGATTATTAGGATGCAATGGATCGAGACTATCAACCTTAAAACCGTCGTCTTGCCCTTTCAAAGTCCAAGCCTTGTAACTGTTCCAGCTCGTATCCGCACCTTTTTTGTCGCTTAAACGATATTCAAAGTCTCTATTTTGTACAAGCTCAGCATACAAACCACCGTCGGCTGCATAATTAATATCTTCAAAGAAAACCCCCATCAACAAATCACTGATTTTTTTATTATTAGCTACATCGATCGTTACTTTAACATCCAAGGGCTTCAGTGACGCAAAACGACTTACATCTTCCGCTGTTTTTTCCGACCATAAAGTTTGCTCGTAAGCCGCGTGTTGCTGCGCCTTCATCAAACCTTTTATCAAAGTCCACGGCACTTTATGCGTCGTTCCCGTTTCCTCCACATGGTCGATACGGATACTTTTTCTATATTCGGCCAAAGGCCTATCGAGACGTTCAGCCACCGAGAAATGTTTAAAATCGGCGGTCGAACTGCGGAAATAGTCGGCCTCCTCCCCTTTTATACGCTGCCACATGATCATAAATTGACTATTTATCGTGTCGAAGGAAATAGTCGGCATTAGGCAATTGTCTTCTGGCATTAATATGGGATAGGACTGACGCTGCCAATACACCAAGTCTTTTGACGCAGCATGTGCAACAACACCATCTGTTTCGTTAACAGACCACACGGCGTGCCACATATCATCCGGACCATGGTATAAAAAAGGAGTAAGCATCCGCTTTTGCGCTCCCCAAGTTCCGTAATCGCAACGAACATAACTATGCTCCGGTCCTATTGCATGCCAGTTGTTCCGGTCGATACTCCATGCGAAATGTAGTCCGTTCCGCCCCCCGTTTTTTAACGACGCATAGGCAAAAAGATAGGCAGAATCCGGTTCTTTTGTGATTACGGTACCGCCGGCTTGCATGCAATGAAGTAAACTGAAGGTAATTACTAAAAATAAGTACTTTTTCATTGATATGATGTGTAGTTTATTTTGCATCTTTCTGATTTGAATACGGTATAGGCGCTGCTACTTCAACAACCTGATCTCTAAAATTTTTCCTGTAGTCTTTTCATTGCATGCCTTAATTTTAACCCTTAATTTATCTTGAACTACATCCGCTTTTTCCAGATTAAAGCTTGAAATATCGATCCCTTCCGAATCTTTTGCTTGATCTGTTAAGGAAAGCCTCTTATCGTTTATCCAAAGTTCATAACAAGCTCCTGTATCGTGTTCGTGTTTAATACTTATTGTTTTACTTTGCCGGCCCTTGTTGTTCATTTCATAACTAAACCATCCTCTTGCGGCACGCCAGTGATAATCACCCAACACCCCTGTATAGGAATCCTCTTGCTGCATATGATGATCCGACTCCGGTTGTTGTTCACCCAATGATACGACGTCTACCGTTTGCTTATCGAGCTTTAATTGTGCTTCTTCACGCTGACGTGCCGCCTTGGTAATACTATCTAATGACCGTGTGTCAGCTGTGCGCCAATAAACGGTATAACGTGCATCGTGTATAGAAAAGAAGGGTTGAAGGGTCGCTTTGGTTGCTTTTCCTTTTTGATGTAGGTGACTGAGTTCAAACAACAATCTATTTGCATCTAAAACCTTCGCGTGCTGGCTGAGCGCTCCGTTTTCAGACACCAGGATCGGGTTGGCATCCGTTGGAAGTAATGCGCCCGCAGCAATATGCCCCATTCTCTTGTCGTCGGCAAAAAGTCCTTTCAGATCTTCCGTTCCATTTTTTGATGCCAGCACAATTGGGCCATAGGTATAGGAGACCCATGGTTCACCGCTTGGTAATAGCTCGGCCTTTATTTCCATAGGCAAATCAAAGGTAATAATGGATTTTCCTGCCCATGTACGGTTGATTTCCCAATATCCTTTTGTTTCTTGATAGCTTATTTTTCTGCCATTTACCAAAAGATTAATGCTTTTCTCTCCTAACCAGTTTGGCTTGCGGATAAAGACCGAAAAAGCCTTCGGTTTTACTACTTCAATGGTAATTTCGCTTTTCTGACCGTAAGGGAACGCTGTATTCTGTTGCAGCGATATGCCTTGCTGCGGCCATTTCAATGTTGACGGAATAAAGAGATTAACATAAAGATCCGCTCCGCTATGGGAGTAAATTAACTCTCCGTATTTGCCGTGGTTTTCTAACCCACTGCCGACACAGCACCAGAAACAGGCCTGCGCTTGGGAATATACCCGATAATGATTCGGGCGCATAGGTGTAAAATAAACAAAACCACCTTCCGAAGGATGTTGTGACGAAAGAATATGATTGTAGGTGGCTCTTTCGTAATAATCGATGAATCTCCGCTCCGGATCCAGTAAGAAAAGATCTTTGGACAATTTCATCATATTATAGGTGTTACAGGTTTCCGGTCCTTCGCGAGACGACAACATTTTTCCGAAACTATTCAGGGCATGAAAATGTTCACTTTCACTGTTTCCGCCGATCGATACAGTACGACGCTCCACCACCGTCTCCCAAAAAAAACGGGCAGCATCTACCCAGGCCAAGCTATCGGCCAGCGCCGCAATTTTCTCAAAACCTATCACCTTGGGAATTTGGGTATTGGCGTGTAAGCCCGTCAGCTCGTCTTTGCCCGCCATTAACGGCTGTAGTATGGCACGATGTGAAAGTCGTTCAGCCATTCTTAAGTATTTTTGGTCGCCACTTATTTGGGCCAGATCCGCGAATGCTTCGTTAATTCCGCCATGTTCAGAACGTAATATGGTTTGGATCTGCTCATCAGTGAGCCCATCGAATACGCTTAACCACCAATTCCCTAGCCTAAGAACCATTTGTCTCGACTGCTCATTTCCTGTATAACGGTACGCATCAATTAAACCGGCAAAGAGCTTATGAATATTATAAATGGGAACCCATTTCCCATTTAAAGAAAAAGATTGGGCTTCTATTTTCCCGCGTTTTATGTCGTTCCACATCTGCTTGCCTCCCGGAATACCGCCCAGATAACCTTCCGAGTCTTCATCCTGACAGCGTTTTAATTCGCTTAACATATAGGCAAGTCGATCCTGTATAGCTTGGTTTCCGGTCGCCGCAGCCATGAGCGATAATGCAGAAAGATAATGACCACCTATATGACCATCCAAACCGGTGTTTTCCCAGTTGCCATAGCGCTCGGCTTTTGGCTCCAGACCGGCCTCACTTAAATAGGGCGCTAGCAAACGATCTGGATTTAACGCCAGTATATAATGGAGATCCACTTCCTGCGCTTCTTTTAGTGGTCCATCGCCCAATCTTATTGATGCTAGCGGAAAGAGCTCCATCTTGGCCTCCTGAGTCCATGATCGCGTCGGTATCCCAAGCGATAAACAAAAAAAGGAAAAAGCAACTATCTGTTTTAACCGTAAGACAGTTGTCATTATTTTCATACACATAATTTGTCGTGTTCTTTGGGAAATATGCTAAAATTCCATTGCCAGCCTCTAGAAGCGGACAAGCCTTTTGGCTTCCTCTTTTTTCGAGGTATAACAACACCACATTTGGCGAACTTTCAGGCAATTTTTCATTCGTATTAACTGGTTAGTGTATAAGTGTTATATTAACAATTATAATTCAAATATATAAATCCTTCTTAACATATCAAATAAAAGCAAGAAAAATCCAGCGCAGCCGTATTTAGCGTCCAATAGGCTACGTATATGAAAAAAAGAATGTTTTTAGTGTATCTGCACTTGGTATAGAGCCGCTCCGGAAAAAGCCCGCGAGCAATATCCTTAGCTAATCAAGTAAAAGAAAGCGGCCTAGGTAGTGAAATCTAAATCCGAGCCATAAGAGGAATCAAATCCCCAGTTCTTTCTGTATCTCTTCCAAACTTTTGCCCTTGGTTTCCGGCATTACACGCCAAATGAACAGAAAAGAAAGAAACATCATGATGCTATAAAAAACGAAAGAGTAAAAGCCGCCCATAGGACTGCCCTCAACGATGATAGGAAATAACCAAGAAATGATCGCTGCCATAATCCAGTGCGTAAAACTGCCCAGCGATCCGCCCTGAGAGCGTACAGAATTAGGGAATATTTCCGAAATAAACACCCAGATCACAGCTCCCTGCGAAAAGGCAAAGAAGGCGATAAACCCGATCAAATAAAGAATAACATGCTTATCAGCCGTTTCCGGGTTATTAAATGAAATAGCCGTTAAGGCTAAAAATACAACCATTCCCACCGCCCCTGTCAGTAACAGACGTTTTCTACCGAAGCGATCGATAACCGTCATGGCTAAGGCGGTAAAGATAAAATTAGCAAGGCCGATATAAACCGATTGTTGAAAGGCGTCGGCCTTATTAAAGCCTGCCATTTCAAAAATCCTAGGTGCATAATATAAAATGGCATTAATGCCCGAAAGCTGATTGAACATCGCCAACAAAATGGCATATAAAATGGGCTTGTTATACTTTCCATTAAAAAGATGTTCCCGCGTACCGCTGGCAGCTAAACGGTGCTCTTCTCGAATGAGCTGTGAAGCCCCTTGTTCGCCCAAACGAACAAAAATCCGCTCGGCTTCTTCGTCTTTATCGTGCAACACCAGCCATCTCGGACTTTCTGGTATCCACTGAAGCAAAATAAAAAATACTACCGCCGGAACCGCCATTACACCTAGCATATAGCGCCAGGCATTATCGGCACCGGTGGCCGAAAATAAGTAATTCGTTAAATAAGCAATCAATATTCCGCCAACGACATTAAGCTGGAACATACCAGCCAATCGCCCCCTCGTCTTTGCAGGCGATATCTCGGCGATGTACATCGGGCCGACAACCGATGAAGCGCCCACCGCAATTCCTCCTAAAAAGCGAAACGTAACGAATAGCAACCATGGTTGTGCAAGTGCGCAACCGATCGCCGAAAGCACGTAAAACAGCGCAATACCGATGAGTACCTTTTTCCTCCCAAACTGCTGTGCCGGCGTTCCAATAATAAGAGAACCTAAAACCGTTCCAATAAGGCTTGCCGCAACTGTGAACCCAAGCCAAAAGGCGTCCAGATTCCAAAATTCCTGAATGGTTCGCTCTGCCCCAGAAATAACCGCTGTTTCGAAACCAAACAAAAAGCCGCCTAAAGCCGCAACTAAGGCAATACGTGCAGAATATGTCATATCTTTAGATCTTATACCACTAACATAGCTAGAAAGGCTAAAATATCTAAAATATTATCGAAAACTCAATTTCTTTAATAAATTCGTTTGTTTTGTTCCAAAATGTGTGACATTAGGAAAGCGTTAACGTCGGAACGTTTTTAGAAGGCAGCCTTATTTCCATGGATAACTGCTCATTGAGGAAGAGACACGGCTTAATTAAAGTGCACCCGCTGATGAATATCTTTTTCCATTTGGTCTGCGATCGCAAAAACAAGCGCGATGCCGTTCGCTAAATTAATCGTTACAGCTTTATTCCGCTCAAGAGATTCCGCAAACGAGTCAATTATGTATTCCTTATGCACAAAGCTTTCTTCTTCATTCACATACTGATTAAACCATTTTAAAAGCTCCGCGAAGCTCCTGCACGATACTGGATTGATCAGCACATCGGGATAACATCTTCTAATAAATCCTACTGTGTACATTATCGGTTACTTGATATTCGTTAAAAAAGGCACTCTGTGGTCACCTACTCCCAATATCATTGGAGTAATGGCGCATTTTTTCACAAAGAAAACACAATACGTGTTCAATGCGAAAAATTTTACACGAAAAGGCTTTGTCTTTACACCAAAACCAATTAACGGCTGTCGAATGGTTTTTTCTCATTCCTAAAAATCCCCGGCATCTACCAATATACCCACTTACATGTCGCACCGAATACCGGCAGAAGTGAAATATTGAGCAGCCAGGCACCTTACTATTTCTTAGGAAGGTAATATCGATTTATTAATCGGTATAAGAACTGTACTAATAAAGATACGATATCATTGTCAGAAAGTTTTTCATGTTTTATAAACTGTGGCTTCTGTAAAGTTTTCAAGCATACTTCAAGCTGAAAACCAACCGATTAAATGATAAGCTCATACAGAATACATATTCTATTAACCACATAACCAGCTATTTTTACTCAAAACGGATAATTTGGCAACATTTTTGCACAGTGATATCTTCAATCGAATACTGACTAACATGCCCTTAACGTTGAAATCCCTAAGCAAACTGTTGCGCATCCCAATTAAAACGATTGGTGAATTTGACTATTTGCCTTTGAACGACAAATACGTCATAACCGAACATTACTTCAATAAAGAACTGGAAATAAATAACTTAGAGAACTACCAATGGCAAACACTATCCAGCGAAGGGTTAACGGATATCCTTAACTATAGGTCTCATCACTTGTTGGAATAACCCCACATTTATTATGCGTAAGCCAAGCCGGTTGTTTTCTCACTATTCTTCGGGCCTGCTTTCGCAAACAGTTGGCCTATTAATCTGTTCTTAAAAAAAGTTACGCGCAAATGGAGAAAGATAAAAAGCCTGTTCCCAATGACCATCTTGCCAATGAACGGACTTTTTTAGCGTGGGTCCGTACCTGTATAGCTACCATCGGACTGGGCTTTGTTGTAGTCAAATTCTCCTTATTCATCAGACAACTCAGCTCGGTAATAGACATAGGAACCAGCTTTCCCCATCACCGATACTCGGATTCGATAGGCATGGCATTAGTGGCTAGCGGCATGACCATGGCCGTTTTTGCCTACTATCGATTTAAAAAGACGCAAGAACAGTTGTTGGCCAATAACTTTCGGCCCTCTTGGCGCACATTCCTCGGTATCACTATCGCTATTATAGTGCTGGGTGTGGTCTTGGTGTGGTATCTCCTGCAAAGCACGCGCTAATCCCCTCATTCTTTCACCCTATTCCGTTTTGAAATTCACACATTTCACATTTCATTATACCGCATGCCCTCGTGGCCTAGCTGCGTAGAACATTTATATCTTGCCGCTGTTAGAAATTGTATAACCGTTAGTATACATTATGTTAGAAAAAATAGAAGCCCTGCCACCCCATGTGTTCGGCGTACGTGCGTCCGGCGATGTTAGCGGAAAAGATATAATAGACGTGTTGCTACCAGGCTTAGAAAAACTATCGTCGCAGTATGGTGAGATTCATTATCTGCTCATCCTTAATACGCCTGTGAACGATTTTAATGTTAATGCCTGGTTCCAGAACATGGTCACCGGCATGAAACATTTACACGAATGGAAAAAAATGGCCATTGTAACGGATGAAGAAAACGTACATACTTTCACCGATATGGCCAGCAAACTCATACCGGGCGTAGCAAAAGGCTTTTCGCACACCGACGTTGGAACAGCCGTTGCCTGGCTTTCCACTAAACCGAGCGGAAAACGCTCGCTGCAAAAGCTTGCTTTGGTGACATTGAGTGCAGTACTTGCTGCAGGATTGATCTATTGCAGTCTCGTAAAAAAAACCAATTAAGGAGCCGTCGAATACGTCGAACTTAATAACCTGAGTTCGACTATTCTTTATGAGTTCAGAAATTCAATAGCCGTCCTAGGCAAGGCTTTTCTAACTCGTCTTGATAACAGACAGATCATTCAATTGCTTTTGATAGGGCGGACAAAAAAAATGCAGGTAAAAAGGGCTAAATCAGATTTGAACTTAACCTTTTTAATCGCGAAAACGAGATCATAAACACCGCTAACATCCTCAAAAACATGCAGCCAAACTCTGTTCGATGATGGCCAGTGCGCGATCCATTTCATCACGCGTTATGACTAGCGGTGGCGAAAAGCGAATTTTATCGCCATGCGTTGGCTTGGCCAACAGGCCATTACGTAACATCTCCAAACACAATGACTCGGCAGCGTCCGCATGATCATGGCGCAGCACCACGGCGTTTAATAAACCTTTACCACGGATCTCAGCGATGTTTGGATGCTCCAAGGCGCGCAATCTGTCTCGAAAGTACGCCCCTTGTGTCTCCGCATTACTCACCAAGTTTTCCTCGTTCAATACCTCCAGAGCCGCCATGGCTACCGCGCAAGCCAACGGATTACCTCCATAGGTAGAACCGTGTTCACCTGGCTTCAAGCAAAGCATGATATTATCGTCACACAGCACCGCCGATATCGGCAGCATCCCACCGCTCAAGGCCTTTCCCAAAATTAGGATGTCGGGCCGCACATCCTCGTAATCGCAAGCTAACATCCGACCCGTTCGAGCAAGACCTGTTTGTATCTCGTCGCCAATAAAAAGGACCCCCGCCTCCTTGCACAATCGATAGGCCCCTGTCAAATAACCTGCATCCGGCACGCGGACACCAGCCTCACCCTGTATCGGCTCTACCAGAAATGCGGCAACCTGCGCATCCGCTACGGCTTCGGCCAAGGCTTCCAGGTCGTTATAAGGAATGGAAATATATCCGGACATAAAGGGCCCGAAGCCTTTCTTTGCTTTCGGGTCGGTACTGAAGGAAATAACATTTAACGTGCGTCCGTGAAAGTTTTCGCTTACCGTAATAATTTTTGCACGATCCGGCGGTATACCTTTTACCGTATATGCCCATTTACGAGCCAGCTTCAAAGCTGTTTCCACCGCCTCTACCCCGCTGTTCATCGGCAGTACCTTGTCATAACCAAAATAGTCGGTTATATAGGCGGCATATTCCGCTAAAAGTTCGCTGTGGAACGCGCGCGACGTTAATGTCAGCTTTTGCGCCTGCTCTATAAGCGCGTTTACAATTTTGGGGTGACAATGCCCTTGGTTCAGAGACGAATAACCGGAAAGGAAATCGAAATACTCCTTACCTTCAACATCCCATACAAACACCCCTTTCCCCTCCCGTAACACCACGGGTAATGGAGCATAATTATGGGCTCCATACCGTTCCTCCAACGCTATCAGCGAACGCGTGTCCTTATTCACAAAATCGTACTTACTCACCATTTTCCATCTATTTTATTCACCTGCCCTATGTTTTTCCATAATCAACGCCAGCTCTTTCGCTATAATTGAATCCTGTCTTGAAAGCGCTTCGACAATCAACTTAAAGTTCTTATCGTCCCGGTTCTGACTAAGCTTAAAAGCGGCATTCATTTTGATAATCTCAATCTCAAAGCCAACGAGGCCCTTCATTTCCCGCTGCACTGCAGGCGGTAACGTCTCTAAGTCGACCGGATGCGTGGCAATTTGCTCATATCTGCGAACCAGGCGTTTGACCGACTCCCATTCTTCCGCTTCGCTTAACCGCCTGATTATTCCCTCCACTTGCACACTCATATAATTGTAGGTGGGCGCGTTGGCATGATCGTACCATGAAGAGGAAATATAATGGTGAACCGGCGACTGAAAGATGGCCAGCACCTTTGGAAAACGCTCAAAGAATTTCCAATGCTCATTTGCTTTAGCGAGATGGCCCCACAACACGGTCTCGCCATCCGCTCTTGTTTCCAATTCGATAGGTATATGCGTCGCTATAGGGAAATTCTCCGTACAGCTTACCAAGGTAGCAAAACCATGCTCCCGAATAAATTGGTGGATTACTTTCGGGTCATCCACCCTATATTGTTTAGGTATGTACATCATTCTTATGGCTTGCGATAAACTTCTTTTCCACCTACATAGGTATTTAAAACCGTTACATTCGGCAAATCGTTTGGATCAATGTTTAGAATATTTTCGTTCAAGATAACAAAATCGGCCAACTTTCCCTTTATCAGGGAGCCTCGAGTTCCTTCTTCGAAAATACCGTAGGCAGCATCGATGGTATAAGCCCTTACCGCTTGTTCCACCGTTATTTTCTGTTCAGGCACCCATCCATCCGGATTAGCTCCATCAATTGTTCGGCGTGTTACGGCTGCGTAAATACCTAGCATCGGAGAAGCAGGTGCAACATGCCAATCGCTACCAAAGACCACTTTTGTACCCTCATCGAACATACTTTTCATAGCAAAAGCATGTTTTGCTCGTTCGCTTCCAATCACCTTATCAGCCCAACGACCGTCGTCAATAGCATGGTAGGGTTGCATGCTGGCAATCACACCTAATTCCTTAAAGCGTTTAAAATCCTCAGCACTTACGTGCTGCGCATGCTCCATGCGGATGCGCCGATCACGAGGTCCATTTTCCCGTTCTAAACGGGCCACCATATTAAGAAAGGAAGTCACCGAACGATCGCCGATAGCATGAACAATCAAGTGCAAGCCCAAACTGTCCGCACCTTTCATACGTGCATACATCGTCTGCTCATCAACCACTAAGAAGCCGGAATCACGCGGAGTGTCAGAAAAGGCCTCTTTAAAGGCTGCAGTATGCGCACCCAAAGAGCCGTCCATAAAACCTTTTAAAGCGCCACGACGCAGCCAACGATCACCATTGCCCTGAGCCTTGACCTCTTCGCCGAGCGCTTGCCAATTTTCAATTTCTTTCGCCGCATAAATGCGGGTATTCAGCTTGTTCTCCAGCCGCGCTTTTTCATACACGTCATAATAACTGCCAAAACCGGTACCCGTTAGGCTAACAACAGAAGTCACCCCGTTCTGTGCCATATAGTGCATGGCCCCTTGTAGGGCTTTTTCCTTTTGTTCCCTAGTTGCCGGGGGGATTTTAGCGGTGATCAGATTTTTAGCATTGTCTTTAAATAAGCCCAGTAGTTCACCATCTTTCCGAATAATCTCCCCGCCCGCTACATCGGGTTGCCGGTTATCTACACCTGCCAATTTCATAGCCAATGAATTGACTAAGATTGTATGTCCGTCCATGCGGGTAATGGCTACGGGATTATGCGGCGTTATCGAATCAATCCAATGACGGGTCGGCATCTCGCCATTCCAATTCTGATGATCCCAATTTCCACCTGTAATCCATTCGCCGGGTTTAAGTGTCTTGACATAGGCTTTTAACGTATCAATAAACGCTTGAGGTGTTTTTGCCTCACGTAATTGTACGGAGAACAAACGAAAGCCTCCGTCTACTAGATGGGTATGGCTATCGATAAAACCTGGTAATAACAGTTGCTTATCCGTAAGCTGAACTACCACCGTTTTCTTTCCGATTAACCGTTGGACTTCCGAAACCGATCCCACAGCCATAATGGTGTCGCTGGAAACTGCCATGGCCTCCGCCCACGGAACTTGATCATTTTGCGTATAGATTTTGCCATAAAACACTTGATCAGCTGTTTGAGCGGACGCAACTAAGTTGGAAAAACCCAGTAACAACAGGGCCAGTCTCTTGGTCCACCTTTCTCTTCTTTTTAAACTCTTCATAAAAAATTCTTTTTCAACAAATAACGACTCGCTTACCAAAGCACTTTTTGCAAGTCCTTACCGTCGTAAGCCTGACCGTCCTTAATGATGTATTTAATCGTATTCGTATTCTTTATATCTTCTAATGGATTTCCTTCCATCACCACCATGTCCGCCAATTTCCCTTGCTCGATGCTCCCAAGATCTCCGTCTAATCCAATAGCTTTCGCTCCGTTTAGGGTGGCCGCTTTTAAAACTTCCAAAGGCTTCATACCAGCTCCCAGAGCCCACATCTCCCAATGATAACCCAAGCCTTGGAACTGCGAATGAGCGCCCACACAAACCAAAGCGCCCTTTTCGGCCATGGCCTGTGCCGCCCTCGCATGCGCTGGAAAAAGATACTCCTCATCCAAAGCCCACATCGGTCTCCGCCGAATTTTACGGTCCAACTCCTCTTTCGGCATTAAGCTTTTGAGCTTTTCGTCATGCAATACATTCTCATGCGTAAAGAAATAGTTCTCCGCATTCGGCGCACCATAACTAATTAGCAAAGTAGGTGTATAGGCGATACCTATTGCACCAGCTAAGGTGGTAAAATCCGTATACAAAGGAGCAATCGGGTGTGCATGCTCGTGCCCTGGATAGCCGTCCAATAACTCTGTTACACCTAATTTAAAGTCGAGGTTACCCTCTGTTGTCGGCAGCAGTCGAAGTTCCTGTGCGGCCATAATGATCCATTGTCGTTGTTTCCGGTTACCAACAGCATACATTTTCAGCGTTTTAGTATCAAAATAATTTGCATATTGCTTCAACACCTGCCGTGCATGTGCCAGGCTTTTGATATCATAAGCCCAATAGCCTACACCCGGCCCCGTCGAATAGATTCGCGGTCCTAACGTTTCGCCCATACGTACTTTATCCTGATAGGTCAAAATATCAGTCACATGTGGCTGCGGGTTCCGAATGGTTGTCACGCCATAAGCTAACGTCAAAGCTAAAGAGCTGGGTTGTTTTTCGTGCAAATTGAGCGGCAGCGCGCCATGATCGTGAATATCAATAAAGCCGGGCGCGATCGTCAGCCCTTCCATCGTTACACGCTTCACGTTCGGAGCCGCCTGTATAGAACCTGATGGTCCCACCGCCACAATCCGACGGCCTTTTATCAACACATCCCCTTTTTCAATCACTTCTTCATTGCGCATCGTGATGATCCGCGCGCCCTGTAACATGTATTCCCCCTTCCCATAGGCCGCCACGAGGGGCACCTCCAATCGACGTTCCGTTAAACTTACCGAATCCGCCAACTGCTGGCCCATTACATACTCCATTAATACAGGCCCTAAAGCACCATAAATCGATCGGCCATCGGCACTCCAAGAAGGAAATTCGCATCCAATCTCTGTGATCCGCTTAACAGGAAATTCTGCTTGCGCTTCGTTAGCCACATGTATCAACGGCACTTGAGCGCCAACTTGCGGAATCTCTAGCACATAAATAGTGTTCGAAATCTTAGCAAAAGCCTTGTTGCCTTTCGGCGCTACCATCATCAAGCTCGGTTGTGCATTACTACGGAAAAACTGAAACTCACCCCCGTGATCGTTGGAAAAAGCATAGGTACGGATGCCCGATAATTTCAAATGTTGCTTTTTGTCGTGTCCGTCCCAATTAATGGAAAATAGCCCGTCCTTTTGGCTATAGAGGAAAATCCTATGCGCTTCTTCGCCAAAATGCGGATTACCACCCTCTGCCTGTGTGATTCGATGAATAGCCCCCCCGTCCGCTGCAATCCAGCTTAACCATTCCCGGGCGCCCGTTCTATTTGAGGTTCCCATTCGGTTCGCGGCTGCCTTCCCCTGGATAAATAGAACCCGCATTCCATCAGGCGACCATACAGGTTCCTGATACAAGCCTCCTTGCTCTGTAAGCTTCCGAACTGACGTATTTGGCTCGGCTATACAGGTATAGATAGCACCTTGCATTCCATCCCACGTAACGAATGCCAAACTCCGACTATCGGGCGACCAAGCCGGCTGAGCCTCCGTTTGTTCCAAATTACTTACCCGCTTGGGTTTGCCGTTCGGGTAGTCCATCACGTAGAGACGATCGGCTATAATCAGCGCAGCTCTCTTTCCGTCAGGTGATACGGCTATATCGCGAACTTGAGATGCCGGGAATTGTGTTTCATCACTGATTGGAAACTTGAAGTGTAACTTCGGCCCTACCGTCAATACGGTTTTCACATGGAAAGGAATCTGTTTAACTGATTTGTCTGACAGGGATATCGACTGAATCTTTCCATCATAGGCTGCAATGAGCTGCTTGCTGTCGGGCGTAAACGACATGGCAGGTAACACACCCATTGCAGCTAAGGCTTCCTGATCATCTCGTTGAACCGGATGCGCCAATAGCTCCTCTTCTCCTGTCAGTAAGTCTTGCAACACGAAGGCAGTATGCGCATCGTAACGCGTGCCATAGACAAGCCACCTACCGTCTGGCGAAAGTGTCGGACTAAAAGCCGATCCGTAACGCGAAGTACGAACTTCGAGCTGGCCATTTGCCCGATCATAAGTATTCAACTGGTATTGCGGGAGCTTGGCATTATAGTCCCACATACCTGTCCGTTTAGCAAACCAAATTAAACTGTCGTTTGGCGCTACAAACGGTTCGATCGCCTTCAAGCTCGCCGGTTCAGGTGTCAAAGCCGTGCCTGTGCCCCCGTTACGATGGATGAGATGTAACTTTGGAATTCCTACCCCTTTAGAAACCACCAAATACTGTCCGTCTCTCGTCCAACTCAGTCCCTCCATATATTCATCGGTCGCTTTTGTGACCTGCTTATATTGGCCGGTTGCCAGCGTTAATATCCATACATTTTCGGCGCCATCGCGATCGGAAATAAAGGCAATTGCCTTACCATCAGGACTATACCGGGGTTGTATATCCATCGCAAGCCCCTCGGTCAACTGCCTTGCTTCGCCACCAGAAATAGGCAGCTCATAGAGATCACCTAACATGGAAAAGACCAATTTTTTTCCATCAGGCGATACATCAAGGGCCATCCAAGTGCCTTCGTCGGTATCGATCGCTACCGACTGAGAGCCCACTAAGGGCAAATCGTTGGCTTCTTGCGCCATCACCGCCCCTATCAGACTTAAAAAGACTAAAAATGCCACACCAAAAGGCATCATTCCGTTTTTATAATTTCCCATCATTCATATTAAGGTTGGAACATAATATCAAAAACACAATTGTTGTCGGTACCGACTTCCTTTATTCGAATATATCCTTTCTTTCCTTCCGTTGTCATAAAAGCGTATACGCCATTAACCGCTAATGCTGCAGAAGACTGCGTAACCGCGTTGCTTGCGGTACCTGCACTTGGTATCGCATTGACCGTAGTGCTCGTAGCATTGTGAAGCTGCAAGGTAACATAAGAGTTTTGCAAATAAGCGGGAATATCCGAACCGGGCGTATACAATCTCTGTGAAAAGAAGGTATTCCGTCCAGCAGGACTTACCAAAGAAGTTATTTCGCCAGCCGCTAAGTACAGATCCATCTGCTCATTTTCATTAGGTCGGTCGTACGATTCTCCGTCCAACAAAGAAAAATACGGTTTTTCCTTGGTCAGCGTCCTATCGAGAAACACACGCATAGGAAAAATATTCGCTGTAAAACTGCTATAATTGGCGCTAGGTGACACGTCGGACTGATTGGTTCCGGTTATCCGGAAAGCTACATTCTTTATTGATGCCGGATTTGTATCTCTATTTAACAAACGCAGATAGATTGCTGTCGCGCTGCTATTAGATTCAATAGTTACCGAACCCGGCTCACCAATAATCTGAAAATCTACGCCTTCTACTGCGGTGGCCGGAATCACTTCATAGTATATATCCACCGGATCGTTGCGTTGTGGTCCTACCAATTGGATCAGCACACTATCACGATCGCCCCTAATAGGAATCGCAGGGTTATCGCCTTTCAAACTGCTACCGCCAATAGTCGGCCCCATAGTTTTCACCGTTGTCCCGGTAGCGGGATTGCTAAACTCCACCACCGTGGGGCCTTGATAACTGAGATCCCGTTCCTTTCTGCAGGCAGAACATAAAACGAAGAGTGAGCCTACTATAAAAATGTGGATGCAAATTCTTTTCATAATAATACGTTTAATAACCTCTATTTTGAATTAAGTTACTGTTGATATCGATTTCGGACTGGGGTAACGGCGCCAGAATTCGGTAATCAGAAAAAGGGATCGGCACGATGGTCTCTTTTGAAATATCTATTCCCAACCGTGTAAGATCAAAAAAGCGTTGCCCTTCAAAAGCCAATTCAAGGCGCCGCTCCCGGCGAATAGCTGTCAACAAATCTGCCCCTTGCGGCGTGATAGCCGCCAGTCCCGCGCGCGTGCGAATACGATTCAGGTCTTCCTGGGCCTCCTGAACACGTCCTAACTGAGCCTGTGCCTCCGCCCTGTTGAGATAGACCTCAGAGATACGGATCACAGGTACATTATCCCAACCAAAAATACCTTTACTGCCAGAGAACTTGTCGGTTTGAATCACCTGTTCACCATTTGAACGGGTATAAGGCACTACCAGTTCCCGACGAATATCACCCTGCTCAAAAGCTGATAAAAAATTACTTGCTATCACCACATCACCCCATCCCAGGAATTGGCTTCCATTTCGCTCTTGCTGATAAAATGCCTGAATGGTATTGTTATTGCTCGTTTGCGGCACTTCGTTGATTGACGCAAACTGCACTTCAAATACCGATTCGGGATTGCTTGGCTCGGTCCACATATTTAAGTAAGAAGCCGCATCCGGTTGGAAAAGCCCTACCCCCTCATCAATCGCCAAATCGGCTTGCTCGACGGCGGCATCCCATTTAGCGGCTCCCCAGTATAAATATAAACGCGAAAGTAAAGCATGCGCCGCCGCTTTTGTTCCATAAAAAGGCGCTCCTGCCCTCCCGTTTACATCCGGTTGTTGAAAATAACGGATTGCTTCCGACAGATCCTGTTCCACCAAACTATACCCCGCTGCAACCGTTGCCCTTTCAGGATAAGTGATTTTTGTCAAGTCGTCCACAGCCTCCGTCAAAAGCGGCACACCCAAATCGGCATTCCCTTGTATATAATTAGGATTATAGGCATAGGTTTTCAACAAATCGAAGTAAACCAACGCCCGTAAAAAATACGCCTGTGCTTTGAAAGAGGCCTTCTCTGCATCGGTTCCATCACCTACAGCATCAGCCTTTTCGATGATTAGGTTAGCCGCATTGATCGCCGAATACGCCGGTGTCCAAATATTCAGGTGGGAACCCGGGTTGTTCACATCGTACCCCACACCTCGCCCGCTTTGCGTTGCTGCTTGCACTAATCGCACATTATCAGCCAATAATTCAGGATAAACGACCATAGCCAATCCGTAATAGGTGTTTATCCTAAGTTTTGCATAGGCACCGTTAATCGCTGCCTCCATACCAAGCACCGTATTGATAGCCTGATCTGACTCCACGTATGTCCGTGGCTCAACATCCAGCATTCCCTTACAGCCTGTAAGCGACAAAGCGAGTGCCACCGATATATAGTTCAGTATTTTCTTCATGTTTTCCAGATTAAGTCAATTAAAAACCCAATTGTATTCCCAGTGTGTAGGATTTTCCTTGTGGCGCCAGTCCCATATTGTAACCACCCGCCGTAAATTCAGGATCTAAGCCCGTATAGTTCGTGCCTGTCCACAGGTTATACCCCTGCACGTACAGCCTTGCGCGGCCCAATCCGGTTCTTTGCAGCCAACTGGCTGGAAAGGTGTAACCGACGGTCACCGTCTTTAAACGAATATAAGAGGCATCTGAAAAAAAGCGATCAGACCCCGCTCCGGTAGAACCAAAAATCGGACTGGAGGTGCCCGGAAAGGTGGCGCCCGGCGAAATACGTGGCACGCCGGTCACCTCGCCAGGTGCTGTCCATCTATTCAAAATAGAGGCATCTTGATTGTAAGGATAACGAAAATCGCTTAAGAGCCAGCCGGTAGGCTGATCCTGTTGTACGGTTCCTACCTGGAACTGGAAAAAGGCACTCAATTCAAATCCTTTGTAGGAGAAAGTATTTGTGATACCGCCGTAATAGTCGGGAATTAAATTACTACCGATGCCAAAGCGTCTGTCCGCAGCTACCGGCACGTAGGTAATTTGGTCATTTGCATCATACCACATAGGTCGGCCGTCCGCCGGGTTAACACCCGCCCATTTCACCAAATATTGCGTTCCCAAAGCCTTCCCTACCCATAAATTATTAGCAGGCAAATCCTGACTATCATTAATAAGCGACAAAACCTTATTATCCAAAAAAGTAAAATTGATATCGGTACTCCATTTAAAAGCTCCTGTCAGGTTCACCGTATTCAAACCAATCTCCAGCCCACGATTTTCCAGTGAGCCCACGTTTTCGGCGATAGTCGTGAAACCTGAGGTATTGGGCAAGGGCCGATTTAAAAGTAAGTCTTTTGTGGTGCGAATAAAGTAATCAAGGGTACCGCTAATACGCCCCTTGAATAAGCCATAATCCAAGCCGATATTTTTTGTAACATTCCGTTCCCAACCTAGATTCGCGTTACCAAGTTGAAAGAAACTGACGCCCGCAGCACCGTTATATGACGCCTCTGGAGAAGTCGAAAATAAGGATAAGGCCGGGTAATAAGAACCTGCACCCGATGTATTCACCATAAGTTCGCTGTTACCTGTTTCACCATAACTCGCCCGAAGTTTTAACTCGGAAAAAACAGGTACTGTTTCCATAAATGCTTCATCAACTAAACGCCATGCTGCGGAAACCGCCGGAAAGTAACCGAACACATTGTTTGCCCCAAAGCGCGACGAGCCATCCCGCCGCAAAGTAAACTGTGCGATATATTTATTTTTAAAAGTATAACCGATCCGGCCGAAAATGCCCGCAAGTTTAAATTGATCGTAGGTAGAAGTCACCATCACCGGCGTCGTGCCCGTCAACGTATTTCCAAAGGCGGGCGTGGCTACGCCATTGCCTTGCGAACCGTGTTTTGTAAACACCTCATTTCGGTAATTAAAGCCCAACAGAGCACTCAAGTTATGGTCTTCGTTAAAAACACGGTTGTAGGTAAGCGTTTGATCGGTCTGCCAATTGATCACCTTGGAATCATTAAAGTAGACAGACCCTCCTACCGCAGCCCCCGCGTTACTGCGTGGATCGTAGAAGCGTTCCTCATTGACGCCGCTATATTCCAATGAATAGGATGAGCGGAACTTCAAACCAGGCAAAATATCATAGTTCAATGCGAAGTTTCCGACTAATTGATTGGTAATCCCAAGATTCTTATTTTGGTCCGCTACCAAAAGTGGGTTATCCCAACCACGGAGGTTTGTATTATATGTACCGTCAGCGTTATATATTGGATCAATAGGAACACCCGATAGTCCTGTAATGAAAATATTGTAAAGTTGAAAGGAAGGGATATCCGAAGAACGCTGACGCACAGTACTTAAGTTAATCCTTGTCTCAATGGACACCTTCTCCGAAAGTTCGGCGTCTAAATTAGATCTAAAAGTTCCTCGCTGAAAGTCATAGCCAATAAAGTGATATTTGGTATCGTTAAATGCACCGCCCAGATAATAACGAACCTTGTCTGTTCCACCGTTTACGGCTAATTCGTAATTTTGTATAGCTCCATTGCGTGTAACCGCGTCTACCCAATCGTAAGTAGGCGCATTTTCCGCTAGGCCGTTAGTTAAATCGGCGTTATAGGCCGCTGTAAGGTCTCCCGAATTAAGTGCCCCCTCGCGCGTTAAGGCTACCCATTGCGGCCCGGTCAGCAAGTCAGGCTTTTTCAGAATCTGGCTCGTTCCGGTATAGGCATTTAGGTCAAAGCGCGGTTTGCCCGATTTACCGCGCTTGGTCGTAATTATAATAACCCCGTTTCCGGCCTGTGCACCGTACACAGAAGCCGCAGCAGCATCCTTAAGGATATCGATGGATTCAATGTCGTTTGCATTGATACCACTCAACGGATTGGAAGAAGCCAAATTCACTGAACGAACTGCGGGGTTGATCTGCACCCCGTCTACAATATACAGGGGTTGATTCCCCGCGTTAACCGATCCTACGCCCCTGATCCGAACCTCGGAAGCACCCCCGGGTAAACCATTGTTCGCATTGACTTGCACTCCGGCAGCGCGTCCTTGCATCGCTTTGTCCAAACTAACCGAAGGTAAGTTTTCGATACTAGCGCCTTTCACAGAAGCGATTGCGCCGGAGACTTCACCGCGGCGCTGGGTACCATACCCTACCACCACTACCTCGTTCAGTCCTACATCTGCGTCCTGCATTTCAATGTCCAACTGGTTGCTCTCCGGAATTGGCACTTCCTTGCTTACTAAACCTACGGAAGACAAAATGAGGGCTTTAGCATCAGGAGAAACCCGTAAAACGAACTTACCGTCACCATCCGTTGTTACCCCGCCCGTCGTCTCCTTTACACGGACGGAAACCCCGGGTAGCGGTTCCTTCGATACCATTGATCGCACCGTGCCGTAAAGGCTACGTTCCGTCTGCGCATAAGAAACATGCATGCACAAGCAGGCCACTAACAGCCATAAAAATTTGTTTTTATACATAAGCCTTAGATATTTAGGTGATTTATTAAACGAATACAACCCACGCATTCATCATCCGCTCATTATGAATCAGAAAATCCAACATTGAACAACGAAACAGCACTTTTTTTATAGTTTTCAATATTTTTCATCAAATTTTAAAATAGAACAAACGAAAAATCGATTTTTTTGTAGATTTACCCAAAATTATAAGAGAAACAAACTCCTTTAGGCATCCAGTTTTTTTAAACACAACGGTCCAGTTTTAAAAAATAGCAAATTGATGTTACCATTTAGACAACTTATCCCAATAGACCGTACGGCCGACACTGCTTTATACCAACAAATTGCTACAGGCGTAATTGATGCGATTCAAAAAGGCATTATTGAAAGCGGTGCTCGCCTTCCAGGCACACGCACCTTGGCAAAAACGTTAAATGTTCATCGTAAGACCATCATTTCCGCTTACGACGAACTTTACGCACAAGCTTGGGTGGATATCAATCCGCGGAAAGGCGTAATTGTAGCCAACACACTTCCTGACTTACAGCCTAAGCCCTGGATAAACGAGCAACAGCCGGCAACGGAAGATCACTTTTCCGACGTTGTACACTTTACAACACGCGTGCATACTGGCAATCGAATTGTATTAAACGACGGCTATCCGGACATACGTCTTTTTCCACACGAGTTAATTACCCGCGAATACCGCTTTTCATTGCGACAAAAGGCATTGCAATCTATGGAAGACCCCTTATTGCCCTGGGGAGCATTCTCGCTGCGAAACACCTTGGTCGGTTATTTACAAAAAACCCGTGGCATAAATACCCGCCTCGACGAGGTGATGGTAACCAATGGCGCACAGATGGGCATCTATCTGGCAGCAAAATGCCTCGTGAATCCCGGCGCACATGTGATTGTTGGCACCCCGGGCTATCACTTGGCGGACGAGGTATTCAAACATGCCGGAGCTCAGTTGCATCAGGTAAAAATCGATGAAGAAGGTATGGATGTAGACGCCGTAGAACAGTTGTGCAAAATGCATGCGATACGGATCGTCTACTGTATTCCGCACCACCACTACCCTACTACCGTAGCATTAAGTGCTTCCCGACGCAACAAATTGTTTCAACTAGCCCGCACATACCGTTTTACTATTATCGAAGACGATTACGATTATGATTTTCAATACGACGACTCGGCCTATCTACCTTTATATAGCCAGGCACAGGGAATAGATATTGTTTATGTTGGATCCTTTTCCAAGGTGATATCGCCTTATCTACGTGTTGGCTTTATGATCGCCAGTGCAACGCTCATTAAAAAAGCCTATAGGCTCCGGCGATTAATTAATATCATGGGTGACGAGATTATGGAAAACACCTTGGCTACATTAATCAATAACGGCGAACTATCACGGCATATCAAAAAGGCAACCAAAATCTATCGCGAGCGGAGGGATTATCTTATTCATCAATTAAAAGAAAAATTAGGAAATCAGCTTGCAATAAATACCCCTAACGGAAATATGGCACTTTGGATTGGCTTTCGCACCCCCTTTTCACTGGATCACGCCACCGCACTAGCCAGTTACAAAGGTATCAATATGAATGGCATGGCTCTTACTTTCCAACATCAACAACAAGGTATGCGTCTCGGCTTTGCTTCACTTAACAAAGAGGAAATAGATGAAGTGGTAGCGCTACTAAAGCAGGCTGTCCTTACATACCCCCTACAGAAAATCAGTGCACCATAGACTGGTAATAAAGCCACGCCAAGCTTTCCCATTAAACGCCATTTCAACTTAGTGCTATAAGAATCATAGAACCCACAGGTCTAATATTTTTTTTTACAATAAAACTTGCTGATTTATAATATTTAGCTATATTTGTATCAACAAACTTAACGCACTAAGATAAGTTTGCCAATGCTAACCAAAACAAGTTATGAAGTATAAAGAATATCCTATTGGCATGGTGGCAGGCCTGGATCCTTTCAACCGCGGTTTGTTTAAACGGTATCCGCAGTACATAAAAGAAGTTAATACCTATTCATTATTATGAACCCTATAATCGCCGCCTTATGCTAACCCGTAATATCCGTTGGATCATTGTAAGCTTGGTGTTTATCGCAACAGGCCTCAATTTTCTCGACCGTCAGATACTATCTATTACCATCATTAAGATCCAGAAAGAGTTCAATATATCCGATATTCAATATGGATGGGTGAATACCAGCTTCTTGGTCAGCTACGCCTTGATGTTCACCGTGGGCGGCCGATTAATAGAAAAATTCGGTGGCAAAAAGGGCTTGGCAGTAGCCGTCGGCGTCTGGTCCCTTGCCAGTGCCCTACATGGATTTATGACGCACTTTTCGCACCTGGTCGCTTCGCGCTTTCTACTCGGTTTCGGCGAAGGAGCGTGCTTCCCGGGAGCCGCCAAAACCGTGAATGAGCTGTTTGCAAAAAAAGAACGTGCCCTAGCAAATGGCATTGCGATCGGCGGCTCGGCGATCGGGGCAGTGATTGCACCTGTCCTCACCATTTGGCTATCTAATGCTTACGGATGGCGATGGTGCTTTATTATAGCCGGATTAATAGGGCTCGTTTGGCTCGTAATTTGGCTTCTTGTGCAGTGGCCTAAAAAAGAAACCTTGCCGGAAGTGGCAAAACTGCCAACGACCGTAAAAACATTGCCATTCTCTCAGATATTTAAAAACCGGTCTGCATTGCTCATCTTGCTTATCCGCTTTCTGCTAGATCCTGTATTCTATTTTTTTATGTTCTGGATCCCCAAATATCTCAACGAAACCAAGCAAGTTTCCTTTGATGACATCGGGCGCTTTTTATGGATACCGTTCTTAGCCCTCGGCTTCTCCAATATACTAGGAGGCTATTTGTCGGACAGACTGATTAAGAAGAAATACTCGGTTAATAAGGCTAGGAAGACGATTATGGGATTTGCCGCACTATTGACCATGTCGGCCATGCTGGTACCGCTTGCAACAAATCTAAACGAGGCCATTGTACTGATGTCGATACTCTTATTTGCACATGGATTTTGGATTACCAATTACATCACAGCCATTTCAGACATCTTTGAAGACACAGCGACATCCACGATCGTAGGGCTTTCTGGCACTGCGGGTGCTATTTCAGGCCTCATCGTTAACCCACTCATCGGATTGGTGGTTCAACAGTACACATACACGCCTTTATGGTTACTGTGCGGCCTTATGTATCCGATAGCCTTTATAATCGTCGCATTTTGCATCGATCTTAAACCACGAGCACCGAAGTTCTCAACGCTCAATTAAACCAGATAAAAAATTCAATAGGAACAACGTACAAGTATTGCAAAAAAACAACTTAGTGCGTTAACTGAAAATATAAACTAGTAACAAAAGCGAATGAAAAACTTTAACAGAAGAGAAAAAACACGACCGAGAATAGGCGTATTTGGCGTTGGCTACGCAAAATACTGGCCGCAATTTGAGGGTCTCTATCAACAGATGCTTGATAAGCAAGCGGTATTCATCGAAAAAGTAAAAACGTACGACATTGAGCTCTTTGAGTTCGGCATGGTAGATGACGTGATGGGCGCCTATGCCCTAGTGCCGAAACTCCAGGCAGGGAACCTTGATCTTATTTTCTGTGATATGCTCACCTATGCCACCTCCAGTACTTTTGGCGCTATTATAAGAGCATTAGATATCCCTATGGTTTTGGTAGCGCTCCAACCGGACAAGGCGCTCGACTACGGTAGGGCTTCAACGCATCAACAACTTTACAACGATGACATCTGTTCCTTGCCGGAGTTCACGGGCGTAGCCGTTCGCATGGGAAAGAAAGCCCCAGATGTCATTATCGGTACATTACATGACGATCCCGCCGCCGAAGAAGAAATAAAGAAATACTGCGATATCGCCCGTGTATTGCACGACCTCAAAACAGCACGTATTGGCCATATCGGCCATCCCATAGAAGCGATGTTGGATATGCATTCGGATGCAACCATGTTAACGGCCCACTTCGGCCTCCACATTGTGCAGTGCGAAGCACATGAGATTGTCAATAAATATAATGAAGTTTCGTCGGCTGCTGTCGACTACGAAAAAGACAAGATCCTCGGTTTCTTCGATACACCGGACCCGGTGTCGGATCCCATCTCCGAAAAACTGCGCGACACAGACCTGGAGGTTGCTGCACGTGTATCCGTCGCCTTGCACACCTTCGTCCGGGAGAAAAACTTGACGGGATTGGCTTATTATTACGAAGGTGAAGAAAACAGCTTAACCCGGCAGGTGATGACCAACCTAATCGTAGGCAACTCGTTGCTCACCGGTGCCGGCTTTCCGATGTGCGGCGAGTCGGATCTGAAATGCTGCATCGCTATGCTGATTATGGAACGCTTGGGGATAGGCGGTAGCTTCGCCGAATTCCACCCGGTCGACTTCCAGGAGAACTTTGTACTTGTTGGCCATGACGGTCCGCACAACATTTCCATAGCAGAAGGCCAACCGGTGCTGCGAAGCTTGAAAAAGTACCATGGAAAACCCGGCTTTGGTGCCGGCGTCGAATTTAAAATAAAGGAGGGTCCGATCACCATGCTAAGTATTACTTCAACTTATGAAGGAAAAATAAAATTTGTCATAGCAGAAGGAATGTCTGTAGAAGGCCCCATTCCTCCCACCGGTAACACCAATACGCGGGGCTATTTTAAACCAGATGTACGAACCTTTTTAAAAAAATGGGTAAAAGAGGGGCCAACGCATCACTTTGCCCTTGGCATTGGACATCACGCACAGACGTTAAAAAAAATAGGGGAATATTTAGCGATCGAAGCAGTGATCGTCGAATAACACAGGCTATCTATAAATTATAAATCTAACCAAATAATTTATGAAATCTTTTATTAAACTCAAGCTTGTCTACCTGCTGATCTTCTTATTTATAAATAAGATCAGTTTAGGGCAGACGCAAATCAGGGGAAGGGTTGTCTCATTAGAAGACGGACAAGCCTTAGCAGGTGTGAGTATTACCGTTAAAGGGGGCAACACCTCTACAAAAACCGGTGAAAACGGTCAGTTCGTCATTGCAGCGACTAGTGGCGCCAGTCTCGTTTTCACCTATGTCGGCTTTGAGCGTCGGGAAGTGCTGGTGCGCGATGAAAACAACCTGACGGTCAGTTTGACACCAACTTCACAAATGCTCGAAGATGTCGTAGTAGTGGGCTACGGCACGCAACGAAAGCGCGACTTAACAGGTTCCATTGTAAATTTGTCAGGAAGGGACTTAATACCAACGCCGGCGGCTAGTTTCGACCAATTGATGCAGGGCAGAGTGGCCGGCGCGCAAATCACACAAACCACCGGCTCCCCAGGGGGAAACGTTAATGTGGTTATACGCGGTATCAACTCAATCACCGGAGGTAATCAGCCGCTATACGTGATTGACGGCTTTGCCATTGGCGCCGGCGGCAGCGGATCGGACGCGTCGAGTTTTAACGGAAACTCTTACTCTTCCAGCGGTATGGCCAACAATACCGTATCAAAGATTAATCCGCTCAGCACCATCAACCCTTCAGACATCGAGTCGATCGAAATCTTAAAAGATGCTTCGGCTACGGCTATCTATGGTTCCCGGGGCGCAAACGGTGTGGTTATCATTACGACCAAGCGAGGCAGGAAAGGGCAATCGAGCATACAGGTGGAAGCTTCTGGCGGCTTGCAGCAGGTAGCTAATAAGCTGGATATGATGAATGCCCAGGAGTTCGCTCAGTTTGTGGCGGAGGGACGCGATAATGCCTGGGTTTTAGCCGGTGGAAACGCAAGCGATCCGAACGAGGCTCGAAATACCGCCACCATCGTCAAACCCGAATTTCGCAACCCTAGCGCCCTTACTACCAATACCGATTGGCAGGACGTTATTTTCAGAACCGCTCCCGTGCAAAACTACCTATTCTCTACCAGCGGTGGCCAGCAGGTCGTCTACAACATCTCCGGAGGTTACTTCGATCAACAAGGTATCATCAAGGGATCGGATTTCAAGCGTTTCAATCTACGAAGTAACCTAGACGTGGATCTGACGGAGAAGCTAAAGCTGGGTGTCTCTATCGCCGGCTCTCATTCTTATGGCGATTTCGCCAGAGCCGAGGGTCACCTAGGTCAACGAGGCTTGATTGCTACGGCATTAGCAAACTCCCCAGCCCTGCCGGTTTATAATTCCGACGGAACTTACACGTCGGAGCTTTTAGACCCTTACGGTGTGCCTGTTGAAAATCCCTTACTCGTCATTGACGAATTTAGCGACAAGCGCTATAATACGCAGATTTTCAACAACAATTACCTCGAATATAAAATAAACGACGATCTCTCAATTAGAACTTCCATCGGCATCAATTATAATTCCGGTAACACGAAATTGTGGAAGTCGTCCGAGATTGGCCAATGGGGTGTTAAAACCAGTCCTGCGACGGCAGGCGTCAATCAACAGACGTCCATCAATTGGTTGAACGAAAATACGATTACCTATAACAAGCAACTTAATGAACGACACCGTATCAATGCCGTTGCGGGTTTTTCGGCTCAAAAAGACCGATTTGAAATCTTGCAGGCCGGTGCTACAGACTTTCCTACTGATTATATCCATTACATTGGCGGTGGAAATGTTAATGCCGGCAATAACTACATCTCCGAATGGGCTATGCTCTCCATGTTTGGAAGGATTAACTATACTTTTGCTGACAAATGGCTGTTTACCGGAACAGTACGCCGCGATGGAAGTTCTCGCTTTGGTGCCAACAACCGTTGGGGAACCTTTCCTTCTGCCTCGGTTGGATACCGATTGTCTGAAGAGGCCTTCATGAAAAACCAACAAGTGATCAATGACCTGAAGCTGCGGGTGAGCTATGGTGAATCGGGTAATAACCTCATTGGCAATTACGCTCACATCGGCTTACTGGGTACTACCTCTTATGTAAACAACGGCGCACCTATTCTAGGGATTGTGCCAGCAGGGCTTGCTAATGCCGAGTTGACTTGGGAACGCTCGCAGCAAACAAACTTAGGTTTGGATATCGCTTTCTGGAACAGTCGACTGAATCTCAGTGTCGATCTTTATCGCAACCTGAAGAAAGACCTGTTGCTCAACAACGCCTTACCGGCCATTTCCGGCTTCCTTACCGCCACCCAAAACATCGGTGAACTGGAAAATAAGGGATTGGAAATCGCTTTAAATACGGAAAATATCCGTAGCGACAATTTCTCCTGGACTACTAATTTCAACATCAGCTTTAATAAGAATAAGGTATTGAAATTAAGCACGACAGGTTCGCGTATCAGCAATTCAACCTATCAAATTACGGAAGTAGGCAAACCTATTTCTAGCTTTTTCTTGTTAAACGCTATCGGCGTATTTAGAGATTGGGATGAGGTTAACTCCTCGCCTTTGGTTACACCCAATACACAACCGGGCGACGTAAAGTTTGAAGATGTAAACGGCGATGGCCGTATAAGTGACGACGACAAAACTATTGTTGGCAACCCTATGCCCGATTATACTTTCGGATTCAATAATACGGTTCGATATAAAAACCTGACCTTAAACGTCTCGGTGGTGGGCAGCCAGGGCCAGGAGGTTTATTTTCAGGGAGGTGAAATTTTATTGAACAGCGCGGGCGTACAAAATCAGCTGGCTTTGGTAAATGATCGTTGGCGCTCGCCGGAACAGCCAGGAGCCGGTTTAGTGCCTAGAGCTATTCGAAGTGACTATGCTCGCGGACAACAGTTTAGCTCGCGTTACTTATTTGACGGTTCTTTCGTTCGGATCAAAAACATCAACCTGGCCTACCGCTTGCCGCAACGTTTGCTTAACAAATTAAATATCCCCGGTTTAACTGTATACGGGGATATTGCAAACGCTTTCACCTTTACCGACTACCCTTCCTACGATCCGGAGGTGAGTTCTACCGGCGATAACATAGCGGCAAGCGGCGTCGATTATTTCGGCTATCCGTTGGCGCGTACTTTCACACTAGGGATTCGTGCCACTTTAAAATAAACGATGCGATTTTACCTTTATAAACAATATTATGAACCGTCCACGTTTAAAATTCATTTTTATCACACAGGGGAATGTAAATTTTTAACATGGTAAGCTCCATCTGACCGATGGATTAAATTATTTACATATGAAAAAGTACTGTTTAAGCATCTGCACCGTTTGCCTATTAGCAATAAGTGCCTGTAGCAATTTTTTGGAACTGGAACCCGATAACCAGATCAATCAGAACAATTTCTATAAAACGGAAGAAGATTTTGAAACGTCGATGGTAGGTATTTACGCCACTTTAAGAAACTTATACGCGCGCGATATTTTTTTCATTACGGAATTAACAACCGACAATACAGAAATTTCCATTCCAACATCGTCTCTTGCGGAAGTGGAATTTGATGAAATGACTATCACCGCAACCAATACCATTGTCCAAAGCGCCTGGAACAGTGCCCTTTTTACGGTTGCACGATGTAATGTACTCTTGAACCGCATTCAGGAGGCTTCCATCAATGAGGAAGCTAAAAACAGGATATCGGCAGAAGCGCGGTTTATGCGTGCCTTAAGTTACTTCTTCCTAGTGCAGGCTTTTGGAAACGCTCCCGTTACCGATGCCGAGTTTGAAAGTCCGTCGCAGGTTTTCTCGACCGACATTACCTTAAGGCCCAGTGAAGAGGTATATCAACTCATCATCAACGACCTAGTCACAGCCGAAAGCCAGATACCAAACACCTTAAACGCCAATAAAGGCGAAGCTTCCATTGGCGCTATCAAAACCTTATTAGGGAAGGTATATCTTGCGCATCACGACTATACAGAAGCCGCAGCCAAATTAAAAGAAGTTATCGATTTAGGTCATTACAGTCTGGTAGACGATTACAAAAGTCTCTTTCAGCCTGGCAACGAAAATCTGGCGGAATCTATTTTTGAGTTTAAATTCACTTCAGGGGTTAATCTGGGAAACACTTATTCCTCCCTCTTTACGCCTGCTATTATCGGTTTATTGCCCGACAGGCAGTCTGGATCAGGCCGTATCAACCCAACGCTAAGCATCATACAGGCCTATGAACCGGGTGATGTACGCAAAGCGGCATCCGTAGGGGATTCCATCCTTTCGGATGTCGGCATGGTTTATAGCAGATATGGCCTCAAATTCGTAGATATGACTACCAATAATCCACTCGACGGCGCCGCTAATTTCACGGTATTGCGCTATGCCGATGTCTTGCTTATGTATGCCGAAGCACTGAACGAGCTCGGTGCTGCTGACGTCTTCACCTATCTTAATCTGGTGCGATCGCGAGCCCATTTGACGGCCTTGCAAGAAACTGGACAGGAGGCGCTGCGCAGTGCCATAGCGCAGGAAAGACGTGTCGAATTTCTCTTTGAGGCACAGCGTTGGTTCGATTTGAAACGTACAGGCAAAGCGCAGGAAGTGGTTAACGCTTATTATGCCGAAAAAGGCTTACGTTTTTCGGTAGAGGACCATGAATTGTTGATGCCGATTCCGCGGCGCGAAATTGAAATAAATCCTAACTTACAACAGAATCCAGGTTATTGATCTAACTAAAAGCAGGTATGATGTATACGAAAAATAGATGTCGAATGCTGCTGGCTTGGTGTTTTATGCTGACATTAAATTGGACTCAGGCGTTCGCACAAATAACAACGAGCCTAACAGGGAAACGCTTCGCTAACATCACATTAGAAGCCTCTCTGAAGCCTTTTAAGCAAAAAGACAACAAGTACTATCAAATGGTGGCAACCGAACTGTTTACGCAGTGGCAATCTCTTTTGCGCCATACAGATACGGTTTCGGTATTGCTATGGGTGGCCGACGGCTCCGAAATACTCAACTACCAAGGTAAGTCGGATCAGTCCCTGGAATGGGCTAAATACATCGGCAATCCGAACACAGATCGCCCTGTCGGTTCCGGCCCGAAAGAGCTCTCGCTCCACGAACGGGCCTACCTTTATCAGGGGGCCCCGCCTAATTTCACCTATGGCGATCTTAAGCAAATTGTAAACACCCTCAAGGAAGTAGGAAAGCATCTCACAGGCAAGCCAATACGTATCGGTGCTACGTTCGACCCTGGGCCTGAATTTGCGAAATCACCCTTTAAATACGAGAAACATCCGGAAATCCTCGAGGGCAGCGCCATGGGCCATAAAAGCTTTGTCTATAGTTACGCCACTTTAAAGGCCGACAAGCAGAGCTATGCCGGCTATCCGGAAGGTATACCGGCCAACACACCTTTCGGCACTTTCTTTGGCCGACAAAGTCAGCACTTTTTACGCGACCTGGGCTTCGACTATATTTGGTTCAGCAATGGGTTCGGCTTCGGCATGGAGCCTTGGTCGTCAACCGGCGTTATTTTCACTGGTACCGGTTTCAACAGCGACAAGCTTGCTGACACCAAAGCAAAGATTATTAACTTTTGGAAACTTTTCCGGCAAGAGTGCCCCAACTTCCGCATCGAAACCCGGGGCACCAATCTCTCTACCGGTATTGATTTGGCGAAAGACGGTGTGGATTTAAGAACCATCTATAAAGGAGGCTTTAATATACTGCCCCCACCCAACTCGCCATGGGCTGCCCTCGATGGCGATTTCGGACTGGAATTGGTTGGTTATATGTCGCGCATGGCTGAGCTGCCGGGCGACCACTATATTTTTAGATATTATACGCACGACCCTTGGTGGTTAAACAGCCCTTGGCTGGATCGTTACGGCCGCGAACCGCATGACATTTACCTACCGATGAGTGTGAGCCGTATCGATGCAGAGGGAAACATCGCTTTGCCAACCCATTTGAATTTTCTGACAGTGGATGACTCGTTTGGCAATATGCCGACACAGGTGCCCGACGAAGTGACGCCTCACATCCTAAAAGCCCGTTATGATAGCCCAGATGCGCCTGGCCCACTCGTGTGGATATATCCTTTTGAGGAGTATCATCATTGGGCCAATCAGCAAAAGAACCTGGAAGAGATCTACTATGGCGACTGGTTTATTCGCCAGGCTATCAATAATGGTCTGCCCTTAAACACCGTTATCAGTAGTCGTTCTTTCTCTTCTGTAAAACGTGAAAAACCAGGGCTCTTCGATCAATCTGTTCTGATCAGCATCGTACCCGATCCCGGCTCTGACTATGAAAAGGCGCTAATCAACCATGTTCAACAGGGAGGAAAAGTCGTTATTTATGGCCCTGTTAACAGGGCAAGCGACCGCTTTCTGGACTTGCTGAATTTGGAGAAGGTCGACCCTCTGGACGGCGAATTTCAAATAAGCAGAGCCTTCGTTAACGACCATTTAATGCAAGCTTATCCCAATAAAATCCGTCATCAGGCCCTCTTTTCGGGAGCGGGTATCAGCAGCAAAGTAAAAGATGTCCATGATACATCCACAAAAGTATATGCACAGTTTAAGCAAGGTAATGCCAGTAGAGATGTGGTGATTGCAAGAGCACTGCCGACCTGGAAAGGGGGCGCCGTCGCCTATATCAGCGGCACCAATTCGAGTCACTTTTCGGGCGGGCGACTTCTAAATCCGGACAACCCGAATGAGTACTTCATCGGTCCACTCTATATGCGTTATATCCTTCAAGCCTTCGGAATTGACATCAATTTCGAGAAAGCGGATCCAGCAATCAAAAGTCCGGTACTAGGCATCTCCAGAAACCGAAACGCCTACTTTTTTTCCGGTTATGCGCCCAACACCACCGTAAAACACCTGTTTAAGCTTCCACAAGGGGCACCTCTACTAAACGGTTACGATACCGAGTTGATCAATGGCAGCAGCAGTTATATATTCCCAACCGCCTCACATCGGGAATGCCGTGTATTTATTGAACAACAAGACGGCATTGTCTCCTCTAAAGAAATGCATTCGGGGGAACTAGGTATTAGCAGACGCTTAAAGGTCAGCGGACTAAAAAATGCCACGGTACGGATATATCCGCCGGATACCACAAAAGATAGCGCCATCCATTTTTATCTGAACAGCGATTATCCTTGGAAAGAAGGTAAAATACCTTTTAAAAAAGGCGATCAGAAATTCGGACATCACTACGTCGTTGAACATATTAGCGGAGATCTCGTGGTCTCCTGGTGACATTATATATTTTATGAAAACAGCAAGATATATCGTCTACAGCTTATTTCTGTTTAGTGTGAGCTGGGCTCAAGAAACAGACCGCATCTCTCCGGTCGGCTATCTCGATTCGGTTAAGCACATGCTCCACGCCAAATTCCCGAAAAACCGAACTATTAACCTCGTGTTTCACGGTCATTCTGTCCCTTCCGGATACTGGGCCAACTCTGAAGTACATACCTTGCAGTCTTATCCATATCTCTTATTAAAAAAGCTCAAAGCGCAATATCCCTATGCAGTAATTAATGTTATCCTTACTTCTATCGGAGGAGAGTGGGCCGAAAAAGGAGAAAAACGCTTTGCTACAGACGTGCTGCCGCATAAGCCCGACGTGCTCTTTATCGACTATGCCCTGAACGACATGGGGGTGGGCTTGGCGCGGTCTAAAATTGCATGGAGCAAAATGATCGAAGCAGCAAAAGAAAAAGGCATCAAAGTAGTCCTCCTCACTCCTTCACCCGATCAACGACAAAACCTGATCGATCCAAACTGTCAGTTGGCCCAGCATGCGCAGCAAATCCGCACTCTAGCACGGCAGTACCATATTGGCCTTGCCGATCCTTACCAGCGTTTTGTGCAGATCGCAACGAAAGAGGACAGCTTAAAGGAGTATATGTCGCACGTTAATCACCCCAACGAAGCGGGGCATCAAGTGATTGCCGACGAACTGTTCAAATGGTTTCAATAAACAAGCAGCTTACATCCATGAAAACGATCTTATATCCATTTTTCAGTATCGCTTTATCGATACTTTTAAGCCTCCAAGCCCAGGCACAAGCACCTCTCCCGCAATTGGGACATGCTTCCACACAACAGGTCATCGATGCCATGACCAACGAAGAAAAAGCACTGATGGTAACTGGCGCGAAACGGCGAGAAGTAGTTCCTACGCCCTTGCCCGGCTATCCGCAAAAAAATATAGAGGGTGTTGGAGGTTACACCTACCCCTTCGTGCATCTCGGTATCCCTGCTGTTATGTTGTCCGACGGACCGGCAGGTTTGCGCATTGCACCCCGACGTTATGGAGACACCAGCTATTATTACTGCACGGCATTTCCGGTTGCCAATTTGGTCGCTTCCAGCTGGGATCCCGACGTTGCAAAGGCGATAGGAGAAGCCATGGGACAAGAAGCATTGGCCTACGGTGTCGATATATTATTGGCACCCGCATTAAACATACACCGAAATCCACTGGGTGGCCGTAACTTCGAATATTACTCGGAAGACCCGCTTATATCCGGAACAATGGCTGCCGCTGCAATTAAAGGCATCCAGTCGCAAGGTGTGGGAACATCGGTAAAACATTTCGCTGCTAATAATCAAGAAACGAACCGACGCACCATTAATACTGTCCTCAGCGAACGCGCTTTACGGGAGATCTACTTAAAAGGTTTTGAAATTGCAATAAAAGAAGGGAAACCCTGGACGGTCATGTCGTCTTATAATAAAATCAATGGCTGCTATACTTCGCAAAGCACGGAGCTATTGGAAGATCTCCTGCGCAAAGAATGGGGATTTGACGGCTTTGTACTGAGCGACTGGTATGGCGGTGATAATGCCGTTGCGCAAATGAAAGCCGGAAACGACCTGTTGATGCCGGGTTTAGCCGCTTGGTCAAACAGCATTGACAGCGCCTTAGAAAACGGTGCCTTAGCTGCTGAAGAAGTTGACCGCAATATTCACCGCATCCTGGATGTAATCCAACTCACACCCACTTTTAAAAATCACCCGGTTACCAATAAACCCGATCTGAAGAAACATGCGGAACTGGCTAGGGAGGCTGCCGCCGAATCATTGGTATTACTTAAAAACCAAGGCGCTACTTTGCCTCTTGCCAGCAGACAGAAAACGGCGCTATTTGGCAACTATTCTTATAAACTGATGGTGGGAGGCACAGGAAGTGGTATGGTTAACAATGCTTATAGCGTCTCCCTGGCACAGGGACTCCAAACAGCGGGTTTCGTAGTGGATGAAGATTTGGCAAACCAATATTTGAGCTATCTGGAGAAAGGCAAAAGAAAACTCGACAAACGTGACAGCTTAATCACCGCCATGCCAAAACTGGACAGTATTTTAAGCGAACTACCAATAAGTACGCAGCAGATACGTAAACAAGCGGCGGCAAGCGATGTGGCGATCATTTCCATCATGCGGGTGTTCGGCGAAGGGGGTGACCGTAGACGCAACGATTTTTATCTAACAACTGCAGAACAAGACTTGATCACTCGCGTTTCAACGGCCTTTCACGAAAGAGGAAAAAAGGTGGTAGTCGTACTGAATATCGGTGGCGTTATAGAAACCGCTAGTTGGCGAAACGAAGTGGACGCCATTCTTTTGGCTTGGCAGCCGGGACAGGAAGGAGGGCATGCTCTAGCCGATATTATTAGTGGTCGGATCAACCCCTCCGGCAAACTTACCACAACTTTCCCCTTACACTACGAAGACGTACCTTCCGCTGCTAACTTCCCGGGCACGCCCATGGAAAACCCGTCGGAGGTGATATACGAAGAAGGTATCTATGTAGGCTATCGTTATTATGACAGTTATCAAGTGCCAACTGCCTATCCTTTTGGTCATGGTCTCTCTTACACCCGGTTTGCCTATGATAAACCGAAACTTAGCGCAAAGAGCTTCACTGATACCCTTCAAGTGTCCATCTCTCTTAAAAATAAGGGGACAGTGGCAGGCCGGGAAGTAGTACAGGTTTACCTTCGGGCACCAGGGAAAAGTATGCACAAACCTACTAAAGAATTGAAAGCCTTTGCCAAAACTAACTTACTGGCGCCCGGTGAAACACAACAAGTGAATATTCAGCTTGGTCCGTCCGCCCTAGCTTCCTTTGACAGTCAAACAAGCGCCTGGGAAGTTGAAGCAGGACAGTATGAGCTGTATTTCGGCAGTTCCAGCCAAGACATTAGGGCAAAAGTGGCATTTAACGTACCGAAAGCTTTTACGGTGCAACGCGTTAAAAAGCTGTTGGCACCGCGCACTGAAATAGCCGAATGGACAGGAAAATAATGGATTACTTTATTGAAGGCTCGTACTGTGGATGTGCCACCACCGCAAATTTATACTTATCGCCCCGGTAATAGGACTGCTCGATTTCGATTACCTCTTCTGTGGGTGTTAGTACTACACCGTCTAAAGCAAATACCGCGATCGGTGTATCCACCTCAAAATTGTTGTGGCTGTCTTTAGGATGCAGAATATCGGCGCTTAAAGTTTGCTTAATATCATTAATTTTTAATTTATAATGATCTTCATATGTTTTAAAATAAGAAACGTCCGTAGATAATCGATCGATCTTTGGGCATAGTTGCAGAGAAATATAACGAACCTCGTCTTTTAACACATCATCATCGGCATATCGGAGCAGATGAATCTTCAATACAGGTCCTTGAATAATATAATGCTTACCCATAATAGCAGAAGAAACGCCTTCCTTCAGGATCGTTTTCTCCAAAAGCACGTTTCTGGGGGTGAAGCCCTCTACTTTGAGGCCTTCATTAAAACCTCTACGGGTTGCATCAATAGAACCCAAGGTACGCAAGAGCTGATGACCGGAAGTGCGGTTCAGCACAAAGGTGCCTTTTCCTTTTATTCTCCGCGCCCACCCTTTGGATTCAATCTCGAGCAGACTTTTACGGGCAGTCGTATTGCTGATTTGATATATTTTGATCAGCTCATTTTCGGAAGGAACCTTATCACCCGGCAACAGTTCGCCCGATATAATTTTTTCGATAATCTCCTCACTTATGGCGATAAATTTGGGCTTCATTGATCAAATACCGATTCTTAAACATCTATTAATTATGCGAATATAGACATTTTCATATAAAACGTTACAGCTAGCGCAACTTGCAGGCTGATTGAATTTATTTACTTTAGTGTAACCAGATCTAAAAATAACACCATGAACAGTCAATATATAATAAAGGGATTTACGTCATTAACATCCAGCAATCCCTTCACCGTTTTTTCAACGGAGAAATACGCCGTTGATTTCCCCTTGCTTTACACCGAACGGAAGCGCTTAACAGCGGCCGTCATGCAACAAACCGTAACTTGTACCATACTTTTCCTATTGCTATTTATCTATCCGAAAAGTGCCTTCAATCAATTGCATGTGAGTCCTGGTACAAACTATATCCAGCAGGCAGACAGTCCTTTTTTATGGCTAGGCGACACTGCCTGGGAGCTCTTTCATACGTTGAGCATAGAGGATGCCAGCTACTATCTACAAACCCGCGCAGCACAGGGCTTCACGGTTATTCAAGCGGTCATTTTATCGGAACATGATGGCCTTAAGTCTCCTAACTTTTATGGCGACCTGCCCTTTAAGAACCTGCAACCCGAGCAACCCAATGAACGATACTTTAAACATATCGATGAGGTGATTGATCAAGCGGCCCGGTTAGGCCTTCAAGTAGCTTTATTGCCGACATGGGGCGACAAAGTTTTATCCAATCGGCCCGGAGCGGGGCCCGTGATTTTTACTGAAGCCAACGCTTATCACTATGGCAAGTTTCTCGGTAGGCGCTACCGCAATAAGCCCATCATCTGGATGCTAGGAGGCGATCGCAACGTAAGCAATCTAGAGGTAAAAGCAATTTGGGATGCAATGGCTAGGGGTTTACAAGCCGGTGACGAAGGAAAACATCCTATAACCTACCATCCTGCGGGCGAGTCGACCTCCGCCCTTTGGTTTCATAATGCGTCGTGGCTTGCCTTTAACAGCTATCAAAGCGGGCACGCTAAGCGGTTTTTCCCCGTCTATCAAATGGCTGCGAAACATTTACTGCTACAACCCCTTAAACCCTTCATTGAGGCAGAACCCGCTTACGAAGGTATCCCGATACGGTTTTGGGAATTTATAGATTGGAACAACCCGCAGCGAGTTCCCTCAGCTGTTCTGGACGAGAATAAATGTCTTGCCGATACATCGTATTTTAAATATGGCTATTTCACGGATTACGATGTCCGTGTACAAGCTTACTGGAACTTTCTATCCGGAGCCTGTGGTTATACTTATGGCAACAACGCCATCTGGCAATTTTTTGAGCATAAAGGCTTTTTCCAAATCCCCTGCTTAAGTGACTGGAAAACCGCTTTACATAGTCCCGGAGCGAACGGTGTCAAACACCTAAAAAAGCTCTTCCTGGCGCGCAATTTCGCCAAGCTGACACCTGATCAATCGCTCATCTTTGGATCAGCGGGTAAGGACAGCACCTATATCTGTGGAGCCGTCGCAAATGACCACAGTTTCGCCTTGGTTTACGCCGCTTTAGGACAAGCCTTTCACGTAGATCTCAACAAAGTCAAGGGGACGGTTCAAGCCTATTGGTACCATCCAAAAAATGGCACAACCCATTTTATTGCTTCTTATCCTGATCGTGCCATCACCCTTTTTACGCCGCCAACGAATGGCAACGGCAATGATTGGTTATTGGTGTTAGATAGTGAAGAGGCTGATCTGCCGGCGATCGTATAAGATGCTCTACATCGGTTATAATACAGCTATCGACAAAAGCTGTCGGTAGCCGTATTACTATACATGATCAAACTCCCTTCCCAATGCTGCGGCACGGTGAAAAGCAGCATAGGCGGCTTCTTTGATAAGTTCTTTGACATTATTCTCTTCCATCGAATCCAGTGCAGCCTGAGTTGTCCCGCCTTTAGAAGCCACCCGTTGTATCCAGTCCTGCGGCGTCAAGTTGTAATTGTTAATAAGCTCAATGGCGCCCGCAAAGGTCTGACCCACCAGCAGTCTGGCATCTTTTGATGAAAAGCCCATTTTCTGAGCTGCCTCAATCATCGATTCCATGAAATAAAAAATATAAGCCGGGCCACTGCCGGAAATGCCTGTAGACGCGTCCACCGCCCGCTCCGACTTGAGTCCAATGGACCGCCCTGTCGTGTTCAACAACATCTCCACAGTCGACAGCTCCAATCGGGACACCCCAGCGGCCGCTGTGAAAGAGGTCATACCCAGCCCGACCAATGCGGGCAGGTTCGGCATAGCACGTACAACTTTATCTGTACCAAGCCCCATCGCCAGGCTTTCCAGCGTTACGCCCGCCATGATGGAAATAAAAACTTGTTCGGTATTTACCAGCGGGCGCATACTTTCCATCAAATCCGCCGCATGTAGCGGCTTTACCGCGAGAAAAACAAGATCCGCTTTCGGTATACAGGATGCTATATCGTCATAAACTTCAAAGAGTCCTGTTGCAGCCAGCCGCTCCCGCTTATCTTCATTTCTGTCTACAATCATTAAATCCCCTGCTTTTAGAAAATTAGATTTCGCCATGGCTTCAGCATAAGTGAAGCCCATATTCCCCCCACCAATTACAAGTATCTTCATGTTTATTCTGTTTACATGCCGAGATCCATTTCTCGACAAATAGTACGTCCGATACGCCGCAAGCATCATGCAGCCATGCCAATTTTTGTCAAATTGTACGTCCCCGCCCGATTCTATAGGCAGGCTGATCTTTTAATCGAACCTTAAATGGTGCCTATCTCCCCTCAATCCCGTAAATACGTTGCGACTGTAAATTTGGCAGCAGCCAATTCGGAATTGACAAGAATGTAAATATGGCAGAATAATTGATTATCGTTCTCGTTTTTTGTATTATAAAAATATAATAAACAATCAAGTTATACTTGAATTCGTTTTTTTACCCTTTTTTCTTGACATTCCAACGCTATCTTCCTATTTTGTGCCCCCTCAAGACAGTTTCACTTAGCAAAATCAAAAGAATTTATTGCATGAAGTTATTCAAAACAGCCTTTTCCTTTTTACTAATTATAAATTCTTCTATCTATTCAGCTTTCGGCCAAAACAAAGGCATCGATAAACAGATCGACGCTTGGTTTAGCCCTATTGCCGACTGGTGGGAACAAGTCGTTTTTGTAGAAATACCGTTTTCAGACACCGTCTCCATCCCCTTGGTGCTCATTTTACTCATATGCGGCGCCGCTTTCTTTACCATCTATTTTAGGTTTGTCAATTTGCACCGAATTCCTATCGCATTAAAAGCCGTCCGAGGCGCTTATGACCATTTTGAGGTGGGATCCACTGGCGACTCGAAAAAAAAGGAGGATCAAGACGCCGCTGGAGAGCTCACGCATTTCCAAGCACTCACCACGGCGGTCTCGGGCACAGTTGGCTTAGGGAATATTGCCGGTGTTGCCGTTGCGATCGCCATTGGTGGTCCGGGCGCCACCTTTTGGATGATCATTTCCGGTCTGTTAGGAATGACCACTAAATTTGTAGAATGTACGTTGGGTGTAAAGTATCGGGACGTCGATGCAGCAGGCAGAACCTATGGGGGTCCGATGTACTATTTAACCAAGGGATTGAAAGAAATCGGCGCTGGCAAATTCGGTAAATTTTTAGCCGTTGTATTTGCCGTGATGGGTGTGGGCGCCTCTTTAGGTGGAGGCAACGCCCTTCAATCCAACCAAGCGATCGCCCAGCTCACGAATACCTTGGGCGTAGAAGGAGGTTTCGTAAAAACCTTATTCGGAGTGGCACTAGCCCTTATGGTAGGCTTAGTTATTATTGGCGGTATCAAACGGATCGGTAAACTGACCGAAAAACTGGTTCCATTGATGGCAGTCGTATACATATTAGGTTGCCTAACAGTTGTCGGTTATCATTACAGCTATATCGGTGAAGCTTTCGGCCTGATCATCAATCAGGCTTTTAGTCCTGCGGCCGGCCTTGGGGGATTTGTAGGTGTTCTAATTACTGGCTTTCGGAGAGCGTGCTTCTCGAATGAGGCCGGTATCGGTTCGGCCGCTATTGCGCATTCGGCCGTTCGCACGCGTTATCCCGCTAGCGAAGGCTTGGTCGCCTTGCTCGAACCCTTTATTGATACCGTTGTTGTTTGTACCCTAACCGCACTCACCATTATCTTTTTCAATAGCAGCGGTGCGTTTACGTATGGACAACAAGATGCCTTGGGAAATGTGATTATCGAAGCCACGGGTGAGACCGCAGGCGGCGTAAAACTCACAAGCATGGCCTTCGAAGACGTCATCCCACATTTTTCCATCGTACTGACCGTTGCTATTTTTCTATTTGCCTTCTCTACGATGCTATCTTGGTCTTATTATGGCATTCAATCTTGGAAATTTTTATTTGGCCGATCAAAATGGGCAGATCTCAGTTACAAAATTCTTTTCTTGGTCTTCATCATAATCGGCGCCGCAGCAACGCTCGACTCCGTTATTAAATTCTCCGACGCAATGATTTTAGCCATGGCCTTTCCCAACATGATTGGTTTATTCTTATTGGCGCCTAAGGCAAAACAGGAACTAAAGCGTTACATAAAGGCCATCCAGCAACATGGCGTTCGCTAGGTGAATACCAGGCATTTATTTCGCAGGCATCACCAAAATCGGTAGCTGTTTGTAAATCGCTGCCCCTTCGGCAGGTGTAGCGGCAAACAAGTGATCAAAGAAATGATATTTACGGTTTGCGATCGCAACAACACCCTGCTGCCCTTCCGCTAATAGCTCGTAGATTAGTGCTTCGGCCTGCTCGTCCTTACCGCTTTTATAAACAGTTATTGCTGATCCGACGCGGGAATACACCGCATCTGCAAATAAAGCGTCAGTGGCCTCGTCTGCCAAGGGCGGTAAGCCGTCGGCGCTCACATGCAAAATAGACAACTTTACCTTTAACCGTTCACTAAAATGAACGAGCTCATTCAAAACCTTTAGGTTGATATACCTTATATCAGTGATATACAGAATGTTTTTTATTCCCTCAAAGGTAACCCGCTCGGGTATTAATAAAATGGGACAGCTTACTGAATCAACAATTTCCCGGACCTTATTGCCGAATAAAAAACCAGTGGTATTACTCCCTTCGGTAGCTCCCATCAGAATGAGATCTATATGCTGGTCTTTAACCAAAGCCCGTGTAGCCTCTCCAAAATTACCCTTTTCGACTAAGCTGGTTATGATGGGCTTGTAATCAAAAGGCGTAATAAGGTATTCGAGCTCATCCCTTAACTTTTCTATATCAAATAAGACTTCCGCATAGTTCGAAGCCTTTTCATCTAGGATATACGACAGCGTTATATTCGATTTCAGCTGTTGTGCTGACCGCAATGCGTATTGCAAAACGTTATCTTTTCTGTTCGATACGTCGACCATCAGTAATATATTCTTCATCACCTATTTATATTTACCTTCTCCGTTGATGCCTACCATTAAGCTTGACAAACCAAATTTACGTACTTTCAAGTTCCTTTTAACTGATTTAGATAACCCTTTCTAATGATCGTGATCATAATTTGTGCGTCACTGCTATTTACCCAGTCACCGGCCCTATTAAATGGCCAGCATCTTTCGCCTCTTAAACCATTTGACAAGCTCATACCATATAACACTTAAACAGCCAACCAGCGTGCTAGTTGAAAGCTGACGCATAGAAAGTGGTTCAAAACCAAAAAAGTTCCTCAACGGCGCTATTGTCAGAAACAATACGAGCATAAATACAGTAACAAAAATTATCAACGGGATAAGCACATTCTTATACCTGAGCACCTCAAAAAGCGAATAATAAAAAGAACGGTTAACCAATGTCAAAGCAATATTAGCCGTAATTAATGTAAGAAACACCATCGTGCGAACCACAGCTTCCCCTTGCCCCGTATAAACACCGCTCCAATATACAGCTAACACGCCCACTGTAATAGCTAGCCCTTGCACGATGCTGGTACCTAGCTCTCTCCACGTAAAGAAGGTCTCACTTAGCGGACGTGGTCTTTTATCCATGATATTCGGTTCGACGGGTTCATTTTCATATACAATAGAGCAAGTAGGCCCCATAACCAGCTCTAAAAATATAACGTGTACCGGAGAAAAAACATGAGGATACATCCAACCAAGTACCAGCGGTATGAAGACGACCAAAATGATCGGTATATGGATTGAAATAATATATTGGATCGCCTTTTTCAGATTGGTATAAATTTTACGGCCCATGGTTACCGCAGTAAGCATTTTCGAAAGGTCGTCTTCCAGCAAGATTAAAGACGCCGCTTCTTTTGCCATTTCCGATCCCTTTTTCCCCATCGCGATGCCGATATGAGCCGCCCTTAAAGCGGGCCCATCGTTAACACCATCGCCCACCATTCCAACAACCTCTCCGCTCATTTTTAACACGTCCATTACTTTCAATTTCGCGGTTGGGAACATGCGGCTAAAAATTTGGTTTTCCATCACCGCTTTCGTTAAAGCGGGCTCCTCCAGCTGCAACAGCGCTGCCCCTTCAATGTGCTGATCCCTACCATAAAAATCGATTTCTTCTGCAATAGCCGATGTGGTTACCGCATTATCACCCGTTACAATCTTAACCTTGATCCCCGCCCGATAGAACTGTTTGAGCACTGCTTTGATGTTCTTCTTGGGAGGATCATAAAAGGCCACTAAGCCAACAAATTCAAACGACAAAGACACTTGGTTTTCGGGAAATTCAGCTTGCGAAAAATTGGAGTGCCCGACTCCTAGTAGCCGGTACCCTTTTGTTGCTAAGGTATGGATGGCGGCTTCAAGGCGGTCTTTATCATCCTTACTGAAGTTTGAAACAGCGTAAAAGGCTTCCGGCGCACCTTTCGCAGCAACTATCCGCTCTCCGTGTCCATTTTCAAAAACATGCGTCATCATAGGCGGTGTTCCTCCTAAAGGATATTCATACACCATGTGGAACAGCGGCCGTTCATCCAAATCGCACAACCTTTCATATGCTTGATGAAGCGCTTGTTCCATCGGATCAAAAGGGGCCACTTCACTGGCCCACATTGCCGTACGCAATACAGACTGAGCGGCCTTATCCAAGCCCTGCTCGCCGATATGATAAAATTCATCCTCACTCCATGCATAGATACTGACCAAACTCATTTTATTCTCCGTCAGCGTACCCGTCTTGTCCGTGCATATCACCGTGGCGCTTCCCAAAGCCTCTACGGTCTTCATCTGCTTAACCAGTACACCATCCTTCATAAGGCGCCATGCCCCCAAAGCCATAAATGTGGTAAACGCAACCGGAATCTCCTCCGGTAAAATACTCATGGCCAAGGTCAAAGCCTTGAGCAGACTATCCAAAACAGCAAAGGATTCGGCATAATTGATTGCCCAAACAATCAGAAATACCAATGTACCCGCATAAGCCATTTTCGTCACAAAGTTCCTTAATTGGATCTCAAGAGGCGTCTTTTCAACTACTATATCGGCAATACTCTTTCCTATTTTTGCAAGCTCCGTCTTCTGTCCTATGGCTGTAACGGCAGCCACTGCCGAACCGCTTACCACACTCGTTCCCTGGAAAATACGAATATCATTTTTAGCTTCGTTCTTGGAAACTGCTAATGATTCGCCTGTAAGAATTGATTCATTCACCGCGAAGTCATGGCTAGCTAACACACGGGCATCGGCAGCAATGGTGTCTCCCTCCTCTACCACCAGGTAATCGCCGCGTACGAGGTCTTTACTGTTGATCATTTCAAGGTTGCCCGAACGGATTACTTTGCTCATTGGTGCTGTGATCTGTCGTAGCTTGGCGATCGCATTTCTGCTCCTCGTGTCCTGAAAAATCGAAATGACTGCAATAAGCACAATAGATACCGCTAAAAAAATGGCCTCCGCCTTTTCGCCACTGACAAAATAAATAGCCGATGCGGATAACAGCAGGAGTACCATTGGTTCTTTAACCAGTTGAAGCACCATAAAAAAGAGGCCTCCCTCCTTTTTAGCTTCGACGAGGTTCTCTCCTCCGCTACGCCGCTGCCGGGCTACTTCTGCAGGCGTTAAGCCCTTATAACCGTAGCGCGCAGCATCGGATCCTGACTGACTATTCATCTTGCTCATTATTCGACCATAAAACCGGCAACCTTATGTTCGCCCTTCTTTCAACTTAAATTTAAAAAGTCAACCTTTGTATAACCCCTAGAAAACGAATAAGTTCACCAACAGGACGATAAGTAATAGAACCAGCTTGTACAAGCAGTTATCAAGTAGGAAACGCTTTGTGACGACAATCATTTATAAGCTTGAGCGCGATCATGTCCGACCTCTATGCAGCCACCTACCTTTGGGTACAGACAAAAACAAAAGGCTATGATACCAAAAACAATGAAAGCAGCCGTTCTACATGCGTTCGGAGAACCGCTACAAATAGAAGAAGTACCGGTAAAGCGCCCCAGGGAGAACCAAATTCTAGTGAAAGTCGTCACCTGCGGCGTGTGCCACACCGATTTGCATGCCTGTGAAGGCGACTGGCCCGTAAAACCAAAATTACCTTTAATTCCGGGACACGAAGCCGTAGGCTATGTAGTTGAGTTGGGACCATCCGTAACAAACGTAAAAGAAGGCGACATTGTAGGCGTGCCTTGGTTGTTCAGTGCCTGCGGCTATTGTGAGTATTGCATAAGCGGTTGGGAAACACTTTGTGAAAGTCAGCAAAACGGCGGCTACAGCGTCGACGGCGGCTATGCTGAATACGTCGTGGCCGACGCACGTTATGTAGCCCGTTTTCCGGCAGGCGTCAACTTTTTGGAAGTCGCCCCTATCACTTGCGCCGGCGTTACCGTATATAAAGGTTTAAAAGAGACAGACACCAAACCCGGCGAATGGGTAGCGATTTCGGGTGTGGGCGGGTTAGGCCACCTTGCCGTTCAATATGCCAAAGCCATGGGCTTGCATGTAGCAGCTATTGATGTGGCAGAGGATAAACTGGCATTGGCAAAATCATTGGGAGCCGATCTTACTGTCAACGCGAAAGAAACAAATCCAGGCGCTTATCTAAAACAAGAAACAGGAGGAATGCATGGTGTCCTAGTAACCGCTGTTTCGCCTATTGCATTCAAACAAGGTATGGAAGCACTGCGCAGAAAAGGCACCATCTCACTGAACGGGCTTCCTCCGGGCAGTTTTGATCTACCCATTTTCGACACCGTCCTCAATCGGTATACGGTGAGAGGGTCTATTGTAGGTACGAGAAAAGACATGCAAGAAGCGATTAGTTTTGCGGTAGAAGGCAAAGTAAAAGCATCCGTCCACGCAGGCCGATTAGAGGACATCAACCAGATTTTTGATGATATGAAAAAAGGTCGAATTGAAGGCCGGGTTGTATTAGAAATAGGTACCGCCTAACCTTGTCTTTCCATTCCGAGACACATTTTTTTGCACAACAATAACTTCGGAAACCCGATGCGGGTTTCCGAAGCAGTGAAGTCGTTTTATTCAACTAAGGTTAATTGCATCACGGCACCTCCTCCCGCTGCCAGGTGAAGATCCAATTTACTCGCGCTGTTAACGGTTAACGTTTCAGCTATATAACTGGAAGCATCATGCGGCTGGCTTAAATCGTCCCGAAATAACTTTAACTGATAATTTTTATTTACCGGTAAAAAGGAGAAATCCACTGTCAGCTGCCGTTTCGCCCAATTCGTACTCAGACCTACAAACCAATCGTCATTTTTCCGCTTCGCTAGCACAAGGTATTCGCCCAACCTACCTTGCAAGGCCTTTGTTTCATCAAAAACCGTGGGCACATCCGAAAGAAACTCCAAAACATCCGGATACTTTTCATACTCGTCGGGCGAGTCGCTTAACATGGCCAAGGGCTGATCAAAAAGAACAAACAAAGACAATTCATGACAACGTGTCCCCATAGTGGAGGGCAATCCAGGATCCACTGGTTTGAAAACTTCTTTCGTCGCATTGCGCATAGAGCCAGGTGTATAATCTAAGGGACCGGCTAACATCCGGATATAGGGTATCAATAAATGATAGTCCGGATCAGACGTATAATCCCATTTGGAACATTCCTCACCCCTAACGGCTTCATAGTTCAACACATGAGGATATTTGCGTTGCCAGCCCGAAGGTTTTGTACAGCCATGAAAGTTCACCAGCAGCTGCCGTGCTGCTGCCGCTCGGGCAATCCTTTCCATTGAACGCATGGCGAGTTGATCATCTCTGTCGAAAAAATCCACTTTCACGCCTACCGCTCCCAACGACTTAATAAAATCAAGATTGCCTTCCAGATCATCCAATAAGGTAGTGGCTACACACCACAAAAACACGTTCACATTTCGCGATCTTGCATGCTTAATTACCGCCTTTATATCCACTTGTGGATTACCTTTTTTTAAATCGTAGACATTAGACCAGCCCGCATCAACCATCATGTACTCCAAGCGATTGCGGGCAGCAAAGTCCACATAATAGGTATAGAGCGCTGTATTCCGGTTATCCATACCGGAAGGGATCGATCCGCCGGTCAGAATAGCGTCGTGCCACCACTCCCATGCAGCCTTTCCCGGTTTAACCCAACTGTAATCTTTTCCCCTGTCCGGGTCTTCATTTAAAAGGTAGACTAAATGGTTGCTGAGCAAAGACGTTTCGTCCGTCGTCGCCATAATCACTCGCCAAGGGAAAGCACGGGTTCCAGCGGTTCGGGCTATAAAAGGCTTTCTCTCCTTTACTACCGACACGAAGTTCCCCCAACTACCCAACTCCGTCTGTGCCGGGTAGGCTGCCCATAAGCCTTTTACTCTTACTGGCCCCAGTTGCAGGTACATGCCCGGATAATCAAAAACAGCCGCTTCGGCGATGACGGTTTTCAACTTCTTTTGCTCATCCAGAAAGAGGGCCGGCGTTAGCGAGTGTTTGCCAGCCGCAATACTGTCTAGTGTCGTGTACTTCTCATACGGCACCTCCCAAGACGTAAAGTTCTCCACCATGGGCAGTACAGCGCCACTTTTTCGATCAAGGGCAAAATGAGCAATTTCATTGACTATCTCCAAAGAGTCCTGCTTGGACGTTACAAAACGATAAGCTACCCCTTCGTTATAAGCCCGCAACATCAAGGTATAATCGCCTTGAAAGAAAAGGGTAAGCGCGTTGAAGTCGTCCGTAATACGGGCCGATTGCCCATAAAGCGGTTTAACTTCTTCCCTGCTTTCAAATGTCTTTTGCTTTAAAAGCTTCGGTTTACGACCCAACGTCTCATCCGCTAGCTCCAAACCTATTGCAGACGAACGAATAACTGGCAAACCGTCGTATTGAACGCTTAAACGGAGGCTATCACTTATCTCCACGCGGACACGTTGTTTTCCGTCGGGCGATTGCAGTTCCAACTCTTCGGCTTTTGTATAGCTGCTAAAGGCCGACAAAGCAAATAAGAACATATAAGGTAGAAAAACAGGTTTATTGATTCGCATAGCCTGGGTTCTGATCGTTTTCGCTGATATCTTCATTTTGTCTGATTTCTTGTAAAGGGATCGGGTAGTACCGATGGTACGACTGAATGGTATTTGATTGCTGCGCCCAACGGTTCCGAGCCGGAACATGGGTTGTCAGCATGCCGGTACGATTGAGGTCCATACGCCTCAAGCCTTCAAAACACAGTTCACGCATCCGCTCATCCAATATGTTTGTTCGAAACTCCGCTTGCGACATTCCGCCCTGCCAATGGGCCTCCGGCGGCAAGTTACCGCCCCATGCTCTTTGACGCACCGTCGTATTAACAATATTAACCGCCTCAGCAGTACGCCCCAATTCATTTAACACTTCTGCATAACACAGTAGCACATCTGCATAACGGAGGTAAAAAATATTTTTTCCCGAATTCCAGAAACTGAGCGTCCCATCTGTCCGCGGATCTTCGTATTTTTTCACGTGCGGATCGAGCTCATCGCCTCCCCAGCCGGGTTGCAGCGGTGTGGGCACTCCCCTGTATGTAAAATCGTAGCGAATACTCTCCGATCTCCGCAGGTCGCCCGCTTCCCAAATGCCACCCGCACTTCGGTCCGCGTAACAATATGGCGTTGGCACCAACAGGTCGTAGCCGCCAAAATACGCGTATTGGTCTACCAAGGCTACTGCCCGCGAGCCAGTCTGCCATTGACATTGATTATTATCCGGCCAAACATTATTGAACTGAAATTCGTAGAGCGACTCGTTTGTGTTTGGATACGCCGGGCTCCATAGGTCGGCATAATTGGCTACTAAACTATATACGCCACTATTAACTACTGCTTCAAAATGTTCCAAAGCTTTTCCATAATCCCGCACGCCGGATTCTTCCGGCGCATATAGGTATACCTTTCCGAGCAGTGCCTCTGCAGCCCCTTTGGTTGCCCTCCGTTTGTCACTTTGTGTAATGGGCAAATAGGCGATAGCATGCTCCAGGTCCTGAATGATGTAACTGTAAACAGCCTCCTGTGGCTGCCTAGCGGTACCCAGTTCATCAAAGCGATCCACATCGATAATGGGCACGTCTCCCCAGTATTGAACCATCTCAAAAGTTAAGGCTGCCCGAATAAAACTCGCTTCGCCTAGTAAAATATTTTTTCGATTGGGATCCTGTTCGTTAAACTGTAAGGACGAAATCACCCTTGCCGCCGCTGCAATAACCGGCCATCGACTATCCCATTGCTCAGCCAAGGCGTTATTACTCGGCGACAAGAAACCGTTATAGCGGTCTAGGCCGGCTTGGCTGGCATCTGTCAGCACTTGATAGGCGCCTTGTTGCACTTCGTCGGTACCCAATAAAAAGACGAAACCTCCCCGATCTTTCCGCGTATTCCGCCAACTCGTATAGAGGCCCAACACCAACGGTTCAATATTGTCGAGCTCACTAAAAACCTGTTCTTCTGTCAGGGCCGTTTGCGGCTCTTGCTCTAAAAAGTTGCTGCATGAAGAAATAATCAGGATCAGCAACAAGAGACTATATTTGATAACTGTTTTCATCTTTTGGTTCTTTAATATACGATCTGTTCAGCGATTTAGAGCCCGATGTTTAGTCCAAAAACAAACATGCGAGCCATCGGATAGTCGTCTCCTCCAGTTGGATCGTAGCCTTTGTAATCGGTTATGGTGAACAAATTGCTTGCGGTAGTATATATGCGCAGATTATTAAGCTTATAGCGTTGCGCAAGGGATGTGTTAAAAGTGTAGGAAAGTGTCAGTGCGTTTAATCTTAGAAAAGAAGCATCCTGTACGCTCCAATTTGTATCGCCGGCGCCGTAGCGGCCGCCACCGAAAAAGGCCCTCGGAATATTGGTATTGGTGTGCTCCGGCGTCCATCGATCATTCATGTCTTCATGCGAAGCATACATACCACTTCCGCCCATCAAGCCTTCATAGAGGTAACTTAACGCTTTGGCACCATAATTATAACTGAATACTGCATTTACGCTCCAACCCTTATAGGCTAAATCGGTAGAAAAACCGCCATAAAATTTAGGATCTTTATTTCCCACCACAAATCGATCGTTTTCATCAATGATGCCATTGCCATCGCGGTCCAACGGAAGAATATCACCCGGCCTAACGGTCCTTCCTCCGAAGTCCATGCCCGCAAGACGCTCCATATCTTCTACTTGGGCAATCTTATCGAATTGATAAACAAATATATTATTGAGTGACTCGCCCAAAAACAGGTTCCCTTCCCGCTGAATTTCCACGCCGGTGAAACCGCCACGGTTGTAAATCGCCGTCACATCACCGTATAGCTTCGTGATTTTATTTTTATAGGAAGAGATATTGACACTAAAATTCCATTTCAGCTCTCCTTCCCTCAAAATAGCGGCATTAGCGACAAACTCTAGTCCTTTGTTCTGCAAAGCCCCCACATTGGCGATGGTATTTGAAAAGCCCGACGTCAGCGATAAAGTGCGCTGCATTAGCAAATCGTCGTTATTTATATGGAAATAATCGAAACTAAAGGAAAAGCGGTCGTTTAGTAGAGCGGCATCTAAACCTATATTCAGCTGTTTCTGCTTTTCCCATTTTAAATCTTCATTTCCCAAACGCCCGTCTGACACATAGGTCACCGAATTATTGGAGTAAACCGGCCGGTACAAGGAACGAAAGGCAAAGTCGGGAATGTTTTGATTGCCTGCAATACCATAACCGCCACGCAGCTTTAGAAGATTGACTACTTCTTTATTGAAGAAAACTTCTTCTGCGATATTCCAAGCCAAAGCCAAAGAGGGGAATAAGCCCCATTTGTTGTTCGGGCCGAAGCGTGACGAACCATCATATCTTGCTGTTAACGTCGCATAGTATTTATTCGCGTAATTGTAGTTAACCCGACCGATGTAACTCATTAACGAGTACGTTGTAAAGTCAGAGCCTAGCTCGAAACGGTCTCTCAAAAAAGCACCACTTAAATATTTATAGGAAAAATCATCAGTTGCAAAACCTAAGGCATTTACCTGATTATAATTATAATTTTGCTTTGAAACACTCATACTGAGGAGTGCAGAGAGGTTATGCTTCTCCTGAAAACTTTTGTCATAAGTGATCGCATTATCCCATTGCCAATATAAAGTCTCATCTTTGCGGTGATTGGCAGTCCCTTCTGTTGAGTTACGCAAAGATTCGCCGAGATCTTTGGGTGTATACCAGTAAGTCTGTTGGTTGCGGAGGTCTACGGATAAGTTTGTCCGGATATTCAGGCCTTGAATTGGTTGAATGTTGATATAGTTGTTGGTCATTACCCTGTTCAAAAAGTTGTTTCCGTCGATACGTAAGCTCCTTATCGGGTTGTAAAGATCCGTCGATTCCACATTCGCCCAACGCAAATAATTCATCTGATCATTAATGGCGAGCAAAGGATTCGCATTGGCAGCAATGTTAAAGACCCCATCAGCCAATAGCCCTTCTTCGGTTCGGGTAACTGATGTGTTTGTTCCAACTTTAAGCCATGGCTTTATCTGCTGATCGATATTGACCTGCCCGCCATAACGTTTGTAGCTTGAATTTTTCACCAGACCCAGTTGATCGGTAAAGTTCAAGCCCAGGTACACAGAACCGGTTTCACCTCCCTTCGAAAAGTTCAAACTATGATTTTGTTGCTTCCCTGTGCGGGTTATCTCTTCCAACCAATTATAACTGCGTCCCGAACGGTAAGTCTCGAATTCGTAATCGGCGAAAGCTTCTGATCCGTCTGCTAATAGCTGATCAATATAAGCTTGGCGGTCGGCACCTGGGTTGTTATCCATATATTGGTTAGCGAAGGCGTCCAAGCGAAGGTTAAAGATGTCCTGTGCACCCATGTAGGGTATCATTTTACTAAACTCCTGCACGCCATACCAGCCATTATAATTTATCTGCCCTTCCCCTTGCCCTTTCTTGGTAGTAATCACAATCACACCATTGGCGCCGCGCGAACCATATAAGGCCGTTGCTGAGGCATCTTTTAAGATGTCTATACTGGAGATATCGTCTGGGTTAATGGTATTAACGGCATCTTCAATGATCAACCCATCCACTACATAGATCGGATTGCCGCCATATTGAATGGAATTGTTTCCACGCACGCGGATGCTGGCATTGCCACCCGGACGCGGATTACTTTGAATAAGCACACCGGGCAAGCGGCCCTCCATAGCTTGATTCACCCCAGTAACCGGTAATTCTGCGAGTTTCTTGCTATCAATACGTGTCACTGCTCCCGTCAGGTCGCCCTTTTTAATACTGGCGCCCACAATTACGATTTCGTCTAATTGATTGGATGTGGGCGACAAGCTAACATCAACGAGTGCTTCCCTCGGGATAAATTCGCGACTATCATAGCCTACAGCAGTAAATACAATCCGCGCTCCGGCGGAGACACTTAGGTTAAACAGTCCGTTTTCGTCAGTACTGGTACCATTCGAAGTCCCCCTTTCGAGGATACTCACCCCCGAAATGGCTTCTCCGGTGTTCTTGTCCGTCACCCTGCCTTTAAGTTGCATGACCTGCTGCGCCCATACGGTTTGCACACCAAGTTGCCCGATAAACAATAGGAAAAAAGCGAGGATATAACTAATTTTTGGCCTCATAGATTAGCGTTTGGTTAAAATTTAGCGTTCAATTAGGTCTTTAATAATAAGGGTAAATTTAGGTCGGCTGCCTGCCATTGAAAATGGACTAACATAATAAAAGGATGGATAATCTTATGAATACCCATTCTTTTACTGCACGATATTCGATTTATTACCAGCCCGGATTTTGCACAAGTAACCGTGCCCTGTCGATTTCACTTTGCGGTATGGGAAACAAGTAGTAATTGGGATGAAAGACCCGGCTCTCAAATGCGGTGCGTTGATAAAACTCGATATCCATCAGACTATTTCCCGCTGCAACGTTCAAGCCATAAAAAGGTCCTCTATCAGTTTCCATCGATATTTTCCACCGTCTGGTATCAAAGTAACGCAGCGTTTCAAAAGCCAGTTCCACACGTCTTTCCCTCCTAATCTTTTCACGCATTACCTCTTGGCCTAACCCGGGTTCAATGCCTGGAATACCGGCCCGTTCCCTGATGAGGTTCAGGTACCTTAAAATATCCGGATTACCGGGATCATATTCGTTCAGCGCTTCTACATAATTGAGGTATACTTCTCCCAGACGAATCATCACATAGGGCCTTCTAACCTCTCTACCGATACGTGGATTTGCGTTTGGATGTACGAACTTCCGTACCATATAACCCGTTTTCGAGTAATTGTATTGACCCTCCATACCGTTATTACCGTACCGATGCATCTCAATTACCCGGTCGCCCTCTTCTCGGTTGATCCACAAGGATCCGCTGTATACGATCGAGGCATAAAAGCGTGGTTCGCGGTTCACGAACATATTATAGGTCCCCGCTAAGGTATAAGCGTCCGCTTCGTCGGAAAAGCCACTTTCTACATAACCCGACCCCGCTTCGTCTATTGATTTTCCATTCGCCATAAAGTAGGCATCTACCTGTTGCTGCGTTGCCCCCATGGCCGACCATCCGCCGGCAAAGCGAGGGGTATTCATTACATCCCATTCGCCGTAGTTCCAATCAGGCCGCATAAATATCTGCTCTACATTGAATGGCACAATAAAAGCATTTTGGTAAGATAACATGGGATTTAACGAACCGTCCGCGTTGTACTCTCTATAGAGATCGAAGGCATTCAGGTCGATTACTGCTTTAGCGGCTTCCGCCGCTAATCGCCATTTTTCTATATCGTAGGACTGGTTATACAATACCGTTCCGTCCTGATTAGTAAAATTGGCAAAATCTGTGTTGCCATTATTAAGCGGGCTGGCTGCATATAAAAGTAACCGCGCTTTCGCCGCCAAACACATGGCGCTGGTTGCCCTTCCCAAATCAGCGGCCGCATTGGCATGTCTCAAGGGCAATACGCTTGCCGCTTCATCAAACTCGCTCGCAATATAAGCCACGCACTCATCGTAAGGACTCCGTTCCAATTGTGCTTCCTCCATCGGGATATCCGGTGGAATAATATCCCGTACGATCACCATGGGCCCGTATTGCCGCAAGATGCAGAAATAGAACCAGGCTCGTAAAAAACGGGCTTCGGCAGCATATTGCTGGATGAGCTGCTGCCCATTGGGTAAACGGAGAATCTCCTCGTTCTCCCCAATATGTTCAATAAAATAAGTAGCAGAACGGATGCCGCGGTAATAGCCCGACCAAAACTCTGCGAGATTTGAATTGGCATCCCACATACCGATATTCATAAAGTGGGATGCGTGCCCATCCCAGTTATAGGTCATATCCGCTTCATCAGCCGCACCTACCCAAGGGCTACCCGATGCCTGGTTGCCTTCGGTACGGATATTGGCATAGATATTAGCCAAATATTGCTCCGATTCGTACCTCCGTTTAAATACTTCTTCAATGGTTATGCGATCATCCGGTACCTGATCAAAAAAGTCTTGCTGACAGGCACTTATACATACGCCACCAAAAAGAAGCGTCAGAAAGAGATATTTATATTCTATTAAGCGTATCATATGGTTTTATTAGTCGATGTTAAAAATTGACTTGCACTCCTAAGCTATAGGTTTTTAATTGCGGGTAAGTGGTTCCATTCCCATTTTCGATCTCTACATCCCATAGATCGAATTTACTGAATGTCAACAGATTAAAACCCTGAAAAAAAACGGTGGCATTCTTTAGCCCTAAGCGCTTGCTGAAGTTTTCATTTAGCGTATAACCGATGTCCAAGGTTTTCAACCGTAAGAAGCTCATATCCTGAATCCACCAAGAGCTAGTACGGTAATTCATGTTTTCATCCCCAAAGGTCAGTCTGGGATATAGCGGATCTGACACCGGACTATCCTCCGTCCAACGATCTTCAATAGCGGTTAATAGATTACCGCTGGAAACGCCTTGTGTAAAAGGTGTAAATCCTTGTCCATTGGTTACGATGTCTACATTGCCCGTACCCTGAAAAAAAGCGGCAAAGGAAAAACGTTTGTAACTAAAGCCTAAACGCAAGCCGTAAACCAATTCCGGGATAGATCCATAGCCTATCGGCGCTTCATCATTGGCATCGATCAGCCCATCGTTGTTAAGGTCCCGGTATTTAATGTCTCCCGGCATTGTATTCCCGATCTGGGTAGCTGAGCCGGCAATTTCCTCCGCTGACGTAAAGAGCCCTTCAGCAATTAATCCAAAACGCTGACCAATGCGCTGCCCTTTCCGTTCCCGCCAAGGATAGTTCCAAGGTGGTAGATCGTCTTCAATCACTTTGTTGCGATTAAAGGTTACTGTACCCTGAATATTCACCGTAAAATCTTGTGAAAGCTTCCCGTTGTAAGTCATGGAAGCATCCAAACCTCTATTCTCCGTTATCCCTAAATTACCATAGGGATTGTTGTACAAACCAAAATAATAAGGAATTGCCGACCGTCTTAAGAAAGAGCCTTCACGCCTTTCATGGAAAAGATCAAACTGCACATTCAAATCGCCTTTTAAGACGTTTAGGTCGATCCCCAGATTGGTCTTCAGCGCCTTCTCCCAGGTTACATCTACTGCGTATTCGTCTATATCAATACCGCCTATGCTATTACCATATTGTTCGCCAAAAGTATAGCCACCGGCTCCTCCTCCAACAGTGGCAACATAAGCAAAACGCCTACCACCAATATCTGCGTTTCCCACCGTTCCTCTGGAGAAACGGATCTTCCCCAGCGGTATAGCACTTTTCAACGACTCAAAGAAAGGTTCTTCCGAAAACACCCAGCCCAAGCCTAGAGAAGGAAAAAAGCCGTAACGATTACTTGGCAAGAAATTCTCGGACCCGTTATAACCAAAATTCAACTCTACCAAATACCGATTAGCGTAGTCGTAAGTCGTTCTTCCAGCGATCCCCCGATAACGAAAAGGAAGCGAGTTAATCAAATCACCTGATTGGCTGTCGACGTAATCGCTTTGGTTAAACAAAATCATACCCGTTACATTATGATCGCCAAAACTGCGGTTATAATTAACGGCGGCTTCCGTATAAAAACGTCGGTTATTCTCCAGCTCACCACGTGAAAAGCCGAGATAGTTGCTTCCCACCCGTGTTTGATCAAAGGTCAAGTTTCCCTGCTCATCCCGTCCTGTAGCATAATAAGTGTCGGGATTTTTTCTTCTCAGCGCGGCATTTTGGTTGTAGTAGTCAAAAGCAAACATCCCATAAGCAGACAGACCGGAGGTGATAAAACTAAAATCCTGTGTAACTCGGATATTGGAGTTTACCCGATTCCGGGTACGGCTGTTATAACCGGATTGGGTAAGCATTAAATAACCATTCCCTCCTCTTAAATCAGCCAAGTAACCATTCGAGTACACTAAAGGAAACAAATTGGGTGGCGTTTCCATGCTTTTGGAAAAAATTTCATTGGTTCCATAACCGGGATAGGTTCCATCCAAAATATAGCCCTGCACGCCGACGTCTACCTTTGTTGTCCCGGTAGCCTGTAAGGCAACGTTACTGGTAAAGTTATAGCGATCGACCCCAATGCGCGAGTCGTAATTTTCCAATTCATCTCTCTTAAGCAAGCCTACCTCACTGTAGTATGCACCGGAAACATAGAAATTCGCGCGTTCACTACCACCTGTCAGATTTATATTTAGCCGTCTATTTCTACCAAAGTCATTGAATAAGGCCTCATTCCAATTTACATTCGGATAAATATCAGGGTCGGTGCCATTCCTTGTTTGCCGAATAGCGTTTTCGCTATAAATCGGATTCCGGCCTCGGGTGGTGTTCGCTTCATTTGCCAACTGCATGAACATAGGTGCGTCAACTAATTCCGGAATTTTTGTCAATTGAGTGGCGCCCTCGTTATAGCCGATCACCACATTGGTTTTTTGCACTTTTCCTTTTCGTGTATTAATGAGCACTACGCCGTTGGCGCCACGCACGCCATAAACTGCCGTTGCTGAGGCGTCTTTCAAAATAGAAAAGCTTTCGATATCTTCCGGATCAACGTCTTCCATCGGTCGTTCCACGCCGTCTACCAATACCAAAGGATTACTGGAGCCCAAACTCGACCGACCTCGAATCCATAAATTAGCGTTATCATAACCTGGTTCTCCGCTTCGTTGTACGCCTACAATACCCGATAAACGTCCCGCTAGCACAGTCGACAGGTTCCGCACCGGCGTTTTTAACTCCGTAGGCCTTACGGTAGACTGTGCGCCAATACTGGAAATCTTCCGTTGCACACCAAATCCTACTACCACCACCTCCTCCAAACTACCCTCCTCAGGCTGTAAGGTGATATTCAAAGTGGTAGCCCCGTTAACAAAAATTTCACGAGGGAGATAGCCAACGTAAGACACTTGAAAAATAGCGTTTTCAAGAACATCAATCACGTATCTCCCCTGTTCGTTCGTAGTGGTTCCTAGATTCGCCGCATCTTTCACGCGTATAGAAGCTCCCGAAATGGCCGTCCCCGCACTATCCCGAACGGTTCCCGTAACCGTTATCGTTTCTTGGGCACACACATTTGTCATCAAAAGCAAATGGCTGATCAAGACAATGAAAAAACACCTCACGGTCTTAACAGAACAAGAATTCATCATTAATTTATGGTTTAAAGGTTATGAAATCAGTTAAGCTTATTATTAGTTAAGTACCCGGTACGAGAACAAAATTAGGGCATAGCCTAGCTGCAAAAAATGGACGAATATTATAAAAAGATGGATTATTGTACGAATATTGCGCGGCTTGAGACGCTTAATAAGTACACAGACTGGCGATTGTCAAAACGCAGCAAAATTGATTTTTAAATGATTACAGACGAAATTAAGCTATAATAAAAAGATAATCCCGATAAGGAATGAAAAACTGTTCATTCCTTATCGGGGTACTAATCTGTATAATTAAGTACTATTACCTACTTTCCGATATTTTCAGAACAACGCTGGTTCGGTTAGTACTTAACTGCGGATTAAATCCGACTTTCATGAGGAAATCGCCGGAGTATACCGCTTGACTATTGATGGGCGACTGTTTTTGACCGTATAAATTGATTTCTTCTAAACGGTATTGTTTCTGGGGATCTAAACCTTGCAATTTAATAGGCATCAGGGAACCTTTATTCTGCCGATAGTTTACTTGGTAATTGAACATCACCCCTTCGCTTTTATCTTCGTTCACATAGCAAATAGACGCGTAATCTTCGGATTTTGGATCTGCCAGGCGATATTGGTCGCCCCGCCAGATAATAGGCTTCAGCTGGTTATAGTTTTTTATCGCTTCCTGGCAAAATGCTAACTCTTCTTCAGGCAATTCGCTCACAACAATATCGAACCCCAATTTACCCATCATCGCGACATCGACCTTAAACTTCATGGATTGCTTTCCCCAGTCTGTTACGTGGTTGGCACTAGCGATAGCGGGATAGAAGTAAGAGTACTCATATTGCATAAATATCCGCTCAAGCGGATCCGTATTATCGCTCGGCCAATATTCGGTAAAATAGGCGAGTGAGCCATAATCAACCCGACCGCCTCCGCCTGAACAAAGCATCATGGGGACCTTCGGGTATTTTTTACGGAACTTCGCTAACACTTTATACAAGCCACGCACATAATCGACATAAAAATTACCCTGTTCTTTTAAATAAGGCGAATGTGCATTGTAAATCACGGCATTGCAATCCCATTTCACATAGGCCAATCCGGGATTCTTTACAAAGAGGTCATCAAGCGTTTTAAAGACGACGTCCTGTACTTCAGGATTTGACAAATCCAGCACTAATTGGTTCCGGAAATAATACTCCGGACGATCGGCCTGCTTTACTACCCAATTTGGATGCTTTTCGTATAATTCGCTTTTAGGACTAACCATTTCAGGTTCCACCCAAATACCAAATTTCACTTCATTACGCGACGCTTCCCTTACTAAGGAAATTAATCCATTGGGCAGTTTTTCTTTATTCTCTTCCCAATCACCCAAAGCGGATGTATCGGCATTGCGCGGGTATTTATTGCCAAACCAGCCATCGTCCAATAAAAAGAGATCAACGCCCAATTTTTTGGTATCTTTCAATAGTGCGAACAGCTTATGCTCGTTAAAATCAAAATAGGTTGCCTCCCAATTATTCAACAGTGTCAATCGATCGCCCTGGCCGTCCAGCAATTTATAGTTCCGCGCCCAATTATGTAAGTTTCTACTCGCTTTCCCCATCCCCTCATTCGAAAGGGTATATAAGAACTTGGGAGTAATGAAGTCCTCTTGGGCTTTCAGCACATAGGTGCTGGCATAATTATTCATGCCCGCCAGTATGCGTAAATTATCCTGTGGATCAAGTTCAAAGTCGATCTTAAAGTTACCGCTCCATTCGAGTCCGCCCAGTAAGACAGTGCCCTCATTTTCGCTAGATGGTCGTCCTATAGAGAGCATGAAAGCAGAAGGCTGAAACAGGTTGGCCCGTGTGCCCAATTTGCTATCGATCGTCTTTATGCCATGGGTAAGCTTCGTTTCTTCAGCTTGCATTTCGGTGATCCAATCGCCGTGATAGTGCCTTAACCAAAAATCGTCCGCCTTCAAACTTAAATTCGCAGAGGCATATTTCGTAAGTTCCACCCGCCCCTTCTCTTGGTGCCGGATAACCGCCCATTGCTCAATAAGGTCTTCTGCCGAATACATGCGATAATACAGACTTACTTCAAATGGATACACCGCGTCTTTTAAATCTACTTGTAATTCGGTAATGTTCTTGTCTATAGGCCGCTGTTCGTGCCGCACATACTTCAAATCGAGGGATTGATTACCATCCGCATGGATCACGCTGATCGCCGGCTCCAATAAATTGCGCGCCCCCGATCCGGTGTAAGCTGCAGCATACATGCCGGTATAGTCTCCCGTTTGTTTATACATACCTCGCAACAATTTGTATTCTTGTTGGTCACGAAGTTTTGGCCCTAAATAAGACATATTGAAATCCTTGTTCTCCTCCACTTGCAACACCAATGCCTGATGTTGGGTTTCCAGAACGATCTGCGCCTCCGTCTTCAGTTTCAACTCCTGTTGCTGTGCATACAGCGATGTACATCCAAAGGTGATAACGAATAATAGCATGAAAGCCTTCATCATTATAGGTTGGTAAAATTTCCGGTTTACATTTAATAGTTTCATTGGTTAATTCATTTATGGAGACCGCTTAAATGGTTTTACAGATCGCCAAAATAGTAAAAAATCATGGCTGCCCCTTAAAAATTGGTGAAGCGGTAACAGATCTGTTGTTCATATAATTCATTTGGGTTTAATACCGTTGAAGGAAAAGCCGGCTGGTTGGGAGCGTCCGGATAATGTTGTGGCTCTAGGCATATGCCCTGAAAAGGTTGAAAGGCGCCAGCCAGAAAATTACCGAAATACACTTGCATACCCGGCTGCGTCCCACTTATTTCGAGCTGCCGGCCACTCTTCTGCTCCCTTAATTTAGCCATCAAACGCAGCTCCTGCAGAGATCCAAAAGCATAATTCACGGTAACCACTTCTTCCATCACTTCCTTCACCAATGCCTCTTTTCGGAGATCAAACAAAGTGTTTTCCACCGAGCGGATTTCTCCTGTAGGGATGAAATGCGTGTCCATAGGCGTATATTGATCGGCGTAAATCTGTAAAGAATGCTCACCGGCCGTACCCTTGGCCGCTAAATTAAAATAACTATGATTGGAAAGATTGACAATGGTAGCCGCCTGGGAGGTAGCTTGATAAGTGATCCACAATTCATCCTCCTCTCCAAGTGCATAAACCAGGTTGACGGAAAGCGTTCCGGGGAACCCTTCCTCATTCGCTGGGCTACTATATTGTAATGTAACGCGTTGCTTAGAATATTCCAGTACCTGCCACAATTTTCGATTAAATCCAGAAAAGCCACCATGCAGATGGTTATGGCCATCATGCTCGTTGACAGCTAACTGAATTTCCTTACCCTGCAAGTTAAATCGACCGTTTTTTATGCGATTGGCGTATCGACCAAGGGTGGCGCCAATATAATGGTTGTCCTGCCTGTAATCTTCCAGGTTGGGATAAGATAACACCACGTTTGCAAAATGACCGCTCCTGTCCGCCACGTTTATGCCAGTGATGGTAGCCCCAAAATTACTGACGGCCACGCGCATGCCTCTTCTGTTTACTAGTACGTATTGCTTAATTCCACTCATAACTGAATTTCAAGCTCTTGTAAAAAAGGGATCATCCGAAGATGCACAAAAGCCCCCAAATGGCTGTTATTGAATGCCAATACTTCGTTCAAGCGATCAACAGCTTCCTCGTACCGGCCAAAACCCAATGCTGCTAAGCCGACCATATAGTGGCAATGGATCCGATTTTTCCATGATAAGTCTTGATCGAAAACCAATAAATCTGGTAAAGACACCGCCATATAATCAATGTGGATCACATCTTCCATATGGGCGAAACCAAAATCGTATAAGCGCTGGAATATTTGCCCGGCCCGTGCGGGTTGCCTGAGCTTTGACCAAGCCAAACCTTGATAAAAAATCTTGTCGGGCTGCGGATCATTATAAAAAATGGCCTGCACAGGTTCCGAATCACCTTGAGTTGCTAACTCAAAATAATGCTTGGCTTTGCCGCTATTTCCCATTCGTTCATAGGTGAGGCCCAATAGATAATGGATATCATTCTCCGGAGCATTCGGCAGTTTCCCTTCTCCCAAATGATGCGGATAGCTCTCCAAAGCGTGAAGCAAGTGCAAGGCTCTTAAATAATCCGCTTGCATCAAGGACTCTTTTGCCAATTCCTGTCCGGCCAATAAATACTGATTGGTAACCTTCCCCTCGCCTCCTTCCCAGGGATGAAACTTATGCCGTGCGAGAAGATCAAAAGCTTCGGCGAAGCTGCCTTGTAGATTCAATAAAGTGATTTTTTCGAGATAGAGATCATCCCGCTCAGCCAGCAAATCAGGATATTGATTGAGCAGCGCCAACCTTGTTTCAGGCGTCACCTGCTGCAACTTATAGAGTTGATCTAGCTCCATGAGCACCCGGGCGTCTGATTTATCCAAGTAAAAGGCTTCTTCCATGGTCCGCATCGCTTTTGCAAAATCCTTTTGTTGATTATAGTAGGCCAGCGCTAGGTTACGTTTAACGGTTGGGAATGTAGGATCCAAGGATGCCGCAGTCTCCCAAGCCTCAATAGCACGCTGATGCACTCGTTTATCATACCAATAATTCCCAACATAATAGTAGGCTCTCGCGTCCGAAGGGCGACGCTGTACGGCCTGCTGCAAGGCCAACATATCCTCGATCCGATTCGGAAAACAATAATCCGGCGAACAGCTATTGGCTATATGAAAATATTTATCGGCTTCTTCCCGCTGACCCGCAAGGTCAGCGATATACCCCAAATGATAGTAAAGCAAGGGCGTAATATTTCCATTGCATTCATCCTTTAAAAAATTCAGCAAAACGCTAGCTTCCTGATAACAACCAGCCTCCACATAGTCCAAAGCGTATTCAATACCGGTAGCCACCTTATCTTGAATGAAGGAAAGTAAATAATTCTTGTTGTTTTCTGCAATAAGCTGCTCGGCCAGTTCCAAGTTCATTAGGTATCTTTCGAACTGAGCACCATAATTGAAGGCATCGTCGAACAAAATTTCCTCGGCCAGTAATAAACCATCCCGGTACCACCCCAACTTGCGCAGGATAATCAGCTTGAGGTGCAACGCTTGCCCGCTTTGCGCATTACGTGTCAAGGAGGCGTTGATGTGCTCCAATGCTAATGCATACTGGCTGCGCAGCACATCAATCCGGGCCAACATCAAATAGGCACTGTCTTTCCATGCGGCGCTCCAAACCGCTTTATAAAAGTATTCGTAGGCCTCTTTTACAAGCCCTTTTAGCTTAAGGGTCAATCCTAAATTATACAGCACTTCGCTATCATATGGATTGGTATTACGCATAAAAAGGCGCTCCAAAGCGCTTCGGAAATGCGTTTCTGCCTGATCGAAAACACCTCTTCTCAACCACCACAAACCCAAGGCATTATTGTTTCGGATATCGCCTTTGTCCCTTTTCAGCGCTTCCCGATAATAGGCAGTCGGATCAAAAGTAGCATGGCGATATTGTTCCAGGTGTAAACCGTGAAGGTAAAGCTCTTCGGTACTCGCTATTTCCTGTGGTAGTGGCGCCGGTGTAGCGGGTGGCGGCAGTTCTTTTTCCTGTAGCTCCTGAGGCTGATAATCGATTAGTAAACGACCCTCTCTATCCCAAACGGAGAGCACATACTCATGTAAACGGGCGTTCGCAGCGTTCGGCATTTCATGTAAGAAAACCGAGGTGGGCGACAATGTCAAGCTTTTCTTATAGTAAGTCTGTCCGCCTTTCGTCAGTTCGATCGTGGCATCTTCAAAAATACCGGTGGCATAGATTCCCATACTTAAAAGCTGTTCATCTCGCAGATCCAAGTGAACGGCAACGTCTTTGTTTGCGTTTTTCACCACCCCGATTTTACTATAGGGCATAAAATATTGCACGAACGACTTATTTTCGTTGGGCTGCAACCAAGAAAAATCCGGTTGATTATCAGTATATGCTCCCGTCATCAATTCAATATAAGGTCCATCTTCATCGGTGAGATTGCGATCCCAAGCCTGTCCGAAATCGCCATTCCCCCAAGTCCACTGCTTTTTTCCAGGTACCGTATAATGATTGGCTACATGTAACATACCGGCCTCGCTATCATGCTCATAGCCTCCCATGAAATCATATTGCGATCCTACCGCCATAAAAGAGGTAGGCACCGGAATGTTCTTATAGCGCGAGATATCTGTTCCCGGAGAATAATCCATTTTATAATAAGTACCCTTGGCAATCGGAAAGGAAGATACATCGCGCTTTCCATGGTCGAATACCGCATGCACGTCGGGCGGAAAAACAGATTGATAATGCTCGTTTACCTTCACCGCAGGATTTGCCCACCATAAAAAGGTTTGCGGAAAGAAAGTTCTGTTGGATAACCGTGCAGTTATTTCCAAATAAGCTTTGTCAGGATACAAGGTAAAACCCGCCATTCCCTTGGTTCGGAACATGATTTCAACCTCATTTACCCATACCGTCTTCGCTCCATCAGGACGCTCTTCGATGTGATATTCCACCGGGAGGTAGGTACTTGGACGATGGTGTTGCGGCCAGTTAAATTCAATGCCTCCCGATATCCATGGACCTGTTAAACCAACCAAAGCCGGTTTTATGACCTGATTATAATAGACAAAATGTCGTTTTTTGACTTTATCATAAGCCATCTGCACCCTTCCTCCCAACTCCGGCAGAATCATAATCTTCAGGAAACTGTTTTCTATAAATACCGCCTTGTATATCCGATCTTCCTTCTGATCAAAAATCTTTTCTATGACCGGATGCGGGTAAACTACACCACTACTTCCCTGATATACCCTTTTTTCAAGAAACATTGGATTTTTTTCCGGTTTTCCAATCGGATAAGTGGGTATATTGATTGCTTCAGTCCAAATAGTTACTTCTGATGTATGCATAAGTCTTTAAAGGTTTACAAAGCAAAAATAGCTTTTGTTCTAGCCGTCAAAATGGAGAAATCATTTTAAACAATGGATTATTTTCCTATATTGGCACCAAACTAACCAGTATGATTAAGAAAAAAGAGGGTTTTGAAGGGGAACGGGCCATCATTCTTCCGCCGAAGATTATTGAACAATACCGGAGCCAATTGCTTACGGAAGCATTTTACGTTACTGATATTGGCTTTTATCCGAAAGCGAGGTATCATTATCGGGATCGACCATCGGGGGCAGACGAACATATCCTGATCCACTGTATAGAAGGAAAAGGTACGGCGCAAGTTGATGGCCATGAAATAATCGTGGCGCCTAACGATTATTTAATAATTCCTGCGGGCAAAAGACACCTATACCGAGCAGATCCCGATTATCCATGGACGATTTATTGGGTTCATTTTCAAGGCCAGCAAGCCGGTGTTATCTGTGAACGATTATATGATAAAATGCTTTCTCGAAAAAACAGCATCATGTACAATGAAAAACATCTTTTTTTATTTAACAAAATTTACAATACACTTCAGCAGGGCTACAGCAGAGAAAACATGGAATTTATTGCCTTAAGCTTTCCTTACTACTTAAGTGGTTATCTATTAAATGAACGTTTCAATCATCACCTCGATGAACAGGCCGAAGACCTTACCGAACAGGCCATCGGTTTTCTTAAAAGTCGCATTTCGACACCGACTACGCTCAAAGACATAGCCGAACATGTCCACCTATCGGTTTCCCACTTTTCGAGCATTTTCCATAAAAAGACCGGCTATTCGCCGATTGAATATTTCAACCACCTCAAAATTCAGAAAGCCTGCCAGCTATTGCAATTCACGAACCAACGTATTTTCGAAATAGCATTGGCTATTGGGATTAACGATCCCTATTATTTTTCGCGCCTTTTTCGAGCGCACATGGGTATATCGCCTAAAAACTATCGTAGTAGGTGGTCGTTATCTCCACAAAATAAAACGGATGAACCATAAGAAAATCCATGCTAAACCTATTTTATTCCATTTTTGAAGAGGCAGGAATTACTAGCTTAGCCTATTCGAAAATAGACCTTATTCATCATGAACAATTCTTATCGTCACACCGTGTTAATCAGTTTGGTTGCAGCGCTTGGTGGACTCCTATTTGGCTTTGATATCGCCATTTTTTCGGGCACCATCCCCTTTATTCAACCTTATTTTAAATTAGACGCCGCCTCGCTTGGCTGGATAGCCAGCAGCCTTTATATTGGCTGTATGCTTGGGGCGCTGTTTACCGGATGGATAAGCGAACGAATAGGCAGAAAAAGACCGTTGATAGGCGCCGCACTGCTGTTTGCCTTCTCTTCTCTTATGATGGGCTTGGCAACAAGCGCCTCATCATTAACCCTTTGGCGTATTGTGGCCGGCATAGGCGTCGGCGGGGCGTCGGTCCTCTCACCCTTATATATTGCCGAAGTCAGCCCTGCAGCAATGCGGGGCAAAATGGTATCCATCAATCAGCTTGCCATTGTAATCGGTATCTTACTGGCTTACCTTTCCAATTATTTTCTGGCACCTATAGCGAGCAACTGGCGCTGGATGTTCGCCAGTGGCGCGGCCCCGGCGATTTTATTTTTCATGGGCGTTTTCCTTATTCCCGAAAGTCCGCGGTGGCTCTTAACCAAAGGTTACCGGCAAAAGGGTGAAGAGGTGCTTAAAGCGCTGCTGGCACCTGAAGAGGCTGCCAAAGAAATCGCTTTGATCAGTCGACACAAACAAAATCCATCCCGGAGACCTGCTTTTGGAAGTCTTTTGCAAAAGGGAATCTTTCCTTTATTGATAATAGGTATACTGGTTGCTGTTTTTCAGCAAATCTCAGGAGCCAATGCCGTATTATTTTATGCGCCCCTCATATTTGAAAGAACGGGCATGAATGTGAATGATCAGCTCTTCCAACAGGTATTGATCGGGGGCATCAATCTGTCGTTCACCTTAATTGCGATGCAGCTGGTAGATAAAATCGGACGAAAAAAGCTTATGCTATTCGGAGCGGGTATGATGGCGTGTCTATTAGCATTAATCGCTTATGCCTTCATGAAAGAACTGTTTGGCGGGTACTTATTAAGCCTATTGGTATTGGCTTTCATCGCTACTTACGCCGCCACCTTGGCTCCTGTAACCTGGGTACTAATTGCCGAGATTTTTCCCACAAAAGTTAGGGAACTAGCCATTTCAGTGTCATCCACCATGTTATGGGTCGCTTGCTTCAGTTTGACCTACGCCTTCCCCGTCATGATCGATCGCTTTTCTGCCAGCCAGACATTTTTGGTCTTTGCCGGTATATGCCTGGTGTACTTCCTGTTTTTATATTTCTTTGTACCCGAAACTAAAGGGAAGAGCTTGGATGAGGAAATCGCGTTTTAACCGTCTTTATTTCGCCATTTACTTTGAGTTTAACCTGTTGACTAACCGGCGAAAGCAACTCGTAATGGTTTACTTTCCCATCTTCCCATCGCATATTGACGGTTATATTGTTTCGGGCCTTCATTCCTTTGATCTCCCCGAAAGGCTCCCAAACCGTCGGTATCGCGGGAAGAAGCTCAATATAATCCTCGTGGCTTTGCAACAGCATTTCCGCTATACCCGCAGTCGCTCCAAAATTTCCGTCAATCTGAAAAGGAGGGCCTGCCGACCACATATTCGGATACACACCACCGCCTGAACCATAATTAATATCAGTGCGAAGCGTTGGTTTAAGCAACTCTCTTAAAAGCTTAAACGACCGCTCGCCGTCAAGTAACCTGGCCCAGAATAACAATTTATAAGCAATGGTCCAACTCGGTCCATCGTCTCCCCTCGCCTCCAACGATTTTTTACTTGCTTCCGCTAACTCCGGTGTTCGTATCGGTGTAATGAGGGTAGCCGGATAAAGCCCATATAAATGCGAAATATGGCGATGCTGTAGATCCGTTTCTTTATAATCTTCCATCCATTCCATCAGTCGGCCGTCAGAAGCGATTTGACCGATGGGAGGAATCCTTTTTAATGTATGCTGAAGTTCGCTCACCCATGCAGTGTCAACCCGCAAGGTTTGCGCTGCTTCAATCACCTTCGTAAATAGTTCACGAATTATTTGGTTGTCAATGGTGGGGCCGGCACAAATGCTTGCAGTCTTTCCATTGGGCAGATAGAACGTGTTTTCGGGTGAAGAAGATGGCGAGCTTACCAAAAAGCCAGTTTTTGGATCTTCCACCAACATACTGTTATAAAACTGGGCAGACCCTTTCATCACCGGATAAATTTCTGCCAGATATGTGGTGTCTTTTGTAAAGGCATAGTGCTCCCAAAGGTTATTGCATAACCAGCCAGATCCGACTTTAGTCGCCCCCCAGGAAGCACTTTCTCCGGGTTCCGTAAATCCCCAGATATTGGTAATCACATGTGCTACCCAACCATCGGCATTGTAATATGCTTTAGCTGTACGTTCGCCTGGCTTTACGAGGCCTTTCACCAAATCCGCCAGAGGCAGATTCAGCTCTGATAGATTAGCTACTTCTAAAGGCCAATGATTCATTTGCACATTCACATCCAGATGGTAATCGCCGTTCCAAGGGGTCTGGATTTGGTTTGCCCACAGGCCCTGCAGGTTGGGTGGCAGCAAGCCAACACGCGTGCTGCTGATACTTAGATAACGACCAAATTGAAAGAATAAAGCCGGTAAACCGGGATCTTCTTTAGGATGCGCATAAAAATCAGCTAGGCGCTTATCGGTAGTGAAACGCGCAGCGGTGCCTTCACCTAAATTGATTGATAAGCGATTAAACAATTGCTGATACCTTTCCGTGTGCGCCTTACGTTCCGCCATATAGCTTTTCTGCAAGGCTCCATTAAGCAAGCGATCAACGTCGCCTCTATAATCAGCGCCCTTATAATCCGTTCCGATTGACACGATGATCACGACTTCCGAAGCATCTTCGATCAACAGTTTATTAGCAGAGGCACGGAGCGTCCCATCCGTCAGCACAGGCTTTACTTTCGCCAAGTACCGCATACCTTCCTCAGCGGTACCGCTCGCCAAGATGCCCGACAAGGCCAACACATCATCTATTACCTCGCTATGGCCGCGCTCGGGACGGTCGATTGCCAGCTCCAAATGGATACTGTGGGGCTTGTCGGCACTTAACCTGATCAAGCACACATCACCGGCAAAGCTGGTAAAATACTCACGGCTATACTGTACGCCATTTAATATATAGCTTGTCGTGGCTACCGCCTTTTCCAATGATAACCTTCTTTCATAGTCGCGTGCATCGGCGATTGCTGCACCTTCAGCATAGCGGTGCTTTAGCCGTAAGTTGCCCAACATTTGGAAACAGCCAAAAGGCACATCCGTTGAACCTGCTCCCAAACAGACAAAATCCTTATCTATCAATGTCTGCGCTTCATCGTTTTTACCTTCGTTGATCAGCTTCCGAATTTCAGGCAAACGTTTATGCGCGCGGTAGTTATTCGCATCCTGTGGAGCTCCAGACCATAAGGTAATATCATTCAGCACAATCAATTCCTCTTCAATCCCGCCATCGGACGTCATCCCCAGCCGTCCATTGCCCAGAGGCAGGGTCTCCTCCCACTGTGCAGCAGGGCGATCAAAAAAGATATCTAAATCGTTATTCTGGCCATTTCCTCTGAACGGAGTGGCTATACAAAAAACGACCATAAAAAAGGCAGGAAATAGAATTCGTTCCATTGTTCTTAGGTTTAACGATGTATGACACAAGATTCGTAAACAAGCAAAATTACGGGTGTCCATCGTTAAAAAAATAGTCATTCTTTGGAATAGCATGGATTATTATCTGGCAAGGCACTGCCTACTGTCTTCTGCACTTGCACCCAAAAATGCCAATAGCTCATTCCCAATTTTCGCAAACTTTTTCAATCACAGTCGGGCACCATTCCCAAAGGCATACTATACCCGCCCGAAAAGAACACTTCAGCAAATCTCTTCAAACCATTCTTTTCAACCAGCGTTATTTAACCAGATATTTCCTTCACCAAGAACATAAAGCAAAAAAAGCACTGCTTATTTAAAAAAAATCAGTAAATTTCTACTTTAATAGCAAATAATTGACTGACTTAACGCACTTACAACAGCAATTTCCCGAGGGAGAGGTCATCGAGTTAAAAAAAGACACGCTCGTTTGCCATATACATAAAAAAATAGCGTATATCCACTGGCTCATTGCCGGAAGGGTATCCTTTTTTGTAGCATTAAACGAAAACGATCCCGAAATTGAAGTGTGTGACTTTGAAGGGGCCCTGTTACCTATTGGATGGAATGGGATGGACACGCCCAGTCGGCACACCAAGAATATTTCAGTTGCCTCCGAAAAAGCAAGTTTTTTCAGGGTGGCCATTAGCGGACATAGTGCTTTTTTAAATACGATCAAGGATGTAGCCTTACATCGCCATGTATGTAGAACCCAGTTTTCACTTTTGCAACGGGCATTACTCCATCAAAAGCGTGTATTACCGCAGCACCAGTTCACAGAACCCGCCCCGCGAAACAGCACCTATGACGCCATTGCACAGCACACCACGGCCATTATGGAGCTATTGAGGCGATCTCCCTTCTTCGAGTTCTTCGATGATCAAGAGCTTTTGCTGCTAGCTGGACAAGCCATAAGACGAGAATACAGCCCAACCAACATCGTGCTCGCACAAGATGAGTTTTCTGATGGTATTTACATTTTGATTGAAGGGTATATTAAGGTATATCGCGCGGATGGATCACAGATACTGACTCAATGGCCCATTGCTACCCAAGGTTTTATTTTCGGTTGGCCCCACATTATACAGGAGCGAGAGATCTGCACGGCACAGGCCGTCCGACAATCGTCGGTGTATTTTATACCTGAAACCTCTTTTCAAGCACTTTTCAAAACGAATCAGAAATTCAGCTTACGCTTTTTTAAGCGCTTGAATTGGCTCATCGATAACCACATCAATGCAGCCTTTATCCGTTATTTGAGCTTTTATTTCAACGCCAATCAGCTCACCATCCAGTACCTTATCGAGAACTACCAAACGCAGATAAAAATATCCTCCAAGTTGCATCAAATTCCGCATTTGCTGAATCACCGCAGCACGAAACAGCTTGCCTTCAACATACTCGAACAATTGAATGAAAGCGGTACCTCCCGCGAACGCCGCATTGCTTCCATCTGCATGGATTTACTAGTGAAGGACCGGGAGGAGGCCGCCTATCTGCGTCAGTTGCAGCACATTTACGAAACGGTGGTGGATGCAGATCCGCAGACGGAGGCTGCCGCTATCCGCAAAGCATGTAGCGATGCAGTCCGGAAACTGTGTGCGTTTTTTTCTTATCAAATTGAAGGATGGGAATTACTTCCGGCAAAACCGGGACATATTTTCATCTACAACCATCTCATCAACCACCCTTATTATACGCTGCCTAATAACTTTCAGATTACACTTGAATCGCATTTTATAAGCGCCATGATACTAGATGCCAAATACGGTGATCCCGGCATTCGAACCGTTAGGATTGGGCGTTCGAAAGAATTTGCGCATCAGGATTACTATGAGAAACTAGGTTATATCAGTGTCTTTACGAAAGAATCCGATGTGACCGATTCGGCGAAACGTCAGCTCGCCAGAAGCCAATTTTTCGAATCGGCAAAGGCGCATTTACGCGCAGGCCAAAACATCATTGTCAGTCCGGAAGGAACCTCCTATCGTACGGAAGATAGCATCCCCGGTGCCTTTAAGCCCGGTGCCTTTCAATTGGCGCTCGAAACAGATCCAGAGCCTATGATCGTACCGATCATTATGCTTCACTTTGATAAACGCATCCATGAAGCTAAGAAATATTGCCGCATATTGCCGCCTTTTCGCGTCAGCGAACATGCGCTGTTCAAAAAAGAAGAAAGTTTACAGTCCTTTGTTGATCAGTATCGGCTGGCATTCAAACAACAAGTCGATGAAGCGAAACAGCTGTTAGGAATCAAGATGCCTTCCACCCTTTATCATACCAAAACATCCAACATATATGGAAAATAAGCAAGAGACAGCACAATGGGAAGAGGAAATCGCAGTCATTAAGCAACGCATCAATGTGCTACCTGACCCGCAGAAACACATTGCATTCTACGGGAGCTCATCCTTCCGCCTATGGACAACCATGGAGGCAGATCTTTATCCGCTCGAAACCATTAATATGGGTTTTGGCGGGTCTACGTATAAAGACTGTATCCGGTATTTTGACGATCTATTCTCGACGTTAAGCCCAATGCGCCTGGTCTTATATGGTGGCGATAATGACATTGCCAATGGGGAAGATCCCGAAACAATCCGCTGCGATGTGCGACACCTCACGCAACAGATACGCAGCCGATTTCCCAATAAAGCCTTATCGGTGATCAGCATCAAACCGAGTCCGGCACGCACGCTCTTTCTCGATCGGATCCAACAGGCCAACCAAATGATCAAACAGCACCTGCAGGACATCGGCGGCGGCTACATCGACGTATATAGCGCTATGCTGGATGCAAACCGCTGCCCGAATAAAAAGCTCTTTACGGAAGACGAATTACACCTCAACGAAGCCGGCTACCAAGTTTGGGCCTCCCTGTTAAAAGAGCATCTCATGGCAGACAGTTAGTTCGCAGAATCTTATTGGTTTATCACCGGTATATTCCTTATGTTTTTTTGCCCATCACAACACAAGGACTGCTATCTTTAACCCCGAGAAAACAGTCGCCGAACATAGGGCGCAAAGAGACAAAGATAAATGACATGTATACCATAGACATTAACTGCGATATGGGCGAAGGCCTTGGTCCCAATAACGGATTCGATCTGGATACTGCCCTGATGGCTTATGTCTCGTCGGTCAACATAGCCTGTGCTTTTCATGCCGGAAGCCCTGCTATTATGCAAAATACCGTACGAGCGGCTATCCAACGGGGTATAGCAATCGGCGCCCATCCTGGCTTTCCCGACAGAGAGCATTTTGGTCGACGAGCCTTACACTTAACCGCAAAAGAGGTTTATCAGCTTACCCTCTATCAAATCGGCGCACTCGATGCCTTTGCACGTGCTGAACAGGCATCCCTACATCACGTAAAACCACATGGAGCCTTATACAACATGGCGGCGGCCAACTCGCACTTGGCGCTGGCAATTGCACAGGCTGTAGCCGATTTTAACCCCAAACTGATTTTATACGGTTTATCCGGTAGCCAATTGATTACCGCTGGCCAGCAAGTAGGACTTCCGGTAGCCCGTGAGGTGTTTGCCGACCGCACCTATCAGCCGGACGGTTCCTTGACCCCGCGCAACCAGCCTAACAGTATCATTCTGGAAGAGGAAACGGCCATTGACCAAGTTATTTCTATGGTACAAAACCAACAGGTAAGCGGCACAAATGGAACGCCGATAGCTATTACCGCAGAAACCCTCTGTATTCATGGCGACAGCGAACAAGCATTGCTATTCGCCAAAAGCATTTATGCCCGTTTCCAACAGATGGGTATCCGGGTGCAGGCCATTACAGCGGATCGATAGTTTGTTGTAAAATTAGTATTTCGGCATCTTACCGGCTCGACTTCGGCTTTAGTCTGGATTCCTAGGCGATTCAGACTTCACAACATTTACTCAAAAACTGCTATGATGCTATCATAAGCAGGTTTTCGCTGATAACTGGCATCAAACGGCAACGGCCAGTCCGGACGGTTATAGGTTCCGGGAATCCACGAGTCTCCGTCGGTTACATTCCAAGTCGTAATACCAAAGCGTTGATTCGTATTGATACCAGTAAACGTTTCGACGATATGACCGTATTTCTGGGCCTGCTGTGCAGCCAATGTTTCGGTAAACACCAAGTCGGGATTATTGTCTGGATTCACGGCGATGTCCAACTCCGCTATATGAATCAGCAAACCCGTTTCAGTAGCCGTATTGGTGATCGCCGAAGCATGAAATTGATCTTCACGGTTTACACGCGTATGCATCTGCATACCGACGCCGTGAATCGGTACACCGGCATCCTTTAGTCCTTTCACAAGATTGATAATCGCATTTCTTTTAGTAGGACCATACTCATTACCGTAATCGTTATAAAACAGCAGCGCATCCGGATCTGCGTCATGCGCGTATTGGAAGGCCCGTGCTATATAATCAGGTCCGAGTTTGGTCAGCCATAGCGATGGTCTCATTCCTGTCCCTTCATTATTCAGCGCTTCATTTACCACATCCCAAGAGCCGATACGCCCCTTATAACGACTTACAACGGTTTGGATATGCGAGCGGAACAACTGCTCCCATGCAATAGAATCTCCCTGAAAATTAATGATCCAGTCGGGCAAATTCTTGTACCATACCAACGTATGTCCATGCACACGCATGTTATGTTCATCGGCAAAATCCACGAGATAGTCTGCATCTGCCCAAGCGTAGGTATCCTGCTGCGGATGGATAAACCGGGTCTTCATGGCATTCTCTGGAGTTAAACTATTAAACTCCCTGACCACCAATTGACGGTAATTGTTATTATTCTTAAGCAAACCCACATTCACGGCGGCACCAAAGGGAAAAGGCGACAAGTTTCGTAGACTGGTATCAAGGACAACGGGCTCCAGCGTATTTTCGTTGTCAGTAAGATTGGATTTGGTACAGGCCGTCAGCATGATCAGCCCGATCAATAATTGAATTGCTGTAGTCATAATAATCATTTTAGGTTTATAAAATTGTTAGTGATATTTTTTGCGAATCCGGTCGTAGTAGGCTTTGAGGATATAGAAAGCCTTCTTTTTCTCGCCGCTCGAAGCGTATAATCCTTTTCGATTCCAAAAATCCTGAAAGTATGGATGCTGGCGCCGAGGCGAGCGGAAATCGACCAACACCCAAGGGGTCATCCCCCTCAATCCCTTTATACCAGAAAGGAAATCCAACTGATGAATATAGAGCGATTCTTGGTACTCTTCCGACCAACGCGTGTGCTCATCACCGTGAAACCCAGCTAACGCGTCTCCGCCGAATTCCGAAATAACAACCGGTTTATCATAGGCAATCTCCACCTGATATTTACGCAATTCCTCCGGCACCCCTCCCCAATACCATCCCCCATACTCGTTGAAACTAACCACATCCAATAATTCGCCCAGCGAATCGTTTACAATCACCTTGTACCCATCGCGATGTACTTCCAAGGCGGCCGATATCAGCCGGCTGTTATCTTTGGATCGCGCTAACTTTGCCAAGCTGCTCATAAAGTTATAGCGGGCGCCGCTCAACGGTGTTTCATTGCCAACCGACCAAATGATAACGCTTGCACGATTTTTATCGCGACTGACCAGATCGCTGAGCTGTTTAGCTGCGTTCTGGTAGGTTGCAACATTTTCCCACGAGATCGTCCAGTACACCGGTATTTCAGCCCACACCAGCAAGCCCATTTCATCGGCCAGACGGATCATTTTTTCATTATGCGGATAATGTGCCAAGCGTACATAATTGCACCCCATATCTTTAGCCCATTGCAAAAGCATGCGCATATCTCCTTCCGACCGCAATCGGCCGGGAATCAAAGGATTTTCGTCGTGTATCGATACACCGCGTAAAAAGAGCGATTGCCCATTTAACAAGATATCCTGCCCTTTGGTAACAATTGTACGGAATCCGATCCGATCGCGCAATTCCTCCTCAGCCGTTTTTATTTGCACATCGTATAGCTTCGGCATATCGGGAGTCCAATAGTGGATCTTTTTAAGCGGATGACTAAAACTTGCCCGGCCCTGAGGATCCGTTTTTAAAGCCAGTTGTATCCCTGCTTCCGGAATACTTAACGTAACTACCTCATTTACTATACTGTCTGCAAGTTGGATGTATCCTTCCAGTCGATTACCAGAGCCGGGTGCCAGCTGAATCTTATAATCCTGAATATAACCTGCGGGCAATGTTGCCAGGTATACATCGCGGGTAAGTCCACCATAATTCCACCAATCGGTATTAATGGTAGGAATCTCGTCCTGCGCCCGATTGTTATCCACCTTCACCACCAGCGAATTCTCCCCATCCACCAGCTGCGACCCCACCTCAAACTGAAAAGGCGTAAAACCACCCTTGTGCATTCCTAACTTTTTTCCGTTGAGATACACATGCGCTTCATAATTAGCTGCTCCAAAATAAAGCAAGTATTTATTACCTGGTGTAAGATGCACGCTAAATTTTTTACGATACCACACAGTCCCTTCATAGAGCGCCAATTTTTCCGCCTGGGAATTCCAATCGCCCGGCACCTGTAAAGAAGGCGAATCATCAAAACTATATTCAATAAGTTCCGTTTTATCCCGCTGCTTCCGATCATCATAAAAACCGCCCTTACCCGAAGCCGAGTTCTCAAACGGCTCATGGCGGTAATCGTAAAAACCCATCTCGTAGGGATCAATGATGTACTGCCAACTACCATTTAGACTTAACAGATTGCGACCAAGGATATGTTGGATCGGCTCCGACTGCCCTTTGACGGTAACGCTAGCCAATAAAAAAAGTACGACGAAAGCAATGTTTTTCAGCATTATGGTTGTATTTAGGAGTGAGTACTACAAGTTAATTATAGCCCGGATTCTGTTGCATAGGCTTTCCGGTATTGGCATCAATCACATATTGCGGAATTGGCAGCAACACGTGATAATCCTGAATGTCTTGCGCCAGCGGATTGTACAAACGCGTACGTTCGACCAGTTTGCCGGTCCGCACCAAGGTTTCCCGACGATGTTCTTCGGTAATTAGCTCACGCGAACGTTCATCCAGAATAAAATCAAGCGTTACCTCGCCTGCTGTTATTGCACGGGCATTGGCGCGTTGACGCACTTGATTGATCCAGACAGCTGCATCGGCCAGTTTCCCGAGCTTCATTTGTGCTTCGGCCAACAACAAATAGGTTTCCGAAAGACGGAGATAGGCCTGATCCGCAAAAGAGTGCGTTGCATTCCACAAGTCAGGATCCGTATAGGTCCAATCCCATTTACGGGTGCTTGCCCATTGGTTGTTGTTCAAAGTCATGTTCACCTCATCCATTTGCGTTTCGATGACTTCCCCTTCATAGCCTGTATAGCTTTTACGAACAGCATATGGGCTAAAGCGATCGTCCTGCTCCTCGTAAATAGAAAAGGCCCAAGCCGTGATGGCCAAACGACCGATGCCACGACCGCCGTTTTCCGGTGTATAGGGCGCATAAGCACTGTAATTGGGAATCCAAGAGCGCCGCATGGAATTAGCTCTGGCGCCGAGGTAATCAATTACATCTGAATTAGGAAAAACCCATAACGCCTCGGTATTCCCCTGAGAGGGCAAGATATTCCCGTTATAAAACTGATCCATAAAGGGCACCCCCGGTTCATTTTGCCGCATCCCATAACGGGTGGTAATCAATTTATAATGCGTATTGTTCACAACTTTCAATGCTTCTTCCTCGGCCCGCGCAGGATCGTCCATCCACAGGTATATTTCAGCCAGATAGTGCTGTGCAATAACCCTCGGTAAAATCAGAACGTCGGTTGAAAAGTCAGGTAAATATTGCTCGGCAAACTGTAGGTCCTGAATAATCTGACTTTGAATTTCCGACACAGAATTTCGATCCCAATCATTACGGTAATTCAGTCCGTCCACTTCTTCAATATTCAAAGGCACAGCGCCAAAGGTAAGCGCCAAATGTCTATAAGCCCATGCCCGGATCAACCTCGCATGTGCAACAATCAAATTTCTGTTCGCCTCATTCGCTTCCACCGTTGCCCCTTCCCAATCGACCTGCGGATCAGCCGAGCGGGCGACGATCATATTTGCCGAGCTAATGGCCCGGTAAAGAATCAGAAACAATCCGTCCCGGCCTTCTGTATCCCGGTTAATCAATTGCATTTCGGCATTCAGATCAACCGTATAGCGACTTAAGCCACGTGTCCAAGACAGTTCTGCATTAGCCCAACCATTGTCTACACCAATTTTCCAGATACAGGACAGTTCGGCCGACTGGATCATATCTGCCCGTTCTTGTCGCGGAAAATCCAGCAAAGCATTGACAGCCATCCTGAATCCACTGTAGTTCACAAAGAGATTTTCCGAATAAATCGCATCTTTCGGCTTTTCTTTCAAAAATTCTGCTTCGTTACAAGCAGTCACAAGTAGGCAGCAGAACAGCAGGCCCGCGCCGTATATTTTTGTTATCGATTTCATCTGTCTGTTTTTTGGTCTTTTAGTTTTGCAGATCGCATTCATACACTCTTTTTATATCCCGAAACGTAATCCAAGGAGGTAGGCACGCGTTTGTGGAATAGCACGTTGGCTGCTCAACTCTGGATCGAGCCCCTCCCAATGGGTAATCGTCGTCAGATTTTTAGCATTGATAAACACCTCCAACTGATGCAAGCCAATACGCTTCAACTGAGACGCTGAAAACTGATATTTCAAGGTCACATCATTTAGGCGGATAAAACTTGCATTGTTCTGTTTACCGAAATAAATGACACCAAAGGGATTCGAATCATCTCTGTTCGCTGGAAAGGTATTAATCGGGTTTTCCGGCGTCCAAAAGCTACGATTTAACGTGCGCGTCCGACCATCAAAATAGCTATTCATCAACTCATTAAATTTGGTAACCCCCTGCACGGTCCGGATGAAAAAACTCAAGGAAAGGTTTTTATAACGAAAAGTGTTGGTAATGCCCGCAGTGAAAGAAGGCACTGTTGAACCGATAATGTCCCGATCTGCCGCGCTAATCGTTCCATCGTTATTCACATCCTTCACCCGGACATCGCCCGGGTTAGCCGTAGGCTGCGCTGAGTTAGCGATATCGTCTCCCTCCTGCCAGATGCCATCAAAAATATAGCTGTAATTCACGCTAATAGGTTGCCCGATAAACCAACGGTTATCCACATAATCAACGGGGTTACCCGCTGCGTCATAAAGGCCAACATCCACAATTTTATTTTTGTAATGCGAAAAATTGAGATCTACCGTCCAATTGAAGTCCTTCTTATCAACCGCGATACCGGAGATGGCCAGGTCAATCCCGCGGTTCGTTGTTTTACCGATGTTTTGGCGAATACTTTTCGTTCCATTAACGGGCGATATAAGTTTATCGAGTAGCAGGTCGGTCGTTTCTGCACGGTAATAGTCGATACTGCCAACCACTCGGTTCTTCAGCATTGCAAAATCTGCGCCCACATTAAACTGCTTGGTTGTTTCCCATCCCAAGGCCGGGTCTCCCAACCGCGACGGGTAAAAACCGATAGCCGTTTGCTTGTCATTATCAAGGTAAGGCAGTGGTTGCAATTGTGGCAGCGTTGAATACGGATCGATGGCCTGATTACCATTTTTACCGTAAGACACCCGCCATTTCAACTGATCGAGCCAGTCCGTGGTTTTGATAAAAGCCTCTTCATGCATATTCCAGCCAAGGGCAACCGAAGGGAAGATACCGAACTTTGAGTCTTCACCAAAGGCCGAATAACCATCTCTTCGAGCAGTTAAGGTTAGCAGGTACTTGCCCAAATAAGAATAGTTCAAACGGGCCATCTGCGAGATATACTGTTGCGAATTGTACTGATCAGTAGGATTCCAAACCGTAGCCAAACTGTTCTGGTAATTCGTCATAATGTCACTAGGGAAGCCACTTGCATCCAGGTCGTGATTTTTATTCACTCTGCGTTGCGCACTATAAAGACCTGTAAACGCGATATGGTGATTACCAAAAGTTCGATCATAATCCAGAATGTTTTCTATAATCCAATCTTCGTTTGCCCAATTATCAATCTCAGATACGCCTCCTTGCTGCAGGCCATTGCGGGTATTTCGACCATAATACGCCTCTACGCCGCGATAGCGGTAGGTATACCCCGTATTCAGTTTATACGATAAACCGGGGATAAAAGGTACATCGATCTTCACGAAATTATTGGAAAGCACAGACCGGGTACGGTCTTCCTGCAAAACATCAAAACCCTGTAGCGGGTTGGTAAAGAAAGCATCTTCCGACCAGGGAAAAATCCGGAGCGTTTGTCCATCCTCTTCATAAGGCAATGCCAGCGGATTCATATCAAAAGCACCCGAAAAGCTAGCGGCCATATGATCGCGATTGTAATAGCCGAATTGCGTATTGGTACCTATGGTAAGCCAGGGCGTTATTTTGGTGTCGAGGTTTATCCTTAAATTGATACGTTTAAAATCATCATTTTTAGCGATGCCTTTCACTTCATTAAAAGCTCCTGAGAAATAATAACGGGTCGCCTCACTTCCACCCGAAATAGCGATCGCATGTTGCTGCCGTGTACCGGTACGCGTCGCCAAGTCAATCCAATCGGTGTTCACACCCGCTGCCCTCGAGTCAATTTCTGTACGCGTTAAGGCTCCTTCCCCATAACGGTCTACTTTGGTCTGATAAAAACTAGCGGCATCCATCATATTGGGTAAATGCGCAATTTCATCCAATCCAAAAAAACCATTATAAGACACTTGCGGAGCCCCCGTTTTCCCTTTCTTGGTAGTCACCAGAATCACACCATTCGCCGCGCGCGAACCATAAATTGCCGCGGCCGACGCATCTTTCAACACATCGATGGATGCGATGTCATTCGGATTGATTTCAGAAAGCTGATCCGCAAAAGGGATTCCATCTACCACCACCAGTGGGGCATTACCGGCTGTGATCGAGTTCCTTCCCCGCACCTGCAACTCGTTGCTATTACCTTCGGCATCAGCGGCCGTTGTGGTAACCGACAAACCGGGAATTCTGCCTTGTAAGGACTGGCTGATACTGGTGTTGGGCATACTTTGCAATTGCAGTTTTTCGGCACTGAAAGAAGCAACAGCACCAGTGACATCACTCTTCCTCTGTGTCCCGTAACCCACTACCACCACCTCGTCAAGCGACGTATTATCCGCATTTAAGATGACATTGAGCAATGCTTCTCCCGCATAAGGCACTTCCTTGGTTATAAAGCCGACATATGAAAAAACGAGTATAGGCGCATCCGCTTCTGCGCTTAATTGGAATTGACCGTTTGCATCGGTAGAAGATTGTATCCCGGTACCCTTCACTTGTATGCTTACACCCGGCAAAGGTATTCCTACGGTGTCTCTTACCGTACCTTTCATGGTGGTTTGTCCGGCCGCCATCATCGGCATAAGTATGCTTACTAAAAAAAACAGACTCATACTCCTAATAACCGACTTGCGACAGCCCAGCTGTTTGTAATTGGTTGTTATTTGCATATTATAGGTTATTTGATCTGGACAAAAGTAAGTCCACACCACTAACCAAAGGGGGTACTATCATCCGAAATAAGGGGTAAAATCTTCCTTATTTAGCTGACTAGGCGAGCGGTTCCTAAACTTTCGGCTTTTCGGACAGCGGCGCGAGCTGACTTTCCAAATAGGCCGAGGGTGCACAGTTGAACACCTTCCGAAACTCTTTACTAAAGTATTTGCGGTCATTAAATCCCACCGCAAAGGCCACTTCAGCAATGGAGCACTTCCCTTCACTTAAATAGGAAGCAGCCTTGTGCAAGCGGACCGACTTGATAAAATTAGCAATGGAGAGATTCGTAATTGCCTGTACCTTATTGTAAAGTACGCTCTTGCTCATACCAATAGCTTCCGCCAGTTCGGGTACACCGAAAGAGGCATCTTCCAGGTGTTCTTCGATAAGGAGCAGCAGTTTTTGCAGAAAGTGTTCTTCCTGTGTATTGGCCACAATATCGAGTGGCTTCAGTACGAGCTGTTGACTATATTTTCGCCGTAATGAGTCTTTTGTCTCTAACAAATTATGCACTTGCAACAAGAGCATATCCAACGAAAAAGGCTTCGTAATATATAGATCCGCACCCACCGTTAGCCCCTCCAATTTATGGATATCTGCTGTTTTCGCCGTTAGCAAAACAACCGGTATATGATTGGTCTGTTCATCCTTTTTAATTTGTTCGCAAAAAGCTAGGCCGTTTACTTTCGGCATCATCACATCGCTGATAATAAGATCGGGCATTTCCCGTACTGCTAACTGCCAAGCATCCTCTCCATCTTCCGCGACGACCACCTCGTAAGATCCCTGCAAGGTGTCTTGCAGAAAAACACGCATATCCGCATGGTCATCTACCACCAATATCCTTCTCTTCTTTTTCTCCCGGAGATGATCTTCAGGCATATTCGACCCTACTGGCAAGCGCCCGTTATCTTCGCCTTCTGGCAAACCGATTTCTTTCAGGATATAATCTGGCAGCACATTTTCTGCCTCTAGGGGAAGCAACTGCTCCGGCAGGAAGACGGCAAACCAACTAAAACCATCTTTTCTTGTATAGGTGATAAAGCCACCGTGCAGCTCGACAATCTTTTTAGCCAGTGCCAAACCAATGCCCGTCCCCCGGTTAAATTGGTTCTCATTAGAAGCCTGCCAGAATAAGTGAAACAAATGTTTTTTTTCTCCTTCCGGTATGCCCGGGCCGCTATCCCCTATGTAAACCGCCAACATAGATTTTCCATGATAAAGGTCTCTCCTGATTTTTACCTGTACCTCTCCACCTATCGGGACAAACTTGAAGGCATTTCCCAACAAATTAGCGAATACCTTATCCAATTGGTCCTTATCAACATACAATATATCCGGGCAGTCTTCTTGCATCAACTGAAACCTTACCTTCTTCTGCTCTGCCAAACCTACAAAAGGAAGATACGTTTCATGCAACAGGGAAGTCGGGTTAACGGCCGTGTAATAAAGCTTCATTTTCCCATATTCAATCTTTCGGAAATCCAGCAGTTCATTGATCAGCTTTTTCAACCGTTTTGCATTGTTATCCATCAAATGGAGGTATTTAGCCATCGCTCCATCATCCCCATATTGTTTCACCATACGATCAAGCGGTGCAAGCATGAGGGTTAAAGGCGTGCGGATCTCGTGGGAGATATAGGTAAAAAACTCCAACTTTTGATGTTCATGCAAGAGATCCCGTTTAAGCAATTCTTTGCCGCGTATAAAGCGCAATACCGAGACAAAAATAGACAAGCCCACTATAGCATAGAGCGTGTAGGCCCACCAGGTTTTCCAAAGCGGGCTCAATACCTTTATCCGCAAGATGGTCGTCTCTTCGCTCCAAATACCGTCATTATTGGCTGCCTTTACTTTAAACACATATTCCCCGGGATCCAGGTTCGTATAATTCGCGATCCGTTCTTTACCTACATCATGCCAGCCCACGTCATTGGGAAGGCCCTCAAGCCGGTAGGCATAGCGGTTATTTTCAGGATTTACGTAATTGATGCCGGCATATTTTATACTGATATAATTCTCATCATGCCTTAACACAATACGCCTACTGGCAGGAACAAGCTGTTGAAGTGACGCCTTTCCATTGTCCGCACTGATAGGCACCGATTGATTGGGAATCATAAAATCTGTTAAGACCACCTTTGGCGCTTTGCGATTCCGATAAAGTCGGTCGGGCGAAAAATAGGTCAAACCATTCATTCCTCCAAAAAAGAGCGTACCATCACTACTGGCATATCCAGCATTCGCCATATACATGTTTCCAGACAGCCCATGTTGGGAAGTATAATGGCTCACCTGCAGATCGGCACGTTTGAATGGGGGCTTAAATGTTTTGAAAGCAATCATAAACAGGCCATTATCCGTACTCACCCATAAGTTCCCGTTCGGATCTTCAAGCAATGTATGTATGGCATTATCCGTCAAACCCAAGGTCGCATTCAGCGGATAAAAGGTTGCGCTAGCCGTATCAAAATAATAGAGACCACCTCCTTCTGTGCCTACCCACAACCTTTTTTTACTATCATAGTAAAGAGTTTGGATATCGTTGCTTAGCAGGGGTGTATCTGCGTTTTTACGATATGTACGTGTCACTTTATTTTGCCGATAATCAAAATAATCCAAACCGTTTTGTGTTCCCACCCACATCCCCTGTTGATCATCCGCCAGTAGGGTATTCACAAAATTATCGCTCAATACGCCTTCTTTACCCTTTTCATAACTATAATGTCGGGGTTTCCCTTCGTTGGGGATAAAGAATAAACCGCCCCCGTTAGCTCCTGCCCAGAGTCCATCTGGTGTCGTGATAATGCTATTAATGAGACGTGCGCTCAGTTTACCTTCCGGAAAAGACAGGGAGTAATTTGTAAACTTATGAGTAAGCGTATTGAAGGCAAAAAGCCCATTTAACGTACCTAGCCATAGTCTTTGTCGATCGTCAAGCGCCATACTCTTAATATGTTGACTTGCCAATACACGATCGTTTGAAGGAATTGCATAATGCGCAATCCGATTATGTTTATAATCCAGGTGGTGTAACCCTCCGCCAAAAGTACCAACCCAAAGCGCTTGTATTCCATCCGGTACCAGTGCATGCGCGATACGATTTTGAAATTCCATGCGCTTTGCGCCATCTCCCCCGATGTTGCTAAAATTGGTATTATTGGGTGTTGCATAACTGATGGCTCCCGAAAAAGTGCCTACCCAGATATGGTGATCCCGGTCGATCATCAGACTCCATACGCTGTTATCGTAAATACTAAAGGGATTATCGGCGACATGCCGATAAGCCGTGAAGGTATGCAAGCGAGGGTTATACACGCTAATCCCACCACGCGTCCCAATCCATAAGCGGTGTTCATGATCGAACACCATATCTTTTATCATATTCGAAGCTAGGGCGCTGTTCTGTTCAGTAAAGGTTATCAAGCTTTCTGCTTCAGGCTTATAATAGATTAAACCGTCTTCTTCCGTACCGAACCAATAGCCGGAATCCTGATCTTGCCTGATAAACAGTATTTTCGATTGATTTAACTTGATATCATTCTTCAACAGCGTTGGAAGTTCTAATTTTCGCCGCCGATAAGGATTAAAGCAGCGTACACCTGTTTTCGTTCCAATCCACAAATCGGATACCGCATCCAGAAAAAGCGTATAAACAGTACCCGCAAACAGCGGTTCTTCTGCTAATCGGCAGTGCGCAATATCTACCGGGAACAGGCCTGCGAAAGTAGAGACCCATATTGTTCCCTCCCAGTCCTGTGTAATGCCCGAAATATAATTTTTTCCACCTTTGAGCTGACTCGAACCAAAATACTCAAAAGATTCCGTTTGCGGATTGTATCGATTTAAGCCGTTAGCTGTTCCAATCCATAAAAAACCCGTTTTATCTTCGAAGATCGCGTTTACTCTACCGTTACTTATGCCGCCCTGCTTGCCTTTCCTATACGAGAATTCCTTAAATTCGTAGCCGTCGTAGCGAATTAGACCCTTCCAATTACCAATCCAAACAAAACCCCGATGGTCTTGCAGCATAGCCGTTACCGGGCTTTGCACCAGCCCTTCATTAAACGTTAAATGTTTAAACCTCAGTTCATCTGCCCTGGATAAACCAACTGTCCGGTTAAAAAAGAACAGCCAAAGAAAAGCACATAATAGGTAAGCGTTCCGCATCATAAAGGCTATTGGTCAATCAAAAATAGGCATTAAAATTCTGAAACTAAACAATTTGCGCTATAATTTCCGCCCTGACGACCTCGAAGTTGAACATAATCGCCTCATTCCGTCAACTGCTTCTTTAGATCCTCTTCCAAATCTAATTTTCTGAAAGAAGGTAACGCTATACCAGTGGTAAGAACGGTGAGTAAGGTCATCGTACCTCCAAAAACCACCGAGGTAACCGTCCCCATCAAGCGTGCAGTCAGTCCGCTTTCAAAGGCACCCAACTCGTTGGACGATCCGACAAAAACAGCATTCACGGAGGCCACTCTCCCCCGCATAGCGTCAGGTGTTCGCAGTTGTAAAATCGTATCCCGAATGATCATCGAAACACCGTCCGTCACACCACTGAAAAAGAGTGCCACAACCGATAGCCAAAAATTGGTAGACAGACCGAAAACCAAAATGCTTAATCCAAAGCCAAAAACCATGGATAACAATTTCATGCCCGCATTTTTATACAAAGGGAAGTAGGCCGATACAATCATAATCATCGAAGTACCTACCGCAGGGGCCGCCCGCAAGATACCGAAGCCCTCCGAACCCACTTTTAAAATGTCTTGTGCAAAAACGGGTAGAATGGCCACCGCACCGCCAAACAACACGGCTACCATGTCTAATGTAATCGCCCCTAAAACAGATTTCTCACGATACACAAAGCGCAAACCTTCGGTGAGGCTATTCCATACCGATTGCTCGGTCTCCTTATGCTTGATTGGCTTTTTGCTGATACCGGTTAGCGTAATCAGCGCCAGCAACGAAAACACGAGGATAACACACATCGACCAATGTACACCGATCATACCGATGGTAAAACCGCCCAAGGCAGGCCCCAACACACGAGCCAACTGCCCGGCCGTACTGTTCCAGGTAGCGCCATTGGGGTATAATCGCCTGGGTAAAATAAAGGCCATCAATGAAAACACGGTAGGGCCTATAAAAGCCCGAACAAATCCACCAAGAAAAACCAACGCATAGATGCCTAGTAGTACGGTTTGCGATGACATGCCGGCAACGATAAGCGGCCAGGTTAGTAAAAACAAACCCAAACTGATCACAGAAAAGCCAGCAATACAATTCATCAAAAGCGTTCGGTTATCCTTTCTATCGGCCACGTGCCCGGCAAATAATGCCATCAGCACAGCCGGAATGACCTCCAGAAGGCCGATATACCCTAAGGCCAAAGGCGATTTGGTGATGCTATAAACTTCCCATTCGATCACCACAAATTGCATCGACCAGGCGAAGACGATGGCAAAACGGACGAGAAGAAAGCGATTAAACTCTGGATATTTGAAGGATGCGTAGGGCTCTGAATTAACCATGTTTAAAATTTGATGGCCCAAAATAGAGAAATTGGGACATAAAACCAATCCATACCACGCTTTACCATCTAATCGGTTACCAGCGAATGCCTAGGTAATTGAGTTCAGCCAACCTTATTTCAATATTGAAGATCTAAACGGCCAAATATGTATCTTAGGCCAGTTGTAGCGTCCGATAAAAATGGGCGTTCTATGATATAAAAGAAAATATCACCAAACTTTGCTAAGGAACAAATGGGAACGAACTTGAATACAAACATGCATAAAGCCCCGAATTCCATTCCGCTGAACACAATGGCCGATACATTCGGAACCGATATTTTCATAGAAACCGCCTCCTCAAAGGAATTGGAACTATATGATGAAGCTAAGCAAGCGCACCGCGATGATTACCATCTATTTTGTGTTCAAGATAAAGGGAGGATCACTTTTGAAATCGATTTTCAAAGACATGAAGTAGAAGGAGCCGCTGTAATCTATATACAACCGAATCAGGTGCATCGAGTAATAGCCGTTGAAGACGTAAACTTCCGGGTACTGATCATCAGTCAGGATAAGCTAGCGCCCGAAACCCTTAATACACTACAGGAAATAGCACCTGCAAGCCCCTTAAAGCTGGGTGCCGACAGGTTTGCCATCGTTTCCGATACCATGGCACTCTGCATCAAATTCTTCCGGCATAAGCATCAGGCATTATACCACTCCATATTGCGGGAGAGTTGCAACACGCTGGCTTTGCTGATCGCTTCCCAGTATTTAGCACACGCTAAACCGACAGAAAAACTTTCCAGATTTGAAGTGATTGCCAAAGCATTCAAATCGATATTGGAACGTGATTTCCGGGTCGTCAAGCGTCCAAGAGATTATGCAAAAAAGCTAAACGTATCTACCGTTTATTTAAACGAATGTATCAAAAAGACTACCGGCCAATCCGTAAGTCATCATATCCAACAACGGGTCATACTGGAAGCGAAACGTTCACTTTACCACTCCAACAAATCAGTGAAAGAAATAGCCTTCGAACTAGGTTATGACGATTATCCCTACTTTTCCAGACTGTTTACTAAACTCGTCGGCGTTACGGCTTTATCCTTCCGAAAGAAAAACCTCGAATAATCCAATACTTACCTTGTTTTAGTCTTTTCTGGACTACCTATTCTTGGTTCCTTTGTCGAAAAAATAAAAGATTATGCCAAGTGCACCAAAGTGGGTATTCGATGTTTTCGACCGTCTTCTATCTTCCAAATCTTCGTCCATGGTTGTTTCCAAAGTCGAATATTTATCCAATACCGTCAAGCGAATCCAATTTAAAGGAAATATTAAAAAGCTAAATTTTGGCGTGGGCAGTTTTATCGACTTCCGTGTCAGCGATACGGAAGCCAGACGATATACCGTTTCTTACGTAAATGCCGCGGGTGGAATACTTGAGTTAATCGCGCATTTACATGGAGAAGCTCCGGGAAGCTCCTTCATGGGAAATTTAAGCGTGGGAGATAAAGTGAACATCAACCCACCGCGCCCCTATAAGTATTATGATCCGTCGGCAGAAAGGTACATCATTTTCGGCGACGAGACTTCTCTAGGGCTTGCTTGCTCCTTCTTACCGGTCCTCCTAAAAAACCGGCACCCATTTCACTTCTATCTAGAGCTAGCCGAAGAGAACAAAAACATCGCTTCGCTGCTGCAATTAGAAAACTGTACTGTCTTTACAAAAAACGGTTCATTCGGTAATGAAAAATGGCTAAACGACTTGCCGATCGTGCAGTCGCCCGAATGGCAGCAATCGAACTTTATATTAACCGGCAATGCGAAATCGGTGCGCGCCTTCCGCAAGGTGTTAAAAGCCAGAAACCAAGGTAAAATAATTTCGCATGGCTACTGGCTGGAAGGAAAAAAAGGATTATAAAAATAATGAGCTTTAGAAAATGATTTTTGTGTTTAAAACCTCTGTCCAATGTAAAGCGGATGTTCAGCAATTAAGACCGCACCTGGATGAAATAAAGCCTTCGGCAAGATGGAGTTTTGATTTGGAGGACTGCGACAAAATTTTACGAGTCGACATGCCAATGAACGACGCCAAAAGGATAATCGACGTATTGCAAATGAATGGCTTTGTTTGTGAACAGTTGATGTATTAATTGATTTATGCTCAGTTAAAAGGCCTTTTACCTTGTCCACTAGCAACTTACATAGACTTCTACCTTAGCTTTTAGCGATATGTTTGTTATTCCGCGACCGTGCTATGCAAATTGAATTATTATCATTAACTTCGGTTGACCGTTTTGCTAAATTCGATAGACTATGTACCGGTTACAATTCCTTTTATTACTTGTTTTCTGTCATTATGCGATCCCGGCGACTGCACAAACAAGCGATTACGATAGCTTGGTAAAGTCGGCCATGGAGCTCTATCTTGAAAAAGAATATCGTCAATCGGCGATTACATATAGTAAAGCATTCGCTTCCATCGGCGATAAGGGAACCATCAACGACCGCTACAATGCGGCATGCTCCTGGGCACGGGCTAAAGAAATAGACTCCGCTTTCTACCACTTGGAGCGGATTGCCAAATCTGGCCATTATACTGATTTAGCGCATATTAGCAGCGATCAGGATTTAAAGCCGCTACACTCAGATCCGCGCTGGCCAAACATTATAGCGCAGGTAAAGAACAGTAAGGAGAGACAGGAAAAAAATTACGATAAAGCACTGATTGCCAAACTGGATACGATCTTCGAACGCGATCAAGGATTTCGCCGAAGTGCCGATTCGGTATATAAAAAATTCGGTAGCGAATCCGAAGAGTTTGCCGCCCTCACGAAACAAGGCCGAATCAACGATTCCCTCAATTTAGTAGAAGTGGAAAAGATTCTGAACGAACAGGGATGGCTCGGTGCCGACGTTATCGGGCCTCGGGGAAGCCAAACCCTATTTATCGTTATTCAACATGCAGACTTGCCTATCCAGAAAAAGTACTTCCCACTTATGCAAGAAGCCGTAGCGCAGGGCAAACTTGAGCCCAGTAACTTCGCCTTACTGCAAGATCGCATGGACTTGCGCGAGGGCAGGAAACAGACCTATGGAAGCCAGATTTTTAGAGATCCTGATACGCAAAAGTCCTTCGTCGCCCCGCTTATCGATCCGGACAACGTAGACGAGCGAAGGAAAAGCGTAGGTCTACAACCGCTTGCAGAATATGTAAAATTTTTCAACTTTACGTGGGATCTAAATAAATACAAACAAAACCTTCCACGCTATGAAGAAATCCACCGGCGACTATTGAACAAGAATCCACAATAAGGTTCGTCGAAGACACCCTAAGCTCAAAGAACAGGTAGTACTGTTATACACGCGCTGAAGTATTCACATCTTCTATTTTTGGAGCCTTTCACTGTGTTCAAGGTGGGTTTTCAACGTCGGCAAGGTTTTATCGATAAACGATTTTAGTTCTGCATCCTTTACCGAGGTAGAAGCCGTCTCAAAAAGTGCTACTGTTTTTTTATGATCTTCTACCATTTGCGTAATGTAGGCTTTATCAAATTCGGCGCCCGACATGGCACTTAGCTTCTCTTCCGCCTGTTGCTTATCCTCGGAAGGCACGGTGGGTAATTCAATGTTTTTTGATGAGGCCAAAGCCTTCAGTTCATCGTTTGCCTTGGTATGATCGGTCACCATCATCACTGCAAACTCCTTCACTTTCGAATCCGTCGCTTTCTTCTGCGCTAGTTTTCCCAGTGCAACTTCCGCCATTCCGCCATTCGCGGCCTCCTTTGCGAAATCCAGATCCGCCTGACTGGCCCCACTTTCCTGCTCGATGGTGTTGTCCATCCCATCGGCCACCGTGGTTGCTGTATCGGCCGTATCACCAGAGCCGCCTGAGCCTGTACCGCTACATGCGGCCATCATAACCGTTGCTAAACCGAATCCTAATAATGTTAACTTTTTCATAAATAGATATTTTAATATATTAAAAGGACAGATAGCTAATGGATTTGTTTGGATAATTTGCTATTTTTTACTGGTTAATTACCTCATAGTTACGCCATTTTCCTTTTAGGTGTAACAAAAAAATTCCTTCCAGGCAGCTCCTAACCAACTTTATCCCTTACTCCCAGAAGCTCGCTTTTCGGATACTGCAATGCCTGTCGGTAGGTCGACAAAGCGCGTTGGCGAGCTTCCTCATGGTTATATCCTTCCCGACTCACTTTTAAAGCAAAGCACAAAAAGTAAATTAGTTTTTTATCAGTTCAATTGAAGCACCTTTATCCGGCAGTTCGATCGGCACAATACTTTCCTTTCCACCATCTAGCATCACGGAAGCGATCCGCTTTCCGTCCATCCGGAGTTGATAGGTAGATCCGGCCGTACCCGTCAACTTCAGATCCAGATTATGGGATTTTCCGCTTAGGTTATCAATCTGCAATTTTATCTGCTCAGCACTGCGATCTGTAATAATCGGTGCTTCTGCAAACCGATCCCTACTCAGTTCCAACATCAAGCGCTGTTGCCCGGTGAAGATGCCAAAGCGAATATTCAAGCCGTCCTGCGGAATGATGCGCAATTGTTGTTTACGCTCCTCCAAATTACCTCCATAAGCGATCCAGCCGAACAAGGGGTCGTGGGCAATCAAGGTGGCGGCCATCCGCATGATGGCACCATTTCCGAGATCGATTTCCCCGTCGTAATTCCAAGGCCCCCTCGGTACGCTACGCTCTTTGAGCCAAATGCGCCCGTATTTTTTCGTGTTAAAAGCCCAGCCTGAAGCACCGTCATTCTCCTTTCCGGGATACCAGTAGCCATAATCCGTTTCCGGCGTTCCGGAATTGATGAGGGCATAGGAACTTAGATAAGAAGCATAGCCCAATTGCAGCCAATCCCATGGTTTTTCAGCGAAATGAATCCCATAATCTAAGATACTCCAACCGCCCATTCGTGCCATGTAGCTCAGGCCGCCGCCCTCCGAGTCGTCAGATCCGAGTGCATAATAAGACGGGGTGAGCCAGCCTCTCACCGCCAGTCCGGCCCACAATTGCTCATCCATAAATTTCCGACTGTCTGTCGGCAAGACCTCCGGATGGGAATACCATTTATGCAGATTGCGGTCATACCAGAGCTTATGATCAGGTTTCATCGGTGTCGTCACACCATATTTCGCAAAAGCGTAGCTCGATTCGAAGGCCGTGCGGTCTATGCTATATTCGGAGCGGTAGGGATATGGATCGTCATAAACAAAGTATTTGACTTTTTTCTCCCACTCGTTCCGCAGCCACTGGGCCTCCTCTTTCTTTCCATAGCGTTCCAGATCGGCCATCATCGGCACCAATACCAGTTCATTATAGCAGCCCCATTTATAGGTATCATACCAGGAGTTGATTTCGTACGGATAGGTAAAATAGGCTTTAGCCGTTTGATAAGCTCTTTCTAAATAATGTGGTGCATCCAGGTGTTTTACTTTATCGGGATAATATTCCGCAATTTGGAAGAGGTGGTAATACAGCATAAAAATATGAGGATAATCGTATGCCCGCCATACTTTCACCTTATCCAGATTATAATCCCTTGAGCGGAGACGGAGGGAGCTGTCCCGCGCCTCCTGCCAGTTAGGCACACCGTGTATGCCATAGGGATAGCTCTCCTTATCGGTACGTTGCAAGCCACCCCATAGAAAATGCTCAACATAGTACTCCAGCGAAGCGATTTCCTCATCCACCGGGGCATATACATTTTTTGCCGCAACGAAGGGCGCTTTACACAAAGCCGGGTCGTCGCTGGCCAGTACATAACCCCACCAGAAATCGAAGCCATCCGTGTTATCCGGACCGCGGAGCACCTTATTTTTCATATCCCAGATGGAATACAGCCCATTATACCATTTTGATGAATCCCGATGCTGTTGTTTTTGGGTGATGAAAGCCGTCCGTTTTTCGATCAAGGTCTTCAGTGCCTCCGTGACGAAAAATTCCATCGTCTGTTGTTGGCCATGGTTATAATAAATCGTGAGCTTATTTTCGCCCAAGCGCGAGAAATTCACTTCATAGAGATGCTGCTGCAAAAGCGTCGTAGGAAGCGTCCGCAGTTGCGTCTGTTCTTTAAATTCGGGAACGATGGAGTCAATGGCCGTTTTTGTACGAAGGGCGAAGCGACTGTTCCATCCCGCGGGTAAAGTCATGCCTGGCGTTACACGAATATCAATAAGCCCCTGCTCGACCAGGATGTCCCGGAGTTCCTCATAGCTATCCGCCCATTCCATATGAAAACCATATTCCCTACTCGAATTCGCTTGTTGGGCTCCGTTCAGACGCGTTGACGTATTTCCCAGTCGCCATGTACCTTCCACTTTAGCGGCCGCAACGGCCGAATGGATAAATACCCGATACTGGCCGCCTTCGCTTTCAAAATATTCCAAACGCGTGCCCGGTTTAGCACAAAATAGAAGATAAGGCCCTTTGCCATTAGCGCGGGTAAAATAAATATAAGATCCATCACCACTTAAGAACTGATGCTTTAAAAAGCCCTGTTCAAAAATCCGCTTCGGATCCTCTCCTGCCGGCCTTGACCAAGGGAGAACAACCGATAGATCACCCACGGTGAGGGGATACTGCATCTTCGTCTCCACCCGTATCGTCATATCCATCCCTTTACCACTTTTACTAAAAATCCGTTCCACCTGAATCGGCATGCCGGTTTTATAATCGGTATACACAATTTGATCGGGCGATTCCACCCGCATGCTGTCCACCCAGTCATAGTGCTCTATCCAATCGCCGTCCGAACGCATCTGATACAGTAGCTTTACCTTTCCCCAAACCTGTCCCCTGCCGATGATATTCGCCTGGTACGGATCCTGCGGATCGCTCAACTGTGTCATCCCCGCCGGGGAAAACCTAGCCAATAGATTTTCGTCTTTGAATTCGACTTGATGTTGCTGCGCCATAGCAGAAGCCACATAGGATAGGACAGCCCACAGAAAAATTAAACGGAAAAATCCGTTACGCATAAGCAAGTTCATAGCAAGGATATTTTCATTATCGTACAGGGTAAACCTAATGGGATCACATCTATTCCCAAAGATAAGCGGTACGACAGGTTTTGACCTGTGCAGAAATTAACCAATGAACATCGTTTATTAGCCTTACACAACGGAGTATGGAGGTTTGGTGGTAGTGTAAACTGAACTGTGTCACATCACTCCTTTTAGGGTTCGTGCTCAGAGGCTGCAAGCCTCGAGTGCGAACCCTAAAAGGAGTTGCCGAAGGCTTTAATTCTATCCCCAAATTTAATATGTAATTGTTGCATTGTCAATCCCCAATTTCGAATAGGCATGGTCCATTTTTTAGATATCTCCTTAACCGTTAGGTAAACCAGCTTCAAGAGTGCTTGATCTGATGTAAATGCACCTTTCATTTTGGTCACTTTTCTAATCTGACGGTGCATAGCCTCAATAGCATTTGTGGTATAAATAGCCCTGCGGATATCGGGTGAATACTCGAAATAAGTAGAAAGATTTCCCCAATTATCCAACCATCCCTTTACAGATAACGGATATTTCCTACCCCATTTTTCGTCAAATTCCAGTAGCTTTTCATAGCCCTGATCTTGGTTATTTGCCTGATAGATAGGTTTTAAATCTGCAACAACAGCTTTTTTATCTTTCTCCGGAACATACCTCAGACTTGAACGTATCTGATGAACAATGCAAAGTTGAACCTGGGTTTTCGGATATACGGCTTCGATGGCATCGGGAAAACCCTTTAAACCATCGACGCAGGCGACCAGGATATCTTCTACACCACGCTGTTTCAGATCGGTCAGTACCGATAGCCAAAACTTAGCACCTTCATTTTCTGAAAGATAGATGCCGATAAGATCTTTTCGACCATCTCGGTTCACTCCAAGTATATTGTATACTGCACGGGTCTGAACGCTGCCATTGTCTTTAACTTTATAGTGCATACAGTCCAGAAATACAAAAGGATATACCGATTCAAGCGGACGGTTACGCCATTCATTCAGTGCAGGAATCACTTTGTCTGTAATATTGGAGATCTCCGTAGCAGATATATCCATGGCATACATCTCCTTCACATAGCTTGAAATATCCCGTGTACTCATTCCTCTGGCATACATGGAGATAACATTGCTTTCAAGCTCCTCTGTAATGATCAATTGACGTTTAGGGACTATCTTAGGCTCGAAAGTACCGTTTCGGTCACGACCGCTCTCCAATTCAAATTGTCCGGACTGAAGGCTACGTACAGTCTTTCTTGTCTTCCCATTTTTACGGTTAACCTCGCCTGAAGCTTTACTTTCCTGTAGATGATGATCCAGCTCACCTTCAAGCATACTTTCCAGAAGGTGTTTCAACATCGGAGCGAAAACTCCGTCGGTACCGCCCATTTTCTTGCCCTCATAAAGGCCTCTCATTGCTTCCTCTTTGAAGCTCTCAAAATCAAATTCCGCTTTTTCCATTTGCTGTGTCTAATATAAAAATTCTTTATTTGACACAGTTTACTTTACACCCTCGGTTTGGTCAATCGTAATCTTTAACCCAGAATACGCATTAGCTCATGAACTGCAATGAAATGCTCCTTTACATCCATTTCAATAGCTCATTCACCATACCCCGGTATACCTCATTCCCTATTTCATGCCTGTTTTGGATCATTCCCTTTCGTTTTAATTCCTAACGCGTAATCTAGGTTTAAGCGTATGCTTATTCAGGCTCATAAGTAAGTTCTACAACGCCCGATTTGAACACCTTATAATCTGTTAATTTTAATCCTATTCGGGCTTTGAGATTTTCAAACAAAGGTTTCCCGCTTCCCAAAGCAATGGGATGAACGGATATTTTGTACAGGTCGATGAGGTTTAAGTTTATAAAAGTTTTTATCAAGCGCGCACCTCCGTATAGCCAAATGTCTTTTCCCTTTTGGCTTTTGATGTTTGCCACCTCCTTTGCGATATCCGTGTCTATGTACGACGCATTTTCATCTGGCCTTTTCTGACTGGAAAAGACGAATTTGCGTTTAGCATGTATGGCCTGCCACATCGATTGCTCTGCAGCACTTTCATTTTCCGCCGGTTGGAAATTTCCCCAAGCATCGTAACTTATCCTCCCATAGAATATTGTGTCGATGCTTGCGAGAAAAGCCTCGAAATCCATATCATCATCCATGATGCACCAATCAACCTCTCCGTTTGGGCCTTCTATAAAACCATCTAAAGAAACTGCAAGGTTTAAAATTACTCTTCTCATTATCTACTGAATTTTTGGCAAAATGGTCGTTGCAAACCTATATGTACTTTGGAAAAATACGACAAAGCGTCAAGTTGCGAAGGCCCGCGATGTTATACCACGCTAGATCTTGTCGTAAGTGGCCGTACTGCCATCATGTGACCTCGACCCCGTACTCAACATGAGCTTATTTCCTGATATTTTGACAAACTGATCGGATGTACGGTGCTCGCTTTCGGATGTAAAAATAATTTTACGCCTATATTTCGTGCCATCAATTTCTATGGGTTCCACTTCCACAACCTCATATGTTCCGTCTGAGGTCACAGCCTCCTCCTCGTACTGCGAAATTTGCCGAAACCGCTGTCCGTCAAATTCGATAATATTTCCATTTCCCGCTTCAAAATCAGATGGGGCATCAGCTATCTGTACACCCAAAACATGTCGGAGCTCCCATCTTCCCTGGATGGACGCCGAATCCACCTCCAGCAGATCACGATCTTCTTTTCCGCAACCAACAAACAAGGCAACTAAGGCAATAAGGAGTAGATTTAGACTCTTCATAATAAAGTTTAATGTTTATAAAAAATGATTTAGTTTTTTAAGAAACAATTGAAATCCGCCGAACGCTACAGGCTCATGATATTTAAATAAGAACAAAAGCTTTTTCTTCAACCTATTATTATATTAAACGCACCCTATACCATCCATTCTCGCGGTAAAGAAAATCAAAATCATCTTTACCGCAATCCCAACGCTGTCCGATTTTCGCCTTCATTTTATTATTGATTTATTTGCGCCTGCACGAAGTCTATAGAGCTTTTTGTTATCTCAGCGATCTGCGCTACATTCGCATTCTTAAAACCGTGTGTGAGGTTTTTGTAGGTAATAAATCTAGATCCGGGAACTCCCTGCACTTTTAGCTTCTTATACAATATTTCAGATTGTTTAAGGTTCACCGTTTCATCTGCCGTTCCGTGTAATATTAGCGTCGGCACACTTGTTCTGCTCACGTATTGTATTGGAGAATACAGGCTACATTTTTCAACAACTTTTTGGCCGTCGGTTTCGACATCCAATCCTGTTAGCTCATATAATTTATCTCTTCTTCTTTGGTACTTTTCTTTATAGAAAAGCTTAAAAATATTACCTTTAAATGCCGAGACATCGGTTCGGAGTAATTGATTTAAATCTACCGGACCAAAATTGTCAATCACGAAATTGACGGACGAAGAATAGGCAAGCAATGTTTTATCTCCGGGGAAAGAATCTGGAGGGGAATACGCAGTTAACAAAGCTAAGTTCCCTCCGGCAGAGGCGCCCCAGATTCCGATCTGATTGTTATCGAAATGATAATTTGAGGCATTTTTTCTTATCCAGCGTATGGCATCTTTACAATCCGCCACCGTGAATGAATACAATAACCGGATGCTTATCTGCTATGGGATTCAAGGGTTTGTAGATATCCAATTTTAAATCTTCTTTATAGTGGATATCGCGTTGTATTTCTGCGCGGATGTTAAGCTTGGGTGGGGAAACATTTCCGACATTTTTATTGCTAAAAATCATCCACAGCAAAATAGCCAGTATACCGATTAATAGGACGATTATTGATCGTTTTTTAATATCAATTTTTATTGTCATCATGCCGTTACTAGTGCTATCATACCATCAAAAGGTTGTTTAAACGCTAATCTACGAAATTTGCTTAAGCCTCAACAAATTCGCCCTTTCTTCTAACATTTACCGTCATTCTGTCGTGCGCTTACCATGGTTTAATACAGAAAACCAAAAAGCCATAGCGGAATTTTGTTATAAGCGCCCACTTCTATATCATCTGCTACGATGAAGCCTTGGTCTACGTCTTTAATCTGCGTTTTCTTTTTGCTTTTCCCTCCTATCTCAAAAGTATATTGTCCCTCTACAAAGAAATCACTCGCAGGCGCCAATGAAACCAAATAACCTCCGTTACGAAGTTGATTAAGGAAAAAAGACTCCCGCTGCGCCCCTATATTCGGCTGATGGTTTGCCAAGGCATAATGTAAATTAGGATTTTCCAAATAGATTTTTTCTGGTTTTTGCAATATGCTTACACTATGCCCTAACATTTCTAATAGGCTGATGAGTTTCGCTTTTGAAAGGTAGTGAAGATATTGTAAAAGCGTATTTCTACTTAGTCCAATTTTTTCGCTCAATTTGCTGATATTGGGCTTAAAAGGCACTTGCTCTGCCAATATTGCTAATAAAGACATGATTTTAGATGTATTACCTACATCAAACCCTTCCACATAGCGCAGTTCTGTTTCGACGATTAAACGGGCAACCTGTTCCAAACGGATGAGATATGTGTTGGTGTTTTCCAGAAAAAAGGGATAATACCCGCCACGTAAGTATTCTCCAAAATACTGCAAGGGTCGGAAAGATTTCGTCAAGCTTAGCACAATTTTCATGTGATCAGTTAACAAATCACTCAGGTCGTATTTAGGCAGCTTATCGGCAACCCCAATAAATTGGAGGTACTCCCTAAAAGACAAACCCTGTAATTCATAAAAAACCGCCCTTCTACTCAAATCCGCCTCTTGCTTGTGAATGTCAATAATGGAAGATCCCGTAAATACCAGTTGCAGATCTTTATAGGTGTCATAAACGTTTTTGATCTCACGCGACCAATGCGGATATTTATGCACTTCATCAATAAACAATATTTTACCTCCTCGCTGTCTGAACTGCTCGGCAAATCCCACTAAGGTATTGGTGGCAAAGTAAATATCATCCATGGATATATATAGCGCCGCTTCATATCGCTCCCTATAAGCCATCCTGATTCGCTGCAATAGCAAGGTAGTTTTCCCCGTTCCGCGAGCTCCTAAAATGCCAATCAACCGGTCGGTCCAATCAATCTTCTCATATAGTCCGCGAACGTGCCGTGTAGCAATATCTTCCGTTAAAAAAGCCGACTTAGTAAACAGTTTTTCCATTTTGATATATCTATTAAACAAAAATAACACTATTTTGTTAAATAGACTTAACAATTTAATATGAAAAATGTAAACATGACTCAACAAAAGGCTTGTTTAAGTCCCAACCAAATTCGCCCTTTCTTCTAACATTTACTGCCATTCTATCATACGGATACCGTAGGCCCGCTACCTTCCCGCCCCCCCTTCCCTCCTAACAGCAATAAGCGGCGTTGAACAGCCATACGAAAGAAACCGAACCTATCCCTTTATAAAACCAATTGAAAGAATATTTTTCAAACTAAATATTTAGTTGTATGTTTACATAAATTAAAAACAGCCGGTTATGCAGGTCAACAGCTTTATCCTTTTGCTTTTTCTCGGAATCTTTGGTTATCCTCCGTATTGTTATACGCAAAACCTTCCCCCTAACCAAGTAACTTTCACGCAGGATTCCATTGTTACTTATTTAAAGAGAGCCCATACAGACCCGATGACCGTCATATTGAAGAGCTACGAAGCGAGTGGTTATAACTATTTGGTTCCGTATTATCTCAGTATCGAAAGTAAAGCAGATTCGACAAATAAACCTTTATACTTTGCGCATCGAACGATGCTTACCACCTTCAGCTCTTTTGTGGGCGATGTAAAAAACAATGAAATGTCCTATATGGACTCCCGCCATTGGGAAACGGATATTCTTGAAGATGCCGACTACACTGCCTTAAACGCGGTAGACGAGATCACTCGTATCGCCCGCGGGCGACAGGTCATTATGCTAAACGAGTCACATACAGATCCCCGGGGAAGGCTTTTTTTATCCAACTTACTCCCTGTACTAAAAGCGGAGGGTTTCGCCTATTTGTTCATAGAAGGCCTACACGAAGAAAATATCGACAAAAGAGGGTTTCCACTGCAAACCTCGGGCTTTTATACCTCGGAGCCCATGTTTGGAAACCTCATACGCAAGGCCATTCAGCTCGGTTTCAAACTGATTCCCTATGACTGTAATGAAACGCCTTGTAATACCATAGCCGAGCGTGAACAACACCACGCTACCACGATCTACGAAACGTTAAAAAACGACCCAAAAGCGAAAGCCATCGTTTTTGCAGGACATGGCCATATCAACAAAGATCCGGAAAAGAATTGGATGGCTTACCGCTTTAAAACCTTAAGCGGCATAGACCCCTTCTGTATCAACCAATCAATCAATAGCGAAGCGCCACAGCTTTTTCATCACCTAAGGCAGCGCATCAACCAACCCGTTATCTATAAAAATTTAAAGAAAGATGCATATAGAGAATTCAGCAAATTGAACTTAGTAGATGCCACGATCGTATTTCCCAACACCAACTGGATCGATAACCGCTATGCCACCTGGTTGCTGCATAGCGGCGGCATCCCGTGTACCTTGAGGCTTGCTGATAAAAAGTACGATCAAACTTTGCTATCGGTCTTCGAGTGCAACGAATTTGATCAATTTGGAGCATTGGCCGTACCGGTTTTGAATATGGTCCTTCAGGAAACAACAGATCAAAAAATTTTCCTGGACAAAGGCTCTTATTATATTCGAGTGGTCGACCTTTATGGCCAGGAAATACATAAGGAGAAAATTACGCTTTAATAACGCTCATTGAGCCATACGATTAGTTTCCTCCTGATCAACACGCTTTACTTTGCGAAATTTGTAATGAACAATAGGGCATCCTTTATTTTTGTGCCAGCTATAGTCCTCTATTAGTCGTCTTTTACTACAGACATTAGCAATCTATCTATTATCCCTAAGAACAAGCCTCTGCGGCAAAAATGATTTAGATAGATTTGGTTATGAACTTCTTTATTTCTTCGACATAGAGATCGGAGTCGGTACCCATTGAGGTAAAACATTCCAAGTGGTTACAATCCCAGGTTACGATTTTGGCTGAAGGATTTTTTTCCAAAAACACTTTATAGTCATCCGTTTTGGTGAACATATCCTGTAATCCCGAAAAAATCAGCACAGGCTTTTGAAGCGGCTGTTTATTTGATTCGGTATAACTTTCAGCACCTTCCGGCAAAACGAGCGTTCTACTCTTCGCTTTAAAAATGCGCTCCTTTACCAGTGATGGATTGATAACAAAGGAGTCGAGGATCAAGCCTTTTATCGCTGAGTCGTTAGACACGTTCATCCGGGAAATCACTGTTCCCATCGAAAGTCCGTACAGAAAAACCTTGTCTGTTTTATAGGTTTTCGTCACGAAAGCGATCACCGCCCTCAGATCCTCCCCAAACTCGTCGTAGTACAGCATGTCAGCATTGATATCAAAATCCGAACTTTCACCAAAACCTCTATAATCATAAAGGACAACGTTATATCCGGCATTATAAAGCGCCTGCGCCTGGCCCAGGTTATTGGCCATATTGCCTGCATCCGATCCAGAAATTATGATATAAGGCTTTTTATCGTCCTCCTGCAAACATATCCACGAGTTAAGTGAAATACTTTCATCTACCTTAATTTTATGGTTTTGATAGGCAACACCAATAACGTCGGGTAGAGCCGCATACTTCCTTTGTGGATTGATTGCATATAAATCAGAAAGGGAAAATGCATGTGTTAACAGCCATAATAAGATCACGGCGAAGTAGCGCGCTTTTATTTTCATTTTTATAATCATTTTTCTCTTACAATTATAAATAATTTTTTTTGTTGTCATAACTTGTGAGACTGCGATTACAAGCTGTTATTGATGTATTCCTGTTCATCCTTTTTATGGAATATAGCAATAAGCGGCATCTACCAAACAAACACCAATGAAACTCGAAGCATCTATAAACTTTGTTTTATAGTAGCGGTCGGTAAGTAATTGCCTAACGGGGGTAAGACTTTGTTTATACAGGCCCTTCCTTGATCAGTCTAATACAGACAATGCCGTTTCGATAATACCTTCGAAAAACTGACGGTCGTTCCTGGTTTTAGCATACACGCGCAGTCCGGTGATGGTATTGCATATGAAATGTGTCAGCGCTACTGGGTCTTTGGATGCGTTGATCTGCCCCTCCTTTTGCCCCGTTTTAATCGCTTTGATCAACGCACCTTCAATAAGCCGCTCATCTTCGCGAAGTACATTCCTGATTAATTCATCATGGGCAGCAAGTTCAACCTCCGTATTTACCTTGAAACATCCTTTGGGGCATTCGCGGCCCAGCGCATCCACAATACCGGAACGCAAGAGCGCCCTGACACCCTCTTTAACAGAAGGCGCATCATTCAGGCTTGCCTCAATCCGCGCAGTAGCTTCCTTTTGGTATTGCTCCAGCGCTTTCATAAACAAATTATGCTTGTCGCCAAACGCATGATAAATGCTCGACCGTCCTATGCCGAGGCCTTCTATTAAATCATACAAAGAAGTTGCATGATAGCCCTTCTCCCAAAAGATGGAAATTGCTTTCTTTAATATCTCGTTCTCATCAAAGTCTTTTGTTCTCATAAAAAAGTAGCCTTGCCTAGCAAAGGCAAAGCTATCGATTTTAAAAGAAAAAAGCATTACCGCACACCGCCACTCGCGAGGATTAGCTCTCCGGTTAACCACTTCGATTCATCTGATGCCAAAAATGCCGCTACGGGTGCAATATCTTCGGGCTCACCCATGCGTCGCAAGGGTGTTTCATTAACCATCGCCTCCGCGAATTCACTGCCGATAAAACCAGCGGCGCGCGAACCTTCCGTAGACACCATGCCTGGATTAATAGAATTCACCCGAATGTTCCGAGGTCCCAATTCTTTGGATAACACCCGGGTGATGGAATCTACAGCAGTCTTGGTCGCCGTATAAATCGCGCTTCCGGCAGGCGTTGCACTCGATACTGCCGAGCCAATGTTGATAATGCTGCCGCCTTTATCGCCAAAACTGTTTACTGCCGCTTTGGAGGTCAGCAGCACACCCAGTACGTTGATATTGAACTGGTGGTGAAAGGCTTCCTCGGTAAGATCTTCTATAGGTGCCCAGACATAAACCCCAGCATTATTGACCAATACATCGAGGGTACCGTATTGTCTGATCGTTTCCGCAAAAAGACGATCAACATCTGCCGTTTTCGATACATCCGCCTGAACGGCTATTGCTTTGCCTCCGTGGTTTACAATTTCGGCAACTACCGTTTCTGCATCCGCTTGGGCAGCACCGTAGTTGACCACCACAGCAGCGCCTTCCGCAGCCAACTTTTTTGCAATGGCTGCCCCGATTCCTTTGGAAGCCCCGGTAACCACGGCCACCTTGTTTTCTAATTTTTTCATTTATTTAAATTTGTTTATTCATTTATATTTACCTCTAAAGGTATTCATGCTGTCTTCGGCGGTTTTAACAGTGATGAAGCTATCAGATTTTATTCGCGCCCCTGTGTGGTTTGAATAAATCGTGATGGTCTCCTATCATATTGAACCATTCGGTTCACAAATATAAGAGTTAATTAGACCGACTGGTACAATTAGGTATTATATGAAGAAGCAGTGACAAAAGAGGAAAAGTAGTAAGGACAAGACAGTGTCCGAGAATGAACGCCAGCTGTCCGAAAACGAACAGTCCACCGGCCTAAGCCTCAAACATAAGTTGTTATTAATCAACAAAATAACCTTTATGGCCTCGTTTATGTTTACCATACCGTAAAACCGAAGACTTTCTTATGTTGAAGAACTACATCAAAATCGCTTGGCGCAATCTACTTAAAAATAAAGGCTATTCTATCTTGAATATCGGCGGATTGGCTATCGGTATGGCTGCGGCCATGCTCATTCTGTCCTGGGTGGAAAATGAACGCAGTTTTGATATGTTCCATCACAAAAAAGACCAGCTTTTCCTATTGGGGAACCGAGCCAATTGGGGGGACAAACTTCAAGTTTGGTTTTATACACCCAAGCCTTTGGGCCCAGCCGCCAAAGCCGAATTTCCGGAAATAGCCAATTATAGCCGATATTCCGACGGTTATAACTTTCTGCTCTCGGTAGATGAAAAGAAGATGAAGGGAGAGGGTGCCTTTGTTGACTCCGCTTTTCTTGACATGTTTGATTTTCAGCTGCTTGCAGGAGACAAAAAGCACATCTTAAACAGCCCGACCGAAATTGTCATTACACAGGCACTTGCCAAGCGCTTATTCGGGAACGAAGTTGCGCTGGGCAAAACGCTTAAGATTGACAGTGTGGATATGGTCACCGTTTCGGGCGTTTTAGCCGATATGCCCGGCAACACCCGGTTCACGAATATCGAGTTTTTACTTCCCTGGCGATACCTCGAAAAGATTGGGTACAGTGACGATTACTGGAGTAACAATTCAGTGCAGACCTATGTGGAATTAAATCCCGGCATTAGCAAAGAGGCGATGAACAAGAAGATCAAGGACATCACCATGCGTCATAACGGCCCGGAAGAAGATACCGAAGTGTTATTACACGCATTGCCCGATTGGTGGCTACGCTCCAAATTTGAAAATGGAAAAATCGTAGGAGGGCGTATCGATATGGTACATCTTTTCACCTTAATCGCCGTCTTTATCCTGCTGATTGCCTGCATCAATTTCATGAACATCAGCACCGCGCGCAGTGAAAAAAGAGCCAAAGAGGTCGGTGTCCGAAAAGTTGCAGGAGCCTATCGTTTATCCTTGATCGGTCAGTTTCTGAGCGAATCCATCTTAATTGCCACTATTTCAGGTCTTATTGCCCTCCTTATTACCTGGTTGGTTTTGCCTGCCTTTGGAAATCTAATAAGCAGACGTTTAGCGGTCGATTTTGGTGATTTCCGGTTTTGGTTAAATGCCATTGGTTTTATTCTGATCACGGGAATACTGGCAGGCAGTTTCCCGGCATTCTTCCTTTCCTCCTTCCAGCCCGTCAAGGTGTTAAAAGGCACTTTCAAACAAGCAAAAGCAACCTTTAGTCTCCGTAAAATATTGGTGGTTGTTCAGTTTAGCATTGCCATTATCCTCATCATAAGCACCTTGGTTATTCGTAAGCAAATCCAATATGCAAAAGACCGGGAAAATGGGTATGACAAAAACAATGTCGTCTATATTTTTGAAGAAGGTGAGATGGCCAAAAACAGCCGTCTTATAAAAAACGAGTTATTACAAGACGGTGTGGCAGCATCAATAACACGTTCCAGTTGCCCCATTACAGAAAGTTGGAGCAATACCAACGGATTTCAATGGGAGGGGAAAGCGCCAAACGATAAAACGCTTTTCGATCGTATGTGTGCGGATGAGCATATCGTACAAACTGCCGGACTCAAGTTGGTTGCGGGTAGGGACATGGATCTCACGCAGTATCCTACAGATTCCACCGCGGTACTTTTAAATGAGGCAGCCGTAAAAGCCATGGGTTTTAAAGATCCGATAGGCCAGGTGATCCGCGACAATGGGATCGAATGGCACGTTATAGGTGTGGTGGCCGATTTTATTTCGCGTTCACCTTATGATCCCATTGAGCCCACCGTCATCGAAGGCGCAAAAGGCTGGTTTAATATCATGCACATCAAGTTTAATCCATCTTTAAGCACAGCGACTGCACTTGCTAAAACAGAAGCCATTTTTAAACGTTACAACCCAGATTATCCCTTTGTCTACAATTTTGTAGATAAAGCCTATGCACAGAAATTCAAAGAATCAGAACAAACCGGCACGATGGCTGCCTTATTTGCCTTTCTAACCATTTTCATCTCTTGCCTGGGATTATTTGGACTAGCGGCTTACATGGCCGAAAATCGCACCAAGGAAATCGGTGTCCGCAAAGTATTGGGTGCATCGGTTTTTTCCATTACGCAGTTATTGTCCAAAGAATTTGCCTTGTTGGTTGTGATCTCCTGTTTGGTGGCCTTTCCCATTGCCTACTGGGCTATGGACCGTTTTCTGCAGACCTATACCTATCGCATTGCGCTCGGGTGGGGCTTGTTTATATTGTCCGGATTGGGCGCTTTGCTGCTCGCGTTACTTACTGTTAGTTCGCAGGCCATCAAAGCAGCCATTGCCAACCCGATTGATTCGTTGAGGGATGAATAACGGCGGGAGCGATTATATTGCATATGACAGTAATTTATCTTAGGTTTGAGCATTAACAGCAAATAAACCCGGTAATGATAATTAAATATTTTACATTCAGCCTTTCAATAACAACCATTTCCTGGATTGTGGGAATGCTCTTTAATGTGCTATTACAAAACAGCACCTTCTACAAGAAACAACTTTCCGACCTGAATTTTATCAAAAGCGATCGTTTGAATCAACTCATTGGACTTGGCTTTTTTAAATGGATGGTAAAAAACACATTCTTTAAGTTTTTTAATCCAAAACTTCATCTGAAAACAAGAATTGATCAGACAGATTTAGATACGTTGCGGAGGGAAATGACGACCGCTGAAATAAGTCATTTAATCGCCTTTATGTTTGTCTGCTTTTTCGCCTTAGATAAGTTTCTGCGATCCGACTTTTTATTTGGATGCACGATGATGATCGTGAATATAGGAATGAATTTATATCCGTCTTTATTACAACAAGTCAATAAAAGGCGCATCGATAAATTAGCAAAAAAACTACAGCGAACAGCTATGCGGCAAAGTAACAGTTTGAATCTAATTTGAGATCGACGGAAAGCAACAGCTAGTTTCGATTTTTAAGTACCGAATGGTAGCCAAGGAAGAACTGCCTCTCACTATAGGCTTTTTACTAATTCATAATTTGCACTTCGACCTCATTCATTGAAAAACATGGCTTCTGTAAACTTATACTAAATTGCTTTTATAGATTCTCAACTACGTCCAATGGTAGCTTAAGGCTTTTGGCAATTTGCTCGTTACTTAAAAGTCCGGTCTCTTTCAAAGATTTAGCTGAGTCTACAAGTACTTTATGTTTTTCTTTTTCGGCTCTGGCACGTTCCTCTTCTCTGGCTTTTTTTGTGGCTTCTTCTGCAGCTTCTTTTGCCGCTTTTTTTGCAGCTTCTTTTATTGCGTGATCAAAGGCATTCTGGGTATCCCATTTCGCCTTTAGGCTTGCTTCGTATGCCATACGTTCCTCCTTGCTTAATTTTGATACTGTTCCTATCTTAAAGATAAGTTTAAAAACCCGCTTATCCAAAAATTTAGGGACTTGGTCCATATTGCTCATGTGTTTGAGCAAGTAAAACCACTTGTCCCGTTCGTTATCCAGCTCTCCTTCCGTTTTGACAAAATTAGGCAACTCTATGAATTTAAAGCCCAGCTTTTTGTAAAAAATTTCGCCAGTGCTCTTATTGCAAAGGGCGATATCATGAAAATAATGGCTTCGCTGCTTTTCTTCCATACGAAATTCCAAAAGAGCGATAAGAAAAACTTCGGGTAGCTGGTAACTATTGAAAGCTTTTCCTTTCGGTAACTGACGCTGAATTAAACGCGAGCTATAATAAAGCGCTCTGTCCCTGAAATATTCCTGCCGTATACGCTGCATTTCGATGATAAAGTACTCGCCATTGCTTCCGCGACAGTGTAGGTCAAAAACAACTCTTTTGTCTTCCTTATCGTCCCCGTCATGCTCATTAGGTCCGTATTCAACCCCTTCAAAAAGGTCATTCAGAAACTCAATCAGGATTTCTTTGTTCGGCTCACTGCCAAAATAGTGACGGAAACCAAAATCGCTTAACGGATCAACAAATTTACCAGGTTTGATGTAGCTTTCTTCTGTATTCATGCACAATAGATTTGGGTTCCCTGCTAAATTAGGGTATCCAGAGCTGGGAAGCGATTTTCTTCGGCAAATGAACAAAGTGAACAGGTGGAGCACCGCAATAAAGATTTAGATCCTTTACTCGAAGATTATGGATTTTTTTCATCTCAGCAATAAATGCTACATCACTGACCCTGAAAGAAATCAGCAACAATCCAGCCATAGATCTTCGATCTTATTCTTCCAAAGGCGTTAAAAACTTTTGAATTAACCTATTGTGTTTGTTTCTATCAGACTTAAGTCAAGCAGCACACTATTCAAATCTATCCTCCGTTTGTACTATCTTTAGTCCTTCGTTGCCCCTCTTATACCTCCAGGGTAAACAAAGGGTAAAGAAAAGGTAGAGAATAGGTAAAGAAAAGGTAAACAACGGGTAAAGGAAGGGTAAGCAAAGTATATGCATACCCCATTATTACCCCCCGCAAGCTCGATAAATTCGACCGAGAAAGAAACTGTACCCCACCGCGGGCGATCTGCGCAAGAAACCAAGAGCCTTGATTGACCATCTTAAAGAAAATTTAAGTCGTAATTTTACTCTAGTATCCCTAAAAAATTTCAAACAACCATTCCTTTAATTTTTCGTATATTTGAGTATCAAATGGGATAAGATACAACGATGAAAACCATATCAATACAAGTACCTCCGGCTTTAGCTTCCGCTTACGAGCAAGCGGATCCAGACAGGAAACGAAAAGTTGAGATATATATTAATGCCTTTTTGAACGATTTTTTCAGCAATCAATCTGCCAATGAAAGGTTGTTTGAGACAATGAGAAAGGCAAGTGCAGAAGCGAAGTCAACAGGTTTTTCACAGGAAGAATTAGACAAGCTATTAAGCGAGGATGAAAAGACTCCCATACTTAATTCCGCCGATTTTCTAGCCATATTTAAATGACAAGACCCTGCCGCACTGCTGTCTAAATTACGGATTAAGCCTAGGACCTTATCCGCTGTTGTAAGTCGTCCAAGAGATCCTGATAAATCTTTTTGTCTTCCAAGATACCCTGATCGTCGTAATAATAGGTTCTATTGTGCACATCCCCCCCGAACATATACTCTTCCACATAAATATTCAACGAAAGCTCCGTTGCTGTATCCTTTGGCCTTAGGATAAAATTAAAGGTTCTCTTCTCTCCTTTTTTTGCCGATAAAACACGCTTATCTTTCACGAAAATCTTCGCTTGTATAAAGCCGGCTTGTTTATCCATCGCTGTAATAAACAGGTCTTCCGCCTGGAGGTAGTCGACAATTTCATCAAAGGCAGTCTCGACAGCCACATTAAGTGTTATTCTTTTAAACGATTGATCATTTTCACCTCGCTGCGCATAAGCACCGATGGTGCAGCAGAACAGTAGAAGCACAGGGAATAACTTCTTTACTTCCATAAATCCTTGATTAGTTTACCAAACTTAGATAAATTCATTTTTATATGCAATTTAATCGCGCATGCATATAAAATGATGTTCTAATGCTCTTCAGCCATCAAGCGCCGTTTTATAGAATAAGTATCCTCTTTTCTGTCGTTTTTATTAGCATCATTATACAAGGCACCGACAGCACCTTAACATCAATTACCTGTTTACTCCAGCTTTTTGTGTTTCTCTCCCCACTTCTCAAGCGCTTTAATAACGGATTTCATTTCGTAGCCAATTGGAGTCAGTTCATATTCCACCCGTGGCGGAACCTCCGCGTAAACGGTCCGCGAGACGATTTTATTTTCTTCCAATTTCCGGAGTTGTAAGGTCAGCATCCGTTCCGTGATGTTGGGCAATAACCTTTTCAATTCCCCAAACCGCAGCTTTCCGTTTATTAACCAAGAGCAGATAACCAAGGTCCACTGCCCACCGATAATGCTGGCGGCATACACTTCGGGGCACTCGTCGGCTAATGCCTGCTTATTCGCAAAATTGGTTGACGTTTCTTTTATCTTCGACATTACTTACATTTTTTATAGTACCACACAATTGGTTGGTAAGATACAAAATTCGGACTAAGCCCTTTAATTTTGCTGCACAAAGGAAACGGCTTTTTACAAATCATTTGGTGCATTTTCTTCTAGCGAAGAGGCAGAGACTTTAGTAGAAGAAATAAGATCAGCAAGAAAGTTTAGTAAAAAAGACATTCGCTTCTAATGCAGTATCTCTTAGACACAAGTATATGTGTTTTCTATTTACGTGGAAAACTTGATTTAGCCCGAATTATTAGAGAAAAAGGTAGAGAAAATTTTTTCATCTCCGAAGTAACTGTAGCTGAGCTACGTTATGGCGCCGAGAACAGTAGTAATCCTAAAAAATCACATAAAGCAGTTGACGACTTTATTAATGGGCTGTCAATTGTACCAATATTCGGGGCTATCAATCGTTATGCAAAAGAAAAAGTTAGGCTTCGTAAATTAGGGACACCTCATCACGATGATTTTGACTTAATATTGGCGTTACAGCAATTGAATATGGATTGGTGTTGGTAACTGATAACCTTAAGCATTTTAACAAATTAGAAGATATCCGATTGGAGAATTGGTATCAAAGAGCGTCAGGAAGATCTTCCTCTTAATTCCGGTTGCCGGGAATTTGGCAAAGCAAACTTAGTAGACCACCTTTTATTTTTGATTTAGCTGTTAGCAATTATTGTTTTGAAAGTCGACTAGTGGCAAATGAGCTCCACTTCGACTATAAAATAAGCAAAGGCATTGCAAAAAATAAAAATGCCACCCATTTAATGCAGCAGCTGGGATTGATAAATGAGGTATATGCAATACGCCTCTTTTTTGTTCTAACTATCCAATCCTTATGGAAATCAATCCATTCCTGCATCCAAGGCATAAACAGCAAAATGAAAATCCTATTTATACTCTTTACTTTCCTACAGATCTTTGCTTTACCATCCTTCGCGCAACTCGTTTCTGTGAGGGACAGTGCCGATTATGTTATCAAGACATTTTCAATACCCGATACGATCCATGTGCGCGGGAAACTCACCACACCCAATGGAGAGCCTGCAAACGGAATTACGGTTTGGCTTAAATCGGCAAAGTACTTTTATGAGGAGGCGCCTAAAAGCGTTACAGACAGTTTAGGAAATTACCGTATTGAATATATTGAGCCCGGTGATACGCTCCATATCATGGGGCTATACTTACAGCAGACCGTACCCGTGATGGGTAGCCGTATCATCAACCTCACCGTAAAAGACAGTAGTAACTGGACTATGGATACCATACAAATCAGCAGTAAGGGTAAAAGGACCAAAACATCCGTTCTCTATCAGGCAAAAATACCGGAAGGATTTAACTGTTCATTCTATCTTCCACCAACACCTGCTGGTGGCATTTCAGGTTTTCAGAAGCACCTAAAGCAACATGTGATCTATCCTCAAGAGGCCTTGGATCATGGTATTGAAGGGCTCGTTAGCATTACCTTCGAAATTTCCGCGAAGGGAGAACCTGTTAACTTCCGTGTGAGAAGAGGACTAGGTTATGGCTGTGAAGAAGCTGTTATAGCAGCGGTTAAAAGTATCCCTTGGAAACCTAGCATCGCAGTAGGCAGTGTTACTAATTTTGAAATGGAAGCAACGCTAAATTTTGCAATAGAGTAAATAAGGAGAACATTAAAGGAAAAATGGTTGGTATAAAAGCGGCGTCCAACCGAAATAAACAGCCTCGGCTCTGTTTTTGGGGTAAATACTGAATAAGGATGAGTCAGGATGAGCATCATCGCCTCAGCATTACGGTTTCTGATCTTTTATAATCAGCTTGTCGATCTGCAGCTCATGGATATGCAATCTACCAACTTTTCCTTTACCTATGCGCAGCGCACCGATTGCAAGTGCACCGATAGCTACCGCGCCAAGGGCCAATGCTCCAACTGCCATCGCCCCAAGGGCTACTCTACCGCCTGCGGCCTGTCCAACAACGGCACTTCCGATTTTACTGATATTACATTTGTTTTTCATTCGAATAATTTGTTTTTAAAAGCAATGAAGCTTGCATGAATTATTCGTACTCTTTTTTGAATGGCAATTCATGCAGGTTTCATCTGTAAATAATTTTTTTCCATCGGTCAGATGGAGCTCACCATGTTTTAAATTTAATTTCCCTATGTGATGAAAATGAAATTTTAAAACATGGACGGTTCATGATGCTCATTTTTATTTTCTAAAGGTAACGTTTTAGCGCAAAATAAGTTCGTCGTTTTTCGATATAACCACTTCCCCTGTATCATTTCTTGCAAAGCCTTCGGAATCTAATCCGCGCGCGCGGAACTGATTAAAAAAAGGTTTTGGCATTTCGGCCGATGCTGTACCTGCTTCTGATGGTAGCTTTCAGCGCCATGGGATACTGCGCGTACAAACTACCACCTAACTCCGTACTAACTTCGCTCATTTACCAGATCCTCTTCAGATCTGACCAGATCCTGACCAGATTTATCTGGTGAAAATCTGGTCAGGATCTGGAAAAAACCTGAAAAACGGTCGAATTTTGTAGGGAGTTGGTACGGCAGTCCACCCTCCTACTCAATTTTCCCCACTGCTTCCAAAATCCAATTGCGTAAACGTGGAGCCAATTCTTTTGAAATTTCAAGCGTACAATTTAGCGGTTCTTTCAGTTGTAGCTCAAGCTTCCCGTCCTTTATGCGTTTGCAGGCCAATAGCATATGCTGCGGCAATGCCATCTTGCGGTTCACCTTACGGAAAAAGCCTTGCGTTTCGCTCTCTACTTTAATGAGCGACGACTCGTTTGCTGGGATCTTTTGTCCGTCGGCCTTCGTCGTGAGGTAAACGTAAGGTTCTTCATAAAGAAAGCAAGCAATATCTTCATATTGATGAAGTGAGATCAGCTTTTGCGTATGCACTTCATAAATACTCGCTAAGTTTTTGCCGTTCACCTCAAAGTTATCCTCGGTTTGCAATAGTGATACACTCCTTTCCAGCTCCACTATTTGTGTTTTCAAGGCGCTTATTTCATGCTGAAGTGCTTCATTTTCTTTCTCCAAACGTGCCTTATCCCTGAACATTGTATTTTCCGATTGGACTACATATCGATAGCGCTTCAATAATCCCCGTCTTTTTAAACTAGCTCGATTATGCAACTGAACAAAAAAAGCCAAGGTATAGCAGAGATTCACCAGCAGCAACAACACAATAATCCAAGGCAAATCTACCTCAAACAAACCCGAGGTCAGCACCTCTGTCGATAACAACTTATGGGCTGCCAGGTATACTAAAAAAAGCGCCAAGCTAGGTGCCGCCCAGCAATATGCGGCCTGAAAAACCAATCTATTGAACCAGCCACTTAACCAACTCCATTTCCTATCCAATATACGCACCTCCCAGCGTATATATGCCAACGTGCCACCAATAAAGAAGAGAAACACGAAGTAACTCACGTAAAAATTCGCCGTTGTCATCCCCACTAACATGCCCACTTTAGAAGCGTAATAACAACACAATCCTGCCATCAATAAGGCCCCCATCACCAGCGGGAATCGATCCTGATAGTCGAAAACAGGCCCCTTAGACCTTACCTTATGTTTCGTAAAGTTCTCCTTCATAGCAATAAGATCTTATATCCGGCCCAGGCAGCTTTCCGCACAACAGGTTTGTCACCAACAAGATACAAAAAATAAAAGACCAGCAAAAACACATACATTCGTTCGCGCAGCTTTAGCCTAAGACGATAAGGCCCTTTAACCAATAAAAAAGGGGTTTTAACCAGAAGAATTACGCTTTAACCAAGACTTTGGCGTTAGGTTGACATTCTCCAGCAAAGTTTTTATCAGCCCAACAGCATTCTTTAACTTTATGAAAATCAACAAGCTGCATATTATGAAGCAAAAAAACACTTTATCTTGGGCACAGCAGGCGCTACTGTTCATCGGGTCAATACTCTTGTTATGGAGCAGCTATCGCCTCTGCCATCAGGCCTATCAGCAAATACTTGGCGTCTTTACAAGCAAACAACTGCTAGATCAGGTCTTTACAAGTCTTGGCATGATCGTCGTGCTAGCCCTCGCCTTGCTCCTCTCCTTTGCCGCTTATTTGATCAATGCCTTTATTTGGGGCTTACCGGTTCCATTTCCAGCAAGCGAAGCGATTGATGATTCACCGGAAGACGCTGATTCTTTACAAATCCAGATTGGCGCACGTAATACCTACCTCTTGCTCCTCGCCGCCTTAGGATCTTATTATATGCTTTTTTTACAGCAATCGCAGCATGTAGACTTCTATTGGGTATTATGCTTTCCGGTATTCATCCTACTGGTTAACTGGCAAAGTGCACGTAGGCAGGTATATGCGGTATTAGCCATACTCGGTATCATGGGTTACATCTGTCTCATCAAACTGAACACCCTTTACAATGCCAACCTACTCAGCACCGTACCTTTATTTATCAGTGCTTCCTTACTCAGTTACGCGCTCATTGGGCTTTGGGTGTACTACCATGTCAAGCATATTGCTGAAGACAAATCGCTATTAGAGTACCGCTTGCTGCTCACCTTTCTGTTAGGGACACTCTGCATTATCTATTTCCATTCCATGCTCAGCATTATCAACTGTCGCTATGACACGAGGAAAGACACGGTTACGTACCCCGCCATTGTCATACAGAAATGCCCACCCTATGGAGATTACACCCTATCCATCAGCTACTATAAAGATAAAGCCTACCACGGCATGCTATTACCCGTTTCAGCAAAAGCCTACCATGCTATCAAGGAAGGCGATACCCTTACCTTGCAATTACATCCCGGTCTCTTCGGCTGGCCCTGGTATCATGATGGCTTAGGCATGCGCCAGACTGTAAAAAAACAAACGCCACAAAAACCATAACACAGGAGGTACCATGCATGAAAAATCTACTTATATACAACAAGCCCTGCAAGAACTTAATTCCTTTATTGAAATTCCAGATGAACTAAAAGATCATATCACGCAACAAACCAAAATCATAACGCAGGCCAAGATGGCCATCATCGAATATGAAAACGATAGCGATGGCGGTAGCCTATGGTACCTTGTGCGCGGTGTTGCCTGCAGCATACAATATGATCCCGTACTGGCGGAAGAGCGCCCAGTGTTACTCTGGAAAAAAGGCGACATCCTCTTTCAGCCAGAAAGCTTCTTTGAGAACAAAACACTGCAAGAAAGCATACAACTTTGGGACGAAAGTATTTTAGTAGGCATATCCTATTTCCGGTTAAAGCAACTTCTTCACCATTACCCTAACCTTTCTCCGTTGCTAGCGCGTACCTACAGCATACGGGCCCGTAGGTTAAGCCATCGCAACAGTACTTTGGCCCACCCCGCCCTTCAGCGTGTTTCAGACCTATTGACCGCCTATCCCGGTATCCAAACCAAAGTAAAACAAGAACTATTGGCCAAATACCTCCATATTGATCGCCGCACCTTCAATGTGTGCCTCAAGCAGCTCCATAGAACCTAAGCAATTTCTCCCAAAAACGGAGTGATCTATATCACACGCAAATGTCGCCTAGATCATCTTCAAATGCTACCTAGATCGCATTACACCTCCTTTTTCTGCAATACCTTTACTTCTGTAACCGCTAGCTAAACTTTAGCTTAAGAAATCGAACCGGGGAGCACCTTAAAACATACTGTGGTTCCCCCGCAGAAGAAAGCCAGCTGCCAAGAGCAGCGTGCCGAACCAAGCTAAAGCGCCCCGGCATACAGCCTTAGCTAACGGGAATACCGCAGGTGCTGGAGAGCCTATATGGGCAAACGCTAGAGCGGTACGGCAGCAAGGGACGCCGGGTGCGGCGATAAGCGCCGGAGATCAATAAACAAGGGCAGTAGCCGCGAGGCGGCGCTGTGTAGGAAAAACAAAAATAGAGGCAACATGGAAAAGCTATTAAACAGGTGGACACAAAGACAGGAAAGCATCAACAGGCAGTGGGTGGCAACTTTCGTAGCACCCCTCCTCCTCACCTTTTTCAGGTATTACCTCTCTTTGTTAGTCCGCGTGATGTCAGTTCCAGGTTATCCTGTATTGGCCTTTCACCTACCCTTTACGCGTTTTATTCACCGATGGTTGTACCGACGTAAATTTGCCGTATTCCCCCGATGGCCGTGGATGGCCTCATAAAAAGATGCAAAGGCTGGGAGCAGCCCGCAGCGTCAGCCCTGCCAGCTACAAGGCAATATAATCAAGGGATTCAATTACATAACACCAGGTATATGGAACGCTTACTGAAACAAAGGAGACAATGGAAACTAACACAGCCGGCGAAAGAGCGGATTATTTTTATTATCAGCATGCTCTTTGTTTTCCTGTTCAGTTATACGGCCATTGACAAGTTGAGGCATGTAGAACAATTCAGCAGGGGCATTGGTAAAATCCCCATTGTGGGCGGGATGCATGGGTGGATCGCTTGGGGCGTGCCCCTTGCCGAACTGCTGACCAGCGCGCTGCTTATCATTCCGAAAAGCAACAAGCTAGGCATACAGTTAGCTACCGGCTTAATGAGCCTATTCACGCTCTATTTGGCCCTTATGCTTGCCTTTGCCGAAAAGCGCATGTGCCACTGTGGCGGTGTCATTGAATCCATGGGATGGGTGGAACATTTGCTGTTCAATCTGGTGCTGACCGGATTGGGCCTTTGGGCACTCCGTCTCAAAAAGCGTAAACAATAAAATTTAAAGAAATGGAAATCAAAAAAACAATATCCCAGATCGCCCTAGGCTTGGCGGTTATCGGATTCGGCGCTGGAGCCAGCGCTTTTACGACCGAAAAGGTTGCTACTCATAACCAAGCTACACGCTTTTGGTATAACGACCAAGCAACCGGGCAGTATATCGAGCTCGACGAAGCACCGGACATAGAAGGAAGCTGTAGAAATTCAGCGCCTCAAAGCTGTGTGGTTCAGTCAGATAACACGGCACTTCCCAGCAACATGCCTTATACACAAGCTACGCCAGCCAACGGTGTATCAAGCCATCCTGCGTCTAATAACGCCTTTTATCAACAATAAGGCAAAAATTCACCTAGGCCGCTGAATATTTCAGCGGCCTAGGTAATTATTATACTATCAGAGCAAGCTCTCCACCAGTTTGATTAGTCCCGTACCTTGGTCAATCCGCGGGTCAGGAGGTGAAGTGGTCACATTGTTTCCCTTTTGGTCGACGATAAGCAATTGCGGATAACTGTTAATATTATAATACTTCAACAATGGATGCCCGTCCCTGCCTGTACCGTAAGTTGAAAGTTCCACCTGTTCCGGCAGGGTATAGTCTCCTGATTCACGGCCTTCTTTCCATCTCTCCTGTTTTACATCCACATTAATGCTTATAAAGACTACCTCATCTGTTCCTTTAAAACGGTCGACTACAGGACGTAGCGCGGAAGGCATATACTTACAGCCAAAGCATCCCGTAAACCAAAAATCAATGACCATTACTTTCCCTTCAAAATCCCTTAGTCGGTGCGTCTTTCCATCCTTATCCGGCAATTCAAACGGGTAAGCCTTCGTGTTGACCTTATTTTTGCTGATCCAGTCCTTCAATAGGCTACGTAGTGGATCGTCCGGCCAGGAATCAAGGGCCGTTTCGGCATAAACAATGGACTCCTTTTTCGAAAGTTCGACATACCCGTACAACGTCAACGCTTCGCCCAACAAACCTATGTAATTCTTTTCCACCAAATCTATGTAATCACGAAATGGAAAATCCTTATGCACCTCATTTCCGGGTGCGGCAAAGGCAAGTTCCAATCTCGCTTTTTCAAAAATTGCACCGGTGTAGTACGCAGAGAAAACAGCCTCATTGTCCCATTTTGGAAACACCCAACGTGTTGCCGCCGTTTTTCTTATAAGCTCTTTTAAGGCCGCCCTTCTTTCGTTAAAATATTTAGCGTTCTGACTGTTATAGAACGAACGATAAAGCCGGCCATATTGGAAGCCTATACAGTCGTAATACAAAATGTGATATATATTCTCCGGAAGCCTATACCGATAGCACGTCAATATTGCCTGTTTCATTTGCAGGTTTCTCTCAGTTAAGTCAAGAAGCCGTTCGTAATATTCTCTAAAGCTATTCGGACTTGACAACACGCTCAGTGCTTCTAATCCGCCTGTAGGGACAAATCCCAGGTTATGCAGCTGCTGCTGGCACCTCAGTTTCTCCGCTCCTTTCCCTTGAAAATCAATATAGCCGTTTTCGCGTACCGTCAAATTCAGGCTGTCACCAGCAGCCGCCAACAAGGGCAGCTCTCCTGTCTGACCAAAATTGAGAAAGACGGTGGTACCATCTGCCCTACTCACCGCTAACATCATGTAAAAAAGCGATTCTTCTGCCGGTAGTTCAAGAAAAAAGCTTCGGCTCGCGTCAATGATTGCTTTATATGACTTGGCATAGCCAATCCATTCATAATAAGCATAGTTTCGTATCACCTTCACCTGAAACTCATCTCCCGGTTCTACGCTTGCACTGTCCTCAAACATCCCCATCAAAACAAGGTATCCCGGGGGCTCGGCGAAAGATCTAATAGGCGTTCCCAAAAAGTAAAAAAAACCAAATACCAGACAGGCAAGTTTATGTATGCTCTTCATATTTTTTATATTTAAGTGCGTTTATTCGCGCCCTTTTTGATTATCGTTCATTTTGTTGAATCCCACTCCGCGTGATCTCATCCAAGGGAATAGGAAACGTGTACCTTCTGTCATTTGGAGTTAAGGTATAGACCGTATTGCCTACTGTACGACTCAGTGTAATTCCAGCGCCTTCTTTGTTTAGTCGACGCAAGTCATCCCACCGCAAACCGGCACGCCATACCAGTTCCTTCTGTCGTTCCTCCAACACTATCCTCAATAGCTCCTCTTTATCCAAACCACTATATGGAGTAAAAAAACCTTCTTCCCACCGTTTGGATAACAAGGTATTCAAGGCAGCCAAGGCTTCATCCGTACCTCCCAGCCTTGCTGCGGACTCCGCCTTGATCAGATAAATTTCATCCGTGGCTAAGCCAGAAAATGGATACCAAACCCTTCCCGAATAGCCTCTTTTAACTTTCGTTAATCCGGTCCTTGTATTAACCGTATAAAAAACAGACCTTCTCAGGTCATGTTCACCGTATTTGCCCAATAACTCAGGACTAACGCCAACATTCGGGATGGGCTCATATAACGCATTATCGTAGTTAACACCATAGGTTGAGTAAAACAGACATTCAGTGTTATCTTCAATTGGGAACGGTATTCCGGTAGTTTTGTTAATTCCGTTATAATCCATCAAACTGTTATAAAGAAGCAAACAGCTATCTGCATATATTTCTGCTAAATCATATTCGCGCATACTCAGGTAAAGACGGGCAAAAAGAGCATAGGCGGCCGGTTTAGAAGCCCGGTTCTTCAACAAAGGAAGTTGGTTTGGCAGAAGAGCAGAAGCCAAACGTAAGTCGGCTATAATCTGCTCGTAGGTTTCCTGTACGGTAGATCTTGGCATTATTTCGTCTACATTCGGGGAGGTTTTCAACGGAATGCCAAGCTCTGTTAATGCGGTTTCGTTATCGTAAGGCGGTGCAAAATTTTTCGCCAGATCAAAGAAGGCAAAGGCCCTCATGAAGTAGGCCTGACCTTTTATATTATCGTACTGCTGTTGGCTGGCATCTGTTATCTCCATAGATTTCAGTCCGTCCAAAATGCTATTGGCGTAAAAGACGGATTCATATGAAAAATTCCAATCATCCACACTCTGCTGCCCGCCAAATATATCCTGATTCCATACATAGGTGTTCCTTTCTATGGGCCTCGAATTCAGCCAATCCGTTTCCGTGGCGAGATAATATTCATCAGCGGCGAGCTGCCCCAGAGAAGAGGCCTTATTAAGACGCCAGAAATCTAGCATCATTTGGTAATCTTCCAGTGTTTGAGGTGCTACAATGTTGGTGTTTGGTTTCTGTTCTAGAAACTCATCACTGCAAGAAGAGCATATCGCAAGCAGAAACAGCAATACTATTATCTTATTATTATAAGCTATCTTTCTCATAAAAACATTATTTCATTAGGCATTAAAAATCAACCTTAAGTCCTAAGGCAATAGATCGTGGCGTAGGCACAAACGGTGCATCGGGATCAATGTTGTGCCCATTTGCTCTCCATAGCAAACCCAGATTATTTGCGTAAGCATATACCTGAAAATTAGAAAACGGCATTCCGATTTTCGGTGTATAACTCAGACGGATATCCTGTAATCGTATCTGATCGCCCCTTTCCACCAATACTTCCGAATATTTATAAAAGGTCTCACGTGCGTAGTCAAATGGATAGATCATTGCAGGCACATTCGTCTTCAACTCATCGCCGGGAGACTGCCATCGTTGGCTAAAATCAGCTTGACTGTAATTGCCCGGCAATTCACTGTAATTTAGTGAAGCGCGACGGAAGTAATATCCTGCCTTAAAAGTGATGTTAAAAGACATACTAAAGCGCCCATAAGAAAACGTATTGACAAAGCTTCCAAAAAAAACCGGTGTAGCAGACCCCTCGTAATATAGATTGGCGGGATCCGCATTGCTGATAATAGCCGCATAATCCACCGATTCCTTCCCATCCAGTACACCGATCGGATTCCCGGTATCATTAAGTCCTCTGTTAGGAAAACTGAAGATGGCATACAAAGGGAATCCCTCCAATGGATTGATATAATTTTCTCCCGCGATATCCTGATTGCTACCTTGTCTAAGCTTATAAGAAATCACTTCATCCTTCACATAGTTAAGCAACAACGTACTGCTCCAATTAAAAGGTGCACGAATATTAATGGAACTCAATTGAAAATCCACTCCTTTTGTAAGCATATCAGCGGCATTTCCCCTAAACTGCGTCACACCCGCCTGTGGACTCAGCGGTGTATTAGCAATGAGGTCAGTAGCCTTTTTCTGGTAATATTCCACGCTTCCACTGATCCGACTATTTTTAAAACCAAAATCTGCTCCGACATTCCAGACTCCCACTTTTTCCCAACGAAGAGATGGGTTGGGTGGATTGGAAATCGAAAGGTAGTTCATCCCGAAGGTGTTGACTCCAGTGCCAGCCAAAGCCGTTAGATAGGCAGTAGTGCTTTTATCAATATTTCCATTGTAACCATAAGAAGTTCTCAACTTCAAGTAAGGTAACACCTCCGAGTGGTAAAAGCCTTCATCGCTCAGATCCCACGACAAACCTGCCGACCATAGGGGAACTGCCCTTTGGTTCGTTTTCACCCCGAAGAGATTAGATTCATCTCGGCGGGCACTCGCAGAAATCATGTAGCGCTTCCGATAGCTGTAAGACGTATTGATGTAAAAAGAACGGTTTCTGTCCCACGAGCCTCCACTGGAAATGCGCGCTGGTATCCGCAAAGAAGACCAGCCATAAAATTGAGGGTATGGAGTCGAATAGTCTAAACTAGCGTTTGCATTCGAGGCGGTTTCGCTGTTATAACCATACAAACGAAAATCGTCACTAAAATTCTTATGCTGCCGCAGTTCAAATCCAGCTAAGAGCCTGATCTCATGAACCTGATTAAAAGTACGATCAAAATTAGCTTGGAAACGGGCCGACTGGTTCTCGTAATGGCTTTCACCCCGGTCCACAATGTCACCTACGGGAATCGGACGGATCACATTACCGGCTGCGTCGATCTGCGAATAGCTATTGATTAAGTTACGGGTATAATACGAACTAATGCTGTTGATTGTCTCCCGCTCAGTTACACCTTTTTGATAAAGGTAATAAGAAGCAATACTGAGCCCGTCCATAATACGATAAGTAGCATTCAGGTTTATGCGGTAATCGGTAAGACGTATTGATTGGTTAGGCGACAGCTCGTCCAACGGGCGGTAATGCCAATCAAGTAATTTGCTTTGTCCCACCGTATCGACATAGGCCATGCGGAGATCATTCACTACTGCCAGATGGCTGCCATCGGCACCAATTAGCGATTCATAAGGATACCGTGCAGTGGCGTAAATTCCCGCGTTCTGCTTCGTCTCCGATTGAGTCAACATTAAATCCGTCCCCAGTGCTAACCTTTTGTTCAGAAAGTAAAAATTGTTTCTTGCAGCTAGGTTCATACGCTGAAAGCTATTTGACACCAATGGCTGTCTATTGTGGTCATAACCGGCAGACAGGTAATAATCATTGACAGCGTTGCCACCATTAATAGCCAATGCATATTGTTGATTCACGGAATTTCTGTATACATATTTATGCAGATCCTCACGAACATCCTGCCCTTTTAGTACATCCATTTGGCGAGCGGAGTCTGCCGCAGATATCAGTCCGTCTCTCCGTTGCTGCAACATAGCCACTACGGGAGAAACGGCGCTATAACCATCGTTTATATTCCAGTAATTACCATTCTCGAACAAGTATTGCTCTAAGGCGATAAACTCCTGCGAACTCAGCTGTGGCTGTGCAAAAATGTCCGGCCTCTCTCCTATGGTAAGATTGCTGTTAAAATCCACTTTTGTTCTTCCCCCGCCGCCCTTCTTAGTAGTAATAACAATGACACCATTACCCGCTCGTACCCCCCAGATTGAGGCCGCAGCGGCATCTTTAAGCACCGAAATACTGGCAATGTCATTGGGGTTTATACTGGCCAAATCTCCTTCATAGGGAAAATTATCCAACACAATTAGAGGTTCCTGGTTTCCCATAATAGTGCTATTACCTCGAATGGTAATGGGCGAACGACTTTCGGGATTTTTATTAAAGATCAGACCGCTTGTTACGCCATCCAGACGGTCGAGAATGTTTGTAGAAACGCTCCTATTCAATAGTTCGTTATCAATCTGCACAAAGCTCCCCGTTGCCCGTTCTTTAGGCAAGGTCTGATACCCGGTGCTTACCTGCACTTCTTCCAATTGGGTACCGTTGCTATCGAGGTGGATGGTTAATGGATTGCTGCCGCGTTTAGTGAAGGGAATCTCCGCTGTTTGATAACCTACATAACTGACCACTAGAACGCCTGTGCTATCCGTTGCCAGGATACGGAATTTGCCTTCCGCATTGGTCAATACTGTATTCTGTTTGCCTTTGATGCTAATCGTCGCACCATCCAAAGGGGTATCATCAGCGGCATTCAGCACCCTACCCGTAATGGGATAGCTTTTCTGAAAAGCCACGCCGTGGGCAGCCTCCGGAGAGGAGGACTGCCGGGCGTGTGCCAAACAAACACAGAACAAGACGTTTAAGGCTGTAAGGTATATGGTGTAGGGTCTAAGGGCGCGCAAGGCCACCCCGCCCTGATTCAGCGTCATATCAACCATAGTGCCTACCTGCCGACAGGTAGGCTGGCGTCTCAGAATTATTTGAGCAAGGTTGGATCGATTTCCGAATTTTTTGCCGACCTGCGTATTACCCACTTCGGGAATCCTTCGGGTTCGCTTCGACTGGCCTTCGGCAACGCTTCGGTAATTGTCGAAGCCGACTCGAAGAACTGTCGAAGGCCAGTCGAACATTTGTCGAAGCAGTCTCGAACATGTCCCGAAGCAGTGTCGAACAGTTGCCGAACACTTGTCAAACACGAATCGAAGAGGTGTCAAAACTCCCCCCTTTGTCATTTCGACTGAGGGTCTAACGGAGGATCGTGCGGAATGGAGAAATCTCCAAAATCCCATCATTTTAGCCATCCTGCCATAGAGGCAGAACAGCTTCAAAACTTTGTGTAAATAATCTTTCATAGCTAGGTTAGGTTAATTTTCGGTTTGTGTTGTTTCTTCTAAGCGGTGCATAGCGTTTTGCTTTTCTAAAGTGTGAATTGCTACGAGCAAAAACATGACTTCACACATGAAGATTTCCAATTGCTTGGTTACTTCTTGATGGTTATTTCCGCCTTTCATACATGTAGAGGCATCATAGATACTTTGGATTGCTCGGATATAGGTATATTTCTTGCAAAAGTTTTTTATTACCTCACTTGGATTATATTCCCTTTGAGCTGCGCCTTCGAGCGCTTTCCGCACATATTTGTCCTCAAAAAATGATACGTCTTTATTATTATTCATGTCATTCGGTTTAGTTGTTTTATTTGGTTCTTTACACGGTCTTGCCCTATGATATTTATCTACACGGCCTCTCTCCTGCCGCGCACCTCCTGTTGAACTCCCGTGCAACTCGATGGGGCGCAACGCACCCGAGTTCCCAACAAGCTCCTAGTAAGTCCCTACGGAGTTCCTAACAAGCTCCGAAGCGGACTCGAAGAGGGGTACCAAAAGGACATAGCTCTTCCATTACATTCTATTGCTCGTTTTTTAATTTAAATTGATTTGCACGAAGAAATCTAACAGCTGACGCCTAACTGAGAGAAAGAAAGGTAAAGCCCAAGTTATTCAGGGGCTGAAATAATTAACTGATTGGTGTGTTTAGGTTTAATTTTCATAACTCGTTTTTATTTAACGAGTCTTCATTTTTCGGTATCGAGTGCCAGTAAAACTATAGCGGGCTACCACCAACCGCTCCACAAGGCTCTGACCCCTCCCAAAACGGAATTACGATAGCAGCCCAAGTGCTATAGCGTGCACCAAAAGTACACAAAATATCACTTTGGGCATTAAACTACCGTCTCGTTTGGGATTTATTGTCAGAGTTTGTGAACGAGACTCTTTGTTAATGCCTTTCAAACCGTGAAAATATCAACACGGAAGCTCAACAAATATAGAAATTAATTCACAAAAGGACAAATATGTCCTAATATTTATTTTTATTATTCGTGAATCTTGTTGAATGGCAAATCAATATCGTGACGAACCCTATCTTAAAAAAGTAGGCCAGAGATTAATCCAAATAAGAATACAAAACAATTGGTCTCAAGAGAAGCTAGCAGAGATCACAGGACTTGATACCAGACAAATAGGAAGAATCGAAAGAGCGGAAACAAATTCGACGATAAGTATTATCAAGAAAATAGCGAAGACTACTGGATTAAAAATGAGTGATATTTTGGAAGACTAACTTTCTTAAAACCCCAAAAACATTGAACGAAATTGTAGCTAAGGCTAATAAAGTTCAAAATCAGATTTGGGAAGCAAGTAATTTTACCCAACCCTTGGAAAACGCTGTCAAAGGTAAAACAAAAAGCTTGACATCATCTTAAAAAACGGACTGAATACCTATATACTAGCTAAGAAGCAGACAAAGGATTAGTATATTTGCGGTCATCAAGGAATAACCGCAACCGTTGCTTATGAGTACCAATCTGTTATTAGAAGAACTAGATATAAAAACCATGCCGCAGATCGAAGTGGAAAAAATGCTCAATGTGCTGCTCCAAGCTATCGTACCAAATATAAACAGTCGTCCTAGTTATTCCATTCGTATATTAAATGTAACCGGCAAATCCAGCAATACCTTCTATCGGGCAGAAAAACAAGTCGAAGGTAAAGATTGGGAACCGATCGCGGAATTCGGAACAGAACAAAAAGATGTACTACTGAAATTGGAAGAATCTGAGATTGCTACTGAAGAAACGGTCAGGGATTGGGTGCTGGGCAAGGTTGAGGCTAGCTATTTTGATATTGCTAAGAATGCATTACAAATCTTCAGAGATTGCTCTACGGAATTAAATGGTAAGGTACGACCGTTGTTTCTAGCAAACGCGCTGAAAGCATGTAATGGAACGAAAGGCCTTCCTAAGTTGATAAAAAAGAAGGATAGGAATGGGAGGTTTGTTTATCTAGATGAATTACGACCCTAATAAACAAATTATCATTAAATAGAAATATTTTCTCAGATCTAGATTGTGTTGCTATCTTTAGTTTAATTTCGATATGTAGTCGGTCGAATTGAACTTAGGCTTGGCTCAACGATAAGCGTCAATTAATACAGAGTTTCAGTATATCGATATATTAGAAGAGAATTGTGAAAAAATGAAAAATTTTGACAGTAGAACATATAGTATAAATGATTTTTTGGAATGGAATGATAAAAAGCAGCTTCAATTATCTCCAAAATTTCAAAGGAAATCGGTTTGGACGGATGATGCAAGATCCTATTTGATGGATACAATTGTGCGCGGAAAGCCAGTTCCTAAAATATTCATAAGGCAAACGTTAAACGTAGAGTCACGACAATCAATTAGGGAAGTCGTCGATGGTCAACAAAGACTTCGGACTATTATTTCGTATATCAATGATGGGTTTACAATTAATAAGAAGCACAATGATAGATTTGGAGGATATTATTTCAGCCAATTGAGCAATATCGACCAGGAAATTCAAGCTCAAATCCTAAATTACGAATTAGCAGTTGATTTGTTAGTAAACTTACCTGATAAAGAAATTCTTGACATTTTTAGTCGCTTGAATTCATATTCCGTGACACTAAATGAGCAGGAAAAAATTCATGCGAATCATTTCAGCGAGTTTAAAATTGTAGTAGATAATATTGCTCATAAATATAATGAATTTTGGACCAGCAGCAAACTGCTTACGAATCAAAGGATTCTCAGGATGGAAGACGCCACACTGGTAGCTGATCTAGTAGTTGCAACATTAGAAGGTATCCAATCTAAAAAACAAATTAAAAGTTTCTATAATAAATATGAAAAGACTTTCGACTATAACGTCAATGATATAGAACGGAGATTTGACTCTACAATTGAATTGATAAAAAAAGTTTTCGACGAAGGATTGAAAGTTACAGAATTTAAACGAATCCACTTATTTTACACCCTGTTCACGACATTCTATGATTCCTTATTTGGCTTAAAGGACATGGATAAGCACCTAAACTCTATTTCTGAGGATCGATATGAGAGAATTAAAATATCTTTAACAAACTTAAATGAATTGTTTAGTAGCAAAACAATGACAGGGTTATCAGATTCTGAAGTACAATTTTTAAATGATAGCAGAAGAGCGACTACTGATACAGCAGTAAGAAAAAGAAGAACTGAATTCTTGATCAATAAAATTGATAAGTTGTAATGGCTTTAAATCAGAACTTAATTGACTTTAGAGCTGCTATTACTGAATTGAATCAACATATTCAATTCGCACATATAAAATATGCTAATGGCTCTTATAAAATATCAGCAAACTTAAGAGAATTTATAGCAGAATCGGCCTTTCTCAAGATCTTTGTTGCGTGGGAAACTTTTGTTGAAAAATGTTTTATAGATTATTTGATAAATGAAGAATCGATTCTGCATCGTCGCCCTGCAAAATGGGCTACGCCGATTAATTCCATGCATGCCAACCAGATCATCATAGGGACACAGAAACATATGGATTGGTCTAATCCCGAAACAATACGGAAAATTAGTAAGATCTTTTTCCACCAAGGCTATGTTTTTGACACCGCACTATCTGCTATTAATGCAGATTTAATGGATATGAAAACTATCAGAAATTCTGCAGCTCATGTCTCCTCAACCACAACAACGAAATTAGATGGTCTAGCAACACGGATTTTAGGGACTCAACATTCAAATTTTACTGCATATAAATTGCTTTTCCATAACGACCCTAGGAGCGCTCCAACTATTGAAACAGTATTAAACCGATATCTAAATTTATTAGATATCGCGGCAGAAGAAATTGCAAATGGATAACGGGCACTTTTTGACCATTCATCACGGATATTATATCTGATATTATGTTTATCTATTCCATTGGACTTTAAATCAAAAAACATCTGTAAAGTTTTTTTAGGACGAGACACTTTTTGATTTTCTCTTCTCCTTATCGGCTTATCCGGAAGGAGTCAACCTGGTCCGATTTCCCCCTTGTCATTCCAATTGACCGCCATGTGACCGGGAAAACTCTGCTATCGGAAAATACCAGGCTGCGCAAAGAGGAAAAATTGTGTCGTTAGACAATGAAGGCCATTTGTTAGGTAGAATAAAAGGGACTAGTAAAGAAGAGCGAGATGCGTTTTGGACAAATATTGTGAAAGAATTTAGGCGAAAAATACTAGAGGCTGTCTAATATACCGGCACTTAACAGCAACTTCTATTGTTTTCCAGCCATCAGTGATCCAAATTGTTTGATCACTAAGTAACAAAAACTACTCGCAAAGGGGTCAGCATGCTCCAGCGGGACAACCCAATAAATAAGTTTTAGGGGTCAACATCAGCCAGTATGGCAGTGTAATCGGGAAATAACAATGCACAGTTTTTGGCAATTAAGACTGCACCGTTTTTGGCAACAAGAGTGCACAGCACTACAA
>NZ_SBJH01000070.1 GCF_004368405.1 Olivibacter sp. XZL3
ACTCTTTTTTCTTCTTTGCTCATCTAGCAAAGCTAAAGACATCATAACATTCTTCATAGACGTGGACCATAGGGCGGATACGGAACAAAGCAGGTAGTGATATCGTTGCAAGATGTTTAGGGAACAGGTGATTTATGTTCACGGCTATAAATTGAATGTCTTATTGTGATCTGAAGAAATACACGAAATTGCTGCTCGAAGGCCCTTGCTAAGTTGGAAATATAACAATTTACCTAAACTGAATAAGATTGTGCCCAAAAGCGGGTGCATAAGAGAGTAAATAACTTATAGTTTTCAATCATTCCTTTACATACAGATACTCATATTGGTTCCCTTGTACCCTAATATGCACCTATTTTAATGATAAAAATAGAATAGGAATTTTAACTTCTTTTTGATGTCGACTTAGAACCTATTGCTGTGATAATAAACAAAGAACCGTCGAAGAACAGGCTGTATTGGTCGAAAAAAATAGTGAAGTCTTACCCAACTGCCTAGTTTTGACACTATGAAGATCAGGGTAAAATACGAAATCGAACAACAACATAGGTTGATCGCTTTATTTTTTCTCTGGATCATGGTTTTATCATGTTTAACAACACAGGCGCAGGAAAACATTTTGTCTATCAAAGGTGCCGTCTATAGCGATATGGGGGAAGGCTTGCCGTTTGCTTCCATTACGCTTAAGACGGCTAAAGAGGATGATAAACCGTTCAAAGGAGTATTTAGTAATGACACTGGTTCTTTTGAACTGAGTGGATTGCCTGCAGGCACTTATTATTTTCTGGTCAGTATGGTCGGCTATAAGGCGTTGGAGAGGGAAATCCGATTGGAGAATGATATAGCTTTGGGAAAGCTGGTGTTGGCGACCGATGCTACGATGTTGGGGGAAGTGACAATTAATGCCCATCCTAAGGTGGTTGAACGGCAGGCTGATCGCTTTGTCATGAATGTAGGAGGGAGCACCTTTCAGACCAGCAGCGTGATGGAGATTTTTATGGCGATGCCCTTTATGCAAGTGCAGGGTGAGCAGATCGTAATAAACGGCAAACGCAATATTCTAGTGCTGGTAGACAATGTGCCTATTCCCGGCGTCACACTCAAAGACGTACTGAATACCATGAATGGCAGTGATATTGATAAAATCGACTTCATTACGAATCCTTCTGCGCGTTATGACGCCTCGGTGGATGCAGTGATCAGTATTCACACTAAACGTGCTTTGGCTCAAGGCCTCACCGGTAGGCTGAATGGGACTTATTCTCGTGGCAATTATGGTAGAGGTAATGTGGGGCTTAATCTCACTTACCGCAAAAAAAAAATGGACGGTAGATGGGCGCTACAACTTTAACAGAAGCGATATGATGACGACTATTGAAGGGACACGTTACTTTTCATATAGGGAAAATTCATTGGCTATAGGAGGGCCGAACAGCGAATTTTATGATTACCGTAACCACAGTGCAAAAGTTGGAGTGAACTACACAATAAACCCTACACACCAGATTACTTTTACTGGCAATCTGATCCGAAGGATTGCTCCTCATTCCGTAATGAAAGGTACCAACGACTTTTCAGCGGTGATGTGGGGTACGAGAGATTCTACCTTGCTAAGAGCACACAATCGGTTCGTATCTAGCAATGTTTGGAATTATAGCCTGAATTATATAGGTAAGTTGGATACACTAGGCAAGCAAGTCGAATTTGTGGCAACTTATACCCCTATAAACAATCGTTCAGAGACGCAGATGCTTTATCAAGAAATGTATTTGCCTGATGGTACGTTGCTCAATGAACTGCCTTTGATAAAAAATGACAACCCCGGGAAGGCACATGTAACAATATTGCAATCGGATTTTATACTTCCTTTCGCTAACGGTTTTCATGTAAATACCGGATTCAAGTTGAGTTTATCGCGTAATAACTCTGAAACCAATCAGTACCAATTGGTTGATGGAAGTTGGATTCTGCTTTCTGACTTAACTTTTTTTAATCGTTTTTACGAGGATATTATAGGGAGCTATGCGGAAGTACAGCGGTATTTTGGCCAAACCTTCATTAAGATCGGCGTTCGAGCTGAGAATACAGACATGGGAGTGCGTGAGGTATACAACCGTAATTTCTTTAACTTGTTTCCGAATGCTATGGTTCAGCAAGAAATAGGGAATCGCAAAGTGACTCTCAATTATCGTAAATTTATTTCACGTCCAGGGTTTAGGCAGATGATGCCTTTTAGAACTTATTTAAACGAATTTGAACTATCGGAGGGAAATATGCATCTGCAACCTAGGTATTCCCATCAGTTTACCGTAAACGGCGAGCTGACAACAGATCTTTTTCTTGAAATTGGTTATATCCAGGAAAAGGACCTTGTTATGCAGTTGCCGAGACAGGAAGGAGAAGTAACCATTTATGCACCGATGAATATGGATGGAAGCGAATGGTCTGCTAATTTGAGCTATAGCCGTCAACTTGCCGTTTGGTGGGATATTAATGGGTATGCTAGGTCGTTCCGCTACACCTATGAAGGGCGGTTGAATGCCGATAACGTCAGCGAGTCGGGTTACTCTTACAATTTTGGTATTAGTACGACGTTTCGTTTACCTGCGAAATTTACGATTGATGCGATATACAACCATTATGGTCGGGCTGGATATGGCGGGTGGCGAGATTTCAGTAGTAACTTCTCTCGTTTGGCTGTCAGAAAATCTTTTCTGAAGAGTCGTGCACAAATGGTGTTGGCGGTCAACGATTTGCTGAAAGGGCAGCGATATAGGTCTGAAATGTCCGCTGGAAACCTGTATGTATATAATGTGAATTACCAAGATTCCAGGCGCGTATCACTTGGCTTTACTTTCAATTTTGGTAAGACAACCGTTAAAGCTGCCACCGACAAAAAGCTAGGCAATGAAGAGGTCGTCAACCGAGCAAATTAAAACTAATAATATAATTATGGAAGCAATCAGTGTCTTGTCGAAAGAAAATATGGGGATATTTGAAAGAAAGATCATTGAAATAGAGGGTGTTATATCTAAAAACACCCATGTTGTTAAACACTTTTCTTTACAATCGGGGTGGCTTGGCGTGTGTCTTTTCCAATGTTTTTTAGCAAAATACAGGAAAGATAACCGATGGCGGATTGACTTATGGTGCAGCGGGACTTGCGCATATTTGAAACGGGGTCACCTAAATTGAATAACCAATCGCCACTCTTTTCATAAAAATCCGATATATTTTTCATACATCTAAATTTGGTCCCTGAATAACAGACACATGAGGGTGTCTAAAAAGACCTCCAACGTCATATCGAGTGTAGTGTAACGGAATCGAGATATCTATTAATGAGTTAGTTACAAATAACAGATTTCTCCACTTCCCCCGAAGCCTCGGGGTCCGGTCGAAATGACAACTTTTTAGACACCTTCAACCTCGTCTGGGCCTGACGATATCTTAAACAAAAAAGCCATGCACATTTTTTTTCGTGCATGGCTTCTAAACTTATGCTGTATTATTTTTATAGCTTTTCAACTACTTCCAGAGGTAGCTTAAGGCTTTTGGCAATTTGCTCGTTACTTAAAAGTCCGGTCTCTTTCAAAGATTTAGCTGAGTCTACANCTTGGCAAAATTAGGCAACTCTATGAATTTAAAGCCCAGCTTTTTGTAAAAAATTTCGCCCGTGCTCTTATTGCAAAGGGCGATATCATGAAAATAATGGCTTCGCTGCTTTTCTTCCATACGAAATTCCAAAAGAGCGATAAGAAAAACTTCGGGCAGCTGGTAGCTATTGAAAGCTTTTCCTTTCGGTAACTGACGCTGAATTAAACGCGAGCTATAATAAAGCGCTCTGTCCCTGAAATATTCCTGCCGTATATGCTGCATTTCGATGATAGAGTACTCGCCATTGCTTCCGCGACAGTGTAGGTCAAAAACAACTCTTTTGTCTTCCTTATCGTCCCCGTCATGCTCATTAGGCCCATATTCAAGTGTCCCGATACGCTTCTCGCCTTCAAAAAGGTCATTCAGAAACTCAATCAGGATTTCTTTGTTCGGCTCACTGCCAAAATAGTGACGGAAACCAAAGTCGCTTAACGGATCAACAAATTTACCGGGTTTGATGTAGCTTTCTTCTGTATTCATGCACAATAGATTTGGATTCCCTGCTAAATTAGGGTATCCAGAGCTGGGAAGCGATTTTCTTCGGCAAATGAACAAAGTGAACAGTTAAAGCAATAAATGCTACATAAAGGTGTTCCAAATTCGTCATCGTCTCCATGTACCTATTGAATCCCCCTAATCTACTCTGTTATACATCCAACCGCGATTCCTTCCATAGTCTAGTCCGATGGGAGTCCGACAGGTATTGCATAAAAGGCCATGTTTTGCCCCTTTTTACGTACCATATAGGGATATAACCCCAATATAGGCTATAGAACACACGAATGAGGACCGGACACGGATGAACGACATATAAACCGGCAGCAGCTTGCATCCTATTTGTGCTGGCCGGAATGTTATACTTCTCACAAGAACAGGCAGAACCGAAGTCAACGACCGTTCCCTATGGCACAATCAGCACCAAGCCTGGACAAAGGGCGAACCTCAAGCTACCCGATGGTACTACCGTTCATTTAAATGCAGCAAGTACACTCCGTTATCCGAAAAATTTTGAAGAAAACAAAAGACAGGTTTACTTGACCGGAGAAGCCTACTTTTCTGTTGCCACAGACGCCAAACGGCCGTTTACGGTTTTCAGCTCAAAGACCGTAACCCAGATACTCGGAACTTCCTTTAACCTGAAAGCGTATCCCGATGAAGAGGAAACAACCATTCAGGTAACAGCTGGCAAGGTAAACTTCTGTTCGAAACACAACAGTAAAATGCTGCTGCTTCAGGCCAATCAGTTAGCACAATACAGTCAAAACAAGTTAAGTCGCACAGACAGGGTTGGAATGCCTGATTTAAACGCCTCATTGTTAAAATATGTTTTTTAAAAATAAGTCGAAAAAATAATGGTATTCGTCGAAATAAATCGCTTCTCGTTCGCCGATGCTCTACTTTTATATTGTTGCAACAAGGGTGAGCCGAAAAACCTTAGACAGAGTAGGCATACCACTAGCCACTGTATTTGACCATCATGGTGCCTTATGTATGATTTGAAGAGTCCAAAAAAAGAAGTAGTTTTAAATCAATTCCTTTAATGAACAAATTCATATATTAAGTTGTGAAAAAAGCGATAATGTTGATTTTATTATTTTTTGTAATAAAATTCCTAAGTGCCCAGCAAATTATACCATTGGAGTTTACTGAACAGGGGCATCTGATTGTGGAGGCTAAATTCAATGGGGTTAAAGGACGTTTTATCTTCGATACGGGAGCGGGCGTTAATCTTTTAACGAAAGATTACAGTGATAAATTAAATGGCGGGCTTATAGATCTAAAGCAGCGATATACCGGTTTTCGATCTACTGGAGAAAGGATGGATGTCGATTTGTATCGCCTCACTTCATTTGAGCTGGCCGGCTTTAAGGTGAATAACCCGATAGCCACAATCATTGATGTAGATTTGGCCGGCTTGGATGGATTAATTTCCTTAGGTCTTTTTTTACAACAGCCTTTTACCATTGATTATCAAAAAGAACAATTGGTTTTAGAAGATCTCACAATATCCGGTGCCGCGAATAAGGGGACGAAGATTCCTTTGCTAGTGACAAAAGATAGAGATATTGCCTATACGATATTTGCATGGGTGAATATAAATAATCAAAAGGACCTTTGTTTTCTGATCGACACCGGCGCAGGAAAGAATGCGTTTCATATGAATAAGTATTATTTGCCGCTGCTGGGAGAGGAAAGCGGAGATCCAGTTCAGGAGAGGAAACTTCAGAGCGATTTTAATAAAGAGCTGGAAACCTCCGTTTTTGAAAGGAAGCTGAATAGTATTGCGATTGCTTCTGCAAGATCAATCGAAGTGTCCGAACCAAAGTTCTTGGTTATAGACAAGCTTATTTATGATGGCACGATGTCATTGAATTGGATCGGTGACCGTGTGACGGTGGATATGGCGAACAAATATATGATCGTGCGATAGGAATATTTAAATCAAGAAGTGTCGGAACAAAGCAGGTAGTGATATCGTTGCAAGATGTTTAGGGAAGTACGCAATCCCTGGTAGCTGTGATAAACTGGATGTCTTGACGTGACCTAAACGTTCTCAATTGTTGCTCCGAAGGCTGTTGTTAGCTAAAAACATATAATCTACATAAACCGCATAAGATGGTAATAATAGTTAGAATCCTCGTATTCGTTGTAATGGTCGTTTGCTTAGCAAATGAGATAAAGGCACAGTCGATAGATGATCGTACTTGCTGGGAGTACTTTAAATTGACTGATCGGTTAAGAGAAGGCGATTCTTTATCGAAAGAAAGCTGGAACAAATTCTTGAAAGATGAGGCGATTGAAGTGTATATGAACGATCAGGGAGTAGATTCCACTTTTTTCAACACCTATAGGAAAACGATGGAGATCGTTTATATGCCGAAAAATGAATCTATTTTGAACAATAGATTGAAAGACCCGAATAAATACTGGTGGACTTACATTATCAATGAGTATAAAGTGCATGAAGAGGAGATGAAAGCGTACTTGCGGACGATGAAACAGAACCCTAAGGGCTATTTCGATATTTGCTATGAACACGCTTATACGATGCTGCCTAAGGAGGCGCATAAACGAGTCGATCACTATAAATTTTCAATCATTCCTTTACACACAGATGCCCATATTGAAAATGGTTGGATTGTTTGTACCTTAATGTGCGCTTATTTTAATGATAAAAATAAGACGGGAATTTTAATGGGGCATGAGTTGCACCATAGCTTAAGGCCTCGATATCGTTTTACCGCTGATAAGGAAGATGAAGCAATCATAGAAGTTTTACAACGAATGTTGAACGAGGGGAGTGCCGATCTGGTCGACAAGCGTTATCAGGGAGAGGACGCCCATGCACTTTTAGAGTTTCAGCGAGGTTATCCGGAGAATTTTTTGGAAGAAGGACCGGCGGTCTTAGCAAATATCGACTCTTTGTTGGGAAGTGAAACCATTGACAAGTCTTCTTTAACATTAAGAAAGTTATTAAACACCTGGAATACGAGTGGGCATATCCCGGGGTATTATATCATGGATGTCATCGAAAGAAACGGCTATAAAGAGGAATTGATTGACAACATCAGTAATCCTTTTTACTATATTTATTTATACAACAGAGCGGCCAAAAGCGATACTAAAGCTGCCTATGTTTTATCTGATGCTGTTATACAGTACATTCAGTCCTTGGATAAAAAGTACCGGGAGAAAGGAAAAATCTATTACGTAAACAGATAAGATCGCTTCAAAAAACGAATTTGGGTTTTTAGCTTATACAATAGCAACTTAGAGAAGCTGTATTTTGGTATATTCTCTGTATTTTTAGAAAAGCAATTAACATGCGATCCTTTGTCAATACATTTATTTTCAGTTTTGTTCTCGCTAAAGCATTAATTCCAAATTTATGTAAAGCCCAAGCAGTGTTGCCAAACACGCTCAGTGTGGAAGACAAGATTTACGGCCTTTCCAAATTCTGGCAAGAAGTCAACTATAACTTCGTTTATCTGAATAAAATAGATCAGGCTGCATGGGATAGTACGTATCGTACGTTGATTAAATCTGTACAGGAAACACCCAACGACTATGCGTATTACCGTGAGTTACAACGTTTCTGCAGTATGCTGAACGATGGGCACACCGATGTATACTTCCCCGATTCCATTTCCGCATTGCAAATGACTACCATGTTCGGCGCGTACCGTTTGTTTCTGGAAAACGTGGATGGTAAAGCGATTGTCTTCAGGGTGAACGCGAGCAAAAAAGATGAAGTGCCTCCGGGAAGCGAAGTCATCCAAATAAATGGGATGGCGACCAACCAGTTCATTTCGAAATACGTTGCTCCGTACATCTCATCGTCTACGGATTACATTCGGCAAGATCGGAGTGTCCGGTCGTTGCTTGCCGGTTTTGAAGGCGATACGTATGAAGTCACTTTTCGTAAGCCGGACGGAGCCGTATTCACGCAAACGCTAACCCATAGCCGAACCCAAGAAGAGGCGGTCTATCCGGCATTTGATGCTCCGAAGGAGCTTCTGGATTTTCGTTGGGAACAAAATGATATCGCATACCTTGCGTTGAATTCCTTTGAAGATGGTCAAATTGTGCAGGCCTTTAAAGAAAAGCTGGACGAACTAAGGAAGGCCAAGGGAATTATTATTGACCTCCGCTACAATGGTGGAGGCAGTGGTTCAAATGCGAAGGCGATCCTTATGCACTTGACGAATGATACGGTATTATACGGTTCAAAATCGCGAACCCGGATGAATATCAGCATGTTCAAAGCTTGGGGCAGCTTTTTACAAGCTCAAGACACCGTTAACGGAAAGGCTGAATGGGGTATGAGTAAGGAACGTACAACTGAATCTTACCTCGCTTTTCACAATGAGCTATATCGTGACTCCCCCTATGAGCCGACCCGCTTTCAACAGGAGGAAATACGCGTTGTAGTTCCGACGATATTGCTTACCGGCCACCAGACCGCTTCCGCCGCTGAGGATATGCTCATTATGGCAGATAATCAGAAGCATATGATTCGAATAGGTGAAAAGACTTTTGGAAGTACTGGGCAACCGTTCCATTTCGCATTACCCGGCGGTGGAGAAGCAAGAATCTGTACAAAACAGGACACTTATCCCGATGGACGAGAATTTGTAGGAGTAGGTATTATCCCTCATATAGAAGTTAAAACTACGTTTGATGACTACATGCAAAATAAAGATGTGGTGTTGCAGCGGGCGCTTGCTTATCTCGGCGAAAAAATTAACCAGCGATAATACTTTGTTACCCTATTACATACCCCAACATAAATTCCCGGAAACGCTCGTAATAAACCCGATAGCTGGCCTGCTGATGTGGGCCTTCGAGATGGGCAATAATACTGCCGCCTTGTTCCTGATAGGTGAATGGTTCGATATAGATATTATCCTTAAACGAAACGCCTTTCTTTCCCTGTAATTTATAAACCGCTTCCTTCGCCGTCCAACAGGTCAAGAGCTGTTCTACATATTGATGGTCGGGCTGAAGTTGGGCCAACTCTTCGGGTTTCATGAATTTATGGGCAATTACTTTTATTTTCGGTTTGACAAGCTCCATGTCAATGCCTACTTCATGCCCTTTACTTAGCATACAGGCCGCATAATCATACGAGTGACTTAGCGACACCTTGTGCGGAAAATTGACCAAATAGGGTTTACCATTCTCATCCGAAGGGCAATCGATATAGCCCGGTGCATCTAACATAGTGCGGAGGAGCACGCGCGTCCCAAGCCAATTTAATGTTCTCTTACCCTTGTTAAGTCGCTCCAGAAAGGCTTTTTCACTTCTGGTTAATTGTAACTTAGCTAATAGTTCTTCGGCTGTTTCTTCAATTTTCCAGATGGCGAAACGTGTATGCTGATCGACTTCTTTAAGATATACTAAACCCATAAATAAAAGTAGTAATTTTTTGTTAATAGCCATCAGCTTTTGAGATCGGCTTTCGGCTTTAGTGTCGCAGCCGACTGCAATCACTAATAACTACAAGCTAACACCTAAAATCCCTAAAACCTAGATAAGACAGGCTAAGCTGATAACCGGCAACTAACAACTAACAACCAATTCCCTCCTTCACACTTGCGTCTCGCCTTCCCTTTCAGTAAGTTTGTACCTCAGAAGAAAGCACTATGATATTATCAGACAAAAGAATTTTAGAAGAAATAGATAAAGGTACTATTATTATTGAACCCTTTAAACGAGAATGCCTGGGGACCAATTCATATGATGTGCATCTGGGTAAGTACCTGGCGACGTATAAAGACCGGGTGCTGGATGCGAAGGTTCATAATGAAATTGTACATTTCGAAATTCCGAAGTCTGGCTTTGTTCTGGAACCGAACACACTGTACCTGGGCGTAACGCTTGAGTATACGGAAACGCATAAGCACGTGCCTTTCTTGGAGGGTAAAAGCAGTACCGGGCGCCTGGGAATCGATATTCATGCAACGGCGGGGAAAGGGGATGTTGGCTTTTGCAATACCTGGACGCTTGAAATTTCCGTCGCTCAGCCCGTGCGCATATACGCGGGAATGCCTATCGGACAGTTAATCTATTTCGCGGTAGAAGGAGATATCCACACCATGTACAATACGAAGGGTAATGCCAAATACAATCGGAAAACGACACGGCCCGTAGAATCCATGATGTGGAAAAACGAATTTTAGTTAGCCGTATGCAAAGACTGTTAACTATAGTAAAGTGATGTTCTTTAGCAAATGCCCAAATTTGCCTATCACTAGCATTTTCGAGCCTTAGTTCGCGTACTTGTCGGGCCTCCGTATAAAGCGTCTGGATTTTTTTTACCACACGGAACGATATATTTTGGTCGAGCAGTATTTTCACCTTATGCTACTCTTATTTTATGTTCCCGATCAGCAGCGAAAGCAAAACAAGCCCTGATTTTATCGATATTTAATTCAGGGAAATCGCTGATAATTTCGTCTTCGCTCATGCCATTGGCAAACCAGCTGAGTACGTCATATACCGAGATACGTGTTCCGATCAAAACAGGTTTGCCGAACCGTATATTGGTATCAATGGTGATATAATTGCGATAGTTGTACATAACCTTAGTGTCTTATCTTTACAAAGATAGCGTTTATTGTTTATTATATAAAAATGACAAAAAGCACTGTGGAAAAACGAATTTTAGTTCCTGCCGAATTCCATCAGATACGATTTTAAAAACTCATCCAGCTCTCCGTCTAAAACGGCTTGTGTATTGGACGTTTCATGCCCCGTTCGTAAATCTTTCACCAATTTATAGGGGTGTAATACGTAGTTTCTGATTTGTGAACCCCATTCTATTTTCTTCTTGCTGCCTTCAATTGCCGCCGTTGTTTCCATCCGTTTACGCATCTCGATTTCATAAAGCTGCGATTTGAGCAGGCGCATGGCATTATCTTTATTCTGCAGCTGCGAGCGCGATTCCTGATTTTTTATGACAATGCCCGATGGTTTGTGATGTAAGCGCACGGCGGTTTCTACCTTATTTACATTTTGCCCGCCAGCCCCTCCCGAACGGAAGGTGTCCCATTCGATGTCGGCGTCCTTCACATCAATCTCTATCGTATCGTCAACCAATGGATACACATATACCGAAGCAAAAGAAGTATGTCGTTTGGCATTTGAATCGAACGGTGAAATCCGAACTAATCGGTGTACGCCGTTTTCTCCCTTGAGGTAGCCATAGGCGAAATTGCCTTCGAACTGCAAGGTGACCGATTTCACACCCGCGACATCGCCCTCCAAGAAATCCTGTTCGGTTACTTTATAACCGTTTTTTTCGCCCCACATGATATACATCCGCATCAGCATCGCTGCCCAATCACAGCTTTCTGTTCCACCGGCCCCGGCTGTAATCTGTAAAATAGCAGTGAGCTGATCTTCTTCAGCGCTTAACATGTTCTTAAATTCCAGCTCCTCAGCGCGCTTCAGTGCTTCTTGGAAAAGTTCGTTCGCTTCCTGCTCACTGGCATCACCACTTTGATAAAAATCGAACATCACGGCAGCGTCATCGATTGCCTGCGTCAATTCCTCAAAACTGTCTGTCCAGATTTTTTTGCTTTTAATAGACTGTAGTACCTTTTCGGCTTCTTTCGGATGATCCCAAAAATTGGGATTTAACGTGATATCCTGCTCTTGGTTTATTTCTTTTTGTTTTGCATCGATGTCAAAGATGCCTCCTCAGGGAAGCTGCTCGATCCCTTAATTCCTGAATGTTTTCTTTCGTCATAGAACAAAGGTAAGATTTTAAGTTTTAAGTGGTAAATTTTAAGTAATAAGTAAGGAGATCGCCTCTATTCAACCGTCAACTGCTACTTACAGCATCTTCTTCAGCGCCTCTGCCTTGGAAGAGATAGGCGCTTCTTCCGGAATCTTGTTCAACCAATTCCGGGCACTTTCCTTATAATCATCCTCTTCTTCCAAGTATGACAAGGCTATGTAGTAGGCCGCATCATACATTTGCGGCGCATTTTCGGTATACACTTTGAGTAAGTCGCGACGCGCAGAACCCAGGTATTTTAAATTCAAAAAGGTAACCCCGCGGTAATAGCGGATATAGAGATCGTTCGGCCGTTCTGTTAAAGCCCCATTTAGCAAGGGTAGGGCTTCTTCGTATTTCCCCTCATTAAAAAGATCGATGATGTCGGCATATTTGTTGCCTACCGGCAAACCCTCGGCATTTATGGCGGCCATCTTGATGGTAGAAGCGTCAGCCAACCGTCCGGATTTTAAAGGTCTCCAAAGTGCCATCGCGGCAAGAACGGCACCGATCGATATCAGGGCAATCCATTTGATTTTACTCACGTCCTGGCGTCTCTTGTTTTTTCCCTGATTGAAGTTTCGATGGTCTGTTGGTGTGTGATACAGGCATTCCGAGATGCTTCGGTTAACATACATGTAAAAATGAAGCTCTTGGGCCAACTCCTCGTTTTCGTCGAGCTCAGCCTCAAAATGATGACGTTCTTTATCTGTCATACTTCCAGATAGGTAACGTTCTATATTGTCATAATTTACATCAGTCATCTCGAATACGTTTTTAAGATGGTGATCGCTTAATCCGCTTTAATGATTAATATTTTTCGGCTCAATTCCGCCTATCTTAATCTTTTATAAAAGAACTGACTAATATAGGATTTGTTTGTATAAAGGTATTGAATTTTTTTACATATTGTATAATAAATTGTGTTAAAAGAGGGAGGCTGTCTTTTATGACAGATTTGGGTTATAGTAAACTGTCGGAAGAAAGTAAATCTCGGTGCGGTGGATAAAAAGCTTTTCGCTTTTCTGCCCTAAAATTGTAGTTTCGTGAAAATTTAATTTGCTTATGTTACCAAACGTAAATTTTACCGACACCGAAGCTTACAACTACCTGAGCAACCATTATATCAATATTGCGCCGAAACACTTGCGCGACTTGTTTGCCTATGATCCCCATAGATTTGAGAAATTTTCCTTGATGTTCGAAGATATTTTATTCGATTATTCGAAAAATAGAATAGACGAACAGACAGTTGCCCTGTTGGTACAATTGGCCAGAGAATGCCGCCTGGAAGAGGCAATAGATGCCATGTTTAAAGGTTTGCCTATCAATAAGACAGAGAACCGTGCGGTACTGCATACGGCGCTGAGGAATGTAAGCAATACCCCGGTGCTGGTAGACGGGCAGGATGTAATGCCGAGCGTCAATGCCGTACTGGAGCATATGAAGGAATTTAGTGAAGCGGTTATCGGCGGCTCTTGGAAAGGCTATAGCGGAAAAGCCATTACCGATGTGGTGAATATTGGTATTGGTGGGTCGGATTTGGGACCGGTTATGGTGACTGAAGCATTAAAGCCTTATAAAAATCATTTAAACCTACACTTTGTTTCCAACGTAGATGGAACGCATATCGCCGAAACCTTACGTAAAGTAAATGCGGAGACGACTTTGTTCCTGATTGCTTCCAAAACCTTCACGACACAGGAAACTATGGCGAACGCGCACAGCGCGCGCGACTGGTTTTTAGCGCAGGGCGGTGCTGAACCCGATATAGCCAAGCACTTTGTGGCGCTTAGCACCAATGCTAAAGCCGTGCAGGACTTCGGTATTGACACCAAGAACATGTTTGAGTTTTGGGATTGGGTCGGTGGTCGCTATTCCTTATGGAGCGCAATAGGGCTGTCGATTGTTTTGAGTATCGGTTTTGATCACTTTAAAGAATTGTTGTCTGGCGCGCATGCCGCGGATAACCATTTTAAAAGCACGCCGCTGGAAGAGAATATTCCCGTGATTATGGGCGTTCTGGGCGTGTGGTATAATAATTTCTTTGACTCTGAAAGTCACGCTATCCTGCCTTACGACCAGTATCTACATCGTTTCGCTGCCTATTTCCAACAGGGCGATATGGAGAGTAATGGGAAGTATGTCGATCGAAATGGCGTGCCCGTGGAATACCAGACGGGGCCGATTATCTGGGGAGAACCAGGTACTAATGGGCAGCATGCTTTCTATCAGTTGATCCATCAGGGAACCAAGATGATTCCGTGCGACTTTATAGCGCCTGCTCAGACACACAATCCCATAGGCGAACACCATACCCTCTTGCTGTCCAATTTCTTTGCGCAAACAGAAGCGTTAATGAATGGAAAGATGGAAGACGAAGTAGAAGCAGAATTGAGAAAAGCGGGTAAGTCGGATGAAGAAGTGGCGGCAATTACTCCCTTTAAGGTTTTCGAAGGCAACAGGCCGAGCAACTCGTTTCTGTTGAAGAAAATAACGCCGCGGAGCCTGGGCAGCTTAATTGCCTTTTATGAGCATAAGATATTTACGCAGGGCATTATTTGGAATATTTTCAGCTTTGATCAATGGGGGGTTGAACTTGGTAAACAATTGGCAGGGAAGATCTTGCCAGAGCTGCGAAACGAAGAGACCATCAACTCGCATGACAGCTCTACCAACGGTTTGATCAATCAGTATAAAGGATGGCGGTAAAAAACATTTTGGATGCATACCTGTTTTATAGCATGAATAAAACTATCCAAAATGAATCGATATAGCCTTTGTTTACTTTTACCATTTTTGTTTTTCGTTGCTGCCTGTAAAGGGGGTAGCGAAGAGCAGACCGAGACGCCTGAACAGCCTACAGATTCGGTAGGTGAATATGGCGTCAATATTAACTTGGCCGAGCCCTTAGCAACGCCATCGAGTACCAAAGAATCGAAGGTGGTGGGGTGGCCCGAGGGAAAAACGCCTGTTGTGGCGGCAGGCTATCGGGTAGTCAAATTTGCCGGCGGTTTGCAACATCCACGTTGGATTTATGTGGCGCAGAACGGAGATGTATTTGTAGCCGAATCGCAAACCCAAGGCACGGGCGCAAACCGAATTACTTTATTTCGCGATAGCAACGGAGATGGTGTTGCAGACAACCAATCGGTCTTTCTGGAGGGCTTGAACAAACCGCTGGGTATGTTGGTGATGGGTAACAGCTTCCTCGTAGCTAACACCGACGGTATATTGAAATATCCATATCGATTGGGTGATACCAAAATCACGGTGGCTGGTGAAAAAATCTTATCCCTGCCTGCAGGTGGTTATAATAACCATTGGACAAGAAACTTGTTGATGAAGCCGGATAGTACCAAGATTTATGTGAGTGTTGGTTCCGGGAGTAATGTAGGGGAGCATGGCATGGAGAATGAACGAAGAAGGGCGAATATCCTGGAGATCAATCCGGACGGAAGTGGGGAAAGGGTGTTTGCATCCGGACTTCGGAATCCGGTTGGTATGGCCTGGGAACCGAACACGGGTAAATTGTGGACGGCGGTGAACGAGCGCGACGAATTGGGTGATCTCCTCGTTCCCGACTACATTACCTCCGTAGAAGAGAATGGCTTTTATGGGTGGCCCTATGCGTATTGGGGGAAGAATCCCGACCCTCGTATGGAAGGGAAACGGGAGGATTTGGTCGCCGAATCGATTATTCCTGATTTCGCTTTGGGCGCACATACCGCTTCGCTCGGCTTGGCCTTCGGTACTTCAGGTAAGTTTCAAGGTGGTGCCTATGTAGGTCAACATGGCTCATGGAACCGCTCTAAACTGGTAGGGTATAAGGTGCTGTTAGTGCCTTTTGAAAATGGAACGCCTACCGGAGAATACAAGGATTTCTTAACTGGTTTTATCGCGGATGAAGGCAAAGCGGAAGTATATGGCCGTCCGGTAGGAGTGGCCTTTGCCAAACAGGGCTATATGCTGGTGGCGGATGACGCGGGAAATACCATTTGGGCGGTGCTGCCTCAATAGCTTTAACGCTGTAGGCCGTAAGCTTTAAGCAGGCGTTTTAAGGCTGAAGGGGGGGTAAGGTGTATGGTGTAAGGCCTATAGCCTAACGCTTAGGGCATAAAGCTGTAGGAAGTCCACGTCAAGTCCACGTTAAAGCCACCTTACCTCCACCTAAAATCCACCTGTCATTTAGTATAGGTATAACACACCTCCTATGTTCTTGTTCTTCCGTTGTTTTGGAACAGTTTCAATCATTCCAATAGACGGGGCGCTAATGCTATTGCTACTGCAACCGCAACCGCAACTGCTACTGCCACCGCTACTGCAACTATTTTATCACTCACCACTAATAACCAATAATCAACAACCAATAACCTGAGCTCCGAAAGCTGATCACTATTAACAAAAAATCACTAACTTTGGCAATTGTATTGATGTCAATATGACGCAATGAAACATTTGGCGCATTTGTTGACACAAATGGCGTATATTTTAGATTATAATTGAACATGTTAGGATTCTTAAGTAAAATTTTTGGCAGTAAATCTGATCGCGATATAAAACATATTCGTCCCTTAGTGGACAAAATCAAAGAGGAGTTTGCTAAACTGAGCGGACTGACTAATGATGAGCTTCGTGAAAAGACGCTTGATTTTAAGCGTCGCATTGCCGAATACCTCGCGGACATAGATGCAGAAATCAATCAATTAAAAGCAGAGGCCGAACAGCCGGAGGTAGAAATGGCAGAGAAAAATGCCATTTATGACAAAGTAGATAAACTGAGCAAAGATCGCGATAAAAAATTAGAGGAGGTATTGATGGAGATACTTCCAGAGGCTTTTGCAGTTGTAAAGGAAACCGCCCGCAGGTTCACCGAAAACGCAACTTTGGAAGTTACTGCTAACGACTTTGATCGTGATATCGCTGCTAAGAAGCCAAACGTAGAGATTAAAGGCGATAAAGCGGTTTGGCATAACACGTGGACCGCTGCCGGTAGTCAGGTGACTTGGAACATGGTGCACTACGATGTGCAATTAATCGGGGGTATTGTATTGCACGAAGGTAAGATCGCTGAAATGGCTACGGGTGAGGGTAAAACCTTAGTCGGTACCTTGCCGGCCTATTTAAATGCCTTATCCGGGCAGGGTGTTCATATTGTGACGGTGAATGATTACTTAGCGCGTCGTGACTCGGAGTGGAATGGGCCGCTCTTTGAGTTCCATGGCCTGCGCGTTGATTGTATCGATAAACATCAGCCAAATTCGGCCGCCCGTCGGAACGCTTATGCCGCGGATATCGTATTTGGAACCAACAACGAATTTGGCTTTGATTACCTGCGCGACAACATGGCGCAAGCTCCTGAAGGCTTGGTACAAGGGAAGTTGCATTTTGCGATGGTGGATGAGGTCGACTCGGTCTTGATTGATGATGCCCGTACTCCTTTGATTATATCAGGACCTATCCCGCGCGGAGACGAACATGAGTTTTACGACTTAAAGCCAAGAATCGAGCGTTTGGTAAATGCGCAGAAAGCCTATATCAATACCGTTTTAAACGAAGCGAAAAAGGGAATAACTGCCGGTAATACTGATGTCGAAGGCGCAGGGATGTCCTTGTTAAGAGCCCATAGAGGATTGCCTAAGAATAAAGCGCTTATTAAATTTCTGAGTGAAGGAAGCAACCGCCAAGTGCTTACGAAAACAGAAAACTACTATTTACAGGAACAAAGCAAAAACATGCCAAAGGTGGATGCGGAGCTGTTCTTTGTAATCGATGAAAAAAATAATCAGGTAGAGTTGACGGAAAAAGGTATTGAGCTCATCACCAGTTCTGGAGAGGATCCAAACTTTTTCGTAATGCCGGATGTAGGAACAGAAATCGCAGAGATAGAAAAGCTTCCCATCCCGGCGGAGGAAAAAGCGCAGAAGAAAGATGAACTGATGCGCGATTTTTCTATAAAATCCGAGCGTATCCATTCGGTCAATCAATTGTTGAAAGCCTATACGCTGTTCGAAAAGGACGTGGAATATATCATCGACGAAGCTAAGGTGAAGATTGTGGATGAGCAGACGGGGCGTATCATGGAAGGTCGCCGTTACTCTGATGGATTACACCAAGCGATCGAAGCAAAGGAAAATGTAAAGGTGGAGGATGCTACGCAGACCTATGCAACCATCACCTTACAGAACTACTTCAGAATGTATCACAAACTTGCCGGTATGACGGGTACAGCCGTTACGGAAGCTGGTGAATTATGGCAAATTTATAAATTGGATGTTGTAGAAATTCCTACCAATATTCCAATACAACGTGATGACCGGGAAGATTTAGTGTATCGGACTGCGCGTGAAAAATACAATGCAGTAGCCGAAGAAATCCAAAAATTGACAGAAGCGGGTCGGCCGGTATTGGTTGGTACGACCTCTGTTGAAATATCGGAACTCCTGAGCCGCATGCTGAAATTGCGTGGAATTAAACATAACGTGCTGAATGCTAAGCTGCACCAAAGAGAGGCTGATATTGTGGCCGAAGCGGGTCAAGCAGGCACCGTAACTATTGCAACGAATATGGCTGGTCGGGGTACCGACATCAAATTAGGGCCGGGCGTTAAAGAGGCCGGTGGCTTGGCAATTGTCGGTACGGAACGGCACGAATCTCGCCGTGTTGACCGTCAGCTGCGCGGACGGGCCGGTCGCCAAGGTGACCCGGGTTCTTCTCAGTTCTTCGTTTCTTTGGAAGATAACCTGATGCGCCTGTTTGGATCGGAAAGGATTTCTAATATCATGGTGCGCATGGGAATTGAAGAAGGAGAGGTGATTCAGCATGCGATGATAACGAAGTCTATTGAACGTGCACAGAAAAAAGTGGAGGAAAATAACTTCGGTATCCGTAAACGCTTGCTGGAATATGACGATGTGATGAACTCGCAGCGGACCGTGATTTACGCAAAACGTAAAAATGCATTGTTCGGAGAGCGTTTGGACGTTGATCTGAATAACACGGTTTATGATGTAGTGGAGGATTTGGTAACCGAATACAAGGAAGCGGGTACTTACGAGGATTTTCAGCTCGAGTTTATCCGCGTTTTCTCGGTAGACCCGGAATTGACTGAGGAGGCTTTTGCAAACACTAGTATAGCTAATTTAACGGATACTTTGTTCGGACGGGCCATCGACTTTTACCATCGCAAAGCAGAACATATTGCTAATCAGACCTTGCCGGTGTTGAAGGATGTTTACGCAACCCGCGGAGAGCAGATCGAAAATATTGTGGTGCCTTTTACGGATGGACTACGTGGTTTGCAGGTGGCCGCCAACTTGAAAAAGGCGGTGGAGACGAATGGTAGAGAGGTATTTAAAGCTTTCGAAAAAGGCGTTGTACTCTCATTAATAGATGAGTCTTGGAAAGAGCACCTCCGTGAGATGGACGATTTAAAGCAGTCGGTTCAGAATGCGGTATACGAACAAAAGGATCCGATTATCATCTATAAAATGGAAGCCTTTAATCTGTTTAAGGAGATGTTGGTTACGATGAATAAAGACATCGTTGCCTTCTTGTTCAAAGGTGAAATTCCACATCAGCAGCCACAAGAGGTTCGCGAGGCACGGCGTCCGGTTCAGGAACCTAAGGTGCAGGTCTCTAAGCCCGAGTTGGCTGCGGCGACTTCTGGTGGCGGACTTCCGCCGATGGAAGACACGCGGGAAATCCAAAAAACACAGCCCATTCGAAACGATAATAAGATAGGAAGAAATGACCCTTGTCCTTGTGGCAGCGGAAAGAAATATAAAAACTGTCACGGTATAGGGCAGGCATAGTTTGTAGAGTAGTGAATAGTTAACAACTATTCACTCATTCATAAACAAAGCCAAAAGCCGGTAACCGATAACTATTTTACATATGTTAATGACATCTTGCCTTAAGCGAATTTTCATCTTTAAAAGCTTCTTGTTTTTTTTCTACACGGGAACCGTTGCTGCGCAGGACAGTAAGGGAGTGGTGGAGGAACACAAGAGCGCATTGATCGAACGGCTCCAAAAGGAGCGGATGTCTTTGGGAACAAGCGCAACTATGGCACCAAACGATGAGGCGAGTAAGCCGGGGGTGCCGTTGAAGACTGGTAAAAAGGTGACAGCGCGGGGCTATCGCGTCCAAATTTATTCCGGAAGCAATCGGAATGACGCTTACGACGCGCAGGCAAGATTCAAACAGGTTTATAAGGATCTCAATACGTACGTGGGCTATGAACAGCCTAACTATCGCGTCAAGGTGGGCGATTTTAGGAGCAGGAGTCAAGCGCAAGCGCTCGCAAACCAACTCAAGCGCGATTTTAATGCAGTCTTTATTTTTAACGAAACGATTAACGTAGAGTATTAGCATGTTAAAAGAATCCGTCCAGACGATTGCCCAAACCATCTTTCCGGAAGTTGTAGACACACGTAGGCATATACATGCCAATCCAGAACTCTCTTTCGAAGAGTATAACACGGCGACTTATATTAAAGAACGATTAAATGAATTAGGCATTCCTTGGCAGGAGATGGCAAATACAGGGGTTATCGCACTTATTCAAGGCGAGCTGCCCGGAGACGGTGTGGTTGCCTTAAGAGCCGATATCGATGCTTTGCCCATTACCGAAGTGGAAGGAAGGTCCTATGGATCGAAGAACGCGGGGGTGATGCATGCTTGCGGACACGACGTGCATACTTCCTCTTTATTAGGAACGGCTAAAATTCTAGCATCACTGAAAAGTCAGTTCGGCGGCACCGTGAAATTGATTTTCCAGCCCGGCGAGGAAAAGCTTCCCGGTGGTGCAAGCATTATGATTAAAGAGGGCGCACTGGCGAATCCTGCACCGCAGGCCATTATCGGTCAGCATGTGATGCCACTGATCGATTCGGGTAAGGTGGGCTTTCGGGCCGGGAAATATATGGCTTCCACGGATGAGCTTTACGTCACCGTGAAAGGAAAAGGCGGGCATGGCGCGCAACCACAACAAAACATTGATCCCATTGTTATTACAGCGCATATTATAACAGCACTTCAACAAATTGTTAGCCGCGTGGCAGATCCCAAAATGCCCACGGTCTTGTCCTTCGGCAAAATTAACGCGGAAGGAGCTACCAATGTGATTCCCAACGAAGTGAAGTTGGAAGGTACGTTTCGGACCTTTGATGAGGACTGGCGGAAAGAGGCCCACCAAAGAATGAAAAAGATGGCCGAAGGCATTGCCGAAAGCATGGGAGGATCGTGTGACTTTGAAGTACGGCATGGTTACCCTTACCTCGTTAATAATGAAGAGCTAACGCAACAGGCAAGGGCCTATGCAGAGGAATATCTCGGCAAGGAAAATGTAGTCGACTTGGATCTGTGGATGGCCGGAGAGGATTTTGCGTTCTATTCGCAGGTTACCGACGCGTGTTTTTACCGTTTAGGGATCCGTAATGTGGAGAAGGGGATCACCGCTTCGGTGCATACGCCTAACTTCGATATTGATGAAAAGGCATTGGCGCTCAGTACGGGCTTAATGGCCTATATTGCGCTTAAACGTCTGGGGAATTAGCTAAAAATTGTATCTTTGCCGACATAGCGTTGAAACGTTATGATTCTTTTTGCTCCAACAGGGCGTTTCTTCTGTATGCGAGCTTTAATTTTTTAATTTTTCAACTTTCCGTCCTCCTGGGATTGGATCGTATTTAAAACCTACTCCACGAAATGGATAATTTAGAAGACAGCTTAGAGAAATCCTCCAATTTTATCAGCCAGTTCACCTACCATAAACTCGTTGATATGGGAATCAATAAAGAACTCGCTGCTTATGTTAATGTCTTTGTCTTATTGACAATTGTAGTTTTTTTAGTCTATCTCGTACAATACCTTGTTAGAAAGGTGTTAAAAGTCGCCTTTACCAAAATCTATGACCGTACGCAACTCCGATTTTTCAGTTATTTGCTGAAAAATCGCTTTCCGCACTTTCTTGCTTTAATAGCACCCTTTAGTTTAGTGAAAAATGCCATACCGATTGTATTCGACGATTTCCCGAGCCTTATCAGGCCTTTGGATATCGCAACGGAGGTTTACATGGTGTTTATGATCATTTCCATTATTATGGCCATCATAAGATCGGGTACGGATGTATTGCGGGAAAAACCCGAATTTTCAGCCAAGCCGATGGAAAGCTATTTGCAGGTTGTCCGCATGGTGTTCCTGCTTTTTGGTGTAGTAGCCATTTTTTCAAGCATAACAGGTAAATCCCCGATGGCCTTTTTTGCGGCGATGGGTGCTGCTTCGGCCATTCTACTGTTGATGTTCAAAGACACTATTATGGGTTTTGTAGCAAGTATCCAAGTGACCACCAACGACATGGTGCGTATTGGCGACTGGATTACTATGCCTAAATACGGGGCTGATGGTGATGTGGAAGAAATTAACTTAACCACCGTCAAGGTGCGTAATTTTGATAAAACCATTACCACCATTCCTACCTATACCTTGATTTCCGATTCTTTTCAGAACTGGCGTGGCATGCAGGAGTCGGGAGGACGCCGTATCAAGCGTTCCATTATCATCAAGCAAGCAAGTATTCGTTTTGTGGGCGAGGCGGAATTGCCTGATTTTCAAAAAATACAGGGGATTCGCGACTATATCACGGAAAGGGGTGACATCATCAGAAAACACAACGAAAAAATTGGTGCGGACAGAAGCCTTGCTCTGAACGGAAGGAATTTTACCAATTTTGGCCTGTATCGCCAATACGCTGAATGGTATGTCCAGAACCACCCCGATATTCACAAAGGCATGACCTTAATGGTACGCCAATTAGCGCCCACTGAAAACGGATTGCCTCTTGAGCTCTACGTTTTTACCACCACAACCAATTGGGCACGATATGAGTACATCATGGCAGACATATTCGATCACCTCATTGCGGCCGTACCTTATTTCGGATTACAGATTTTCGAAAGAACATCAGGGGCAGATACACTCGGCATTAAATTTACCAATGGACTGGAAGTTCAGGGAGGTGAAAAGCGGTAACTTACAACTTATAACTATTTCCTATCTTTACGCTAATGATCAAGCAGGAAACAATCGGAAAAATTTTGGATGCCGCTCGGATAGAGGAGGTGGTGGGCGACTTTGTGGATCTAAAGAAAAGAGGAACGAGCTTGATCGGTGTTTGTCCTTTTCATAACGAAAAAACGCCTTCTTTTCACGTATCCGTGAGTAAAGGCATTTATAAATGTTTCGGCTGTGGCGCAGGCGGCGATTCGGTGCGCTTTGTGATGGATCTCGAAAAATATTCGTATCCGGAAGCCCTGCGCTACCTCGCACAGAAATACAATATAGAGGTTGAAGAGGTGGAGCTTTCGGCCGAGCAGGCGGCTGTAAGCGATAAGCGCGAAAGTCTGTTGATTGTTACTAACTGGGCTGCTAAATTCTTCCGCGAGCACATATGGGAGACGGAAGGAGGCCAAGCTATTGGCTTAAGTTATTTTCGTGAGCGTGGATATCGGGATGACATCATTAAAAAATTTGAGCTAGGATATTCGCCAGAAGCTTGGACAGCCGTATATGATGAGGCCGTTAAAGCGGGGTTCAGCGAGGATTTCTTGGAAGAGACTGGCCTAATCGTCCGTAGAGACGATGGAAAGCGTTACGACCGTTTCCGTGGACGGGTCATGTTTCCTATACATAACCTAACCGGGCGGGTCCTCGGTTTTGGTGGTCGAACGCTCAAGACCGACAAAAAGGTTCCTAAATATGTAAACTCGCCGGAAAGCCTAATCTACCATAAGTCGGACGTCCTCTATGGATTATACTTTGCAAAGAAAGCAATTGCCGACCAAAATAACTGTTATTTGGTAGAAGGTTATGCCGATGTAATCTCCATGCACCAAGCCGGTGTAGAAAATGTAGTAGCCTCTTCGGGCACTTCCCTTACAACCGGGCAGATCCGGCTCATTTCGAGATTTACCAAAAATGTCACCATCTTATACGACGGGGATGCGGCGGGCATCAAGGCCTCTTTGCGCGGAATGGACATGCTGCTGGAGGAAGGCATGAACGTAAAGGTACTCCTCTTTCCCGATGGGGACGACCCCGACTCTTTCGCTATGAAGCATGGGGCTGTCCGATTTAAGGAATACATTGCCGAAAACAGTAAAGATTTTATCTTTTACAAGACGGATATACTACTTAAAGAGGCTGGAACCGATCCGGTGAAGCGGGCGGGCGTGATCCATGATGTGGTAGACAGTATTGCGCTGATTCCAGACGACATCAAAGCGTCGGTGTTTATACGCGAATGCAGTCGCTTGTTGGATATTGAAGAACGATTATTGATCGCCGAGCTGAATAAGCAGAAATTGCAGGCGATCAAGAAAAGTCAAAAAGCTTCTGAAGGCCCCGCCGCGTTTCAAGCGAACACTCCCTTTGGGGTAGATGAACCGCCACCTGATCTGTTTATGGATCCCAGGGATATGGGGGATGTGTCTACTGACAAGGACTCACCGCCGGCCATTGCTCAGTCGATTGTCTTACAAGAACGTGAAATTATTCGGCTATTGATTAATTACGGGCAAATGCCTGCTAAATGGGAGCAAGATTATCCCATCGCTTTCGTCCTGTTTGCAGGCTTACAGGACGTTGAGTTTGCCGACCCTTTATGTCAAAAGATTATTTCGATCTACTTAGCATTTATTGAACGCGAAGAGTTGCCTGATGAACGCTTTTTTATTACCCATGCCGACCGGGAGATTGCAGACTTAGCCATTTCGATGCTCTCTTCACCTTATAGCCTTAGTCCGAATTGGAACGACGAGAAACGGAAAATTTATGTAGCCCAAGAAACGGATAATCTAAAAAACGCCGTGTTAGGGGTACTCTATAGAATCAAGAAACGGAAGGTGGAGCAGAGTATGCAGGAAATCAGAGAAGCCTTAAAGGTCGAATCTGATGAAGCGAATTCAGAAATTTTAATGGATAAGTATCAAAAGTTAAAAATGATGGAAAAAGAGTTGACAGGCTATTTAGGGACGGTCATCGTTAAATAGAGCAACGGATGGCGACGCATAAATTCATCGGTACGCAGGGAGAGCAGCAAGCTTTGCAATATTTGTTAAAGCAGCGCTATCAACTGGTCAAGAAGAATTGGCGGTACAAGCACCTGGAGGTCGATCTGATTATGAAAGATGGCGCCCAGTTGGTTTTTGTCGAAGTAAAAACGCGCTCGAGTGGGAGTTTTGGTTTGCCTTATGAAGCTGTTAACTGGCAGAAGCAACGCAAATTGTCACAGGCAGCCACGATTTATATCCGACAGCATCAGTATGAGGGAGAAATCCGTTTTGATGTGGTTTCTATTTTTGCGAATAAAGATCAAAGCTATGATATCAGACACATTAAAGATGCCTTTTGGCCGAGGTATTCTTAGTTAAACGTTATAAGTTATAAGTGCTAAGTTAGAACCTAAAACCTAAAACGTACCACTTATAACTTGCCATTTTTCTCTAAGTTTGTATCATAAGAATAAATTATGTCGTATACACTACATCTTCTATATTTGTGTATGAACAAAATTTTGCTTCTGGCATTGGCTGCCCTATGCAGTGTGGCCGCTTGTAACCGAGACAAGTCGAACGATTCATCCAGTAGATCACTGAGCTTTAGTACCGTTGAACCCGGCTCGTTAATCAATAGAGGAGATAGCGTTTCTTTGCAACTGAGTTTGCCCCATGGCGTATCTTTTGATTCAGTGGTCTACCTGCTAAATGATAAGCCTTATATAACGGTGAAAGACAGTGCAGATGTTTGGTTGAAGACGGATAGCCTAGGTATGGGGAGTCAACTTATTACAGCGAATGTCTTTCGGGACGGGCAGTCGGAGAGCGCAAGCACGAATATCGTTGTCGTTGCAGCTAAGATGCCGGAACAATATAGTTTTAGTGTGGTGAATACCTTTCCGCATGATGCCAAGGCCTATACGCAGGGTTTAGAATACCACGATGGATTTCTGTATGAAAGTACCGGACAGCGTGGTAAATCAACCTTAAGAAAGGTGGAACTGAAAACAGGTAAGGTAGTCCAAAAGATCGACCTTCCCGCCAAGTATTTCGGGGAAGGGATGACCTTCGTAGGCGATAAAATCATCCAGTTAACCTGGGAAGAAGGGGTCGGCCTTGTATATGACAGAAACTCTTTTGAAAAAGTTGGCGAATTTCCTTACCAAGCCAGCAAAGAGGGGTGGGGCCTGTGTTTTGATGGTGAGCGCCTTATTAAATCGGATGGAACTAACCGCCTCTATTTCTTAAATAAAGATACCTACAGGGAGGAAGGCTTCATCGAGGTATACAATAGCAAAGGACCGGTTGATAAGCTGAACGAACTGGAATATGTGGATGGAAAGATCTATGCCAATGTCTATTATTCTGATGTAATTGTTGTAATCGACCCGCATTCCGGTCAAGTGGAAGCCGAAATCAATCTTATCGGATTATTGCCGCAGAAAGATGTAACCGAAGACACTAATGTACTCAACGGTATTGCTTATGATCGGCAGGGCAAACGCCTCTACGTGACGGGAAAAAACTGGGATAAGCTGTTTGAGATTAAACTTTTGGGGCGATGAGTGATGTCTATAAAATAAAGAGGCCAATAGCATTATATTGACCCCTTATTTTAATAGATGATTTTGGATTAAAATAACTACTCTGTCCGTTTATCCCACCAAACGCGGGATAAAAAGGTGTCTCCATTGCTCATCCGATTCACTGCATTATTATAATTGGTTCCATTTAACTGTGCTTCTTGCGTTGAGTATATAGCTCTTCTAGGAATTTGTCCATTAGTAGAACCCGGATTATTACCGGGAACTAATAGCGGATATCCGGTTCGGCGCCATTCGGCAAATGCTTCATAATTCCTCCCAAATAGGTGAATCCATTTTTGGGTCTGTATCTTCTCTAATTTCTGTTCATCTGTTAAACCTTCCAGACTTAGCGCTGTTGCCACATAGGTTCCCGGTAAAGAGCTGATATTATACGGTGGCAGGGCAAAAGCGGCTCTTACCCCCTCTAAGAAGAATGTTTCGGTATCGGCTGAAGTCGCACCCCAACCTAAGAGTGCTGCTTCTGCCTTGAAAAAGGACACCTCCGAGTACGTTAGCGCGTAACAGGGGATCGGCGCAAATGTCTGACTGAACCAGGTGCTTAAAGAAGCTGTTGAATAATTAGCGCGGATAATTTGTGCTAGCTCATTATCGGTTAATGCCACACCGAGTCCGGCATAATCCGGTTGACCAGCCGCCACACTATTGACAGTAGGTTGGACTAGCAGGGGCAATCTAGGATCATCATCTGCTTTCAGTTGATCAATCAATGTATTTGCTAAATAACGAAGATCGGAGCTGCCCCTAACATATTGACTTAACATGGGATTAAAGTTTTCGGCCTGCGCATTATTATAGGTGGGTACCGCGGCATTATCATTGTTGCTGGCCAGTAAGCCAATAGAGCTGTTCATGGCAGACTCAACGGTTTGCTGTGCCAGCTGCGGATTGGCAAAACGGATGCGCATACCCAGTTTTAATTTAAGGGAATTAGCAAATTTTGCCCACTTGGCAACATCTCCCCCATAAAAAAAATCGGCGCTGCCATAGGTGTTATCTCCAGCATCCAGTCGAGCAATAGACTCATCCAGCCATGAAATGAGCGTGGTGTAAATTTGTTCCTGCGAATCAAAAGCGGGGGTTACCACAATGGATGTTGGATCGTTGGTGACTTCCGAGAACGGGACATCGCCAAATAGATCCGTGAGGCGTTGCCAGATGACTACCTCGTATATCTTGGCGATGGCTAGCTTGGATTTTCCGGTAGGTGAATCTTCCTGTCCCTGTAACTCTTGTGCAATCTGTCTTAGATTACGGATAAGAGCATAGTGTTGTTCCCAAATATTATCTTCGGCAGATTCGATATAACGCGAAACAGGCACTACCGGTCCGCCGGCCCAATGTTGCACCCAGGAACCAAACTTATTGTTTGGAAGTTCTCCACCTTCTGCAAAGGTGCCATCTTTTATGACACCAGAAAGTAACAGACCCGGGTCAATAGTGACTACCGAGGTTGGTGGAGTGTTTAATTGTTCGAAATCTTTGGTGCAGTTGCTGAGTAGGAGCATGGAAAGGACACCACTTATCATTCTTATTTTAATGCTTATAGTATTCATGACGTAAATTTTAAAGACCAATAGACAAATTAAAACCAATGTTACGCATCATCGGTAAGGAGGTTGATTCGATACCGATCGATGAGTTAGACGTGTTAAAGGAAGCCGATTCGGGCGAAAAGCCATCTGTTTTTCGCTGGAAATAAAATAAATTACGTCCGTAAAGGCCTATCCTTGCGCTTCGGATGGCTCTGACAGGGAGCCATTTGGCAGGAAGCACATAGCTCATACTAAGTTCGCGCATGGCAATATAGCTGGCGTCATTCAGCATCTCTTCTGATACCATGACCTCCTTGTCGCTCGCCACCATATTCCAATAATCTTGCGCATTTATCTGTATATTGTTTTCCTGGCCTGTTCCAATCCAGTTACCTTCGCTGTTGCGCGACGCCAAAACGCCTGATGCCACATAAGTGCCGTCTCTGCCAGGCACCGTTTTATTGGTAATACCATAGATAATCTGTTCCCGGTTACTTTGTGAGAAAATGAACCCACCTTGGCGGATGTCTACCAGTGCGTTTAAGGTAACACCTTTATAGCGAAATGAGTTGAAAAAGCCACCTAACCATTTTGGTTGTGCATTGCCAAGATCTGTCTGCACTCTACTGCTGCTGCGCAAAGGCAGGCCAGTATCGGGGTCAATTAAACGGTTGCCCTGCTGATCCTTGATCCAGGCGAATTGGGTGCCGATAAGCTGACCAAAAGGTTTGCCTGTTTCTGCTACCACATTGATGCCTCTATCGGAACCTAAAAGGAAGGTTTCTACACCCGGTGCAAGCGACTCCACTTTGTTGACGTTCTTATTGAAGTTAAAAGACGATTCCCAGGTGAATCCACCGGCTGTTTTGAGGGGGGTGCCATTGATTACAAATTCAATGCCCTTATTGCTGATTTCTCCTGCATTGATGCGGTTCACCGCATATAAACTAGATGGCGCAATGGGAATGTCCAAGATCTGATTTTTGGTGGCTGCACGATAAAAGGTAAACGAAAGACCCAAACGGTTTTGAAGTACCTGTATATCTGCTCCCGTCTCCACCGAAGTGGTCAGCTCGTTCTTTAAATTCGGATCGGGGATAATCTCCGTAAAGGAGGCAAGGGGTATCCCTCCGTGGGAAAATTGATTTAAGCTGTAGGTACCTGTAAGCTGATAGGGATTGCCTGAGTTCCCTGCTTGCGCCCATGACGCTCTCACTTTTAGATAAGATAAGAAATCGTTCTGCAGGTTGAATGCTTCCGAGAGCACCAAACTTCCACTAACAGAGGGGTAAAAGAAAGAGTTGTTGTTTTTTGAAAGGGTAGACGACCAGTCGTTACGTGCAGAAAAATCAACGAATAGATAATCTTTATAGCTCACTTGGCCGGATGCGTACACTGAGTTGATTTCGGATTCGATCAGATCAAATAAATAACTATTGGTAAGGGTGTTATTGATAACATAAAGATCGGGTACGATAAACGAAGTACCTACATTCCCTGTTTGGCGGAGGTAGCGGTTGAGGTGACTGGCACCAGCGTTTATGCCCACTTTAATGTCGTCTGTTACGGCAAAGTTGGAGCTGAGAAGCGCGTCATAGTTGTTCTCGCGAACGCGAATCACTTCCTCTCGGAGGTCGCCGCGGAAATTGAGACTTTGATAGGTGCCCGTGGGGCGATAGCGAAAACGCTGATCGGTGTAGAAATCCGTACCACCCGTGGCAGTTAATTTTAACCAAGGAGCAAAATCATAAGATAGGCGGAGCAATCCGATCAATCGGTCCCGGCGATCGCTGTTGTGATTCTCATGAATAGTCCAATAAGGATTGGCCGTAGAACTATTTGTTGCATAGGTTTTTTCCAGGCCTTCATACACATTCGCATAACCCAGTTGGCGGGAAATATCGGCTGCAGTCCATTTGTATTGGGATACGATATCCATAGGCATGCTCCGCGGTTGGCTGATTAATAAATAAGCAGGATTCTCCGGTGCATCGGAAAGTGTAGGACGATTGTTTGCTTTTTGCAGGATGTAATTAGCCTTTACATCGATGTTAAACTTGTCGGTTATCTTTGCCTGCGTCCGCAGATTAAAATTATTGCGGTCAAGCGTATTCGTCGGCACATAACCATCAACAGACGTGTTGGCATAAGAGAAACGGTAATTGATGCGGTCGTTTCCGCCATCAACGCTGATATTATTTACAAATTGCTTTTCCGTTTGGAAAAAGGCGCCATAAGTGTCGGGCTGGGGATTCAGGTTCAGGATATTTCCCCATTGATCTTCATATTGCTGTCCGTCCATATGAGCACCCCAACTGGCACGGGTGAGGCGATCTCTTCCGGCGCTCATTTTGGGCATACCTTGTAGTCCCTGACTGATAGCGTCACTCATGGAAACAATGTTACCGTCCGTCGTGCGGAAATGGGTAAAATCCCCATTTAAACCCTGCCCATATTCATTCTGGAAATCAGGCAGTACCAAGGCAGATCCTAATGAATAATCGGTATTATAACGGATATTCAATCCTTGTCCGCTTTTTCCCGTTTTAGTAGTGATCAAAATAACCCCATTGCTGCCCCGTTGGCCGTAGAGCGCTGCGGCGTTCGGTCCTTTCAATACCGACATCGTTTCGATGTCATCCGGATTAATATTGGAGATACCATCACCATAGTCCGTTCCCCCAGTGCTTCCGGCCGGACCGATATTCTGATTGTCAATAGGAACACCATCTACAACGTAAAGTGGCTGACTGTTGCCAATAAGGGAATTATTTCCCCGGATAACCACTTTCGAAGATCCACCGGTGCCCGATGCCGATCGGCTGACACTTACACCCGCCACTTTTCCCGACAGGGCATTGGCTACGTTGGCCTCTTGCCCCTGTGTCAAGTCGCTTCCCTTTAGCTCGGCAACGGTATATCCCAAGGCTTTTCGCTCGCGTTTTATGCCAAGGGCTGTTACTACCACCTCGTCCAGCAAGGCGGCATCCTCCTCTAAGGTAACCGTAAGCGAGAGCTTGTCATTTGCGGCGATGGTATAGTTGGCTAATATTTTCGGCTTAAAGCCAACATAAGTGACGGTAAATGCATAGCCTTCGCCAGCAGCCACGGCGCTAAACGAAAATGTGCCCGTTTCATTGGTGCTGGTTACTTGTTTGAATCCCGTATTTTTGTTCTCCAGACCGACCGATACACCGGGTAAAGCATTGCCGAGCGTATCCCTGACAACACCCGTTACAGTAGCGCCTGTTTGGGCATAAAGTGGTGCAACATTAGAGAGTAAAAGCAGCACAAAGATTTGACAGCGGTATTTATGGGCAATGCACGGCCATAAACACCTTTTGAGGTGAGTAAACATTTTCATTGATAATTATTTAATGGTTGTTAAAATATATTCTTCTTTAAGTTTTGTTATGGTAAAATCGTTCAATACCCCAATATCAGCGAGTATTTTTTGCGCTACATCGGCATCCTTCTTAAAGAAGCCAGAGTAGTAATGCTTGCTTACGTCCTTTTCCTGATAGCGAATGTGCAGCTGGTAGTTGTTTTCTAAAAAGTGTAATACTTCTTTTAATGCCAGATTATTGAAGTTCAATGTGCTGTCGGTTTCTTCCAGATTACCCCGGCTGCCAGCTTGCTGCGTCTTATATTGCTTATTGTTCGGTGGGTTTAAGCGCGCAAGGTGTGTTTCACTATTTACGAACAATTCATCACCGGGTTCGAGGTAATGCGTATGTTTGGTGTCCGCCCCATCCTTTACCATAATTTTTCCATTTAAGAGGGTAATATGGACTTCCTTTCCACGTTTGGGCGCATGGACGATAAAGGCGGTGCCGAGCGCCGTTGTTGTGATTCCTTGACTGTGTACCACAAAGGGACGCTTACTATCTTTCGCTACATGGAAGCTGGCTTTTCCTGTTAGTTCGAAGTCCCGACTGGTTAAATTGCTGAAATCTTCCGCAAAGCGCAATTCGCCACCGGGATGCAAGGCGATGATAGATCCGTCCGATGCTTTCAGTTCCATCACTTTATTACCGGCATTGATTTCATGAATGTAGTAGCCAGCGTCTTTCTTGGTTAAAGTCGGGGCCTCGGAAGCGATAATGGATCCTTCTTTCTGATGATCAAATAAATATAATACACCTGCTAAGAGTAAAAAAGCAATGCACGCCGCCACAGCATAATAGAATCGCGTATTATTTTCTTTGAGATCTAATTGGATCAATAATTTTTTGAGAGCCCGCTTTTGTTCTTCATAAGAAGGACCCTGATCGTTTTCGCGCTCCACAAGTTGTTCCCATTCCTCCACTGGAAATAATTGCTCCAGAACATCCGGATTTGCTTTCAGATAGCGCGTCACTTCCGCGATCTCTTCCTTCGTACAATCATTTTTTAGAAATTTGCTTAGAAGTGCTGGATCCATATATTATAAGTTGATTTTATCCTTCTATGAAGTATACGAATGAAAAAGGCACTACCCCTAGTGACAGCGAAAAAATCAGGAGAAAAATAAAAGGAAAAATAATGATAGATAGCGTCGCAAGACTTTCAGGGCCGAAATGATGTGGTTTTCAACCGTTCTTGGAGAGATGGATAGGCGATGCGCTATTTCTGAGTAGCTTAAATATTCAAAACGGCTCATCCGAAATACGGTCCTTCGCATAGGAGGCATGGTATTGATTACTTTATAAATTTTAGCTAAGGTTTCTTTGTGTTCTAGACTAGGGGGGTCATATGTGGTTTCGCCATTCGTCAGCAGGTGATTTTGCATCTCATACAACAAAGATTGTTTACGGAGCTCGTCGATCAGCTTGCTCCGGGTAATTTGGAATAACTGTGCTTCGATAGAAATATCTATGCGCAATTTTTCTCTATCATGCCATATTTTCATAAAGACTTGCTGTACTAGTTCTTCCGCCAGGTAGGTAGACTGGCATTTTTTGTATACGTATTGGTATACTCTTTTGTTCCAGTGCATATAAAACGCCTCAAAGGATGGAATGTGACCGTTTTTTAAATCATTAGTATACATAAATCACATAGAAGGCAGTCATTTGGTTGACAAACTCCACTAAAATAGGGATTTTTTGAGTTTTTGACGTCATTTTGCTGAATAACTTGTCTGTATTTTTCCTTGGTGCTTCATTTTTCACTATTTGCTATTAACGATTTCGCCTCCTTTGGCTACAAAATCTTTTTTTAACTGTTCATAATTTGCCACACCAATGGCTTTGGTACAGCGTCAAGTATCGTGGGTGCATATGAGGTAAAAGGATAATGCGCAATCGGTTGCGTTTATCAAAGGCTTGCAATTCTTCAAAAAAGTTTCTACCATTGATTGAAATTACCCGAATAAGGGTTCACCGCCGATTCAATTATTGAACCAATATTAAACTGGGGATCAATCATAGTGTTTACATGATCAGCTTGATTGCTTTATGATGAATTGGAGCATTCGTAAAAAGAAGGTAGATCTTTTATCAATTGAAGAGTTGTTTAAGAGATACTATCCTCGTTTATTCGAATTTGCATATGGTTTACTTGGACACGAGCAAGAAGCAGAAGATATTGTTCAAGATGCTTTTGTCGTTTTTTGCGAGCAACAAGGGCGAATTAATTGGAATGATCAAGCCATTAAATCTTATCTTTATACGACCGTTAAACACGATGCCCTAAACCGCATCCGACATGGTCGTGTGGTCGTAAGTTATCAGCAGCGGCATCAAGCACCTCTTGCGGAGGAAAATCTAATCCTAGACCATCTGATCCATTCGGAAGTCATTGGAGAACTCATGGACGCTTTAGATAAATTGCCTAAAGGTTGCGCATTGGTATGTAGGTTAGGTTATTTAGAAGGACTTAAAAATGCGCAGATAGCCGAATTAATGGGGGTGAGTATCCATACCGTGAAAAGTCAGAAACAAAGGGCACTACATCTTTTAAAGCAGCAGCTCGGAGCAGCAGCTTTTATCTTATTATTGGCTGTTTTGATAAGATGAGGCTGTTCATGTATAAACACTTTCTTCGTTAACCATAAATTGGAAGATAGCTTTTTAGTTTACCTATATTGCTCGTTATAAATGAACCTTTATTTTAGACTTCTTTTTTCCGCAAAAAGAAGCAAAACCTCCCGCTGCACCTAGTTGCTACAAGGGTTAGTGCCTCCACCTGCAAGCCGCAACTAGCTGAGGCGGTTTTTAGCAGAACGGAGAGACCTTGCGAGTAAGCAGAGCCGTTCCGAAGTACACCAGTGGCATCAGCTTGCGAAGGAAGCAATCGGCAGCTAAACATGCCTATTTGAGCTTTTTAGCGAAGCTAACGAGAATAGAGCAAAAGACGAACGAAGCATGGTTTTGTGGGAAAGGGTGTCTCCTTTTGCGGCCGGCATGTTGGCCACGGATTGCAACGAAGTAAGCTAGCCAGGCATTTTGGTTCCTTTGTTGCGGACAAAGGAACTAGCCTGTGCGGCAATGAGCACGGAAGGGGTTGAGGGCAAAGGTAAAAAATATCAATATGCATAAATTAAAGCTTCATTTATTATAGCTATATAGTACGAATGCAGCGGTAACAGATTTTAAAAAAATAAAAAAAAATTCCATCCTTTTCTCACGCTTAGGTGCCTTAGTATATAAAAGCAAAAAGATATTAAGCATGCAGGATCCTTTAGAGATAGCTCGATTAATAGCAGGATATATACGCCAAACGCTTACGGAGGAGGAAGAAGCGCATTTCAAAACATTGTTAGCTGATGATCCGCGCATAAGAAAGCTTTTGGAAAGCTATAAAAATAATGCTCACGTTGAGCAGAAACTGCATGCCTTGCAGAGGCATGATGTTGCTAATGCCTGGGAACGATTTGTCGATAAAAAGTACAAAAAGAAAAGTCAGATCGGATGGATTTCTGCTGTAAGTGCTGCTGCTATTTTGCTTTTAGTATTAATGGGTCCGTGGAATAAGCACAAAGATGCTAAAATTATACCTGACAAATATAAGCGCTATGCAAATGATGTGCTCCCCGGCGGAAATCAGGCCCAGCTTTTATTGTCGGACGGAAGAACAGTTGAGCTAAACGATCAGGCTATGGAGCTTCATGAAAAGAATGGAATCGTATTGAGCGGAGCCACGGGAGAATTAGTTTATAGCCAAGCAGCTCAAAAGGGAAGTCAAGAAATTTATAATACGGTGGTGGTTCCTAAAGGTGGGACCTATAAGATAACACTTTCAGATGGCACACGTGTTTGGATAAACGCCTCCTCTTCCCTACGTTTTCCCGTAAACTTTGCAGCAAATGAACGGAAAATTCAATTGAAAGGAGAAGCTTATTTCGAAGTGAACAAAGATCATCACAATCCTTTTAAAATTGAAATGAACGGTTCTGACATTACGGTTCTAGGAACAAGCTTCAACGTAGCTGGATACGAACCGGATAAAACAACGACAACCCTCTTAAATGGCGCAGTAAAAGTAAGCAATAGGCATTCGGAAAACATTCTTAAACCTGGTCAACAAGCCGTTGTGCAAGAAAATGACATTAAAGTAGGAACGGCTGATCTTGAAAAATCAGTGGCATGGAAAGATGGATATTTTATGTTTAGCGAAGATCCGATCGTGCCGGTATTGGAGCAGATTGCCCGATGGTATGATCTTGAATTAGCGTTCATAGATAAAATACCCGCGATGCATATTGGTGGCAGCGTAAGCCGGAGTGAAAATCTGAGTGAAGTACTCGAGATGCTTAAAGATGTGAGCGGACTGGCATTTCAGGTGGAAGGGAAAAAACTGATCATTAAATTAAATAATAAGGCTATGCATAAAACACCAACATAAATAAATGACTCAATAAAACAGATGCCGGAGATGCGCCAACACCTCCGGCGGAAGTTAAGGCCAAGCCAAAAAAATGAACGGATACATCAAATTTATAACCAACCCTAACTATACGAAAATATGGATTACTTAGTTGACAACAAAGGGCCAAGTGTAGAAAACCATCATCGTTGTCTGAAAAGGATTTATCAGTCCGTCCAGCAGCTAGAGAAGTACACGGTTCTTACCAGAACAAATTATTTACGGATGAAGTTAACATTGTTATTAATGTTTATCTTTTCACTTGGACTGCATGCGGCAGGGAATGCGCAGCAAGTGAGTCTATCGGTAAAAGAAGCCTCCTTGAAAGAGGTACTCACGGTGCTGAAAGGTCAGACAAATTACCGTTTTCTGTATAATGAAGAACAGTTGAAACAGGCAGGTTCTGTGTCACTTCATATAGAGAAAGTGTCGATACAGGATGCCTTGAATAAAATCCTCAGCAACAAAAAGCTGAGCTATCGCATGCACAATACCACCATTACGATTATACCGGATAGGGAAGAGCCAACGCCTTCACTGGTGCAGGATTTGGAAGTGAAAGGTACAGTCAAAGACTCTATCGCGGCACTAGCAGGTGTCTCCGTTTTTGTGAAAGGCTCCACTTCTATTGGTACCACCACCAACAGCAATGGTCAATATACCCTTCGGGTGCCGGCAAATGCGGTGTTGGTATTTCGTTTCGTTGGTTATGCCGAGCAGGAAATTTCCTTAAACGGAAGAACAGCGGTAGATGTGATCTTAAAAAGTATGGAATCACGGCTGGATGAAGTGGTTGTGGTAGGTTATGGTACACAGAAAAAAGGAGATTTAACAGGGGCCATATCCTCCTTGAGTGCGGATGATTTAACAAAGGGGGGAGCCATTAGCAATGTGGCGCAGGCTATTCAGGGAAGAGCCTCAGGGGTAGTCGTTACCCAGAACTCTAAGGCTCCCGGAGGAAGTATGTCTATCCGTATTCGCGGTTCAAATTCCGTCAGTAGTAGTAATGAACCCCTCTACGTCATCGATGGGTTCCCAAGTAATAATGGGGTGAATATCAACCCAGATGACATTGCCTCTATGGAAATTTTAAAAGACGCTTCCGCTACAGCGATTTATGGTTCACGAGGTGCGAACGGGGTGGTATTGATTACGACAAAACGCGGTAAGACGGGACAAAGCAATGTTGCTTATAATGGCTATGTGGGTACACAGAAAGCCATTAATCCCTATAAGCTGTTGGACGGAAAATCATACATGTTTTTAGCGAACGATTTATACAAAGAAATAAACGGACAGGAAGGAATTGAAAACGGTGTGTATACACAGTCGCAGTTGAACTCCGACGTGAATACGGATTGGGTAAGAGAGGCAACACGGACAGCCGTTGTGCAAAATCATAATGTCCAGTTTACAGGTGGAAGTGAAAAAACCAAAGTACTTAGTAGCATCGGTTATTTTGACCAAAAAGGTATTTTGAAAACAACTGATTTCGGACGAGTTTCTGGCAGGATAAATATTGATCAAACGATCAACGATTATGTGAAAGCCGGGGCTTCTGTTTTTGGTCAGCGCGAAAGTTCAAACTATCAAATTTATGATGGTAATATTTTGAATTCAAATGTATTATATAGCGTGTTGACCTATGATCCTACCGTTCCCGTCTATGATGCAAACGGAGCTTTTGGACGGCCTCCGGGTGGAAGAGGGGATAATCCTTTGGCGAATCTCATGTCGCGTCAAAATGACGTACAGAAAGATAAGTTTAATGGAAACCTCTACTTAGAAATAACACCTTTTGAAGGACTTACCGCCCGTTTTGATGCAGGTACCGAAATTTTACACGATCAGTTAGGGACCTATTTGTCAAAAGAATCTTATCAAGGAAGTATTGATAATGGGGTGGCTTCGCAGGCCGATTATAACCTTACCCACAACTTGGCGGATATGTTCATCACCTATGACAAAACATTTGGTAAACACCACTTAAATGTCATGGGAGGTTATTCGTATGAAAAGTTTATTAATAATAATAAAGGAATCAATGTGTATGGCTTTTCAACGGATTTATATGGATACAATAATCTAGGTGCTGCCTCCACGATCTCAGGTGTGAATTCGGCGAAGTCGGAGAACATGTTAGTATCTTTCTTTGGCCGGGCGAACTACTCCTTCAATGACAAATATTTGTTTACGGTTACGGTGAGACATGACGGTTCCTCGCGCTTTGGCGCGGATAACAAATGGGGCACTTTTCCTTCCGGATCCTTTGCCTGGAAAATGATTAACGAACCATTCATGCAAAATCAACAGCTCCTTTCTGATCTTAAATTCCGTTTGGGTTATGGTAAAACCGGTAATGAGCGTATTGGGAATTATGCCTCTTTTGGTTTGATGAGTAATGCCAATTATACCTTCGACGGTATAGGCAATACTAGCGGCACCTATTTGAATATTACATCACCGGCAAATACGAAGCTAAAGTGGGAAACCACTGCTCAATATAACGCAGGAGTAGACCTTGCGTTGTTAAATGACCGTATTGCCTTCACCATGGATGCTTATTATAAGAAAACAAGCGACCTATTGATTCGGCTGAATCTTCCGCTTTATTCGGGATATACTTCCGGACAAAGTAATGTAGGTTCTGTTTCTAATAAAGGATTGGAGTTTGCTATTGCCACAAAAAATCTCACCGGTGCATTCACCTGGGATACCAAATTGAATTTTGCCATGAACCGAAATGAGGTGCTTGATCTGGGTGGCGACAACGATATTTATATCACTTCATCTAAACCGATGGGCACCGTATCAGAAGAAGCTTATGCGGTTATTCGGGAAGGAGATCCATTGGGCTCGCTCTTTGGTTATCAGTACATCGGGGTTATCCAACAGGGAGAATCCTACACACCGCAACCGAATTCGAAAGCAGGCGATCCAAAGTTTGCGGACGTGAATGGCGATGGTATTATTACGGCGGCGGATCGAACCATCATCGGCTCGGCGTATCCGAAACTTACCTATGGTATTACCAATACATTTGCCTACAAAAATTTTGATCTCTCAGCGTTCATTTATGGAAATTTAGGCAATGATTTATTGAACATGACCCGTATGAACCTGGAATGGAATCGATCTGTGGAAGCCTTGAACCGATGGACGCCTGAAAACACGAACACGGATCTGCCTCGGAATGGATTTTATTATACCGAGTATGGTGGTTATGTGAATGACCATTTTGTTGAAAGTGCCTCTTTCTTGCGGCTGAAGAATCTGACACTCGGGTATACGGTTCCCTTGAAAACGAAAGCCATGCAATCCTTACGCGTGTACGTCATGGCCGAAAACCTGTTCACCATCAGTGGTTACTCGGGTTGGGATCCGGAGGTAGATACCAAAGGCTATGAAAATGATTCCTTGATCAAATATAGTTCGAATGCCCAGACAGCAAATGCCGGTGCAGGTTTAGATTTTAACTCTTATCCTAGTATGCGTGCCTTTACGTTCGGTATTAATGTTAATTTTTAAAAACGAAAAGATGAACTTTATAAAACTAAGCCAACGTTTTTTATATTTCAGTATGGTTTTAGCGAGTGTCAGTGCTTGCACCAAACTGGAACCAGAGTTGTATAGCGACTTAACGACAGAGAATGCGTATTCTACGGAAAGCGATATCAATGCGGCGCTTACCGGTACTTATGCAAGCTTAGGCCCCTATCCGGGAGATGCCTACCTCTATTATGCGGGTTACTTGGTCATGATTACCGACTATGCTACGGATATGGGCTTTTCTACCGCTGCAGGTAACCCCACGCATTTAAGTAACTTCTCGTATGATGAAAACAACCGGTACTTTAAAAGTAACTGGCAAAATATGTATCAGGTCATTTCCAATGCCAACCTATTGATAGACAATATCGATGCGGTGTCAGGCATGAGTGATGAAAATAAAAACCTAGTATTGGGACAGGCCCGTTTTTTACGCGCTTTGGCTTATAATGATTTGACGGATGGATGGGGCCCTGTTCCTTTAATTACTGCCACAAAAAATCCAGCGGAAAGTTATAATACCCCTTTGTCGTCCGTAGAACAAGTTGATTCCTTGATCCATAGCGATTGCCAGTTTGCCGCGGAAGTATTACCCGAAAGGTGGACAAGCGAACTAGGCTTAGCCAGAGCAACGAAAGGTGCTGCACTTACTTTGTTGGGTAAAAACTATATGCGTGCACATCAATACGAGCAAGCCAAGGTGTATATTGATCAGGTGCTTGCACTCCGTGATCAAGGGGTGTATACCTTGAATGCTGATTTTAAGAATGAATGGTCAGAATCCAATAAAATGGACAAAGGGATGATCTTCGGGATCTTGCATGAGTCGGCTTTAAATGGCGGTGAAATTACCAATCACTTTGGTCCCAGTGATCATCCGGAGGTGACCGATCGTTGGCAATATTACGGTGTCTCTTTACAATTTTGGCGCAAGTTCGATGATCGCGATCCCCGGAAGCAATTCTTCTATTACAATTATGAAGGCAATGCGGCGCGAGACGGCTCCACCAGCCATGGTTTTTATTATATGATACCAAGACCGGGACAAACAACCGCTCCGAATGACACAACGAAGCTCATGCAGAATGTGGCGACAAAAAAATACTCCTATGAGATGGTAAACGGGTCGTATCTCGATGGCCGGACCATTCAGGTCTTCCGGATAGCGGACGTTATCCTGTGTAAGGCAGAGATTGAAAATGCCTTGGGAGGACCCTCGGCGGGCTTACCGTATTTGAACGAAATCAGAAAAAGAGCAGGTGCACCCTTACTGGGGGAAAGCACTGATTTTCCTGCGCCAGCTAGCAACGATGAATTTATTGACGCATTGGTAAATGAACGTGGTTTTGAGTTGGTATTTGAGTACAAACGTAAAGCGGATCTGATCCGTTTGGGTAAGTACGAAGAGATCTGTAATGAATACCTACAGGCACGGGGCATGACGCCGAAGGTTACCGAAAAGCTGCGGTATTTTCCTTATCCTTTAGATGAGGCAAATCTACACCCGGAAATGGCGGCCGCTAATGCACAACGTTTACCTTAGTCTGTTTCAAATGAATAAAAAGAACATTCTCGTTAGCCTTTTTATAGTAGCCCTCCTTTATGGAGGCTACTATTTTTACAGTCATGATATTCAAATCGTCAATATCCAGCTATCATCGCCAGACAATTCGGCTATTAAAGAAGATATTCGTATACAGTTAAATAAACCGGCCACAGTATATGTGGAGTATTGGGCTGGAAAGGATGGAAAGCATTATCTGACACCCGTGCGACAGGCTGCGACAGAACATTTGATTAACCTTTTATTGTTGGAAGCAGAAACAGACTATCACTACCGCATTGTACTGGATCGACTCGTTCCTATTAAATCGAAAACCATGCATTTTCAAACCCGAAAGCAATCCCCCTGGATGGTACACGATTGGATTAAGGAAAATCACCCGCATGACGCAGGCGCTCTAGGAGAAGGCCTCACGATGCTTTGTTATCGCGAATTCCCAGGATATATCGCCATGGTAGATGGCAAAGGGGTTATCAAATGGTATTGGCAAGAGGAGAAGATGGGCGTAAGGATTGCTTCCCTCACACCGAGAGGAACGGTTTTAGCGCTGTTAGCGCCGGTAGGGAAAGACGAGTTCGCGAAACCTCAGGAAAATAAACCCTTCGTAAAAAGCGGCTTAGGGTATAGTTTACGTACCGGAAAGACCGGTTTTATGGGTGGGACGGAGTTGGTAGAAATTGATTTAACCGGTTATGTGCGTTGGCGCTTGAACACCGATAAGCTGGGAATGATTGTGCACCATGATCTGCGTATGGACCAATCAAACCACATCGTTGCGGTAGTGAGAGATTATATATTGGATGAACGGAAGCAGGGTATACCCCGAGATACCTTGTGGGGTGATGGTGTAGTGGTCATGGATACCACGGGCAAGGTGTTAAAAAAATGGTCGGCTTGGGATCAGTGGGATACCGCAAAGGATGTGCGGTTGGACAGTTTAAAGCACGATCGCTTCCATATCAATACCATATCCTTTGATAAGGATAGTAATTACATTGTTTCGTCTCCCATTGAAAACCAAGTATGGAAAATCGATGCGCAGACGGGGAAAACCTTGTGGCGCTTGGGTAAAGGGGGCGACTTTCAGATGAACGCATCGGATTATTTCTATTTCCAACATGCACCGCATATCAATCAGGAGGGTGATCTGATGCTTTTTGACAATGGAGATTTTTCTCCACGTGATTCGTCCACCACCAATAAAGTTTCCAGAGCGTTGTCTTTTACCTTAAATACGGAAGAAAAGACCGCTACGAAAAAGCTGGATGTGCCGCTACCAAATAAGCAATATACAGCGCGGATGGGGAGCGCCTATTTACTGCCCAATGGCAATATCTTGCAAACCAGCTCGAAAACAGGTAGCGTGCTCATTTCGGATAAGCTGGGGAAAGTACTGTGGGAGCTAAATACGTATTTTATACCCTATAGAGCGGAATATGTGCCCGATAGCCTGTGGAAAAAATACAGACGGACCGAATAAATAAACATTCATGTATACTAAAACAAAACTGTTATACATTATTATGGTGCTGTTATCCTTTTCGGTGTACGCACAGCATCACTACCCTCCTCAAAAGTCTTTATGGGGGGCTGATTCGCTCGGAAATCAACGGGCGGTTATTCGGGTCAAGGGCGATGAAAAACTCGTGAAAGTAAGTATTCCCTGGCGAAACCGTAACGTCAAAAGCGATCAGCGTGTGATCATTGTCGATAGTTTGACGCAGCAAGCGATTGATCCCGCGCGCTATGTGACGATGAATGAAGAGGGGGGCGTATTGCTTTTTCATCCCCTATCTGGCGAAGGAATTTATTATGTGTATTACCTGCCTTATCAGCTGGGAGGACGAAGCAAATATTATCCGGATGCTGAATATCTAAAAAAAGCTGATACCATTCGCTATGAAGAACAGGAGAAGCAGCAGAAACCGAAAAGTAAAACGCAATTGCTGCGATTGGAATCGGTAGATGCCTTCAATGAAAATGGTGTCATGGAGACGATTGCGACGCAAGAAGAAGTAAACGGTTTTATCTGTAAACATAAAAGCCAAGCCTATTTTATCTTTCCGGAAGATCGATCTTTGCCCATTCGCATGAACGATCATGTGCCGAAAAAATGGCTAAGCGGTAGACTGCAAAATAATCGCTTTGAGGGAGAAAGTGCCCGAGGCTGTTTTTATGCTTTTCAATTAGGACTTTGGTCGCCCAAACAGGCATTAGAAAATGTGAGGATTATCTTCTCGCCACTACGGAATGAAAAAGGAGCAACGATAGGTGCCGAACTGTTCAATTGTATAAATACACGGGGTGTTAGTTATACCGGGGAGCCGATAAAATGGGAGGTAAATGTGCCGCAAGATAGGGTGCAGCCTCTTTGGTGCGGGGTGAAGCTACCGGAAGAGATAGAGCCCGGGACTTATGAAGGTGTACTGACCGTCAAACCTGCCAATGCACCCGAGCAGCAAGTACAGTTGAAATTAGTGCTCAGCGCGGAGGTGGCTACAGATGGTGGCGTGCACGAACCCTGGTTACAGACACGATTGCCTTGGCTGAACTCTACCTTGGCACAGGAGAATACCGTGATTAAACCGTATATCCCCTTGCAAGTGATGGGCGATACGGCGGTATCCTTATTGGGAAGAAAAGTTATTATAGCCGAAAACGGACTACCCAAGCAAATTCAAACCTTCTTTAGCCCAGCGATGACGCACATCACGGATAAACCGAACGATCTCTTGTATGAGCCGATTCATTTCCATTTTGAACAAGCTGATAAAAAGGAGGTCAGCTTTAAAACAACCGGTTTTTCTTTCCTTCAAAAAGAGGCGGGTACGGTTTCCTGGCAAAGCAGCAGTATGGCCGATGGTCTGCAGATGGACATTACCGCTTCGCTGGAGTTTGATGGCTTTTTAAACTATACGGTAAAGGTAACAGCGCTTCATGATATGGCGCTGACCGATATTGCGATGCATATTCCTTATCAGCAAGAACAGGCTACCTATTTAATGGGGCTAGGGTATAAGGGAGGGCGCCGGCCAGAAGCTGTTGCCTGGAAGTGGGATGTAGCGAATAAAAATCAAGATGGTGCTTGGATTGGTGCGGTCAATGCGGGCATGCAATTTTCGCTCAGAGATGAGCACTATTCCAGGCCCTTAAATACAAATTTTTATTTACAGAAGCCTTTGTTATTACCTACGTCATGGGGAAATGCAAATAGAGGAGGAATCGATATCGGCGTGAAAGGCGCATCGATGCTGGTGAACAGTTACAGTGGAGCCAGAAACATGAAAAAAGGCGACACGCTATTTTACAATTTTAATTTGCTGATCACACCTTTTCATGCTCTAAATACCGAGGAACAATGGAGCGAACGGTATTTTCACGCGTATAAGTCGGTCGACACCGTGAAGGCCAGTGGCGCCAATGTGATCAATATTCACCATGGTAATGCCCTCAATCCTTATATCAATTATCCTTTCATCGCTACAAAAGAGATGAAAAGCTACATCGATTCCGCCCATCATTTGGGACTGAAAGTGAAAATTTATAATACGGTGAGAGAAGTCTCTAACCGTATGTATGAATTATATCCATTAAGGAGTCTAGGTCATGAAGTATTCTCGTCGGGGCCTGGGAAAGGATACTCCTGGTTACAGGAACACCTGCAGCAGGATTATATAGCCGCTTGGTTCGTTCCTTTTTATCAAGATGCAGCCATTATCAACAGTGGCATGAACCGGTGGCATAATTACTATGTAGAAGGCATGAATTGGTTAGTGGATCGCATCGGTATTGATGGTATTTACCTAGATGATGTTGCGTTCGACCGGGTGACGATGAAACGGATAAAAAGAGTGATGACGAAAGACGGTCGCCCTGGACTAATTGATCTACATTCGGCCAATCAATATAACGAACGGGACGGATTTAACAATAGTGCAAATTTATACCTGGAGCATTTTCCTTATCTCAATCGCTTATGGTTTGGCGAGTATTTCGACTACGAAAATAACGATCCCGATTTCTTTCTTACCGAAGTAAGCGGTATTCCTTTCGGTTTGATGGGCGAGATGTTACAAGATGGTGGAAATCCGTGGAGAGGAATGGTATATGGGATGACAAATAGATTGCCCTATCAAAAAAGCGGTCCACAAGCACTTTGGAAAGCCTGGGATGATTTTGGAATGAAAGGATCGGAGATGATTGGCTATTGGGTAGCAGACAATCCGGTAAAGGTTGATCGCCAAGATGTGCTGGCAACCGGCTACCAAAAGAAAGGGAAATTGATGATATCCCTTGCCAGTTGGGCAACCGAAGACGTAGCGATTCAATTGCAGTTGGATTGGCAAAAGCTTGGCATAGACCCCCAGCGGGCTACTATTACTGCTCCTGCGATAGACGAATTTCAAACAGCCCGTCATTTTAAAATAGGAGAAGCGATACCCGTTCAAAAAAATAAGGGCCTGTTGTTGATTGTTGAATAATAAAGAGTTGATCCGGATACTTGGTTCATACCATAAAAGAATATGCCATGATTAAATCAATGCTTGTAAGCTTATTGACGATATTGCCTGTTGTGCTGTATGCACAACAGGCAGCTAGCATCAAGGAAACGACTCAACGTTACGTGACCTATCCCTTTTCTGATCCAGATCCTATTCCGGCCTCCCGGAAAATTTATCCCTATTTCAGGTTTGATGGATTCGCCCAGAAGCCGATCCAAAAAAATTGGAAAATAGTAGAGCTGGAAAATGATTTTATCAAAGTGCGAATCATGCCCGAAATAGGCGGCAAAATCTGGTCGGCTTTTGATAAAGTAGCACAAAAAGATTTTATATATAATAATGAGGTGGTTAAATTCCGGGATATCGCCATGCGCGGGCCATGGACCAGCGGTGGGATTGAGGCGAATTATGGTATTATCGGTCATACACCGAATACCTCCACACCGGTAGACTACCTGACGCAGCAGCATGAGGATGGTAGTGTCAGTTGCTTTATCAGTGCCTTAGACCTGCTTACCCGTACCCGCTGGACCTTGGAAATAAAGCTTGAAAAAGATAAACGTTATTTCTCCACCCGCTCTTTTTGGAGCAATACCAATCCGATGGAGCAGCCCTATTATACCTGGATGAACCTAGGGGTTCCTGCAGCAGATGATTTGCAGTTTCTCTACCCCGGAGATCATTACATCGGTCATGATGGCAAGAGTCATCCTTGGCCGATAGATGAACAGGGAAGGAATCTGTCCTATTACCGTCAGAATAATTTTGACGGATCAAAGTCATACCATGTATTAGGCACCCACAGTCGTTATTTCAGTGCTTATTGGAAAAATCAGGATTATGGGATGCTGCGAATCGCTAATCGGGAAGATAAGTTGGGCAAGAAAATCTTTCTCTGGGCACAATCGGGCGAAGGGAAAATCTGGGAACAACTGTTAACTGACAATAGTGGGCAATATGTAGAAATACAGAGCGGACGCCTATTCAATCAGAATATGTTTGAGAGCAGTTTCACCCCCTTTAAACAAATCGATTTCAAACCTTATCAAACAGACACCTGGATAGAATATTGGTTTCCCTACCAGGGCATTGGAGCGGCTCAGGCAGCGAGCCTTCTGGGGACTTTTTCTTCAAAAAAGGTGGCCGATAAGCTCATACTTAACATAGATCCCAATCAGGCTTTAGCCGACAGCTTATTTATCTATGATGAAAATGAAAAACTCATTCAGGAGGCCTTTATACAGACAACAATTGGCAAGCCCATATCCTTGGAAATCACAGGAGGTGGGAAGACCCATCCAAAAAAGGTAAAAATACGGCAAGAGGTACTGGATCTCTTGGAAAGCTCTTCTTCGGCGCTATTACAAAGACCCCTGGAACTGCCAGAAACAATGGATACCGGATCTGTTTATGGCTTATACCTACAAGGGAGGGATCGTATGCGCTTGCGTTTTTATAAAGAGGCAGAGCCTAAAATTGCGCAATCTCTGGCAAAGGATGGATCATTTGTGCCTGCGCTCGTTGAAATGGCGAAGCTTCAATGGACGCATATGCATTACGATTCGACCTTTTATTATGCAAAAAAGGCTTTAAGTATAGACACTTACCATGGGGAAGCAAACTATTATTATGGGCTCGCGGCTGCTAAATTAGGTAAGTCGTATGATGCCATGGACGGTTTTGAAGTGGCCTCCTTAGATCCCACTTTTCAGAGCGCAGCCTATACCGCCTTGAGCAAGGCATATGTCGTGGAGAAAGATTATCATCGGGCTTTTGATTATGCCCAAAAGGCCTTAGGAAAAAATGCGGACAATATCGAGGCATTACAGCTACAATACCTAAGCACACGACACGCCAAACAGGAGGTAGAAGCAACCGCAATAGCAGAAGCTATTCGATTAAGAGAACCTTTAAATCATTTTATTCGTTTTGAAAGCTATTTCCAAGATCCATCGGCTGCAGCTAAAGATCATTTTGTTTCCCTCATACGCAATGAACTGCCAATGGAAACGTATTTAGAATTGGCCATTTGGTATGCCAATATCAAGGAATTCGATGCGGCAAAGGAGGTTTTAAGCCTATCTCCCTTGAATATAGAAGGCCTCTATTGGCTTGCCTGGCTCTGTCGCGAACAGGACGCAGAAAAAGACAAATGGTTACAAATGGCAGAGGCGGCCGATCTGAAGCAGGTGTTTCCGTTCCGAGAGGAGAGTGCGGCGGTATTTGCATGGGCAAGCGCCGAAAAGGCATCATGGAAAGCGAATTATTTGGAAGCGCTGGTACATATCTTTCGAAACAACGAGGACACAGCAAGGGTATTGTTGGGGCAAGTGAAAGATCCGGTAGATTTTGCTCCTTTTTACGTGACACGTGCACGTCTTTATCAAGCAGGGCAAGAAGCGGTACAACGGCGGGATCTGCAGCAAGCCATTCAGCTCGACCGGGAGGAGTGGCGCTACGGGCAGTTATTCGCCCGGTTTTTATCGCGGCAAAAAATGTACACGGAAGCGATTGCAACAATCAAACCCTATTACGAACATCATCCGGCAAATTATGTAATCGGTTTGGATTATATTCGAGTGCTCTTGCTAAATAAGGAATTCCTGGCAGCCGAAAAAGTGTTGAAGGCCATTCAGATTTTGCCTTTCGAAGGAGCAACCGACGGTCGCAAGTATTATGAGCAAACCAAGTTGATGCTCGCCTTACAAGCCCTGCAGCGCAAGGAGTTTGGTTTGGCAAATCAAAAAGTACGGGAAGCACAACAATGGCCCAGTAATTTAGGAGTGGGAGAGCCCTACGAAAACTTAAAAGATCAGCAGCTGGTACGCTGGGTAGCAGCACAAATTTGTAATGCAAAAGGCGAAAAGGAGCAGTATCAAAGGCTTTTGTTGCAGATTGTTCAAGATCAAGCGCATAGGGGGGCGAGTGTGCCATTAAAAATAGCTGCATTGAAAGCGCTGGGTAAGGCAAGCGACGCAGCAATAAAAGCCAAGGAGTGGTTGGCCGACCAAACAAATACTTCATCGAGCGAGGCAGCAAAAACCTTAGCGCAACATGCACTGCTTCAAGGTAATGCACTTGACTTAAACGAACTGATAAGCTTTTTACTGATCCAAGAGGATAGGCGACTGTTTTAGATTTGTATGATGATTTTGTGTTCATTAATTTTTAGCATCACGTGCGTTACAAAGACAACTCACGCAATCGGTTGCGTTTCACTATTGTTTTGAAAAAAGGAACCGAAGCTATATACTTGCTTTCAATCGCTGCCGATAAGGCAGGCTGACCAATAAGATACCGATAAACTGTAGGTCGTATATGTTTGCATTTTTGGAGATGTATTTATCCTCAAAATAAGCGCTGTATTGCAAAAAATGTTCTTATTAGCTTAATAAGAATTTAAAATGCGGTAAACGTGTATATACTATTTTTGGAAGGTTCAAAATGGATGGAATGGATACAAGTATGATAACTGCCATCAGGGCAGGAAATCCCAAAGCGTTCAAAGTATTTTATGACCTGTTAAAGCAGGATGTGTATGCGTATGCGTACCGTTTTTTCAGATCGAGTGAGCTAGCACAGGAAGCCGTTCAAGATGTATTCATGCAGGTGTGGAAATACCGGGAAAATATAGACCCGGAACAAAATCTCAAAGCCTATGTGTACCGCATCGCTCGCAATAGTATTTATAATAAGCTAAAGCAAATCGCTCATCAAGGACGGTATGCCTCGCATGTTTTTTATAGTCAGGCAGCGAGTCACAATGACCTGGAAGATTGGATACATTGTAAGGAGTTGCGGGAGATATACGAAGAAGCCATTAATAAACTACCTACGCAAAGACAACTGATTTTTAAGTTGAGTAGGATAGAGTTCCTCTCGCATGAAGAAATAGCCGATCAACTTTGTATCTCAAAGAATACGGTGAAAGACCAGATCGTTAAGTCCCTCAAATTTATCAAACATTACATGTATACACACGCTGAGTTAACTACCTCCTTAGTTGCTTTCGTTCTATTCGTTGCGGGTTTTTAGTTTTTAGTTGCCCGTTGCCAGTTGTGAGTAATAGTCGTTGAGTAGTTAAGTAGGGATAATTTTAAATTAGACAATTAACTAAATAAAGCGCTTCGATATTAGAGACGGACATGCTCTGCCTGTTTAAGAATATAAGGACCTATATGTTTATTTAACGACTGAGGTGTAATCAGTTCAACTTTTCTTCCTAATAAATCTTCCAAGAAAAAAGAGAGATCCATAAAATTATCATACGTCTTCATCGACGGATTAAACTCCACTAAAAAATCAACATCACTATCGCTTTTTACCTGATTGGTCACAAAAGAGCCAAATAAGCTTAGCTTCTTAACACCAAATGATCGAATCCTGTCTTTATTGGCTTGAAGAAGGGATATTAAATCCACTTTATTATAAATTGCGACTGCCATACACAAACTTAGATAAAATGCTTGAAATTCGCCAATGTCAATGAAAAAAACACTTACTTAACGCAAACGATTCGTAGTCGAGTTGTGATAATAGTTGAGTAGTGATAGTGAATAGATCATTGACTCATTATCAAATTGGCTAATCAGCTAATTCCCTACTCAACAATTTGACTATTCAACAACTCAACTATTCAACCATTTCAAAAAAAATTCCCTCCCTGATCGTCCTTCCTGTTAAGTTCCTTGTATTACCTTATAAATAGGACAAGCATGAGCATACAGCAAATAAAAAATCTCTATCTAAAATTTATCAAGGGTGAATGCACCCGGCGGGAGATTGATTTGTTGGTTAAGCTTTTGCAGTCGACCGAGCATGAAGCAGGATTGCCAACCGTTGAAGAAATAAAACGTTTGGATCAGGAGGCTGTACTGGATGAAGAGGCGTCTGACGATATATTCCATGCGATTATCACTTCCGACCAGGGGCGTGAGGAAAGCAAATTTCCAGGAAGCACGTGGAAATCCATGCTGGTGGTCGCTGCCAGTATTATTGTCTTATTCGCAATCGGAATTTTAGCGCACTCTCTTCTAAGTCCAACCAAAACTATTTACCGGGCAGATTTTGCCGAGAAGAAAACGGTGATGCTGCCAGATGGCACGAAGGTGTTGTTGAATGCCAATACACAAATAGAAACCCATCAGCATTTTTTAAACCAAGATAAGCGAGAAATTTGGATAACAGGAGAGGCGTTTTTTGATGTAGCGCCTGATAAAAAAAGACCTTTTATTGTGTATACATCAAAAGGATTAGAAGTGCGGGTATTGGGAACGGCCTTTAACCTAAAAGCCAGAGAAGCGGAAACACATGTCGTGCTGAATCGGGGAAGTGTGCAGGTGGCCATTAGAAATACAGCCAAGGAGGCGGCCATGTTGGTCCCAGGAGAAATGGCCATGCTAAACATGGAGGAAAAAACGCTCATTAAGAGACCGGTGGATACCCTTGATTATGCGGCGTGGCAATACGATTTGCTTCCTTTTAAAAACGAATCGTTAGCGAAGATAGCCCATGTTCTAAAAGAAATTTACGGCTACGATGTTGTGTTTGGTAAGACCGGTTTGGAGAAAAGACATTTTACAGGTTCTTTACCTTCCAATGATATTGACAAAGCGATCAAAACACTTTCGGCAGCGTTAAATTGTGAGATAACAATTCATGACAATAAAAAAATAAATATCAACCAACAAATTAATAACTAAAAACGGAGATTTATGAAACGATTTTTACTAGGCAAAAAATTGCCTATCATGCTCCTTATTGCCTTTACGTTCGGTACGTTAAGCAAAGCAGATGCGGAGGAACAACGCATTCCCTTTCGGGATTTACTGAGTTCCTTAGAGCAGAAATTTAATATCCGCTTTAACTATAGCGCCGATCTCATTGGTCCGGCGATGATTGAAAGTCCGGACCTAAGCAAACTAAAGAAGGGCGATATCGCCTCCTTTCTGGAAAAAGTAGTTGCTGGAAAGCTTGCAGTAGAGAAGATTGATGACATGTTATATGTGGTGAAGCCTGCTAAAAGTATGAAGGAAGTCGCTACCAAGCAAGAGAAGGCGGAATCCCCTTCTCCCATCACAAATGCACAGCAGGAAATTGTCGGCACTGTAAAAGATGCGGCGGATGGTACTGCCTTACCTGGTGTAAGTGTCCTGATCAAGGGTACCACCAGAAGTACCGTAACAGACGCTTCCGGCAACTATGTGTTAACCGGAGTTTCCGGCGATGCGGTCATTGTTTTCTCCTATATGGGCTATTATTCGGTGGAAGAACCCATTCACGGTAGAACACACATCGAAGTGCAGCTCCGCCCTAGCGAAAGCCAGCTAGAAGAAGTGGTGGTTACGGCACTTGGCATTAAGCGGGAAGAAAAATCACTCGGTTATGCCGTGCAAAAGGTTTCTGGTGAGCAATTGCAAACCGTTAAAGGAGTGGATGTGGGAACTTCCTTAAGCGGTAAAGTTTCGGGTTTAGTGGTGAAGAATTCTACCGAATTCAATGCCCGGCCAACGATCGAATTGAGAGGCGAATCGCCGCTCATCGTCATAGACGGGGTGCCTTATGGTAATATGACATTGCGGGATATTCCTACCGATGATATTGCCGATATGAGCATTTTAAAAGGTGCAACGGCATCTGCACTATACGGTTCCAGAGGAGGTAGTGGTGCCATCATTATCACCACCAAAAGAGGACAGGCAAAAGGCTTTTCGACCGACGTGAACAGCAATACAATGACCCAAATGGGTTTCTTAGCACTTCCAGAAGTACAAACTTCTTATGCCCATGGCATTAATGGAGCTATTGCAGATGATTATGTGTGGGGACCTAAACTGGATATTGGCCAAACGGCAATGCAGTGGAATCCCATTACTAAACAAGAAGAAGAGATGCCGCTAGTCTCTAGCGGGAAAGATAATCTGAAGAATTTCTTAGAAAGAGGTATCATAACCAATAACAATGTGAGCATTACGCAAACAGGTGAAAACGGCTTTTTTCGTACCAGCTTGAATCATATTCTCAATAAAGGCCAGTACCCAAATACCAAACTCAATATCATCAACTTTACGAACAGCGGAGAAATGAAGCTGGGAGATAAATTTACCATTGGGGCCCAAACTGGTTATACCCGGCAGAATGCTCCACAAGTATGGGGTACAGGATATGGAAATCAAGGATATCTTTATCAGATTTTGATGTGGACCGGCCCAGATTATGATATCCGGCAGTATCGTGATTATTGGGTAACCCCCCATCAACAACAAAACTGGCTGTATGATGCCTGGTATGATAATCCCTACTTAATTGCCTATGAAAAACTGAATGGTATCACGCAGAATAAACTATATGCCAGTTTTAATGCGAACTATCAGATCAATAAAAATTTGAAAGTTTTGTTCCGTACCGGATATGATTTTTACAGTAATATAGAGACGATACGGAATCCGATCGGTATCAACTCGACGCGCAGTGAGTTTTACGTAGGAAGATACTATTCAAGAGAGGATCCTAGCCTTGCATTAACCCCGGGGACAAATGTGTCCTTTAATTCACTTGGTACCTACGGGATCAATAAAGACTGGGGCTTCAGCACGAATAATGATTTCATATTGACCTACAACCAAAGTTGGGGTAAATTTGGATTGAATGCCTTAGGAGGGGGAACCATTTATTACTACAATGATCGTGGGTTAGACGCAGCCACGCAGAATGGCCTGAGTGTGCCGGGTTGGTATTCGTTGGCTGCTTCAGTAGACAAGGCCTTAGTTGCTGAAACGGAATATAGAAGACAGGTGAATAGCGTGTTCAGTAAAGCCAGTTTATCCTGGGATGATGCGATCTTTGTGGATGTGACCGGTAGAAATGATTGGAGTTCCACACAAGCTAAATCTTCCCGGTCCTATTTTTATCCCTCCGTGGCCGCCAGCTTTATCCTCTCTCAATACGTCAAATTACCACAAGCTTTTGATATGGTGAAATTGCGTGGTTCCTGGGCGGTTGATAAGTCGCCTTTGGACGTATACAGCAACAACAGAACCTATGCGGTATCACCGGGTGTTTGGGATAATTACAATACGGCCAGTTACCCGGCTAACCTGCTCGGAAATAGTTTGCTGGCCAATGCGCACCGCACCTATGAATTTGGTGGTAATATCTCTTTGTTCCAAAGAAGGATAGGCCTCGATGTTACATACTTCAATAAGTATTACTACAATCAGCAAAAGGCTGTAACCATCTCCTCCGCTTCCGGATTTTCTTCAACGCTTGTCAATACAGCTGAAACCTATGAACGGAGAGGCTTGGAGATCACCTTGACAGGGACACCCATTAAGAGACAAAACTTTGAATGGAATACAGCGATCAACTGGTCGAACAACCATCAATATTATGTGAATTTAGATCCTGTTTATTCAGCCGACGATCTTTGGACGAAGAAAGGGGCGAGACGGGATGTATATAAGAAAAATATGTGGGAACGCGATCCGGAGGGAAATATTATTCATGTGAACGGTATTCCGAAGACCAGCAATTACGAGAGTAAAATGGGCTATGGTGATCCTAATTTTATGTTTGGTTTTATCAATACTTTCCGTTTGGGCAACTTCACGCTCGGTATTACCATTGATGGCCGTATTGGTGGTTTAATGTACAATTATATCTGGGATAAAATGTTTGATACAGGAGCGAATCCGGAAACCGATAATCAATACCGCTATGATGCAGTGGTGAATGGTTTATCGAATTACGTTGGCCAAGGTGTAAAAGTGGTATCGGGTGAAGCAACTTATGATAAATATGGTCAAATAACCAACGATACCCGTGTATATGCTCCAAACGATGTGCAGGTGAATTACCAAGATTACGCGCAATCTTTGAACGATGGTGACGGCGAACATGGTGTGCAAAAGCAAGGATTTGTGAAAGTACGTGAAATATCCATTGGTTATAACTTTCCAGCAAAGCTGTTGTCCAAAACGCGTATTAAAAACGCATCCGTATCGTTGACTGGACAGAACGTGCTTTTATTTACCAAATTTAAATTTTCGGATCCCGATGTGTTTACGGAAAACTTAAACTCACCTTCACAGCGTATGCTTGGGTTGAATATACGTCTTGGGTTTTAATAAAGGATGTTAAATTTTTAATGTGATAAAAAATGAAATACTCATGTTTCCAAAACACAAACACACATGAGTATTCCATATGACAGATAAAAAATAAATTATACACATATGAAAATCTATATAAAATATATCGGTGTGTTCAGCATGGCAACGAGCCTGCTGCTGGGTTGCTCTAAATTTGATGAGATGAACACCAATCCCAATGCCACCGATCAGGTCACTTCGGGTATGTTGGCCAGTAACATGTTGCTCGATATTACACGGACAGACATCAGTACGCAGAAATCCTTTATGCAACCTTTTCTGTTAGCAAAATACCTTACCTGGCAGGAAGGGCAGGAAAATTACCAATATAATCGAATTACGCGCGGTAACTTTAATCGTTTGTCGCTACTCCGTAATATAGATCCGATGATTGGTTACGCTGAAACAGATGGTTTGAAAAATTCCTATACTGCCTTGGGGCATTTCATCCGCGCATGGCAGTTTTTTATACTAACCATGCAAATGGGCGATATACCCTATACGGAGGCCGTTAAAGGAGAAACAGAGGGTTTGGTGAAGCCGAAGTATGATGCGCAGAAAGAGGTGTTTTTAGGAATTCTGTCAGAATTGGATCAGGCCAATGACCTCTTTTCTCAAGGAGAAAATTTTGCGGGTGATCCTATTTATAATGGAAGTACTGATAAATGGCAGCGTTTAGTAAATAGTTTTGAGTTGTATGTACTGATCAATCTCTATAAAAAAACAGATGATGCTGATTTGAACGTGATATCTCGCTTTCAGGAGATTGTGAATAACCGGCCGCTTATGCGGGGCTATGATGATAATTTTGCGCTTACCTATCTGGATAAGGACAACCAAAAATACCCTTGGGTAAATATCAATAGTTCTAACCCCTTTACAATTTACCCCATGTTATCGGCAAATCTCATTAATCCTTTAAAGGAGATGGGGGATCGGCGATTGTTTTATTATGCAAAACCTTCTGCTGTAAAGCTGGCTGCTGGTAAAAGCGCTTCGGATTGGGATGCTTATCCCGCGGTCGAAGCATCCGCATCCTTTAATAGTTTGCAAACGATCCACGCCACAAAGGATTTTAGTGACTTGAACGATCGTTATGCAGACTTGTTCAATGCCGAGCCGGTAGGACAGTTCAATTATTGGGATGTGCAGTTTATTTTGGCAGAAGCGAGTATAAGAGGTTGGATTGGTGGTGCGGCAAGCACGTATTACAATGCCGGAATTACAGCCTCGATGCAATTTTTAGCACGTTATACTCCTGATAATGAAAAATATCATCATGGTATGCCGATCACAGACGATTATATTCAACAATATGTGAATGATCATCCGCTAACAGGATCAACCGAACAACAAATCGAACAGATCATTACGCAAAAATACTTAGCTGGTTTTTTACAAGCCTGTGATTTTAATGCTTGGTTTGAAAATAGACGGACAGGATACCCAACCTTCATCCTGAATTCGGCGACCAACCTGAATGATCCGACAAATACTTTCCCAAAGAGGTGGTTATATCCAGCTGATGAGCTGAATTATAATGGTGAAAATGTTTCTGAAGCGATACAGCGACAGTTTGGTGGGAATGATCATGTGAATCAGGAAATTTGGATATTAAAATAAGAAGGAACTACCTTATGCGTAAAATAGGAATACTCTGCTTGCTGGTCCTCCTGTCCTGTAAGCAAAAAAACAATACGAAGGAACTGTCGTTAATGCCCGAAGCTCCCGCTTGGGGGGCTTTGTGGCAGCAGCGTGCTGCCGAATATCGGGCGCTAAGTTATCAAGCTTATAATAGCGCTCGGCTAAGCTTGGACGAGTTATTAAAATCCTCAACGGATAAACCTTTCGCCATTGTGACGGACATTGATGAAACAGTGTTGGACAATAGCCCTTATTATGTGCATCAAGCGCAACAGGGTGGAAATTACACCGACTCTTCCTGGGTTGAATGGACGAAGCAAGTGGCCTGCGATACCGTACCTGGGGCACCGTCTTTCTTTCAGTACGCTGCCTCAAAAGGCGTGACAGTCTTTTACGTTACGAACCGTATTTTGCAGGACGAACAACAGACCTTGGCAAACTTACAGCAGTATGGTTTCCCGCATGCGGATAAAGAACATTTGTTATTACTGGAAGATACCTCATCGAAAGAAAAGAGAAGAAATAGTGTGGCCGATAACTTCAATATTATTATGTTGTTAGGAGATAACCTTGGTGATTTTTCTGCTATATTTAACAATAATTCGATGGAAGAACGACGGGAATGGGTAGAAAAAAGCCGACTGGATTTCGGAAAGCGTTTTATTGTATTACCTAATCATATGTACGGAAATTGGGAAGAGGCCTTTTACCGAGATAAAAAGGCGCTATCTTTTGCGGATAGCAACACCGTATTGAATAGTCTGATGAGAAGCTACTAATGTTGAATAGCCATATAAAAAGCTGGGGAGACTTTTTAAACATTAAACCAAATAATGAATGAGTACGACATTAAGAAAAACATTAACCCCTTTTGCATTATGGGCACTTGGCGTAGGTTACGTCATCTCTGGTATGTATTTCGGCTGGAACCTGGGTTTGGAAAAGGGCGGGACACTGGGCATGGCGCTTGCTACTTTTGTGGTGATGCTGATGTATATTACCTTTACTTTCAGCTATACAGAGCTGGCCTGCGCGATCCCCAAGGCTGGTGGAGTTTTTGATTATGCAGGCAGGGTGCTGGGAAAAGATATCGCTTTTATATCGGGCATCGCCCAAACAGTTGAATTTGTTTTTGCGCCACCTGCTATTGCATTTGCCATTGGCGCTTATTTTAATGCTTTCTTCCCCGAGGCATCCATTATATACACCGCTATTATTGCTTACTTGTTATTTACCGGGTTGAACATGGTGGGGGTAAAAGCAGCAGCAACTTTTGAAATGGTCATTACGGTGTTGGCTGTGGGAGAGCTCTTGCTCTTTGTGGGGATTGCTACGCCACATTTTAACGCTGAAAATCTTGTTCGTAATGCTTTTCCCAATGGGTGGGGTGGCGCCTTTGCGGCTATACCTTTTGCCATCTGGTTTTTCTTGGGTATTGAGGGGATTGCGAACGTGGCGGAGGAAACAAAAAATCCGCAGCGCGATATAAAAAAGGGCTTTGGTTGGGCTATTTTCACACTGGCCATGTTATGTGTGCTCGTGTTTGTATCAGCGGTGGGTGTGGGGGGCTGGGAAGCGATTGTTTTTCGTGATGGAATAGCAGGTGAAACCTCCGACTCCCCGCTGCCCTTGGCGCTATCAATGATTACGGGCGATAATCATGTTATGTACCATTTACTGATTACAGTAGGTTTATTTGGTTTAGTGGCCTCTTTCCACGGATTGATATTGGCCGCGGGTCGATCTACCTACGAAATGGGCAAAGCGCATAATTTTCCGCGTGTATTTGGCGATATCTCCAAGAAATTCAGAACACCTGCTGCGGCACTGATCGGTAACATGTTGGTGGGAGTACTGGCATTACTCTCCGGTAAAACGGCCGAGATCATTACACTGTCGGTTTTCGGAGCACTGACACTGTACGTAATCGCCATGATCGCCCTGATCAAACTACGTCAAAAGGAACCGGATCTACACCGCCCATTCCGGGTGCCCCTTTATCCTTTATTTCCCATCCTGGTATTGGTCGTGGGGATTGTTTCACTAGCTTCCATGTTTTTTTATAACTGGGAGATTGGTTTGGTATACCTGCTTATTATACTCGTCTCGTATGTATTATTTAAAATCTTTAAAAAATGACGGCAGAACAGATAGAAGAATACGTAAAACAACATGCTTCTGGGAAAGTAAAACTGGCAGCGGCTGATATCGACGGCATCTTACGCGGAAAGTATATATCAACGGATAAATTTAGTGCGGTACTGAAAGGCGAACTGGGCTTTTGCGATGTGGTTTTTGGATGGGATGCGCAGGATCTAGCCTATGAAAATACAAAATTTACAGGCTGGCATTCGGGCTATCCTGATATGCCTTTGCAGCTTGATCTCAACACGTTTAGAAAAATTCCATGGGAAAACGATACGCCCTTTTTCCTGGGGGATTTTTTTGATGCAAAGGGTGAAGGAGCTTATGTCTGTCCGCGTCAACTGCTTAAAAAAATAATTGCCGAGTGTCGTTCTTTGGGTTTCGAACCTTATTTTTCGCAGGAATTTGAATGGTTTAATTTTGAGGAAACACCGGATAGCTTTGCGCTAAAGGGCTATAAGGAACCGAAACCTTTAACGCCGGGAATGTTTGGTTATTCGATCTTAAGAAGTGCTTTAAAAAGTGATTATTTTAATGACCTTTTTGATTTATTGGCTAAGTTTGATGTGCCATTGGAAGGGCTGCATACGGAAACAGGCCCGGGCGTGTATGAGGCGGCTATTACCTACTCGGGTGCTTTGGAAGCGGCAGATCGTGCGATCCTCTTTAAAACAGCTGTGAAAGAAATTGCTTATAAGCATGGCATTATGGCCTGCTTTATGGCCAAATGGCGGGAAGATTTGCCAGGATGCAGCGGGCACGTACACCAAAGTTTATGGGATGCGGATTCGAAGACGAATTTGTTTTTTGATCCGCAACAAGATCAACACATGAGCGAACTAATGCAGCACTATATCGCTGGCCAGCTTCACTGTCTGCCGCATATTTTGCCGCTCGTTGCGCCAACGGTGAATAGTTACAAACGCTTGGTTGAAGGCGCTTGGGCGCCTACGACGCTTACCTGGGCTTTGGATAACCGGACGGTTGCACTGCGGGTTTTACCGCTCGGAGCGAAGTCAGCCAGAGTAGAAACGAGAGTGGTTGGTTCGGATACCAATCCTTATTTGGCCATTGCTGCTTGCCTAGCCGCTGGCCTGTACGGAATAAAGCATCAGATTCCTTTGTCACAGCCTGCTACTGTGGGTAATGGTTATAAGGATTTTTCGAATGGGAAATTGCCTACAAACCTTGACGAGGCGACCAAGCAAATGAAGGAGTCGGCGGTTGCGCAGGAGCTGTTTGGTGAAAAATTTGTGGATCACTTCTGCTGTACGCGTGAATGGGAATGGCAGCAGTTTGCTAAAGTGGTTACCGATTGGGAATTGAAACGGTATTTTGAGATAATTTAATAGAGGTATAGGGTGTAAGGTATTAAGAGGTGTAAGGTTTGAGGTGGTAAGTTTTAGGAAGCAATGTCTTGTCCTGATATAGGTTGACAGTTTATTATTTACAAACTGACAAGCATGATGGCGAAATTACAGAGAATGACCG
>NZ_SBJH01000026.1 GCF_004368405.1 Olivibacter sp. XZL3
CGGTCATTCTCTGTAATTTCGCCATCATGCTTGTCAGTTTGTAAATAATAAACTGTCAACCTATATCAGGACAAGACAAAGACACCTTACACCCTAAACCTCATACCTTATGCCTAAAAGATCACTGCAAGGTAAACTGAGCCTCTTTCACATCACGCGAATTGCCGCCCACAAAAACTTTGAAATCGCCTGGTTCTGCTACATATTGCAAGTCGGCATTATAAAACTTCAGATCTTCTGCAGAAAGATGGAAAACCACTTGTTTGCTCTCGCCCGCCTTTAGCTCAATTTTTTGAAACGCTTTAAGTTCTTTGACCGGACGGGTTATACTACCAACTAAATCCTGCGTGTACAGTTGCACCACTTCTTTGCCAGCCATTTTACCCGTATTGGTTAGCGTTACAGACACAGCAATGGAGTCTCCTTCGCTGAATGAGTTCTTACTTAGCATGATATCACCATAAGCGAACGAGGTATAACTTAAGCCATAGCCAAAGGGATAAAGTGGTTCGTTATCCACATCAAGATAGTTAGAACGGAATTTTTGAAACCATTTCCCTTCCGCAAGTGGTCGCCCTGTATTTTTGTGACTATAATAAAGAGGAATTTGTCCGACGTTTTTAGGGAAGGTTGCGGTAATTTTACCAGAAGGATTAACATCACCAAATAAGACATCGGTAATCGCTTTCGCCGCTTCTGTGCCGCCAAACCATGCATTCAGAATAGCAGGCACATGTTCCTCTTCCCAGGTAAGCGTTAGCGGTCGACCAGCAAAAAGTACTAATACCACCGGTTTTCCGGTTTTCAGTAATGCCGCAAGTAATCGTTGCTGCACCGCAGGGATATTCAGGTCGGTACGGCTTGAACTTTCACCGCTCATTTCGGAACTCTCCCCGAGAGCGGCTACTACCACGTCCGACTGCTCTGCCGTGGCTACGGCCTCTTGAATTAAAGCTTCTTCCGAACGATTGTCCCGCGGAATTTCCCGACCAAACATGGTGGCGCGCTCTTGGTAAGCAGCATCTTCCAATAGGTTTGACCCTAAACTGTGTAGAATTTTCACTTTCGATCCTACTAGCTCCTTCATGCCTTCCAACAAGGATTGCGTGTTCTGTAGATCGGCATTCACGCTCCAGGTTCCCGGCATATTACTTCCGGTATTCGCCAGCGGACCAATTAGCGCTACGGTTCCTGACTTTTTTAGTGGCAAGGTGTTATTTTCGTTCTTTAATAGCACGAAGGATTGTGCGGCCACTTCGCGGGCAAAATTTAAATGTTCTTTTGACAGAATTTCCTTCTTAGCGCGTTCCTCGCTACAATATTTATAGGGATTATCAAAAAGCCCTAATTTATATTTAGCCTCCAGCACATTTCTACAAGCGCGATCAATATCTGTCTCGCTGACTTTGCCTTCCTCTAAGGATTTCTTTAAAGTGGTTAAAAAGCCTTCCCCTACCATATCCATGTCGACACCCGCCTTGAGCGATAGAGCAGAAACTTGTTGCAGATCGCCCAAACCATGATCAATCAATTCATTGATAGCGGTGTAATCGGTAGCAACCATCCCTTTAAATCCCCATTGTTTCCGTAGCACGTCGGTTAACAACCAGTAGTTAGCGGTAGCCGGTACACCGTTGATATCATTGAAAGACGTCATGATGCTTCCCGCACCGGCATCCACCGCCGCCTTGTAAGGCGGTAGATATTCATTATACATCCGATGTAGGCTCATGTCTGTGGTGTTATAATCCCGCCCGGCCTCTGCCGCACCATATAAAGCAAAATGTTTTACACAGGCCATCAACGTATTATTCGCGGCTAAGTCGTTCCCTTGCAAGCCGCGTACCATGGCCGCGGCAATCTGCGATCCCAAATAAGTATCTTCACCGCTTCCCTCCGATATTCTTCCCCAACGGGGATCACGGGAAATATCGACCATGGGCGAATACGCCCAATTCAAACCATCGGCGCTAGCTTCCGTTGCAGCAACGCGTGCCGTTTTTTCTATTAACGCTAAATCCCAGGTCGCTGATAGCCCCAAAGGAATAGGGAACAGCGTTTTATACCCGTGGATCACATCCTGCCCAAAGATCAAAGGGATTTTTAGTCGACTTTGATTAACTGCAAGTTCCTGGGTCTTTCGTACCCGATCGGGCGTTGTTAAGCTAAACACGCCGCCCACCTGTCCGGCCTTGATTTTACTTTCAAGATCGGTACTCACCACCGATCCGGTAGTAGCTTCACCTCCAGTAGGCAAATTAAGCTGTCCTATTTTTTCGTCAATGGTCATTTTAGCCATCAGCTCATTAATAAAGGCATCCATTTTATCTTTCTCGGTTTGCTTAATCGTCAAGGTTGGCTTTCTGCTAACCTTCCTTTGCGCCTGTATTTTACATGGTGCTGCCATCAACAGGGCAGCTGCCAGGGTTGGTATTATTAGTTTGTTCATTTTCTTATTAGCTTTTGGCTATTAGGTTTTAGGTCTTCGTTAATACCTACGCCCTAAAAGCTTATTTCACTTCCTGTACCTGTATTCTTTCCGAAACTCCGTTTTCGTTAAAAGCTTCAATGGCAAAATAATAAGTTTGATCTGCAGTCAAACTTTTCATGTCAAGGGTATTATTATCATACACCATCCACGCATTGTATAGTTTGTCAGGAGCAGTTCCCCATAAAATGTTATATCCATGCGCTTCTTTTTGCCGATCCCAGGAGAGGGTGGCATCTCTTTTATCCGGATGCCTTTCCACTTGAAACCCTTTCACACGCTTCGGAGCTTTTCCTTCGCCTTTACCAAAAATACGCAGCCCGGAAATTGCCAAATGAGGAGTGGGGACGTGTACGTTCTTATAGCGAACGTATCGAATGCGTGCTGGCTCATTTAAAGAGACATATTCATTCGGCACATCCTGTTCGTTATTTCGCTTGTCTACTATCACATTCCAATGCTTTCCATCCAATGAGCCTTCTATTAGATATTGATGTTTGAGCCCTGGGATCCGTCCATACATATCAGATAGATAATCATGATAGTTGATTTGTATGGCATGTACTGTTGCTGGCTTTAAAAGGTCAATTTGCGCCCATTGCCTGTCATCATTTGCTGCTGCGAGCCAAAAGGTTTTGATGCTTTCATCAACCATATGCTGTGCATTTTGCCCGCCTGCAGTCGACGAAACCGTCACCGGTTTCTGATAAGAGAGCAACATCCAGCCCGTAAATTCGCCTTGTTTCGACGTTCCTGATGCGTAGTGAGGGTAGTCGCCGAACCTCGTATCCGTATACATCAAACCTTCTTGATCAAAATAGGTGGGGAACATGCAAATGCGCCGTTCCCAGCCCACATTTACCGAAACGGCCATCGATCCAAAATGCCAATATTGATTTCCTGCACCCACTACGGTGCTGCCATGTCCCGCTCCATTCGCAAAGCCACCGGGCTTATAGGCGACAGGGTTATTAGGTGCATAACGATAGGGGCCCAGCGGATGGTCACTGACATAAACGCCGTCGCCATATACGTTAAACTCGGTACCGGGAGCAGCGTACTGCATATAATATTTGTTACCGTGCTTGGTTAGCCATGGCCCTTCTATATATCCCCCGAGCACCGTATCCTGATGATTTTCACCGAAACGTTCCCACCCGTGCTTATCCGGATCTAGGTTAAATAATTCGTAGATTTTCTCTGAGGGGCGGAACCGTTTATGTCGATCCAATGTTTTAGCCCTGATTGGAAATTTATTGGAGGATCCCCAGAATATATAAGCCTGACCATCATCGTCTATAAAAAGATCCGGATCCTGTAAATCATTTAAGATCGCCGGAACAGCCTTCCAATCGCCTTTCTTTGGATTATCCGTATACAGGATACTCATCGAGCCCGATGGATCTCCAGTAACATAGAGCACCGAATCTTTATAATTATGTGCCGCCGGTGCGTTGGAACCCTGAAAATACCATTTTTCGGGTGTAATAAAATCCCAGTTTGTCAGGTCAGTCGAATGCCAGTATCCCATCGATCGGGTAACGAACATATAATACTCGCCGCGAAATTCAACAACGGCAGGGTCAGCGCCTGAGCGGTAGGAGATATCATCATGCGCATTATAGACCATATAGGTGTAATCCAAATTGAGCGGATTACAGTAGGTCTGCAGCTTTTGTGCATGTACTGAGAAGTTTAACCCAAAGATTAAAAGTCCAGCGGTTAACCTTCCAAGAATTTTCCAATAGGCCGATAGGTTCGCAACTGACAACTGATAACTCATTATTATAAAGAATGTTGACTACTTGAAAAACCCAATTTCTTTAATCCTTCTTTTACCTCAGACGCACTCATAAACAGATTCCAAAGCAATCCACTCCGTTCATTTTCGATCATGACTGGAATTGGTCCTTGATCAATTGCTAAATACCGTTGAGGAAACCAGTTATCCGTTTCACTATAAGCGTCATAAAACCCATATTTACCCCACACTTTACTGCCTAATTGATCATAAAGATAGCGGATGACCTGCATGCTATATTCCGGTGTATAAGGGTAAGAAGATAACGCAGCTGTCGGGCTGATTACGCCTAAGTCTTCTTTCGGACTATGACCGGCATAGCCGTTTACTGAGTAACTTGCCGTTAAGCCCCAAGCGTTAGGCCCGTAGCCTTTAAAATCTTTTGGATTTTCGATGCAGTATTGCCGTTGAATAAGCGTCTGATTTTTATTTAATTCCCAGTAATCGGCATATTCATCCTTTAATCCCCTTGGGTCTAAGCCGAGGTAGGAATAATGTGCCCAGAACATGGGACCAACAGTTCCTTCATGTCCATTGAAGCCTAAAATGATTTTATGCCCATATTGCTCTGCATCGGTTTTAATCTTTCCACTCTTTGCCCAACCCTCATGATAAACCGCAGCAGGTACGCCATGCGTTGGAGACGCAGCCGCCAATACATACATAATCAGGCATTCATTGTAGCCCGTCACCGGAAAATTCATTTCCCATTCATATTCGGGGCTCCAATGCCAATATAACACATTTTGATTTCCCTTGCGGTACCAGTTCCAATCGATCTCTTTCCACAATTGATCCGCTTTCGCGGCAACCGCTTGCTCCTGTTCATTGCCGTTCGCTAAATACTGTCGTACACATAAGAGGCTTTGCGCCATAAAGGCTGTTTCTACCAGATCGCCACCATTGTCTTTCTGACCAAAGGGCTTTACTTTACCGGTAGGCCCGTGCAACCAATGGGGCCATGCACCATGAAAACGATCTGCTTTTTCCAAATAATTAACAATCTGCTCTAGCCTTTGCACACCCTCTTGCCGGGAGATAAAACCTCGTTCAATGCCTACCAAAATATTCATGACACCAAAGCCGCCGCCGCCAATGGTTACCACGTCTTGATCATTTTCCGGATACACACCGTCCAGATGAATCCGTTCACGAGCCAAACCAGAGGTCTCTTCTGCGCCTTCCCAGAAATATTGAAAGGTCTGTTGTTGTACAAGCGTCAGTAAAGAGTCGTCGGAAAGGCTGTCTGCCTGCCCGTTCACCTGCCCATCGTCTTTATTGGACGGCGATTGAGAACAGGAAAAAAGTACTGCAAAAAATGATAGAAGTAATATGTAAAAGAAATTTTTCATCGAATATGCATTGTTCAACTACTTTTTAAATGGAAGCGCATGCGGCTTCCATCAATAGTTGATATAGAAATAAGTTAAAGAGCTGTCTAAAAAGTATCTCTTAGCGAATTGATATCTCCGGGCCTACCTCCAGGGCAACATCGCGTGGAGAAAACAACTCTTTAGACAGTCTCCAACGTGTTAGTGTTAGTATCCAGGGTTTTGGTGAAGCCTATTGTCGCTTGCAATAATTTCGTTTTGTGGAATCGGAAATAATTCATGTCTGCCGTCGACGAATTGTTTCCCGTGCGCTCTTAAAACAGTTCCAGCTTGACCTGTGCGAACCAAATCGAAGAAACGATCGAACTCCATCGCCAATTCCAGCCGCCTTTCATTCCAAATCAACGGACGAAGCGCTTCCTGTCCAGCTGCTTGGATATTTGGCACCGCATTCGGATTGTTACCTCTTGCTCTTGCCCTGATAGCATTTACAGAGGATACGGCGACTGCTGTATTTCCCAATTCATTGGCCGCTTCTGCACGGATAAGATATATTTCTCCCATACGAAGAATACGAATATTCACGTTCGAATAATCTGTGCTTCCACCATATGTTTCGTTCAAAATGCTTTGATAAGCTTTGTAATTGTATCGAGGATTGAATGCCGAATTCACTCTTACTCCATCAAACAATGTGTTTCCGACGCTAATAATAGTCGCATCACGCCGAACATCTCCGTCTTCATAGGCGTTATATAGATCTTGAGTCGGCGTATTAAAGCCCCATCCTTGGAAAACCTGTCCAGAAGGCACATTGAACGTTCCTTCTTTTATACCTTGAACCTGGCTGAACTGTTGTACGCTGCTGTTTTGCAAACCGCTGCTTTGGATCTCAAAGAGAGACTCCGATGAATTTTCTCCTACTTCTCTCCAAATGGTGGTATAATCGCTCACTAATGCATAGGCTCCAACCGCACCGTTGATAATACTATCCGCTAAGGAATACGCTCTGTCCCATTCTTTTCTATACAAAGAAACTTTCGCCAATAAGCCTGCTGCTGCTCCCATCGTAGCTCGTCCTAGGTCTTGAGCACCATATTCAGTATTCTTCGGTAAGTTTGCCAAGGCAAATTCCAAATCACTTTTTATAAACGCGTAAATAGAATCTGCCGGTAGCTGTGTATATGCCGTCTCGCGCTCTTCTACGTTTTCATAGTCAATTACCCGGTCAATTTTAGGAATATTACCAAACATCCTGACCAAATTGAAATAATAGTAGGCTCTTAAAAAGCGTACCTCTGCGGCATATCGGGTTTTTAAACTTTCCTCTATTGCAAATTGAGGCACATTTTCAAGCGCTTGATTGCAATAACTGACACCTAAGTAGTTACTGCTCCACATGCTATAGAAAGAAGGGGTGGAAGCACTGAAAGTAAAGTTGTCTAACTGATCTTTGTCAGTCCCATTATCTCCGGGCGAACTTCCTTTATCGGCATCATCAGAAGTGATACTGGTAACTCCAATCCAGGCAAAGGAACTTTGTTCCCAGGTCAAGAGATTGGTGTAAGCAGAATTAACAAATCGTTGCGCATTTTGTGGATTACTAAAAGTTGAGTCATCTCCCGAAACTTGATTTTCCGGTGCTGGATTCAACCAGTCTTTACTACAGGAGGAGGCAGCCACGCCCAATGAGAGCGTAGCGAAAACACCAATATAATGAATGAATTTCTTCATGATCTTAAAATGTCAAATTTAAACCAAACATATAAGTGGAATATATGGGATATACATCCAATTCAATTCCGGAATTAATCGCAGATCCTGCGTTTCGCCGGTCGGCATCGGAAATATTTCCAGATGTAGCTCCGCCGATTTCGGGAGTAAAGCCACTGTACGACTTAAACACGAAGGGATTTTGAGCTGTAGCAAATATCCGCAGTCTACTGTCTTTCAAGAATGCCCATTTTTGATCATCAAAAGTATAGCCCAATGTGATGTTGTTTACGCGCAGAAAATTTCCTGATTCGACATAATAAGTTGAAGGCCGAGGGATCGTATTTGATGCAGCTGGACTAACGGCGTTCTGATTTTGCGGCGTCCATCGGTTAGCGAAGACTTCCTGCTCCACCGCGTCATTTCCGAACCTCACGGCCCGTTTTCCATTAAAGATTTTGTTTCCGAGATTTCCATAAAGGTCAAACGCAAAATCCCACTTTTTATAATTAAATCCGGCATTAAATCCAAAATAGGCTTTGGGCTGATAAGACCCAGCAAAGATTCGATCGTTATCGTCTATAACGCCATCTTCGTTTAAATCGCGGTAAGTAAAATTACCTTGTTCATCGAAGCCCGTGGTTTCATAAACCCAAAAGCTTCCGACAGGCTGTCCTACTTGTGTTAACGTTGTAATCTGACCGTTTCCAAGGCTTCCACCCTGTAAACGCAAGTTACCGGCAACTTCATCTACGATATTTTTATTAAAGGTTACATTACCCCCAAATCGGTACGAAAAATCATCGTTAACCCGGTTATCCCAATTCAAAGCGACTTCAAATCCTCTGTTCCTCACCCTAGCAGCTTGCGAATACACGACCCTGTCTGCATCTCCAAAAAGGGAGGGGATTGTAACGGGAACATAGGCATCGGTCAATTTATTATAGTACCCGAAACTTCCTGACAGTTTTCCTTGAATAAGACCGAACTCTAATCCGGCGTCTACGCCCTTTGTTGTTTCCCATGAAGCTCCGGCATCTCTGATTTGGTTGTAGTTGACGCCTAAAACAGGATCGAAATTGGGAAATCCGAAGGGGTAATAACCTGTTTGTGAAACACCCAACAAGGCGGCTAAATTATTGCCTGAAATACTGATATCATTCCCTACCTTACCATATCCCACTCTTAACCTTAAATAATCAAATAAATCTTGGTCTTTCATAAAATCTTCTTCTCCAATGTTCCATGATCCACCAATGGAGTAGAACGTTCCCCATTTATTGTTCACCGGAAAAGAGCTAGAACCATCCCGACGTAAGGAACCGCTAATGTTGTATCGACTGTTATAGGTGTAAGTTAAACGGCCGAAAATCGACTGCCGTCGTACCAAATCGCCTCCATTGACGTTATTATTCGGGTCAATCGTGATAGTCGACACGTCTCCCTGACTGATATACCACAAATTACGCTGATTTGGGACATCGAGCACCCTTACATTTGATCTTGTTGCGCGATCTCTTTCAAAGGAGTACCCCAATGTGGCGTTAATCTCGTGTTTATCTTCGAAAATTTTCGTATACGAGGCCTGGTTATTCCAAATGTAGTAGAATCGGCTATTATCCAGCACATTTAAGCGTGAACGATTATTTTGTTGTGCGCTAAAAACAGTATATACCGGAGCATACTGAAGACCGTCTCCATTTGTTTTATCGAAGTTGAAGTCACTTCGTAAGGTCAGCCCTTCCACTGGCTTCAAGGATATAAAACCATTACCTTGTAGTCGTAGTGTATTGGTAAAGTCGTTGGTATAGTTAATCGTAGCTATTGAGTTCCCTACATTTAGGCCGGGTTGATATCCATAACTACCGTCCTCATTATAAATAGGCGCGGCAGGAGACATCCGATAAGCCGAGGCAAAAACGCTTGCGGGAATATTGTTCGATTTGCTATAGGTCACCGTGAGATTATGACCGACGGAGAGAATAGGCGCTATTTTATACTCATTATTTACTCTCGCATTGAACCGATCGTATTTGGATCCTTTAAGGATACCTTGGTCTCCAAAGTAACCGGCACTAAAGTAGTAATTCGTTTTCTCTGATGATCCGCTTACGCTAACGTCATAGTTATGCACCAGTCCTTGTCGGGTCACCGCATCCATCCAATCCGTTGTTTGACTGGGCAGATTATTCGGGTCGAACAATAATTCCGGCGTTTCTCCTTCATTGGTTCCATTAATAATCGCTTCATTCGTGTAAATCGCGTAATCCCGAGCTCCCGCCATGTCGACTTTACTCGTCATATTTCGAAAACCGGCATAGGCGTTTACATTGATCTGCATTTTACCGCTTTGTCCCGTTTTAGTCGTTACGAGGATCACCCCATTACCCGCTCTACTACCATAAATGGCTTGAGCGGAAGCATCTTTCAACACCTCAATGGAGGCGATGTCCGAATTATTGATATTGGTGATATCATCCGTAATTACACCGTCTACCACATAAATAGGATTTTGGTTGCCCGTAATTGAACCAACTCCTCTGATTCGGACTTGCGGCTGCGATCCTGGTTGTCCTGAAGCGTTGATTTGTACGCCTGATGCCTTGCCTTGCAATCCTTGAGCTGCGGTTAATACAGGTTGTTTGGTAATCTCTTCTGATTTTACTGAACTTACCGACCCAACAATTTGGCTTCGCCTCTGCGTTCCATAACCTACCACTACAACTTGATCGAGCTCCTGGTTCTCACTCGCTAAGGTTACATTAATAGTCGTTTGGTTATTTACCGCTATTTCTTGTCTTCTGTAACTGATGAAACTGAATACTAAGGTGGCATTCGAAGGGACAGTTATACTATAGTTTCCTTCGCCATCGGTCTGGGTTCCCTTCCCAGTACCTTTCATTAAAACACTCACGCCTGGAATCCCTGTTCCGTCGAGCGAATCTGTCACTTTACCTTGAATGGTTATCTGTTCTTGCGCAAAAGATATCGCCGAAAGAAACATAAACAAAACCATTAGGCAGTACGTAAATCTGTACCTCATAGCTTTTTCCGATTGGTTATTAATTGTCGTTTTAAATATAGTCTTGGCACCTACACCTCCCAAAGTGAGTATGCCCTTCTTTTGGTTAACAAAGCAAAGTTGTCCGATTGTTTTAAAATTCGGAAAAAAAAAGCCTCTACATCTATACATCAAATGGAAAATCACTTGCTCATCGCATATCGATAAAATCATAAATTACTGTTAAACAATTGCATGGCAATAGAAAACACCTCTCATCCTAAGGGGTGAGTGTGTACTTAATACACATAGCACTTGATGAGGGAATGATGTAGTGTTTTTTGATGTATGTAGGGCTGTAAGGCTATGGACGATACGCTTCTTCGTAATGAAGATAGCTCTATGTCGATAAAGCTAGATACCCATTAAAAATTCGGTAAGGTTTTGGTCGTGCTCAAGATTCAACTTTTTCCGCAACCTGTAGCGGCGTATTTCAACTCCACGCGTGCTGATGTTTAGTAGAGAGGCGATCTCTTTGCTGGACATATTCATACGCAAATAAGCACATAGCTTTAGGTCATTAGGCACTAATTCCGGATAGTTGGTTTTTAACTTTTTAAAGAAGTTTTCATGAGCCTCGTTGAAACTTTCTTCAAAAAGGTTCCAGTCGCGTTCGTCACTGCGGGCATCGTCTATTATCTTACTGATTCTTTTTAGTTGGTCGGTGGACAATTTTCGGCCATCAGCGTCTTTTAACTGCAGCAACTCATCGTGTACATTATTGAGTAGCTCATTCTTGTAAACAATATTCATAGCCGAATTTGCCAGCTCCCTATTTTTGCCTGCCAGCTCTTTCTCTAGCTGAGTGTTTTTTAACTTAAACAGTCGCTGTTCATTCTCCAACATTTCCTTTTGCAGTCGCTCTTCTTGTTCGTGCAACATTTGTTTCTGCGTTTCTTCCTGATGTTTTTTAAGCTTATACAGATAATAACGTCTCGCCCCATAAAGCAAAAGCAAAAACAGTATCGTATAAATTATCCAAGCGGCACCACTTTGGTACCAAGGAGCCGCTATCTCAAACGCTAACAGGCTTTCAGGACTTATCCTTCCGTTAATTTTCGCCCGCACCCTAAAAATGTATTGCCCCGGTGAGAGATTCGTAAACTCTTTTTGGGTTACGGCACTCCATGCGGACCAGTTTTTAGCGTTTCCATCTAATTGGTACTGAAACTGCACCGCGTTGATGGAGAAATGTGGTAAAGCGTAGGTGATGCGAATATTGTTTTGTTTGGCGGTTAAAATAACATCGTCCACCTTATAAAACGCTATCGGCCTCGCTGTGCTGTCGGCAATATCTTCTATCTTCCGTATAATCGGCGCATTTATTTCCGCCCGCTTGGTATCAGCTGTCCTTCTATATAAAGCAAAACCATCGTCTAAACTGATCAACGACAAATTTGGCGTCAATAGATTTACATTCTCATAGAAACTCAGCATTCGGTTGTTCAATACCGTAAAGCCTGTAGAGTCGATGTTTACCCGGCCCCCTTCTCCGAAACTTACTAAGGCGAGGTGTCCTTTACGAATAAACCAGTATTTACCGTCAGCTGCCGGCACTACTTTATTGGCGTTAGCAAAGGTCCCTAAGCGCTCGTTCAGCTGTGAATAGGCGTGAAAGCGGTCGGCGATCTCATCGTGCAGATAAAACCCCGAATCCGTTGCAAAAACCACTCGCCCGGCTAAATCAAACACATTGATATAAAGGCTTTGCGGAAGTCCATCCTCTTCGGTGTATTTTTTTTGCTGCTGAACGACGGTCTTGTCATTATTCAACTGCAATGCATAGAGCCCCTTATATCCACTCACCCAAAATCGTTGATTGCTTAGCTGCTGAAGATATTGGACCGGTTCGTTAAAGTTTCGTATTTTCTGATCGAACTCCCAGCCCTTGCCGCTCCTCTTAAATAGCGCCAAGCCCGTATAGGTTCCTTGTATAAGGCTATCAGCCTTGTCGCTCAACGTATGCAGCGAATAGCCACCTGTAACCGTTGATAACCATTGCAGTTTGTCGCCATTAACCCTGAATGTGCCATTATTATGTCCACAGAGTAAGTCATCGCCTATTGAATAGAGCTCCCAAACCTGTCCCTGCGAGCCTTCTACCAAGTGAAAATCAAAGCGATTATTGGTTGCGGGCCACTTACTGTAATAGAGTCCCTGATTTGTGCCTATATATAATCTGCCCTCGTAAATCTTTGAGGTATAAACCGTGCCCAATATCCCAGCGCGATCGTCAAAATAATAAATCGGTGAATTGATTTCGATACGATCGATTCCGTTATCCAGACCCGCCCATATGTTCTGAAAGGTATCTTTCTGTAGGCTTAAAACGGTATTATTTTGCAGCCCATTACTTTTATTAATATGCTGGATGAGTTTCCCGGTTTGATCAAGGATATATACGCCGTTTAAAATAGTACCGAAGACGTAACGGTTCCCCAGGACTTTAAGTCCATTATTGAGTTGATATTGGCGTAGCGCTTTATCGGCTTCATTATTCCATGGTTTGACGGATCCGTTTTCAAAGAGAAATAGACCGCTCTTTGCGGTACCTATCAATAAGCGCTGCGAATCAAAAGGGAGGATGGAGAGGACGATCGAATTACCGTAGCGCTCTTTATCCACAAGCTTGATTAACTTGCCTTCTTTAAATTCAAATAATCCCTTCGATATGATTTCAACAACATAGCGTTTGTTTACCTGATATAGAAAAAGAAATGGATCTTTTGTTTTCAGCACAGACAATTTCCCGTCCTGGTAGGTATAGATAGCCGAAAAGGATTGGAAAAGCACCTTTTCTTCATCCACATAAATCTTCCAGATTTCGTCGTGAAGCTTATCCGCCGCTTTTAGCTGATCGCTGAGCGAGTGGTAGACGAGCTGTCCAAATGAATCTCTTTCCCACACACCGAACTGGCCAAAGCCACCGGTATAAACTTTACCATCTTTTCCGGCCGCAACCGCTCGCACCAAAATCTTTCCGGGCATCGTGCTTTGGTTCCAGTGCTGCCCATCAAAAGATAAGAGGCCGTCACTGTTGGCAAAATACATCCGGCCGTCAGGGCCATAGCTTGCCGACCAATTTTGGTTTCCTGCTTGATAAGATGTCTTCGAATAATTTTGAACGAGCGGAGCTCCTGCAAAATGGGCATCGCCGGAGACAGGAGCTACGGAAGAAATCGGAACCTTAACCTTTGATCTATTTACCTGCCCAGTCGCCGAGTATGGCGCTGGGCTAAGAAATAAAAGAGCAAGTAGCTTTAAGGAAAAAGACCCGATACCGCGCATATAAGCTATATTAGGTCTTTGCCTCGAATTTTTTATGCTTTCTCTTGCTGAGGTTTACAGCCTGCGGAATTTTAACATAATATCCGGTGCCATCATATGGTCTTTTCCGAGGGTGTTCTTTACAGGCCTCCGAGCAGCATCCATCCATTTTCCAACCGCAATCGTCACACTGAGTGAAATGTTCATTACACTCAGGATTAGCGCAATTGATCATTTTTGCTGTCTGTTTACCGCAATTGTGACAAGTAGAGACGACGGTAGGGTTCACGGTGTTTACCTCAACAGCCACCCGATTGTCAAACACATAGCATTTTCCTTCGAAGTCTTTTCCTCCTGCCTCTTTGCCGTACTTGATAATGCCTCCGTGCAGCTGATAAACGTTTTCGAAGCCTTCGTGAAGCAACAATGCCGATGCCTTTTCACATTTAATGCCACCGGTGCAGTAGGTAAGAATTTTCTTATCCTTATATTTAGCCAGTTCATTAATCTTCTCCGGAAACTCCCTGAAATTTTCAATATCCAAGCGAATCGCATTTTTGAAGTGGCCGACTTTATGTTCATAGTCAGAACGTACGTCTAGTACAACTACGTCGTCTCGGTCTTTCATCTCCAAGAACTCGTTCGGATCTAAATGAATCCCTGTCTTCTTGGTTGGATCTATGATCTGCGGATTGCGTAGACCAGAATGCACAATCTCAGGTTTGTATCGACAATGCATTTTAATAAATGAAGGCTCTTCTACTTCATCTATTTTGAAGTCGGTTTTGGCAAAACGAGGATCGGCATGCACAGCATCCATATAGGCTTTACAGGACTCCGATGTACCAGACACCGTTCCGTTCAGTCCTTCATCGGCGACGATAATCCGCCCTACAAGCCCTAATGACTTGCAAAATGCTAAATGGTCTTCGGCAAATTTTTCTGCGTTCTCTATTGGGCTGTAACAGTAATACAGCAAGGTTTGATATGTTTTCATATGTCATTGATACCGCTGCAAACGGCGTTTAATGTTTTTTTTAAGCTGCAAAGATAAGAATTATTTACTTTCTTTATTAAAAAGGACTTATCTGGAAAAATCAACATGCAATACAATGTTTAGTTAAAAATCACTATCTTAGGCTATCATCTTAGCGGCTTCATTATAATCTGCGTGTGTAGTCAATTTCAAAATTTTCAATAACCTGTATAGCTATATCAGGATAAGACACCGATGGGGCGGATCCACATCAAGTCCACGTCAACTCCACATTAAATTCACCTCAAATCCATTTGTCATTTAGCGTAGGTATAGTGTACCTTCTATGTTCTTGTTCTTCCATTGTTTTGGAACAGTTCCAAGGTCATACGCCAATAGAAGGCCCGACCCTTCGGCTTTGCTCAGGGTGACGACTGCACGAGCGTCTGCTAGTGCTACTGCAACTGCAACTGGTACTGCTACTATTTTATCGCTCAACCGAACAGCCAATAACCAACAAACATAACACCTAATTAACAGCAAGTTAACAATACACATGTTACTTTGTGTACCAAGTTTATACTTTGATGTCAAAACGTCCAATAGAGCTGGTAGTTATCTCAGATGTTCATCTTGGGACCTACGGATGTCACGCTAAAGAGCTGCTCAGTTATCTCAAGAGCATAAAACCCGAAAAGATCATACTAAATGGGGATATTATCGATATCTGGCAATTCAGTAAGCGGTATTGGCCGGAAAGCCATATGAAAGTCGTTCGCAAACTACTTAAGTTTGTAGCAGAAGGGGTTCCCGTCTATTATTTAACAGGCAATCACGATGAAATGTTACGGAAGTTTGCCGACTTCAACCTGGGGTCACTACAGCTTAGTAACAAACTTATACTACCCCTATCAAAGGGCAATGCCTGGATATTTCATGGCGATATTTTTGACGTGACCATGCAACATTCCAAATGGCTCGCACGTCTTGGTGCTATTGGCTACGATTCACTTATTTTGCTCAACAGTTTTGTAAACTGGTGTTTGGTGAAAATGGGCAGAGGAAAAATGAGTTTTTCTAAGAAAATCAAAGCTAGCTTTAAGGATGCGGTTAAGTTTATCAACAACTTTGAAAAAACTTGTGCAGAACTGGCGATCGAAAAAGGATATCAATATGTAATCTGTGGCCATATCCACCAACCTGAAATACGACAGATCGAAACGGAAAACGGAAGGGTAACTTATTTAAATTCGGGCGACTGGGTAGAAAACCTTACGGCCTTGGAGTATAATAAAGGGATCTGGGATATCTATCGCTATAATAAAGACGAAATCGCCCTGATGGAAGCGGAAGACATCGATCCTTTCGAAAGTGAAGACCTAAATGAAAAGTTGAACGTAAACAAGTTATTGCAATTGTTAAAGGCTGAAGGTTAAGAAATCATAACTTGGGACATACCGCCAATTGCCTCTTGCTTTTTTTACGTTTTAATTTTTACTTTTCCCTTCTATTGCGCTAATATTGCACTCGTATATAGCTCAATAAAGGAAAAGCAGAATGATTAATTTATTCAGGAAATTTACGCCCTCTAACCTGTTATTTTTAATAGTTATAGCTTTTCTTCTATGTATCGGCGCCTTCATCCACCTGCCTGAATCGTTTCACCCCATACTTTTTGAGCAGGCGATTATGGCTTTTGTAAAAAATGCGAACGATTTGACCTTGACCCCGCTGTCGAGCGTTTTAATCACCTTAGTGCTAACCGTTGCACAGGCTCTTTTACTAAACCGCATTGTTGATAATCACAATTTGCTGGGAAGGCCTACCTTTCTACCGGCATTGATGTATATTACCACCGCGAGTCTTTTGTTACCATTCCTCGCTTTAACGCCTACGCTGATCTGCAATTTTCTTTTAATTTGGATGATCGATAAATTGCTGAAGACCTATCATCGTCCGGAAGTAAAGTCTACTTTATATGATTTAGGCATGCTGGTGGCCTTGGGAACCCTGTTCTACTTCCCTTTCATCTTAATGTTCTTACTATTATGGACCGCCCTCATTATATTTAGGCCCTTCGATTGGCGCGAATGGGTGGCCGGACTTCTCGGCTTCATAACGGTTTACTTTCTTCTCGGTATTATCTACCTGTGGAACGACCGCATACGCGAGTTTTACGCAATTTGGAAACCTTTAGCAAATCCATTCCCGACATCATACGATATAGAGCTTTACGACTATTGGGTACTGCTTCCTTTAGCACTCGTTTTAGTCCTTTTTCTGAATACACTTAGAGAAAACTTTTATAAAAGCATTGTTCACGTTAGGAAATCGTTTCAGCTGTTGTTCTTTATGTTTCTGTTTGGTGTTTTCTCTTACTATTTAAAATCCGATGCACCCCAATATCACTTCTTGATATGTGCGCCACCGATTTCTATTTATATGGCTTATTATTTTAATTTCGCTAAAACGCAGTGGTTTTACGAGAGCATCTATGCTATCTTACTCATTGCTATCTTATACTTTCAGCTTTTTTAACCAAGTAAAACTGTGTGTTTTAACCTTTTTTAACAAAAACACCCTGCTTCACAACTAAAAAATAAATAGCTTTGCAATCTCGAATTGAGATATACAGCTTCATGAACAGTAGATCCGCATGAGATTACAGATTAAGAAATACCTTTATATCATTGGAATATGCATTAGCGCAACGGCTAATGCGCAAACGAACAGCAGCTCACCATACTCGGCTTTTGGGCTAGGGGCTTTAAGAGGTGATCAGTTACCTCAGTACAGGGCGATGGGCGGGCTTTCAACAGGCGTGCGAAGTTTAGGAGGCTATAGCAATATTAACACCGCCAATCCGGCGGCCTATTCAAGCATCCAAATATCAACATTTGATATCGGAGCCTATATGAATAGAACGATTCTCGAAAGGGGGGGGGTCAGCGAAGCGAGTGGAAATTTTGCCCTAAACCACCTCAATTTTGCTATTCCGCTAAGTCAGCGGTCGGCCTTTAGTTTCGGCCTGATGCCGTTTTCGGATATGGGCTATAATTATGCTTCCCCTATGTCGTTCGGCAGTGCAGACACCACTCGGGCCAATCGGGTTTTCTCCGGAGAAGGAGGCCTCAGCAAAGCGTACATTGGCTACGGCGTGCAAATTGGGAAGCACCTGAGCGTAGGAGCTAACGTTTCTTACCTCTTCGGAAAACTAAATAACATAAGCGGCATCGAATTCCCTAACCAATTGGGCGCAACGAATTCTAAAATTGAAAACACGCGCGAAATTAACGGATTTAATTATGATCTTGGTCTTCAATACCATACTACATTAAATGAAAAGACACTATTGACCCTTGGTTATACCAATAGCCTCGGAACCAAGCTGAACTCAACCGCTTCTGAAGTTGTAACACGATATGCAAGCTACGTTTCGGGAGATATCGTTAACCCTACACTCGACACAGTATCTTCCGTTTTTGGAAATGAGGAGAAAATCACCCTACCTATGCGGCATAGTTTTGGTTTCAGTATCAACAGGGCAAATAAGTGGTTGTTGGGTGCCGATATCCGCTATGCCAAGTGGTCCGATTATAGAGACGGGTCTCTTTTTGACGATCAAACACAATACGAAAATAGCTATGGTGCAAGCGTAGGTGGACAATGGACACCGGATATTACATCGATCCGCTATTGGAATGTGGTAGACTACCGTTTCGGATTACGATACGACAAAACCTATCTCAATCTGAACGGACAAGATATAAATGATATGGCCGTCAGTCTTGGCCTGGGTCTCCCAATACGGGCACAGGCTGGTATCCAAGCTTACTACAAAATAAACCTCACGGCGGAATATGGTCAAAGAGGAACCTTAACAAACAATTTGGTAAAAGAGCGATATTTTAACTTTACCGTATCCTTTATGTTGAACGACCGCTGGTTCCAACGGTATAGGTATGACTAATTAACAGGCGGAAATACCCAGATGAAATGTATTTGATGACTGATCGGTTAATCAAAATGCTCAAAAAAAAGAAAGCCATGGTTTGCAAGCACACCATGGTTTCGTTGTTTTTCGCCGCTTTTTTTCTATCGGCGTGCGAAAACGACTTGAAGGACGTAGAACGGATAGCAAACATCAATGCTGAAGAGCCCATCGACGTTTCTTATGGCGTAACAGTTGTTTACAGCGATTCCGCGATCGTAAAAGCAAAACTGATTTCCAGCAAGATGATTAAGCACAATATAGACAGTCCATTTTACGAATTCCCAAAGGATGTGCTCCTGATCTTTTACGATAAAAACCAACAAGAGGAAAGAAGAGTGACCTCCAAATACGGCTTATACTTTGAAAAGAAAAACCTTGTCGAGTTGCGACACAATGTAGTAGTGACGATGGCTGACGGAACCGTTTTCAAGTCTGAGGAACTATTTTGGGACAACGATAAACGTATTTTCTTCAATAAATTACCCTTAACTATTACGAGTCCCGATGGCAGTATTTTGGAAGGAAACTTCTTTGAAGCGGACGAGAACTTTGAACACCGGAAAATAAATGGCGCCAGAGGCGTATACAATTTAAGGGAAGGTGACGGATTGTGACAATACTAAACAGTAAATACTTTTTTTATTGTTAAAAATTGTATCTTGCGCCCTCATTTGAAAAAATGTGGTTATTATTTTAAACACTTAGTAAGCAATAAATAAAGAACTTAAAACCTTCAATCAAAATAGTATAAAGAGCATATGGGATTAATGACCTTTTTGCGAAACCGCGCGGGAATAATCATTGTAGTAATTATCGGTTTGGCAATCGTAGCATTTTTATTAGGCGACGTTATCCGTTTCGGAACCCCGTTTTGGGCGTCCCATCAAAATGAAGTCGGGAGTATAGATGGCGAATCTATATCGTATACAGACTTCAACAGTCAAGTGGAGCAAAGTGTCGACAACATGCGTCAGCAAATGGGAGGCAATATGAATCCACAAATGACAGCTTATGCTGTTGAAGATGCATGGAATCAAAATTTAAGACGCTTATTGCTTGACAAGGAGCTGAAACGCATCGGCTTAGGCGTAGGCAAAAACGAGTTGCAGGATTTAGTGACCGGCAAAAATCCGTCTCCTATGATCGTCCAGAATTTCGGTAATCCACAAACTGGAGAAATAGACCGCAACCAGTTAAACCAGTTTCTTGCCAATGTAGCAAAAGAGCCCGGAAACAGTGAGCTGAGTAGGCAGTGGGGCGCCTTTTTGGAAGCAATGAGAGACAACCGCTTGCAACAAAAATACAACAACCTGATACAAAACAGCGTTTATGTTACGTCATTGGAAGCGAATGAGGACTATAATCAACGGAATAAAATCGCCAACTTCAGTTACGTTTTATTGGATTATGCTTCCATTCCTGACAAGGACATCAAATTGACAGATGCCGACTATCAGAAATACTACGATGAACACAAAGCGGCTTTCAAAAACCAGATGGAAATGCGTTCATTTGATTATGTTGTCTTTAATGCACAGCCCACCGCCCAAGACACTGCGTTGGCTAAAGAAACGATTACCAAGTTGACAGAAGAGCTCGCAAAGTCGACCAATGACTCTCTTTTTGCAATATCCAATTCGGAACAGAAGCGCCCTGTTTCTTATATAAAGAAAGGCACATTAAGCCCCGCTTTGGATTCTTTAGTGTTCAATGCGGCAAAGGGCACCACCGTTGGTCCGGTATACGCAAATGGTGTATATGAATCCGCTAAAATTTTAGATGTACGTAATAGTCCCGATTCAGTTACTGCACGTCATATTTTATTAAATCCGGCCACTGAAGGGGGCATAGACAAAGCGCTGGCGAAAGCAGATTCTATTAAAAATTTGGTTTTAACCGGTGGCAATTTTGCCGCTTTAGCCGTAGAGTTTGGTACGGACGGAACGAAGGATAATGGCGGTGAACTAGGAACCTTTGCCAGAGGCAGTATGATTCCTGCTTTCGAAGATGCCGTATTCGACGCAAAACCGGGCGATGTGCTCGTTTTAAACACGCAATATGGTGTTCACGTTATCAAAGTAGATGCGCAAAAAGGGATGTCGAAAGTGGTAAAAGCAGCCATCATCGACAAGAGCGTCACCAGCAGCAACGAAACCTTACGGACAGCCTACCGAAAAGCGTCTGATTTCTATGGAAAAGCCAACAGCCAAAACTTTGCCGAGGAAGCAAAAAAGGCAGGTTTGACCGTAGAGCATGCAGACAATATCACACCAATGCAAGGCTACTTACCTAATCTCGAAACACCAAGAGAAGTTATAAAATGGGCTTTTAAGGCTGACAAAGGCGATTTGACAGATAAGGTTTATGAACTTGACAACCAATATGTGGTAGCCAAACTCACCAGTATCCGCCCCAAAGGACAGCTGGCCCTGGAAGATGTTAAAAAAGAAATCGAACCGGCCGTTTTGAACCGGGCAAAAGCCGTTAAACTGCAACAAAAACTGAACGAGGCCTTAAACGGAGCAAAATCAATTGAGCAGGTAGCGCAGAAGGTGGGTAAAACACCGAAAGCCGAAGAAAATATCGTTTTTGCAAATCCGGTATTGCCCGGCGTTGCACAGGAGAATAAAGTAGTAGGTACCGTGTTCGGATTACAGCCTAAGCAACTTTCAAAGCCAATTGAAGGCACACAGGGCGTCTATGTGGTGCAGGTTACCGACTTTGTAAACCCGCCAGCCCTTGATAAAGTTGATCAACAAAAACAGCAGGTTCGGCAGCAGCTAAGACAAAGAGCTTCCAACCAGTCCTTCCAAGCTTTATTAGATAAAGCAGACATTAAGGACAACCGTGTGAGGTTCTACTAAAATTAATTATTCATACCTTTGTATCCGGATAAGTTTTAAGCCTTATCCGGATTTTTTATTTAGTAAGGTATTGCCCTTCATCCGGCAATCCATATATAATTTTAAGTAGCGTATGGAAATCCAAGAAAATATTGTCAACAGAGTTGCTAACAGTGGCCTATTAACCTTCGATTTGGCAACGCTGAAATCAAACGCTGAAATCGAAGTTTACGACATAAAAGAAAATCTTTTTCAAGGGCTTATTCTGCGCGAAAAAGAATTTCGCAGCTTTGTAAAGGAAAACGATTGGTCCAAATATACCGGAAAAAATGTACTGATAACCTGTACCGCCGATGCCATTGTGCCTACTTGGGCCTACATGCTTCTAGCAAACAAATTAGCACCTTACGCAAACGAAATCTTTTTCGGCGAGAAAAAAGTATTCGAAGATATATTGTTTGAAAGGGCTCTGTCGAGGATCGATATGGAGCAGTTCAGGGATCAGCGCGTGGTAGTAAAAGGCTGTGGCGACATAAAAGTTCCCGAATCTGCCTTTGTGACTTTCGCTTATAAACTTTCGAAAGTGGCCAAAAGCATCATGTACGGTGAACCCTGTTCGACAGTTCCGATATTTAAACGAACAACGTAAATTGTCGTCTAAGACCTTAGCAACTTAGCGATAAACTTTAACGATGAAAAAACTACTGGCTATTATCATCTCCATCAGCTTCTCAGGTCAAGTATTTGCGCAGGCACTACCCTCCCTGAAAAAAGCAGTATTTCAACCCGGAGAAGAGCTTACTTATAAACTAAAGTATGGGTTTATATCGGCAGCAGAAGGTGTCCTAAAGGTGCTTCCGTCCGACCTAACGTTCGACGGAAAACCGACTTACCATTTAAACGCTGTTGGTAAAACGTCGAAAGCGTTCAACATTTTTTACAATATCCGCGATCAGTACGACTCGTATATCGATCAGAAAACATACCTCCCTTATTTCTTTAGCGAAGACATAAAAGAAGGCAAGTATAGGAGAAATGATAAGATCCGGTTTCATCAAGATAAAAGGAAAATAGAGGCCACGCGTGGAAATTTTACCGCAAAAGAGCCGCAGACATTTGACTTACTGTCTGCATATTACTTTTCCAGAACAATTGATTTGTCCAATATAAAAGAAGGAGATTCCTTTAAGCTCTCGTATTTTTTAAAGGATTCCTTGGCTTACCTTTATATTACCTATCTGGGAAAAGAGAACATAAAAACCCCTTTGGGAACACTGAGATGCTTACGGTTTAGTCCGTCGCTGGAGCCCGGACGAGTATTTAAAAAGGACAGTAAGCTTCATCTTTGGGTAACGGATGATGACAACCGGATTCCCGTTAAGGCACAAGTGGATATTTTAATAGGTGCTGTAACACTCGAACTTACAGGCGTTAAAGGCTTAAAATATCCGCTGAAAAAATTAAAATAAACGACAAAAAGACAGAAAGTGACATTCTGTCATACAAAAAACTATGATGATAGAAGTTGGAGAAGTATTGGTTAATGAAGAAATCATTAAGGAGCAATTCGTTTGCAACCTAAACCAGTGCAAAGGAGCGTGCTGTGTGGAAGGCGACTCAGGTGCTCCCCTTGATCAAAATGAACTGGCTACCTTGGCCGAGATCTACCCGAAGGTGAAACCGTACATGACCCAAAAAGGCATCGAAACCATCGAAAGCGTCGGTACACATGTAGTGGACTCAGATGGGGATCTAACAACGCCCTGTGTGGATGGAAACAAGGAGTGTGCATACGTAACTTGGGAAAACGGCATTACAAAATGCGCCATAGAGATCGCCTATCAGCAGGGCGAAATACATTGGCAAAAGCCCATATCTTGCCATTTATACCCTATCCGCATTACAAAATACCCGGAGTTCGACGTACTGAACTATGACCGCTGGCATATCTGTCATGACGCCTGTTCGTTTGGTCGCGAGCTAAAAGTGCCGGTATACCGCTTTTTAAAAGGGCCGCTGACAAGAAAATATGGCGAAGACTGGTTTAATGAGTTAGAAGAAGCAGCTCAGTCTCCTCATATTTAAGAATCGGCCTTTATCTCATCGGTATAAGCGGTTGCACTGAGGGCTCATACTTGTCTCTGCCGCACCTCTCATGCCCCTTCGCATGAGCAGCCTTATACAGATTTCATATAAATCGTGTTTTTTAAGTTTCTTTAACATTTTTTAACAGAAATGACAAGCGAAAAATTTGCCTTTAAGCCCCAAATGGTATTACTTTTGAAATAGCCAAACCAAAGTTTGCAGCATGCAACTAAAGATGCAAACCGGCTAAAACAAACAGAAGCATAAAGGGCTTTAACCGAGGGGTCAGCCGAAGGAAATTTTCCTCGAACGAAAACTGACATGCCCGGCGCAAAGACGATAGGCTTCACTGGATTTAACAACCGCTAAAAACAAATAGAAAATGAAGAAAATAGGATTAACACTACTAACAGCCCTTATTGGTGGAGCGGTGGCTGTTGGAGGTTACAAATTGTTGGAGAAGAAACAAACTAACAACATGTCGTTTGAAGAACGGCAGCAGCTTCACTATGCGAGCAACCCAAGCAACATCACCGCCTCAACGGGAAATTTAGATTTTACACAGGCAGCGGCCGCTGTTACGCCAGCTGTCGTTCATATAAAAACCGAGTATCAACAATCTGCCCGGTCGGGAGGCGACCCTTTCCAAGATATGTTTGAAGAGTTCTTCGGCGTTCCTCGCGGCCGTCAAAGGCAAGCGCAGCCGGCACGCGCCTCGGGTTCCGGTGTGATCATTTCTACTGACGGATACATCGTTACCAACAATCACGTGGTAGAAGGAGCAGATAAAATCACGGTTGAGTTAACCAACAAAAAGGTTTATGACGCTAAAATTATTGGTCGCGATCCAAACACCGATTTAGCCCTAATCAAAGTAAGTGCAACCGGCCTGCCTATTGTTAAACTCGGCAATTCCGATGAAGTGAATATCGGTGAATGGGTTTTGGCCGTTGGCTATCCGCTCGGCTTACAGTCTACGGTGACCGCCGGTATTGTCAGCGCAAAAGGTCGTGCCATCGGTATCTTAGCCGACCAGCAACGGCAAGAGCTTTATCAGCAATGGCAGCAAAATGGTGCTGACCCCAATAATATCCCTGCGAGCTCAGCTGTAGAATCCTTTATTCAAACAGATGCAGTGATCAACAAGGGAAATAGTGGAGGTGCTTTGGTAAACGCAAACGGCGAGTTAATCGGTATTAATGCCGCCATCATGTCGCAAAGCGGTTATTATGCCGGCTATGGCTTTGCGATTCCTGTTAACCTGGTCAAAAAAATCGCGGATGACTTCGTAAAGTACGGCAGTGTAAAACGCGGATACGTTGGCGTCACCTTCCAAGAGCTGAATACCGAGACAGCAAAAGAACTCGGAGTCGAGGAAATTAACGGACTTTACGTTAATAGCGTGGTACCTAACGGTGGTGGAGCTGCCGCAGGACTGAAAAAGGGTGATATCATCACAAAAATAGATGGAAATTTGATTTACTCAAGCCCTGACTTACAAGAACGTGTAGCTCGACTCCGTCCGGGCGATAAAGTAAAACTTACTTACAAACGCGATGGTAAAGAAAAAGAAGTCGTAGTGACTCTAAAAGGCGATGAATCGATTAAATCTGACAAGGAAGGCAAAACGGGCAGCAACCGCAGCACCGCAGAACTGTATAATAAGCTTGGAGCAGGCTTTATCCCGGCCAATGCCGAACTGAAAAAGAAATTCAATATTTCTTCTGGCGTTGTGGTTTCTGAAGTGAGGAGAGATGGCTTGTTCGCCGAGTACAACGTGCCAAAAGGCTTTATCATCACCTCGATAAACGGTAGACCTGTTAATAATGTCGATGACGTTGAAAACGCGCTGGCACACGGCAAGAACGACATGATTCAACTCAGTGGCGTTACACAGGACGGCGCTCGTTATACCACTACATTCCCTTTGAAATAACATAGCATAACCTTTAACAGAAGGGCTCTTCATACGAGGAGCCCTTTTTTTATGAAACGGCTATTAATTTTTCCATTTTTTATCCTCAGTGGTATGAATAAACTTATTACAATCGGTTCAAGCCGCCGAGAACCTTAGATTAGAGATGCATGCAAGGTGTGAAGAAATGGACTATAAATTGTGCAGAAACAGATGAACATTAGAACAATTCTAAATTGCGTAAATAGATCCCGATTATTATGTCATTATAAAATCAAATAAATAGCTTTGCCTACCATTATTAAAAATAACACATAAAATGAGTAGTTTTAATCAAGCATTAACTTCCACATTAGGGAAAAAACTAATCATGGCCTTGACCGGTTTGTTCTTATGCGCATTCCTGATAGTACACCTGATTGGTAATCTCCAATTATTTAAGGATGATGCAGGCAAGGCGTTCAACGACTATGCCTACTTCATGACGCATTTTACTCCTATAAAAGCGGTGTCTTATTTATTGTACGCGTCTATTATAATCCACGCCCTTTATGCTTTAATACTGACCGTGTATAATAGAAAAGCGCGGCCTATTGGCTATGCGAGTTTTGCCGGCGACAAAAACAGCACTTGGAGTTCAAGGAACATGGGCATCTTGGGCACTGTACTGCTTGTGTTTATTGCCACACACATGGCGAACTTTTGGTGGAAATTCCATAATGACGAAGTGCCTTATATAGAGTACCGCACCGATCTGAATACGCTCGAAACACAAGTTACAGAGTTAAACGCATCGGAATTTACTGATTACCAAAACTTCACGCAGGACGGACAGGAAGTAACCAGAGCACGGGACTTGTACAAGCAAGTTGCATATGCCTTCCAGAATCCTATATTGGTGGCCTTTTATGTGCTGGCGATGGCTGCCATGTCTTTTCACCTGATACACGGATTCAACAGTGCATTTCAGTCGCTGGGATTCAACCATAGAAAATATATTCCGATTGTACGGTTTTTAGCACTTTGGGTATTCGGCATTATCATTCCGATAGCATTCGCTGCTATGCCACTGTATTTTTTCTTTTGTAAATAAATTCACTTTTAGCTCGCTAGAATTGAGATAAAAATAGAATAAAGATGATGTTAGATTCTAAAATACCAGAAGGCCCATTAGCCGAGAAATGGTCAAAACATAAATTCAATCTTAAATTAGTTAACCCGGCCAATAAACGTAAGTTTACGATCATTGTTGTCGGAACGGGTTTGGCAGGCGCATCCGCGGCTGCATCACTTGCAGAACTAGGCTACAATGTAAAAACGTTCTGTTATCAGGACAGCCCTCGTCGTGCGCACTCCATTGCTGCACAGGGAGGTATAAATGCCGCAAAAAATTACCAGAACGACGGCGACAGCGTATATCGGCTGTTTTATGACACCATCAAAGGAGGCGATTACCGTGCGCGCGAAGCAAACGTATACCGCTTGGCAGAAGTGTCTGTAAACATTATCGATCAATGTGTGGCGCAAGGCGTTCCTTTTGCTCGCGAATATGGCGGCCTGTTAGATAACCGTTCTTTTGGAGGAGCACAGGTATCACGTACGTTCTACGCACGGGGCCAAACGGGACAACAGCTTCTATTAGGCGCTTACTCCGCGCTGAACCGTCAAATTAACGCTGGCAAAGTGACATCGTATACTCGTCATGAAATGTTAGACGTCGTAATGATCGACGGACATGCGAAAGGAATTGTTACCCGCGACCTGAAAACGGGCAAAATAGAATCGCATGAAGGACATGCTGTTCTATTATGTACAGGTGGCTATGGAAACGTATTCTTCCTTTCTACCAATGCAATGGGTTGTAACGTAACAGCGGCCTGGAGAGCCCATAAGCGTGGTGCATTCTTCGCCAATCCATGTTATACGCAGATTCACCCAACCTGTATTCCGGTTACCGGCGACCACCAGTCTAAATTGACTTTGATGTCGGAGTCCTTACGTAACGATGGTAGAGTGTGGGTGCCTAAAACTGTTGATTTAGCAGAAAAACTTAGAAAAGGGGAATTGAAGCCCTCCGATATCAAAGAAGACGATAGAGACTACTTTTTGGAGCGCAAATATCCATCTTTCGGTAACCTCGTTCCGCGCGATGTGGCTTCCAGAAATGCAAAGATGATGTGCGATGAAGGAAGAGGTGTAGGTAAAACCGGACTGGCTGTATTCCTTGATTTCGCTGACGCCATCCAACGTATGGGCGAAGACACGGTCCGTGCTAAATACGGTAATCTATTCGATATGTATTATCAAATTACCGATGAGAATCCTTACCAACAACCTATGCGTATCTATCCTGCCGTGCATTACACAATGGGCGGTCTGTGGGTCGATTATAACTTAATGACCAGTATCCCAGGCTTATATGCATTAGGCGAATGCAACTTCTCAGACCACGGTGCAAACCGCCTTGGCGCGTCGGCCTTAATGCAGGGGCTAGCAGATGGTTATTTTGTTATTCCTTATACCGTTGGTGATTACCTAACAAGTTTGGGAAGTTTTGCTCCGGTCGACAAAAATCATCCGGCATTTGAGGCTACACGAAAAGAAGTCGAAGGAAAAGTCAACAAGTTGCTTAGCTTGAAAGGATCAAAAACCGTTGATGATATCCATAAGAAATTAGGCCACATTATGTGGGAATATTGCGGCATGGCCCGCAATGAAGAAGGATTGAAAAAGGCTAAAGGTATGATCCAAGAGCTTCGGAAGGAATTTTGGAGCGATGTTACCGTGCTGGGCGAAAACGAGGAATTAAACCTTTCTTTGGAAAAGGCCGGTCGCGTAGCCGATTTCTTAGAACTCGGGGAACTTATGGTTGATGACGCACTGAATCGCAGTGAATCTTGCGGAGGACACTTCCGTGAAGAAAGCGCTACACCGGAAGGGGAAGCAAAACGAGACGATGAAAATTTTGCTTACGTAGCAGCGTGGCAATATAATGGTGATAACCAACCAGAAACGCTTCACAAAGAACCACTTGTTTTCGAGAACGTGAAGTTAACCCAAAGAAGTTATAAATAGTTAACCACTCAAACCATATAGAGCATCATGAGTGAAGAAAGAACAATGAATTTAACGCTAAAAGTTTGGCGTCAAAAAAATGAAAACGAAAAAGGTAAATTTGTTACCATACAAGCTAACGGCATCTCTTCAGATATGTCTTTTCTAGAAATGCTTGATGTTGTAAACGAAGACCTAACAAGAAAAGGCGAAGACCCTATATATTTTGACCACGATTGCCGTGAGGGTATTTGCGGCATGTGTTCGCTGCATATCAACGGTCGGCCACATGGCCCAAAGCAAGGAACTACGACTTGCCAACTGCACATGCGCAGCTTCCACGATGGCCAAACCATCGTTATTGAACCATGGAGAGCCGCAGCCTTCCCGGTTATCAAAGATTTAGCGGTTGACCGTACGGCCTTTGAACGTATTCAGCAAGCGGGCGGATATGTATCGGTTAATACCGGTGGCGTCCCGGATGGTAACGCTATTCCTATTCCAAAACCAAGCGCGGACGAGGCTTTTGAATCGGCTACCTGCATCGGTTGTGGTGCTTGTGTTGCCGCGTGTAAAAATGCTTCGGCAATGCTCTTCGTGTCTGCGAAGATATCACAATATGCTTTATTACCTCAAGGCCAAGCTGAGCGCTATCAAAGAGCACAAGCAATGGTTGAGCAAATGGACCGCGAAGGATTCGGCGCCTGTACCGTGACAAAAGCCTGTGAGGCGGAATGCCCGGTAGGCATCAAATTGACAAATATCGCACGAATGAACAGAGAGTACTTTAACGCGAAGTTTTTTAAAGAAAAGACTGCTCATTCATAAAATCGTTTTACACTAACTAAACTAGAAAGCGGTTTCCCCTCTGAGGAAACCGCTTTCTTACTTTCTATACTATCTTATCCTTAGAGACTTCGCGAATTTTCCGCCTTCGGCTCAGCTTTGCTTAGGTTTATTTGAATGGGAAGACTATAGGAAACGCGGACAGACTCACCATTTTTCTGACCGGGCGACCACTTCGGAGAGCCTTTTAATAAATCAATTGCCGCTTGCCCTGTTCCATAGCCTAAATCCTTAAGTACCTCGATGTCATTCAGCGTACCGTCCTTTTCGATGACGAACGACAATAAAAGCGACCCGTTAACCCCTTTCTCCTTTGCCTCTGTGGAATAGCGGAAATTCTCTCCAATCCACTTGTAAAAGGCCCGCATCCCTCCAGGAAAACTTGGCTGCACATCCAGTTCATTAAAATCGGTCGCCTTTTGCTTAGTACTGTCTTGCCAGCGAACATCAGGTTTTTGGCTACTTGCTGATGAACCGTAACCGACGATAATAAGTTCTTCCAAGTTTGCATAACCTGCCAGCTTAGCAAGGGCAATATCAGGCTTTGCCCCAGAGCGATCTCTCCGGTGGTCTCCCTCGTCGTATTGTAGCATAAACTTCACACGAAGAAGATTTTTCCCTGTCGGCATCTCTTCCTTCACATCCGGTTGTAGTAGTACACGAATGACTTCCTTTTCCTGTTCATAGCCGAAGCTATTTACAACCTTGGTTTCTATCGAGTTATTCTTTTTCTCGAATGCAATATCAACAATCCCTTCTGCTCCATCTACTTTAGCCTTCGGCAGATATCGTATATTCGATCCCACTAACTTATAAAAATTAGTTGCTTTCTGATCGTGCCGTGCTAAATCTGCCACTTGATCGCTTACTTTAGCTGATGAAAATATCAGCATCCCAATGAACAATGGCACTACCAAAATATATTTTAGTAAGGCCGATCTTTTCGATTTGTTTTTTAAAAGCATAACAATTCTGTTTTTTATAAATGATTGATTTAGAAAGTTATTGGTTAGGACAGACGATGATACCGAGAAGGTACGGCCAAGTAACAATTCGGCATAGGCAATTCTATCTGCATCACTGCGGTTTATCGCTTCATCGGCGATATACTCGTGCGTTAATTTCAAGGAATCTGCTAGATAATATACCACCGGGTTGAACCAGTTGAAAACCTTAACCAACTCGACATAGAGCACGTCCAACGTGTGTAGTTGCTTTGCGTGTACAAGCTCATGCTCCATGACTTTCGCACTACCTTCCTGCTCCGTATCCACCTTAATTGTACGAATGAAAGAATAAGCATCGCCGTAATTGTTTGTCTGCAATCGCTTTCTTAACCGCTTCATTTTCACGGTAAGCAACAAAAATTGTATTAGCACCCCTCCTATATACACATAAATCCACAAAGGCACCCTTACCCCACTCGCCCTATTAAGCAGATTTCTGTCGGCTTCCATATCAATAGTTACCGAGTCCAAACCCGATCTTGCAACAAAGACGGTTGACGATCTAAAGGCATTTTGTAGCCATTCCAACTGAATGAGTGGAAGGATAAAAGATAACACGGCGATCCCCACCAGATAGACTCTATTGAGCTGAAAAAAGGTCTCGCGCGATAAGAAAATCCTGTAAAACCCATAAAATAGGATCAGGTAAACGTTGGCAATAATCAGATAGTTCATCATAATCGGTATTTTAATCGTTAGCCCTCTATTTCTTCTTCGCTTTCTCCAATAAGCGTAATAGCTCGTCCGCCTCCTTTACATTCAACTTATTCTCTTGAAGGAAAAAAGAAAGCATACTCCGCGGAGAGTTGTCGAAGTAACCGGACAGCAATTTACCCGCTGCAAACTCTTTATAAGTATCCTTACTTATTTTCGCAAAATAGCGGTAGCTTTTACCAAAACTTTCATGCCCGACAAAGCCTTTGGTTTCGAGTATGCGAATAATGGTAGAGACGGTGTTATATGCCGGCTTCGGCTCATCCATCTGCTCAATGATGTCTTTCACAAAAGCTTTTTCCAGCTTCCAGAGCTCTTGCATTACCTGCTCCTCAGCTCGCGTTAATTCCCTGATTTCCATATTGAATAACATTAATAACACAAAATTAAAACTAATATATTAGTTTTGCAACTATTTTTTTAGTTATTGTGGAGAAAAAGAAAGCCCATCGAAAAATGGGCCTATAGATATCATGAACACAAACCCCTTGGCTGTGCCTTCTGGCGGAGCGCTCTTCTGTCCGGTAATGCTAGAATAAGAGGATCCTTACATTTAAATACTTCGGAATACTTAAAAAAGACGCATTTAACTCAACCGATGGTTCCATCACTTCCCTGTCGACATGGACACAAATCACCAAGGCCGCTATCAATATAGGAATCAATAACAACAAGAAGGGGGAAATATTTGATAAAAGCCTTTTCATATTTCTAGGGTTTGCGTGTTAACTCTTATTTGATTATTTTACAAATAAACGAGTGTTTTCTATTTTATTAAAGTTTTTTAGACTAACACGTCATATTTATAGACCAACTGGCTACCTTTCTATGTCGCCGATAGTAAGGCGTTCATCGCTCAGCCCGGGCTGTTTGTCTATCAAAACGCTAAAAGTGTTATAGAAAGGATATATTTGCTATATTAAACAACCATAGTACCGTACTTAACAACTAGAAACAGGAACAAGCGGCATCAATGAAAAAAAGCCATATTCTTTATCACATCTTGGTTTGGCTTGCTTTAGCCACTCTATTGTTTTTAACCAATGACAACAAAAGCAGTGTTCCTCACCTACTCTTTTATCTCCTATTTACCGTATTTAATGTAGGCGTTTTCTATCTCACTTACTTTTTCATCGCTCCATACTTCATTGGAGATAAGCGTTATTTGTCGGGCACCATTATTTCTATATGCTGCCTACTCGCCAGCTCCTTTATCAAATTAACAATAGCAGTCTATAACGAGCCCATTCTTATGCGCTATGGGGATCATCTCGAGCGGACCTTGAGTAAAGAGGAGTATTTCACCTCTGCTACTATTATTACCTTGTTTTTTATGTTACTGGGCTATGCCTTTAGACTGGCCACCAATTCTTATCAAATGGAGCAGGCAAGGAAGACCTTAGAAACAGAGAAGCTAAACGCGGAACTCGCTTTCTTAAAGACCCAGATCAATCCACATTTTCTTTTTAATTCACTTAATAACATTTATTCACTCGCTTACCAGAAATCAGATAAAGCGCCCGAAGCAATTTTAAGGCTATCTGAGATTATGCGCTACATGCTGTATGAGAGCAACGACGAAAAAGTATTATTAGAAGACGAGGTGAACTATCTTGAAAACTACATAGAACTTCAAAAGCTGCGGGTTAAGGAACAAGTGTATCTGGATCTTCATATAAACATCGATAATTACCAACACCGCATCATGCCACTGCTTGTGATCTCCTTTTTGGAAAACGTTTTTAAACATGGCGTGGCTACCGACAAGGAGCATCCTATCCGCATTACTGTTGAAGTCCTAAACAGCCGCTTATACTTTAAGGCGCAGAACAAGAAAAACAAACTGAATAAAGATAAATCCGGGGGAATTGGACTCACCAACCTTAAAAGAAGGCTGGAGCTTGGCTATCCTGATAAGCACACCTTTATCATTCAAGATAACGAAGATTATTACAGCAGCGAATTATTTGTATATTTATAAAAGTAAATTTGTGAATCATGATACGATGTTTAGTAGTTGATGATGAACCCCTGGCATTGGACATTATAGCGGATTATATTCAGAAAGTGCCCGAGCTCACCTTATCGGCAACGACAACAAGCGCCATCGAAGGCCTAGGCTTGGTACAGCAGGGAGTCATCGATTTAGTCTTTCTAGACATACAAATGCCCGAACTAACCGGTATCCAGTTTTTGAAGATTATTAACGGAAAATGCGACGTCATTCTCACCACCGCTTATCCTCAATACGCCCTTGAAGGCTATGAACTGAACGTTACTGATTACCTGTTAAAACCAATCGCTTTCGACAGGTTTTACCGATCTATTCAGAAAGTGACCAACCAAAAGAACCACTTTCAAAAAAACCAGCAAGCCGAGTTACAGAACCACAATAAAAATAATGAGTTCATTTTTGTAAAAACTGAGCATAAGATTCAGCGAATTGACTACGATGACGTCTACTATATTGAAGGACTGAAAGACTATATCTCCATTTATACCTCGAATGAAAGGATTATTACCCTCCAAAATATGAAAAGGATGGAGGAAACACTCCCTGAAGAACGATTTATCCGTGTCCATAAATCGTACATTGTTGCTCTCGAGAAAATAGAAAGCATAGAGCGTGGCAGGATTTCATTAAAAGAAAAGCTTATCCCAATAGGGGATACGTACCGGGAATCATTCTTCAAACGCATCGGCGAAAAGTATAGCTAGCGAAAATCCCTTTTCTATTCGAGCTCGTCGGCTGACGCTAAGTGAAGCTTAGGCTTTCCAATAATGTGATAACTCCCTTTTCCAGCCAGTACATCGTTATAAACTAACTTGTTCTCAACGGTTAAGATCTGTTTTGCCCTTCCAACGGCTTCATCCCTAGCCAAGGCCACACGGTATCTCCCTTTTTGAAAGTAATACCGCGATGCAATCTCTTCCTCCAACTGTGCCTTTATATCGTCTTTATATAGCCTGAGCTCTCTATCTTTGAATCCCGATATCTTTTCGTCAAGCAGCTTTAGTACATCGGCAGCTTCCCCGCCGTGGCCTTCTTCTTCTAATGCTGATCCGAGATTCCGAAGCGCTTTTTCTGCTGGACTGCTATAGCTGAAGTTATGGGTCGACAAATAACGCAGAAAATCGTTATAGTCTTCATCCGACAAGTGAAAGGAGGAAAGATTTTTCACTAAACCGTGCTCGTGAAAATAACGGGTCGCGTAGTCCGAAATTAAAAATTTGCCCTTTAACGCACGTATAATAGCACTCCTTTTTACCTCATTTATCTCGATATCAGGAAAAATACCGTTTCCACTAAACACTTTTCTACCATTCCGTGTACTGAACTCGGCCATCAAACTATCGTTAATCCTTATCGCTTTACCGTTAGCATCTTTGTGGGTGTAGTCAACTGCCTGGATGCACCGGCCCGAGGGCGTATAATATTTTGCTACGGTGACTTTCACCATATTGTTATAGGGAAGCCGATAGGTTTGCTGTACAAGCCCTTTGCCGAAACTCTTATTTCCTATTATAACCGCACGGTCCAAGTCCTGCAAAGCGCCGGCTACAATCTCAGATGCCGAAGCTGAGCGCTCGTTTATTAACACCACCAGTGGCAGATCGGGCGCTACCGGAACTTGCTTGGTGACGTAAGCAAAGCCTTTATTATCTTCATGCCTGCCTTGTTGGGACACGACTTCTTGCCCTTGCTTAACAAAAAGGTTCAGGACCTTTACCGACTCTTGTAATATCCCGCCGCCGTTATCTCTTAAATCCAACACAAAGCCTTCCAAAGGCGCTGCTTTATTCATGTCGAGCATCGCTTTACGCACCTCGCCCGCCGCCCCAGTTAGAAACTTATCCAGTTTTACGTAGCCAATATTTCCGGACAACCTTGCGGAATAACTGACATTGGGCTGTGTAATATTCTGACGCACCGCTCTTATCGCCTCCTCTTTTCCTGCTATACCCTTTTTTACAAGCAGCTCAACCACTTCGCCTTCTTCTCCTTTTAAGAGCCGACTGACCTCCGCAGCATCCATACCATGAACGGAAACACCATCAATGCGCAAAATTTCGTCTCCAACTTCCAGGCCGGCCTTATGGGCCGGGTACCCTTCGAACAGCTCTGCAATTTGGACCCGCTTATTATCCCGTGCCACAATTCGGGCACCTAATCCGGCATACTTCGTGTCGACATACCGAAGACGGAACTCGGCTATTTCGGACTCCGGAACGAACTCGGTGTACGGGTCTAGCTCTTCCAGCATCGCGTTTATCCCCTTTTTTATCAACTGATTCGGGTTTACATCGTCTACATAAGTCAGGCTAACTTGCCGATAAAGCGCAGAAAATATCTCTAAATTTTTCCCGATTTCGAAAAAATCGTCCTTTACAAAGGTAAAAGCGGTGAATAAGGTGCCTACAACTAACCCTATAAATAGCTTTACCATTCGGTTACCTTTTATTAATCTATTCATCAGCCTATTTTTATGGATGGAAAAACACGCTTTAGTGACGCTCATTGGCTGCCCCCTCACTTCCATAAACGATCGGTATGGACTAAGGGCGAAAATGGAAATGCTGGATATCCACTAAAGTCTGTTACCCGACAGATTTGCTAATCCCTTCTGCAAGGTAAACAAAACATACTCCGGCTTTCTTTTAACGCGTATCGATAGTCTGTTGACCAGCTCTTGCTCCTGCCCGGCCTGATAGGCCAAATCTTCGTCAGTAAGATGATTGTATTTTCGCTTGACCTTCTCCTTGAGAACCTTCCAGTCAGCTTCCGTTAAAGTAAAAGACATCATATATCCGGTTTTAAACAAACTTAAAAACAAAATTTTACTAAATCAAACAGGGAACCCTAAAATATGCCTCTTACCGTAATCCGTTACTACTATTTTAGGCTCGAAATTTGCGGAACCTCGATCGGTACCGCAAAATAGGTGCTAAACTTTACCGTATATGCTATTAACAATTAAAACACGTATTAACATGAAAAAAACACTTTTATCTATTTGTATACTGATTAGTACACTTGCAACCGCGTCGGCGCAATTACTTCCCACTTTTCAACTCGGTATTAAGGGTGGCCTAAACTTTTCTTCGTTGAAAACAAATGATAACTGGCTGGACGGAAGCAGTCGTACAGGTTATCAGGCAGGCCTATGGGCGCGTATCGGCGGCGCCGGCTTTCATTTTCAACCAGAGCTTTATGTAACGGGCAAAAATGCCAAAGCCACCGTAAACGAAACAGATGCTGAAGTAAAAATGGATTTCACCAGTTTAGACTTGCCGCTATTATTGGGAACAAGAATCGGATTAGGCCCAATTGCCGCACGCATACAGGTCGGTCCGGTTATTTCTTTTTTAATTGATAAGGACAATTCTGTATTCGACCGCCTGGGCCAGGTAGGAAACACAGGCGCTTATAAAGATCAGGCAATCGCATTAACCGGCGGTGTTGGTGTGGACATTATGCGGCTTCGAGCAGATTTACGTTACGAACATGGCTTGAGCAGTCTAACAAAAGACGGGGCTAGATCGCAAAAAATTAATTTGTGGACCATCGGTATCGGCTATAGGCTCTTCTAGCCGAGGCGGTACGTAAAAAGGTGTTTGCTCCCAAAAGCAAACACCTTTTATTTTTTCGCAACCGGATATACCCTAAGTTTATTCTGCATAATGACAGCGATGCTGTTCGCTCTGAATTTGGCTTCGTCGGCCTTTTCCCCAACAAAGAGTTCATCTACCGTATCTTCCCAAATGCGGAGCCATCTCTCAAAATGTACTGGCTTAAACGAATCTAAAAAGTGCAAGTTCATATGCTTAAAAAGCATTCCGCCTTTATACTCGCCGGTTTGAAAAAGGATATTGCCCCAGAACGACACAATGGTAGGAATATGCTCCTCCCAGTTTATGGATACCACCGTTGTGAAATAATGACCGATTACCGCATCTTTTGTGGCTCGTTCATAAAATAAGCGAACTAATCTTTCAATATCTGCTTTGTCCCTTATGTCGTTCATAGCCGTAAACTGTTAACAACCTTAACCTTTTATACAAAGATACCGATATAAAAAAAGGCCACCAAGATTTTGGCAGCCTTTCCGTCAGATACTAAAACAAACAGTACATACTTCTAAAGTACTTTACCGTTACCTTCAACTCCGCTTTAACGCTTATCCTCATTAAAACGAAGTAATTTCTTTATATCGATTCATCCTTTTATAGGATTCATCCATTTACGCTTTCATTTTTTAACCACTTGTCGCAATGCAGACAAGTCTTAAGAACTATTTGATGGTTAGCATTAAGGGCCTTGTTGTTCCGTCTTACCCTAACCGATTCATACACCTCTATAGAAATAACGTGCCAGAAAATAAAAACGCGCTAGGGTGCCTTTCACGGCCATTCCACTTCCAGTTGCCACAGCATCGCCGCCACAATGTGTGGATTTTTATTCACACATTGAAGCTTTTGTCTGTTTTGCTTTATTCTTCGTACCTACCGCACGATATATTATCTTTGTAAGCATGAATGCATCAGAAATAAATAGCCGCTGGCGTGAACTGCAGAAATTTACTGCGACCCATTTCGACACGGAGACACCCGATATAAAGGTGTTTTTGTTTTTAATTGGGGTGCAAGAGCTGGGGAAGGGACCGCAGAAGTTCTCTAAACGGGAGAAGGAAGAGCTTATGCACATTGCAACGTGTCGGTTGTTTAGCGAAATGGGTTTTTATGAACTGGAGGGTAGCGACCAGGAAGGATGGCCACATTGGAAATTGGTTAAATCGATTCCTAACTATACGTTATTAGAACAGGAGCTCATTTTAAAGTCGCTTATTATCGACTATTTTGAAGAACATATACCGAATTCCACAACAAATAGAAATTTATTATAATTGACCAGCGTTCCTACCATGAAGAAAATATCTCTTTTCTTATCCTTATCATTGCTCAGCTTACTTACTTTCGCAGCGAAGTCGCCATACACCTATGTTCGTATTTCAGTAAATGATACCGCCTGCATTGTACGGCTCTATAACGAAACACCCCAACATCGAGACAATTTCATTAAGCTGGTAAAAGAGGGTTTCTATAATGGCACTCTTTTTCATCGTGTAATAAAAGATTTCATGATCCAGGGAGGCGACCCGGACTCGAAAAACGCTTCACCGGACGCACTCCTTGGTGAAGGCGATTTAGATTATAAAATTCCGGCTGAATTCAATGATAGCCTTTTTCATAAAAAAGGTGCATTAGCGGCCGCCCGGGATAACAATCCGGAAAAATCATCTAGTGCTGCGCAATTTTACTTGGTTCAAGGTAAAACCTATACCGCTAAAGATTTGGACCGCTTGGAGCAACTGAAACTGGGGGGTAGAAAAATACCGGCTTATCAGCGCACAATATATGAAACAGTAGGCGGTACGCCTTTTCTAGATCAAAGTTACACCGTTTTTGGAGAAACGGTAAAAGGCATCGCTTTAATTGACAGTATTGCCACGCTTCCGACGGACAGCAATGATCGCCCTCTTCAAAACGTCTCAATGGAAATGAGTATTCTTACTCCATTGGCCACAAGAAAGCTCGAAGCCGAACTGAATGGCCAACCTTACAAGCCAAACATCTTTAGACGATTTTTAGATCTTTTTGCGAAATAGGAGACGACCAGGCTTCATTACCACAAAAAACAAGCTATATAGGATGAAAATAGTAACCTATAATGTAAACGGTATTCGTGCCGCCATGCGTAAGGATTGGATAAACTGGTTAAAAGACGTCAATGCCGATATTATTTGTCTTCAGGAAATCAAAGCATCGCCAGATCAACTAATCGATTTATTGCTCATTGAATCGCTTGGCTATGAACACTATTGGTTTCCGGCAGAAAAGAAGGGCTACAGTGGAACAGCGATATTAACGAAGCGCAGTCCGAACCATGTAGAGTATGGCTGCGGCATCGAAGCTTACGATCGGGAAGGCAGGATTATTCGTGCCGACTTTGATGAATTGTCTGTTATAAGCGCTTATTTTCCTTCTGGCTCGAGCGGGGATGCGCGACAAGATTTTAAATACCAATTCTTAGACGACTTTCGCCGGTATAGTGACAGGCTGCTGACTGAATATCCCAACCTTGTTATTTCTGGCGACTACAATATTTGTCATCGAGCGATAGACATTCATAATCCTAAATCGAATGCTAAAAGCTCCGGCTTTTTGCCGGAAGAGCGCATGTGGATGGAAAGCTTTATCAACAGCGGCTATATTGACACGTTCCGACACTTTCATCCGGAACCGCATCAATACACTTGGTGGAGTTACCGAGCGAATGCGCGAGCGAAAAACCTCGGTTGGCGTATCGACTACAATATGGCCAGTTTAGCTTTGGAAAACAACATCAAACAAGCTGCTATTTTAGCCGACGCCGTGCATTCAGATCACTGCCCTGTATTGCTGGAGCTGGCGTTCTAACCGGAAAGCCTTGGCTTAAAACATAGCTGCTTTAGCTGGTATGATCGGCTACGATGAGCCATTTGCCTTCTATTTTTTTAAATAGGAGTGTAAAGGTCCCTCCCAGATCTCCATTCTCTCTTCTTAACTGCCATTTACCCAAAACAAAATAGCTGTTTGCCGACAAGCCGTCGAAGCGTAACAGATCAAACGTTAACCGCCCCATACTTGCCTTGTCGGGATATGTTTTGATATACCTGTCCAGCGCACCCTGCCAACCATAAATAGGCCCTGCCTTACCAACAAACAGCAAGCTGTCGCTTTTCCAGTAGCCGTCCATAAATGCATTAATGTCTCCGGCGTTCCATGCCTCTTCTTGCATTTGTAAGACTTTTTTAATAGCCGGAACGGCATCCTCCTGTGCCAAAACACTCCACGAGAAACCGCTGAGTATAAAAACGAAAAATAGTTTTTTCAACATATGCTGCTTTTGAGATCTCAAGGTAGCTAACGTCCGGTACATTTACAAGTCCCTATAAAAAACATGTACACGGATTACAGATTGATAAAAAAATAAAGAGAAGCCGGTTCTTTTAAAAAATATTTTTTTATACCTTTGAATCAAAGCTTTAGGGGTGTCCCATTTTTGGGGCTGAGAGTTACCCTCACAACCTGCTCAGGATAATGCCTGCGAAGGGAAAAGTAGACAAGTCTTCTCATAGCCATTTCTGGTTGACTTCTAAAGCATTTAATTTTTTGCATTATGGAAGTCAATATCAATCATCAAACATTCTTCGTAAAAGAGCCGAACCTTTTGTCCGCCTTGCAAAGCTATGGCTTAAAGCAAACAAAAGGAGTTGCTATTGCCGTAAACGACTGTGTTGTCCGCAAGTCGGATTGGGAAGTTTTCCAAATCCATCCCGGCGACCGCATAACCGTTATTACCGCCGCACAAGGGGGTTAAATCTCATACGAAAAGAAGCACCGATAAACTTAAAATCATTCAAGATGAAAACAGAAAAACTGCCCTCAGCGCAAACCATCAGCAGAACGCCCTTTCCGAACTCTAAAAAAATCTATGTCCCGGGCACTTTACACAATATTCGTGTACCGATGCGGGAGATCGCGCTCAGCGCTACCACCGATCGCTTTCGCAATATAACCGAAGAGAACCAACCGGTTACGGTTTACGACACCAGTGGCCCTTATACCGATCCGGATGTACATATCAACGTTCGACAAGGCTTACCCAAATTGCGGAATCCCTGGATTGAAGAGCGTAATGATACCGTACGCCTGGCAGATATTAGCTCGGAATATGGGAAATCCAGACTCGTCAACTCTTCTCTTGATTACCTGCGCTTCGAATATTCGGCAGCACCAAGAAAAGCTAAAGCAGGTGCCAACGTGTCGCAAATGCACTACGCCAAACAAGGCCTCATTACACCTGAAATGGAATTTATAGCGATCCGCGAAAACCAACGACTGGAACAACTTTATGAAAAGAACAACAGCCTATGGCAACAACATAAGGGGCAAAACTTCGGGGCGCATACCCATCAAGGTTTTATAACGCCCGAGTTTGTTCGATCGGAAATTGCTCGTGGACGCGCCGTCTTACCTAGCAATATCAATCACCCCGAAACCGAACCCATGATTATCGGCCGAAACTTTCTGGTCAAGATCAATGCGAACATTGGTAACTCGGCCGTCACATCCAGCATTGAGGAAGAAGTAGAGAAAATGGTGTGGGCCATTCGCTGGGGAGCCGATACGGTGATGGATTTATCAACAGGTAAGAATATTCACGAAACGCGCGAATGGATCATCCGAAATTCGCCAGTTCCCATCGGAACGGTCCCTATTTATCAAGCACTTGAAAAAGTAAACGGGAAAGCGGAAGAATTAACTTGGGACCTTTTTAAGGATACTTTAATTGAGCAGGCGGAACAAGGGGTTGATTACTTTACCATTCACGCCGGAGTCCGCTTACCTTACATTCCACTAACTGCAAAACGGACTACGGGAATTGTTTCACGTGGAGGATCCATCATGGCTAAATGGTGTTTAGCGCATCACCAAGAGAGCTTCCTATACACGCATTTCGAAGAAATATGCGAAATCATGAAAGCTTATGACGTTTGCTTTTCACTTGGCGATGGCCTACGCCCTGGAGCCATTGCCGATGCAAATGACGCCGCACAATTTGCCGAATTAGAGACACTGGGTGAACTGACTCAAATTGCCTGGAAGCATGACGTACAGACGATGATTGAAGGCCCGGGCCATGTTCCTATGCATCTCATTAAAGAGAACATGGATAAACAGCTAAAGGAATGCGGAGAAGCACCTTTTTATACACTCGGACCGCTTACAACAGACATCGCTCCTGGATATGACCACATTACCTCAGGCATTGGGGCCGCTATGATCGGTTGGTTCGGCACCTCTATGCTATGCTATGTAACACCGAAGGAGCATTTGGGCCTTCCAAATAAAAAGGACGTAAAAGACGGTGTCATCACTTATAAAATCGCCGCTCATGCCGCAGACCTTGCAAAAGGCCATCCCGGGGCGCAATACCGCGACAATGCGATGAGTAAAGCGCGCTTCGAATTCAGGTGGGAAGATCAATTCAACCTCGCGCTCGACCCAGATACCGCGAGGGAGTATCATGACGAAACGCTGCCAGCCGAAGGCGCTAAAACTGCCCATTTTTGCAGTATGTGTGGCCCGAACTTCTGCAGCATGAAAATAACGCAGGATGTGAGGCAATTCGCAGCCAAACAAGGTATAGCGCCGGAAGATGCTTTGGACAAAGGTTTAAACGAAAAAGCGGAAGAATTTCGCAAAAACAATTTTGAACTTTACTCTTAATTAACGCATGAGGTTGATTGTCATTAGTCCGGAAAGCTTTATTCAAAACGAGTCGCAAATAGTTAACAAATTGTTTGAGCTCGGACTGGAATGCTTACACATAAGAAAACCTAATGCCGACATCGAATCGGTTAGAAAGTTTATTCGGACTATTGACTTTTCCTTTCATCCTAATTTGATTGTCCATTGTCATTTACCTTTGTTTGAAGAGTTTGAAATTGCCGGCATTCACCTGAAAGCACAGGAACTTAACCGCCATAAGGAAGCTCGTGGGATTATTTCAACTTCTACACATTCAATCGATGAGTTGATCGCCTTGGATAGACCGGGTCTGCAACTTTTTATCAGTCCGGTTTTCGAGAGCATATCCAAAACGGGATACTATAGCGAATCGGATTTATTGAAGGCCGGTTCTATATGTCGCCAAGGCCAATTTATTGCTCTTGGCGGTATTTCAGACCAAAATATTTGCCGGATAAAAAGAGAAGGTTTTGACGGCGCCGCGGTACTGGGACACCTCTGGCAAACCCGCAGCCCCGTAGCTAATTTTATACATTTAAAACAGTTAATAGTAGACTAAGGCATGGTTCATTTTAAAAAAAACATAGCCCGCTTGCACTACATAACCCAAGCAACGCCAAGCCGGTCGATTCTAGACCAGGTGCACACCGCAACGGCGGGTGGTATACAATGGATTCAATTTAGGTCGAAATCTGCAACGGACGACGCGTTTAGAGAAGAGGCAATGACATGCCTTGCCCTTGCAAAACGCCACTTATGTACGTTTGTAGTAAACGATCGCGTGGACATTGCAAAAGAAATCGGTGCAGACGGTGTTCATATAGGAAAAGAAGACATATCGCCACGTATTGCAAGAGAATTACTCGGTCCGGAAAAAATCATCGGCTGCACAGCGAATACCTTGGATGACATTATACATTTAAGCGGGCAGCCTATAGACTATATTGGCCTAGGCCCTTTCCGGTTTACTAGCACAAAAGAAAAGCTAAGTCCGATTTTGGGCTTGGCAGGCTACCAGCAAATAATAAAAGAGGCCCTTAATCGAAACATTTCCATCCCTGTCATTGCAATTGGAGGAATCCGATTTGAAGATATCGGGCCTTTATTTCAAACCGGCATTCAGGGCATAGCCGTGTCGGGACTGATATCAAACAGTAATCAGCCAGAGAAAGACTGCCGAGAATTATTAAAACAAACAGAAGTACAATCATGTCAAATACCTTAAAGATAGCAGATAAAACTTTCTCTTCCCGTTTATTTACAGGTACGGGAAAGTTCAGTTCCTTGTCAATCATGGAAGAAGCCTTGCTGGCATCAGAGTCAGAGCTGGTTACGGTTGCACTTAAACGCATCGACGTCGACAAGCAGGATGCATTACTTACACATCTTGATCATCCCCGGCTTAACCTATTACCCAACACTTCGGGAGCCCGAACAGCAAGGGAGGCCGTTTATGCTGCTGAACTTGCTAGAGAAGCGCTGGAAACAAATTGGGTGAAGCTCGAGATTCATCCTGACCCGAAGTATCTGATGCCTGACCCGATAGAAACGCTACACGCAGCAAAAGAATTAGCGGAAAAGGGCTTCATTGTGTTACCCTATTGCCATGCCGATCCCGTATTATGTAAACGGCTGGAAGAGGTGGGGGTTGCTGCCGTTATGCCGCTCGGCTCGCCTATCGGTAGCAATCAGGGCTTACAAACATTGTCTATGCTGGAGATGATTATTCAACAAGCCAAAGTACCGGTCATCGTCGACGCCGGTATCGGTAAGCCAAGCCATGCCGCCCAAGCGATGGAAATAGGGGCGGACGCCGTACTGGTAAATACCGCTATTGCGGTAGCGCCCGACCCGATTAACATAGCTATTGCCTTTAAAGAAGCTGTTCGCGCGGGACGCCGAGCTTATGAAGCAGGAATGGCTGCTGCCGGACAACAGGCACAGGCATCTAGCCCACTCACCTCTTTTTTAATGAATACGTAATGTTTACTACCTACTTTAACCAATTCAACTGGGAGGCCGAAAAGGCGTCTATTTATAGCAAAACGCAACTGGAGGCCGAAAGGGCCTTGGCTGCGACACATCGCACTTATGAAGATTTTAAAGCCTTAATCTCGCCTGCGGCGCGTCCGTTGTTAGAGCAAATGGCTCTTTTGAGCCAAAAAGAAACACAACAACGTTTCGGTAAGACAATACAACTTTATGCTCCGCTGTACCTTTCGAATGAATGCCAGAACATCTGTACTTATTGCGGTTTTAGCCTGGACAATAAAATACCAAGAAAGACACTTACTTCAGTGGAAATTTTACAGGAAATTGCTGTACTGAAGGAAATGGGCTACCAACATGTCCTTCTGGTAACGGGTGAAGCACAACAACAGGTGGGAATGGACTATTTCAGAAAAGTTCTGCCTTTGATTAAACCCCATTTTGCTCATATTGCCATGGAAGTACAGCCGCTTGATGAGTGCGACTACCGGGATTTGCACCAGCTGGGTGTTAATACCATTCTGGTTTATCAGGAAACATACCACCAAGCCGATTATAAAACACACCATACCAAGGGAAAAAAATCAAACTTTAAATACCGCTTAGAAACACCGGATAGAATCGGGCGTGCTGAAATTCATAAAATAGGGATCGGCGTGTTATTGGGCCTCGACGATTGGCGGACCGACAGCGCTTTTGCCGCCCTTCACCTCCAATACTTGGAGCGAACCTATTGGAAGAGCCGATTTTCTGTTTCTTTTCCGCGACTTCGCCCTCATGCAGGGGGACTGGAGCCGAAGACCGTTATCACCGACGCAGAACTTGTGCAACTCATCTGCGCCTGGCGCCTATTTAATAGAGACGTCGAACTTTCCCTGTCGACCCGTGAAAATCAGAAATTCCGGGATAATATTATTAAGTTAGGTGTCACGTCCATGAGTGCCGGTTCTAAAACAAATCCTGGCGGTTATGCCGTTGAGCCTCAGAGCTTGGAACAGTTCGAAATTGACGATGCAAGAAGCCCTGCAGAAATAGCCGCCGTTATAAAACAAGCAGGATACGACCCCGTTTGGAAAGATTGGGATCATTCGCTGCAAATCAAATGACTTTTTATTTAAAAGGACGCTGATGGATAGAGCATATTACGACCGACAAATAAAGTTGACAGGTTTTGGCGAGATCGCTCAACAGAAACTTAGCCAAGCAAAGGTATTGGTTATAGGGGCGGGAGGACTAGGTTGCCCCATCTTACAGTACCTCGCTACAGCAGGAATAGGACATATCGGAGTTATTGATGGGGACGTGGTTGCCCTACACAACCTGCATCGGCAGATTCTTTTTAGCAGAGAAGATATCGGCCTTCCGAAAGTAGCGGTAGTTGTAAATAAAATAAAGCAATTACAGCCCGCTATCCAACTGACTTCCTACCCGTTTAGCCTGACCGCAGAAAACGCTTTAGACATCATATCTTCATATGATCTCGTGGTAGACGGTAGTGATAACTTCAGTACGCGGTATCTGGTGAACGATGCTTGTGTCATTGCCGACAAAGCATTCGTTTCAGGAGCGGTAAACGACTATACCGGACAGGTTTCTGTGTTTAACTACAAGGAGGGCCCAACCTACCGCTGCCTTTATCCGGATTCACCTGAACCGGAATATTGCCACAGCTGTTCTATTAATGGAATACTCAATGTACTACCCGGTATCATCGGGCTCTTTATGGCAAATGAAGTGATAAAAATTATTACCGATTATGGAAATCCACTAAGCGGCAAATTGTTAACAATTGATATCCAGAAAAATCTTTATCAAACAATCTCCTTTAATCGTGACCTAAAGAACAAGGAAATTACCACCTTAAACAAGCACCAAAGCATTATGTCCGGTCGCGAAGCTTTGATCAATCAACGCTTAAACCCAGGTACATTACTTGTAGACGTGAGGGAAGATTGGGAATTTGAAGAAAAAAATATCGGCGGAATAAACATTCCGCTCTACGAGTTACCGCAACGCATGGCGGAAATAGATGGCGGCCAGCCGATCATTTTTTTATGCCAAACCGGCCTAAAAAGCAGGCAAGCAGCGGCTTTGTTTAAAAACGGAAACCAACCGGTTATGATTGCCAAACTGGATTAAGGCCTGTTCAGCTTTTCGTTGTTTTTGTGCCGTTCGCCATCGCGGATGGACTTTTTATGAAGATTCTTTTCAAGGGCATCGGTTAAGTCGATACCCGTCTGATTGGCCAAGCAAATCAGAACGAAAAGAACATCTGCCATTTCGTCTGCTAAGTTCACTTCCTTATCCGATTCCTTGAAGGATTGTTCGCCATATTGCCGCGCCATAATGCGAGCCACCTCACCCACTTCTTCCATTAACATGGCGGTGTTAGTGAGTTCATTAAAATAACGAATGCCCTTGGTTTGGATCCAATGGTCAACTACTTCTTGTGCTTCCTTTATCGTCATTATCTTTATGTAAAATAAAACCTTTGGTTATTAATCGCCTGAGTTCGATGATTCTTTAGGAGCTCAGAATTGAGATTAAACGCAGGTTAATAGTTGTCTTTATCCTTTGTGTTCATTACAATAGTTACAGGCCCATCGTTAAGTAGTTCAATTTTCATGTCAGCGCCAAAAATTCCGGTAGCAACAGGTTTGCCCGTCAGCTTTTGCAACTCGCCTATCATACGCTCATAAATCGGAATAGCTTGCGGGGGTTTTGCCGCCCGAATAAAAGAAGGTCTGTTGCCTTTTTTAGTCTGTGCAAAAAGGGTAAATTGCGATATAAGGAGAATATCACCGTTGACATCCATCAGTGATTTGTTCATCAAGCCATTATCGTCTCCGAAAATCCGCATATTTACAATCTTTTGCGCTAACCAGGTTAGGTCCTCCATCTCGTCGGCTTCTTCGACTCCCAATAAGACCAATAGCCCTTGCTGTATCTCTCCGGTAATTTTTCCGGATACTTTACAGGAAGCATAACTTACACGTTGTAATACCGCTCTCAATTAGGTGCCTCCTTTTTTGTCCAAAGATGAGCAATATGGATAATAGTCAGCGCTGCCTTTTGCATGTCTTGTACGGATACCCATTCGTGTTTGCCATGAAAAGCATGTTCTCCGGCGAATATGTTCGGACAAGGGAGACCCATAAACGAAAGTCGAGACCCATCGGTACCTCCTCTGATACTCCTCCTGATCGGATTCAGACCGGCCAATCGGATCGCCTCCAGTCCAATGTTTATAATTGCCGGAAATTCGTCCAGCACCTGCTTCATATTACGATATTGTTCATGAATAGCTAACTGATAAGAACATCCAGCATGTCGTTCCACCACCGTCTTTGCAATATCTTCCAAGACCTGCGCATGCATAGCAAGCTGTTTATCATTGAAGTCGCGGATTATGAACTCCACCTTAGCCTGCTCCACGGTACCTGATATTGAAACAGGATGAATGAAGCCCTCTTTGTGGCTCGTTGTCTCTGGAGAAAGTCGGTCTTTTGGTAGCGCATTGATAATCTCCGCAGCGATCTTTATGGCACTTTGCATTTTCCCTTTGGCGAAGCCAGGATGAGCACTTATTCCGTTGATAGTCAGAACTGCCTCGTCCGCAGAGAAGGTTTCGTCCTCAATGGAGCCGGCAGTTTCACCGTCAACAGTGTAGCCAAAATCGGCGCCAAGTTTCTCTATATTCACTTTATCCACGCCCCGGCCTATTTCTTCGTCTGGGGTAAACAAAATTCTTATTTTGCCATGTTTTATTTCCGGATGTTTAGTCAGTAAAGCAACTGCATCCATAATGGCAGCAAGCCCTGCTTTATTATCGGCTCCCAACAAGGTTGTGCCACTCGCTGTTATAATATCATTCCCAAGCTGTGTTCGAAGGTCAGGGTGCTCTTCTTCGGTAAGAACCTGCGTTGGATCGTCCGGCAATACAATCGGCCCGCCCTGGTAATTTTTGTGAATAATTGGTTTTACATCCTTTCCGCTACAGTCGGGCGAGGTGTCCATATGCGAACAAAAACAGATAACGGGTATCGCTGGATCCTCCACATTGGCCTCTACGGTTGCGTATACATATCCAAATTCGTCAAGGTGGGCATCATGGATTCCCAGAGCCAGCAATTCTTCTACCAACAGTCGCCCCAAATTCTTTTGCTTTTCTGTAGAGGGTTGAGAGGAAGAGTGCGGATCACTTTGTGTATCTATCTTCACATAACGTAAAAAACGTTCGGTAACACCATGCTCCTCCGGCTTTATCAAAATACTCATGGAGGTAAAATTAATACTTTCCTTCCATTCTTTTTAAAGCTTCCTTCGCTTTATTCTCTATGCTACTTTCATAATCGTGATTTTTCATATCGATCGCTTTATGATAATAGCTAGAAGCCGTTTTATATTGCTTTTTGGCAACATAAATATCGCCCAAGAAAAGAGCCGCATTAGCTGCGTAATAGTACTTTGCATCTTTACCAAAGGCTATGGTATATTGATAAAACTTGATCGCTCCGTTCACCCCACCGGTTTCATGGAACACCCGCGCAAAACGATAACAGTATTCAATCTTATCGCGCTTTTGTTTGTAGCTGTTCGCATTCTCCTTGGCCAATAAGTCTTTTGCTCTTTTGTAATACCCTCCGTCAAATAGAAACCTTGCTTTTAGCAAGCTTATGTTAGGTATTCCTTCGTCGACTTCACTGAGCGCTTGTTTGTCTTTCTCATCGTACGTTGTACCTTCGACCTTTACTTTTGAACAATAGGTTTTATACGCAGCGCTATCTCCCTTCAGTAAAGAAATATAGGCTAAATGGAGGTAAGCGTCCTTTACATAACTGCCGCCGTTACTTCCATTAAGAAAGCGTTGGAAATCCGTTACGGCCGAAAAGTCCAATTTATGAAGTTTAGCCATTCCGAGTAAATAATCGAGGTAAGGATAATCGACATAATCTGCATCTTTCGGCCTCGAACTTAGGTGTTTAATCGCTTCATCGTTATGCCCGGTCTTAAACGCAGTAAATGCACGCATATAAAGCTTCAGCAAACTGGTATCTTCCATAGGATCCGTCAAGACATAGATGGCTTCGAATGCCTGCTTTTTCTTCGTAATGTTAACCCAAACCTGCATCAGATAAAAGACAGACTCATCGTAGAACATTTTATAGGGCGACTTGGGCAAGTCTTCCACCAGCCCTTCCAACATCTTTTCCCCACGCTCGGTGCTCCCACGCACGCCCAGCGTTCCTAAAGCCTTTTGTGCACTCGAAGGCAACGAACCAATCAAGGCATTTACCATTCCCAAACCTTTTTTGTTTGGAAGAAAGTCAGGATATTTCTCGAGGTTTTCATTCAGCATATTATAAGCTTTTTTTATCTCAAGTGCACTCGCCACATACTCCTGATACTTACCGCGAACGAGCGCCCATTGCAAATTTATTTCGGCTTGGGCAAACAGGTAATACGGCGATTCCTTCGAGCCCTCACTGATTTTGGACAGGCGTGCCGACTTATTTTTCTTAAGCTTATCAAACAGTGATTTATCATCGCTTGAGAGGATACGAAAGTAATCTACATAATTTTCTAATAGCGGAATAAGCCTATTTTCAGGATTTGCCTCCCGTTCTTTCTCCAGGTATTGTTGAGCGACATCCAGCCGCAGATTTAAGATTTCCGTATAGGCTTGCTTGCAGTTGGTGGTGAACTCAAAAGAAGCGTAAGTATATGGAATTAAGCTAAATGAAAGTAAAAGGAATAATATTAACCTGCGCGTCATATACATTTATATAAATAAAATTGTTCTTTATCAGCACGAACGATGCCAAAGTATGCTGTTAATAAAAAAGCTCAGGACATATGACCTGAGCTTAACAATATGTTATATGACGAATCCTTCTAGGCTTCCAAGGTATTCTCTACAAAGGCCTCATCTACCAGAATGCGACCGCAGTGTTCACAAACGATAATTTTTTTGCGCTGACGGATATCTAGCTGCCTTTGTGGCGGAATCTGATTGTGACATCCCGAGCATGAATCCCTGTCTATAGTCACTACGGCTAAGCCATTCTTCGCGTTGTTTCTTAATCGCGTATAAGCGATCAGCAAACGCTCTTCAATGTTTGTCTCTGCTTCTTCTGCCTTATGCAACAAGGTATCTTCATCCTTTTGCGTTTCAGAAGTTATGGTATCTAACTCCTCTTGTTTAACGGCCAAATCTTTTTTCCGCTCTTCTAGGTCCCCTTGCGTCTTTTCGTAAATCTCTGTTTTATTACGAATTTCGAACTCATGCTCGCGAATCTTCTTTTCGCAAACTTGAATCTCCAGTCCCTGAATCTCAATTTCTTTAGTGATAGCGTCGTACTCTCTGTTGTTCTTTACTTCATTCAGCTGAGATTCGTATTTTTTTATAGCCGCCTGCGCTTCCTTAATCATATTTTTACGATTAACGATGGCGTCCTCTAAGTCGTCTAGCTCGGAACGGATTTTCTCCATACGCGTTTCTAGACCAGCCACTTCATCTTCTAGATCAGCAACTTCAATCGGTAATTCCCCGCGGACCTGACGGATCTTATCAATTTTGGTATGAATTGTCTGCAAATCCCAAAGGGCCTGCAACTTTTGCTCTACGGTTTGTTCCATTAAATATAATAATTTATGGGGTTTGTATTTATTCCGGTTAAACGGACTGCAAAGTTAGGAAATTTTTTTTGAATTATTTCTAACAATAATTCCTGCGTAAACTGCTCACTTTCAAAATGTCCAACATCGGCGATAACGATTTTGCCCTCTGCGTCGAAAAATTCGTGATACTTGTAATCAGCTGTAACAAATACATCCGCACCTTGCCTGATCGCATAGGGAAGCAAAAACCCTCCCGAACCCCCACAAACGGCAATTCGCTGCACCTTCCTTCCTTTCAGGTTAGTATGTCGTACAACTTTCGCCGCCAACCTGTCCTTCAGAAACCCGAGAAAGGCGGCTTCTTCCATTGGCTGTGCTAAACTTCCAATCATGCCGCTACCCACCTGGTCATAGCTGTTCTGGAGTTTGTAAAGATCATAAGCGACTTCTTCATAGGGATGCGATTCATACATCGCTCTCAAAATCTCCCGTTCTTTATGCTGTGGATAGATCACCTCTATGCGCTCTTCATTTTCTTCATGTCGCTTACCCACCTGCCCCACATAGGGATTGGCGTCGGCTTCTGCCTTAAAAGTCCCTGTTCCTGAGATATTAAAACTACATTCGCTGTAATTACCGATGTGTCCGGCCCCGGCGCCGAACAAGGCCGACCGAAGCTGTTCCGCCTGTTGTTTTGGCACGAAAACCGCCAATTTTCGCAGCAATTCTTCTTTAGGAGAAAGAATTGAAAGATGTTGCAACGTGAGCCTTTCGGCAATCTTCTTATTTACGCCCCCGTAAATATTGTCTAAATTCGTATGGATCGCGTACAGGGAAATATCATGTTTAATAGCTTTCATCACAACCCGCTCCACATAAGTACTCCCATTAAAGCGCTTCAACCCTTTAAATACAATCGGATGATGAGAAATGATTAACTGGCATCCCGACCGGATTGCTTCGTCAACCACTTCTTCGGTGCAATCAAGCGATACAATCGCGCTATCAACTTCCTGATTCCGGTTCCCGACGATCAATCCTGAATTATCATAAGATTCTTGATAGCGAAGGGGAGCAATGCTTTCTAAATAGTCTATTAATACCGCTAAGTTCATGAAATTTAATTTTCTTGCTTTTTCTGTTCTTCAAGGAACATGTTGTGGTCCTTCAACAATTCGCGAAACTTATTCATTTTAACCCAATAGGCAAAAAAATAAAAAAGATAAACTAAGTTTATACCCATCAAAATGCTGAGCGAGAGCGGAAACATCGTAACAATGTATAAGATGGCTACCGTAATCCCTGTGGAACGCCCAGGGTACTCTTCTTCAGCAATCTTGCGATCGTAAAATTCGTTGGTCAACGAGTCCGACATCCGCTTTGCCAGCTCAAAGTTCCAATACATATTAAAGAGGGGAATTAACACTAAAAATGCTTCACCCGGCTTCATAAACCGGTTTTCCGGAGCAATCAGCTTGAGGGTAGCGCTAAATGTATTCGCATATAGGACTTTAATAACGAAAAAAATAGCGGCCATAACACCCGCCGCCAAGAGGGCTTCCTGATCAATATTGTTTATGTCCAATTCCATTTGCACGAAAGTACATCAAAAACTTAGATAACGTGGATTTTATCTGCAATTTACGAAATAGCGTAGAAAGCGAAGCCGTCGGCTATGCGTACATAAACAATTAGGGATATAGGAACTAAACTGCTAAAGATTTCTTGGCTTGTTCATAAACCAGAGACTTACTGCCAAATTTAATAAAATTCCGACCAGCAGAGCACCGCCAAAGCGGCCGATATATTCTTCCATATAAGGTTGTCGTTCGTACTGCAGCAACAAGGCCGTGGCTAAACCCGCCAATACGCCCCCAACTAATAGAATCATAAACCCCTGGACGAAAGCTCTAAAAAACGACAGTCGCCTGTCCGGAAGGATATTCTTGTAGTGACCAATCCCAAAATAGAGCCCTAAAAATGGAATAAAAACGGAAAGGTACTCCATCCATGAAATTCCAAGGAATCCTGTTGAATGGCCTTCCCCTGTTTTCTGAATAACAAAAATCCATATTCCGCTAAGAATACCGATGAGAACACCGTATGGCCACGCTTGTTTCATAACCAGTGCTTTTAATTGTTCTTGTATAACAAGGCTGATTCCCAATTGTTTCCTTCTTTTCACCCTATACCGCACTTGTACGCCATGACGCACTTTCAAGCCTTAAACAATTGCGAAAGTTGTTTTATATGGCTACTTTAGACTCTTATAAAAAACACGCGCATTGGCATTTCAGAGAAGAACCAACATAAAGAATGAAGCAGATTTATTGGAACAATATAAATCAACGGGCGAGCTACAGGTTTTAGGCGCCCTATACGAGCCTTATATGCCTTTGGTTTACGGTGTTTGTCTGAAATATTTGAAAGACGAGGCCTTAAGTGAAGACGCCGTGATGCAGATATTTGAGCAACTTATAAAAAAGCTACGTATCCATACAGTGAGCAATTTTAAAAGTTGGCTATATTCGTTCGCGAGAAATTATTGCCTGATGGCACTAAGAGCAGCGAATAAAGGAAATACTGTACCGATAGACGAAAATTCGTTTATGGAAAATGAGCTCATTGAGCATCCATCTTTAGGAGAAGATACGCTTGAAAGCAAACTTACGTTGATGGAAAACTGTTTACAACAGTTAAACACAGAACAAAGGGTATGTGTACGTTTATTTTACTTAGATCAAAAGTGCTATAAAGAAATTGCAGACATAACCGGCTACGATCTAAATAAGGTAAAAAGCTATATACAGAATGGCAAGCGAAACTTAAAAATATGTATGGAAAAAAATGACAAGTAATTCAACCAATATCATACGCATTCAGCAATATTTGAAAGGACAGCTGTCGCCCGAAGAGATGAATAAATTGGAGCGGGAGGCCTTGGATGATCCGTTTTTAAATGATGCCCTTGAAGGCTACACGCAGAAAGGACTCAACCCCCATCAGCTCACCCTATTACAGCAGCGTTTACAAGATAGAATAACCGAACAGCCGCAAGAAAGGAACCGGATGCTCTTCACCTCTCAGCGACTTGGTATAGCGACCGCTGCCTGTTTACTGTTTATATTAGCCTGTGTGCTCCTATGGATGGTAAACAACATGAATCAGGCCAACAACGGCACTAAAGAAGTAACGGTTGAACTCAATACTGAGGGTGCATCTGGCAGTAAACTGCCGATCGCTAAACAAGTAGCGGGATCGTCGGCATCACCAGCGGGGGGTTGGGATCGCTTTAACAATTATATTGCGAAAAATGTAAAAGCAAGTATCGAAAGGGGGGAGGCAATTGTCCGTTTTGAAGTAGACGAGGAAGGACGACCTTTTAGTATACAAGCGATAAAAGGGAACGAAGCGCAAATAGACGAGGCCAAGCGCTTACTTGAGGCTGGACCTCGGTGGCAAAGGAGTAAATTTGGCGAAGTAGCGTTCGTTTTTGATTAGGCGGAAAAACCCTTCAAAAACAAACGCCCTTACAAAATATAATGCATGATGCCGTAGGTTATACCTGCTAAAATGGCAGATACCGGAATGGTTAACACCCAAGCCCATAAAAGGCTGATGGTAACGCCCCAACGAACGGCCGAAACGCGCTTAACTAAGCCGACACCGATGATAGAACCGGTAATGGTATGCGTTGTAGAAACGGGGATACCAAAATGTTCGGTGATTCCCAATGTTAATGCGCCCGCCGTTTCAGCTCCTACTCCCTCTAATGCGGTTACCTTGGTGATTTTGGTTCCCATTGTCTTTACAATTTTCCATCCGCCACTCATTGTCCCCAGTGCGATGGCCGAATAACACGTAAGGGGAATCCACTCCGGCATATGATCCGCATTTGGCAAGTATCCTCCAGCAACCATGGCGACCACAATAATACCCATAACTTTTTGCGCATCATTTCCGCCGTGAGCAAAACTGAGGGCAGCAGAAGAAATAAGTTGCGTCCGTCTAAACCACTTCTCCGCAATAGCCGGTCGGGAATGCTTAGCCAAATGTAAAATAATAAGCGTTATTACAATCGATATCAGCATACCGATAACCGGAGCCAAAACAATGAAAGAGATAATTTTTAGTGTAGGGCCTAAATTAATCGCCCCCATGACAGAATCTCCTAAAAATAGCGCGTGAGCCATCCCGGCGCCGGCAAAGCCGCCGATTAATGTATGCGAAGAACTGGACGGTATACCGTAATACCAAGTAAATAAGTTCCAGCTAATAGCTGCAATTAATCCTGCGAGGATCACTTCCAAGGTAATGTAGTTTTCAACAACGGTCTTAGCGATCGTGTTGGCAACTTTATGATCGGTAAAATAAAAATACGCCGCAAAGTTAAAGGCGGCGGCCCAAAGTACTGCCTGAAAAGGGGTGAGCACCTTTGTTGATACAATGGTAGCGATAGAGTTGGCTGCATCGTGGAAACCGTTTATGTAGTCAAAAGCAACCGCTAACACAATAACAACGACCAATATGGTTAACATAGATTTTAAATTTTAACTTGTGAAGGGCTTAAATGTATTCTTGATTACAGTCAAGATGTTATGCGTTTTTCACTAAAATACTTTCCAAGACATTTGCCACATCTTCACACATATCTGTTGCCGTTTCCAGCGTGGCAAGAACTTCCTTATACTTTATAAGCGCTATCGCATCTTTTTCATATAAGAACAGGTCGCCTATCGCTTTATTGTAAACGTAGTCGGCCTTATTCTCCACACTATTCACCCGAACACAGGCATCGGCAATACTCCGGACGTTTTTAAGATTTCTCAACTCATGCATTCCTTTGGAAAGAGCATTGACAGCCTCTACGATTAATCCGGCCAATTCGCGTATCGGCTCTGTAATCGTGTCCACGTGGTAAAGTTCCATCCGGTTGGCAGAATCAAAAATATAATCGGCGATGTCATCCAAAGCGCTGGCAAGCGTATGGATGTCTTCACGATCAAACGGGGTGATAAAGTTTTTGCCTAACTCTAAATGTATTTGATGCGTAATATCATCGCCTTTGTGCTCTAAATCTTTGACCTTTTTATAAAGTGATTTTCTTAGTTCTAGATCATCCGTATTAACCGCTTCATTAAGCGCCTGAGCGATGTCTATCAGGTTGGTACTTGCCTGTTCAAAAAGGGGGAAAAACTTTTTGTCCTTTGGAACGAAGTATTGGAATATACTGTTTAGCGACATTTTGTTTTTTATAAATTATCCTGCAAAGGTATATCCTTTATGTTAAGTTAATGTTAAGTTTATGCAAACTCTATCAGGACAGGCCTTTGTGTAACGTACTACCGTGGCGATCAGACCTTGGCCAAGGTAAAGCCAAATGTCGATCCGATTCCCTCCGTACTTCTAACGGAAACGGTCTGTTGATGCGCTTCGAGTATATGTTTGACAATGGCAAGACCGAGCCCCGAACCGCCAATCTGCCTTGAGCGACTCCGATCCGTCCTGAAAAACCTTTCGAATAAACGAGGTAGATATTTCTCTTCGATTCCGATTCCATCATCAGTTACTTCGACAAGCACTTGATCGTGCAGTTCATAAGTTTTGATATAAGTATGACCTTTTTCTTTACCATACTTAATCGAATTGCTAATTAGATTTACCAGCACCTGACGGATCTTTTCGCGATCGGCATTTACAAAAATCGGGTGACTGTACTTCTGCTTAAAAATCAACTCTATGCCGTGTTTCTCGGCCTTTAACTCCAGCGATTCCATGACTTCCTTCACAAGCAAAGAGAGATCAAATCGCTGATAATTGATCTTGATTTCACCGCTTTCCAATTTAGCAATTTCGTCCAAATCCTTTATTAAGTAACTCAGCCGATCAATATTATTGGATGCTTTTTGTAAAAAGGCCTCCGCTCTTTCAGGATCCTCATACATTAATCCGTCTTGTACAGCTTCTAAATAGCCCTGTATAGCAAACAAAGGAGTCTTAAATTCGTGTGATATATTGGAAAGAAACTCTCGGCGAAATTGCTCTTGGTTCTTTAAAGCGTCGATTTCTATCTTTTTTTCCCTCGCCCAGGATCTCACCTCTTCGTGTACGTCGTTAATAGGATCATCGCCCAATTGCTCACCCAAGGCCTCCTTCAGTTCTTTGCCGAGCTTCAGGTTATGAATCATCTTATAAATGAGTGTTATTTTTCGATAGACGTAGCGCTCTATGAGATAGTAAAAAACGAAAAAGCTGCAAATAAAGGCAATTACAAAGGTAATAAGGAAATAATACCAGCTGTGCTGAAAGTAGAAATTTACGGAGCTTAACGATAGGGCAACAATCAATGCATTTAGTGAAACCAATAACTTGAATTGCATATCCGCTTAGATTAGATCTTAACTAATAGGCTGTTCTTCGTCAAACTCGCCTAAAACTGTAACGCCTCCCTTCACCTTATCACCAAGCTTTACGTTCACTTTGGTGCCAAGAGGCAGAAACACATCTACGCGCGAACCAAATTTAATAAAGCCGAATTCTTCACCTTGTTTTACTTCTTTCCCTTCATTTACATACCACACAATTCGCCTTGCCAAAGCACCGGCAATTTGCCTAAATAAAACCTCTACACCGAAGGAGCTTTCCACGACGATGGTGGTCCGCTCGTTTAAAGTGGACGATTTTGGGTTCCAAGCCATCAGGTATTTCCCCGGATGATATTTGAAAAACCGAACGACTCCCGCAATCGGACTGCGGTTGATGTGTACGTTGATAGGTGACATGAAAATAGATATCTGTAAACGTCGATCCTTGAAGTATTCGGTTTCTTCTGTTTCCTCGATAACTACGACCTTGCCGTCGGCCGGACACAGAATCTTTTGCTCACCGGGGGTTATCTTACGAATTGGACTTCTGAAAAACTGTATAACCGTTACCAAAAGCACGAACGAAATGATATACACAATCCAGGTCAGCACGACATTGTCTGAATAAAAAAAATGCACCAATGCGTTTATTACAAAAACGAACAATATGGAAAGCGCTAACGTTGTGTAACCCTCTTTGTGAAATTTCATCCGTGTATAAAATTGTATTTACCTGTATTACGGTACAAACTTAGCATATTTTTTTCATTCGAATGCCCTGCTTCCCCCACCTGGTGTAAATACCTGTTAGTTGTCACCTGAAAGCCGCCTCATACAGCCCGGTAAATGTCTTTCAGATTACGCCCTATCCCGTTATAATCCAACCCATACCCCACCACGAACTCATTTTCAATTTCAAAACCGACATAAGCCAGCTCCTCAAATTCATGTTCCAAGGCATCGGGCTTTAATAGCAAGGTACAAACAGCAATGGAGGCTGGTTCTTCTTTCTCTACCATTTGTATCACTTCTTTCAACGTGTTTCCAGTGTCTATAATATCCTCAACAATAATCACTTCTCTTCCTTTTAAAGAGTGGCTCAGACCGATCAAACTTTTTACTTCTTCCTGCCGTTGATCTCCATTATATGAAGCCATTTTGACGAAACAAACTTCTGAAGCAATGTGAACCTCCTTCATCAGATCCGCCATAAACATAAAGCACCCATTAAGTACACCAATAAATACGGGTATGCTATACTCGTAGGCTACATTCAGTTGGATCCCTATCAGCCGCAAGCGCTTTTTAACTTGCTCGTGCTCGATCATTAACTCGAAATCTTTATGGTCTATTTGTATTTTCATCACTTCTTATTGCTCTTGCTTTTTATCTTTTCCAAAAAGCTTTTCCAAAAAGCTTTTTGCTTCTTCGAATTCCTGTTCCAAAAGATCGCGTTTTATCGTGTCTGTTTGAAGTGTGTCTGGCCGCGCCGGCCTAAGCGCCTCACGAAGCCTCACGTCATAAAACCCATAGCTGCTGCTATCACGCGGAACAAGCCCTCTTCTCGCCATAATACCGCCTATTAGCCGAAAATACCCCCCTAAATAGGGCTTCAAGTGACCGTCCCATAGGAAAGGATAGAGACCTGTTTTCGGCTTCGGTATAATGCTGGCCAAGTAAATACTTTCACCCAAGTTTAGTTGCGATGGATGTTTGCCGAAATAAAACCTAGACGCTTCTCCAATTCCGTACACATTTCTTCCCCATTCGATGATATTGAGATACACCTCGAACATTCTGCTTTTACTTACTACCCGGTTGTTTTCTATTAACCACACCATCAGGATCTCTTCAATCTTTCTCGCCAAAGTCTTCTCTCTTCCGAGATATACGTTTTTTACCAGTTGCATGGAAATAGTGCTTCCCCCCCGCTTAAAAGCCTTTGCCTTTAGATTAGCGGTAATTGACGCTTTAAAGGCATCTTCCACAAAACCCTTATGACTGAAAAAGGAAGGATCTTCGGCCGTTAATACAGCATTTTTAAGAACAGGGGCGATTTGATCCAAAGGCGTAAAATTGGGATTCTCAGGCGATACATGGATGCTCCGCATCGCTTTCCCATCTTCGTACGCTGTATATATAAATGGCGTATTGATCTTAGCTAGATTTGTTTTTCCCCAGGAGTTTATTCTAAAATCCTTCTTATCCATTCCGGCAGACAAACGCACACTGTCGGGGTTATCCAAGTCGACAAACAAGTCTAAGTGATATTTTAATTTTCCGGATACCCTGATGCCTTCCAGGTTATCGAACATTCCCTGTGGAAAGGAATCGAACATGTCCTGTGCCTCTATTTCCGGCATCAATACTCCGGCCTCTACCGTTCGATGCGGCCTGAAGCTTAGCTTACCGAATGGGTGGGCCGACAATTGTTTGATCTTTACTTCAGAACTTTTATCTAAACTTATGTAGCTTTCGCCCACCAATACCTTTGCGTCGATAGTGGTTCGCGGAACTGCGATCTCTTGCTCGGATATTCTCCAATGTTGAACAATCAGATTTTTGGCTGCCAAACCACCGGAAACCTGCAATTCCCCACGGTCCATTACAACATTCCGAAGGTCGGTTTCCAAGGTATCGAACTTCAAGGTGAGCCCATATTTCCGCTTGATAATAGGCAATTCGACAGCCTTTCCTTCGGCATAAACCTTGAAGTAAAGCTGCTTTTTTTTCGGCTGAACTTTCCCGAGAACGTGCCATATTGCCTCCTTGCCATTGATTTCCACCGTAGAGGAGAGGTTTCCATCGTCAATTATGGCTTTCGGTACGGATAAGGTTTGTTTAGTGCTGTCATCTAGATAAGTCGCTTCGAAATGCGCCAGTTTCATGTTCTCGGGAACCTTATAAAGTACGCTATTGATCAATTTGTCAGCGAGTTCGGCCAGGTTCATGTCCGCCTGCCGTCGTACCGTATCTGCTTGTTTCTGCTTAAATAAAAAGTCGTAATTGCTCAAACTGTCCTTCTTCACAAAAGAGAGTTTGGCATCATGAAGGTTCAGTGCAGATACCTTGACATTGCCTGCTAACAGCGGCCACAGTTCTACCGTCACGTCGAGATACTCCACGTCTAATAGCTGGGCTCGCTGATTCGGTTGTACCCGAAAATTTTCGAACGTCACCGTACTGAACGCGGAAAAATAGGCATCATCTATGCTTACATCCAGATCATATTCGGTCTTTGCCCGCTCTTTTATTTGTTGTAAGGCCTCTTGTAGTAGGCCCGCTCTTTTATAATAAATGATGCCAAGTACAACAGCCGACACCACCAATATACCTCCAACGGCGATTAAAGCAATTTTAACGTGTTTTGAGTGAATCTTTTTAAACATATTCTTATCCTAGCGAATGAAGGCTTCTATATTTGGCAAAAGTAACACTATTCTATCATTATCAGCGGTAAACCTCATGAAGATAGGCGTACAAGCGCCATTCCGTTACGCAGAACCCGTTTGTTTATAAAATGTAGAAATACCGCAAACCTCCACAAACTCCACATTATGTGCCCCATATTTCGTATTTTTGCAAAAAACATGGAGTTCAAAATGATAACTAAAGAACAGGTATTACATGCTTTAAGTTTTGTTGAAGATCCTGATTTCAAAAAAGATCTTGTAACCCTGAATATGGTTAAAGACATTGAGATCATGCCCAACAAGGTTAGCTTTAGCGTGGTACTGACTACTCCGGCATGTCCAATGAAAGATCATATTGAACATGCCTGCCGTAACGCCATTGCACACTTCGTCGATAAAGATATTGAAGTTTCCATTAATATGACCTCACAGGTAAAGAGTGCTCCGAACCAACAGCTGGAGAACATTAAAAACATTATCGTTGTAGCTTCGGGTAAAGGTGGAGTTGGTAAATCAACCGTAGCAGCTAATTTGGCATTAGCCCTGCATTTAAAAGGGGCTAAAACGGGCTTATTAGATGCAGACATATATGGTCCTTCAATCCCTATTATGTTCGGCGTGGAAGGTGCACGTCCAAAAGCCTCGAAAACGGCCGACGGCAAGACTAAGATTGAGCCTATCGAAAAATTTGGAATTAAACTGCTATCCATTGGCTTCTTCACCGATCCAAACCAGCCCATTCCTTGGCGCGGCCCTATGGTAAGCGCGGCTATTAAACAATTATTCAATGATGCCGACTGGGGCGACTTGGACTACCTGGTCGTTGATCTACCTCCGGGCACCGGCGACGTACATATTACGGTTGCTCAAAATTATCCGGTGGCTGGTGCCGTGATTGTGACAACGCCACAAAACGTAGCATTGGCGGACGCCACGAAAGGAATCGGCATGTTTATGATGAACACGGTGAATATCCCCTTATTGGGAATTGTTGAAAACATGGCATATTTCACACCAGCGGAGCTGCCTGCCAACAAATATTATATTTTTGGAAAGGACGGCGGAAAACACCTTGCTGAAAAATTCGAGGCTCCTTTTTTAGGTGAACTTCCTTTGGTCAAAAGCATTAGCGATGCGGGCGACAACGGTTATCCTATCGTGACAGACGAAGACGACTTAATTGCACAGAACTTTTTGTCTATTGCCGAGAAGGTTGCACAGCAACTGTCTTTACAACACCGCTTGTCCGCACAACACAAGCCCGATTTTATACAATAAATAATTTTTAGTATCTTTACATCTATTTTTAAACCCACAAAGGTTATGAGCTTACAGGAGAGAGTAGAAGAAGCACTGAACACCCTAAGACCTTATCTTGAGGCAGACGGTGGCAATGTAACCATAGAAGAAATCACGCCGGACAATGTCGTTCGCTTGCGTTTGTTGGGGTCCTGTGCGTCGTGTTCAATGAGTATTATGACCTTCAAAGCGGGATTGGAACAGGCCATTCAAAAAGCCGTTCCTGAGATTACCGCGGTAGAAGCCATTAACATTACCGACCCGAATGACCCGAACGCCACCATGCCTCAACGCATTAACTAAACCTGATCGTCCTTTAACATTATTTAACAGGTGGTTTTGTTGAGTTTTGGTAGTTTTACTGCATTATGAAAAACATCATCTTTGTAGCTTGCTTACTTATTTTTGGCGTACCTGCTTTGGCACTAGCCCAGCAGTCTACGGAAAGAAAGCTCGTGCAGTTTAGTGGAGTTATACATAATGCCGATTCCAACATTGCTGTTCCTTATGTGACCTTAACAAACCTTTCTTATCAAAGGCAACTTTTTAACGCAAATCACCAAGGGTTCTTTTCATTTGTGGCTCATGAAGGAGATACAATTAAACTAAGTGCCGTAGGCTACCGCTCGGAACAGCTCGTTATACCAAGAACAAATGACAATAAAGTCACCGTTAACTTAACCATGAAGGCGCAGATTATTGATCTTCCTGTTGTTACCGTATACCCTTGGGCAAGTATCGACGAGTTCAACTACGCCTTTATGAACTTGCAGATTGCAGACGACGATTACTTGATCGCCCAAAGAAACCTCTCGTATGAGTCTTTGGTAGCAATGTCTAAAGTGGTTCCAAGAAATGCCGCGGAAATACAAAATCTAGATGCAACAGGCAGGCATATCGGATTGACGAACAAGGCTGTCAATCAACGTAATTCTAATGCTTTATTTAGTCCCTTAGCATGGGCAAACTTTATCAATCAGATTACCCAAGGAGATAAAAGCAGAGCGAGAGACCGGAATTGATCGCTCGGAGATGATTTCATGCATTTGTGGCGAATAAGCTTTAACGCTTCACCCAGCGAATTTTTTCTTCGATAGGCTTTCGCAATCCGAGCCTTTCCTTTTCCTCATGATATCCTAAGTAGAAAAGACCCAAGCACTCTTCATGCGCTTCAAGTTGTAAAAATTCCTGCATATCGCCTAGCGTCCCGGGCGTACTCCAATAGCCCCCGATGCCTTTTGCGCGTGCAGCTAACCATAGATTTTGTGTTGCACATCCTACAGCCGCAATTTCCTCCCACCGAGGAACCACATCGCTATAGGCTATATTAATCGCAATTACCGCTGCGGATTTCAGAACCTTTTCGCGAATATTGTCGTACTTTTTTTGTAAAAACTGCTCTTCGTCTGTTTGCAAGCGATATAACTCAGCCATCTTATCTGCAAGCCCTAAGAGGCCCTCCCCGTTGAACACCGTAAAAAACCAAGGTTGCGTAAGTTTGTGACTTGGCGCGTAATTCGCATATGTCAGAAGTTCTTTAATTACCTCATCCGGAATATCCCGATCAATATAACTTGCAGGGAAAATACTCCTTCTGTATTTTATATTATCCAAAATGATCTTCTCAGTAGACATAAGAAACTATTATAGGTAAACACTAACTCTTCTTATTTTTAAATGTAGAAAAATCCTGTAAACAAAGATAGCCACTTCGAGTGGCTATCTTTGTTTACAGGAGGCGCCCCCTAGGCACTACCTTACCGCGGTGGCTGTCTTGCTATTAGCGGCCGGCTTCAACTCTATAAAATCAGCCATAATCTCCAGACTTTCGTCTTCAATAAAATCATTATCCATGCGTGGCAACGCTTCCCCCTTGGCTATTGCAGGCAAGCCTTTTAGTTGCCGACGGGCATTTACCCGCTCTCGGTTTTTTGCCTCCTGCTCTTCTCGTTCTTTCTTTAACTTCGCTTCCTGTAAAGATACCGCAGTTTCCCCTTCCCGCTTATTAAACGTCTCGATATCATCAAGGAGGTATTTATATTCCGTGGAGTTCTTCATACGCTCGTTGTGCTTTTCGATCAATGTAGGTTTAACAGCACTTAGATCGGCATAAGGCGTAAATGCAGACGATTTAATCTGATCCCAGGGCAGGGCCGCCTTTTCCGAACTCTCACCAAATTTATCGGCCGCATAAATCATTGGAAACTCAATATCCGGTGTAACTCCCTTATGCTGCGTGCTGCTCCCGTTTACTCGATAGAATTTAAACGTAGTAAAGTTAATCTGACCAAATTTAGGTGCTCCTTGCGGCATACTTTCGTCTACATTAGTCGGCTCGCTTGCCTTATCTCTTGCACTCAGCAACAACCTATCTGCTCTGCTAATAAATTGGTCCATTACTACCGCGCTTTGAACGGTTCCTTTACCGTACGACTGCGTTCCGATAATAATTCCCCGTCCATAATCTTGAATAGCGGCCGCGAATATTTCCGACGCAGAAGCGCTAAACCGGTCGATCATAACGCCCAACGGTCCTTCCCAACTAATACTTTCGTCTTCATCGTTGTTGATCTCCACGCGGTCGTTCGGATCTCTTACCTGCACAACCGGGCCGGATTTAATAAAAAGTCCCGTTAATTCAACGGCCTCTATCAAAGATCCTCCTCCATTGGCTCTTAAATCCATCAACACCCCGTCTACCTTCTCTTGCTTTAAGGTATCTAAAATTCGCCTTACGTCTCGTGTGGTACTTTTGTAGTCCGGATTCCCCGCTTGCATTTCTTTAAAGTTCAAATAAAAACCCGGCACCTTAATGACACCGATTCTATAAGTGCGTCCATCTGCTCCCTTTACTTCTTTTATCTCCTTTTTTGCAGACTGCTCTTCATCCACAATCTTGTCCCTCACCAGCGATATAATCTTCGGCTCCGAGGTCAGTTCTTGTCCGGCAGGAATCACTTTCAGCCGAACCGTAGTTCCTTTAGGTCCCTTTATTTTAGACACCACGTTGCCAAGTCGCCAACCAACTACATCCACAAATTCGCCATCGCCTTGCGCAACCGCGATAATCCGATCGTCTTGCTTGAGTGTCTTATCCCGAAACGCAGGGCCGCCGGGTACAATACGCATGACCTTTACCACCTCGTTGTCCATCATTAACTGAGCCCCAATCCCTTCGAATGAACGAGCCATGCTTTCATTGAATCGCTGCGCGTCTTCCGGTGTGAAATAGTTGGTATGCGGATCAATTGCACCTGTAAACGCGTTCATCATAATTTGAAAAGCATCGTAGTTATTAGACGTGTTTTCTTGTGAAAGCAAATTTTGATAGCGTTCCTTCAGCGTCTTTCTATTCTTTGCTTCTTCTCCCTCTTTTCCCGTGCTGCTCAATTTCAAGTTTAAGAGATCATACTTTATTCTCTTCTTCCAACTCTCTTTAGCCTCTGCCTCAGTTTTAAACCAGCCCAATTGCTCACGGTCGTAAACAAAGGACTCGTCCTTTGTAAAATCGTACTTATTATCGATCTGGGAGATAGCATACTTCAATTGCTCATTAAATCGCTTTCTATAAACGTTGTAAATATGAAACATCGCACTTAAATCGCCATTTTTCAAATCATTTAGCAACACTTTACGATAAGGCTCAAAACTATCAATATCTGATTGGAGAAAGTAATTCTTCCCTTGGTCAAGTCCCTTCAAATACAGATCGAACACGGCCGAAGACAGAGAATCATTAAAAGGAACCTTCTTGTAGTGCGCCTTCTCCAATAGGGCCACTAAGTCCTTCGTTATAATCTCTTGCTTGGCATTGGGCCGCAGAACGCCTGCACCTTCATCCAATTTAACGCGTGGATTAGCACTGCAAGCAACTGCTGCAGCAATAAACAACGCCAAAAACAATTTTTTCAACATCTCTTGGAATGATTTAATATCCATTATTTAAATATATACTTTCTTGGACGACGCCGTCGTCAAGGCTTTAAATTTATCAAAAAAAGAACCAAAAACGACATCGCTATGTCGCACAACGCTATTTCCCTTGTAAATCATATAATTTTTACATTTGTGCGATGCTTGTTCTTTTACGGGTTACCTTTGCATAGAAAAATGCTGCATCACTGTCATGGCACTTCCTACCCTAGGTGCCGACGCAACATCCTTTACACTGGCAGGGGGGAATAACCGGTTTTTAATATGCTGATATTCAGCTAGGTATTCGGCGGCTTTTTCGTAGTCTTTTGTTTGCAAATACATATCGCCTAAGTCGTCATAAATACGCAGCGTTAACATTTCATCACCGGCCTGCAAAGCGTAGGTAGCAGCAGATGTATAGTCACTGATCGCTAGATCATACTCTTTCAATATCTTTTTCACGTTCCCAAGGTGATATAAACTGTATGACAGGTCGCGCTGTTTATCGTTTGCCATCGATGCGACTTTCACCGCTTGCAGATGAAACCACCTAGATTCGGTATATCTTTCTTCCAACAAATAGACAGCCGCTAAACTATTGTAAGCACTCACGCGGCCGCTTATGTTTTTGTCCCGCTTATATAAGGGCAAAACTCGCTTTATAATATCGTGTTGCGCTTCTTTAAACTGCCCTTTTCTTGCCTTCAATAGTGCCAAATGCTCTAGAGCCACCGCTTCGTTATGAATATTCTTTGCTTTTAACGCCGCTTTATTCATACGTTCATAATACAGCAACGCTTTGTCTGTACTGTCCAAAAACTCGTATAAAGCCCCCAGATTGTTTGCGATAACCGCCTGTGCATTGAAATCGTCGATTTCGACTTTTATTGCCAGTGCCCTTTCGAAACTACCGATAGCCCTTTCGTATCCCTTATCCTCTACATACAGGACGGCTAGGCGATTTTGTAAATCAGACACCATCTCCATGTTTCCGAGCTGCAAATACGATTGTAAAGAGCGTTGAAGAGCTGCTTGTAAATCCGCCCTGTTGGCGGTGTTTATGGGGTTAGGAAGCGGTGGGGAATAGGGTCCTGTTTGCTGCAAAACCGATGCCAGCCCCCGTTCTTCTAAACTCTTCATGACAGACACGGCTGCCCTATGTTTCCGCTCATACTCTTCTTCGAGCAGTTGCTCCTTTGTCTTTTCGGGAGGGAGCTCATAATAAAATGGCCCTATGCCTGTAAACTCTTGCTTTTTCGATACAGTGTCTGCCAACACCCCTCCATCATCACTTGTTTTATCGGACGACTTGCTTTTTACACTTAATGAAATACCTAGAAACAAACAAGAAGCCAATATATATTTAAGCGTCTTTTGCACGTACACTGTTTTTATTTTTTTGCTATTATACAAACTTATATAAAATTGATTTGATTTGCAATTTTATGATAACCAAGGATTAACTGAACGACCTGAAATCAACGCAAATAAATCGCTATTGCTTTTCGACAAAAATAACAGTAGGTTTGCTAAAAATCATGGCAAATATTCCTCCTTTGGCCGAGCGAATGCGGCCAGATAACATAGACGATTATGTCGGCCAATATCACTTGTTAGGCCCCGATGCTGTATTAAGAAAATCAATAGAGGCTAACAATCTGCCGTCAATGATTCTTTGGGGACCTCCCGGAGTGGGAAAGACGACCTTAGCCCATATCATATCCAAGCGGTTAAATCGTCCGTTTTTCAGTCTGAGTGCAATCAACGCTGGCGTCAAAGACGTGAGAGAGGTAATAGAGCAAGCGAATCGGAGCAAAGCGATGTTTCAGGAGCAGCCTATTCTCTTTATTGACGAAATTCATCGTTTTTCCAAATCGCAACAAGACTCCTTATTAAATGCAGTAGAAAGAGGCTTGGTAACATTAATAGGAGCGACTACTGAAAATCCTTCTTTCGAAGTGATATCCGCATTGCTGTCGAGATGCCAGGTATATACCCTTAAGGCTTTAGCAGAAAATGATCTGCTAACCCTTCTGCAGAAAGCGATAGCCAACGACCCTGTGCTGAAAGAAAAAGAAATCATCATTGACGAGCATGAAGCCCTTTTTAGGATTTCGGGAGGGGACGCCAGAAAACTTCTCAATGTGTTAGAATTGGTCAGCAACGCACTTCCAAGTCACGCGCATCACATCAATAATGAATTTGTGCTCAAACAGGTTCAGCAAAATATGGCGCTGTACGATAAGGCCGGAGAGCAGCACTACGATATTATTTCTGCTTTTATAAAGTCGATTAGAGGGAGCGACCCAAATGCCGCCGTGTATTGGCTTGCACGGATGATTGAAGGAGGAGAGGATCCCTTGTTTATCGCGCGGCGATTGCTAATTTTGGCTTCCGAAGACATCGGCAATGCGAATCCGAACGCTTTATTACTTGCCAACAACTGTTTTCAAGCGGTTAATGTTATCGGATGGCCCGAGTCGAGAATTATCTTATCGCAGACCGTGACCTATATGGCTTCTTCGCCCAAAAGCAATGCCTCCTATGAAGCAATAAACCGTGCACAGGCCCTCGTTAAACAAACCGGCAACCTGTCTGTACCGCTGCATCTCCGAAATGCGCCGACAAAATTGATGAAAAATTTAGATTACGGAAAGGACTATAAATACGCGCATGCCTACGAAGGAAATTTCGTCAACCAAGAGTTTATGCCAAAAGAATTAAGCGGTCAACAGTTGTATAACCCCGGAAGTAACCCGGCCGAACAAAAACTACGGGAACATTTAAGAAAATTGTGGAGAGATAAATATGGATATTGAAAACCTTTGCACGTATCCGTTAAACAATACCAAGTGCTTCACAGGCTTTTTCTGCGGCTAACTTTTCTGCGTTCTTTTTATTGTAATCTCGCCCTGTGCCCCTAACTTCGCCAGAGATAATTGCCTCTACCGTAAATAACTTAGCACTTTCCCCTTCGGCATTATTGGTAACTTCAAAGAGCACCTCATTTCCGGTAGATTGGCACCATTCAATCAATCTGCTCTTAAAGTTGGTTTCCGTCTGCTCCAGCAAATGAATATCAACATGCGGCTTAATGATGCGGCTCAAAAGAAAGTTCCGCGTAAACAGGTATCCCTTGTCTAAATAAACCGCGCCGACTAGCGCCTCAAAAGCATCTCCTAATAAAGAGCTTGATTTGCCGGGATATCCCACCATCTTCGAATCGTATTGTATGAGTTCATCAAAACCAAGTTTTCTGGCCAACTGGTTTAGATGCACCCGACTTACAATCTTGGATCTCATCTCCGTCAAAAAACCTTCGTCTTTGTACGGATACATCTTGAATAGAAGCTCCGCAATCACCGCTCCCAAAATGGCATCACCCAAAAACTCCAAGCGCTCATTACTGTTTTTGGTACCCTTTTTTACTTGTATCGCAACCGACTTATGACGAAAGGCCATTTGGTAGAGATACAGATTTCCAGGTATAAATCCCAGTAAATTCTTTAACGCCCGGACGTATTTGCGTTTGGGCGAAAGATAGAGCTTATAAATGCTAAAAATAGACATTATTCATTTGGAAATTTTCAGTATTCCACAGATACCATCAACGAAGCGTTCAAAGAAGATACGTTTCTTAAGAGAAACGCATCTATTCTTCGTACTTTTTGAATATTACTGAAGCATTATGTCCACCAAAACCAAATGTATTACTTAAAGCATAGTTAACCGTCCGACTTTGCGGTTTATTAAACGTAAAGTTAAGTCGGCTATCTAAGTTCGGGTCATCGGTAAAGTGATTGATCGTTGGTGGTATAATACCATTGCGGATGGCCAAAATAGAGGCGATCGACTCCACCGCGCCGGCCGCACCTAACAAGTGCCCTGTCATGGATTTGGTTGAGCTGATATTAAGCGCATAGGCATGCTCGCCGAAATGGTCGAGAATTGCCTTCGATTCGCTTATATCTCCTACAGGTGTTGAAGTACCGTGTACATTAATATAATCGATATCTTCATTGGAAATATGTGCATCTCTTATCGCGTTGGTCATTGCTAAGCGCGCACCAAGACCCTCTGGATGAGAAGCCGTAATATGGTGTGCATCAGCACTCATGCCGCCTCCAATAAGTTCCGCATAAATTTTTGCTCCTCGCGCTTTTGCGTGCTCAAGGCTTTCCAGAACAATTGTTCCCGATCCTTCTCCAGCAACAAAGCCGTCCCGATCATTGTCAAACGGACGCGAGGCCGTTGAGGGGTCATCGTTGCGCGTGGAAAGCGCATGCATGGCATTGAATCCGCCAATACCCGCCTCATTGATAATCGCTTCCGACCCGCCGCTGATGATCACATCGGCATATCCTGTACGGATATAATTAAGGGAATCGATCAAGGCATGGGTTGAAGAGGCACAGGCAGACACGGTAGAGAAGTTCAACCCATGCAACCCATACTTCATAGATATATGTCCGGGACATATATCTAATATCATTTTCGGTATAAAAAAAGGATTGTATCTCGGTGTTCCGTCTCCCTTAGCAAAATTGCTTACTTCATCTAAAAAGGTTTTTAAACCTCCGATTCCCGACCCCCAAATTACACCGATACGATTTGTATTTAACTTGTCAAATTCTAACCCGGCGTCCCTTACAGCCTCTTCCGTAGAGGCTAGGGCGTAGTGAACAAATGGATCTAACTTACGAGCCTCCTTCCGATCCATAAATTGAGTAGGATCAAAGCCTTTTACTTCACACGCAAATCTCGTCTTGAATTTCTCTGCATCAAAATGCGTAATAGGAGCAGCTCCGCTTACCCCGTTGATCAAACCATTCCAATATTCAGAAACAGTATTACCAATAGGAGTAAGCGCACCTAATCCTGTTACTACTACTCTTTTAAGCTCCATTTATTCGATTGGCCTAATTTTTAGTTAGTTAACGTTTTTTTCTAAGTAAGCTACAGCTTGTCCAACAGTGCTGATGGTTTCAGCTTGGTCATCAGGGATAGCTACGTTGAATTCCTTTTCAAACTCCATGATCAACTCTACGGTGTCTAGTGAATCAGCACCTAAATCATTGGTGAATGAAGCCTCTGGTGTAACTTCATTTTCGTCAACACCTAATTTCTCAACGATAATTGCTTTAACTCTTGAAGCGATATCAGACATGATTTTTATGGTTTAATGTTTAATAAATCAGTGCAAAGAAAAATAAAATTCAGCAAAAATCAAACCTTTTTAAGTTTTAGCCCCAATTACTTTATATACCAGGTATTTTACCAACGGCAATTGCAGCCAACTTCAGCTAGAAAATTACTCCCTTTTGGCTCTTCGTGCCCTAAGTGTTCTTTATAACAATCGATTTTTCATTTTGTGTTAAGTATGTAGATTGCAATAAAATAGCAATTTATCTAAGTTTGCAACAAAGTATAGAAAATTGAACAAGCTGACGTTAAAATACGAATTGGATATCGATTTCAATTTAGTGGCCATTACCTGCCCCCTAAAGGATTACCGCCTTTGCTATTATATTAATAAAGTTACAGGGCTCGACCTTCACAAGATCGATGATCATGAGATTTGGCAGGATCCGCAACAGATTTTTTATTTTGGAAGGTATAACCACGAGGACATCAATAATGAAACCTCCTATTACCTTTTAAATAATAAAGGCATAGAAGGCGGAACGCTGATTCCTGAAATGAAAGTTACCGATTTCTTTCTCTTGGTGAAGAATGCGATTGACGAAGAGCTTTTAGTCTGGCAGATCAATCAGATAAATAATCTTAAGGATGTGGTGGTTGCCTCCGAAATAGATCCACACAAGTTGAAATCGAGAGAAAATTTAGTATTTTAGCTTGAGAATGATTTTCTTACCTTTGCCTGTGTAACTTTTACACTATTATAGAAAAAAGTAAGAAAAGTCTTCTCAGAGGGGAGAAATAACAATTAAAAGAACAAGAAAATTAACAACCATAAAAGAGCTTCTACTTGCCCTACAATCAAGGGCTTATAGGATGCTCTAAGCCATTAAAACTAGCAATAAAATGAAGAAAGTTCATAAGAGAACTAAAATTGTGGCCACTTTAGGCCCTGCCTCGTCGCCGAAAGAAATATTAAGCAGCTTAATTGAAAAAGGTGTAGATGTATGTCGTTTAAACTTTTCACATGGTAGCCAAGAAGACCATTTGAAGGTGATCAATACGATCAAAGAAATTAACGCTGAAAACAATCTGAATATTGGCATTTTAGCCGACTTACAGGGCCCCAAAATACGGATTGGAAAAATGAAAGAAGGCGGAGCTATTTTATTAAATGGTAAACAGCTACGTATTACGACAAAAGAAATGATAGGAAATGAAGACGAAATCTATATTACCTATCAGGAATTTCCAAAGGACGTTACAGAGGGCGAGATTATTTTATTAGATGATGGAAAGATCCAATTAAGGGTGCTGAACACCAACGGTATTGATACCGTAGCTTGTGAGGTAGTTCACGGCGGCGTGTTAACCTCAAGAAAGGGCGTCAATCTTCCCAACACGAAAGTATCCATCCCTAGTTTAACGGAAGAAGATTTAGACAACCTCCATTTCGTGCTCAATTATGATGTCGAATGGATCGGTATGTCCTTCGTTCGTACAGCTGAAGACATTCTTCTGTGCAAAAAAATAATCGCCGAACGAGGAAAAACGGCGCGGATTATCGCAAAAATAGAAAAGCCGGAAGCCATCGAGAATATAGACAGTATTATTGCCGCTACTGATGGTGTTATGGTTGCCAGGGGAGATCTCGGTGTTGAGATACCCATGGAGCAGGTGCCGTTATTGCAAAAAATGATCGTTCAGAAATGCCGCGATACTTCTAAGCCCGTTATTATTGCTACGCAGATGCTGGAAAGCATGATCACAACGCCTCGACCAACGCGAGCGGAAGTGAATGATGTGGCAAATTCCGTTTTGGATGGAGCAGACGCAGTCATGCTTAGTGGAGAAACGTCAGTAGGTGAGTTTCCTGAAATAGTGATCGAAACCATGACCAAGATTATTAAAAACGTAGAGAGCACCGCTTATCCCTACTCCTCTCCACGTAAGCCGGGCCACAATCCTTCTACCTCTATTCCGGATTCGATCTGCGCCTCATCTGTATACCTCGCACAGCAAGTGAAGGCAAAGGCCATTGTTGCGATGACGTCATCGGGATATACAGCATTCGAAATTTCAAGTCATAGACCGGACTCTGATATCCATATTTTTACAGGGAACAAAGCGCTTTTAAATACCTTAAGTTTGCTTTGGGGAGTAAAAGGATTCTATTATGACGGAGAGGAAAGTACGGATTCTTCCATCGCCGATGTAAATTCTCAACTAAAGGAAACGGGCCTTATTTCTTCCGGCGACCTCGTTGTTAATACGGCATCTATTCCAATCAGCGAGAAAGGTCGAACCAACATGATTAAGGTTTCAGAAATCAGATAAATGGCAGCTGCTCATTATTAATGCGTATTTGTTAGCGTTAATAATGAGCGCTATCCTAATTCGGCCTGTATCTTTTTTAGGTAAGCGTCTACTTTGATCGCTTGTGCACGGTCTAATAATTCCATCTCTATAGCCCTGTCTTTATCGGATCGGTAGACAAGTACAAACTCCTCATTATTTATTAAAGCGTCATAAGGCCCTTTTGCACTCATCAGTTTAACCAGCACGGGCAAACATTCGAAAAAAACAAACAACAGACTGATAAATGTAATTGCCCAGTAATTACTCTCATTTATTTCTCCCGTTTCACGATACTTTAATTGCTCGAGCGCCGCATTGCTGTCGGCAAACCCCGCAAGCTTTACCATACTGTCCAGCTGAATGGAAGTTAATAGCTTTTCATCATATAGGCCATCGGCCTGCTTCTTTCCATTTAGCGCACGTTCCTCCGCATCAATTCTCTTCTGCAAATCGACAGCCCTATTTTCCTGCGCTATTAAAGATTCTTCTTTCCTCTTCGCATAGGGTCCGTATCCCATTATCCCGGAAGTTTCTGTTGTCTTATTGCCAAATATCTCGAAGTTCAAATTTTTACGATCTTGCTTAATCGCTTCTGAGAGCACATTGAGTTCCAATTTGAGCTCCTGCAATTTGGCCAGCTCGTTCCCATACTTTTCGCTGAAGGTGCGGTTTTGCTTATTTATGCGCTGTATTTGTCCGTTTAGGTAATTTATTTTGAGTTGTTCTTTTATTTCTTTATCAAAGATCTTTAACTCTAAAGGCCTGGAAATTACAATTCCGATCAATATCGCCAATAGTAAGCGCGGCGTGGCCTGTAAAACTTGTTTGAAAGGAGAAGCGCTCTTATTGATCGTCGAAACGATGTAGCGATCCAGATTAAAAATAGCTAAGCCCCAAAGCGCACCGAAAACCAAAGAAGCGGAAAACGCATAAGCACTTCCACTAAAAACAAAATAAAGCGCATAACTTGCCGCCAAAGCGGCAAACAGGCCCGTAAAGAAGATCGTTGCGCCGATGCTAACATATTTGTTATGTTCTGAAGGCGTTTTTAACAAGGTAGGAATATGTGCCCCGCTACAAAACCAAAAAAGCTGCTTAATCCTCCTCATAATCATTTATTGCTTATAATAGTACTAACAAGCGCTCAAAGGCCATTCCTCTTGATGCTTTTAAAAGAACCGTACTGTTAACAAGTGGGTGCGACTGCAGGGCTTCTTTGGCAGCATCCAGGTTTTCATAATATTCCATATCGTCCCCGCCCGCCTGTTTCTGCTCAAAAAAGTTTTTGCCGACAAAAATTTTCCGATTAAGCGGCATCGCGTTAACCCGTTCAATGAGGCGTCGATGCTCTTGAGGCGCTTCTTCTCCCAACTCGAACATATCGCCCAATATAACTGCCTTTTCTCCGGCATCGAGGCTCTCTAAATTATCCAGAGCGGCCGACATACTGCTGGCGTTCGCGTTATAGTAATCACAAATGACCGTATTTTTTCCTGTTTCAGTTATTTGCGACCGGTTATTGCTTGGCTTATATGCCTCTATCCCCTTATTGATTTCGTCCGGCTTTAGTCCGAAATATAGACCCACCGCCACTGCCGCTAATACATTTTCAAGGTTATATGATCCTGTAAGATGGGTGAATACCGACTGGTTTTCGCACCCATAGGCCTTGAAACTGTCCCACCGTAGCGTTAACACCGGGTTGACGGCCAGCAACTCACCGCTCACACTGTTCGCTTTGTTCATGCCGTAGGTGATAATCTCCTTGAAGGTCTTGTTGTTAGCCATGGCTAATAAATGACTATTATCTCCCTGCAAAAACAAAACACCCTTATGCGCTTCTAACCAAACATACAATTCTCCCTTGGCTTGCTTCACCCCCTCGAAACTGCCGAATCCCTCTAAATGGGCTTTCCCGACATTCGTGATAAGTCCCAACCCGGGCTTTGCAATGCTGCACAAAAAAGCTATTTCTCCGATATGGTTGGCACCCATTTCTATAATGGCTACCTCCACGTCGGGTTTAATTGACAAAATGCTTAAGGGCACACCTATGTGATTATTTAGGTTGCCTTTTGTGGCGTATGTATTAAATTTTTGCGAGAGCACTGCGTGCAAAAGCTCTTTTGTTGTCGTCTTTCCGTTTGTCCCCGTAATGCCGATAAGAGGTATCCCTAACTGGTCACGATGGTATCTTGCTAAATTTTGTAAAGTTTCTAAAACGTCCGAAACCAATAGGACCTTGTCGTTTTCGGCCAACACCGGCTCATCTACAACAGCGAAGCTAGCCCCTAATGACAAAGCCTTTTCTGCAAACTGGTTCCCATTAAATGTAGTGCCCTTTAGTGCAAAAAAAATGGATCCCGGAAGAATATTTCGTGTATCGGTAGATATACTCGGATGTTTCTGAAAAAGCTGATAAAGTTTGGCAGTATCCATAAGTCTGTTTTTGGCACTAATTTACATATTTATAACGCACAGAAAAGGATCTCGCTTGCATTCGTCGCATAATGTGTTGCCCAATTTCCTCTCAATTCCCAGTGCGAATTGAATCCGCGGGAAGCGCATGCTCTTCTTCCGCCATTTCAGCAATACACTTGAGTCCTTCTTCGGTCATAATCCATTCCGTATAAGACGCCCGGTTCTCCTCCGAAAAATGCTCCCGGCATTGCCAAACGGGCAAATTTCGAATATGTCGGTCGGCGTCATTGCTTACGAATAATTTTGCACCTACCGGCAATAGCATCTTGATGCTTACGCGTTGATCGCGCATGAGCTCTCCCTTGGGCAAGGTTGAATTGTTATCAAATACAACGTGCTGTGCTTGCTGCTGAACATTATAAATGATGCGCTCGGCTCTTTTAGCGGCTAAATCGAAATTCTTACCGCTAGCGTGAAATTCCTGCACCAATTTTGCGGGCCCTTTGCCTTCTCCTTTGATAATACTGATGTCTACTGCGTTCATATTCCGAAGATTCCCTCTCTTGCGATTAGACTTTATAATGGTTCCCAAAGAGTCTAACGAATTGCCATTTGTGTCGACCTTCTTGATCACATTCACATCATTCACATCGAGGTAATAAGCGGGAAAAGGCGCCAACATACGCTCCTGCACGATGGAGGCGTCTTCCCGAAAGTCTTGCGTCGTTTGGATGGTATAATAAGAAAGGGTTCCTGCGGAGACCAACCAGAGGATGAGTAATCCAAAACCGACATAACTTCCTGCTATGCGCCTGTTAAACACAATGCGGATGGCAAGGATGATAAGGGCTAAGAGAGGAATGGCTAAACTGAAAAATGCCGCGACAATAATCGTGTTTTTATAGGCTTCCGGGACAAGATATATCGGAAAATCCGGATCGTAAAACCCGCCGAAGCCGTCTCCCGTCCAATCTGGAATTGCAAGAACTAAGCAAATCAGTAAGCCGATAATACCGGCGCTCAAACCAAAGATGACAAGCGCCCCGATAACTTTTAATAGGACGACAAAGGCCTTGGCAATAAAATTGGCAGCACCCTCCAAAGAGTCGGCAGCTTTATTTAGGCCGGGTTTGATTCTTTCCCCGGCCATCGTAAAATTTCCTCGGAGGCCCTCCATTTCCTCTTCGAAATTCCTTTTGAAATTCTGTAAGTTAGGCGCCTCGCCACGCATTGCCATGCGATCAGCACGCGTTTTGGCTATTGGCACCACAATCCAGAGTATGATGTACAGCAAAAACCCTGTTCCAGCAAAAACAAAAAGAAGAACCATTGCCAACCTAACCCACAGCGTTTCGATATCTAAATAGTGCCCTAAGCCCGAACAGACACCGCCAAATACTTTGTCGTCGGGATCTCGGTATAATTTACGAGCACCAGAATAACTCGAACCGTAATAGGTCGATTGCGAATAGTCGTAGGCTTCACCGGTGCTTTCGCTTTCAAAATCGCTCACCTTTCCCATCTGCGCACAAACCTCTTCCACGTCCTGCATAGTGATGACTTCTTTCTTTCCCGGAACAATCCGTTCGTTAAACATCTCTGCTATCCTATTTTCAATGTCGCCAACAATCTCTTTACTGTCTTCTGTATAAGCAAAATGCTTCTTTACATCGATCATGTACGACCGCAGGGCGTCATAAGCATCCTCTTCAATGTGAAAAACTATGCCGTTTATATTTATTATTATCGTTTTATTCATGGCTAATCAAATTTATTAAAGGTTGGTGTCTCTTTTCTCTTCTATATTTCTCGGCGAAGTAGAGGTCTGTACGGCAAACACGAGCTCGTTCCACGTTTCATCCAGGGCTTTCAGTACTTCCTCGCCAGCTGCAGTTATCTGGTAATATTTCCTTGGCGGCCCTGAATTGGATTCCTTCCAGATATAACTTAACAGCTCATTGTTTTTTAACCTGGTCAACAGAGGATATAGCGTACCCTCTACCACCAACAAGCGAGCTGCCTTGAGCTCATTGATGATATCTGAGGCGTATATTTCTCCCCGGGAAATAATCGACAGAATACAGTATTCGAGTATTCCCTTCCTCATTTGGGTTTGTGTATTTTCTACTATCATATAACAAAGATATATGTTTTAGTAGGTATTATGCAATACATAGTAGCTTGCAAAAGCACAAATAGTACATAACAGACTGTAAATCAAAACAAAAATATTTTTTCCGTTTTTTGACCAACTAGCTTGTAACCGGTTTTTGTACATGCAATTTCACAGATTATACCCAATATATCCACGGAGAATAGGCAAACAGTGTATTTTTAACACAATCCATTTGCTTTTTAATGTTTCATCCAATACATTTACAAACTAAATCTTTATAAACAAAAGCATGATTAAAGCTGCCAACCTAAAAAGATCATTTATCGAAAATTTTAGTCAAGAACCCTTAATTGTCCGCTCGCCTGGAAGAATTAACCTTATCGGAGAACATACCGACTATAATGAAGGCCTCGTTCTACCGGCAGCTATCAATAAAAATGTATACTTAGCCATTGCAAAAAACGGCACCGATAAAGTTCGTCTTTATGCTATTGATCTCTCCGACTCTTTTGAAACAACGCTGGATGCCATAAAAAAGACCGACAAATTGTGGCCCGACTATATTTTAGGAGTAATTGAACAATTGCAGTTAAACAATTACGCTATTACGGAAGGGATCGACATTGCATTTACAGGCGATATACCACAAGGAGCCGGCTTATCTTCCTCAGCAGCTCTTGAATGCGCTACCGCTTTTGCTTTAAGTACCGTTTTTAATCTTAATCTAGCGCAATTAGATATAGCGCTATTATCACAGGCCGCTGAAAACCAATTTGTCGGCGTAAACTGTGGTTTAATGGATCAATTCGCCAGCGTCTTTGGCAAAGAACAACATCTTATAAAATTAGACTGTGCAGACTACTCTTACGAGTATATACCTTTTAACACGACTGATATTAAAATTCTGCTGCTCGATACACAGGTGAAACACTCCTTAGCGTCCTCCGCCTATAACGAACGCCGAGAACAATGCGAAAAAGGCGTAGAACTCATCGCTAAGCATGAGCCTTCCGTTACGAGCTTAAGACACGCTTCGGAAGAAATGCTTCTCAAATACGTTAAGCCGATTGACGAAATTGTTTACAAAAGATGCAGCTATGTAGTAAGCGAAATTAGCCGACTTCAGCTTGCCTGTGAAGACTTAAAAAAGGACGATTTTACTGCCTTTGGAAAACGCATGTTCGAAACACATGAAGGCTTGGAAAAACAATATGAAGTGAGCTGTAAGGAACTTGACCTGCTGGTGCAATTGGTAAAAAACAACCCTTACGTTTTAGGAGCCCGTATGATGGGAGGGGGCTTTGGCGGATGTACGGTCAATCTTGTAAAAGCGGATCGGGCAGAGCAAGTTGCCGAGGAAGTTGCCGCAGCGTATAAGGAACAAACCGGAATAAATATTCCCTACTATATCGCTGAAATAAATTCTGGAACAACTGTCGTTCATTTAACTTAAAATATAACATGGCCAAGTATCAGCTTCCCTTACTTAAAGATTTTAAAAAGAAAGAAGGAGATAAGACCACTGCGCTTATTATATTAAAGAACAACCGGGGAATGCAGGTGGCACTAACGAACTATGGTGCCAGAATAGTCAGCCTCATCGTTCCGGATAAGGACGGTAACCTTGTCGACGTCGTTTTAGGCTTTAACACCATTAGCGATTACTTGCAAGCGGATGAGCCCTATCACGGCGCCACTATCGGACGCTATGCGAACCGGATAAGTAGAGGAGCCTTTGCACTCGATGGACACGAATACCACGTTGCCCCGAACAACGGCCCTAATGCCTTGCATGGAGGGAATCAGGGCTTCCATACGAAAATCTGGGATCGAAGACTCAACAATCCAAATCAGGTAACATTCTATTATACCTCTCCGGACGGCGAAGAAGGCTTTCCAGGCCAGTTAACGGTATCCGTCGATTACATCCTTACAGACAACAACGAGCTTCAAATAAGCTATCGTGCCAAGAGTGATAAGGATACCATTATCAACCTGACCAACCATGCTTACTTTAACCTTAACGGAGAGGGAACAGGTACGATCGTTGATCATGTGGTTGAACTCGCTGCTGACGCTTTTCTTCCTATTGACGCTGTTCAGATCCCATTGGGAGAGGTCCGATCGGTAATCGGTACCCCTTTTGATTTTCGTGAGCCGAAACGAATATCGGCCGACATAGCGAAAGAGGATGAGCAACTTAAGAGGGGAGGATATGGCTATGACCATACCTTCGTTTTGACTAAAAACAACGCAGATAAGAACCCTGTCGTGGCATCCGCTTATGCCGAGAAAAGTGGCATTAAGCTTCAGCTACTTACAACGGAGCCCGGTATACAGTTTTATACCGGAAACGCGCTTACGGGCAAAGACATAGGGAAAACGGGGAATCACTATTCACGACAAGACGCATTCTGTTTTGAAACGCAGCATTTTCCCGATGCGCCGAACCAACCGCAATTCCCTTCAACGCTGCTAAAAGCAGAGCAAGCGTTTCAGTCACAAACCATTTATCGATTTAATGTGCTAAAATAAAATCACCATAAAAAAAGGCCAATGAAAACCTTACACACAACCGATTATTTTGTCTTTCTTTTTTATTTTTTGATCGTAGCGCTCTACGGCTACTGGGTATACCAAAGAAAGAAGTCGCTCACTGCCGATTCCAAAGACTACTTCCTTGCAGAAGGCTCCTTAACTTGGTGGGCAATTGGAGCTTCTTTAATTGCTTCTAATATTTCCGCAGAACAGTTTATAGGAATGAGCGGCTCCGGATTTAAAATGGGCTTAGCGATTGCAGCTTATGAATGGATGGCCGCTATAACACTTATTATTGTGGGCATCTTCTTCATTCCGGTATATCTTAAAAACAAGATATACACGATGCCGCAATTTCTCAACCAGCGTTATAACAGTACCGTCAGTATCGTCATGGCTGTCTTTTGGCTATTGCTATACGTCGTTGTTAACCTGACTTCCATTTTGTATTTAGGGGCCTTGGCGGTATCCAGTATTTCGGGGATAAATTTCACTGTTTGTATCTTCGCGCTTGCCATATTCGCTATTATCATTACGCTGGGCGGAATGAAAGTGATTGGTTTTACCGATGTCATCCAAGTGTTCTTCCTCATTCTCGGCGGATTGGCTACCACTTACATCGCGCTGAACTTAGTTGCCGATCATTTTGGCGTACAAGGGGCCTTGAACGGCTTAGGACTTATGTATGAGAAAGCTCCCGACCACTTTGAGATGATTTTCGGAAAAGACAATGAGAACTACCTTGATTTACCGGGTCTCTCCGTACTGATTGGTGGCCTGTGGATTGTAAACCTCAACTACTGGGGATGCAACCAGTATATCACGCAGCGCGCCTTAGGCGCCGATTTGAAAACGGCAAGGGGCGGTTTGTTGTTTGCGGCAGGACTGAAGCTGCTAATGCCCGTTATCGTGGTCCTTCCTGGAATAGCTGCTTATATATTATACAAAGAAGGATACTTTCAGGAGGAGATGATTCAAGATGGAAGCGTAAATCCCGACCACGCCTATCCTGTGCTATTAAACTTATTGCCAACAGGCTTGAAGGGATTGTCTTTCGCAGCACTCACAGCAGCAGTTGTGGCATCCCTTGCTGGTAAAGCCAATAGTATCGCTACCATATTTTCATTAGACGTTTACAAGAAAATCTTCAATACGGAAGCTTCTGAAAAAAAGTTGGTCAATGTTGGTAAAACAACCATTATTGTGTCCATGCTCTTGGCTATTGTGATTTCTCCTTACCTCGGGATAGATAAAAAGGGTGGCTTCCAGTACATTCAGGAGTATACCGGTTTTGTGTCGCCTGGCATTTTTGCCATGTTTATCCTCGGCTTCTTCTGGAAAAAAGCAACCTCCTCTGCGGCAATGTTTGCAACCGTTGGTGGTTTTATCCTCTCAGTTATTTTTAAATTTTTGCCGAATATAATGGATTTATCCTTTTTGGCTCCCCTTGGCTTTGCTGTCGAGAATGCGGAAGGCATTTACGAAATTCCATTTCTTGATCGTATGGCTTTTGTTTTCGTCATCTGTATCGCCGCGATGTTCTTCATCAGTATTGCCGAAAATAAGCGTGGTGTGAAGCCGAAGGGCTTAGAAGTGGACACCACTATGTTCAAGGTACATACCGGCTTTGCCGTCGGATCCCTCCTAATAGTAGGGGTAGTTGCTGCCTTGTATCTATTATTTTGGTAATTGCTTATCTTTGCTACGGGATGAATCCCGTAGCAAAAACTTTTAGTGTAATGCATATTTATCCGTCTACCTTCAATTTTTTAGCCAACTTAAAGGAAAACAACAATAGAGAATGGTTCCAGGAAAACAGAGCGGAGTATGACTCGGCCCATCAAAACGTAAAAGACTTCGTAGCCGCATGTATTACCGCCCTGTCGAAAATAGACCTTTATATTAGCGAAGACATTCCCGTTTCTAAATGCCTTTTCAGAATTTACCGGGATACGCGCTTTAGTAAAGACAAAACGCCTTACAAAAACTGGTTCGGTGCGGGTATTTCAGTTGCCGGACGAAAACTAAACGGCCCTGAATATTATTTGCATATAGAACCCGGCAACTCCTTTATTGCTGGTGGATATTGGCGCCCCGAGAAGGATCATCTCGCGTCTATCCGACAGGAAATTGATTATAATGGCGATCAATTTAGGCAGATTATCAGTTCGCCAAATTTTACTGCTCTGTGCGTTTTAAACGACGATGATAAACTAAAAAAGGCTCCGGCCGGTTATGATCCGAGTCATCCGGATATCGAATTTCTTAAACTAAAAAGCTTCACGGCGAGTAGCGCTTTAAGTGATGCTGAGCTTTCCGCAGGCGACGAGGCAATCAAACGCTTATCAGACTTCGCCGAAGCCATGTACGACTTCAAATTATTTCTGCACCAAGCGTTGGGACACGAATAAATTACTGACGGAATTCCTTTAGCGTCTCATGTAGCTTCTGAAGTTGAACAAACATCGCTTCCGCCGCTTTTTCATTGGCTTCGGTTGCAGCAAATCCACCTCCCTCATTTAGCTGTTTTGTAAAATTGGCTAATAATAGGCCATCAAAGGCGAACATCTGCAACGTATTTGTAACCTGTTTGAGCTGTTGTATTGCCCGGGTACCGCCAGCAACCCCACCGTAGCCCACCATGGCGACTGGCTTATACGCCCATTCTTTAAACAGGAAATCTAAGGCATTCTTTAGCGGTGCAGGCATGCCATGATTGTATTCTGGTGTAACAAATATAAAGGCGTCCGCAGCGCTGATTTTTGCGCTCCAATCTTTGGTATGTTGATGTGTATATTGCTGCATCCTGGGATGAACAGGCTCATCCATAAAAGGTAAATTGACCTGCTTAAGGTCTATTAGCTCGGTCTCGAACGCGGTATACTTTTTTGCTACCTCAAACACCCAATTAGCTACGGCCGGCCCTTTTCTGCCTTCTCTTGTACTTCCTAAAATAATCTTTAACTGAATCATACGCTTGTTATATATTTAATCTATAACAACCCGAGAAGTTATTTGTTGAACTTTTCGTTTTCCAGAGGAGACAGTAAACCTTCCAGTCCATTTAATTTAATCTCATACATCGTGGCTAGTAATATACCCAGCTTTCCTTTCGGAAAGCCTTGGTTTCGAAACCAGATGAGATAGCTTTCCGGCAAGCGCGATATAGGCCAATCCTTATATTTTCCATAAGGCATCTTATAAACGACTAGTTCTTTAAGGATTTCTTTATTGGGCTCCATTCTCTTAATTAACTAGTTCCTGAAGAAGCGTAACGGCCTCGTCAACACTCTGGATCCTTTCAAAACCGATGCGCAAACTTCCTTTCACTTCTTTTAAATTACAGATAGAAGGATTCGCCTGAACGAACTGCAAAATCTTTCCAAAACGTTCGCTTTCGAAATAGGGCGACTTTTTATTACTGATAAAGTATCCCCGTAATACGTTTTTCTTATAGGAGATTTTCTCAAAGCCGATCTCTTTTCCTAACCATTGTAAGCGAAGGGTATTCAATAGTTCTTTTACCGGATGCGGCACAGGGCCGAACCGATCAGCCAGTTCCTGCTCAAAAGAAGCGATCTCTTCTTCCGTCTTCAAAGACGCCATCTGATTATATAAATTATAGCGCTCGCCAACATTGGTAACGTAAGAATCTGGAATATACACCTCTAAGTCGGTATCGATTTGCGTAAAGTTAACGTATACGCGGGATTTCTCCTCCTTAAACAGGCCTTCAAATTCATCATCTTTCAATTCCTGAATAGCTTCGTCTAAAATCTTATGATACATTTCGAAACCGATCTCGGCAATAAATCCGCTTTGCTCGGCACCCAACAAATTGCCACTTCCACGAATATCCAAATCCCTCATCGCCACGTTGAAGCCACTTCCTAACTCACTAAACTCTTCGATGGCACTAAGCCGTTTGCGGGCCTCCGGCGTAAGGGTAGACAGGGGGGGCGACAATAGATAACAAAAAGCTTTTTTATTGGACCGACCAACTCTTCCCCGCATTTGGTGTAAATCGCTCAGACCGAACATATGGGCATGGTTTATAATAATGGTATTCGCATTTGGGATATCTAAGCCTGCCTCAATAATTGTAGTTGCAACCAATACATCAAACTCGTGATTTATAAATTTGAGCATCACATCCTCTAATGCGTCCCCTTCTAATTGTCCATGAGCAATCCCGCACCGCGCTTGGGGCACCAGCCTCGCAATCATTCCTCCCAACTGAGGAAGATCCTGCACGCGGTTATGAATAAAGAAAATCTGCCCGCCTCTATTGATTTCATAAGCAACCGCTTCCTGTATCAATTTCTCGTTAAATACATGCAATTCTGTTTGTACGGGTTGACGATTAGGCGGCGGGGTACTGATGATACTCAAGTCGCGCGCCCCCATAAGTGAAAAGTGAAGAGTCCGAGGAATGGGCGTCGCGGTGAGCGTCAATGTATCCACATTAACCCGCAATTGCTTGAGCTTTTCTTTCACACCGACGCCGAATTTCTGTTCCTCATCAATAATCAGTAAGCCAAGATCTTTAAACTTTACGTCTTTACTTACTAATCGATGCGTTCCGATAACGATATCTATCTCGCCTTCGGAAAGCCTTTTCAGTGTATCTTTAATTTGTTTGGCGGTTTTGAATCGATTGATATAATCGATATTGCAAGGGAAACCCTTTAACCGTTCGGAGAATGTACGGTGATGTTGTAAAGCCAAAATGGTTGTGGGAACAAGGACGGCCACTTGCTTACTATCGGCAACCGCTTTAAAGGCCGCTCTTACGGCCACTTCTGTTTTACCGAAGCCAACATCGCCGCAAACCAGTCTATCCATCGGATGAGGGGCCTCCATATCACGTTTTACGTCACCGGTGGCCTTCTCTTGATCCGGCGTATCTTCATAAATAAAAGAGGCCTCCAATTCGTTTTGTAAATAGGTATCGGGACTAAAGGCATTACCGGTTTGTGCCTTTCGCTGCGCATAAAGCTTAATCAGATCCCGGGCAATATCCTTAACTTTTTTTTTAGTGGTCTTCTTAAGTTTATCCCAGGTATCGGTTCCCAGCTTGTTCATTTTGGGAGCAGTTCCCTCTTTGCCTGAATATTTACTAATCCGGTTTAAGGAGTTTATATTGACATACAGTAAATCATTGTCCGCATAAACTAACCGAATCATCTCTTGCATTTTGCCATTAACTTCTACTTTCTCCAAGCCGGCATACTTTCCTATTCCATGGTCAATATGCGTAATATAATCTCCGGGTTTAAGATCCCGTAGCTCTTTTAATGTAATGGCCTGTGATTTAGCATAACCCTTTTTATGCTTGTATTTGTAATAACGATCAAAGATTTGATGGTCGGTATAGCATGCCAATTTAAGCTCCTCGTCGCTGAAGCCTTCCCGTAAAGCAATACTGATAGGAACGAACTTGGCGGTCTTGTCTAAATCTTCCAGAATAGCAAAAAGACGTTCGATCTGTTTAGAAGAATCGCTAAAAATGTAATTAGCGATTTTTTTGCCCTCATTTTCTTTGATATTATGGATGAGCAAACCAAAATCTTTATTGAAAGACGGTTGGGGCCGCTGTGCGAAATGTATTTGATGGTCAGAATTGTAGAAGAATTGCTTACCAAATTCTATTAAGGGAAAGTCCTGAAACAGGTTGGCAAGCATCTTCTCATCACTGAAGCTGAACCGGGGGTCGATCCATTCCGGATTGTGCTCTTTATCCTGCGCAGAAAGTGCCGACCACAACTTAGTAGCGTTTTTGTATCCGTTCTGGACAATGTCCAACGTAAACTGAACGTCTTTCAGCCAAATCACTGCATCGTCATCAATATACTCTAATAGGGAAATATTGTTTTCTGTAAGAAACTTGGCCTGCACATTGGGAACAATGGTTACCGTATGCATTTTATTAACCGAAAGCTGATTTTCAATATCAAAAGTCCGAATACTTTCTACCAGATTCCCGAAGAACTCGATCCGATAGGGCAAATCATTTGAAAATGAAAAGATATCAACAATGCCCCCGCGCACCGCGAACTGTCCTGGCTCATAAACGAAGTCGACCCGTTCAAAGTCATACTCAATTAAAAACTCATTAATGAAATCAATATCCAGCTTCGCATTGACAGCAATCTCCAAGGTATTCTTGCTCAGCTCGTCTCTGTTGATCACCTTTTCGGCCAACGCTTCCGGGTAGGTAACCACCAGCTTAGGCAGTTCGGAGATGTGATTGAGTGTGTTCAGCGTTTCCGCTCGTTGCAGGACATGCGCACTATCCGCTTGGGTGAAATCAAAGGGCTTTCTATAAGATGAGGGAAAGAAAAGCACCTGCTTATCCAACAGCCCCTCCAAGTCGCTTAAAAAAAAGGCTGCTTCCTCATAGTCGGGCAGTACAAAAACAAAAGGCCTTTCTTGAAGTTGGTAGCTGGCAACAGCCACAAAAGCGTCTGCCGATCCGATCAACCCTTTTAACTGAACCTTAGGCTTGCCTTCCTGAATCGCCTTCGTCAGCGATACCACTCCTTTATGTTCTTGATATTGTTGTAAAATTTCCTTTGTTGTCACCGTAATAAATTAAGAATAAGCATTCAGAATTCCTACTCTGACGCTTTTAATTGCTCCATATTTCTAACACTCAAACGCGATGATATCGCCGATGCTGTCCCGGAAACCAACAATACCGTTAGAAAGACCAGCAGAAAATCTCCCCAACGCATCGCTACGGGATAGACATCAGAGGCAATCGTACTTGTGCCCATTCGGACTAACCCGAACTTTTCCTGTATCATACAAAAAACCGCCCCTAGTACTAAGCCACCTATACAGCCTATCATCGAAATAAAAATTCCCTCTAAAAAGAAAATCCGTTTTATTAATGAATTGGGCGCTCCTAAGCTATTCAACACCGCCACGTCCTTCTGCTTATCAATCACCAACATAGTCAACGATCCGACAATATTGAATGCGGCAATCACCAACACAAAAGCTAAGATGAAAAAAACCATCCACTTCTCGCTATTCAGCAATTTATAAAGGCCGGGATTCTGTTCGACCCTGTTTTTTACAACGAACCTATCGCCTAACAGCTTTTGAATATCTTGTTGAACCCTGGCTAATCCTATTCCTTTTTTAAGGTTGATTTCGATCGCCGAAACCTCCTCGTATTCGCCCAACACTTCGCGGGCAAAATCCAAGGGAACAATCAACAAATCGTCCAGCTCCTGCTGTGCCTTAAAAACACCCACCGGAGCGATATTCCGGACATTGAATTCATCGGCCGGATTAAGCGCCGATCGGACGCCTTTTTTTGGCGAGAATACCTCGACCTCCGCTAATATATTGTTTAGGCTTACCCCTAAATTCGAATATGCCCCCGCGCCCAATACAGCATAATCTATTCCATTTTGCTGTAGTACGAATTCCCCGTCCCATAGCAGGCTCGCCGACGGTTTATTCAGCTCATATGATGAATCGACGCCCTTCATGCTCGCTATATACTGGTAGTCTTTATATCTTAATAAAACTTTCTCCTGTAAAACACAACTATAGTTAAGGATCCGCGGATCTTTTTTTATCTGTTGGAAAACGGCGACGTCTTCCTTAAAGACCTTTCCGGATGCTGGCTCGATACGCAATTCCGACGAGAAGGAGCTGTACATACTCAATACAAGTCCTTCTAAACCATTGTAAACCGAGAGTATGACAATTAAAGCACCGCTTGCCACCAGCACACCGATCATACTGATGGCTGATATGACATTAATTGCATTGACAGATTTTTTGGAAAAAAGGTACCGCTTGGCAATAAAGTTAGCCGTGTTCATATTAACTTTCTTTACGCCCTGACAAAAGGATTACTAGCCTTTTCCTCACCAATACGCGTTTCAGGTCCGTGCCCCGGATACACAATCGTCTCATCTGGTAAACGGTAAAGCTTTTCACGTATGTTTTTCAGCAACAGCTGATGATCTCCTCCCGGAAGATCGGTTCTTCCAATACTTCCTCTAAACAAAACGTCTCCGCCGATTAGTAGTTTTTCCCCTGCATGATAAAAACAAAGATGACCCGGAGAATGGCCTGGCGCGAAGATAAGATCTAAGGTGGTGTTGCCAAAGTTTATATTTCCTTCTGCTGGTAAAAATTCCATTGGTATGGGCGACTGCTCATAGCGCAATCCAAACATCGGTGCCCGTACCTGAACATCTGACATAACCGCCGCTTCCAGTTCGTGAAATTGAGGAAGGAGGCCAAATTCGTCGTAAATGAGCTTATTTCCTAAAACGTGATCTATATGACAATGGGTATTCAATAACAGCGCGGGCTGCAAATTATTGCCTTTAATAAATTGAAGCACCACGCTCTCCTCTGCTTCCGTATACATACCCGGATCAACGATGGCGCAAGCACGCGTCTCATCATACAGAATATAAGTGTTTTCCGCAAAGGGATTATTTTCAAACCTTTTTACGTATATCATAATAAGCAAACTTAGGTAAAATGCTTGTGATTCGCGACACCGACCCTATAAATTTGCCTAAGTTCCTGGCAACCCCCAAGCTCCTGAAGTAGCCCTTTGGTTAAATAGGATCGTCGCTTAATATAATGCCGTGTTATACTTTAAAGAGATATAGGGGATTGTTACATGAACGTGTAGCCGCATTGGGAAGACGGTTTCAGAGAATGGCGCTAAGTAATTCGTACGGTTTCCTTAGCGGGCCCCTTGCTAAAATCGGCGATTCGCCTGTTTAAGCGTTCCAGATTTCCCAATTTTTCTCCGCTTGCAGGTGCAGCATTTCTAAGCCATTCTTTATGGTGGCCCCGCGTTCTTTTCCTTCCTTTAAAAAGGCCGTTTCCTCCGGGTTGTAAACCAAATCGTATAAAAGATGGCGTTCACCCACAAATTCATAGGGAATTTCCGGCTTTTCATCCACTTTTGGGAAAGTTCCTAGGGGCGTAGTATTGATAATGAGTGAATGCCCCTCAATGATTTCCTTATTCAATTGCTCATATGAAAATTGCTTAGCATTTGCCCTTCTCGAAACAACCTCATAATCTATTCCCAACTTTTTCAGAACGTAAAATACCGCTCGCGCGGCACCTCCATTCCCCAGTACCAGCGCTTTGGTGTGCTGTCTTTTCAATAAAGGCTTTAATGATTCTTCAAAGCCATAAACGTCCGTATTATATCCTTCTAACTGCACCTTTTTCATACACATCTCGCCGCTAAAAAAAGACTCCACAGGATTGGATTTTACGATTTTAATGCAATTAACCGCATCGATTTCTTTGGCCTCAGGGGATATTTTATCTAGGTAAAACATCACGCCGATTTTATGTGGGATCGTTACATTCAGTCCACAAAGCTCGGGCTGTTGCTTTAATAAATCAGGTAGATCGCTGATGTTTGGAAGGGGTAATAATTCATAATGATAATCTTTAAGACCTTCTCTTTCAAACTTTTCGTTAAAATATTGCTTAGAAAATGAATGCTTAAGCGGATATCCAATCAATCCAAATTTCTTCATCACTATTATAATAATCCGGGAATTGCATCTTCCCATCTTTCATTAGAAACTTAACAAACACAAATTCACGATGTTTTTCCCCTAAGAGAAACTACATGGAAATAAAGTGATCGAAGGTATCGCCGCGAAGGCCTAAGCGTATCGTCTCTAAAGGAATGACCTCTTGCGGAGCGATGTTGCCCAAATTGACATTGCTACCGATCAATTTGATAAACCATACTTGCTGGGCTTTAATAGGAGCTTCCCAAATAATACATTCCTGCGGAATTTGCGTTAATATTTCGTCAATGAGTCCTTGCCGCACTTCCCCTGTCTCACGATAAATTCCCACATTACCACTTTCTCTTGCCTCTGCAATAACCTTCCATGACCCGGCAGCCAACTCCGCTTTTATAAGCTCGATCCAACGATAGGGCGCTATGATTTTTTTATCGTCCTTGGATCCAACTTCCGATATAACGGTCACCTGCTTACTTAAAAGCTCAATGTATTTGCATTTCTCTTCATGAGGCAAGGTGATTGATCCGTCAGATATCTCTGCGTATTCCATTTTGTACTTATCCAGCACTTTCCGGTATGCATCAAATTGATTCCTTATTAAGAATGCCTCGAACAAGGTGCCACCAAAATAAAAAGGCATCTTTGCGTCGCGATAGATCTGTAATTTCTCCTCAAGCTTTGGAGTAACCATGGATGTTGCCCATCCCAATTTTACGATATCAGTATGAGGTGCTGCAACTTCAATGAAATCCTGAGCTTGCCTGGTGCTCATACCTTTATCCATCACCATCGTTATCCCATTATTCCGAGGCTTGAGCGTCCGTATTGGGATATTGTTTAACTCAAAGTTCATAGGAATGCAAAGGTGAAAAAAAAAATCAACACTGCTATACTTTCGTGTTGATAAAATGTAATAGTTAACGGGTAAACTTATTGATAATTTCCATAATAACCTTGTTATCTTGCAGTTGGGGAAGATACTCGAAAAGAATATGATATTTCTCTGGATCCGCGGTAAGCGCGAGTTCCAGAAAATTCAACGCTTCTGTGTATTTTCCGGCCGCAAACATATACGCCACCATCCTATAATACAATTCCGGTGCATCTGGATTATTCTTAATAGCCTCTGAGATCACTTCTATTGCACTGGTAAGCTTTTCTTGTTCATACAAAATAGAAGAATAGTCAAGCCAGGCTTCAATATCAAGCGGATTTAGCTCGACAACTTTCTCGTACGCCGCCTCTGCTTCCACTATTTGCTTTAACTTGTAACGGGCATCGGCAATTGCGAACCAGTATTCGGGATTTTGATCGTCAATACCCAAGGCCTTCTTGTAAAAATGTAAAGACTCAAAATACCGCTCTTCATAATCTAACGTCACCCCGATCCCAAACCAGCCATCGCCAAGTTTTGGGTCGATTTTAACGGCTTTTTTATAATAAGACCTGGCCTCATCCATTTGTTCCAACTTTTCGTAGCATTCACCAATGGCACAATAGGTTTCAGCACTTGGCGGCTCGTACTCGAACGTCTCCTTATAAACATCAATCGCTTCGGCATATCGATCCAGGTTTACCAAAGCGTTTCCCTTATTGAAATATGCAGATGCAAAATTTTCCTTTATAAGAATAGCGTAATCATATGCATCGATTGCTTTCTCATATAAACTGAGTTTATGATAAGCGTTTCCAAGGTTATACCAAGCAGCATAAGAATAGGGCTCATTGTCAATGTATTGGAGATAAAAGCCGATGCTTTCCTCTTGTCTATCCAACACATCGTAGCAGAAAGCCAGCTCGTATAAGGCTTCTTGGTTTTCCATATTGTGCTCGAGGCTCTTCTTCAAGTACCTTATCGCCTGGTCATAATCGCCTTTATTCTGAAAAAGCATAGCCATCTGCAAAAATATCTCGTCGGGGTTTTCTGCTAGAGCCAACGCCTTTTCCAAATTTGCGATCGCTTCTTCATAACGGTCAATCGTTCCTAAAATTCCTCCTCTAATAAGATATATGTCGGCCTCAGAAGCCTCCAGCAACTCGGCTTTATCCAACGCCTTTAACGCTAAATCCAACTGATTGGTAATAGAATATAGCTGCGCTCTTTTGATGTGAAAAACGGCAGCAAAGGGGTGTTGACTAACGGCATAATCGACTACTTGAAGGGCTTTTACAGGATCATTTTTCTCCATATAATAGTCAATGATCCCTTCAAATGCTTGGGCGTCAAAAAAGTACTGATCCTCATTGCGGATCATCTCCTCATAACGTTCTACCGAAAATTTTGGATCTTCGGAGAATTCAAAATCAAAATCGTCTTCCATCGCAATTAAAATAATTAGTAGTTCAGTTATCGATTACCCTCCACATACTATATAAACAGAACTAGATTCCAATAGAATCTTCATTAACGTTCAACCATAATGCCAATATGTACAAAAACGAACAGCTTAGCTAATGCACTTGCTGATGAAATATGCCTTCAAATTACTCTTAAAACTGTTATTCTAAGAATTTAGTTTTCCACATACAAACACCCGCAAAAGCAACAAACTCTTTTACAGCCTTTTATCTCGTCCTTTTTTTGAATGGTTTGTTAACAACGTTCACCAGCAGTAATCTTTCGGGAAAAAACACCATCTCTACTAACCTTTGTGTATATACAAATATACATATTTTTCACGAAACTTTCGCTTGTGTAGTAGCTTGTACATAAACACTTACGCATTTCTGCTCGTATTATATTCTTCTTTTCTTTAGATTTACACCCAAATCCATGTACTACCTATGATCGTTTACAATCCAAAAGACTGGCTGCAAGCTGTGTTATCTTTTCGCCGCTCAGAAACAATAAAAAAGCTGTATCCCTATATCATTTTGATGGCACTATACAGCTGGTTAGTTGCTTATATAGAAATGGAGTATCTAAACCTGTCCGAAAAAAGCTGGTTACGAAACATTCCCTCGATGCACAGCCTGTTGGGCTTCGTTTTATCTATCTTACTCGTATTCAGAACAAACACCGCGTACGACCGATGGTGGGAGGCGCGCAAGCTATGGGGACAGCTAACCAATAATAGCAGAAATCTGGCTTTGAGAATAGCGAGTTTGTTGCCCGCTGCAGATAAAGCAAATCGTAGCTTTTATCGAAAAAGTATTCCCCTTTTTGCCAGCACGCTGAAAGAACATCTGCAGTCCAATGAAACGCGCTTTATGCTAGATGAAAAAGATCATCCTGAATTCACCTCCCTGGACGAAAATAAGCATGGCCCTAACCAAGTCGCGGCCATGATCTTTAAAAGAACGGACACCCTGTATAAAGAAGGGCTAATTACTGGCGACCAGCTTATTATTTTAAACCAGGAGCTTCTCTCTTTTACCGATATTTGTGGTGCCTGCGAAAGGATAAAAAACACGCCAATTCCTTTTACCTATACCTCTTTCATCAAAAAGTTCATCTCCGTTTATGTTCTCACATTACCTTACGGCTTTGTTTTCTCGCTCGGCTATTTTGTAATTCCTGCGGTCGCCTTCGCTTTCTATATACTAACCTCGCTGGAACTTATCGCCGAAGAAATAGAAGATCCTTTTGGAAGGGACGAGAACGACTTACCATTGGGAAAGCTGGTGGAAAACATCCGAAAACATGTGGGGGAGCTGATTCACTAGCCCACTAAAAGCTTATATCCTTTCCCGTGCACATTTACGATTTCCACCCTGGGATCTTCCTTCAGGTATTTCCTCAGCTTACTTAAAAAGACGTCCATGCTGCGTCCATTAAAGTAGTTGTCGTCATGCCAAATCTTTATCAAGGCCTCTTCTCGGGTCAGGACGTCATTTTTCTTTAAACATAGCATCCGTAAAAGCTCCGCTTCTTTGGTAGAGAGTTTCTGCTGCTGCCCATTGCGGGTAATCGTTTGGGCCGTATAATCGAAACTATAAGCGCCAAGATTAAATTTTACGGGCAATTCCTCTTCGGTGCCTCTTTCTTGAAGAGAACTCCGTTTTAAGAGGGCGTTGATTCTTAACAACAACTCTTCCACCCGAAAAGGCTTCGTAATATAATCATCACCTCCCAAATTGAACGCCTCGGTTTTGTCTTCCATCATTCCTTTTGCAGTAGCAAATATAATCGGTATGTTTTCGTTCAGTTTTCGAATTTCCTTTCCGAGAGAAAAGCCATCCTTTTTTGGCATCATCACATCCAAGATACACAAATCGAATTCTTCCTTGCCGAAGCTGCGCAAAGCCTCTTCGCCATCCTGACACAGCCTAACATCGAACTTCCCCTTGAGCTCCAAATAGTCTTTCAGTATTTCGCCCAAATTTGGGTCGTCTTCTGCTAATAAAATTTTCCGCATACCTTACGTGATTAGTTCTTCATAATAGGCAAAATCAGTTCGAATTCTGTGCCTTTATTTTTCTCACTTTTAACCTTTACCGTTCCTTTCATCCGTTTAATAATATCATGCACATAACTCAATCCAAGGCCAAAACCTTTAACATCGTGCAAATTTCCGGTAGATACTCTATAAAATTGTTCAAATATTTTAGACAACTGATCTCTGGTCATGCCAATCCCTTTATCAGCAACTGTGATATGGATATGATTCCCCACATTTTTTGTCTTGATGGTGATTTCCGGAGCACCCTTACTATACTTGATCGCATTGTCGATAAGATTGAAAACGACATTGGAGAGATGAAATTCATCTCCATAAAGAACCGGGTTCGATGCCTTTATCTGCAGGTCAACCCTCGCCTCCCGCTTCTTTAGCTGTAAGTCCATGCTGTCAATAACCGCCGTCACCAAATCATTCAGGTTCAGTTCCTGCCTGTCGAGCTTCAAATCTCCTTTATCGATTTTAGCGATATTTAGCACCCGCTCAATATGGTTTCCCAATCGGACGTTTTCATCATAAATAATGCTAGCAAGCTTATCTACGCGCTTGGCATCCGCTACGATCTCCGGATCCTTCAACGATTCGCTCGCAATCATAATTGTTGCTACCGGCGTTTTGAATTCGTGAGTCATATTGTTTATAAAATCGGTTTTCATCTCCGATATTTTCTTTTGCCTTAGGATGATGAAAATTGTGTATGTAAAACAACCGATTAGCACCAATAGCAAGGCCGCAGAGGAGCCCAACATCACACCCATACTGCCCAACAGTAAAGAAGTCCGACTAGGAAAGTTGATAGCCAATTTACCGGAAGATTTAATCATACTGTTCGGAAACAGAAGGGTTGCATACGAATTCTTCGTATTAAAGTGCCCGTTAAACGATGCCATCTGGAACAGTACCGAATCGTCGCTGCCTTCTGTGATCACCATATTGAAAGGAAGATTTATCTTTCGATGCAACAGCTCTTCCCTTAATTCTCGCTCTATATAGGAAGGATTCACCCGCTTCTTCAGCGGCTGTTTTGCCAGCTCAAAATCATTGGCCAGATTCTCTATCACGGACGTAGCGGATTTCTGCGCATTGGACATATACGAATCGAAAAACTGCGTGGCCTGCTTAATCTTCTCCTGCTCCTCATAGCGTTTAATCTGCTCGTCCAACTGCCGGTCGCGCGGAGGAGGTAATACCACGACGGCAAATTCATTCATGTAATCGTCCAGAATCACATACCGCACGCTGTCATCCTTCGCCTTTTTGGGATTGGTTACAGACCGCTCGGCATATATTTCCATGCTATTATTCTGATAAATGCCAGAAGGACTTTGCTTAATCGACACCTTTACCAATTTTTTCAGCTTTGGATCTCGCATATAGGTCTCATAAAACCAGTTAGGTATCAGCGTAGCACTCGGAAACTGACGCTTCAGCTCCGACTCCAGTTCCCGGTATTCAATCTCCGTTTGCCGCTGCTTCTTGCGGATACGCTCGATAAAAGCCTTGGCCTGCCACTCTTCTTCCAATTCCCGCTGTTGCTTCTCCCGAAGTTGCTTATTCCGGATGTTTTTTACCTCTTGTGCCTCAATAAAATCGATGGCTTCCTTCTTCTCCGCTTTAAGCACAACGGTGTTTAACGCCGCATTAACCGCTTCGTCAAACAATTGTGCTTTCAAATTATAGGATTGATGAATAAAATAATATTGCATAGCTATCACGCCCAAAAGAGCAAACAGCATTAATCCGATAATCAGCCCTATACTTTTACGCCTCATATACACAAAAATACGCAAGCAGTTGCTTTTCAGACGTCTTTTAACAAATTTTAACACACGAAAGCACGGGAATAATGGAGATAAAGCGCTTAAGGGAGACTAAGCTGTCGCTCCCTAAATTGCCAATATCGGTCTTTCGCTAAATCATAATCGGTTGCTCAAAAACAAAAAAGCAAGCTAGTTCCTTCACTAGCTTGCCTCTTATTTTGAGTAAATATCTTTTAAAAAGGTAAATCATCATCATCCCCGGGCGCGGAAGAAATGTCTACCGGCGGAACATACTGAGGTGCAGCACCCGCTCCTTCAGGGGCTACCTTATTTACACGCCATGCCACTAACGAATTAAAGTAGGTAGTAACGCCCTCCTTATTTGTCCACGGCCTTCCCCTCAAATTAAAAGAAACCTCTATATCCTCTCCGGGGACCAGGTTGTCGAAAAGATTAACCCGATCTTGCGTTGCTTCAAATCTAATGTATTCTACAAATTGTGGGTTCTCAGCATACTGAACGATCAAATCCCTTTTTTTAAAAGAATCTGTAACTTGCTGTACCGCACCGACTTCGTGTACCTTGCCTTTTATCTCCATAACATTAAAACGATATAAATTGTAAAATTAAGGATTTTTGGCGACAATAATCAGTAACTTCGCACAATAAGCTATGCAAGTTTTCAACACCCCACAAAAAGTTATTATTACCTGCAATAAACGACTATCTCCTTATTTGCAGCAAGAAGTTAAAGCGCTCGGTTTCGTAATTAAAAGAGCTTTTGGCACTGGCGTAGAAATCAGTGCAACCCTAAATGATTGCATCACACTTAACCTCAATTTGTATTGTGCAAGTCAGGTTCTATATGCCATCAACAGCTTCAACGCCAACGATGCGGCGCAGCTTTACACTGAAGTAAAAAAAATAGCCTGGGAGGATCTAATTGATTTCAATGGCTATTTTTCGGTTACATCAACGGTTAACAATGAAACGATTAGCACGCCGCTATTTGCCAATTTAAAGGTTAAAGATGCGATTGTAGATCGCATTAAAGAGAAAAAAGGAATCCGGCCGAACTCCGGGCCCGACCTTAATAAAGCAGTCGTTCATCTTTTTTGGCAGGAAAACCAAGCCGATTTGTATTTAGACACTTCCGGTGAAACCTTAGCCAAACACGGCTATCGAAAGCATCCCGGGAAGGCCCCTATGCTCGAAGCCTTGGCCAGCGGCGTATTATTTGCTACAGAGTGGGATAAAAAGTCGGCCTTCATTAACCCGATGTGCGGATCTGGGACACTCGCAATCGAAGCGGCCCTCCACGCCACAAACAGAAGACCAGGCCTCTATCGCATGAACTATGCTTTTATGCATTTTTTAGGCTATGATGAGCAGGTGTTTTTTGCCGCAAGAAGAAAATTGAAGGAACAAATCGTTAAAAATAGCGACCTGAAAATCATTGCTTCTGACATCTCTCAGGAAGCCGTCGAAATCGCTAAAGCGAACGCTAAAACAGCGGGCGTTGACCAACTGATAACGTTCGAAGCCTGCGATTTTTCGCAAACAACCGTACCGCCGTCTCCGGGATGCATTATTTTTAATCCGGAGTATGGAGAACGCTTGGGCATCCACACAAAACTAGAGCTCACTTACAAACGAATCGGCGATTTTATGAAGCAGTCGTGTAAGGGCTATAAGGGTTTTGTCTTTACAGGCAATCCGGATTTAGCTAAAAAAATAGGTCTTCACACCTATAAACGAGTTGAGTTCTATAATGGTAAACTAGACTGTCGCCTTTTAGCTTACGAATTGTATGACGGCAGCAGAAGAAAAGACGCACAAGATGATCAAAGCATTTAAGCTTTATACGCAAGAAGACGGACACTCCGATTTTAAAGAAGGCTTCATCACAAATGATCTTATAACGGAAGTCAAACACCTACATTTCAAAGAAACGCCCGCCAAATCGTCCTACGATTGGCATACAGCACCAAGAACGCAGTATGTAATTTCCCTCAAGGGTATTTTGGAGTTTACAACCTCGCGAGGCAGGGTGTTTACACTCCATACCGGACAGGTTTTAATTGCAGCCGACGTCACCGGTAAAGGCCATAAGTGGAAGTTGATAGGAGAGGAGCCTTGGCTCCGTGCTTATGTTGCTTTTGAAGAGGAGGAAGCGATCAATTTCCAAGAACATCAAGAACAAGCGGAACGGTAATATCAATGACAAGCGAAACGATAAAGCTTACAAAAGACTTTGTACAGTTAAAACTGCAAAAAGCGGAGGCCGGACACGACTGGTTTCATGTGGAACGTGTCTGGAAAAACGCGAAGCTGATTTTAGAAAAAGAAACAGCGGACGCTCACATTGTTGAGTTAGCAGCCTTACTCCATGATATCGCCGACAGTAAATTCCATGACGGCGATGAGGAACTTGGCCCTCAAATAGCCAGATCTTTTCTTCAATCTATTCAGGTATCAGAGGAAACCATCACCCACGTATGCAAGATTATCAAGAACATGTCCTTCAAGGCAAGCTTGGGGAAAATCGACTTTTGGTCTAAAGAACTGGAAATCGTTCAGGATGCCGATCGTTTAGATGCTATCGGGGCGATAGGCATTGCAAGAGCTTTCAATTATGGCGGATTTAAGAATAGAAGCCTTTACGATCCATCCATAAAACCGAAAGAACATCAAAGCAAAGAAGAATACAAGCAGACTACTGCTCCGACGATAAATCATTTCTATGAAAAACTCCTTTTGCTTAAAGCCCGGATGAATACCACAACCGGAAAGCAGTTAGCCGAAGCACGACACCGGTACATGGAAGATTTTCTTGTTCAGTTTTTTGACGAATGGGAGGGAAGGAAATAAAAAAAAGCCCTTTGTTTTTCCAAAAGGCTTTTTTTTATTTTATTCAGTTGGAACTGACCGTTCCTTATACTCTTTTTGATTTGATACGAGCAGCTTTACCCGTTAAGCTACGCAAATAAAACAGTTTCGCTCTACGTACCTTACCGTAGGTATCAACTACTATTTTATCGATGTTTGGAGAGTTCACAGGAAAAATACGCTCAACACCAATGCCGTTTGACATCTTACGGACGGTAAATGTTTCGCTTGATCCAGCTCCGTTTCTTTGAATAACTACCCCTTTATATACCTGTATACGCTCTTTGTTACCTTCGCGAATTTTATAGTGAACGCTAACGGTATCACCAGCTTTAAATGCAGGAACTTCATTTTTTGCTACCGCCTGCTCTTCTACAAATTTTACTAAATCCATGATTTTAAGTAATTAACAACGATTTTTAACCCGTAAAAATCGGACTGCAATATTAGCTATTTTATTTTAAAATTAAAAACCTATTTTATTTTTTATTTTTACTATAAGCGCTTGGCTTCTATTCGTCTAACAGATCAGGTCTCCGCTCGCGGGTTCTAAGCAAAGATTGTTCATATCGCCAATTGTCAATCATCGCTTGATTGCCACTTAATAAGACGTATGGCACTTTATGGCCATTCCAATCTGCCGGCCGCGTATAAACCGGCGCGTCCAGTAAATCCCCTTGAAAAGAATCGGACAAAGCCGAGGTTTCATCAGACAAAACGCCCGGGATAAGTCGGACAACCGCATCCACCAAGACGGCAGCTGGCAACTCCCCTCCGGATAACACATAGTCGCCAATGGAAATCTCCTTGGTAACGTAAATATCCCTTATGCGCTGATCAATTCCTTTATAATGTCCGCAAAGAACTATAACATTCTTTTTTAAGGCCAAACCGTTCGCCATGGACTGGTTTAATTGACAGCCGTCCGGACTCATGAATATGATTTCGTCGTACTCCCTTTCGCTTTTCAGCTTCTCTATGCATGCAGCAAAAGGTGCTATCTGCATAACCATCCCACTGCCACCTCCGTAAGGATAGTCGTCCACACTCTTATGTTTGTTAGTGGCATAAGAACGTAAATTATGAACAACGATCTCTGTTAGCCCCTTCTTTTGTGCCCGCTGTAATATGGAGTGGGCAAATGGACTTTCTAAAAGTCCCGGAAGCACCGTTATGATGTCAAAGCGCATACATTAGCTTTTTTAGTTATACACAGCCACCAAGCCTTCTGGTAAATCAACATGTAAAATATGACGCTCTTCGTCTATTTTCACAATGAAATCATCGTTTATCGGAAACATCAGCTCTTTAAACCCATGCTGAACTACGGCGATGTCCTGCTGCGGATATTCATTTATTGCTATAATTTCCCCCAATTCCCCATGATGTTCATCATGAACCAGGTAACCAATGAGGTCGGAAATGTAAAAACTTTCTTCATCTCGTTCCGGCATTTTGGCTTTCGGCAAATACACAGACTTCCGCAAAAGTGTTTTTGCTCGGTCTATATCCTCCACATCTTCGAAAAAGAAATACCCTGTTCGATTAGCCTGTATTTTTAAGGCTTCTACAAAGAATGGCACGAGCTTTTTGTCAATCTCTAAAAAAACAGAATCGAAGTCTAATAACTCATAATCATCAAACTCAAAATATACCTGAACCTCTCCTTTTAAGCCCCGGGTTTTGCTGATGTAACCAATATAAAAACACTCATCAATCTGCATAACAAAACTCAATATTCTAGATGATCCTTATTAAACCTCAATTGCTTCCTGGAATAAGCACAAGAAATTAAAATGCCATTCTTAGAGAGAGCTCTAAAGAATGGCATTCAATATAACACGCTATTTGTTATTATTCTGCGCTTGTAGTTTCTTCTCCCTCAGAAGCGGCCTCTGGAGCTTCCTCAGAAGCAGGCTCTTCTACCGGAGCGTTCTTTGCTGCAATAGCTGCCGCCCGGTCCTCTTTCTTCTTAGCCTCTGCTGCTAAAGCCGCTTTCTTAATTTCTTCTTTTGATTTAGAAAGCGTATCTTTCTTTCCTTCTATTTTATCTTCTTTCCCTTTCAACCAATCTTGAAAACGGTTCTCAGCAGTTGTCTCGTCAAAAGCACCTTTCTGCACACCACCTAATAAATGCTTTTTATAAAGCACACCTTTGTAAGACAAAATAGCACGTGCAGTATCCGTTGGTTGCGCACCTTTAGTTAACCAATCCAATGCTTTGTCGAAATTCAATTCGATCGTTGCCGGATTCGTATTCGGATTGTACGAACCTAAACGCTCAATAAACTTACCGTCGCGGGGAGCGCGTGAATCTGCCACTACTACATGATAAAAAGGCTTACCCTTTTTACCGAATCTTTGCAATCTTATTTTAGTTGCCATTTGTGTTAATTTATGTATTCAACATATTTCCCGGAGCTCTATACTGCGGGGCTGCAAAGATAAAAATTTTTCCGCTAAAAAAATAATAATTGTTAGTATTTCTTTGGAACTCTTGGCACTATACATACTTTAACAACAAGTACACCCATAATACAACGATTATAATCGCCAATATCCTACCAAAACCCTTCTTTATTCTTTCAGGCATCGCCTTGTAATAAAACGAAAAAAGGGCAATAAAAAATATCAGCAAAAACGGTAAAAGCTTTCTCATCAATTGCTCAAACCTACGGTTTTATTCGCTATTTGTTTCTATTATTTTTGTACACGCCTAGGTCGCAGACTTCTTCGGTCTTAGGTAAATTTTTACTATATTTAGAAACTTCTTAAAAAACGCCTAAAAATTGACAGTTTTCAAACTGTCCGTCATTTTTTGGGTTTATAATCATAAAAAATTAAAAATACTGTGAATAAGACAATCATCGTTTCCAATAGATTACCAGTAAAAATCGTCGAAGAGAATAATGGGTTAAGTTTCACTCCCAGCGAAGGAGGACTAGCCACCGGCTTAGGTTCCATTTATAAAGAGGGCAATAATATTTGGATCGGTTGGCCGGGTGTAGATATTCAGAAAGAGGAAGAACAACAATTCGTTACCGATGAACTAAAATCGCTCAATTTAATTCCTGTTTTCCTCAGTAAAGAAGAAATCAAACGCTATTACGAAGGGTTCAGTAACGAGGTTTTGTGGCCTATCTTTCATTACCTTTCTACCTATGCAAATTATAACTATCAAAATTGGCTCTCTTACGTGCAGGTAAACCAAAAGTTTGCTGATATTATTCTCAGGGAGTTAAATCCCGGTGATACGGTATGGGTCCATGATTATCAGCTTTTACTTGTCCCGGGCTTAATCCGCCTGCAACAACCGGAAGTATCGATTGCCTTCTTTAACCATATACCATTCCCTTCCCAAGAGCTATTCCGATTAATTCCTTGGCGAAAGGAACTGTTAAGGGGTATGCTGGGTGCCGATTTGCTTGGCTTCCATACCTTTGACGATGTTCGCCATTTTCTGAGCGCGGCCACGCACTTGCTACCTGTTCACGCAGATGCTAATCGCTTACGTGTTGACAACCGCATCGTTTTGGCCGAACCGTTCCCAATGGGAATGGACAGTGAAAAGTTTTCTAAACTGGGAAGCGATCCCGAAGTGTTAGCGCATATCCAGAATTTCAAACAGAACTTCGATGGAAAGAAGATCATCCTCTCAATCGATCGCCTGGATTACAGCAAAGGCATTATCCAAAGGCTCAATGCTTTTGAGCTCTTGCTTTCTAAAAACCCGGAATATATTGAACAGATCATTCTCTATATGATTGTCGTACCTTCCCGCGATACGGTACCTCAATATAGAAAGCTGAAAGATGAGATCGACAGGCTTGTTGGACGCATCAACGCACGGTTCAGAACCTTTGAATGGCATCCCATCGCCTATTTCTATCACGGGTACCCAATCGAAATTATTTCTGCATTATATAACGTTGCTGACGTCTGCTTGGTTACCCCGATGCGCGACGGCATGAACTTAGTGAGTAAGGAGTATGTAGCCAGTCGAAATGATAACACCGGCGTGTTGGTCCTAAGCGAAATGGCAGGGGCATCCAAAGAACTTAATGATGCGCTATTGGTAAATCCTAACAATATTTCCGAGATCCGAAAAGCTTTAGTGACCGCCTTAAATATGCCTAGACCCGAAATGGAAGAGCGGATGAAAGCCATGCGTGCGGTCGTTTTTAAATTCAATATCAAGCACTGGGTAAAGATTTTCATGAATCGTTTGCAACATGTCAAGCAGATGCAAAAGGATTCGATGGCCAACTTAGTGAAATCTTCAATACGAGCAGCCATACAAGAACGGTATAAAGCAGCCCAAAATCGCTTACTGCTGTTCGATTATGACGGTACCCTTGTAGGCTTTAAGAAAGAAATAGACGAGGCTTCGCCGGATGCAGCGCTTTATGATCTGTTAGACAGCTTTGTCGCGGACGAAAAAAACACCCTCGTTATTATCAGCGGCAGGAAGCACATAACGCTCGAACAATGGTTCGGCACAAAAAGCTATGCACTCATTGCCGAACATGGCGCTTGGAAGAAAGACCGCGGTGGCGAATGGGAACAACTTCCAGGCTTATCAACCAATTGGAAAAGTGAAGTGCAAAAACTGATGGAGGACTACACCGATAAAACACCGGGATCCTTTATCGAGGAAAAAAGCTATTCTTTAGCCTGGCATTACCGAAAGGTGCAAAAAGGACTGGGATCTTTGCGTGCAAACGAGTTGATGGATAACTTGCAGTACCACCTAAACACGTATGGACTCAAAATGCTCGATGGAGATAAGGTGGTAGAGGTTAAAAACGCCGATGTAAATAAAGGCAGGGCAACCCTCAACCTTCTGCATGACACCGACTACGACTTTATTCTCGCAATAGGCGATGACAGAACAGATGAGGATACCTTCAAGGCTCTTCCGGAAAAAGCCATCAGCATCAAGGTCGGCAGTAACGTATCCGCTGCAAAGTATTATTTGGAAGATCAGGAAGAAGTACGGGACTTACTCTCCTCTTTAGTGGAAAAGTAACTCCCTTATCAATCCCTTACCAAGAATCTCGGGGTCCCTAGTTTTACGGCAATCCGATTGACGGCATTAATAAGGCCGACATGACTATAGGCCTGTGGGAAATTTCCCCACTGGTCGCCGTTATCCGCATCAATGTCTTCACTAAATAATAAAAGATGGTTTGCGTAGGGCAGTAAATTCTCAAAGGTGTCAATAGCATCTTGGGTTCTGCCTACGCAAGCCAAAGCTTCTACATACCAAAAGGCACAGATCAGGAAAGTCGACTTCGGTTTACCGAAATCGTCGGCATGAAGATATCTGTAAAAAAGTCCATTGTCAGCGCGAAGTTCCTTTTCCAACGCACTTAAATGGTTCAAGGCCCGCTCACTGGATGGATCAAGGTAATTCATAATAATGAGCTGCAAGGTGCTGGCATCCAGATGTGGACTACCTACCGCGTGTGTATACACCTTCCTTTCCGGATCATAGCAATCTTCAATATGCTTGGCTGCCCGCGTAATCAACACGTCGGCACGATGCTCCAACTCGGGCTCCCGAATCTCGCGCGCTATTTTGGCTGCAGCCTTGGCTCCTGCCCACTGAAAAAGGTTCGTATAGCAATGATGGTTGGCAAAATTCCGAAATTCCCAGATCCCGGCATCTTTTTCTTCGATGGTCTGTTCAATTTTACGGATGATTTTCTCTAGCCAAACGGCAGAATGACTTCTTTCTTTATCTGCAAAACGTTTGTCCGTATAAAGCGGCAATATCGATAATAATACCTGCCCATACACATCGTTCTGCACGTGTTCATAGGCCTGGTTGCCGAGACGCACGGGCTTGTTGTCCAAATAGCCGGATAGATGGCTCAATTCCTCTTCAATCAGTTCCTTCCGACCGGTAATACTATAAAGCGGCTGATATCGGCCTTCTTCATTCGCCGATATATTGGCAATAAATTCGGCATAATGTTCCATTTCTTCAAACTGCCCGATTCGAAGCAAGGAAGCTAATACGTAATAACTATCCCGTATCCAGCAATATCGATAATCCCAGTTCCGTCCACTTCCCATGGCCTCCGGTAAACTGGAAGTGCTGGCAGCAATAAATGCTCCCGTATCTTCGTATTGATGAAGTTTTAAAGCGAGGGCCGATCGAATAACAGCCTCCTGGTAGAAGGGAGAGATCGTCGTATGTTTAATCCACGTTCGCCAATAATTAATCGTTTGCCTTAAAAAACGTTCTGCGGTCTCTTCCAAAGGTGCTTCCAAAGGCTCTCCATACGTCAATATTAGGTATTTCGTTTCGTGGAGGACGAAGGTACCGGGTTCAAAAAAATGACTTATCGGGACGTTTGTAGTTAACCGCATATGATCGCCGCTACCCGTAAACTCCACATGATTGCTCCCGCGGTGCCGATCCTGGGCTACCCGACCGTAATCGGTAACCGGATAACAACGCATACGGACCCGAGGCTCTCCACTTATGCGCTCCACCTTTCTAATTAACATTAAGGGCTTAAAATAGCGATCATATTGGCTAAATCTAGGAGCAAAATCGGTAACCTTAAAGACTCCTTCTTTATTGGAGATGGTTGTTTCCAAAATATTCGTGTTTGGAATATACCGCTGTTCGGACTCGAATTCACCGTCGGGAAGAATCGAAAACTCTCCCCCTTTGTCCTTATCAAGCTTACTGCCAAATACAAATGTACTATCGAAGGCCGGCCAACATAACCAAGAAATATTTGTATCTGTTTGCACGTGCGCGATGTAGGCACAGTTTCCTATTATTCCACTTTGATAGGTGTGTCTATTCATTCTATAAGTATTTCAGTGTTACAACAAGCAAATTTGCTGTCTGTTTAAAAAGAAGATCGTTTCTCATTAATTTAAGAACAGCGGCTTCTCCATTTGCGGGATCAAATTCAATTGCAGCGCTTTCTCAAACATCACCTGCACAGCCTTCCTTCCTTCTTCTCCTAAATCAAGCGAATACTTGTTAACATATAAGTCGATATGCTTATATATCACTTCTTCGCTCATTTCCTGTGCATGTTGACGAATAAAGTCGAATCCTGCATCCGGATGTGCAAAAGCGTACGCTACGCTTCTTTTGAGAATCCGATTCACTTTCGTTTTAATATCATCAGGAATATCTCTTTTTATAACGATTCCTCCCAACGGAATGGGGCATCCCGTTTCCTTTTCCCAGAAATCACCTAAGTCGATTACTTTATGTAGCCCTTTATCCTGATAAGTAAACCTGTTTTCGTGGATAATCAGTCCGAGATCAACTTGTTCCTTTAATAGGGCAGCTTCAATGTCAGAAAACAACAAGATTTCTTTGTTCTGTAGTTGGGGAAAAGCCAATCCCAACAAAAAGTTTGCCGTTGTATACTTTCCCGGTATAGCAACTCTTAAATCCGAAACCAGCGCCTCATCTCTTTCCCGAAGGATATGATCCACCAGTTCCGGTTTCTTGCAGATCAGGAGAGGCCCCACCCCAAAGCCCAAAGCACTGCCTGCGTCTAATAAAGTGTATTTATTGAGTGCGTATGCATAGGCATGAAAACTAAGTTTGCTTATATCGAGGGAACCTGTAAAAGTCTTTTGATTTAACGATTCTACATCCTCATATCGCACATCGAAAGTTAGGCCCTCGGTATCAATTTTATGATGGATCATTGCATCAAAAATAAACGTATCGTTAGGGCAAGGGGAAAATCCAAGTGTTAATTTCATTATTATTCTCTTTGCATACTTCTGTAAGACGAAGACATTCCCAACAAATGTAGCAGAACGAACAGTTTCTTTTTTGGGCAGAATGTCATTTTATCCAAAAATTAATCCGAACCAAAATAAGAGATAAGCCATTCGTTTAGGTTGGCCACAGCAAGGCCGATCTTCCATTTATTCCGATCTCTCCTTTCTACATAATTGGAAACACTCCGTATCTGGGCGCAAGGCAGCCCCGCCTGTTCGCAGGCATAATAAAAAGCGGCTCCTTCCATACTTTCTACATCTGCTCCCGTCCTTGCTACCGCCAGCGCGATACTCGCCTCATTCCCATGAACACTGTTTACTGTTAAGCCGGTTGCCTTCCTCAGCGCACTTATCTCTTTACTCGGAAAACCACTTATTGCTTGATAGCTTGCTTTGCCAAAACCCAAATCCTCTATTGATAAAAACTGCTGGTCGTCTTCCGCGCCCAACTCATAAAAGGTGTCGCGTTCAACAAATGTAAGTGCTCCGAGCGGTAGCTCTTTCGAAAAGGCTCCGCAAATTCCGACATTGATAGCATAGTCGTAGGTTTTCCTGCCCAATACGCTCCCTAAAGAGAAGGCCGTCGCCACCATTCCTACACCGGTTATTAAAACATCTGCTTTTTTTTGCTGCCCTTCCATTGCGCGGACGAAAGGCTCGATCTCTGCAGCGGTAGCCGCTACTACTAAACATGTACCCATAAGTAATAGAAAGGCAATATAATGATTTTCGTGGAGCTAAATCCTAAAATGTTAAAATTATTAAGCTTATCTTTGCGGGCTAATAAATTGATTATGATTTATATCACACGTAGAGAGCGTTTTAGTGCGGCCCATAAACTATACCGTGACGATTGGAGCTTGGAAGAAAACGAAGCTACCTTTGGTAAATGCAGCAACCCCAACTGGCATGGTCATAATTATGAACTCTTTGTTACTATAAAAGGAGATATCGATGCCAGCACAGGTTTTGTAATGGATTTACGCGTACTTAAAACCATCATTTTACAAAACGTTATTGAGAAGTTAGACCACCGCAACGTTAACTTAGACGTGGATTTTATGCAAGGCAAAATGGCCTCCACCGAGATTCTCGCCGTAGAAATATTCAATCAGCTTAAAGGGCCCATCGAAGCCGCAGGTGCACAACTTCATAGCATTAAACTTCAAGAAACCGAAAACAATTCGGTTGAATATTTTGGAAACTAGTATTAACAAGAAACCATTCGATGAATATTAACCATAACGAGGCCCCCTTGGACGACGAGCAGTTAGATGGCTACGTAAAAATCGATCGCTATAACGCTGATAAAGTTGGAAGCATAGCTGGTCATTATGAAGATATTCTTTCACAGCTCGGCGAAAATCCGAAGCGTCAGGGCCTGCTAAAAACACCGGAAAGGGTTGCTAAAGCGCTCCAATATCTAACACATGGCTACGATATTAACCCTGCTGCTATTTTAAAGAGCGCCATGTTCGAAGAGGACTACAGTCAAATGGTCGTCGTAAAGGATATCGAAGTTTATTCGATGTGCGAACACCATTTATTACCTTTTTTCGGAAAAGCACACGTGGCTTATATCCCCAAAGGGCATATCGTCGGACTTAGCAAGATCCCACGCGTAGTTGACGCTTTTGCGCGCCGCCTACAAGTACAGGAAAGACTTACAAACGAAATAAGGGATTGCATTCAAGAAACACTTAACCCGGCAGGAGTCGCTGTCGTGATCGAATGCAAGCACCTTTGCATGGCCATGCGTGGTATTCAAAAGCAGAATTCTGTTACAACGACCTCCGCTTTCACGGGCGAGTTTGCGCACGAACGGACACGCGCAGAATTCCTTCGGCTAATAACGGCTAGCCTGGACTAGCCTTTGTTCAATCATATACGCTGCTAATTTATAATCAAAACAATCATAAACGAATGAAGAAGGCCTATTTATTTCCTGGGCAAGGAGCCCAATTCGTAGGAATGGGAAGGGATCTTTACGAATACAAAGAGACTACCCGCGATCTATTTGAACAGGCAAATGAAATTTTGGGGTTCCGTATAACCGATGTTATGTTTGAAGGAACGGAAGACGATCTTAAAAAAACAAACGTCACTCAACCCGCTATTTTTTTACATTCCGTCATTCTGGCAAAAGCCCTCGGCGACGAATTCAATCCACAAATGGTGGCGGGCCATTCGCTGGGCGAGTTTTCTGCTTTAGTGGCAGCCCAGGCTTTAACCTTTGAAGATGGTCTCGTCCTTGTCTCTAAACGAGCCAATGCGATGCAAAAAGCTTGCGAAATTCAGCCCTCAACCATGGCGGCGATCCTCGGCCTTGATGATTTTACAGTAGAAGATATTTGTCAACGAGTAAGCGATGTTGTGGTACCCGCAAACTACAATTGTCCCGGACAATTGGTTATTTCAGGAACCATCGAAGGCGTTGACAAAGCCTGCGAATTGATGCTGCAGGCCGGCGCTAAAAGAGCGCTGAAACTAAACGTCGGAGGAGCCTTCCATTCGCCGCTCATGGAAACTGCTCGTGCAGAGCTTCAAGAGGCTATCGAAAAAGTCGCTATCGATGCGCCTATTTGTCCGATATATCAAAATGTGGACGCCAAAGCTTATACAGACCCTTCGAAAATCAAAGAAAATCTCATCTCGCAACTAACAGGCGCGGTGAAGTGGACACAAACGATAGAAAATATGCTGGCCGACGGCGCAAACACTTTTATCGAAGTCGGACCTGGCAATGTATTACAAGGACTCGTAAAAAAAGTAAATAGGCAAGCAGCAACTTCAGCTGCTCAATTGCCTTAAACCCGGAATCCGCACTAGCTCACGAACTGCAATGAAATGGATGTTTTCGATCATTCCATTTCGTTTTAATTCCTAACGCGTAATTTAGGGTAAACTATATTGAAGCGGTATTGTTTTTAAGCCTCATACGTTTTCTTTATACGTATGAGGTTTTTTTATATTTTTACCAAATGCAACACTTTTTACCTTGAATAACTCTTTAAAAATACGGGTACTACTTTTGGTGTTAACGCTTTGTTTCATCGGCACAGCGCTAACCATCCATATGACCTTTAGGAAAGAGGAAATTTTGCGCATAGAGGCCAAAAGGATTGAGCAGAACCTCCATAAGAAAGAACTTTTTGTTAAGGATTTTCTTAAAGATACCGCCAGCTTTAATGCCCTGAGAGACATACAGAATAATGAAAAGCTGACGGCATATGTTGTCGAGCATCTTGGCCAGGAAAAAAAAGTTTTTGTATATACTTATTCGAATAGCGAACTGAGCTTTTGGGGTTCTAATAAAATCGTTCCACAATCGGATGCCGGATTGCCGGAGGGCAGCTCCCTCATTGTAGCAAGCAACGGCTGGTATGAAGCCATTAAACGATCGAAAGGAGGCTTCTCCGTCGTTTGCTTAATTCCCATTAAAGCAAAGTACGCCCTTAAAAACGACTACCTCAGCGAACAATTCTCATCAGACCTGATCCGGTCGCAAAACCTGACTATTGCCAACTATGACGATAATCCCGTTTATAACATAAGAAGCAGCGATGGCAAATACCTGTTTTCCGTTAAATTAAAGCAACAAACCTATAACACACTTTTCTCTAAACTGGAGCTGGCCATGTGGCTCGCTGCGATGTTTTTTGCAACGGTGCTGATGAACAGCGTTTCCACATGGATAGCCGGTAAAGGAAAGGTGAAGCTGTCCACGCTGGTCTTCCTTGCCTTCTTTGTTCTCACCAGGTACCTTGATTTATCCAATGGTTTACTCGCCAATCACTTTTTCAATGAAATATTTGACCCCAAATATTATGCGTCCAGTTTCGTTTTCCCGTCTTTAGGTGCCTTTTTACTCAATGTAATTGCCGGTGCCTGGTTCATGTGTTATGTGTATAACTATCGATTTAAACTCTTCATAAAAAGATCCGCCACCAATACCTTCCTCAAAGTATTGTTTTTTGTCTTATCCTCTTTGCTGGTGTATATAATCGTTTCACAGGTTGTACAGGTTTTTGGCGGACTGATTGTTAATTCCAATATACAATTCGACGTCACCAATATTTTAAACCTCAATATTTTTAGCTGGCTCGGCATTTTCGCTTTATGCCTGGTGATACTCATTCTTTATTTACTTTTAGAAATTCTCCTTGCCGTCGCTTCCAGTTTTAATATAGACCGACGGCAATGGTTCACGCTCTTTTTTTTAGTCTTTCCTTTATATGCGGTAATCCTGTTCTTCTTTAACGCGCTAACCGTTGCATTCTTTCTCTTTAGCAGTGTCATACTGGTAAGGGCACTCACCTTTTTCAGTAATAAAGACTTTAACTTAGTTATCTTTATCACGACCCTGCTGCTTTTTGCCTGGATTGCTTCCCTGAAGCAAACTAAGTTTATTAACGACAAAGAACTTGAGTCGCAGAAACTGATTCTCCAACGCCTTGAGGCCTCTGATGATCCGGATGCCGTATTTATTTTTTATAGTATAGAAAACGCCGTCGCAAAAGACCAATATCTCATCAACTACTTTTCAAATCCGAAAAAATACAACCTGCTGGTTCTAAATGACTACATTAAGCAGACTTACTTTAGTGGCTACTTGTCGCGCTACGAGTTCAATATCTATGAGTTGAATAAAAATTTTAAAGGCGATGTTAACAGCATTGAGAAACTGGCTCACTATAAGGAAAAAGTAGAATCTGGTTCCATTAAAGTTTCGGAGTACTTTTACCGCGTTAATAACAATTTTGGCAGCCTTCTTTACTTTGGTCTGATCCCGGTTATGGTCGACGGAAAAGAAATCGGTACGGCCTTAATAGAACTCACTAGCAAGGCTTTTGAACGCTACGCTTCTTTTCCCGAAATACTGAGTAACGGCCGGCTCAATAAACAGGAAAACTTAGAGCAATATTCTTTTGCTCTCTACAGAAATGGAAAACTAATCAACCAATTCGGCGACCATCTGTTCCCCATTACCGATCGAAATTATCCCAAAAAGCGCCTTCAATTCATACAACTAGACAGTCCGAATGGGGGAGAAGAGCTTATGTTCCGTCCAAACGAACATATTTTACTGGTATTGAGCAAAGACCGGCGAGGTTTCTGGGTACAACTGGCGTCCCTATCTTTCCTGTTTTTGGTACTTCTGGTCTTTGCCGTCACCGTTTATGCTTCTCAATGGCTGGTGTTAACCTTTAAAAATTACGACTTCAGTTTCCGAACGGTAAGACGTTCCTTTTGGATAACACAGAACAAAATCCTCTACAGAACCCGTATTCAGGCCTTCGTGGTATCCGCCGTGGTGATTACGTTAATTATAGCAGGCGTTATCACGTTTTTCAGTGTGAGCAATCAATACGTACGTCAACAAGAAAAAAACACCGTTAAACAAATCAATCAAATGGCTTCCGGATTGGAAGCGATCACCTCCGGACTCGAATCCTACGCCCACAAAGACATAAACGATAAGAATCCGGAAATTGAGAGAGATATATACAATACTGCTATTTCTAACGCAACCGATTTATGTCTTTATAATACCGAAGGCGTTTTATTTTACACCACACAAAGTAAGATTTACGATTTAGGCCTAAGCTCAAAACATATGGATGCAAAGGCCTGGCTGCACATGTCTAAATATCATCGATCCGAGTATCTTAACAAGGAAGCTATCGGTGATTTAGAATATCCCGTCGCTTATGCTCCTATAAAAAACGATGCGGATGAAACCATTGCTTACCTCAGCCTCCCTTATTTTTCAAATGAAAAAGACTTCGCAGACCGTATCGGCATGTTATTGAGTACACTTATCAACGTGTACGCACTGGTAATTGTTGCGCTAGGGCTTTTTGCTGTATTCATTGCAAACCGCATAACCTCGCCGTTGAGCTTAGTTCAAAGAAGCTTAGCCAAAACATCCATCGGAAAAACAAATGAGCCCATATTTTGGAAGAGAAATGACGAAATCGGTTCTTTAATAAGAGAATATAACAATATGATTGCGGCCTTAGAGATAAGCGCCAACAAAATAGCCCAATCCGAAAGGGAAACTGCCTGGAGAGAAATGGCTAAACAAGTAGCCCATGAAATAAAAAACCCTTTAACCCCTTTAAAACTCGGCGTACAACTACTCGAACGCTCGTGGAAAGAAAATGACCCTAATTTCGATCAGAAATTTAAGCGTTTCAGTAAATCGTTCATCGAACAAATTGATAGTTTATCAACAATCGCCTCTGAGTTTTCAAATTTCGCGAAGATGCCGGATACGCAACTGGAAGACGTTGATATTATTGATATCATCGAAAAGGTCATTCCCATATATAGCAATACCGCTGCCGTTGAGATCTTTTTCACTTATCGAGGTAAGGGTCCAATAATGGTAAGAGGGGATAAAGATCAGCTCAGACGCTCCTTCAGCAACCTCATCAAAAACGCTATTGAGGCAAAAGCCGGCAGAGGAAAATGTATAATACATATCACGGCAAAAACAGCGGCTCATTCGCTTATTGTCACCATCAGAGATAATGGGAACGGGATAGATGAGCGGGTGAGAGACCGTATATTCCAACCCAACTTTACGACAAAAAGTTCGGGTACGGGTTTAGGACTAGCCTTCGTAAAGCAGACCATTGAAAGTATGCATGGCTCCATCCGCTATACCACCGAAATAGGCAAAGGAACGACGTTTTTCATCGAAATACCCCTATAGACCTTCAGAAATCAACGGAATGCATTTTGGGCTATTTTTGAAGAGCCATTGACGACTAAATTAACCTGTTTGCAAAAAAAGCCATGCTTTGTTCTGCATGGCTTTCAAAAAGAATCTATTTAAACGGTTAAATTAACCTTATCGTCCCTTTTCCCATAGTTCCTTTGTTTGTATACAAGACAACGGTATAAGTCCCTGGTTTAAAGTTTTCCACTCCTTTCCATTCAATGGTATAAAACTTCCCATCGTTTGAAAACTCGATGCCTGCTTTATCTGTATATTGCATTTCTACGCCGTCCACTGCGAAAATGTTATTCTCTGTGATTAAGAGATTACCATTTGGCTCGATAACCCTGATATATACGTCGTAAATAGCCGTTTTTGCAAGCGGATTATCGGCAATAGTGAACTCGATCTTAAGCTTATCTGTATGCTTAGCCTTGCTCTCAACACTTTCGTTACCATTTTTCCGCTCCTTTATCGCGTTCACGTTGATGGAGGAAAGCTTTAACGCAGATGCGATAGCCACTTTCTGTTCCAGCTCGCTATTGATCGTTTCTAACTCGCTTGCTTTTTCTGTTACCGTATTAACGCTTGCCTTCAAGCGATCCCGTTCTGAAAGTAACAGTGCGTTCTCACTTTTCAACTGCTCAATGTCTTTTGTGTACCGGGAAACCGCTCCTCTCAGCTCACTGATTTCTTCCTGCGCATCTAACAGCTCCGTCCGATTTAATTCATTTTGGGTCAGTTTTGCTCTAAGCTCTTCTATTTTCGTTCGTGCATTCCCTTGCGCTGTTTTCAGCGCTTCTGTCAGCTCTACATTCTCTCTCGTAACCCGATCCAGTTCTACTTCTATACGATCCAGCTCCGTTTCCATTTGAATTTTTTCACTTAAGATCGTCGTTTGCTGCTCGCTTGAATTCTTATACTTCACATAAAAATAAACGTTCGTGGCTAACAAAGCCAAAATAGCAAAGATGAAAAAATAAATTTTCGGGGTGTCTTTTTCCCCTTCGTTTAGACTGTTTATCTGTGACGAAGCTTCAACACTGTTGCCATCTAAAAGAACCGATGGCCTATATACTATATCATTTTCTTCCATTTTTTTGTCACGTTTAAGTGGCTGGCTAAAAAGGATTAGCAAAAATTGTTCCAACAACAGTTATTCAGTAAACAGCCGCCTTTTTATTAAAATACGATCGAATAGGACGTGCCCTGTACTGATATCCATACACAGCACCTCACGTATTAATACTTTTACCCGATTTTTTTTCTCATCCTCAATGCTATACTTATCTTTACAACTTTTTATAAGAAAAAACTACTGAGGCAAACAACAATAGTGTATATGTTAAAGAACATTCCTTCTCTTAATAAATCATTAAGTTCCTTTTTTTATTTCTTTTTATTATGCTGTTTTAGCGCCGGAGCAAATAATGTCGAATCTATCCCTAAACGGGAACTAAGAGGGGCTTGGGTATCAACGGTCGTTAATATTGATTGGCCAAGCAAGGCAGGTCTTTCCTCCGAAATCCAAAAACAAGAACTTTTACGCCTGCTGGATGCCCACCAACGTGCCGGAATAAATGCGATATTTTTACAGGTTAGGCCTTCTGCGGATGCCATATATGCCAGAGGCAAGGAACTGTGGTCGCGCTTCCTAACGGGTCGACAAGGCCAGGCACCAAGCCCTGTGTACGATCCTTTAGACTTCGCGATACAAGAGGCTCACAATCGAGGAATGGAATTACATGCTTGGTTTAATCCTTACCGTGCTACTTTCGATTTAAACGAATCTAATGTCAGTGCCAATCACATCACAAAACAACATCCCGAGTGGTTCTTCGTCTATGCCGGAAAAAAACTTTTTAATCCCGGTATTCCTGAGGTTCAACAATATATCGTAGATGTAATCATGTCGGTGGTTAAAAATTACGATATCGACGGCGTACATTTTGACGACTATTTCTATCCGTACCCGGCAGGCGGACAAAGCATACCGGACGAGCAGACCTTCCGGCGATATGGCCGAGGCTTTTCAAAAATTGATGATTGGCGAAGAAACAATGTCAACCAGTTAATAAAAACATTAGCCGATAGCATCCATCAGGAAAAAAAGTATGTGAAGTTTGGTATCAGTCCTTTTGGTATCTGGCAGAATAAAAAACAACATCCGGAGGGATCCGAAACTTCGGGACTAAGCGGCTACGCACAGTTATATGCCGACGCACGCGCTTGGCTTCAAAATGGATGGGTAGACTATATCAATCCGCAGATTTATTTCCCTTTTAAGAACCGTGCCGCAGCTTACGAAACGCTGATTGATTGGTGGAGCGCCAACACCTACGGAAAACATTTGTACATCGGCCAAGCGGCCTACCGAGCAGCCGATAACACCACGGGATGGAGGGATAGAAACCAACTTCCAAATCAAATCCGCTACCTCCGAAAATTTCCCAATATACACGGAAGTGTGTACTTTAGCTCCAAGTCGCTCGTAAACAATTTAGGCGGTTTTAGGGATTCCTTACAATACAATTTTTACCGTTACAAATCGCTTCAGCCAAGTATGCCATGGATCGATAGTATAGCGCCATTGCCTCCGCAAAACCTCATTTATCACAACTTAAACCGGGGAGGAATTTCACTGCGTTGGGACCAGCCGCCTGTCGCTTCCGATGGCGAAACCGCATACGGTTATGTGATATACCGATTTAACGAAGGCGAAGAAATCGATCTGAATAATGCGCAAAACATCCTTGAAATCATCTTCGATGCGAGCCGCACCTACTACACTGATCAATCGGTAAGGAGCGGGGCGAGATACACGTATATTGTAACAGCCATTGATCGAATGAAAAATGAAAGTATCCCTTCAAATACACAAATAACGATACCGAATTAAATACTAATTTCCTTCAGCTGCATTGACCCAAGCCGCTTACTCCTTGTAATGGGCCCTTTCTTCATGAGCTGTGCCGAGATCGGAAAAACAGAAACATTAAAACACCGATTTTTACCAAAGATTTTTATTCATCGCTCTGAATAAATTTACGTACTTTACGAAGTAAAGCGTTTTGTTCAATATGTCCAATATCCCACCTGTTAAGATTTTAAAGGCTTCCGCCGGTTCCGGAAAGACATTCAGCTTAACCGCACATTACATCTGTCTATTGTTCGGAAGCAAAGTGCATTTCTCAGAAATTCTTGCGGTAACTTTTACCAATAAGGCAACCGCAGAAATGAAAGACCGTATCTTGAATGTCATCGAGGGTTTAGCATTATCGAGTCCTGCGGTAGAATCCTACCGAACTATTATCCGAGACACCTATCCGGCCTTGTCTGCTCAAGATATACAGTCAAAAGCACAAGAAGTTTACAGACAAATCCTACACAACTATAGCAGATTTGCCGTCAGCACCATCGACGGCTTTTACCAAAAAATCATCCGCAGCTTCAGCTTCGAACTCGGTTTAAACGCATCCTATCGCTTAGAAATGAATAGCGAAAAAGTTAAAAGCGACCTCGTGGCGCGGCTCAATAAGTTGCTTGGTGATAGACCCGACCTGCTACAGTGGATAATAGACTACGCACGTAAACAGATAGAAAAAGACAGAAGTTGGAATTATACCACCGTCCTAAAAAGATTAGCCGACGAACTTTTCAAAGAACGTTTTCAGCCTTTTAATGAAGCGATCTCCCGATTAAACGAGGAGGATCGACAAAAAACCTTTACAACCATTAGTGCTTTGTCGGAAGAACTCGTTACCGGTTTTGAAAAAGAGATTGAGCGTCTGCTAAGAATTGCCGCGGATATCGTAACTGCGTCAGGCGTATCGGCCGATCTCTTTTTACGGAAATCGCAAAACCTGATTCCGAAAATTCCGTCAATGAGTGCCGACAGTATAGACACTATTGATAAATTCAGCGAATATGTCGATAACCCCGAAAAGTGGCAAAAAAACGGCGTTAGCGGTATCGTTTCCGATTTATATGATAAACTGAATCCCATATTACAGCAGCTTTTAAGCTATAAACAAGAACATAGCCGTACTTACTATTTGGCCAAAGCCGTTCAGGCCAACTTCTACTTTTTGCGACTGCTAAAGGAAATGAGTGTTTTACTGGCGGATTATAGAGACGAAAATGCGGTTTCCCTTATTAGTGACGCACAAAACCTCTTAAGAGAAATCAACCGCCATCAGGAGCAGAACGTTTCGTTCATTTACGAAAAGGTGGGAAACCGCTATAAATATTTCCTTTTTGACGAATTTCAGGACACTTCGTCCAATCAGTGGTATAACTTTCTTCCCTTGCTGAGCAACGCCTTGGCGGGCACTCCGGGAAATCGATCGACGGCTCATCATCTCATTGTCGGCGACGTAAAACAAAGTATCTATCGTTGGAGAAATGGCGACTGGCGCATTCTTCAACATCATTCGATCAAAGATTTAGGAAACCATCATGTCAGTCTCCATACACTTCAAGAAAATTATCGAAGCCTTCCGGCAATCATCAAGTTCAATAATTTTCTGTTTGACAAAGCCCCCAAGATTCTGCAACAAAAACTCAACGATAAAATTTATAAAGAAATAGGGGACGAATTGTACGACTCCTGGTGGCAAGCATCCGGATATGCGCAAATATTGCCGGAAGCTTATGCGGAAACTGCTCAGAAAATTCCGTTAGCGGAAAATGCAGAAGGAGGGAAGGTAACCGTCTCTTTCTTTCCTGTTACCAGTGCCTTTGCCAAAACGAGGGGTAAAGAATCAAAACCAGATGCCTTGCGAGCACTTTCTGATACCCTTATCGCTTGGTTAGCAAGCGGAAAATACCGGGCCAACCAAATCGGGATTCTGGTCCGCAATAATATAGAAGCGCGCGAAATAATTGAATATCTGCTTCAAATACAAAAGGGCCTCGATGAGCATAAGAGATTCGAAGTTATCTCTGGAGATGCCTTGCTTTTGCAAAACAATCCGGGCATCAGATTGCTCATTAATACGCTTAGAGCAATGATCACCCCGCCGGAAGAGGCTTCTCTTTACCGCGCAAATACACGCTATCTCTATCAGCAGATCCGGCATCTGCCGCAAGGCGAAACCGGAGATCTTTGGTTGGATGCCGCCCAGCACGATATAAAAATCTGGGGAGACACCTTGCCAGAAGTTATTCGTAAGAACTGGTTTGGTTGGCAACAGCTTCCCCTGGCCGAGCTGGCTGAATCGCTCATCAATGGATTTGGACTAACAGAGGACGAAACCGCCATTCCCTATTTAATGGCCTTTAGGGATATTGTTGCAGAATTTAGCGCACAAGGGGAAAGGGGCATTGCTTCTTTCTTAACTTACTGGGACGAAGACGGAAACAAAAAGGCACTACCGGCCAGCGACGGCGGCAATGCCGTGGAAATCATGACAATTCACAAATCCAAGGGCTTAGCTTTCGATGTCGTGATGATTCCTTTTTGTTCCTGGGAGCTCGATGGATTGATTAATAGCCATTTCTGGGTGGATACCAAAGGTACATCGTATGAAATTCTCAGAAGTGTCCCTGTTAAATACAACAGTATGTTGGTCAAGTCGTCGCTCTATCAAGCCTATCTTGAAGAAATGCTTTTTAATTACATGGATGCATTGAATCTCTTGTATGTGGCCGCCACACGTGCGCGTAAGGAGCTTTACATAAGCGCGCCGGGTATTAAGGATGGAAAAGAAAGCGACTCGCTCATTGCAGATTTACTCCGACAGGTATTGGAAATCCATAGCGACGAATTAGGTATTCAATATAATAATGGTATTGTATATCCTATGAACGAGCCTCCAAGTGACGTAGCACCGGATATGCAAACGCCTACTTTGCACCAAGCTGGAAGTATCAGTTACTGGGGGCATTCGCCCCAATACAATTGGAGTTTTAACCGGTTTCCAATCTCCGAGCTGTTGAAGGAAGCCTTAGATAACCGAAAAATTAAACGAGAACTCCTCTCTTTGGGCGAACAGGATACCGCCATTCGACAAGGTTTACTCCTCCATGAACTATTGTCCTTAACAACGGACATCGACGCGTTTCCAAAGCAGCTCCGTTCTATGCAAAGCGAAGGTCTAATTACAAATGAAGAGTTTTCACAACTGCTCAATGAGGCAATACATGTTCGTCAAAACCAACAATTGTCAGCACTTTTAGACAAACCTTACCAAAGCCTTAATGAACAGCGCATCATCACAAAAGACGGAAAGGTGCTACGTCCCGATAAAGTGCTAATTGGCGATAAAGAAACCATCATCATTGATTTTAAATTTACAGGTATGGAGACGGCGCAACATGTTAAGCAGGTGAAAGCATATCAACAGAATTTACAGGACATGGGTTATCCACACGTCCGCGCTTTCTTATTTTACGCATCTACTGATAAATTAGTAGAGGTATAACACATTTATTTCAGTTAATTCTTATACGATGACGCCTTTTTTAAAAGAAGTTTCGGCCGATCTGATCTCCCGTTTCGGATCAGATTTAAAAAATATCGCTATTATTTTCAATAATAAACGTCCCGAGGTTTATATGAAAAAACATGTAGCGGACCTCATCGGAAAACCGATTTGGAGCCCCTCTTTTTTTACAATCCAACAGTTCATCAAAAATGCCTTCGAAGAACAGGAAGCGGACAAACTGACACAGATCATAACACTTTTTCAATGTTATAATTCCATTCAAGCGCAGAGGGAGGGAAAATTAGCGAGTATCGATCAGTTCTACCCTATGGCAGAGGTCATCTTGAACGACTTTGCGCAACTGGATTATGACTTGGTTGATCCGGATGATGTCTATGCTGAACTTTACGATATTGCAATCATAGAAAAGCGATTTCCCAATTTTTCAGAAGAGCAATTAACGTTCATCAACCAATTCTGGTCGACATTCAGCAAGGAAAAGCAAAGTTTTATACAAGATCGATTTATCGAGTTATGGCAGCTCCTTCCTTCACTTTACACCGATTTCCACAGCGCACTGAAGCAAAAGGGCTTAGCGACCACTCCACAGCTGTATAAAGCGTTTGCAAATGGTTTGGAAACCTATCCTTCTTATGTTGATCAATACCAACAATTAATTTTTGTGGGATTTAATGCCTTAAACAGGGCGGAAGCTACGCTTTTCAAAAAATGGCAACAACAAAATCTCGCCCTTTTTTACTTTGATGCCGATGAGCATTACCTAAGCGATACACTACAGGAAGCTGGAACTTTTTTGCGTCGAAATTTATATACGCACGGACTGGCAAACGCACTAGGTAGCCCGTCGAATTATTTGGCCACTCAAAAGCAGCCCATTAAAATAGTAGAAACGACCAGCTATACTGCGCAAGCGAAATTGCTAGACAGCCTGTTAACGGATAAAGCGGACAGCGATGAAATAAATAAAGGCCTTGCCGCAGTCTTATTAGCGGACGAGCGACTATTGATTCCGGCCCTCCAAAGTATCCCATCTGTGATAGAAACCAACATAACAATGGGCTTTCCTATTTCGCAATCCCCTATTTATGGCATTGTAGACTTATGGTTAAGAGTGCAAGAACAGTATCTTTTACAGAAACGGGACTTTATCCATTACAAGGACATCGAGATTTTTCTTTCTCATCCGCTGATACAGACAAGCGATGATATAAAAGAGCGGGTAAGAGCGCTTATATATATAAACCACTATATTAATGTGCCGCTTGCAGCGCTAGAGGCCGTTGCACCGGTTCCATTCTTTGAGCGGCAAACCCAAGGAAAAGATTTAATTAAAAGCTTGCAAACAATCGTTAAAAATATCTTTAACGAAAGGAAAGAGCAACAGTTATTAACTTATCCTGATGCTGCCATCTTTACTGAAGTCTTTCGCATCCTCAACCAGCTACATGACGCCTTAAGCATACTCGACGATCTCCGTATCGAGTTTGCAATATCTTTAATAAAGAAGTCGCTACAAGGAATAACGGCAGCAATCGAAGGAGACCCACTTTCAGGACTCCAAATTATGGGATTATTGGAAACCAGAAATCTAGATTTTAAAGAGATCTATTTATTAGGCGTAAATGATGGCGTTTTACCTAAGACAAGTTCCGCTGCAACTTTTATTCCCGATTCCATACGTCGAGCCCACGGTTTGCCCGTATTGGAAAATCAAGAAGCCCTGTCCGCCTATCTGTTCTATCGCCTCATACAGCGAGCCGAGAAAATCACGCTTGTTTATAATGGACAGGTTGACGAAAACAGCTCTGGAGAAATCAGTCGCTTTGTAAAACAAATCCAATTTGAGACTAACCGTCCTTTTGTCCATTTCAAGCAACAACAAGCGGTACAGACGCATGACGTTCCCCTTAACATGGAAGTGAGCAAGAAAAATAAAGTGCAACAGATTTTAGCCCTTTACCTCGACCAAAATAATCCGGCGCGTCCGGGAATATCTGCCACTGGTTTCACCACCTACCTTCAATCTCCTTTACTTTTCTTTCTAAAATATATAGCGAAGATAAGAGAACCTCAACTGTTAACAGAGGACTTCGAAGCGAATCGAATCGGTTCGATTATTCATGAAATTATGCAATGGTTCTACGAAGAACTGAAGCAAGAAAGTCCTTATATCACTGCGCAACGCATAAAAGACCATTTAAGACGTCTCCCTAATTTATGTTTACAGGCAACTGCAAAGGATTTCTATGGAAATACGGCTCACTTTGAAACAAACGCCCTCTCTAGTATGGAGAAAATCGTGCTGGAAATTGCGAAAGAATATGCCTTAATATTTATTAATCACGATATAAACGTCGCCCCCTTTACGATTATCGAGTTAGAGAATAAAAAAGACTATGTTGTTGACTTTCCTATCCAGATTGATGGCGTAGAATCAACGGTTAAGCTCTATGGTATTATCGACAGAATAGACGAAAAGGATGGAAAAACGCGTATTGTCGATTATAAAACGGGCGCTGATGCGCTTGATTACACAGATATTGATAGCCTTTTTGATCCCACTTCCGGAAAGTTCAATAAAGCACTGCTGCAAACTTTGTTTTATACCTACATTTATGAAAAAAAGACCGGTAAGAAAGAGGTAGAGCCCAATCTATATGTCGCGCGAAAATTAAGACAAGAGGGTAGCCTCTTTTATACCAAAATGAGGGGCAATAAATCCCCTTTAGCTGGTCAAGGCCTAGCGAGCTTCAAAGACGCTTTTGAGCAACGTATGCGAGAGACACTCGAAGCGCTTTTTAATCGGAACATTGCCTTTAAACATGATCCAAACGTAGATTTGCCCTACAATGATCACTACCAGGAATTCTTTCAGTCAGGCACAGATCATGATATCGAAATCGAGAATGAATATTAACGAATTAGCGATCATTTACTTCATATTTTCAGTTTTTTAAACTACTTTTGCGTACAAAATTTGATTTAAACTACATTACTTATATCTAATGAGAGAAATACAGTTCAGAGAAGCACTTCGTGAGGCTATGGTCGAAGAAATGCGCAAAGACGACAAAATTTTCTTGATGGGCGAAGAAGTTGCCGAATACAATGGTGCCTACAAAGTGAGCCAAGGCATGCTTGACGAGTTCGGGGCTAAACGTGTTATCGACACTCCAATTGCTGAATTAGGCTTTGCTGGTATTGGTATTGGAGCAGCGATGAAAGGATTAAAACCAATCATTGAATTCATGACTTTCAACTTTTCGTTGGTAGCTATCGACCAAATTATCAATGGCGCCGCGAAAATCCATTCGATGAGTGGTGGCCAGTATTCCTGCCCCATTGTGTTTAGAGGGCCAACAGGAAATGCAGGCCAATTAGGCGCTCAGCACTCACAGAACTTTGAAAACTGGTACGCGAACACCCCTGGATTGAAAGTTGTCGTTCCTTCCAATCCGCACGATGCAAAAGGTCTGTTAAAGCAATCTATTTTAGATCCTGATCCCGTTATTTTCATGGAATCAGAAGTAATGTATGGCGACAAAGGAGAAGTTCCTGAAGAAGAGTATTACTTGGAACTTGGAAAAGCACATAAAATTCAAGAGGGTACAGATGTGACCATCGTTTCTTTCGGTAAAATGATTCCTCGCGTAGTTAAACCTGCTGTGGAAGAACTGGAAAAGGATGGTATCTCGGTGGATTTATTAGACTTAAGAACGGTTCGCCCAATTGATTACGCCGCTATTATCGAATCGGTTAAAAAGACCAATCGCCTTGTTATCGTTGAAGAAGCATGGCCTTTGGCTTCCATTTCCTCGGAAATAGCTTTCAATGTTCAGAAAAACGCTTTTGACTATTTGGATGCTCCGGTAATCCGGGTTACTTCAGCAGACGTACCCCTTCCATATGCACCAACACTCATAGAATCCGCTTTACCTAGCATCAAAAAGATTGTTAATGCGGTAAAAGAAGTCTCTTACGTAAAGTAAAAAGATCCAAAATGTAGATAAAGCCTGTCATAAAATATGATAGGCTTTTTTATTGTCCGTTACCTCAGTTTCAACTGAAATAAATTCAAGTCTTTGCTCGTTGTCGAAACAGACAACCCGGGTTGCGAGAGAGCCGCTGTTCAACTGGGTGCACATGAAAAGTAGTACCTCCTGGAAGTAAAAAGTCCGTACTTCCTAGACGCAGTTTACGCTTACTTTATCGCAAAAAAACAGGTTACAATAAGGAAATCTGACGCTTAATACTCTCTTCAAGCGAAATAATGGTTTCTGTTCTGGCAATTCCTTTAATAGCCTGTATGTCTTCATTCAAAACATGACGCAAATGATTCGTATCTCTACATATAATTTTAGCAAACATGCTATATTGACCCGTACAATAGTGCAATTCTACCACTTCTTTTACCTCTTTTAATTGTTCTACCGCATTTTTATACTGCGAACCCTTCTCTAAATAGATACCTAGGAAGGCACATATATCAAATCCGATAGATTGCGGGTTTATAATTAGATTAGAACCACGAATTATCCCCAATTCTTCCATTTTTTTCATGCGAACATGAATAGTTCCGCCAGAAACTACCAACTTTTTCGCTATTTCTGTATAAGGAACCGAGGCATCATTCATTAAAATAGACAAAATCTGTGTATCGAGGTTATCAAGTTCTAAAAATTGAGACTTTTTTTCCATTTTTTTTGACGTTTTATAAATTATAGACTGATTATTTTAATATTTTAACAAAAATGAACTTTTTTAATAAAAATTTGACAACTATTATGAAGTTTTATTATGTTTGTATTAACAAAAGGCGGAAGTTATTGAAGAATCAAAATTTCAAAAACCGGCAAACTTTTGTTTTGGATTTGCCCCTCAGTTTAATATAGGTTTATAATTGGTTAGCGTTGAAGCTCCTCTCCCAAAGGAGCTTCTTCTTTTTTTTTAAAATTAACATCCTATCCCGAAATATCACCATACTAAATATCTAATTCTTAATTGAATGCCTATATTTTAAAAATTTTTTCAAAAATAGCGAGTTTTTTTCTCATTCCCAGAAATTTTTTAACCTTTTATTTGCTATTAGGCCGTAAGCGGTATGGTTTAAGCCTTAGGCTGAAAGCAAGATGCCATAAGCTTTAGGCCGTTAACTGGTAAGGGGATAGAAAATAATAGGGAGTAGGGAGTAGGTTTTAGGCTGTATGTATGCTGTAAGCCTTAAGCTGGAAGCACGATGCTATAAGCTTTAGGCTTTAAGCCGTAGGCAGTAAGCACTGTTCATGAAGCAGAACCGTTCCAAAGAACAAAACGGCCTAGGCTTGCGGACGCTGCAATCGGCAGCCGGGCTGTTCCATGAGGCATTTCCGGCGAAGCCTGCGAGGAATCAGCAAAAGAGAAACGAAGCGAGGGCCACCGCCAAAGAGTGGCTTCTTTTGCGTCCGGACAGCCGGCAACGAATTGCAAGGGAGTAAGCCAGCCAAGCACCTTGCTCCACTTGGGTGCGTCCAAGTGGAAATGAGTTTTACGTTATAGGCTGTAAGCATTAGGCCGTAGGCAGTAAGCTCCGTTCGATCAAGCAGAACCGTTCCGAAGCACAAAAAACGGCCTAGGCTTGCGGACGCAGCAATCGGCAGCCGGGCTGTCCTAATACGTATTTCCGGCGAAGCCTGCGAGAAATCAGCAAAAGAGAAACAAAGCGAGGGCAACCGCCAAAGAGCGGCTTCTTTTGCGTCCGGACAGCCGGCAACGAATTGCAAGGGAGTAAGCCAGCCAAGCACCTTGCTCCACTTGGGTGCGTCCAAGTGGAAATGAGTTTTAAGCTTTAGGCTGTTAGCTGGTAGGGTGATAGAAAGTTAATAGGAAGTAGTGAATAGGTTTTGGGCTGTATGCTGTAAGCAGTATGCCATAAGCTTTAGGCTTTAAGCCGTAGGCAGTAAGCTTCGTTCAATCAAGCAGAACCGTTCCAAAGAACAAAAAACGGCTTTTTTGAAATAGTTGAACCGATAACCCGGTTCTTATTTCAAAAAAGCCTACTTTAAATTGAATCCTTGTTTGTTTACTTAACTGTAAAGCCAATTTTATAGGTGCCCCACATTAAATCCACTCTTCCATTGTCCGCAACAGTAATAGTAAACTGTTCTACTGAATCACTATTCTCTTCCGTCGCCACATCAACGCGAAGTGCGTCTTCCTTTTCATCATATTCCGTTCCCCATTTTTTCCAAACGTTGTTAAAGATAATGGTTGAACTACGCTCATCCGGTATCGTATGCAAACTGTACTTTCCTGCTTTCAACGGTTTCCCATCGATCGTGACATCTTTGTTCACTTCAAAGGTAGTAGCCTCATTAGCACCCGTTCGCCAAACCTTTCCTATCGGTGCAATATCTTGCCCTACCATCCTGCCCTTTACAGAAGGCCTGCTATAATTAATTGAAATGGTGACCCCGGATGTGGTGGTTACGCTCACACTGTCGGGTGGGCTGGGGCGCTTACTTTTGTCTTGTTGCGCCTGCGCTCCCATACCAATAAGTAGCATCAAAGCGCCAATAACTAGCATTTTTTTCATGATTTAATGGATAAGTAATAAAGGTGAATTTAAGACCTGAAGTTAAAACATTTCTGTCAGATTTTTGTTTCACGTATCTGTGTTTTTATACCTTATTCTATCAAAAAGCAATCCTAACTGATTAAAAATTTATCTAAGTTTGTGCCATGGCACAAATAAAACCCTCTTTAGCAAAAGGCACCCGCGATTTTTCTCCCTTGGAAATGGAGAAAAGAAATTACATTTTCGATACGATTAAGACTGTTTTTAAGAAATACGGATACCAAGAAATCCAAACGCCATCTTTTGAAAATCTACAAACTTTAACCGGCAAATACGGCGATGAGGGCGATAAATTAATTTTTAAGATTCTTAACTCGGGTGACTTTATCGCCAAGATAAGTCCAGAGAAATACACAACGCTGAACGCCAACTCCCTAACTCCCCTCATCGCCGAAAAGGCATTGCGGTATGATTTAACTGTACCTTTCGCCAGATATGTCGTCATGCATCAAAACGATATCACCTTACCTTTTAAACGTTTTCAAATCCAGCCGGTCTGGAGGGCTGATAGACCGCAGAAAGGCAGATATAGAGAATTTTACCAATGTGACGTAGATGTCGTAGGATCCGAAAGCCTATTGAATGAGGCCGAGTTTATACTCATCTATAAAGAAGCTTTAACCAATTTAGGTCTGAGAGATTTTACCATCAAACTGAATAACAGGAAATTATTGGCTGGCATAGCCGACATTATAGGAAAACCGGATCTGTTAATAGACATGACCGTTGCAATTGACAAACTTGATAAAATTGGCTTGGACGGGGTTAAAAAAGAGTTAATAAGCAAAGGTTTTGATGATGCAGACCTTGCCAAACTTGATCCTATCATCTCTCTATCGGGAAGCAATTCCGATAAATTGGCGACATTGAAACAAGTATTAAAGGATTCCGAAGTAGGACAAAAAGGGCTCGAAGAAGTGGATATGGTGCTTACCTATGTAAGTAAATTGGAAGCGCCGGCACTGGATAATGTCGAAGTTGATATTACCCTCGCTAGAGGTTTGAACTATTACACCGGAAGCATATTTGAGGTAAAAACCAACGAGGTGGCTATGGGTAGTATCGGCGGCGGCGGAAGATACGATGATTTAACCGGCATGTTCGGTTTAAAAGGCCTAACAGGCGTGGGTATATCTTTTGGTGCTGATCGCATTTACGACGTATTGTCGGAATTAAACTTGTTTCCGGAAAGCACAACCAAGGGTACGCAGGTTTTATTGACCAACTTCGATCAATCCGCTGAAGACTTCGCGCTGCAATTACTTCACTCGTTTAGAAGAAAGGGCATTGCTTCGGAGTTTTATCCCACTACAGCCAAACTGAAAAAACAACTGTCGTACGCCGACCAAAAGAAAATTCCATATGTAGTCATGTTAGGTACAGAAGAGGTCTCATCCGGTGTGCTGACCCTTAAAAACATGACTACCGGCGAACAGCAAAAAATGAGCAAAGAAGAGCTTCTCAATATATTCTAAATCAGCCGTTCCTGCCGAAAGGATCAACAATATAAAAGCCTCATTATTGATCCTTTCGTTTTAATTCCTAACGCGTAATCTGGGTTTAATGATGTTAACAATGCGGGTCAAATAACCAATTTTAGAAAACAGTACACCAAAGGCGCTGCCACCAGCAGTCCATCGAACCTATCTAATAAGCCCCCGTGGCCCGGCAATAAAGACCCTGAGTCTTTAACGTCAAAACTGCGCTTGAGCATCGATTCCGTTAAATCGCCCAAGGTGCCGAAAACGGAAATGATAATAGCGATTGTACACCATTTCCAAGCAGCTAAATCCACCGAGTAACGGTGTAAAATGAGGCTCACAATAACGCTTAACAACATACCTCCAATGAAACCTTCCCATGTCTTTTTTGGCGAATGCCTCTCGAACAACTTCGTTCTTCCGAACTTTCTTCCAACTAAATAAGCACCCGTATCACTTGCCCACAGCATAAATAAAAATGACATCGGAAGGTAGTAGTTATATCCCCCCTGTAAAAAACCCAAGCCAAAGAAGAATATAAAGGGCAATACCGCATAAACTACGCCTAAAAATGTGAGCGCTATATTATAAAAAGGTTGCTCATTTCTCCTATACAACTCGCGGATATAGACGAATACAACAAAAGGTACAGCTAGGAGCCAGGCGACAACATCTGTTAAAGCCAGAGACGATAATGCAATCGGTACAAATACAGCCGCCCCTAATAGAATTCCGCCAAGGTGATCCGGCTTTGCTTCTTCTTTACCAACCAATCTGTAAAATTCAGACAGACTAAGAAGAGCTAAAACGATAAAAAAGATACTGAATGTATAAGCACCAAAAAGCACCGATGCCAACATTACTAAAACAAAGAAAAAACCTGTTATTGCGCGCGTTTTCATATTAAAAATTAATTGTTTGAAAGCTTGGCTTGTCGCTTATAAAAATATAATACCGACAAACCTGCGAGCAAACTGACAATTGCCCATGGCCATTCATTAAGCTGAAAAGTGAAGGAATCTAATGATTTACCCGATCGTGTAAGATAAAAAGACAGAAGAACCGCGGAGGCATTGTTGATAAAGTGGGCAAAAATAGGCAACCAAATGCTACGCCCAAAGAAATATAAGTATCCACAAAGTGCTCCAATCAGCATCCTCGGTAAAAATCCATAAAACTGCAAGTGGATCGCACTAAAAATAACGGCAGTCAACCATATCGCTATATGGGGGTTCCTTATCCATTTTATGAGTATATTTTGCAGACAGCCCCTAAATAACAATTCTTCCCCTACGGCAGCTAAAACGCCTATCATAAAAATGTTTATAAACAAGCCCGCAACGGACTGGCGCGATAGGAAAGCGTGCGTCAAAACGTTTGTCTCGTCTTCCTTCCGACGCATCCATTGTTCAATACCCTTCATAAAATCCGGAAGATGCATCTGTTCATTCAGCAAAATCGTTAATTCAAAAAAAGGGTATAACGCCAACATTAACAAAAATATCAAGGCATATAGTTTAGCATCCGTAGGGAAAGACAGTGTGAAATACGGCTTGCTATTCTTCTCTATACGGTTTAATAGCAAAGCCGGCACTACAAAAGTGCCCGTCGCTGAAAAAATCTGCGAGACGCTGATAAAATTCAATTCATCCTCTGTCAAGTTGCTGAAACCCTTGTATCCAATCTGCATTACATCGCTACCAAAGATCAACATGCCAACTCCTAAACCCAACAAACTGAAAACGATAGCGGAAAACAATACCGTAATCAGCAAGTAAAGAAAAGACATACTGGGATGATTATCAGACCGATTATAGGGGTAAGCACTCAATTTTTTATATTTTTGCAAATTATTAAAATAATCGGTTGAATATAGGTAATGTCTGTCAAGATCGGAAATAATATTGATTTAGGAGCTTTTCCCTTGTTACTTGCTCCAATGGAAGACGTCAGCGATCCTCCATTCAGGTACGTATGCAAACAAAATGGCGTAGATATGATGTATACCGAATTCATATCTTCGGAGGGACTCATCAGGCATGCGGCAAAAAGCACGCAAAAGCTTGACATTTTTGAATACGAGCGTCCCATAGGTATACAGATCTTCGGCAGTGATATAAAAAGCATGGAAGAAGCAACGGAGATTGCTACCTTGGCAAAACCCGACTTAATAGATATAAATTACGGCTGTCCGGTAAAGAACGTGGCCTGTAGGGGAGCGGGAGCAAGTTTGCTGCAAGACATCGACAAGATGGTTGCCATGACTAAAGCGGTCGTTAATGCCACTCACTTGCCGGTTACCGTAAAAACCAGACTGGGTTGGGACGACCACACGAAAAATGTTTATGAAGTTGCCGAACGCTTACAAGATATCGGTATTAAGGCGCTTAGCATACATGGCCGTACACGCGCCCAGATGTATAAAGGAAATGCCGATTGGTCATTGATTAAGAAGGTGAAGAAAAATCCTAGGATTCATATCCCTATATTCGGAAATGGAGACGTTGATAGCGTGGAGAAAGCGGCTGCCTGGCGTTTGGAATACGAGGTAGATGGCATTATGATCGGTAGGGCGTCCATAGGCTACCCCTGGATATTCCGTGAGATAAAACATTTCTTTCAAACCGGTACCCGATTGGAAGGCCCTACTATAAAGGAAAGAGTAGAGGTATGTAAAACGCATCTCATAAAATCTGTAGAGTGGAAAGGTCAAAAAACGGGCATCTTTGAAATGAGGAGACACTATGCCAACTACTTTAAAGGAATCCCGAATTTTAAGGAGTACCGCATGAAGTTGGTAAGTCTCGAGCGTATGGAGCACATAGAAGAAGTTTTGGATGAAATAGCATATCGTTTTAACGAGGTAATAGTAGCGACCTAGATGAACAAAAATTGGTAATTAAGTATTTCTGTTTTATTCGGTCATTTCCTATATTGCTTCAAATTAAATAACAATGGTTACTGAAATTACTGAAGGTGTTAAAGTTTCGGTAGAGGCAATATACCAGCCGGAATATTCAAATCCGGAAAATGAGCATTTTATGTTCGCTTATAAAATCACTATTGAAAACATGAGCGACTACCCTGTTCAATTGTTGCGAAGACACTGGTTTATATTCGACTCGAACGGAACACATAGAGAAGTAGAAGGCGAAGGAGTAATTGGCCAGCAACCGCTCATTGCTCCGGGTGAGCGTTATGAATACGTATCAGGATGTAATTTAAAAAGCGACATGGGAAGTATGGAAGGAAGTTATCAGATGTTGAGGGAAATTGATGGAGCCCTGTTCGATGTAGTCATTCCGAAATTCCAATTGATACCCGATCACAAGCTTAATTAGCACAATCATCTTGCATATTACCCGCCAATTAACATATATTACTTAACTTTGCGAGTTAAATTGAGTTTACGGTAATAAGGCGTGTTGTCCAAGTGGAAAATTAACATAAGTAATTATAAAACAGACACTTATACAAAAATCTTATCGTAGCACGTTAAAATAAATTTTATAGCTTGAGCATTTTATCAACAGAACGCATTAGCCATTCCTTTGGCGATCGATGGCTTTTTAAAGATCTGACCTTTGGCATTCAAAAAGGGGACAGGGTGGCCCTCGTTGGCATTAACGGAACGGGAAAATCTACGCTTTTAAAGATATTAGCAGGTAAAATCGTTCCCTTCGAAGGGAAAGTGGTAAGTACGAAAGAGCTCCGTATCGGCTATTTAGAACAGGAACCCGATTTTTCGAATACATTCCTTGTATCTGATTTTATATATAATATCGATAATGAGGTTCAACAGCTTATTAAGGAGTACGACCAACTTATACAAGATGAATCAAGCGATCAGTTACGGGTACAGGAATTGGTAGAACTTCTAACCATTAAAGATGCTTGGAACTTCGAAAATAATATTAGGACTATATTAAGCCAGTTAGGCATAACGAACCTAGACCAACGTATAGAGAGTTTATCAGGTGGACAGAAAAAGCGATTGTCGTTAGCGAAACTACTCATTGATGATCCAGATCTATATATACTGGATGAACCCACTAACCATCTGGATATAGAAACTATCGAATGGCTGGAAAATCTGCTGGTAACCGGGCAGAAAACCATTATCTTCGTTACACACGACCGTTACTTTCTGGATAATATCTGCACGGAAATTAAAGAACTCCACCAGGGAGCTTTTTACACATATAAAGGCAAGTACGGCTACTTTTTGGAAAAGAAAGCGGAACGCGAGTCATCAGATGCGGCGTCCCTAGAAAAAAACAAAAATCTTTTACGAAAGGAGCTGGAGTGGATGCGCAGACAGCCAAAAGCTCGTGGTACTAAATCAAAAGCACGTATTGATGCCTTTTACGGATTAGAGGAAAAAACAAAGCTTAACCAGAAACAAGACACCATTACGCTCGATGTAAAGCTCAGCAGGCAGGGAAATAAAATTCTAGAACTAGAGAATGTTAGTAAAACCTTTGGCGAGAAGTCGGTTATCAACAATTTTTCTTACACCTTTAAGAAAGGAGATCGTATCGGAATAGCTGGTAAGAACGGAAGCGGAAAATCTACTTTTCTTAACCTGATAACCGGACAACTAGCTCCAGACGAAGGTAAAGTCAGGGTTGGCGAGACAACAGTTTATGGTTATTATAAACAAGGAGGCCTGGATTTCAGTAATACACAGCGCGTAATCGACGTAGTAAAAGAAGTAGCGGAGTATATTACAACCAGCAAAGGAGAGACGATCACAGCATCGCAGCTGCTGACCCATTTTCTTTTCACACCTGAGAAACAATTCAATTTAGTTGAAAAATTAAGCGGAGGAGAAAAGAAAAGACTACAGTTAATGCGTGTCCTAATAAAGAATCCAAACTTCTTAATCTTAGACGAACCAACGAACGATCTGGATATAGATACCTTAAATGTACTGGAAAACTTTCTAGAAAATTACCAAGGCGTTTTATTACTTGTTTCGCACGATAGGTTTTTAATAGATAAGTTAACGGATCAATTATTCGTTTTTCAACCAAACAAACCGGTAAGAATTTACAATGGAAACTATACAGACTACAGACAAGAGCAAGAAAGTGAACTGAAGGTAAAAAAGACAGAGACAAAAAAAGCTACGCTACCTGTAGAAAAATCAATACAAAAACCCAAGCTCTCGTTTAAAGAACAAAAAGAGTTCGAAAAATTAGATAGCGAAATAACCGAGCTGGAATCTGTAATAAAAAACAAAACGAACGAAATGTTGCAAACAACAGATCATACTCAACTTTCAACATACGCTAAAGAGATAGAAGAATTAAACATGCGTCTGGAGGAGAAAAGTAATCGTTGGTTAGAATTAGGAGAGTTAATATAAAGTTCCACGTGAAACGTCCGCGTTCCACGTGGAACATACATAAAAATATGTTTTCGAGATATAATATTATTGTGGTAGGAGCAGGCCACGCTGGGTGCGAAGCAGCCGCAGCTGCAGCTAACTTAGGATCAAAAGTTCTATTGATTACCATGAATATGGGAACAATCGCTCAAATGAGTTGCAATCCTGCGATGGGGGGCGTCGCAAAAGGGCAGATTGTTCGCGAAATAGACGCTATGGGGGGCTATTCTGGAATAATAGCGGATAAAACAACTATTCAATTCAGAATGCTAAATCTATCGAAAGGACCCGCTATGTGGAGTCCTCGTTCCCAAAACGATCGGATGCGCTTCGCGGAGGAGTGGAGACTCCAATTAGAGAATCTGCCTAATATAGACTTCTGGCAAGATACAGTTAAAGAGGTTATTGTTAAAAACGGTGCAGCGAACGGAGTCGTGACTTCACTCGGCGTTACCATCGAATCTGATGCTGTTATATTAACCAACGGTACATTCCTTAACGGAATTATTCACATCGGAGAAAAAAAGTTTGGCGGAGGCCGAACTGCAGAAAAGGCCGCTACGGGATTAACTGAACAACTTGTATCCTTAGGATTCGAATCCGGACGAATGAAAACCGGTACACCTCCACGTGTTGATGGCAGAACCCTCGATTATACTAAAATGGAAGAGCAGTGGGGAGATGAAAAAAGAGGCAAATTCTCTTTCGAAAGCATCGACCTGCCACAAGAACAACGCTGTTGTTGGATTACTTATACTAATAATAACGTACACGAAACATTAAAAGAAGGATTCGAAAAATCGCCGATGTTCGCTGGACGAATAAAAGGACTGGGTCCCCGTTATTGTCCTTCCATCGAAGATAAAATAAACCGATTTGCAGAACGAGACCGCCACCAAATATTTGTGGAACCGGAAGGTTGGAAAACCAACGAAATTTATGTCAATGGCTTTTCTACCTCTTTGCCTGAGGATATTCAGCTAAAAGCATTACATCAAATTCCGGGTTTTGAACAAGCAAAAATGTTCAGACCTGGATATGCTATTGAATATGACTATTTTCCTCCTGTCCAACTGGATCTAACACTAGAAACAAAGCGCGTTAAAAATCTATTTTTCGCCGGCCAGATAAACGGAACCACCGGTTACGAAGAAGCGGCTAGCCAAGGCCTGATCGCCGGTATTAACGCGCACCAACGGATTAATGATTTACATGAAGTCATACTTAAACGCTCGGAATCTTATATCGGTGTACTAATAGACGACTTGGTAACTAAAGGTACTGAAGAACCATATCGCATGTTCACTTCGAGGGCGGAACACCGACTCCTCCTTCGCCAGGATAATGCGGATGTACGACTGACACCGCTAGCACATCGATTAGGCTTAGCGAGCGATCAGGCTTTAGCCCGCGTAAACAACAAAATACGTGAATCAGATGAGATAGTAGATTATCTACGGAAAACATCCGTTGAAGCGGCTAGGATCAATCCTATATTGGAAACCTTAGATTCCAGTCCACTTTCCCAAAACGTGAAGATGTTTAACGTATTAAGTCGACCACAAGTCAACATTCGGCATCTGGCAAAAGCCAACGACCACCTCAATACCTTACTAAGTAGCTATAGCGAGGACATTATAGAACAAGCCGAAATAAAAGTTAAATACGACAGCTATTTCGAAAAAGAAATAGAAATTGTAAGCAAGATGAAAAAGATGGAGGATAAAGAGATCAATCCGGATTTCGACTACAATAAGCTCATCTCTTTATCGAAAGAGGCACGGGAAAAACTGATTAAGATTAAACCCCGAACACTCGGTCAAGCATCGCGAATTTCCGGTGTTTCTCCGGCTGATGTAAGCGTTCTCATGGTCTATATGTCATAAAATATATAAATACCTGATTTACAACTTGTTAATATAAATCAAAATAAAGAGATAGGAGACACTTTTTTTAAAAAGACAATGCTGATATCCAAAAAATACAAAAATAGCTTAAACAGCTTTAAAATGGCTTTAAAAATAAAACACCTAATTTTTGCTATTTTTATAGGATCACTTTTGTTCAATACGCATTGCGCAAGCGTTCAACAGCCTATGGGTGGCCCGAAAGATAGTATTCCTCCCAAAATATTAAATGAAACGCCTGCTAATCTTACGAGTAACTTTAAATCAAAAGAAGTGGTAATAGAATTCGACGAATTCATTAAGCTACAAAATGAGTTCAAAGAAATCAGCGTAACCCCTGATATGGAAAAGCTACCGCTTTATCAAATAAAAAAGAGGTCGCTCGTCATTACCTTGCCGGATACTTTAGAAGAAAATACCACCTATACAATAAATTTCGGGAAAGCTATTGGCGACTACAACGAAGGGAACCCTTTGTTGAACTATAGCTATGTGTTTGCAACCGGCGATCAAATAGATTCCCTAAACGTGTCGGGAACGGTCACAAATGCACTCACTTTGGAAAAGGAAAAAGAGACTACCGTCATGTTGATACCGACGCGGCAGGACTCTATATTCGGTAAACGCAAAGCTAACATCTTTACTCTCACCGACTCCGCTGGCAACTTCACCATCCGAAATTTAAAAGAAGACACGTACCGAATTTACGCACTTAAAGAAAAAGACGACAATCGGATTTTTAATGGCAGCGACGAAGAAATCGGTTTCTTGCCAGATTCTTTTCTGCTGAATAAAGACACCAGTAATATCAAACTGGCAACATCAAGACCTGTGCCTAAAACGCTTCGTCTACTAGATCGAAAAATAGAAAAGAACGGTACGGTCACATTCGTTTTCAACCGTCCATTGATACAACCGGAACTGGAGGTTGTTTCTCCAAGTTCCTTAAACGAGAACAAAATTGTCAATTACAACAGATCTGGAGATAGTGTATCCATGTGGCTAAGCGAAATGACTTTCGATTCCTTAAAGGTACATATAAAAGAATCCAATGAGCTATTGGACTCAACTACGATCCGCCGAAGTAAAAATGAGAAATACGACCGCGACCTGATCATCACAGATAATATAAACAGCCAAAAAGTGAATAGGGTCAAACACATCGTTCTAAACAGTACAGCACCTATAAAATCCTTTAATAAGCAAAACATCCTATTAACAGAAGACTCCATTCCTAGAAACAATTATCAGCTAATACAAGATACCAGTAGCAATCAAGCTTACCTCATCCGCTATAATTGGCGTCCTAAACGTAATTACCAACTGGAACTGAAAGAAAATGCTTTTCAAGGTTATTTCGGGGAGAAATCGAAAGCCGTAACCAGAACCTTCACCTTGGACGAAACCGAAAATTTCGGCGATATCATCCTTAAAATAAATGTACCCGATACAATCCAAAATCAGTACCTGGTACAAATAACAAACGATAAAAAAGATAATCTATTTCTTTCCCAACCTATCAGCAAGTCTGAACGCTTGGTATTCAAGCAGTTCCCGGGGGGTAAATATTTAATTAGAATTGTATATGATGCCAATAAAAATGGTAAGTGGGATCCGGCGGATGTCGAAAACAAAATCCTACCGGAAAAAGTATGGTATCATAGTAAAAACATTACGGTTAGACCAAACTGGGAACAAGAAGAAGTAATTGATATTCCTATGGAACAAACGCCCACCGATACGTCTAATCCACCCCAAACCAACTAGCATATAAGACGTAATTGTGCGGTAATTTATCTAATAAAGACCGCTGCTCCGTTGTTAAGGGCTTTATCTTCTTTGCAGGAACACCGGCGTACAAGAAACCGCTTTCACATACGGTATTCTCCAAAACCACAGCGCCAGCTGCAATAATCACATATTCCTCTACAACCGCTCGGTCCATCACTATTGCGCCCATCCCAACGAGTGAATGATCTTTCAGCGTACAGCCATGCACCAAAGCATTATGACCAATATTCACAAAATTACCTATATCCGTTCCGTTTTTAAGATAGGTACCGTGTATAACCACCCCATCCTGTATATTCGTATAATCGCCTATCTTGATGTAATTAACATCGCCACGGACCACGGCATTAAACCAAACAGAACAATACCTACCAATCGATACGTCACCTACAATGGTCGCATTTTCAGCGATAAACGTTTCTTCACCTATAAACGGCTTCTTATTCAAAACAGCTTTTATTAAGGCCATAACTTCCCTTTTTTAAAAAATAGTATCAACAAGTTCCTTCGCATGATGTGGATAGTCGGTTGTAAAATGCAATCCTCTGCTTTCCTTCCTGGCCATAGCAGATTTAATCACTATATAAGAAACCTGAATCACGTTTCTTAATTCACATAGTTTGACCGATAACTTGGTATTTTTGTAAAAATCCTCCGTCTCTTCGTAAAGCAACTTCAATCGACGCATAGCACGCTCTAACCGGAAATCCGAACGTACTATCCCCACATAATCGCTCATCACCTTCTGGGTTTCGCGCAAATTATGAGTCACCAAAATATCCTCATTCGATAAATGGGTATCCGTATCATCCCAGTCCGGTATCCCCTCCGGTATTTTTATGTCCTTATAAACACCAACAGCATGTTCAAATATCCGATGTGCATAAATCAATGCCTCTAATAAAGAATTGGATGCCAATCGATTAGCACCATGCAAACCGGTAGATGCACATTCGCCGCAAGCATAGAGATTCTTAATAGACGATAAACCGTCGGTATTTACCATAATACCTCCGCATAAATAATGAGCCGCAGGTGTCACCGGGATATAGTCTCGAGTTAAATCAATACCAATACTCAAGCATTTCGCATAGATATTAGGAAAATGTTTAAGCAATTCCCCTTTATCGCGATGGGTTATATCCAAATAAACAAAATCATCACCAGACCGCTTCATTTCATTATCAATTGCACGCGCAACAATATCACGAGGCGCTAAAGAACCTCGTTCATCATATTCGTACATAAACTCCTCACCATTCCGTCTCCGCAGCACCCCACCGAAACCCCGTAATGCTTCCGAAATTAAAAAAGACGGGTATTCACCTGGATTATACAACGACGTAGGATGGAACTGAATAAACTCCATATTGCGCACCTTTCCCTTCGCCCGGTATACCATCGCTATTCCGTCGCCCGTAGCTATTACCGGATTGGTAGTAGAAGAATAAATATGACCGGCTCCTCCGGATGCCATCACCGTTATTTTACTCAGAATCTTCTCCACGACGTTAGTGAGCGTATTCAAGGCGTAAATGCCGTAACAAGTGATATCATCGCTCGTCTTGTTAACAAACAAACCCAAATGGTGTTGTGTAATCAGGTCAACCGCAAAATAATGAGTCAATATCGTGATGTTCTCCGATTGATGGACCTGCTCCAACAGCGCCCGTTCGATCTCGAATCCGGTAACATCCTTATAATGTAAAATGCGGTGTTCCGAGTGTCCTCCTTCACGTGCCAAGTCGTAATTGCCTTTAGTCACCTCGTCAAAATGGGTTCCATACTGAATAATCTCCTTGATCCTATCCGGCCCCTCTTTCACCACGTTTTCCACAACCGTTCGATCACATAGACCATCACCAGCAACCAGAGTATCAGCGATATGCTTCTCAAAGCTATCAGACTTATCCACAACCACCGCTACACCGCCCTGCGCATACTTCGTATTCGACTCGTCCTCATTCGATTTTGTAACTATCAGAACCTTACCATACTTAGCAGCTTTTAAAGCGAAACTTAAACCGGCAATACCTGAACCTACAACCAAGAAATCAACATTTACCATCTTGAAAAATTAATCTATTGAAATCTGCCGCACAAACGGTGGAAAAACATGTTAAATATGTGGATTTTTTTGTAAAAAGTAAGTGGAATAAAAAGAATAACTCGTTAATATCTCCTTATCCACAACATTCGATAAACTTTTCAAAGAATTCTCCCGCTCCGACCGCCGACTTCTTAACTCATTTCCTCCCTAAAAAGAACCCACAAAAAAATATGGAAAGAAAAAGCCCGATAAAAAGTTGGCTTTGTAAATCAAAGCTTTACCTTCTCAATCATGTTGAAAAGCTGTGGATAAAAACAGAGATTCAAATAAAACAAGAAAAATAAGTACCGATTTCTTCACAATACTAACACACTAATAAACGATAAGAAGATTTTATATAAAAAGAATTATTGTTTTTATTGAAAAGTGGAAAAGCGGTGAAAATTCAATTTCATTTTCTTTGCGTACATTTGTGTAGTGAAATAGGCTCAGAAAATGGAAAACTATACGGAACAACTAGCAGCTAAAGGCTATATAGAGGAAACGATAGATCCTCGGTTGGACTTGGTACAAGAGATTAATCGACTTAAAAAAGAAAAGAACGCGGTAATCTTGGCTCATTATTATCAAGATCCCGAAATTCAGGACATAGCTGATTATATCGGAGATAGTTTGGGCCTTTCACAGGAAGCTGCAAAAACGGATGCATCGATTATCGTTTTTGCCGGTGTTCACTTTATGGCGGAAACAGCGAAAATTCTATCGCCCACAAAAAAGGTATTGTTGCCCGATTTGAAAGCCGGCTGCAGCTTATCCGACAGTTGTCCACCCCATTTGTTTGCGAAGTTCAAGGAACAGTATCCTGACCATCTCGTTATCACTTATGTAAACTGCACGGCCGAACTAAAGGCATTAAGCGACATAGTTTGTACCTCCTCGAACGCGGTTCAAATTGTGGATAGCTTGCCAAGAGATCAGAAAATTATTTTCGGACCCGACAAAAATTTGGGCGACTATGTAAAACGTAAAACCGGACGCGATTTAGTGCTTTGGAATGGGGCCTGCATGGTACATGAGATATTCTCTCAAGAGAAGATCGATCGTTTAAGGGCGCAATATCCAGGTGCCAAATTCATTGCCCACCCGGAATGTGAAGAACATATTTTGAGGCAGGCTGATTATATTGGATCCACAACAGGGTTGTTGAAATATACGATCCAAAACGACGCTGATACCTATATTGTGGCAACGGAGTCGGGTATTATCCACCAAATGCAAAAGGCTAATCCGGAAAAAACGTTTATACCGGCTCCGCCAAACAACGCTTGTGCCTGCAATGATTGTCCACATATGAAGTTGAATACCTTGGAAAAACTCTATAATGCCATCAAGTTCGAGCTTCCGGAAATCGATCTTCCTATGGATGTCATTAACAGAGCCCGTAGACCAATAGAACGTATGCTTGAAATATCAGCACAATTCGGACTTTAGCATAAAGACTTATTAACATTAGTGATTATACATGTTTGATAATAAAGAGAATACCGGTTTAGAAAAGTTGGGTGAATTCGGGCTGATTGATTTAATCAGTAAATCAATTGAGCTTAAGGAGGCGTCCACGATTAAGGGAATAGGGGATGACGCGGCTGTTATCCAGCATGAAGGAAAACAGACGCTTATATCGACCGATTTGTTGCTGGAAGGTGTACATTTCGATTTGCGGTATGTACCACTTAAACACTTGGGTTACAAAGCTGTGCAGGTAAATTTAAGTGATATTTACGCGATGAACGGTATCGCCTCACAGATCACGTTTTCTATAGGTTTGTCGAGCAAGTTTCCGCTTGAAGCTGTTGAAGAGCTCTATGCAGGTGCTATTTTGGCCTGTAAAAAGTATGATGTAGATCTGATAGGAGGAGATACTTCTTCTTCTAAACAGGGACTGGTTATAAGCGTTACCAGTATAGGTTATGCAGATCCCGTTAGCGTTACATACAGAAACGGGGCAGGAGAAGGCGATTTAATATGTGTTTCCGGCGACCTCGGTGGCGCTTATGTAGGTTTGCAGCTATTGGAAAGAGAGAAGCAGATATTTTTGGAAAACCCGAACATCCAGCCGGATTTAGAAGGAAAGGATTATATTGTGGAAAGACAGTTGAAACCCGAAGCAAGGCGCGATGTTGTTCAGTTACTAAAAGATCTTCAGATAAAACCTACGTCGATGATTGATGTTTCTGACGGACTGGCGTCGGAAATCTTACACATTTGTCGGCAGTCTTCAAAAGGCTGTAGGTTGTATGAAGAAAAAATTCCGATCGACCAGATGACTTATGATACGGCCCGTGAGTTCGGACTTGATCCGACTGTTTGTGCCCTCAGTGGCGGAGAAGATTATGAGCTGCTATTTACGATTAAACAGGCCGACTACGAGAAAATTAAGGGCGATTTAGATATTAGTGTCATAGGCCATATCATGGAGGAGTCCGCAGGATGTAACTTGGTGTCAAAAAGTGGCAATTTGCATCCCATCACGGCCCAAGGGTGGAATGCATTTAATTAATAGTTTTTTTAGTTGATCCCCTTTTTAATAGAGATGATAATGAAGACTAATCGGTTTCACGTGAAACTGATTAGTCTTCAATGAGTTTCTCTTCATCAAACAAGGTGATATCAATCTGTTTGCTCGCTTTCGCGCCCAATCTTTTTAATTTCTCAACCTTAGAGATTACGCTGCCCTTTCCAGTTTCGAGCTTCTTTCTCGCGTCTTCATGCGTTCTGGCCAGTATGGTGATTTGTTTATCTATTTTGTCCATGTCCTCTGTAAAGCCGACGAATTTATCGTATAACGCCCCGGCTTCCCTCGCTATCTCTAATACATTGCGTGTTTGGCGCTCTTGCTTCCAGATACTCGCGATGGTTCGAAGGGTTGCCAATAGGGTGGAAGGGCTTACGATCACGACGCGTTTGTCCCAAGCATCACTAAACAATTCACTATCTATCGTAATCGACATACTGAAAGCAGATTCTATAGGCATGAACAGTAAGACGAAATCAGGAGAATTGATTTTATATAGATCTTGGTAGTTTTTCCGGGAAAGTTCAGTCACATGGTTTTTTATCGAATTAATATGCTGTTTGGCAAACACTTCTCTCTCCTCATCAATATCCGCATTTACCCATCGCTCATAAGCGATCAACGATACCTTTGCATCGATTACTAAATGCTTTTCATCCGGTAGATCAATGATAACATCGGGCTGCATTCGTTTGCCATCCGCTGTATGAAAGCTAGCCTGCAAGCGGTACTCATTGCCTTTAACCAATCCTGATCGTTCAAGTACGCGTTCCAGTACCACTTCACCCCAATTACCCTGCTTTTTTTGATCGCCCTTGAGTGCGCGGGTTAAATTAATCGCTTCATCTTTAATAAGCTGGCTTTGTTCCATCAGCTGCATCACAACACCCTTCAGTGAATTTCGCTCTGCAGCTTCGTGGCTATAAGTCTTTTCAACTTTCTCTTCAAAGCTTTTGATATTTTGTTTCAACGGATCCAAAAGCTGATTGATGGTTTTATGGTTAGTTTCTGTAAACTTTAGCGTTTTTTCCTCCAGTATTTTATTGGCGATCAATTCAAACTCTTTATTAAACTGCCCTTTTATTGTAGCGATCTCTAATTTTTGCTCATTCAGCTTTTCCTGTTGCGATTCGAAATAAGCATTTAAGCTTTCGATAGTGCGCTCAGCAGCGGCGGCCTTTTCACGTTCCGTTTTAACTTCGTTCAATAGACGTTCGTTTTCCAGTCGATAACTCGCTGCCTGTTGTTCGGCCTTTGCAATCTTAATGAGAAGCTCATCACGCTCTTTCTGAGCGTCGGTGGATCCATCGACACTTGGTTGATTGGTACGTTGTGTGAGTTTGTACAGAAAGAAAAGCAGCACTATTAATAAAACGACTATTAACAAATTTTCCATATTGGTTGTTTTGCACAAAGGTAGACAGAAAAATTGATTCGGCTATAAGGCAGGTCCTATTTGATAAAGTCGCTATTTGGTCGGATAAATTGTCAGTACCATTCAGTATAAGGTTGATATATTGGCAGATAGTGTCAGTTGTTTTAATTTGACTCTAATTTTTGTGTAGTAATTTTACCAGAAAATACCTATATTAGTTAGAAAACCAAAATCGAGAAATATCGGTATACGGTTTGATGTAAATCAGTAAATAGTAAAAGAAATGGCAGGAGAATATTTGTTATTAATTGGTATTGCAGTTATAAGTTTTATTGTTCAGTGGCGCTTCAAGAGCAAGTTTAAGGAACATTCCGAAACGCCATTAAGCAGCGGTATGTCTGGCAGAGACATAGCTGAGAAAATGTTGCACGACAATAACATTTATGACGTGAAGGTCGTTTCTGTAGAGGGTAGATTAACAGACCACTACAATCCGGCAGACAAGACGGTGAACCTAAGTCCGGAGGTATACAGTGGACGAAGCGTTGCCTCGGCGGCCGTGGCAGCGCATGAGTGTGGCCACGCGGTACAGCACGCCAAAGCATATTCTTGGCTACAATTCCGATCGGCTATGGTGCCCGTGGTTAATGTAGCTTCTACATTGACTTCCTGGACGTTGATGATCGGTGTCATGTTGGCGATCTTTTCGGGTAACATTGTTGTGCTCGCTGTAGGGGTTGCAGCATTGGCCTTGGTTACGCTGTTCAGCTTTGTCACTTTACCGGTTGAATTCGACGCCTCTAACAGGGCATTAGCTTGGTTAGAAGCAAATAAAGGTATTATGGCGAGCAGGCAAGAGCATGATGGCGCGAAAAATGCCTTATGGTGGGCAGCAATGACGTATGTGGTAGCCGCTTTATCATCGTTGGCAACCTTGGTATATTATGCCAGTATTTTGTTAAGATCCAGAGACTAAAAAAGGGACATAGACTAGCAAGAGGGATCTATTTAGATCCCTTTTCTTTTTTATACAAAGGCTCTTTTAGATAGGTATTCATTCTCTTTTTCTGTCATCAACTTTTTGTCATCAGCTTTTTTATCGAGATAACCACATAGGTGTAAAACCCCATGGATAATAACGCGGTGTAGTTCATCGATTTCCGGGACAGCAAATTTATGTGCATTTTCTTTAGTCCTTTCTACACTGATAAAAATATCACCTGCAATCCATTCATCGTCCTCGCTATTGTCAAATGTAATGATATCGGTGTAGGTATCATGGTCTAAATACTCCACATTAATTTTGTGCAGGTATTCGTCAGAACAGAAAATAAAGCTTATTTCACCCAGCTTAAAGCCTTCCCCAGTAATAGTATCTTTTATCCACTGCTTTATCGCTAGCTTGTTTTTTAGCGTGTATTGTGTGTCCTCGGTAAAGAAATTTATTTTAGAAGCGGGCATATCTGTTTTTATTACAAAGGTACAATCTTTGGCATGTAAAAAACGGAGGATCATTGAGATAATCGCTGATTTAAGAGAAGGAGCTTTCTGTATAATGCCCTGTAACACTATTATGTCTAAAACATATAACAAATACTGATAAAACTAATAATGAACTTATACAAATCATAGAGTTGAACGTAATTTATCCGTAAATATACCGTAAATTCATCGTATATTTTACGACAAATTTACGGTCATTTTACGGCACATTTACGGTAAATCTTGGGATGTATCTATATTTTAATTAACTTCTTTATCTTTTTTATGGGTGTTTCATAGGGAGAATGGGGTAACTTTAGGTTAGCAGTGGTAACTTAATTGAAAGCTATTCAATGAAGTGAATAGTTATTTGCTCAAATACGAAAGGTGGAAAGGCTATAAAAATTGCGATTTCGGTATTTTTTATATAAGTTTGTCATCCAAAAAATTCGGGATGTAGCGTAGCCCGGTATCGCGCCAGCATGGGGTGCTGGAGGTCGTCGGTTCAAATCCGGCCATCCCGACTTTTAATAAAATAACCTGCTGATTTTCAGTAGGTTATTTTGTTTTCCGGACAATATGCGGACAGAAATACGTGGACTTTATATTTATGATAAGTTGTATAAAGATAGCATATTCTTTCTACGCAGGGAAGTGGGACTTTCTTTCAGAACATATTAGCTACTTTTAAACTGAATATTTTTAAGAGAAAAGCCACATTTTTTGGTTTATATAATGATGTTAAAATACTGTCCACTAAAATAAACTATATTTGCAGTTATTTTTCCTTTAAGTATTCATCTGGAAAAGACAGAATAACTTCTTGAGCGATTTGTCTGATAGTCGCTATTAACGGACTAAATGTATAGGTAATTCCTCCTTTTACGAAGACTATACCTGATGTTTGCCCTGACTTAATCGTGTAAAACTCATTTTTTACCTCTGAATCAACATGACCGCCCCCATCTTTATTTGCAACATACAAAACTATATCCCTTCTCGTGAAATCATGTCCATTGCTGTCTGTTAAAATTATCTCTTGGTTCCACCAATATTCAAAAGATACTATTTCATTTCTAGGTATCAGCTTACCAGGCACAAATACGGGATTAGGATCCACCTGCGCCAGAATGCTGGCTAGTCCATAGAACGATTTTATAATGTTACCTTTAATTTTCTTTCCTGAGGTAGATGTCATTTTATGATCCGACAGCTGCAACTGGTGTATTAAAGAATGTGAATTTGATGTTTGGTGAAACAACTGGATATACTGGCGCATACTGACCCCTCAAAATTGAATTAGATTTAGGGGTGTTTATTGCGTTTAAAGCCCATATCCGC
>NZ_SBJH01000010.1 GCF_004368405.1 Olivibacter sp. XZL3
TGCAGTAACATGTGGGAGAGTAGGTCGGTGCCGATCTTTATTTGATAAGGCCGCTGTGCAGATGCACGGCGGCCTTTTTTTGTTATATTAAGTCAAAAGTCATAAGTCAAAACCCCGAAGGGCTCATTGATGCCTTGAAAAACCAGATAGGATATCAATAATTAAAAGCCTGCCAGGCGTTCCGGTTGTTATCGCCTATTGCCTAAAGCCTACCGCTACTCCCTACTGACTATTCCCTATTCAAATTCAAAAGGCCTGCCTCCCGGAGGGATGGCTTGCCAGACATCCCAGCTGCTGCCGGCTATAGCCTATAATGCCTATAGCGTAAGGCCTATTTGCCATAGCTTAAAACATAAAGCCCACGGCCTACGGCAAAAAAAAAGGCGCTTGCCATTGTTGACAAGCGCCTTTTTTTGTGGTAAATTGCTACTTAATAAGGTGTTTCAATTGAATGATTTCTTTTTCCTCTAAATACCTCCAACGGCCTCTCGGCAAATCTTTTTTAGTAAGATTGGCATATATGACACGATCCAGTTTTACGACATCATAACCCAGGGATTCAAATATCCGACGGACAATTCTATTTCTGCCGCTATGGATTTGTATCCCTACCTCTCGTTTACTTGCTCCTTGAATATAGCTAACGTCATCTGGCTTAATGAACCCGTCTTCCAGCTCAATGCCAAAGCCTATTTTGTTAAAATCTCCCTGTGTTAAGCTTTTGTTTAGCTCAACATGGTATATTTTCATGATATTATTTCTCGGATGCGAGAGCTTTTCAGCTAAATTACCGTCATTAGTCAACAATAAAAGGCCAGTTGTATTTCTGTCTAAACGACCAACCGGATAAATTCTCTCCTTTGATGCCTTTTCAACTAGGTGCATCACTGTTTTTCTTTCCTGCGGATCTTCGGTCGTAGTGATGTAATCCTTCGGTTTATTAAGTAATACATAAACCATTTTCTCTCTTTTTAGCTTCTCGCCATTGTATTTGATTTCGTCTTTAGCAGCATCAACCTTCGTTCCCAACTCTGTTACAACGACGCCATTAACGGTAACCACGCCTGCTTGTATCAGCTCATCCGCTTTTCTACGCGAACAAACGCCGGAATTGGCAATATAGCGGTTGAGTCTAATCAGCCCCTTATCTTCTCTTTCTTTTGAAAAATGTTCTTCGGTCGACTTCGATCGATCTCGCCGGGGTTTCCCAAAAGAACGATCGCCCGCCTTTTCATCCAACCTGTGTTTTGGACCCTCCGCAAAATTGTCCGATCTAAACCGCGATGGTTTACCTTGGTACTTTCGTTCAGGTGAATGGGATCTGTCGTTATTTGTATTTCTTCTATTTCCCGAATGGGATGTCTCTTTATTGTTATTGTACCTGTCTGCTTTGTCCGTGAAGCTGCCGTCGGAGTAGGAATTACCCTGCTGGCTATATTTCCGATCTGCGTTATATGGTTTTTTAGAAAAGGAGCTTTTCTCTGTTCTGTTTTTATATTCGTTAGTATCGTCGTTCCGTGAAGTAGAGCGTTTTGAATAAGCGGATTTGTCGTCCCGACGGTTTCGTTCGTCATTCCATGAAGAAGAACGTTTTTGGTAAGTGGATTTGTCGTCTCGACTGTTCCTGTTATCGTTCTGTGAAGAAGAACGTTTTTGGTAAGTGGATTTGTCGTCTCGACTGTTCCTGTTATCGTTCTGTGAAGAAGAACGTTTTTGGTAAGTGGATTTGTCGTCACGACTGTTCCTGTTATCGTTCTGTGAAGAAGAACGTTTTGAGTAAGCGGATTTGTCGTCACGACTGTTCCTTTTGTTGCTAAATGGCATATTTCTTTTACGTAAAATTGAATGCAAAGTTACTCAAAATAATGGTTATTGTCGTACTGCGGGAGTGAATTTTAACATAAAAATGAGACATATATGATACGTATAAAAATTCACATAAACAAGGCGGTTTTTGTAAGTGTTTGGACGGTAAGTAAATAATTTTTATATTTGCCATCGCTTTTTTGCATAACCAACACAGAAAGGTAAAAGAATGATAAAAAAACACCTATGTACAAGCGCGGTGGTTTTACTGATTTTAGTTCTTTCAAAAATGTTTATTTACAGCCGGCCTGTAGAACATAGAATTAAAAACGCCATACCAACAAGTACAAAAAGTGAGCCAAGTAAAGACAAAAAGTCGTTATTTGCAAGCTTAAATTTCGCGGACGAATATCTTCCAACGGAAGATGAAAATGTTGAACGAAAGATCACACGCTCTTTGCGAGCGCACTCTTTTGAACGGCTCAGGACACATAAGTTACACAAGAATGCGAGGGCATGGTTTCCAAAGATTGAGCCCGTTCTTAGAGCACACGGAATTCCCGATGATTTCAAATACCTGCCCTTAGTTGAAAGCGGATTGATGGAAGGCACCTCTCATAAAGGTGCTTCTGGACTCTGGCAATTTATGCCTGCTACGGCAAGGGCTTTTGGTCTAAAGGTCAACCGATCTGTAGATGAGCGCCTTGATGTAGAAAAATCTACAGTGGCTGCATGTAAATACCTACAGGCTTTATACAAAGACTTTGGTAATTGGACGCTGGTAGCGGCGGCTTATAACGTGGGTGGTGGCAGTTTGAGAAAGGCGATTCGCCGACAAAAAGAAGAAGACTATTATAAGCTGAAACTGAATCGGGAGACCGGGAATTACGTCTATAAACTGATTTCCACGAAAGAAGTGATCGAAAACCCAGCGAACTACGGTTATAGAGCAAGTGCCTCAAATGAAAAGCTTGCATTGGAAACCAGTGGTGGTGAAGGACATACTGCTAATCAGATGTGATTCGCCGCTACGGAAGCTATTAAAAGTCGCAGCACTTCGCTGTGACTTTTTTTTAATATGGTGTCCCGTCTGTATTTTTATTCTCAATTGCATAAATAGGCTCTAACACTCAGTTCGAAAGGTGATCAAGAGCCTTCGTGATGTCTTCATCTCTGTTGTTGTGCTGCAAGCAGACAGTGGAGGTTTTGTTAATTTTTTTAGCAAAATAAACAGTATTGACGCGCCTCTGATTGTATATCAAAGTAATTTGCCTAAGTTTGTATATACGTTGGCTGTCTAAAAGAAGCTGATATTAACTATTAAGCGATTGAGGTACCGAGGCGTTGCTCTTTGGACAGATTCACAATTTATATCTTTTTTTATACATGAGTAATCGGAATACACCTGATTTAGGCGAGCAAAGTGAACTCGAAGTTTTTGGCGCGCGTGTTCATAACTTGAAGAATATAGACGTGGTGATACCACGGAATGAGTTGGTGGTAATAACAGGTTTAAGCGGAAGTGGTAAGTCTTCCCTTGCCTTTGATACAATATATGCTGAAGGGCAAAGGCGTTATATGGAAACGTTTAGTGCATACAGTAGGCAGTTTATGGGTGGGATGGAGCGGCCTGACGTGGACAAGATTGCTGGACTTAGTCCGGTAATTGCCATAGAGCAGAAAACGACTAGTAAAAATCCTCGGTCGACTGTAGGCACCATTACCGAAATCTATGATTTTATGCGCTTGCTATATGCGCGGATTGGAGAAGCGTACTCCTACGTTACGGGCCGGAAAATGGAGCGCATGTCCGAAGATCAAATCGTTTCCAGAATACTGGAGCAATTCGATGGGCAAGCCGTAAATATTTTGGCGCCATTAGTGAAAGGGCGGAAAGGCCATTACAGGGAATTGTTTGAGCAGATCCGTAAACAAGGCTTCGTTAAAGTGCGGGTGGATGGCGAGATGATGGATTTGGTTCCGAAGATGCAGGTGGATCGATATAAAATTCACGATATCGAAATGGTTATCGATCGTTTGCTAATTAACGAAAAAGAAAGAAAGCGGCTTCAAGGGTCTATTCAGCAGGCCATGAAGGCGGCTAAAGGAATTATCAAATTGAGCGATCAGGATAATAATGAGTATTTTTTCAGCCGCTATTTGATGGATCCTGAGAGTGGTATTTCCTATGACGAGCCGCAGCCAAACACCTTTTCCTTTAATTCGCCTTATGGTGCCTGTGAGAAATGCGACGGCCTCGGCTATGTTTTTGAAATCGATAAAGAGTCGGTTATTCCCAACCCTAAGCTCAGTATCCTTAAGGGAGGAATCGCTCCCATGGGCGAATATAAGGACAATTGGACCTTTCAACAGCTAAAGGCGGTAGCAAAAAAATATGAATTTTCGCTATCCGAACCTTTGGAAAAGCTGACGGAAGAGCAATTGGATATCTTATTGAATGGCGCACCGGATTTGATAACGGTTCCGGTTGCCTATAACAAATGGAATGTTAAGGAGTATAAGATAACCTTCGACGGGATATTTAAGTTGTTGGAAGAGCAATCTGAACGCAAGGCAGAAGATATAGAGCTATTCAGAGTGATGAAGAAGTGTACGCTTTGCGGCGGTGCGCGATTAAGAAAAGAGTCGCTCCATTTTAAGCTTGCTGACAAAAACATATTCGAGCTGGCAAGCATGGATATCGTGGCGCTTACTTCCTGGCTTTCTAACGTAAAGGAGAAGCTAAGCGATCGGCAGCTAATCATAGCGGAAGAGATTTTGAAAGAAATCATTAATCGCTTAAATTTTCTGTTAAACGTAGGTTTGGGCTATCTTACTTTAGACCGTACTGCAAAAACGCTTTCTGGCGGAGAAGCTCAACGGATACGTCTGGCTACACAAATCGGATCGCAACTGGTTAATGTCCTTTATATATTGGACGAACCAAGTATCGGCCTCCATCAACGGGATAATGAGCGACTGATCAACGCCTTAAAGGAATTGCGTGACATCGGTAACTCGGTACTGGTAGTGGAGCATGATAAAGATATGATTTTAGAAGCCGATTACGTTGTTGATATGGGCCCTGCGGCGGGATTAAATGGCGGTTTAGTAGTCGCCCAAGGGAAACCGTCCGAAATTAAAAAGGCAGCGACATTAACGGCAGCTTACTTAAATGGAACGAAGGAAATCAGTGTGCCCAAAAAACGCAGAGAAGGCAACGGCCTTTATTTACGGTTAAAGGGAGCAACGGGAAACAACTTGAAAAACGTATCCGTGGATTTCCCTTTGGGTACATTGATTGCAGTGACGGGGGTGTCTGGCAGCGGTAAATCCACCTTAATAACCGAAACGCTCTATCCTATATTGAATCACCATTTTTTTCGTGCGAAAAAGACGCCGATGCCATATGCTAAAATAGAAGGTTTAGAGCACATTGATAAGGTGATCGAAATAGATCAGACGCCGATTGGCCGGACGCCGCGGTCAAATCCGTCTACTTATACCGGAGTGTTTTCGGATATTAGGAGTCTATTCGTTCAACTTCCCGAGGCAAAAATTCGTGGATATAAGCCCGGCCGATTTTCGTTTAATGTCAAAGGCGGTCGTTGTGAGGTCTGCCAGGGTGCCGGTATGAAGGTGATCGAAATGAATTTTTTACCGGACGTTCAAGTGCCTTGTGAGGGGTGTAATGGTAAACGTTATAACCGGGAAACTTTGGAAGTGAGATATAAAGGTAAATCAATTAGTGACGTCCTTGATATGAGCATCGATGAAGCCGTTCCGTTTTTTGAATCTATTCCGGCAATTTATCGGAAAATCAAAACTTTGCAAGACGTAGGGTTGGGATACCTTACATTAGGACAATCTTCCGTAACTTTATCTGGAGGGGAGGCACAACGCGTGAAACTGGCAACGGAGCTATCCAAGAAGGATACCGGGAATACTTTTTATATACTGGACGAGCCTACTACTGGCTTGCATTTTGAAGACGTCAACGTATTGTTAGGTGTGTTGAATAGGTTGGTCGACAGGGGAAATACCGTTTTAGTGATTGAACACAATTTGGATGTAATCAAAGTGTCTGATTGGATCATCGATTTAGGTCCAGAAGGAGGGGCGAGCGGCGGAAAGGTTCTTTTTGGTGGAGCCCCTGAGGAGATGATAAAGAGCAAAAAGAGCGAAACGGCTCGTTTTCTTAAAGCAGAGCTGCAAAGTCATTAATAACGTGTGTTAGTTTAATCTGTAATGAAATGATAATTTTGGATGAATTAGGAATCGCCGACAAAATCAAGGCGAAACTGGAGACTGTGTTTGACCCCGAGATTCCGGTAAATATTTGTGAACTCGGACTCGTCTACGAAATAATAACGAAAAAAGAGGGTATAGCGAAGGTCATAATGACGCTTACTGCCCCCGCGTGCCCTGTAGCCGGAGAACTTTTAGACGAAGTACAAAGAAAAGTCAGCGAGGTGGATGGGGTGAAAGATGCGCTTGTGGAGCTTACCTTTGAGCCGAAGTGGGACAAAAGTATGATGAGTGAAGAAGCTCGCTTGGAGTTAGGCTTTATGTAAGCATATCATTCCCTTCGCATTGGATTTACGCCAAAGAAAAAAGTTCTTGACAAGAACGATACGCCGCTATTTGTCTATTTGGATGTTTTTGGTGCTTTTCGACTCCAACGCTTCTAACGTTTTTACTGGTTGTTTGTCTTTGGCATATAATCCTCCTCCAAATATGCCATGCCAGATATTCCGTGACTCTTTTGTGAGAATAGGAGCAACAATTGCTAAGATAAGCACATAAACAACCACAAAGGACTGGATTATTGGGTTTAGTCCACCAGCCTTTCCTATATTAGCCATAATAATGGAAAATTCGCCTCTTGCCGACAATGTAAAACCAATATCGAAGGATGTTTTCTTCTTTAGACCCGCAAAGCGAGATGCGAAATAGCCCGAAGCGAGATTTCCACAGATGGTTACTAAGGCGGCGATGGCTCCCCACATAACGGCGCCTCCTAAAGACAAGGGGTCGATAGATAAACCGAAGCTAAAGAAAAACATAGCGCCAAAATAATCTTTATACGGTAAAACGATTTGCTCAATCCGCTTAATATACTGGGAGTCGGCCAACACTAAGCCGGCCATCAAGGCGCCGATCGCTTCGGCAACATGAATTGTTTCAGAAAATCCCGCCACTAAAAACAAGAGGGCAAAAATGATCAGGATAAATAATTCGCCTGATTTTACGCTTAATACTTTATCTATGTAAGGGATCAGCTTTCTTCCAAGAATTAAAAAAAGTAGAATAAAAGCAAGCGCCAATAAAGAAGTACTGGCTACCGTCCAAAATGAACCTCCTCCAGTAAGCACCAAGCCCGAAAGGAAAGATATATGCATGGCAATAAACAAATCGTCAAACATAATCATGCCCATAATGACTTCCGTTTCTGGGTTAGCTGTTCGTTTAAGGTCTGTCAGCACTTTGGCAACAATGGCGGTAGAGGAACTGGTCATTATACCGCAGAGAATCATCTTTTCGGCAAAAGGTAGGTCCATCATCCAGCCCACTAATAAGCCAGCAACAAAATTAAGTACTACATATACAGAGCCCCCTGAAACGATGGCTTTTCCCGACTTTATAAGGCGTCCAACAGAGAATTCCAGTCCTAAATAGAAAAGTAAAAATAAGACACCTAATCTCCCCATGAAATCAATAAACGGTTTGCTTTCCGTAAATTGTAAATCGATCAGGCCAATCGTTGGAGCATGTTGCCCCAAAGCCATACCGATCAAAATAAAGAAAGGTATAACTGAAAAGCGTAGTTTGTTGGCTACCAGTCCCACTAAAGCAACTAGTCCAACCGCTATTCCGATTTCCAAGATCAGGGTTTCTGTATGCATGCTTTTTACATGGGTTTTCTTAGGAGTTTTCTATACAACTTGATAGCTTTTTAACAGTTCTTTTAATGCTTTTATGTTACTCCGCTTTCCGGCCACAACGAGGGTGGTGCCGGGAGTTATTAAATAGTCGGGGCCAGGATTAATCACGCTGTCTTCATTTTTGATAGCAGCAATGATAGAAGCGCCTGTTTTTTGTCTAACGCCCAGCTGTCCGATAGTCTGCTGATTAATGACCGCCTTTTCTTCTATTTTGTACCATTCTATCACAAGGTCGTTAACGGCCAGTTCCATCGTTTCCAGTGCCTTTGGTTTATATGACAAGCCACCAATGATACCTGCTACCTGCCGCGACTCTTCATCACTTAGTGTCATAACGCACTTAGATTCATTTTCATCCTCGTCTAAACGATACAATTCGCGGTTACCATCGTCGTGGATAACCACTACCATATTGTCGCCCGCGCCGGTTTGAATTTGGTATTTCTTACCTATACCAGGTAAGTCACTTTCCCTAACTATAGACATGTTGATCTTTAATTTAATTAACAATATATGGGCTTGGTATTACAGCCATCCCTGTACTACCTATTTGACAGAATCCCATTGTTATTAGTAATAGACTTCTTTGTCGAATACTTTTACAAACAAATTGCAAAGTTATTAAATTTATCTTAGGTTTGAAGACTTGTTTATCAAGTAGTACTCAGATTGAGCGTTTAGTGGTTTCCCTTAGCGGGAATTAATAAGGAACCATGTGTGAATCATGGGCTGTCGCGCAACTGTAAGCGTTCTCCCTTTGTAGGGATAGGTTTTACATACCACAGTCACTGTTCTGTAAATTCAGGATGGGAAGACGTAAAACGGATGGACGCAAGCCAGGAGACTTGCCATTAAATTTTCGACAGGCTTTCGCGAAAGAAGCTATGTTGAGGCCCATTTCAGTAAAACCACTCCCTTGCCGGAGTTGGGGATATTGTGCCTTAAACTTTTTTCTCATCCAAAGCCGCGAGTTTTTTGAAACTGAACAAGTGTTATTCATTAAACTAATTTAAGTATGTTGTTTACAAACAATTTAGGGTACCCGCGCATTGGTGCCCAGCGGGAATTAAAAAAGGCGAGTGAAGCCTTTTGGAGCGGTAAGATTTCAAGAAAAGAACTGCTGGAAGCCGGACTTAAAATCCGTTCAGCTAATTGGAAGATTCAAAAAGAAGCGGGGATAGATATGATCCCTTCGAACGACTTCTCTTTTTATGACCAAGTGCTGGATACTACACTCATGGTAGGAGCGATTCCGGCGAGGTATCATGAGCTCGCCGCTAATAAGAGCGCTGCGTATGAATTGGATCTCTATTTCGCTATGGCAAGAGGATTTCAACACGACGGAATAGATGTCACCGCTATGGAGATGACCAAGTGGTTTGATACAAACTACCACTATTTAGTGCCTGAATTTACAAAACGTCAGCAATTCAGTCTCTTCTCGGAGAAAATCGTCAATGAATATTATGAGGCCAAACAATTGGGTATTGAAACCAAACCGGTGTTGATCGGGCCGATCAGCTATCTCTTGTTAGGTAAAGAAAAAGAAGCCGGGTTTAATCGCTTAGACTTAATCGAAGCATTGGTGCCCGTTTACGAAGAGGTAATCGGCAAACTGAAAGAGTATGGAGTTAAATGGATCCAGTTCGATGAGCCATTTCTTGCTTTGGATCTGGATGATCGAGCACGAGGCTTGTATAACCAAGTTTATAAGCGCCTGGTGAAAAGCGCAGGTGATACGAAACTGCTGGTAGCGACCTACTTTGAGGGCTTAAATGATAATTTATCGGCAGCTCTTTCGTTGCCAATTAATGCGTTACATATAGACCTTGTAAGAGCTCCCGAACAACTAGACGCTATTTTGGAGGATATTCCCGATGGGCTCATCTTGTCACTTGGCTTAGTTGATGGTAGAAATATTTGGAAAAATGACTACGAGCGGTCACTGACCTATATTGATAAAGCGGTCCAAAAAATAGGGAAAGAAAGAGTTTGGATTGCTCCGTCGTGCTCGCTACTGCATGTGCCTTGCGACTTAGATTATGAAGACAACGAGCAGACGTTATCTGTTCATATTAAAGATTGGCTCGCTTTTGCGAAGCAGAAATTAGGGGAAATAAAAGACCTCGCTTTATTAGGGGATAAGCGAGACGAGGGCACCGAGGTTTACGGACGATATCTCGAAAACCAGGCATCACAAGCCAGAAGAAGAACTTCCGAATTAATTCATCATCAAGAAGTAAAAGCGCGTGTAGATGCCATAGTTGATAAAGATACAAATAGACATAGCACGTTTAAGGAAAGAAAAGCCAAACAGCTAGAAGCTTTAAAATTGCCTTTGTTTCCTACAACAACTATAGGGTCTTTTCCGCAGACCAAAGAGGTTAGAAGTTGGCGGGCAAAGTTCAAAAAAGGAGAACTAACAGCGGCTTCTTACGAAGATTTGATTAGAGAGGAGACGAAAGAGGCCATTAAATGGCAAGAGCAGGTTGGTCTGGATGTATTGGTGCACGGCGAATTCGAACGGAATGATATGGTTGAATATTTCGGTGAACAGCTGCAAGGCTATGCATTTACAAAGAACGGCTGGGTGCAAAGTTATGGGTCGCGTTGCGTAAAACCTCCTGTATTATTTGGTGATGTGAGCAGACCCAAGGATATGACAGTTTATTGGACATCATATGCGCAATCGCTTACCAATTTACCAGTAAAAGGGATGCTCACCGGGCCGGTTACCATTTTGCAATGGTCATTCGTAAGAGATGATCAACCGCGTCAACAAACGGCCTTTCAAATCGCTTTAGCCATCAGAGATGAAGTGCTGGCCTTAGAGAAAGCAGGTATTAAGATTATTCAGATAGATGAACCGGCCATCCGGGAAGGATTGCCCTTGCGTAAAGCCGCTCAGCGGGACTATTTAAACTGGGCCGTTAAAGCTTTCAAATTAGCCGCGGCCGGTGTGGAGGACGATACGCAAATCCATACCCATATGTGTTATTCGGAATTTAACGATATCATTTCAGATATCGCCGCTATGGATGCGGACGTGATTACGATCGAAACTTCGCGCTCACAAATGGAGCTGTTGGATGCTTTCGCCGATTTCAATTATCCGAACGATATAGGTCCAGGCGTTTACGACATCCATTCGCCCAGAATTCCAAGCAAAGAGGAGATGGTGTCGCTCATGGAAAAGGCTTCTGCCGTTATCAACCCTAAGCAGTTATGGGTGAATCCCGACTGCGGGCTGAAAACAAGAGCCTGGCCCGAAACGAAGGCTGCCTTGGAGGCTATGGTGGAAGCAGCCAAAACGCTTAGATTGGTAGCTGAAGCCGTTTAACTGCAAATAATTTTAAGTAGAAAGGCAGACACATTTGTGTGCTGCCTTTTTTGTTGTTAAATTCGTTATTCATGGAAAGATAAGGCGGATATCGGTCCGGGTTGACATCATTCAATGTATTAAGATATGGTACCTCTACTAACTGCTGAACAAATTCGACAAGCTGACGCCTATACAATAGCGCACGAACCTATTTCGTCCATTGATTTAATGGAGAGAGCGGCTAAGGCTTTTGTAAATAAGTTCGTTGATCTCTATCCTGAACCAGCCTCGGTATTAGTCTGTTGCGGCACAGGTAACAATGGTGGTGACGGTTTGGCTATAGCGCGCTTACTTTATGAAAGGGGATATACCGATATTGCTGTGTGGATAGTGGCGTATAGTCAAAATAAGACGAAAGATTTTGAAGTGAATTATCAACGCCTATTAGCCTATCCCATTCGGTCACAGGAGTTGCAGCCGACCGACCCGATACCAACGATAGCAGCGGACATTGTTATCGACGCGCTTATCGGCTCGGGTTTAAATAAGCCGTTAAGAGCTCCTTGGGATTCGCTAGTTAAGTCGATCAATCAAGAAACCAAAATCGTAATTTCAGTGGATATTCCAACAGGAATGCCTGCCGATGGCAAAATGAACGGTTTTGAAGACGCCATCATCGCGCGTGATGTCATAACCTTCCAAGTACCCAAGTTAAGTTTTCTGTTTCCGGAAAGCGGTAAGTTCTTGAGGAAATTTCACGTGGTGGACATTGGTTTGCATCAACATTTTACTGCTTCACAGGACACTGAGTTTTGCGCTATTACGGAAGATGATATTCGTTCACGACTAAAAGTCAGGGAAGCTTTTAGTCATAAAGGTACCTATGGGCACGCATGCATTGTGGCCGGTAGCGAGAACACCATGGGAGCAGCACTGCTCTGCGCTGAGGCTTGCTTGTTTACGGGAGCTGGTTTGACAACGGTCTGCATCCCGTTTAGCGGACTAAGTGCACTGAATGCGCGCTTGCCAGAAGTTATGGCGCTTGAGCGATCCAAGTTGTCTGAGGTGTCGACAGGAAAATACAAGGCATTGGCTATCGGACCCGGTTTGGGCACGGGAGAAGAGATAAAGGGATATTTGAGTGAAATGTTGGCAGATGATCTTTCTGCCGCAGTTTTCGATGCAGACGCATTGAACGTCTTCGCTGAAAATAAAAATTTGTTGGCGTTATTAAAAGAGGGTACCATCCTTACGCCGCATATGAAAGAGTTTGATCGGCTCTTCGGCGACAGCGACCAGTGGTGGGACCGCGTAGTAAAAGCACGGACTGAAGCTAAGAAGAGGAAACTGATCATTATTCTCAAAAACCGTTATACCTTTATCGCTTTACCCGACGGGAAAATTTGGGTCAACTTCACCGGAAACCCAGCTATGGCGAGTGGCGGTATGGGCGACGTGCTAACCGGGGTACTGGTTGGCTTACTGGCGCAGGGCTATCGGTCGGAGGAGGCGGCTATTCTTGGCGTATTCATCCATGGGAAGGCAGGCGATTTGTTAGTGAAGGAAGGCATGGGGGTAATACCTGCCAGTTTGCTGATAAAAAAAATCCCCAATGTTATTGAGGATTTTTCGACGATATTGTAAAAGACTCCGGTCAATTACTGCATATCGAATAAGTGCTTTTCCGCATGGTAAGAAGAACGTACCAAGGGGCCGCTTTCTACGTATTTAAAGCCCATTTTTAGGCCAATCTCTTGATAATGCTTAAATTGTTCCGGCGTAATCCATTCGATAACCGGATGATGTGCTTTTGTAGGCTGAAGATACTGGCCAAGTGTTAAAATATGAACACCTGCATCATATAAATCCTGCATCGCTTCAATGACATCGGCTTCTGTTTCACCAAAGCCTAACATGATACCAGATTTCGTACGCAAACCCGCCGCAGATATCCTTCTTAAACATTCCAAGCTGCGATCGTACTTGGCCTGAATCCGAACTTCTCTGGTAAGGCGCCGAACGGTTTCCAAATTATGGGAAACCACTTCAGGACGTACCGCCAAGACCCGGTCTAAATTCTCCCAGTTGCCTTTAAAATCCGGTATCAGGGTTTCTAGTGTAGTATCAGGGCTTTCACGCCTAATTGCGTTTACAGTTTCAGCCCAAATGGTCGATCCACCGTCTTTCAAATCGTCCCTGTCAACAGAAGTAATCACGCAGTGTTTCACCTGCATCAATTTTACAGATGTTGCTACACGCATGGGTTCATCCAGTTCAACCGCTTTTGGTCTACCTGTTGCCACTGCACAGAAAGAGCACGAGCGGGTACAGATGTTACCCAAAATCATAAAAGTTGCCGTACCTGCGCCCCAGCACTCGCCCATATTCGGACAGTTACCACTTTCACAGATGGTGTGGAGTTTATGTTCGTCTACTAAGCCTCTTACATGTTTATATTCTTTACCTACAGGAAGCTTAACACGTAACCAATCTGGTTTGCGTTGCAATTGATTGGCAGGAATAACAGGTAGTTCAATCATAACACAAAAGTAGTTAATAATTTTTTAATTTAGTGGCGTATTTTGTGCTGACTTGGAAAGTTAGGACTCTAAAAACAGCTTATTACATTCTAATTATATTACAATGGCCACTGTTGAAACGACCTATTTAGGCGATTTGCGTACCGAAGCAATACATCTCCAATCGCAGTCGCGATTAATTACCGATGCACCTGTTGACAATCAAGGTAAAGGGGAGGCTTTTTCGCCTACCGATTTGTTGGCTGCTTCGCTCACTAGCTGCATGCTAACCATTATGGGGATTGCTGCAAAAAACCACGGAATTGCCTTGGGAAAAATAGAAGCATCTACCACCAAGATTATGCAAGCCAACCCCCGTAAAGTAGCGGAGATTCAAATTGTACTCAATTTTTCAGCGGATGCAAGCTTTTCGGTACACGATAGACGTATTTTACAGCAGGCGGCAGAGACCTGTCCGGTCTACCTAAGCTTGCATCCGGATATAGTGAAAAACCTTACTTTTAATTGGCCATCTTAACAACGACTTTCGCCACTTCTATCTCGTTATGCGACTCATTGTAAACGCATTGATTGCCTTTTATCAATAGCACTTGGGGAGATTCATGTCTTACATGCCATTTATTGGCGATTTCATTGGATATTTCCCGATATTTGATCAAATCGAGTAAGTAGACAGGCGTCTCCTCGGGAATAAGGGAAGACTCAAATTCAAAAGTTCTCTTCGCCATACTGCTTACCGGACAGCGCGTGCTATGCTTGAAGATAATGACGTAAGAATTTGAGTTAGCTATTGTTTCAAGCGTATCTAATGTGTTTAATTCAATCCACTTCATAGGGTATTCTCTATGGTTTTGACAATTTATCTGATTCGATATTTATAAGCGCCGATACAATCGGGAACTTCATAAAGAAGCCGCTTTTTGCATCGATGAAAACGGTAGGAAGGAGAAGCCCTCCGCCGACGTCTTTAAAACCGGAGGTCAGGAACTTGTACATAACGCGCTCTTTTTCATCTAGCGTCAGCCATTGAAAGATGCGTCCTGTATTCGTATCGATGTATACTTTTGACTTCAATGGTACGGTGTCGGTAGGAAATTGTTGAACCTCGGCTACGTTGTAACGCGTGCTTCCAATAAGTTCTGCATCTTTTACAATTAGCCTTGAGGCATCTGTCAGGCTTTTAGGTGGGAATAACCAAAAGGTCTCATGGTCAAAAGTCATCTTTACCGGAAGGATGATAAGGGCCGTAGAATCCTTGTTATTTACCGCTTTGTTGTCGATGAAAACCTTACCTTTATCGTTGTTTGTATTAAATAAGACAATGACCTTTTGTTGCTGTTCGTTGGTTCCTTCAAACCGACAAGCTCCGGTACTTCGATCCCATAAAAAGGAATGTTCTTCGGAGAATGTTTCCTTTAGATTGGTGCTACAGCTAAACATAAAGTAGCGCGCCTCGTTCCACCCTTGTCTTCCCCCAACGCCTTGCCAAACTAGATTGACTATTTGATCCTTGGTTTGAGAAAACGCCGTTTGTTCATTAAAGAAGGAAAATAAAAACACAAACAAACAAAAAGCGCGTTCAATTTTTTGAATATACATTTTCCTCGGTATGTTAATTTACATGCAAAGTTCCATGTCCGTCATACAGCCTTTGCCAAATTTATAAAAAAACTTAGCACATTCTTTCGGAACAAGTTATGCGTTAAATTGTTTCAAGCGAAGGTGTTTAAGATGATGTTAATGCTTATCGTAAGCAGGACACGTTTTCCGAGCACTTTCGTGGTAAAAAAGTAAACCTACGTCTAGCACAAAGATAAATCAATGAATTTTTCATGGCCCATTTATTTCTATAAAACAAGTAAACTTACCCTAAATATAGGGAATTCGCAAATATTTTATATTAAGCGCTTATGGACTTGCTTAGATTGGCCATTTGGATAGCGGTAACCGCTGCCTCTTCTCCTTTGTTTCCGTGTTTACCTCCTGCACGATCCAATGCTTGCTCTAGCGTGTTTGTGGTAAGCACGCCAAAGATCACCGGTTTGTTATACTTCAAAGAAACATTGGTGATGCCATTTGCCACCGCGTCACAGATGAAGGTGAAATGGGGCGTATCTCCTTGTATAACGCAACCGATACAGATAACGGCATCAATCTGTTTTTTACGTAAGATGATGTCAGCGCCCGAACTTAATTCATAGCTGCCAGGCACCTGTAGCACGTGGATTTTACTTTCAACAGCTCCCTCTTTCAACAACCGATTATAAGCACCTTCCAGCAGCGGGGAAGTTACCTGTGCGTTCCATTGTGCAACAACAATTGCAATTTCTAGGTCCGATGCAGAACCTACATCCATGTGTGAGAAATCGGAAAGATTCTTTAAGTTCGTTGCCATTTAACAGTTTTGTGTTACGCTTATCGGGCCTCACAGCGGGCGATATAACCATCGATGATGGAAGCCTCGTAGCTTTGAGGATAGTCGCTTTTGATTTTTTGATAGCTCTCCAATGCCGATTTATAGTCGTTCTGTGCTTCGTATATTAACCCCAATTTTTTCAGGAATAACGGTGCAGTAAATGAATTATCACTTTTATTTGCTGCTTTTTTGTATTGGTCAGCCGCCTTTTTATAGTCTTTCAGTTCGGTATATGCATCCCCCAATAAACCAGTCACTAAAGGATCCAAAACAGGACTCCCTGTTTCTGAATATTTTGAAAGCGCATTTACGGCCTCTTGGTATTTGCCCTGACGCAAATATAAGCCACCCAAATAAGCATTTGCCACGTTTGCCGATTTGGTGTTGGAATATTCTTCAGCAATCTCTTTGAAACCGGGGTAGGAGCCGTCGCCGTCGATGGCCCGGCCTTGAAGCGAATCTATCATGGCATACTCTTCGGCTTTAAACATTTCGTTCGTTGCTCTTTCTGCTCTTGGTGCCAGATAAAAGCGTTGGTATCCAATATAAAGTAAAATTAAAACAACAATACCGATTGCAATAAATGCCAGACTTTTCTGATTATCGCGGATAAAATTTCCTGTTCCGCCGTTTTTCGTATTATTAACGCTCACGTTATTTTTTGGTTAATTTGAGTTCAGTTTTTTAAGATTGCAAAAATACATTTTTAAACCTTAGATACAAGAGACAAGCGCAAAAGATTTTTGCCGCCTTACAGCTGATTTGTGTCTTGCTTCTTATTTATCTATGTTTGTATGTTATGTGGGTGAAAGAATTAACGGTTATTAATTTTAAAAACTATGAGGAGGCTTCGTTAATATTTGCCCCCGGTGTGAACGCGTTTACCGGTGATAATGGTGCAGGTAAAACGAATATATTGGATGCGCTACACTATTTGTCATTATGTAAAAGTTATTTTAACCCGATCGATTCACAACAGATTAAACAACAAACTGATTTTTTCATGGTACAGGGTGTGTTTGAAAAGGGGGATCAAGAGGATATCTTGGCCTGCAGTTTAAAGCGGAACCAAAAAAAACAGTTTAAAAAGAATAAAAAGGATTATCAGCGTTTGGCAGATCATATCGGGGCCTATCCACTTGTGATGATTTCTCCGAACGATTCGGTAATCATTTCCGAAGGCAGTGAGGAGCGGCGCAAGTTTATAGACAACGTGATTTCGCAAACAGACAATCGCTATTTAGACGACCTGATTCTCTATAATAAGTATTTACAAAGAAGAAATAGCTTGTTGAAGCAGCAAGCATCCAGTAAAATTTATGATGACGATCTGCTCAGTGTATACGATGAGCAACTGGCACAAGTGGGCGAACAGCTATTTGAAAAGAGAAAACTGTTCATACAACCCTTTATACGGATTTTCAATCAACATTATCAATATTTAACGAATGATGCCGAGCCCGTGGAGCTTAATTACGAATCTCAGCTGTTTGGAAACAGCTTGATGGATCTGCTAAGCCGCGCTATTCAAAAAGATCGGGCGTTGGAACGCACCACCGTAGGTATTCACAAGGATGATCTGTTGTTTTCCATCCACGGCATGCCATTGAAGAAATTTGGCTCACAAGGGCAACAAAAGTCATTTTTAATAGCTCTCAAACTGGCGCAATACACCTTCTTGTGTGAGAAAAAGGGTTTCAAGCCGCTGCTGCTGCTCGACGATATCTTCGATAAATTAGACGATAAACGTACAAGAAAGCTGATGGAAATGGTGTCTCATGATGATTTCGGCCAAATCTTCATTACCGATACCAGCGCCGAGCGTGTTCAAAGCACTTTCCGCGGTATTGATGTCGATGTGCGCATTTTTACCGTGTCGAGCGGCAAAATCAACGCAGTATAAAGCCCTTATCCAGCATAGAAAAAACGAAGAGCTGAAAGGATTAGCGCGAACCGGCCGGTGTACGTGTAAAGCTGCGTTGTGGAAAACTTTTATCCGAATTGATGCCGCTATTCGTAACTTTGGATTTCGATAATTCAATATACCTCATGGGCCGTACAAATGATAAAACCTTGAAAGAAGCGATCAATCAATACTTAGACGCACTTAAGTTGCGAAGGAAGTTTGATGAGACTTCTATATTGGCTGCCTGGCCAGAACTCATGGGGGTTGCAATCGCCAATCGTACGCGGCAATTATTTATCCGCGACAAGAAATTGTTTGTGCGGGTAGAGTCGGCCGTTATAAAAAACGAACTGATTTTAATGCGTTCTCAGATTATTGGTAAATTAAATGAATATGTCGGACGGGTGGTAATCGAAGATGTGGTGATCCTATAGCTCCAAATTTTTAATAAGCGCATCAATGTTGAGGTCTAAGACATTAACATGATGATGTGCCTGCATATAAAAAGGGTGCCGATGTTGCATCCTTTCCTCTATAAAGCCAACGAGTTCCTCTTCATTTAGATGTTGTATCAGCGGACGCTTATTTTTTTTGCTGTCTGCTAGTCGCTTCGCCAATGCCCCTGTGGGCATCTGAAGATAGATTGTTATACCGTGGCTATTCATCCACTCCATATTGTCGAAGAAACAAGGAGCTCCGCCTCCCGTGGCTATAACCGCTGGCTCCGAGATAGCAAGATTTTGGAGGATTTCTCTTTCTTTAAATCTGAAAGCTTCTTCGCTATGTTCTTTAAAATATGCTGTAATAGACAGGCCCACCTGTTCTACAAATAGTTCGTCCAGATCAACGAAAGGTCTGTTGAGCGCGCGGGCTAACTTTTTGCCATTGGTCGTTTTCCCGACACCCATAAATCCGACTAGAAAAACATGTTTCTTTAACATGAAGGACAACGATTAATCTAAGTGTTCAAAATAAGCCTGCGCTAAGGCTTCAAAAGATGGTAGCGTATGGTAATGCCATTTTTTGATTACCGTGCCATTTTTTAATAAAATAATGCCCGGATTAGCTCTCACCATGCTCTTTAAGGGAATAGCATCAGCAAAAAAGGTTTCTGCATATAACTTCATTTTGCTGTCTAATTCATTCACCTGTTGCGCTGTATTAGCGGTGAGTAATACCGTTCGAATGTTATATTGCTCCGTCGCCTGCTTCGCCAACTCGTTTATCTTTTGCAGTCCTGTTGGGTTTGAATAGTCTAAATTGTAAGCGACAAATACGAGGTTATAATAAGGGTTTTCGATAATCTCCTTTGTATGATCCACTCCCTGAGCATCGGTAATGTTCAAGTCTTTAATCGGCGCTTGATACCCTTCTTTTATCAGACGGCTTGTCGGCTCGCCTATAACTTCCCAATTTTCATCTTTCCAGAGCTCCTCTTGCAAATAAACCTTATCAGTTACCGATTTGGTTTCCTTTGTTTCCTTATGCTGTAGCGTATAAGTGATTTCATATTCGTCCATAGGAGCGCCCTTCGGGATGTGCATGAGCGCCGGTAGATTATTTCCTTCCTTATAAGGAAGGAAGTCAATGAATGGCAGAAAATTAAATGTATAAATTCCTATGCCCAAGCTAAAAACAATGGCGGCGGAAAGTGTAAGAATTTGGCTGATCTCATTGGAGAATACAGGGTGTATTCTTTTTCTGTTAAAGAAGATAACAAGAATAAAAAATAGTAAGATCAAGTCCTTTGTAAAAGACTGCCAAGGTGTCAACTTGATGGCATCTCCAAAGCAACCACAGGAGGTTACTACGTTAAAAAAAGCAGAATAAAATGTGAGAAAGGTGAAAAATACAATCAATAACAGGAGTCCGAGTGCTACTTTCCTGCCGTATAAACCGAATAATAACAGTATACCCAGCACCATCTCTAAACTGCATAAAAAGATAGCAATGGCAACAGCATAATCGTTTAGGAAGGCTAAATGAAAGACTTCGAAGTACTCTTGTAGCTTGTAACCAAAGCCGATGGGGTCGTTCGCTTTAATGAGTCCCGAAAAAATAAATAGGCAGCCAACGAACAGGCGGGAGAATGTCAATAGATAGGAACTTTTACTTTGCTTTGCAATGGCGGCGTTCATAGCATTTTAGGTGTTTGGAATTTGTTCAGCCTTCGGATCCGTTAATTTAATAAGCGCAAAAACAGCATAGTTGAGCATATCCTGATAATTTGCCTTTACGCCCTCAGAAGCGATGGTCCATCCGCTATTATCTTCAATTTGCTTAACCCTGAAGATTTTCATCAGAATTAAATCAGTGAGGGACCCTATGCGGAGATCCCGCCATGCTTCTCCATAATCGTGATTTTTTGAAAGCATGAGGTCTTTTGTTTCCTTGATATACCGGTCATACAGCTCTTTTACCGTGTTTAAGGCTAGATTTTCCTCCGCATCGGGCGGTAACTCGAGTTGAATCATCGCGATGACGCAATAATTGATAATGCCCACATACTCCGAAGGGATATCGTCAGCAATTTTAGAAAACTTATTTTCTTCAATGGTCCGGATGCGTTGTGCTTTTATAAAAATTTGATCTGTAATTGAAGGAAGCCGCATAATACGCCATGCCGTACCGTAATCGGCAGCCTTTTTTAAAAACAATTCTTTACATTGTGCAATGATAGCGTCGTATGCCGTTGAAGTATTCATTTAATTTTATTCACTTATTTTTTCGTCCTGTGAAAGTTCTTGTGCAAACCTAACACAAAAAAATATCTATTTCGAATATATCGATTTGAAAATAAAAAAAAACACTTCTTGGTGGAAAATGCAAGTTATTGCATCGTAAACGCTTTTTCTCTAAGTTTGCAAAAGTACGGAAGGGCTATAATCACTAGCTATATCGTCGGTACTCAATAAACAAGTGGATATGAAATTTCTCAATGTTGGCGGTAAGTTAATGGATTTATGTGTTCCGAAGATTATGGGAATACTGAATATGACCCCTGACTCTTTCTTCGACGGCGGAAGACACAATAGGTTAACTGACGCCTTAGAAAGGGTGGGTACGATGTTGACGGAAGGCGCAGATGTCATTGATATTGGTGGCTATTCGTCCAGACCCGGGGCACCTATAGTAAGCGTACAAGAAGAGCTGGATCGATTAATGCCGGTTGTCGAAGCTATTCGGCAGTCGTACCCCGACGCGGTATTGTCCATTGATACCTTTCGGGCCGAAGTTGCAGCGGCGGCCGTTCAAGGCGGCGCCCATTTGATAAATGACATCGGGGGAGGAAATCTAGATGAAAATATGTTTCCTACCATTGCAAAATTGGGGGTGCCTTATATTCTTATGCATAGCAGAGGAACTCCTGAAACGATGCAGCATGAAACCGATTACAAGGACGTTGTGAACGATATTATCGACGACCTTACTAAAAAGATAGCAGTGTTGCGGGCTCTGGGCGTAAAGGATATGCTGGTGGATCCCGGTTTCGGCTTCGCCAAAACATTAGAACAAAACTATCTGTTATTGAGTAAAATTAACGAATTAAAGGTTTTAGGACTCCCAATATTGGGCGCGTTGTCCCGAAAATCTATGATTTATAAACTATTAAATAAGGCTCCCCAGGATGCCTTAAATGGTACAAGCGTCTTACATACCGTGCTGTTAATGAAGGGGGTGGAAATGATACGGGTACACGATGTACGGGAAGCGGTAGAGGTGAGGGAGCTTGTCATGCAAATTAAGCCTAAAGATTTTGAAAGGAGTTTACACGATGCATAGCATGTTACTTTCTCTTGTTATTTTATTTACCGTCGGCACATTGAAGGGACAACAATTCAAGTTGGAAATGTTGCAAGAGGGTAAAGATGTGAGCTTTAGGGGAATGTCCATCCCAAGTGACAGCGTTGCGTGGATCAGCGGAACCAAGGGGACGATTGTAAAAACAACGGACGGAGGCGAAAATTGGACTTGGCTTAAGACGGAAGGCTACGAAGATTTTGATTTCCGATCAATCGTGGCTTTTTCAGATAAAAAGGCAATCATCGTTAATGCGGGCAGTCCAGCGGTTATTTTATTGACAGAAGACGGGGGGACGTCGTGGAAAAAGGTGTATAGCTACGATGCGAAAGAAATATTTTACGATGGCATTAGTTTTTGGGATGATAAAAAAGGTATTGTATTTGGTGATCCTATTGAAGGCAAATTACAGCTCCTTGTGACAGAGGACGGCGGGAATACCTGGATGAATATCAGCGATGACGCCAATGTTCAAATGAAGGACGGGGAAGCCGGTTTTGCCGCCAGTGGCAGCAGTATAAGGACGGCAGGAAATGGTTTAGTTTGGATTGGCACGGGGGGCACGCAGGCCCGTTTGCTCTTTTCTTACAATTATGGCCAGTCATGGACGAGCTATCGGGTACCTATTGAACAGGGGGAAGAATCTCAAGGCATCTTTTCACTGGCAATTAATGATCAGAAGCAACTTATAGCGATAGGAGGTGATTACAAAAACTTTAGGAATAATAACAATATCATTCAACTATCCACTAACGGGATGAATTGGAATGCACCAAAAACAAGGCTTTCGGGCTATAAATCCTGTGTTGATTTTGTTGATGACACTTTTGTGCTTGCCACAGGCACATCGGGTACCGACTTTTCCGTAGATGGGGGACAGTCGTGGAAGTTGCTCGATGAAAAAAGCTTTCATGTAGTTAGAGCTTCAGAAAGTGGTAAACTGGTTTTACTGGCCGGCGACAAGGGTAATATTTATCGCATGGTGAAGGACATTAAGTAAGAAGAAAGGGTTTCGTTGTCGGCGGTATTGCCTATTCAAAATTCAAAAGTAACCTGCCTACCGCCTATTTCCGTTTCATATTAACGACGGCATTACATACTATTAGGCTCGCAGTACCTAAGCAAAATACGCTCCAACCGCCCAAGTTGAACAGAAAGATTCCAATAGCTGAGCCAATCGCTCCACCGATAAACGTGGACGTCATAAAGACCGTATTGAAGCGATTTCTGGCCGCGGGATTTAATGAATAGATGAGCGTTTGATTGCTAATTTGCAGTGCTTGATGGCCTATATCCAATAAAATAATACCAAGAACGATTAAAATGATTTTACTTCCGGTGAAATAAAATGCGGCATATCCGAGTAACTGTGCGAGTAAACCCAGCAAGGAAATATTTCTTACTACTGTAACCGCACCACTGCTTCTTTTTCCAATCAAGGGTGCGGCGAGGGCGCCGGAAGCGCCTATGATGCCAAATAAACCGATCTCAACGGTGTTGTATTCAAAAGGTTTGGCCGCTAAGAAAAGTACCATAGTGACCCAAAAGGCGCTCATGCTTGCAAATGACAAAGCATTGCTTAATGAGGCTATACGCAGTTGCGGATAAGTTTTTATATAGTAGACTACCGATCGCATTAACTCACTGTAGGTGCCATGGTAAGTCGGTTTACTTGCAGGAAATACACGCTGTATAATTAAAACCAGCAGAAAACAGATCGTCGCGGCGGTATAGTACATTTGTCGCCATCCGAAAGCGTGACCTATATAACCGCTTAGCGATCGTGAAGAGACTATTCCGATCAGTAAGCCACCCATTACCAAACCAATCACACTGCCTCTCTTTTCATCCGTCGTCAAGCTTGCTGCAAGCGGAATAATCAATTGAGGCACGATGGAAAACAAACCGATGAGAAAGCACAATATCTGTAGAAGAAGGAACGACTTGGTAAAGGCCGCCCCTAAAAGAACAATGACCGAAAAAGTCGTTGTAACGACGATCTGTTGCTTCTTTTCTAATAGGTCGCCAAGCGGAACGAATAGGAGCAGGCCGGCTGCATAGCCTAATTGTGTAATATAGGTGATGCTGCCGGCTTCTGCTTCACGAATGCCAAAATCGTGCGCAATAAGCGGTAGTAATGGTTGACAGTAATAAAGATTGGCAACAACGAGACCACAGCAAATGGCCATAAATAACGTTAAATACTTCATCCGGATGAGCGTGAATATCTCGCATGTTACGCGTTTAACTTGGCAAACGAGATGAATTTGTTTAGTTTGCGAAACTTCTGAAGTCTTGACTCGGATTAATTTTCAATAACACCTCATAAATCAACCGGATTACATTGTCTACATCCTCTTTGTGGATCATTTCAACGGTTGTGTGCATGTACCGTAAAGGTAGTGATACCAGCACAGAGGGCACACCTCCATTTGAATAAGCAAAAGCGTCGGTGTCGGTGCCAGTTACCCTGGACGAAGCCTGACGTTGAAACGGTATTCCCCGCTCAACAGCCGTATCAATCAAAAGTTTGTTCAGATTAATTTGAACAGACGGCGCGTATGAGACGACGGGTCCCTTTCCACAAGCTAAATCACCTTGTGTTACCTTATTAATCATTGGGGTTTGCGTGTCATGTGTTACGTCCGTAATGATAGCCGCATTGGGTTTAATGGTTTGTGTAATCATTTCGGCACCCCGCAGGCCAACCTCTTCCTGGACGGCATTGACGATGTATAGTCCAAAAGGAAGTTTCTTTTTGTTTTCTTTGAGTAAGCGGGCTACTTCTGCAATCATAAAACCGCCGGCGCGATTGTCTAAGGCGCGCCCTACATAATAACGGTCGTTCAGCACCATAAATTCATCTTCATACGTGATAACCGAGCCGACATGGATGCCAAGCGCTTCCACTTCTTCCTTACTTGTACACCCGCAATCCAAGAAAATATTTTTCAAAGACGGCGCTTCTTCTTTTTCACCGCCTCTTGTATGGATGGCAGGCCAGCCGAATACAGCTTTGACGATACCCTTTTCACCGTGTATATTCACCCGTTTAGAAGGAGCAATCTGATGGTCGGAGCCACCGTTTCTAATGACATATAGAAGGCCCTCGTTGGTAATATAATTGACAAACCAAGAAATTTCGTCTGCATGTGCTTCAATCACTACTTTATACGAGGCTTCGGGATTAATAACGGCTACCGCTGTCCCATAATGATCGGTAAATGTTTCGTCTACGTAAGGTTTGATGTAATCCAGCCAAAGCCGTTGCCCTTCCCATTCATAACCGGTAGGCGAAGGGTTATTAATATATTTTTCAAAGAACTTTAATGTTTTTTCGGTTACAACCGTTGTGTGATGCTGTTCGTTGTTTTTTTCTGATTTTGCCATATACGTGATGTTCTTAATAAAAGAAAGGCTTTTACTGCCAGCGACCAAAAGTACAAAGTTTTCAGTAATAACCGGAGTTCGTCTATTCTTTATGAGCTCAGAAATTAATATTCGATCTCCGGTTAATATTACCCCGAGTCGGCTGTTGGCCAAGTTCTGTTTAGGGTAAAGGGCAAAATGCATGCGGATGCTAAACTTTTGTTTGTAATATCACGTTTTATTAAAGAGCTTTGTACCTTAGATTCATTAAGAACCACGCTATGCTTGATACAACGATTAATATCCCTCGCCTTGATTTATTAAATTTCACGGAAGGAACCGCGGAGCAACGAAAACAGTTTTCGGATGATATTGGCAAGGCCTTTACAGAAACCGGCTTTGTAACGATTGCGAATCACGGGTTGAATAAAGAGCTCATTGCAGAATTGTATGAGGTCGTTAAACAGTTTTTTTCATTGCCTGAAGAAACGAAAAGGGCTTACGAGAAACCTGGACTTGCCGGACAGCGCGGTTACACTGCAAAAGGACGGGAAAAAGCAAAGGACGCCAAAACGCCGGATTTAAAGGAATTTTGGCAACGCGGACAAACGATCCTTGGAGATGAAGAACTGCGAAAATCATATCCGGAGAACGTGGAAGTACGGGAATTGCCCCGGTTTAATGCGGTAACTGCAGAAGTTTATCGCCGATTGGAAACAGCCGGACGAGCGCTGCTGAAAGCAATTGCTAACTTTTTAGGCTTAAACGAAGACTACTTCGAAGAAAAGGTGATCAATGGCAATTCCATATTGCGGGCGATACATTATTTTCCTATAGAGAATCCAGACGAGATTGCGCCAGATGCGGTAAGAGCAGGAGCCCACGAAGATATTAATTTGATAACCCTATTGATTGGTGCGAGTGCTGACGGACTGGAAGTATTGACAAGAAACGGCACCTGGTATCCCGTCAAAGCCCATGGTGACGACATCGTGGTCAATGTAGGTGATATGTTGCAACGGCTTACTAACAATAAGTTAAAATCCACTACGCATCGAGTGGTTAATCCGCCGAAGGAATTAATGAAGACCTCCCGCTATTCAGTACCTTTCTTTTTACATCCCAAGGCAGACATGAGCTTGGCTGCTTTGGAAAATTGTATAGATTCAACACATCCAAAAATCTATCCCGACTGTACGGCCGGTGAGTATTTGGATGAGCGTCTGCGGGAGATCGGATTAAAAATGTAGTTTGTAAGGTACAAGGCATGAGCAGTGTGGTGTAAGGTGATTCGCCTTATACCTTCATGCCTTAGGCCTTATACCTATAAACCAAAGCACAGATATTTAATCTCCATATATTCATCGATTCCGTATTTAGAACCTTCCCGGCCTATTCCCGATTCCTTAATTCCACCGAAAGGTGCAACGGCGGTTGAGATTGCTCCTTCATTTATGCCCACCATACCGGCTTCCAAAGCCTGTGCTACCCGCCAACAGCGCTTGACGTTGTCGCTGTAAAAGTAGGCGGCCAATCCATATTCCGTGCTATTGGCAAGTGCGACGGCCTCATCCTCTGTTTTAAATCGAAATAAGGAAACAACAGGTCCGAATGTTTCTTCCTTTGCAATCTTTGCCTCTAAGGGGATGTCTCCCAATACGGTCGGTTCGAAAAACAGCGCGTTTTTATGTTTTCCACCGGTGAGTACACTCGCACCTTTTTCAATTGCATCCTTTACATGATTTTCCACCTTTTCCAGCCCTTTTTGATTAATTACAGGCCCTACTTTAACCCCTTTTTCTAAACCGTTACCTACCTTGAGTTGATTAACAGCCTCGGTGATGCGTTCGGCAAACTGATCGTAAACACCCTCTTGTACCAAGAATCTGTTGACGGCTACGCAAGTCTGGCCAGCATTTCGAAATTTAGCGGCAATGGCTCCTTTTACCGCGGCCTCTATATCAGCGTCATCAAATACAATAAAGGGTGCATTGCCTCCAAGCTCCAACGAAATTTTTTTAACAGTAGAGGCGGCATGTTGCATAAGTGTTTTGCCGACGGCTGTTGAGCCAGTGAACGATATCTTTCGTATTTTGTCGTTTGTAGCGAGTAGCTTGCCGATTCCCTCTGCGTCTTTTCCTGTTACTACATTGAAAACACCCTTCGGAAGGCCAGCCGCTAATGCGAGGTGGGCAACGGCAATAGCCGTAAGGGGTGTTTGCGAGGCCGGCTTTAAAACGACGGTGCAGCCAGCCGCCAAAGCTGGCGCAACTTTTCTTGTCACCATCGCTAAAGGGAAGTTCCAAGGAGTGATAGCTGCACATACGCCCACGGGCTGTCGTAATACAACAATCTGTTTATCCGCCGTCGGAGACGGGATCTGATCTCCGTAAGTACGATAGGATTCTTCGGCAAACCAGCTAACGAATGAGGCTCCATAAGTCACTTCAATTTTACTTTCTTCCAGAGGTTTGCCCGACTCCACGGTCATGATTTCTGCAATTTCATCCGTGTGTTTGATCATCAAGTCATGCCATCGTTTTAAAATGGCGCTACGTTCAGCAATAGGCGTTGTTCTCCATGAAGGCCATGCTTCTTCCGCACTGTTTATCGCTCGTTCAATATCTTTAAGTCCTAAATCGGCTACTGATACAATCGCCTCTCCAGTTGCCGGGTTAACGACATCGAAGGTTTTTTTGCCTATAAACTCTTCACCGTTTATAAATGCAGCGCCGTTAATTAATTTATTTCTCGTTTTCATGCAAATGTTTTTTGATTGAAGGGATGATACCATGAATATTAAGTGTAACACTAATTTTGTCCCCTGGTTTTCATCGTTAAGACGCTAAGTTGCCCCTTTTTTACAGACTGACCATTACTTCGCTAAAGTATCGATTTATTCTATTTCTTTACAACGGAAACAGCTAACTTTGCAGTTCATAATTCCATTCAAAAATAGATGCTTAAGATACGGCTGGTTTTTCTGTTACTTGTTGGTTATATTTTATTTACAGCCCATACTGTTCAGGATACCACTTTCCGTAAGCCGGCAACGCCGTCTTTAAAGTATTTAGTACAGGATTCGGCACGTTTTGCCCGGGCACTTGAAAAGCAACGTGTAAAAGATTCGTTAGAAAGAAGGGCTGACTCACTGGCGCTGCTGCGCGATTCCATACGGATGATGTATATAAAGCCATTGCCAATGGACAGTAAAAACCAGTTTTTGGATAGCCTTAAGAAGGTTTACATCATTGACGACGGAAATACGCTTTTGTGGGGAAAGCATGTTGCCTACACCGGTAGTAAGCAGCTCGGAGCGCGAAAGGTTTACCGGCCCCGATGGATATTATACGCCGTGTTTGCACTGTTTTTGTTTTTTGCCCTGATCCGCCTGTCTTTTATGAAAGATTTGGAGGCAATTGCAACTTCATTTTATAACAACAGGGTATTGCTACAGATAAGTAAAGAGGACAATTTAATAACTTCTTGGCCCTTTGTGTTTTTATACCTGTTGTTTGGCTTTACCATCGGGCTGTTCCTATATTTATATAGCGTTTATGGGCAGCTTCAATTTAGTCATTCGCCAATGAGCGTCTTTTTCACCATAGCGGCATTGGTGTTGGTATTATCGGTAGTCAAAATTTTAATAACAAGAGCTATCGGTTTCGTGTTTGGTATTCAAAAATTGGTTAGGGACTATATTTCTATATTATATTTAAGTTATTTTAATGCAGCAATAATCTTTCTTCCTTTACTTTTGGTCTTAAGTTTGGCTCCTACGGAGTATATAAGAGTCTGGCTAATAGTTTCTTGCTTGGTAGGACTCTTGGTCTTTGCTATGCAACTTTTAAGAGCCTCCAATACCGTCTTAAAAAGCTACCAATTTTCAAAGTTTTATTTATTTATTTATCTTTGCACCCTCGAAGTTGGTCCAATACTTATTTTGATCAAGTTATTAGGCATTTAACCGAAACTAAAATAAACACACGTGGCAGCAGAAGATAGAGAAAAAAAAGTAAAAAGTATCTTAGTAACCTTACCGAGACCTGAGAACGATAAATCGCCTTACTTTGCCTTGGCTAGTAAATATAATTTGAAGCTGGATTTCAGAGCGTTTATTCACGTTGAAGGCGTCCCTGCAAGGGAATTTAGAAAAGAAAGGATTAATTTAGCGGACTTTACTGCCGTTATCTTTACCAGTAGAAATGCGGCAGATCACTTTTTTAGGATATGTGAGGAGATGCGTTATGAGGTTCCGGCTGACCTAAAATACTTTTGTTTATCGGAAACAATAGCGCTTTATTTGCAAAAGTACATTCAATACAGAAAGCGCAAAATCTTTTTCGGAAAACAAACGGCTCAAGATTTAGAGGAAGTGTTGAAAAAACATGCGAAAGAGAAATTTCTTTATCCCTGCTCGGATGTAGCTAACGAGGAAACCCAAAATTGGCTGCAAGAGAACGGTTACGATTTTACTCCTGCTGTACTGTTTAGAACAGTTGTAAGTGACTTGTCGGATCTGGCTAATGTCTTTTATGATATTATCGTGTTTTTCAGTCCGTCAAGCATCCAGTCGCTGTTCGAAAATTTCCCAGACTTTAAACAAAATGACACGCGTATTGCGGCGTTCGGTCCGAGTACACATCAAGCAATAGCGGACAGGAACCTTATACTGGACATTGCGGCACCGACGCCCGAGGCGCCAAGCATGACGATGGCCGTTGAACAATACATAAAGAAGGTAAATAAATAAGCTTGGTTCACACAAACCGGCCATAAAAAAGAGCAGGATCAAAAAAGATGCTGCTCTTTTTATTGTTTAAGGAAGCATGCATTCTGTTGATTCTTCAGCTCGATAGAAGGAAGGCCGCAGAACAGATCGGACGGAGCTAAGTATTGAAATAGGACAATAGGGCTTCAGCTTGCTTCGTGTTGACAATCTGAAGGAGCTGCTCTTTAGACGCTTCCCTGATCTTCTTAACAGATTTAAAGGCGACCAATAATTTTTCTGCACTGGTCTTTCCGATCCCTGGAATCTGTTCGAGCTCCGTTTGAAAAGTCTTTCGACTTCGCTGATTCCGGTGGAAGGTGATACCAAAGCGATGGGCTTCATCCCGTAAATGCTGGATTATTTTCAGCGTTTCTGATCGCTTATCCAAATACAAAGGGTATTGATCCCCGGGATAATAAAGCTCTTCCAGTCGTTTGGCAATGCCGATAACCGTAACCTGCGAGTCAATTCCGAGTTTTTTTAGACTTTTAAGGGCTGCGGACAATTGTCCCTTACCGCCATCAATAATAATCAGCTGCGGTAGGGGTGTTTCCTCTTCCAACATGCGTTTATACCGCCGGAATACTGCCTCTTCCATGGTGGCGAAATCGTTCGGGCCCTCTACGGTCTTAACGTTGAAATGCCTGTAATCTTTTTTAGATGGTTTAGCATCTTTGAATACCACAATGGCCGATACCGGATATTTCCCCTGAAAATTTGAATTGTCAAAACATTCAATATGCCGGGGTAATACATTGAGCCGTAGGTCACTTTTCATTTTATTGAGAAGTCGTTCCGTTTTCACTTCTGGGTTTAGCTTTTCATACTGATCGAGCTTTTCCCGCTTAAAAAAACTTACGTTTTTAAAAGAAAGGTCCAGTAGTTTTTTCTTATCCCCTAACTGCGGAATCGTTTGTTTAAAATTTGGACTTTCAACATCCAGCATAAAAGGAACGATAATTTCTTTTGAGGTGCTATTAAAGCGGGTTCGAAGTTCCTGAACCGCTAAACTGAGTAATTCCTGATCGCTTTCATCCAAGCGTTTTTTCAACTCCAGGGTCTGCGTTTGTATCACTGTTCCGTTCATTACCTTCAGAAAATTAACAAAGGCATAACCTTCTTCAGAAGCAATGTTGAATACATCTACATCGTTTATGGTGTTGCTTACAATGGTAGACTTGCTTTGGTAGTTGTCCAGCAGCTCTAATTTCTGTTTCAAAACATGCGCCAGCTCAAACTGGAGATTATGGGTTGCCTGTTCCAGGTTAGCCTTCAGTTGTTTGAATACCAGGCCTGTTTTTCCGTTCAGAATGTCTTTAATGCTCTCGATATTTTGGTTGTATTCCTCTTCACTTTGGTAAGCTTGGCAGGGGCCTTTGCAGTTTCCTATCTGATATTCCAGACAGACCCTAAATTTTCCCTGTTCAATATTTTTTGGTGTTAAGGGCAGATTACAGGTACGTAGCGGAAAAATTTCTTTAATTACGCTGAGAATAGCGTGCATCATTCCAACGGAAGCGTACGGGCCAAAATATTTAGAACCGTCTTTGATGATTCTCCGCGTCCAGAAAACGCGCGGAAACGGTTCATTTTTGATGACAATCCAGGGGTAGGTCTTGTCGTCTTTCAACATGACGTTATACCGCGGCTGATGCTTTTTGATGAGGCTGTTTTCGAGTAGCCAGGCATCTATTTCAGTGTCAACAATAGTAAAGGTAATATTATTGATTTTCCTTACGAGTATGCGCGTTTTCGCGTTAAGCTGATACTCGTCCTTTACAAAATAGGAGCTTACTCTATTTTTTAAGTCCTTCGCTTTCCCGATATAAATGAGCGTGCCCTGTTTGTCATAATACTGATAGACACCCGGCTTGTGTGGTATTTTTTTTAACTCTTCCCGATAATCAAATGCATCCATAGCTAAAAATCCAGTCGATCATCAATCTTTCGCTCCTCTTCTGATGGGTACTCATATTGATACTTACCGCAATCCAGTTCCCTTTGCAGACCACCGGGAGGCAATTCAAAATCACCTTGGCTATAGTTCAAGTTTTTATCAGCATATACCTTTTGCATATAGATGGCGAACATAGGGAGAGCGGCATTGGCGCCCTGACCAAGCGAAGTAGAACTAAAATGGATGGATCGCTCATCCGCACCCGTCCATACGCCACTGACTAACTGAGGTGTTACACCGATAAACCAGGCATCGGAATTGGCTTGGGAAGTCCCGGTTTTTCCGCCGATTGGATTCAGTAATTTATATTTCCACCGAATTCGCCCGCCCGATCCATTTTGCACTACACCTTTTAGCATATCTACCATCACGTAGGCCGATTGATCATTCATCACTACTTTGACCTTTTTTGTATGTTCGTAAATCAAAGCACCGTTTTTGTCTTCTATGCGTAAGAGATAGATGGGCTCGGTCCAAACGCCGTGATTAACAAAGGTGGAATAGGCACCTACCATATCATAAACCGAAGCGTCGAAGGTTCCCAACGCGATGGAAGGATAGGCCGGTACTTCTGAAGTGATGCCCATGTTCTTGATCAGGTTGGCTACATTTTGTGCACCGACACGCTGGATAACGTCAGCAGTGGCCCAGTTTTGCGAATTGGCAAGTGCTGTTTTAAGCGTAATGGGGCCTGCAATTGTGCTCTCGCTCTTCGGCTCCCATCCGTCGACGTTGATCGGCGTATTAGGTACTTTAAAACACGGCGAGTAACCGTTGTCAATCGCTACGGCATACGTAAAAGGTTTGGCAGTAGAGCCGACCTGACGCGTACCCATTTTTACTTGGTCGTATTTATAGTGGGAGAAGTTAATGCCACCTACCCAGGCTTTTACATATCCTGTTTGCGGCTCCATAGACATCATGGCATTCCGAAGGATCAATTTATTATATTTAATGGAATCGAGCGGTGTCATGGTGGTATCCAAATCGCCCTTCCAACTGAACACCGTCATCTTAACCGGAGTGTTAAAATGTTCTTTAATTTCGTCTTCAGAAAAGTCTCCCTGTTTTAACCACCGGTAGCGGTCGGACTGTTTTACCGCCCGGTCAAGCAGGGTTTCCAGCCCCTTAAACGGATCCCTGCCCTTGTACTGGTTGTTAAAAGTAACCTGTAGGTCGCGCATCATTTCTTTCTGCGCTTCTTCAGCATGGATTTGCATCCGGGAGTCGATGGTGGTGTATATTTTTAATCCATCACGGTCCAAATCGTACGGCGTTCCGTCCGCCTTGGTAATAGATAGCTTATTAAAGATGTTCTTAATGTCGCTTTTTAATACGGCTCTCAAATATGGCGCAACACCGTCGCCATATACATTGGGACGGAAAGCCAGTCCCAAGGGCTGCTCTTTATAAGACGCCGCTTGTTCGGAGGTAATGAAACCCGCTTTGCGCATATTATCCAATACCGTGTTTCGTCTGTTCAATGAATTTTTTGGATAGCGGATAGGTGAATAAATCCCTGGTCCTTTTAGCATACCCACCAAAACGGCTGCTTGTGCCGCGTTTAGTTGAGAAGGCGTGGTGTTGAAATAAGTGCGCGCAGCCGATTTGATACCATACGTGTTATAGGCGCCAAAATCGACCGTATTCAAATACATCGTGAGTATTTCCTCCTTGGTGTAATTGCGTTCCAGGCGCACAGCTATAATCCACTCTTGAAGTTTTTGGATAAATCGCTTGGAAAAAGACCGCGCTCTACCTTCCTCCTGAAAAAGATTTAACGCTAATTGTTGAGTAATGGTACTGGCCCCTTGTTTTTTACCGATGAGGTTATAAAAAAGAATGGTAAAAGTACGTTTGAAATCAATGCCCGAATGGGTGTTGAAGCGTATGTCTTCCGTAGCTATTAGTGCCTGTATCAGTGCAGGAGACAATTCTTTATAGGTCACATTTGATCGGTTTTGAACGTAGTAGGTGCCTAATACAACACCGTCGGCCGAGATGATTTCGGAAGATAAATTGCTTTTAGGGTTTTCAAGATCCCGGAACGAAGGTAATTCGCCGAACAAGCCAAGGCCTACACTGGTAAGAAATAAGGAACCTAAGATAATGAGCCCAACAACTATCTTCCAAAAGGAAAAGGTGTAGCGCTTTATGTCGTCGTTCGTTAGTTTATTGTTTTGTTTTTTCGTGTTTCTTTGCATTTGTCTATACGCCTTTATCGTTGTTCTAGGTATTTAGTGATGTAATCGTTCATTTGTCCAAATCGCTAAGCTCGTAAAAATTGAGTGTCGTAATAATGAACGTCTCGTAGGTGGCCGATGGTATTTTCATGCTGTTTTTTAGTTCTGCTGTTAGCCTCCAACTAAAACCCAATTCGGGCTATTTAGTGTGGATAGGCTTGTCTATAAATCGCCTTCCGCCTGTGTTAATATTCATTACTGCAAATTTCTGTCCTGCAAAGATAATCTATTCGAATCAATATAGCTCAAATGTTGTTTTATCAGTGGGCGATTACGGCATGGGGTTCGATTTCGCCGTTGGGAGTTAAAGGGCGACGGCCTACCTGTACTGCACATGTTGAAGCGATATATATGTCGTATAAAATGCCTAAGTTTGCATTTTCAAGGAATAAATGAATCCTAAGCGAGATAAAACAGATTGGCAAAAGGACGGCAAAGCGTACGTCTACTATACGGGATTAGGGTTCCAGATGATTGCTACTATAGGCGTATTTGCATTCATTGGATATAAGGTTGATATGGCAAAGGCGGGCGAAGTCGGAATTTACACCGGTTTGCTTTCGCTGTTGGGTGTTTGCATCAGTTTATATTATACCATTCGTTCGGTTCTGAAGAGAAAATAAGAGACCTTAGTAAGACAGCATGACATTGTTCAGATTCACGATTCGCTATATAATTTTCGGCTTCGTATTGGGTCTGTTTTCTTGGATGCTTGCGATGCTTTTTCCCAAACATGAGCTGTTCGTGTCAAATTATTGGATCATTTTTCTTTTTCTTTTTCTACTCACTTATATCGCCTACTTCATTTCGGATTTCGGATTGAAAAAGACCCCACAAATGGGGGTTGTGGCTATCATGGGAGGGATTATATTGAAGCTGCTCTTTGCGTTGTCCTTCTCTTTGGTGATTCTGACTAAAACCGCTGAAAACCAGCTAGTTTTTGTGCTGAATTATTTTTCTTTATATTTATTATTTACACTCTTTGAAGTTATGTGTTTGTTGCGTAACTTGCGCGACCAAAATAATAAGTAAAAATCACGGAATAGATGAAATTTAGCCACTTTTTGACTTCAAAAAAATCAGGAATACTTGCGTTTTTTGCCGTTTTCTTCGCGTTTTTGAATGCCAGTGCCCAAAATCATGATCATGACCAGCAGGTCGATTCAGCCGCAATAGAACAGGCCGAAATAGGTCATCATGAAAGCCATGAAGAGAAGGAGTTTGATATTACTAGTTTTATCTTCCATCATATAGGCGATTCGCACGAATTCCATTTTTGGGGGCATGGTGAAAGCTGGACGGGTTTATACTTGCCGGTTATTCTTTACACCCATAACGGCTTAGTTTGTTTCAGTGCAAAGGAGTTTCATTTGAATGATGATGGTAGTGTCGTGGTAGAAAAGGACGGTATGCGTTTTGCTCGCTCACACGGAAAAATCTATTATGCTGCGGAGGGGGCCGAGCACGGCAGTTATGTGCATCATGAAAAAAATGCGAAAGGAGAGGAGGTCGTAACCAATCTCCGTCCGATCGACTTCTCCATTACTAAAAATGTGTTTACCCTCTTCTTATCGGTTGCTATTTTGCTCCTTGTTTTCTTGAGTGTGGCAAAAGGATATAAAAAACGGGAAGGAAAAGCCCCAAAAGGATTACAATCTGTATTGGAGCCGATCATTATTTTTGTGCGCGACGATATTGCTAAACCTAATTTAGGTCATAAGTATGAAAGATATATGCCCTATCTTTTAACAGTTTTCTTCTTTATATGGCTAAATAACATGTTAGGTTTAGTGCCTTTCTTTCCGGGAGGCGCCAATGTTACCGGCAATATTGCGGTTACGATGATCTTAGCCCTATTTACACTGCTTATTATACTATTCAGTGGCAATAAGTACTATTGGGGGCATATCTTTAATCCGCCGGTGCCTTGGTGGTTAAAGCCATTGATGATTCCTGTCGAGATTTTCGGAATCTTTACTAAGCCCTTTGCACTGATGATCCGTTTGTTTGCGAACATCACGGCAGGGCACATCCTGGTGCTGTCATTATTATGCCTCGTATTTATTTTTAAATCGTTGGCCGTAGCACCGGTATCAGTATTTTTTGTTGTGTTTATCGGCGCCATTGAATTATTGGTGGCCTTTATTCAGGCGTTCATTTTTACAATTCTATCTGCGCTCTTTATCGGAATGGCGATTGAAGAGCATGCTGACCACTAGAAATCATTAAACATTATTGTTAAACTAAATATATAAATTAAAATGACTGGAACATTAGCTGCAATTGGAGCAGGTCTGGCTGCGATAGGCGCTGGATTAGGTATTGGTAAAATCGGTGGTTCTGCAATGGAAAGTATCGCTCGCCAACCTGAGGCTGCTTCAAAAATTCAAACTGCGATGTTGATTGCTGCTGCCTTCATCGAGGCGGTTGCCTTATTCGCTGTGGTTGTTTCTTTAATTGCATAATTAAAGAAAACCAAATGAAACGAAAGAGCCTATGCTCGGGGTTGCCGTTTATAGGCTCTTTTCACAGACATTAGTAGACACTGTTTATATATAAAAAAGCACTTAATTAATACGCAATATGGACTTACTCATCCCAGAAGTTGGTTTAATTTTTTGGCATACCCTCTCGTTTTTGCTGCTCCTTTTTTTGCTGGCGAAATTCGCATGGAAGCCTGTTATGAAAGCAATCGGAGAGCGTGAGCGTTCTATCGAGCATGCATTGGACGCTGCAGAGAAGGCAAAGCAAGAAATGGCACGCTTAACCAGCGAAAACGAGCAACTGTTAAAGGAGGCGAGAGCCGAGCGCGACCTTATTCTGAAGGAAGCACGCGAAATAAAAGAGCAATTGCTTAAAGATGCCAAAGATCAGGCTCAACTCGAAGGAAATAGAATGATTGAAAAAGCACGCATCGAGATTAACAATCAAAAGGCTATCGCCATGGCGGATGTAAAGAACCAAGTTTCTAAACTGTCCTTAGAGATTGCCCGTAAAGTTTTACAGCAGGAGTTAGCTGATAAAAATAAACAAGACGCTTTAGTTGGTGAATTGTTGAAAGAAGTGAAATTAAACTAAGCAGCTAATCCCTAAAGATATGTCAGAATTTAAGGTTTCGTCTAGATATGCTAAGGCTTTATTGGATTTGTCAATAGAGCAAGGTGTGCTGGATCGGGTTCGGGACGAAGTAGCAGAATTTATAGCAATCATAAAAAGCCATAAAGAACTACAGTCGGTTTTAAAGAATCCGATTATCAAACAAGACAAGAAAATCAATATACTTACAGCCCTTTTTGGAGAGAAATTCAATCCAGTACTGATTGGCTTTTTTAAGATTATGGTGAATAAGGGACGTGGAGAAATTCTGTATGCGACTGCACAGGAATTTATCCAACAATATAATGCCTATAAAGGTATTGTGATTGCAAAGGTGAGTTCTGCAGCGCCACTGTCGGCCGAAAACGCCACGCAGTTAAAGCAACTGATTGCGTCTTCCATCGGCAAAGAGGTAATTATCGAAAGCTCGGTGAATGCCGATTTGATCGGCGGTTTTGTTGTAACCGTCGGTGATAGGCAAATAGACGCAAGTTTAGCAGGTCGCTTGAACAAATTAGACAGGGCTTTTCATGCCTAGGACAAAACAAAGGTTTAAACTTAGAAAAACATAAATTAAAGATAAAATGGTAGAGGTAAGACCAGATGAAGTATCGGCAATCTTAAGAGAGCAATTGTCGAACTTTAAATCAGAAGCCGAACTTGAAGAAGTGGGTACCGTACTCCAGGTGGGTGATGGTATTGCTCGGGTTTACGGCCTAACCAAAGTCCAATCGGGTGAATTGGTGGAATTCGAAAACGGATTACAGGGTATCGTACTTAACTTAGAGGAAGATAATGTTGGGGTGGTGTTGTTAGGACCATATGATGAGATTAAAGAAGGTGATACGCTGAAACGCACCAACAAGATCGCTTCAATCAATGTCGGTGAAGGTATGCTTGGACGTGTGGTGAATACGCTTGGACAACCAATCGATGGCAAAGGTCCGATTACCGGCAAAACTTACGAGATGCCGATCGAACGGAAAGCACCGGGCGTTATCTATCGTCAACCAGTAAACGAGCCCTTGCAAACGGGTATCAAGGCGATCGACGCGATGATTCCGATCGGCCGCGGACAACGCGAGTTGGTAATTGGTGACCGTCAGGTTGGTAAAACAGCGGTTTGTATCGACACCATTCTTAATCAAAAGGAATTTTTCGATGCAGGTCAACCTGTATATTGTATATACGTAGCCGTTGGACAAAAAAATTCGACCGTTGCGAACATCGTTCGTACATTGGAGGAAAAAGGAGCCATGGCTTATACGGTCGTAGTATCGGCTTCCGCTTCGGAACCAGCTCCTTTGCAGTTCTATGCACCAATGGCGGGAGCGGCAATCGGTGAGTTCTTCCGCGATACTGGTCGTCCGGCCTTGATCGTTTACGATGACTTGTCAAAACAAGCGGTAGCTTACCGTGAAGTGTCTTTATTGCTGCGTCGTCCTCCAGGACGTGAGGCCTATCCGGGAGATGTGTTCTATCTGCACAGTCGTCTTTTGGAACGTGCTGCGAAAATTAACGCGTCCGATGAGATTGCCCGTAATATGAATGACCTTCCGGAATCATTGAAAGATGTTGTCAAAGGGGGCGGATCATTAACCGCGTTGCCGATCATAGAAACGCAGGCAGGAGACGTATCTGCTTATATTCCGACAAATGTGATCTCCATTACCGATGGGCAGATTTTCTTGGAATCTAACCTGTTCAATGCGGGGGTAAGACCTGCTATTAACGTAGGTATCTCTGTATCGCGTGTTGGAGGTAGTGCGCAGATCAAGTCTATGAAAAAGGTTGCCGGTACCCTCAAGTTAGATCAAGCACAATACCGGGAGTTGGAAGCTTTTGCTAAATTCGGATCGGATTTGGACGCCGCTACCAAAGGAGTGCTCGACAAAGGGGTTAGAAACGTGGAGATTCTAAAGCAGGGCCAGTTTTCACCAGTGGCCGTAGAAAAGCAAGTGGCTATCATCTACGCTGGGGTAAAAGGCTTGTTCCGTAACGTGCCGGTAAATAAAGTGAGGGAATTCGAGTCGAACTACTTGCAACAACTGGAGTTGCGTCATCCTGAAGTACTTAAGGATTTAAAAGCAGGCAAGTTTACAGATGATATTACCGCTGTTTTAGATAAGGTGGCTAAAGAGATAGCTGCGAGTTATTAGATGGTTATGAGTTGCCAGTTGCGAGTTGCCAGTTTTCTTAACGTGCAAATCACACGCAACCGATAACTCACAACGCACAACTTTTATAAATATATGGCTAATTTAAAAGAAGTTAGAAATCGTATTGCGTCTGTAAGCTCTACACAACAGATTACAAGAGCCATGAAAATGGTTTCCGCTGCGAAGTTGAAGCGGGCTACAAATGCAATTGTGCAGTTAAGGCCTTATGCTGAGAAGCTAAAAGATATTTTGGCTAATCTGTCGGCTTCGGTAGAAGGTGCTTCTTCCCCTTTTATGGCGGTCAGAAAGCCAAAGAAAATTTTACTTGTTGTAGTAACTTCTAATAGAGGCTTGGCAGGTGCATTTAATGCCAATGTGATTAAAGCAACCAATCTGCTCATTGCGAATAAGTATCAGGAGCAACATAGAAAAGGGAACGTAAAGATTATTGCCATTGGTAAAAAGGGCCAAGATTATTACCGGAAAAACAAATATGAGGTTTTGGGTAATCATAGCGAGTTGTTTTCCAAGTTGAATTTTGAAAATACTTCAAAAATAACGGAAACAATCATGGCCGGTTTCATCGCGGGCGAATTTGATCGTGTTGAGCTTGTCTATAACCAATTCAAAAATGCAGCTGTGCAGATCTTAAAAACGGAGCAACTGCTACCGTTGGTGCCTGCTGAGCAGGAGGAAATAAAGCCTTCAGAAAATGCAGTTGATTATATTTTTGAGCCCTCAAAGGAAGAAATTATTCAGGAGTTGATTCCAAAATCCATTAAGATACAGGTTTATAAAGCGGTATTGGACTCGCACGCTTCGGAACACGGAGCGCGTATGACTGCCATGGATAAAGCCACTGATAATGCGGGCGAGTTACTTAAATCTCTTAAGCTTTCCTATAACCAAGCACGTCAGGCAGCTATTACAACCGAACTTACAGAAATAGTAAGTGGAGCAGCAGCGTTGTCTAACGGCTAATTAATAGGTAAACGATTATAATGTTTGGTGTCTAGAAGTATGATTCGGTCGCATTTCTAGACACCTTTTTTGTTAATGCTAGGCAGGGAGGCGGTTCTTTCGCATTCATGTCCTGAAGAATTACGAACATAATCGTTTTGACCGGCCCAAATATTTTTATTCCTTAAAAAAAAGTTTATTTTTGCAGGTAAAGAAATCACTATGGCAAATTCAGTAGAGCAAAGACCTCACGTCAGCACCGATAATAACGCAAACCAAACGCATTATTACGTAACTTTAGTTGTTGCTATAGCCTTTGGCTTAGCTGGTACATTTTTCCGTTTTATACAAGACTCTTTTTTGTTTACCTCCATTTCCAACATTCTATTGATCATTGGAAGTTTCATAGCTTTCCGTACGGTTTTTAGAATAATGAAATAGAGATTTCGGATCTTAGATATAAGAAGGCGTGAAGTATTTCGCGCCTTTTTTGTTGGGTTAATTTTTATTTTTAGACAAATTTTAACAACAGCTATGTTCAGCAAATCTGTTTTTTCTGTTATAGGCTTCCTGTTGGCCGCCGCCAGTACTTATGGGCAGGAATATCACCGAGATTATACAAATGCCGTGCTATGGCAACAGCAGTCGGGCGAATATCGCGCATTGTGTTTTCAAGCATATAATTTCGCGCGCCTAAGTCTGGATAAAAAGTTGAAAAAGCGGTCTCGAAAACCGAAATGTATTGTTGTTGATGTCGATGAGACCTTACTAGATAATTCTCCCCACAGCGCGCAAACGGTGCGGTCTAGAAAGAGCTTCGACCTGGCTGAATGGAAACGTTGGACCGGGATGGCGGTAGCAGACACGGTCCCCGGCGCCTGTTCTTTTTTGCAATACGCTGCATCAAAAAACGTGGAGGTGTTCTACATCAGTAATCGCGATCGGAGTGAAATTCCTGCAACCATCGAAAACCTAAAGCGATATGGATTTCCCTATGTCGATAACCAGCATTTGTTATTCCGGGACACTACATCAAACAAGCAGCCGAGGAGAGACCTAGTTGCAGGGACACATGAAATTATTATGCTTGCGGGCGATAACCTGAGCGACTTTTCGACCATTTTTTACCAGGAAGGGAAGGACGCGAAAAGTACAGTTGATCAACAGGCTAAGTTATTCGGAACGGAATTTATTGTTCTCCCTAATCCGATGTATGGCGACTGGGAACAGTCTTTATATCCAAAAGGTAATCTAACTGAAGAGGAGAAATCCGAAATTCGGCTGAACAGAATCAAAGGTTATTAAACGCCTAATAAACCTATCCCCCGTTTTTTTGTCTAACAACTTGGTAGGTATTTGTTTGCGGAAGGCTTCAATCCTTTTTTTGAAAACATTCTGCAACAATTAGGGTTACATCCGTAAGAATAATGAGATATGATGAAGGGGAAACTATTTTTAGTGATCGCATCACTTTTGTTGAGCGGTACATGGGCATATGCCAGTCTGCAAGATTCTGTCCAGCATATCAAAAAGTTGGAAATCAGGCAGAAGAAGAAAAAAAATTTTAATACAAGATATCGAGATTCCACGTTGGTGCTGACAATCGATACCTTGATCATGCACGATAAGGCTTCTCTCGAGTTCTTTGGGAAGAAGAAAGTGAAGCTAAAGGTTCACTATGCAGAAATTGCCAAAGAGGCGTACATGATAGGTACCGATAGCAAAAATAATGGGTCGAATATGGACATAGAAATCCATTTTGCAAAATTAGGCGCTCTTTATGTGTTGGCCGGCGGACGGGATGCCAATAATGGAACACGTACTTACCCCAATGGAAATGGAGGAAATGTTTCGTTCCGTTATGACCAGGCCGGTATCATCCCGCAGCAGGAAAATAAAGATCAACCGGCTTATTTGCGAATAGATACAAAAGCGGGCGGCTATCGGGTGAATCCACAGTCCGACTTATATAATATTTACTCGCAAATCGGCATGGGAATTCGATCAGGGGGCGGCCGTTTAGGAGCCGTTCCGCAGGGCCAGGTTTATTCCGGTTCACCAGGAAGGGATGGTAAAGCTACCGTTGAGGGGTTCTGATAGGGTTCCAGGCTATTAGTTTTAAGCTGTACACTATAGGCATTACGCTGGAGCGTTAAGCCTTGGGTGCTCTAAAGGGAATACTATTTTCAACATCATGGTTCTGTAATATTTGTTGGCAAATATTGAAAACGCTGGCGATGTCTTGTACATTTCCAGCTCGAAGCTTTTGTACGATAACTGGGCTATATTTTTTGCGGGCTCGATTTTATTTAAACTCAGATTACGCGTTAGGAATTAAAACGAAAGGGAACGATTGAAACTAGGCATGAAATAGGGAATGAGACGTACCGGGGTATGGCGAATGAGCTATTAAAATGGATGTAAAGGAGCATTTCATTGCAGTTCATGAGCTAATGCGTATTCTGGGTTAAAGTCTAGTTTGAATACATGTTTTTTAGCGATTACACGAAGCAAAAGTAATAATCGAAAAAAAGAGCTAGATTTGTGCATCTCTGAATTTGATATGGCCAAGTCTTGACAATAAGTCGCGCACTCAAGTGTAGCAGCAAAAGCAAATAACTTGAAGCAACAGGCGACGCTCTGGTCCTCGTGATGAATTTAATGGAGAATAAAGAATAATAGATGAAGTTAACTATACCGTTTAGAGAAGTAGCGGCTACAATAGTCGTGTGCCTACTTTTTTTACTAAAAGCCAATGCGCAAGATTACTACGATTCAAAATACGATAACAAGCGAATAAGTATGGGAATTACTTTGTCGCCCAACATTAATTGGTTGCGGTATGGCGACTTTGATGTAAAGTCCAACACCGCTCGGATAGGTTATAACTATGGTTTGGTCGCAGACTTCGCTTTTTCGGAGAACTATTACTTTTCCAGTGGACTTTTGATTGATAATTTACGGGCGCAGTCCGAAACCTATCAAGGCGGCGTTGACGGTACCGATTTTGTTATTAATAATTACAGTCTACAATACGCTGAAATCCCCTTTGGCGTGAAGTTGAAAAGTACACAACGGTATTACAGAAGCTATTATGGCCAATTTGGCTTTTCCCTCGGTGTTAAATTGAGTGCGAAGCAAGAAATATTGAACGGAAATAGGGTGGTAATACAGGAATCCCGGAATATGAAAGGAGACGCCAATATTTTCCGGCTCGGACTTCAGTTGGGCGGGGGAGTGGAATGGTTGTTGGACCACAATTTGCGGCTGATGACGGGTTTAAGTTTTAATAACGGTTTTACCCGTGCCATTAAACAGGGAGGCGCTAATAACTCCTATGTAGCTTTTAACTTCGGTATACTCTTTTAATAACGGATACGTCAATAAACATGGTTATCGCAATCGCTCAGATAAATTACCATATCGGTAATTTTGCAAAAAATACAGAAAAAATCTTGAACACCATCGCAAAGGCTAAAAATGCCGGTGTTGAGTTAGTGGTTTTTCCAGAAATTGCTGTTGGAGGCTATCTCGCTAAAGATTTATTGCGCTATGATTCCTTCTTAGATGCCTGTGAAGCAAGTGTCGATCAGATTGCCGCAGCATGTGAGGGCATAGCCTGTGTTATTGGCGCTCCTGTACGGAGTAAGCTGCCTAAAGGTAAACAATTGTATAATGCAGCGCTTTTTCTGGCGGAAGGGAGCGTACAGCATGTTGTTCATAAAACCTTATTGCCCGACTATGATGTATTTGATGAATACCGATATTTTGAGCCAAATGATGTGTTCAAATGTATTGATTATAAGGGGAGTCGAATAGCGTTGACCATCTGTGAAGATTTATGGAATGAGTATTTACCTTCACTTTACGCGCAAGATCCGATGGCGGTGTTGGCCAAGCAAGAACCGGATATTATGATCAATATTGCTGCTTCGCCATTTTCGGAAGACCATTTTGAAAGCCGGTGCGCTGTCGTAACGGCGCACAGCAGGCGGTATGGCTTGCCCGCTTTATATGTTAATACCATAGGCGCGCATGCCGATATTATTTTCGACGGACGTTCTTTGGTGTTCGACCAACAGGCGCAGTTGATAGATGTACTAAATCCTTTCCAAGAAGATCTTCGTTATTATCATTTAGCAGGAAAGGAGCTACGCGGGACGGAGCCCGCTGAAGTCTATAAAGAGCCCCTATCAATCGCGAATATTTACCAAGCTTTGGTTTTAGGGATTAAGGACTTTTTTTCCAAATCGGGTTTTAAAAAGGCCGTTTTAGGCCTGTCCGGTGGGATAGACTCGGCAGTGGTGGCTGCATTGGCAAGCGAAGCGCTCGGGCCTTCCAATGTAATGGGAGTGTTAATGCCTTCGGTGTATTCGAGCGGACACTCCGTACAAGACGCCCTTGATTTGGCCCGCAATCTGGGATGCCTACATGAAGTTATTCCCATTAAGGACGCCACCGAGGCCTTCGACCGGATGATGGCCCAGGCATTTGCTGGGAAGGAAAACGATATTACCGAAGAGAATATACAGGCACGCGTCCGTGCTATTGTTTTAATGGCGATGTCCAACAAGCACGGATATATTTTGCTCAATACATCCAATAAGAGTGAGGCCGCCGTTGGCTATGGGACCTTATACGGCGATATGGCCGGCTCATTAGGGGTACTGGGCGATGTGTTTAAGACAAAAGTTTACCAGCTTGCCAATTACATAAACCGCAACGGCATTATTATACCAGAAAATACGATCACTAAAGCGCCATCTGCCGAGCTGCGCCCTGATCAGAAAGACTCTGATTCGCTGCCAGACTATGATGTGCTCGATGCCATACTTCACCGCTATATAGAACTGGAACGGAGTGCGAAGGAGATCATCGGAGACGGTTTCGATAAAGCCCTGGTACACCGTGTGATAAAGCTAGTGGTAGGTGCCGAATTTAAGCGATTTCAGTCGCCACCGATTTTAAGAGTTACCAGAAAGGCCTTTGGTGCAGGTCGGGCTATGCCGCTGGTTGCGCAACATCCCTTTTAATATCAGCTGCAGTTGCAATACATTAAATTTTTCTAATCTGTAGCAGATTGGCATTAAATTCGTTATTTTTATAGCATAATTGGGAGGTATGTAAAATGAAAACAAAATGGTTCCTTTTGGCGATGGTGGCCATCGTAATGGCTGCCTGCTCACCATATAAGTACTATACAACACAGAGTAAAAACGGAGCGTTTTCTCAATATAAGACTTATGCCTGGTTGCCTGGTTTAGATTCGCTTTCTAAGTCGTATTACAATAATTCTATTGCGCAGGAAAATATTTATGAGGCGGCCGATGCGGCTTTAAAGGCAAAGGGTCTTACTTATGATAAAAGTAACCCCGATCTACTCTTTAGGTACAAAGCCATTGTAAACAATACCAGCAGAACAGTTTACGCGCCTATGTATGGCGGTTGGGGCTGGGGATGGGGCTGGGGCCCGTATTGGGGATGGGGCATGGGAGGTGCTGTTGGCAGAGAGCGCTATCGTGCCGGTCACATCATTATCGAAGCTATTGATGCCAAAACCAATAAAGTAATATGGCAAGGAAGAGGTACAGGCGAGGTTAGAAATCCAGAGAAAGCTGTAAATGATCTTCCTGTTGTTGTGCAGAATATTATGAAACAGTATCCTGTCATGGCACAGAATTAAGAATTTTTTAAGTGATAATTTGAAAGGGGGCCCGAATTGATAAAAGAGCCCCTTTTTTTATTGTTTAAGAATGGCGCGCCGCTTAAGCTACCTACGGAACAAGTCCGGCATGACGGAAAGAATGTCTAATACCTAAAGCTTTTATAGGATACCAGCTTACCGGCAGGCAGGTAAGTATCAAGATGCCCTGCCGGCGCTTAGAGCCGAAAGATCTAAGAGCTTTCGGTTTATGGCTCTAAAGTCGGCTCCGCTTAAAGAAAGTTCCGAAGAGTAAAATCAGGTACACCGCGCAGCCTAAACCTGCTGCGTACGCTATATAATCGCCCGTAGCCGTATAGAAAGTGATGTCATCGTTGAGGTTGATATCAGCCACCAGGGCCGTTGGTACCCACCATTCGCTTTGCGAAATGATATCTCCACGCTGATTGATGAACGCGGAAATGCCTGTATTGGCGGCACGTGCAACCGACCTCCGATTTTCTATGGCTCTCAACCGCGCATATTCCAAGTGCTGACTTTTTCCGGACGTGTTTCCCCACCAGCCGTCATTGGTAATGACCGCAATAAATTGAGCTCCTTGCCTTACGTAATCGGCTACATAATCACCCCAGATCGACTCATAGCAGATGATGGGCGCAGCACCGATCCCACTCTCGGAGTAGAACACCGACGGCTTTTCTTGTCGACCGTAACTTCCTGTACTACCGCCGAAGGCGGCAAATAAAGGTTTTAAAAAAGATAAATATGAAAAAGGTGTCTGTTCTACACCAGGTACCAATTTAGACTTATGGTAAAACTGCACTTTGGACGAATTGTCAATTAAAACGGCCGCATTGAAAACATCAAAGTATTGCGGTACATTACCGAACTGTCTTGCGGACGGCGTTTGCAACGAATCATATAACAACATTGATTCTATACCCGATAGCACATTTCCATTCTTGTAGTTATTTAAAAATTCCCTTATCCGTAAATAGCTTTCATTGCTCCTTATTTCTTCTTCGTTCACGCCGGGTGGCCTTTCCGGAATGGCCGACTCCGGCCAGATGAAAAATTCGGTATTGCTGTGGGCCTTGGCGCTCGAAAGGCGAATCAGTTGTTCGACTTGTTCGCTAATCGGCGCCTGCCATTTTTCGTAAGGATTGATGTTCGGTTGCACGACTACTACATTAGAGGGGTTTTCATGCTCCTCGTAAGTGAAATACTGAACAAGCGAAATTGCCATGGGAAAGAGCACGATCAGAGCAAAACCTAAAAATCTTTTTACGGAAAGCGGATAGCTTTTGTCGAATAGGCGTCGCCGTAAGAGAAGAAACAAGGCGATATTGCAGGCCCAGATCCATAGCGTTCCGCCATATACACCGGTATAGGCATACCACTGAATCAATTGATGGGTGTTGGCGAAACCATTTCCCAAGGTCATCCAAGGGAATGCCAAATCCCAAGATTGATGGAGGTACTCATAGCCAATCCATAAACACACCAGTCCGGCTAAGCTTCCTGATATACTATAACGTTTTCGCAATTGATAATAGAACCTAAATACGATAGCGATCAGCAGAGCCGCAAGACCGAATGGAATTAGGCTGATAAAGATCGCTACATAAGCCGGCATCACCGCGCTGATAGCATTGTAAACCCAATAAATCGAAGCGGTATTCCAGATAAGCGCAGTAAATCCCGCCAACAAAAATACCTTTTTGCCTTTTTTTGTCGTATCGTCAAGGATAATGCCCTCGATAGCCATTAATAAGGGTACAAAGGCTATTAACAGAAGTGGCGCGGTATAGGGCATGGGAGGCCAGCCCAGCCATAATAAAAAGGAACTTAATAAAGCCCAAGTATATTTGTTTTTCATCAATAGTTACGATCCTTCAATAAATTTATATTTCCTGCATGATACAATGAAAGCTACACAAGGGACGATTATCCGGAGTTTTTACTTGCAATGCAGCTAATCAACTGCTCATTCCTAGAACTGCGATAGAATATCGTTTTTCTTATTCTCGTATTCTTCCTGTGTGATGAGCTGTTTTTCAAAAAGAAGCTTCAGTTTTTTTAATTTGGCAGTTATCTCATCTTCCGGTTCGGCATTCGCTTTAACGAAGGGTTCCTCCTCTATTTTGAGCTTCCGTTCGCTGGATGATTCTTCTGGCAAGGGCTTAGGAAGAGGTGGTGTGGCGAGCTTTTTTAATTCCAGTTCACGCAATCGTTGTTCTTCCCGCTTCTTTTCGAGCGCTTCGCTCGCTAATTGATAAAGCTTTCTTGCTTGTACTTTGGGAATATATTCTACCGTCAAGTTTTCGTTATTTTGTGGAATAACGGTAAATTTTGCCCCAAAAAACTCTTCTTTGAACGCCACATCTTTTACATCCTGCCAAGGAAAGATCTCAAAGTTAGTAGTGAGACCAAGCTTTGCTGACTCGCATAAAATGATCCGTTTAGTGGTAATAACCACGCAGTCGGGGTGCAAGGTGATGGCAGGTTTCTTTTGCACGGCAATATAACTAATCACCTCTCCTGAAGTGAGCATGTCTTTTAGCTTGCCTAGCAGTTTTTCTACCACTTTAGGGTCTTGTTCCTCGTTAAGATATTGTTCTATGTACATTTTTCTAAGTCAAAATTCAAAAGTAAAAAAGTCAAAACCCCGAAGGGCTCATTGATGCCTTATTAAAATAAGCAAGACATCCATAATTCAAACGCTCACTTCCGAAATGGATGGTCAAGTCAAAATTCAATTCGCTAACAACTAATAACCAACCATGCTAATTTACGATTTTCCCGCTACACAAATTACAAACTCTCCCTTCACGGGATTGTTTTCAAAATGCGTCAATACACTTTCTATAGATCCCCTAACGGTTTCTTCATATATTTTGCTGATTTCCCGCGATACAGAAATGAATCGGTCGTTGCCCAAGAATGTACCAAACTCGCCCAGCGTCTTTACGAGTCGGTGCGGTGATTCATAGAAAATCATGGTTCTTTCTTCGTTAACTAAAGATTTAAGCTTCGTTTGTCGCCCCTTTTTTACGGGTAAGAAACCCTCGAACACAAAGCTGTCGGTGGGTAAACCCGAATTGACCAATGCCGGGACAAAAGCCGTTGCACCCGGCAGGCAGCAAACGTCCAATCCGTTTTTTATCGCCTCCCGGACCAACAAAAAGCCGGGGTCGGAGATAGCAGGCGTGCCCGCATCTGATATCAGCGCAACCACTTTACCCTCCTTTAAAAAACGGATCACTTCGTTTAAAGCCTTATGTTCGTTATGTTGGTGATGAGCATAGGCCTTTTTGTCTATTCCAAAATGCTTTAAGAGCGGGGCGCTTGTCCGCGTATCTTCTGCTAAGATAATATCTGCTTCTTTAAGCACGCGTATAGCACGGAAAGTCATATCTTCTAAATTGCCGACTGGAGTTGGAACGAGGTAAAGCATTTTTTTATTTGTAAGTTTTACGTTATGAGCTGTAAGTTTTACGTTATAAGTTTGCTAACGTAGGAAACAACGCACAGGATTAAGAAGTCCGACTGAATACATTTTAGAGTAAAAGTTAAAAATTAAAAAAAGTAGCCACTCGTCACTGATACACACTCGTCACTGATCACCATCCCTACCGGAGGCAAGCCATCCCTACGGGAAGCGAGCTTTTGAATTTTTACTTTTTTACTTTTGAATTTTAATATCTTTGTCTGCAAAAATAAGAATATATGTTGCAAATTAGCTATATCCGCGAAAACAGAGACGATGTAATTAGGCGCCTAAAAGTGCGTAATTTCGATCAGTTAGCATTGGTAGATGAAGTCATACGTTTAGACGAAGAACTTCGGTCGACCAAAATTCAGTCGGAATCTATTGCAGCAGAAGGGAACGCAGCAGCGAAACGGATCGGCGAATTGATGCGCCAAGGCCAGCGAGAGGAAGCAGAAGCGATCAAGGCCAGATCTGGCGAATATAAAGATCAGTTGAAAGTGTTGAACGAACAGCTGGGCCGCTTAGAAGATGAATTTTTTGAAAAAATAGTTCAGCTTCCCAATCTTCCCTATAAGGACGTGCCGGCAGGAAAAACGGCCGACGACAATGAAATTGTGCTTGAGCATGGTGAAAAGCCGACTTTGCCGGACAATGCGCTCCCACATTGGGAGCTCGCCGCGAAATATGATATCATCGATTTTGAGCTAGGCGTTAAGGTGAGTGGGGCTGGTTTCCCAGTATACAAAGGGAAAGGAGCCAGACTTCAAAGAGCCCTTATTAATTTTTTTCTTGACCAAGCGGCGGAAAACGGCTATCGTGAAGTGCAGGTTCCCATTCTGATTAATGGTGATTCGGGCTTTGGAACCGGCCAATTGCCGGATAAAGAAGGGCAAATGTACTATGTCGGCGCAGACGACCTATACTTGATTCCGACGGCGGAAGTTCCTGTTACGAATATGTACAGAGGCGAAATTCTGAAGCAGGAAGATTTTCCGATCAAAAATACAGCTTACACGCCTTGCTTCAGAAGAGAGGCAGGATCTTACGGAGCCCATGTTCGAGGATTGAATCGTTTGCATCAGTTTGATAAAGTCGAACTGGTACAAATCGTTCATCCAGACAAATCTTACGAAGTGTTGGAAGAAATGAGTACTTATGTGCAATCTTTGCTACAGAAGCTGAAGCTGCCTTACCGGGTACTTCGGCTATGTGGCGGCGATATCGGTTTTGCTGCTGCCATGACCTATGATATGGAAGTGTGGAGCGGTGCGCAGCAGCGATGGCTGGAGGTTTCCTCCGTTTCAAACTTTGAGACCTTTCAAAGTAACCGTCTGAAGACCCGGTTTAAAGGCGAGGATGGAAAAATGCAGTTGGCCCATACGCTGAACGGAAGTGCGTTGGCACTTCCGCGCATTGTGGCCTGTATTTTAGAAGAAAACCAGACAGATAAAGGAATTCGGGTTCCGGAAGTATTGGTGCCTTATACGGGCTTCGACTGGATCAGTTAAGTCCATGCCTTGTAGTTGTCCCCTTTAAATCGAGCCGCGATTAAAGGGGACAACCAGTTTACGTTTAAATCTCAATTCGACCGAATGCTAAACAGTTTTTTATACTTGTTTGTTAAAAGGAACGAACAGGCAAATTTGCCTGTTTCATAAATTTTTTCTAACTTAAGCATATAAAACTGGAGGTTGTATGTCCAAGTTAAATGCCGATTGGTTTATTGAAATCCCTTTGGATTTTGAATATAAGAAGTATCAACTCTTAGCCTACCTAAAAGAAATTAACCACCACTTTCACAAGAACAGGTTGTACCCAAATCTGAATGATCTTGTCTTTCATTACAATAACTTACAGAAATTCAAGAAGGACAAGACAACATTGCAAGACTCTTTTCCGGTACGGTTAACGCACGCCGATACCGAGGCGGTCAAGTTAACCTATGAAAAATTGGTGAACGACGATGCGTTGATGATAGAGATTGAACGCATTATCAGCTATGCGATTGTGAAGTTAGATCGGGTTCTTAAGGAAGGGAAAGAGATTTATGATTTTGTTGAAAACTGCTTGACTATTGAGGCGATTGGCGTTATGCCTTTGTATCCTTATAACGGATACATGCTACTTAAAAACGGGGATGAAAAAGGAATTCTCGTGTACGAATATCAGGTAACGCTGTTTGAAGGTAAAGATGAAAAATATCGAGGTGTTCATATGAAATATCTCACCAAGTACGACCGTCATTTCCTTTATAGTACGCCCGAATCGATTAGAAAAGATCTGATTCACCAAAGAAAGACGCTCCCTAATCCAGCCGTTTATCATGTAGAGAGCGATATCACTTTTCCGCTAGATCAGACTTTACTGCCCATGGCTAAGCGTACCTTGATGAAGGAGATTTCTTAAGCGGCGCAACCATTTTTTCGGCCGTTTTCGTCTTCCACCTTTATAACCTGAGTTCGACTATGCTTTATGAGCTCAGGGATTCAATAGCCATCGTTCTGAACAGAAAATAATATTCGATCTCAGGTTTATAACTATCTTTACGGTTATGAACGAACGAGCCGTAATTTTTGACATGGACGGTGTTATTTGTCACACCAATCCATATCATGCAGAAGCCTTTAGACAGTTTTTTGATAAGAGATCGATTCCTTATACCGAACAGGAGTTTATTGATCACATGTATGGGAAACATAATAGCTATATTATGAAGTATTTTCTCAAGAGAGAGCTCAGTGATCAAGAGGTTAAAGTGTTGGAAGACGAGAAAGAAATGCTGTTTCGCAGTATTTATACGGAGGTGGTGGATCCCATACCTGGATTTTTATCGTTTTTATCGGATTTAAAAGCAGCCGGTTATAAAACGGGTGTTGCCACCTCTGCGCCCTATTTAAACCTGGAGCTCATTCTGAACAAATTAACTTTTGCCTCGCAGATGGAATCCATATTGAGTAGTGAAGACGTTGATCGACATAAGCCAGATCCGGAAGTATACCTCAAATCGGCGCGAAATCTGGCCGTGGCACCCGAACAGTGTGTAGTCTTTGAGGATTCTTTTTCGGGCGTTACGGCAGCAATCAATGCAGGAATGAAAGTCGTTGGCGTACTTTCATCCCACGCGAAGGAAGAATTGCCTCCATGCGACTATTATATTCAGGACTATCGGGATATTGACATTGCGAAGGTCAGCCGGTTAATTGCTTAACCGGCCGCAGTGCTGCGCTATGTTATACTTCTTTTTCGCTGCCGATCCACTTGCCAACGGTAGGCGCTTCATAAGCTTCCATTTGCTGTATCAGGCGATCCAGGTCGTTATCGACCAATAACATATCCCGGTTGCTTTCTTTTAAGAAACCGCTGTTGACCATCTGATCCAGCAATAAGAGCAGATGATCATAGAACCCATCAATGTTTAGCAAACCAATAGGCTTTTGGTGTAGGCCGAGCTGTGCCCAGGTGATGATTTCGAAGAGCTCTTCCAATGTCCCAAAACCACCGGGCAAGGCGATAAACGCGTCAGACAAATCATGCATTTTCGTTTTACGTTGATGCATGTTTTCCACAATAAACAGGTCTGTAATCCCTTCATGGGTCAACTCTTTCTTCTGTAGGAAGTCTGGCAGGATCCCGCTCACATGGCCTCCTTTGCTTAGCGCTCCATTCGCAACGGCTCCCATTAAGCCGACCTTAGCCCCGCCATATACAAGGCGAATCTTTCTTTCGGCCAAGCCGACTCCCAATAAGAAAGCTTGGTCAATATAGTCCTTCTTCAGTCCATTACTCGACCCACAAAATACAGCAATACTATTTATGCTATTCTTCATATAATTTTTCCAGTTCGGCTTTTACAAATTCTACAAGTTCTCTTACATAATTTTGGCTAAAGTCGAATGCGACCCCAGCCGTTTGGTAAATTTCAGGTATTGTTTTCGTGTAACCCAGTTTTAATGCATCGATGTACTGCTTTAGGCCTTTTTCGGGGTTTTCTTTGTAATTTTTCCATACGGCAATCGCACCTAGTTGGGCCATTCCATATTCGATGTAATAGAAAGGGACCTCGTATAAGTGCAGTTGCTTTTGCCAAAGAAACGACTTGGCTTCCTCCAAGTTCTTCCAATCGGTAAAGTTCTGACCAAAGCGGTCGAAGATTTCGATCCATGCGGCTGTACGCTGCTCTTCCGTGTGATTCGGGTTCGTATAAAGCCAATGTTGAAATTGATCAATAGTAGCAACCCAAGGCAATGTTTTCAAAACATCTTCCAATTGCTCTCTCTTCGCCCGTATTAAGTCCTCTTCTTTGTCGAAAAAGGCGTCCCAGAAATCCATTGAAATGAGCTCCATACTCATGGAGGCCAGTTCAGCAATCTCGCTGGTCAGTTGCTTGAAGTCGTTTAGCTCCAAATCAGCCGTTAGGAAGGTATGCAGGGCGTGCCCTCCCTCATGTACCATGGTTGTCAAGTCTCTGAATGTGTTGGCCGAATTCATGAAAATGAAGGGTGCGCCACTTTCCGCCAAAGGATAATTATAGCCGCCCGGAGCTTTTCCTTTTCTGCTTTCCACATCAAAAAGGTTGTTGGCTTGCATAAAATCGATGTATTTGCCTATCGACGGGTCTAGCCGGTTGAAACAAGCAGCCGTTTTTTCGATGAGTTCGTGCCCATTATTAAAAGGTTTAAGACCAGGTTTTCCGGTGATATCGACTTCCATATCCCAAGGTTTCAGCTCATTGAGATGCAGTGCATTTTGCCTGAATGCCGCCCGTTCTTTTAAAAGGGGAACCACTTCTTTTTCAATGGCGGCGTGAAAAGCGTAACAATCTTGCGGACTGTAGTCAAAACGACCTAGGGATTGGAACATATAGTCGCGGTAATTCTCAAAGCCAGCATTTAGCGCCACTTGGTGCCTTAGCTTAAGCAGCTGACTAAAAAGTGCATTCAGCTGTTCTTTATCCTGTAAGCGCCGCGAGGTTATGCTCTGCCAAACGGTAGCCCTTTTAATTCGATCTGTATCCTTTAGAAACGTCGTCGCCTGTGGAAGTGTATACTGTTGTCCATCTATCTCAACTTCCATAGTTCCTGTAATAGACTGGTATTTTTGTTGCTCTACTTGCAGTTGAGTTAATAAAGGAACATTTTCTTCCCTAAATATTTCAAGTGCTTTCTTAACAGCCCTTAAATAAACAAAGTACTTTTCCTGATCTATCTCCTTTACATAATCAGATGCTATCAGTTTTTTATTCAATGCATTCGCGATAGGGGCTATTTTCGGTTCAATTTCTGTAGCGAAATATTGAAAATCCTGAAGTAATTTTTCATCGGTAGTATCGCAAGTCATACGTATATAACGCCAAGCAAAATCCTCTTCTAAAACTGCCTCTAATTCACTGCGGTCGAGCATCCACTGTTCCAAAGCTTCCTTAGAATCGATGGTTCTATTTTGTAAATCTTGAAACAACGGATTTAAATTTTCCCACACCACCGGAAGGTCTTGTGGGACGAAACGACGGTTTACTTTATTTAGTGTTTGCATAGGTTCTTTATATATTAATCTCTTATTTACAACGTATGAGCTGAAAAAGACATTGCTTTTTTAATGTCAGCTTATTCCCATTTTATGTCGATGACGTTAATAGGCGAACTATCGGTTGTTGCAGCCTTGGTTGTTTGTTGATCTAAGGGCGGATAGGAGACAAACATGTCATCCCTTGCATATTCAACTGCTGTGATAGCCGCAGCGACCAACTTTTTGTTATTGGAATAGCTACTGTAATCCGCGTTGCCATAATACCTAACCTGTGTGCAACATATAAACAGTTTGTTGTTTAATGGTGCAACCTGAAAGGTGCCCTGCAATTTCGTAAAATGCGATTGATATAGTGGGATTATGATATCCTTTGTTTGATGATGATTAAAAGAAGATGCTTCCAGGTCGATAACCGAAAAAAGAAATCTAATTGAAATTGCGTGCATTTTCAAAAGGTTCGAAAAGGCGGTCATCGGATTATGCTCGGCTATGGTTAGCTTCACTTGTCCCGAAGGGTCATAACCTAATATAATCGGGTTTTGAAGGATCAGCGAATTAATAGCTGCATGTTTATTTAAATTTAAACCGAGCAGCATTTTTATATTGTGGTCTATAAAGTTTTTGCTTTCCAGTTCATGTACAGGGCCATTTCTGAAAATCCGTTTGCAAACTTCTGTTAATCTATTGTGGACACCCTCGTATTTATACTCCGCTAGAACGGTTTTTAAAGCAGTTTTTAATTGCTTTCCTGTCTGGCTGCCTAAACCAAAAGCCTGTTGGGCGGCGATACTCCCAGGTGAAAAATTATAGGGCTTCGCCGAAGCTCTTTTTGTGAAGTGTTTTCCACCACGACTATAATGAACATGATCGCCTAATTTTCCGCTGAGGGTAATATCACTCGTTTGTTTTGCCATAGCGTACGGATTAAGCAGCATTTTACAATTTTTTTCGTAAATTTGCAAAGATTCCTTCTGTCTTCCAGCTTAACCATCTAAAATTGCAACAAATTTCCAAGTTTGAACTCCACATAAACTCCACGTGAAGGCCACCTTTATTCCACGTTAGACCCGTCTGTCGTTCGGTATACCTCCGCCCTCCATCCATGTTTCATTGCTTTTCTATAGAACCTATACAGTACGGATGTAGCAGGAATCCCGTAAGAATGGAAGGCATGAGAAAGGGATCGTACACTATTTAAGTAGCGCTTTTAAATTGCTTTTGGCCAGAAAAGCATCGAGTAGTGCAAACACATGCTCTTTTTCAATAGTGTCTAACCTTTCGATACCCTTTAGCCTTTCACCGGTACTCAAATATGTGTTTTAGTTACAATCAAAAAATGAGAAAAAATGTCGGTTTTTTAATACTCATACTAGCACCTGTTTAAGTCCCAGTTTAACCAAAAAAATAAATATCCAGCAAAAAAAATACAGCAAAAATAACTGACGCAATACCGTTGGTCGTCATAAAGGCCCTATTGACGCGTCGAAGATCGGTTGGACTTACAATAAGATGTTGATAAACCAATAAAGAGCAATAGAAAATGACGCCCGCGATATAAAACCAGCTTAAGTGCATATAAAACATAGGGATAATGACACAGCAAGCCGATAAGCAATGTAGTATTTCGGATATGCGCAAAGCCCCTTTTTTACCAAAATAAGCGGGTATGGAGTTAAGGTGGTGATTTCGGTCGAACTCTTCATCCTGCAAGGCGTAGATAATATCAAAACCACTTACCCAGAACAGTACCGAAAAAGCATATAAAACAGGTACGACGTCGAAGCTTCCTGTTACTACCAAATAAGCACCTAGAGGTGCTAAGCCCAAGCCGAGCCCTAATACCAGATGACAAAGGGGCGTAATGCGTTTGGTGTAGCTGTAGAACAACACGACAAACAGGGCAACCGGCGAAAGGTAAAAACAGACGGGATTAATAAAATAAGTCGCCGATACAAAAATAACACAGTTGATAACAGTAAAAATTAACGCGTTCTTTGCGCTCACCCGGCCCGCTGGAATGTCGCGCATCGCTGTACGTGGATTAAGGGCATCGATATCTCTATCTAAGTAGCGGTTAAAAGCCATCGCCGCATTCCGTGCCGATACCATGCATACCAGCATCAGGAGCAACAAAAACCAGTTGAATGTATAGCTGGTAGTGTGGACGGCTAAAAAGAAGCCAATAAAGGCAAAAGGGAGGGCAAAAATGCTATGAGCAAAAAGAACGAGCGATAGATATTTTTTCATTGTTAAACTATGAATATGTACAAAGCTTTTGAAGGCAGTAAAGAAAACCAATATTTTATTCTTTACCTAAGCGCAAGAGCGCTCCGGCCGTTGGGCTCGATGGGTCAAATCGCAAACCTTTGATTTACCTCATCTATTAAATTCAACACTTCATCGCAACCGAGCCGTGTTTCGGACGACGTCAATATATGAGGTGGAATTTCTTCAAACCATGTCAATAGCGCTTTACGGAATAGGGCAATATTGCTTTCCGATTTCGCTTTAGATTGTTTATCCGCTTTTGTGAACACGAGAACAAAAGGGATTCCCTTTTCTCCAAGCAGGCAACAAAAGTCGAGGTCAATTTTTTGGGGTGGGAGACGGCTATCTATCAATACAAAGATACATTGCAGGTTCTCCCGGCTAAAAATATATTTTTTTATAAATTTTTCCCACTCCGATCGATTCGATTTAGCGGTTTTGGCGTAACCATATCCGGGCAGGTCCACCAGATACCAATCTTTGTTAATCAAAAAATGGTTTATCAGCTGGGTTTTCCCTGGCGTTTGTGAGGTCTTCGCCAAACCCTTGTGTTGAGCTAGCGCGTTGATTAACGACGATTTACCTACATTTGATCGCCCTATAAAGGCATACTCCGGAAGTACTGGAGGAGGAAGCTTGTCTACTTTTGTGTTGCTGCAAACAAATTCGGCACTTTTTATCACCATAATAGGCAAAGATAGCATTTTACTTATAGGTTTTAAGCATTAGGTGTTATGCATTAGGCGATAGGCAAGGGACGCCACCGCCCCTGCTACTATTCTATCGCTCATAACCAACAATCAATAACTAATAACGGACAACTAGACTTGGCGATGAAGTCAATTTTGTATAAGTTTGCCTACGTATGAACTCCAATACTATTACTCCATATAAAGACGACAAGGCGAGCAAGAAGCAGCAGGTCGCTACCATGTTCAATAATATCTCGAAAACGTATGATTTTTTGAACCACTTTTTGTCCTTCGGAATCGATATTATATGGAGGAAAAGGGCTATAAAATCGCTCAAAGAGTTACAGCCCAAACAGCTTTTGGACGTTGCGACCGGAACGGGCGATTTCGCTTTTGAAGCGATCAATATATTGAATCCCGATCAAGTAATTGGAGTGGACATTTCGCAGGGGATGTTGGACATTGCCAGAAATAAAATTGCTAAACGTGGCTTAGCACAAAAGTTTGAAGTGGTTTTAGGTGACTCCGAAGGTTTACCTTTCGGGAACGCCTCTTTCGATGCGGTAACCGTAGCATTTGGTGTTCGTAATTTTGAGAACTTGGAGAAAGGCCTGACAGACATCTGTAGGGTATTAAGGCCGGGCGGACAGGCGGTCATTTTAGAGTTTTCGACGCCGAAGACTTTTCCAATGAAGCAGCTTTACAGCATATATTCCCGTACCGTGATGCCTTTTTTGGGAAGGTTGTTCTCCAAAGATCGAGCAGCATACAGCTATCTGCCCGAGTCGGTGGCACAGTTTCCGGATGGCGAACGGTTTACAGCCATCCTTCAACGGGCAGGTTTTACCAAAACGGTGTATCGGCCACAGACTTTCGGCATCTGTACCATTTATATAGGCACCAAATGATCGTTAAAGTGCTTTACTGTGCTGCTGGCAACATGCGATGGTCTTAGATCTATTGCCGATGGTTGTTTAGTAAGGAGCGACAGGTGGGCCTATAATGTTTTCTAAATGCCTGTGAGAGGAACTAGCCGTACGAGTTTTTGTCGCCATGGAAGCTTCCGTGCTATGCTGGCAGAAGGCATTACAACAAAAAATTAAACGCATGAAAACAGTTTTTATTACAGGAGCAAGCTCGGGCATCGGTTTTGCCAGTGCAGAAGTATTTGCACGCGAGAAATACAATCTTTTATTAGCTTCCCGCCGCATAGATAGGTTGCATATTATGGCGACTGATCTTCAGAATAAATACGGCGTTCAGATCCACACAGTTGGCATGGACGTACGAGATAAAAATTTAGTAGAGAAGGTTTGGGAAGAATTGCCCGATCAATGGAAAGATATTGATGTGTTGATCAATAACGCCGGTCTGAGTCAAGGATTAGATCCCATACAAGAAGGAAATACGGACGACTGGGACCGCATGATCGACACGAATGTAAAAGGACTTTTATACGTGACACGTGTCGTGGCGCCTATCATGCAAGCCCGTAGAAGTGGACACATCATTAATATAGGTTCAGTTGCCGGTAAAGAAGTTTATCCGAATGGCAATGTTTATTGCTCTACCAAACATGCCGTTGATGCATTGACCAAAGCCATGCGTATAGACATGTTGCCTTATAACATCAAAGTTACCAGCGTTGATCCAGGGGCCGTCGAAACAGAATTTTCGATCGTTCGCTTTAAAGGAGATCATGAAAAAGCCAAGAAAGTATATGAAGGTTTTACGCCCTTATCCGCAGAGGATGTCGCAGAAGCGATCTGGTTTGCAGCATCCAGACCGGCCCATGTAAATGTCAACGACTTATTATTGATGCCAACCGCGCAAGCCTCTGGTACGATTTTCTATAAGGAACAGTAAAATAATTGGCGCGAAGCTTGGACAGTATTTCATTTTATGATTAACTTGAGGGCGCCAATTAGCCGCAAAGGTAAATCTTTAGTAAATACTTCTTCCTATATAGCTGTTTTATGCGTAAAATAATTAGTTTTGCCCAAAAAGAAGTGTCAGGTTGGTGTCTAGTACAAAAGATACGCGACTATTAAATCAAACGCACCGTGAAATGTGCATAATTTGAATAGCATTATGGCTCTTGAAAACACGATAAATCAGGATATTAAAGCGGCTATGTTAGCCAAAGACGACGCTCGGTTGAGGGGCTTGCGAGCAATCAAATCTGCTCTTTTATTGGCAAAGACAGAAAAGGGGGCGGGCGAAACATTAACCGAGGAAGTGGAAATAAAAGTTTTACAGAAACTGGTTAAACAGCGTAAGGAATCAGCGGAGATTTATTTACAGCAAAATAGGCAAGATCTTTACCAGATTGAAAAAGAAGAGCAGGACGTTATCGAAGAATATTTGCCCAAGCAGCTTAGTAAAGAAGAAATTACCGAACAGGTGAAGCTTGTTATTGAAGAAGTCGGAGCGGCTAGTGTAAAGGACATGGGTAAAGTAATGGGGCGGGTAAATCAGCTTTTAGGAGGCAAGGCCGATGGTAAAACGATAGCAGAAGTAGTGAAAGAGCAACTGAACGCTTTGTAAACACTTTGTCGTGCATTATCGAGGTTCATATTAAAATTATATAGATACTAGGAACATATTATATGGAGTTGACCATAAAGGAAGACAAAGAGTTTAAATTTATAGACGAAGGAACGGGAGAAGTGGTGCTTATGCTCCATGGCTTAATGGGTGCCTTGAGTAATTGGGAAGATACTGTGAGCGAATTGAAAGAGAACTATAGGGTCATTATTCCCATGTTACCCATCTATGACATGCCGATTATTTCCACGGGCGTTAAGAGCCTGACGAAATGGTTCGAGAAGTTTGTCAATCATCTTCAGTTAAAAGATTTCGTACTCATCGGTAACTCGTTGGGCGGACATGTGGCCCTTATGTACGTAGCGGAACATCAGGATAATGTGAAAGCGTTGGTGCTTACCGGAAGTTCGGGTTTATATGAAAATTCTTTTGGAGGCTCTTTCCCGAGAAGAGAAAGCTACGACTATATAAAAGAAAAGGTCGAATTTACTTTTTATGACCCAAAAATAGCGACCAAAGAGCTAGTAGACGAAGTATTTGCAACGGTCAATAATAAAGAACGCGTCATAAAGACCATTGCCATGGCAAAGTCGGCTATTCGGCATAACATGGCAAAAGAGCTTCCGAATATCAAGATCCGCGTCGGATTGATTTGGGGTAAAAATGATAAAATTACGCCGCCAGACGTCGCGGAAGAATTTTTGGAACGATTACCCAATGCAGAACTGACGTGGATCGACCAATGTGGTCATGCGCCGATGATGGAGCAGCCTTTGCAGTTTAATCAGCACTTAAAGACGTTTTTGAGTAAATTGGATACGTAAAATTTATTCTAAGAATCTTTTTAACACATAGATTAAACCAAACGTTGTTTTTATCGTATATATATTATATACTTATTATTAATTGCGCAGAAAGCATGGTACCCTAATCAGGTATAAGTACGAAGCGATTGACTAAAAAACGTAAAAAACAGCGATGACTTCAGGTGAAATCATAAAGAATGACATATTTCCTGTGCGCCCAGAGGATACGTTGCAATTTCTTCTGGACAGAATGGCAGAATATAAAGTGTCACAACTGCCTGTAGTACAGAACGATTTTTATTTGGGTTTAGTTGTCGAGGACGATCTTTTGGAGCATGTTGGTGATGAGATGCGTTTGGAAGCTGTTGCCTCCAAGCATGCACTCAAATTGATTTTTGCATTCGAAAACCAACATGTATACGATACCCTCCGTCTTTTTCATGCGCATGGACTGGACATATTGCCGGTTGTAGACGAGCAACAGCAGTACAAAGGTGTAATCACCTTGAAAAATTTAACGGATTTTCTGGCAGGTAATATGGCGTCGGATGCCGAAGGCGGGATCATTGTGTTGGAGATTGGGAATCGGGACAATTCCTTATCTCATATAGCACAAATCGTCGAATCCGACAATACGCAAATTCTAAGTTCAAGTGTACGCGATTTCCCCGAATCAACCAAATTAGAAATTACATTGAAATTGAACAGAACGGATATATCGTCTATCGTGGCGGCTTTTTTGAGGCACGATTATATCGTCAAGGCAATTTATAATGATAAGAGAGGATTTGATACCACGCGAGATCGTTACGATCAGCTGATGAAATACCTGGATTTATAATGTCGGATGGACCTCATGAGCGGCTTTTAAAAGGACGTCAATCGGCGAAGCGGCGCTTATGTAAGCCTCATCTCCGCAAGAAAACAATTTATTTTGATGAAAATAGCCATATACGGACGGGAGTTTCAATATGCGGTCATACAATATGTACAAGCCTTATTTGATCTTTTAGCCGAAGAAGGAGTGGGAATTTGGGTGTATCAACCCTTCAACGAATTTTTAGCCGATAAGATCGCTTGGAAACAAACCACCCATTCTTTCGAGGTACATAAAGACCTTCCAAAGGATATTCGGTTTATGTTAAGCCTCGGTGGAGATGGTACGATGCTCGCTGCGGTCTCAATTATTGCCGATAGTGGCATCCCGGTTACTGGGATCAACTTCGGCCGATTGGGCTTTTTAGCCAGTATCAATAAAGATAAGATAGAGGATGCCCTGAGGCAATTGCTGACCGGCAGTTACGACATCGAAAAGCGGGTATTGTTAGCTACCTACAAGGAGGATGGAAGCGGAACTGCCGCCAAACAACTGGCCTTCGCCTTAAATGATATTACCATCATTAAAAAAGACAGTTCTGCCATGATCACCGTTCACGCTTATGTGAATAATGAGCTGTTAAACGCTTACTGGGCTGATGGTTTGATTATCGCAACGCCAACAGGTTCTACGGCTTATTCACTAAGTTGCGGCGGACCCATCGTCATGCCCGGCTCCGGCAATTTTATTATTACCCCTATCTCACCACACAACCTAAATGTCCGGCCCATTGTTGTGTCAGACAGCAGCACAATCCGGATCGAGGTGGATAGCAGGAGCGACTCTTTCCTTTTTTCTTACGATTCAACCACCGAAACGGTCAATACCGGAGCGGTTATCAATATTCAGAAAGCCGATTTTACCGTCAACCTGATTCGGTTAAAGAACGAAAGCTTTTTTAGTACCATACGTCACAAACTCTTATGGGGACTGGATACAAGAAACTACTAAACATCCGATAAGTGATCCGCTGAGAAGGATGTTGCAGGTAATAGTTTGGCCACTGAGCACGCAAAGCCCGAAGTGTATAGCATAAAGCCCGGAGCAGCTTATAACTGATCACTAAAGAAGATCACTAATTCGATTAATTCTCTTATCTTTACCACCTTTATTGGAAATGCGCCTTATATCTAAAGATACATTTGTATTGCTTGCAGTTGTGCTTTCTTGTACTCCTTGCCGGAGAACCTTAATTTTGGCGGAGAATTAGTAAATTCTGCATAGTTAGAGAAGGAAAGGCGTTTTATTGGCGATATTGCGGTTGCATATGCTATATTTAGGGCAAAATGCCCTGTTTATATAAAGAGAAGATTTAGCTTTTAAGATGACTGATATTGAACTTATAGACCGCAGTAAGCTGCCTCGCCACATTGCCATTATCATGGACGGTAATGGGCGTTGGGCGAAAGAGCGCGGTAAGTTGAGAGTGTTTGGACATAAACGGGGCGTGGATGCTGTGAGAGACGTGTTGGAAGGTGCTGTGGAAATAGGCGTGCCTTACCTCACTTTATATACATTTTCTACCGAAAACTGGAACCGCCCCAAATTGGAGGTGGCGGCCCTTATGGAATTGCTGGTCTCGTCCATTGGTAGGGAGACGAAGAGGCTGATGGCCAACGGAGTGAAGCTCAATGCTATCGGAAATTTAGAACAATTACCTCCCAAAGCATTAGCCCATTTAAAGCAATGCATGGAGGAAACCGCTGCCAATACGAAATGTACACTTACATTGGCACTAAGTTATAGTTCGCGGTGGGAAATTACAGCTGCCGCAAAGAAAATAGCGGAGTCTGTTGAGAAGGGTTTAATAAAGGCAGCCGATATCGATGAGCATCTGTTCGCCCAACAGCTTAGTTCTTACCCGTTGCCCGACCCTGAATTGATGATACGTACGAGCGGCGAACAGCGTGTCAGTAATTATCTCCTGTGGCAACTGGCTTATGCAGAACTGTATTTTACCAACAAATTGTGGCCCGACTTTCGGCGCGATGACCTGTATACCGCTATCATTGAGTTTCAAAATAGGGAGCGGAGATTCGGCTTAACGAGCGAACAATTAAAATAAGTATTTTAACTTTATATATATCAAATATCAAAAGCTAGCGTTCAAAATAGTTGAAAAAAAATAGTTTAACAAAAATTAACAACTGTTTATTTTACTTTAGCGGCGATAAATAAATTCAATGAAGCGACTTTTTCTTTTAATAGGTTTTTGTTTGATAGGAGCGCAAATTGCTTCAGCACAACTTCGTATTGGTAATTCTTCTTCTAAACAAGCAGGAGGTTCAAGTTATTTGACTCCCAAGGATTATATTATCGGTGGCGTTACCATAAGCGGCACCAAGTTTTTAGATAATGATGTGTTATTAACCATTTCTAAATTGGCCGTTGGTGATCGGATCGAGGTGCCCGGAGAGGCAACCTCCAATGCAATAAAAAACCTGTGGTCGCAAGGGCTTTTCGATAACATCGAATTAACGATTGATATGATACGGGGCGACTCCGTTTTTTTTAATATCGATGTGGTTGAACGTCCCCGCTTAACGCGGATAGATCTCGACGGCTTAAGTAAAAGCCAAACGGAGGAGGTTAGAAAACGGCTCAATGAAAATACCGGAAAGATCATTAATGAAAATTTACTTAACACGACGCAGAACACCATCAAGCGCTACTTAAGAGAAAAGGGGTATTTATATCCGGATATCAAGATCACCCAAGTAAAAGACACGACCGAGGCCAATAATCAAATCCTAAACGTAGCTGTTAACAAGAACAAAAAAGTAAAGGCCAAAAAAATCAACTTTACCGGCAATGAAGCATTTTCCAATGCGAAGATGCATAAATACTTGAAAAAGGTTAAGCAAAAGAGATGGTGGAGGTTCTGGGGCCCCGGCAAGTTTAATTACGAGAAGTATGATGAAGGCAAAGAAGCGCTTGTGTCAAAAATGCGTAGCAAAGGTTATAGGGATGCAACTATTCTTCGGGATTCTGTTACACAGTTGGACCGGAAGAACGTGCGTATAGATATTGACGTATATGAAGGGCCGAAATATTATTTTGGTAACATAACTTGGTCGGGAAATGCCAAATATACAGATGAAACGCTCACCAAAATTTTAGGGATTGAAAAGGGTGAAGTATTCAGTGAGGAGAAATTAAATACAAAATTATTAGGGCCATCCAAAACCGGCGCTGACGTGTCTGCCTATTACATGGACGATGGTTATTTGACCTTCCAAGTGGATCCGGTGCAGACAAGAATCTATGCAGATACCATTGATTTGGAAATGCGTATGTACGAAGGACCGCAATACGACGTAAACAGGATCGTGCTGAAAGGGAACGATGTGACCAATGATAAAGTCGTTAGGCGTCAGCTGCAAACGAAGCCGGGGCAAAAATTTTCCAAAACGAACATCATGCGGGACATTCGGGAGATTGCAACTTTGGGTAACTTCGATGAGTCGAAAACTTCGCCAGTGCCTAAACCCAATCCAGCAGACGGAACGGTCGATATCGAGTATACGGTGGCAGAGAAGCCGTCCGATCAGGTCGAATTGTCGGGAGGTTTCGGAGCTGGCCGCATTATCGGTACCCTCGGTTTAACTTTTAATAACTTCTCTACCAGCAACCTTTTCAATAAAAAGGCGTGGAAGCCATTGCCACGAGGCGACGGCCAAAAATTGAGTTTAAGAGGTCAAACGAGCGGTAAATCGTATCAATCGTATAGCTTTTCTTTTTCTGAACCTTGGCTTGGTGGTAAAAAACCAATTTACTTCGGTATTAGTGCCTTTACTTCCATGTCGGCATATGGAGGATACGATTATTACACCGGCCGGGAATATATTACAGAGAGTACGCCGAAAATCCGAATGAACGGTATTACGGTCAGTTTAGGTAAGCGTTTAAAATGGCCAGATTATTATTTTCAGGTAAATTACTCGTTAAACCTGCAGCAGTATAAATTGAGAAATTACGATGCCTACTTTCTTTTCAGAAATGGTACGTCCTATAATATCAACTTGACGCAGGAGATCAGCCGTAATTCATTGAGTGATCCGATTTTCCCTACGTCGGGATCGAATTTGCGCTTCACCGTACAGGCGACACCACCTTACTCGTTGTTCAATAATATCAATTATCCAACTGCGCCAGATCACATCCGATACCGTTGGGTAGAATATCACAAGTGGAAGTTCGACTCTCAATGGTTCCAAACTGTTATGGGCAAATTGGTATTCAAAGCGCAGGCTCAGTTCGGTTTTATCGGCTCGTATAGTAAAGTAACAGGTACTTCGGCTTTTGAACGTTTCAAGTTAGGGGGCGATGGTATGATGGGCTTCGACTTTTTGCAGGGCTCGGAGGTTGTTGCGATGCGCGGTTACGCCAATGGTTACGTCATACCTGAAAATAAAACCGCCAGTCAGGATATACAAATCGCCCGAAATTCGGGTAGTCCAATCTACACGCGTTACCAGATGGAATTGCGGTATCCGGTGATGATGAACGAACAAGCGAAAGTGTTTCTGCTAGGTTTCGCCGATGCAGGTAACACTTGGGATGCGTTCAAGGATTTCAATCCGTTTAAAGTACGCCGTTCTGTAGGTATCGGTGCACGTATCTTCTTGCCTATCTTTGGATTGCTGGGGATCGATTATGGACATGCATTTGATCCAATTCCAGGCGTCGACAGAAGTCAGTGGCGCCAACCGTTTACCTTTAGTATTATGCAACAGATGGGTGGATTTAATTAGTAAGATATAGGACGTTGTAGGGAGTGATGAGTAGTGGCAGTAGCAATAGCTAATACGACCCACGGCTGTCCCGGTACCAAAAGAATTGCTAAAAAATGTTAAATTTTCTGTTTAAAATATAGGAATGGTATTATATTTGGCAAGCACTGACTAGTGAGGCCTCTTTCTTATTTGGGAACAAGTTAAACCCTGAGTAAAAAGTAGCGTCTTAGAACTTAAAGGAGTAGAACAATGAACACTAAAAAAATATTCTTAACGTTAGCTTTTATATTTGTCGCAGGAGCATCGGCATTTGCACAACGTTTTGCGTATGTCGACAGCGAGTATATCCTGAAGCATATTCCTGAGTATGTTTCTGCACAAAGGCAACTGGAAGACATGTCAGAGAAGTGGCAAAAGGAGGTAGATGCACGATATGCCAGTATAGAACGGATGTATAAGGCTTATCAACAAGATCAGGTGATGTTGAGTGATGAAATGCGAAGAAAAAGGGAGGATGAGATTGTGCAAAAGGAACGCGAAACGAAAGAATTCCAAAAGAAAATTTTTGGCTTCGAAGGAGATCTTTACAAGGAACGTCTAAAGTTAATACAACCCATACAAGATCGCGTTACTAAGGCGATACAGGCGGTAGCGGAAAGCCAGAATCTCGACATCGTATTGGACAAAGGGAGCGAAGTGACGATTCTTTACTCGAATCCCAGCTTGGATAAAAGCAAGGATGTGATTACCCGTTTAGGGTATAAACCCGAAGCACTTGCAAAATAGGGAATACTTGCTTAAAATTGCATCGGTTTTGCAAATCTGTAGCGGTGCATGTTTAGGCAGCGTGGCGCAGTATAATAACGTAATTAACTTAAACAAAAATCATAGTCGGCTCATCGGGGCCAAACAAAATTGAAATTGCGAATGAAACATTTATTAAAGTCGGTTTTAGTAGCTGCAGGATTATTTTTAACGGTTGGCGCTGTTAATGCACAACAAAAGATTGGGCACGTAAATTCACAGGAGATTTTATTTTTGATGCCGGAATACAAAACGGCTAATCAAGCATTAGAGACTTTTGTAGGAACCAAACGCACCGAAATCCAACAGATGGATGCCGAACGCCAAAAGAAAATTACGGCGTTTATGGACAAACAAAAGACCAGAAGTGAGGCTAATAAAGAAACAGTAGATCAAGAATTGCAAACGCTAAGTACGGAAATCCAACAAATGGAAGGGCGTATGGGAGAAGTACAACAAAAAGCAGAACAGGAAGTAGGTGCAAAAAGAGAGGAAGTATTTCAACCCGTTTTTGAAAAAGCAGAAAAAGCGATTCAAGCCGTAGCGAAAGAAAAAGGTTATGCTTATATTTTAGACATCGCGCAGCAATCCGTGTTATACTTTGAAGGAGGTGATGATATCAGCGCAGCCGTTAAGACAAAGTTAGGAATTGATCCAAACGCGAAGCCGGCAGCTCCGGCAAATGCAGCGCCTACGACTCCGGCAGCGCAGTAAGTTGTCCAAGAGAAGAAAAACCGTTTCTATTTATAGAAGCGGTTTTTTTTTGTATAAGGAGATAAGGTAGTAGGGAATAATGTCTTGTTAATCGTTAAGTCGTTGTCTATGGGTGTTCGTTATTGGTTATGAGTAATAATAGGAGCAGAGGCAGTAGCAGAGGCGTTCTCGGCCTAATACCTAAAGCCTATTGCCTAACGCCTAAACCATAAATATCACCTATTTAAAAACGTTCTAAATAGCTGTGTTTTACAAAGTTTTGACACTGTAACACGTGCATAGCTGTACTTTTGTCGACAGTATAATATAGAGAGGGTAAAGAGACCTTGGAGCATCTTAAAGTAATAGCATTTACACACAAACACGTTGACCTAAAAGATTTAGGCAATTTGGTTATTTGTAATGAAGAGCTTGAAAGCCGATTAATCAATGTCAAAAACAATTTCGATATTGAAGAGATTTTTTACGTAGGTACATGTAATCGGGTAGAGTTCATTTTTCATGGGAAACATACACTGACTGATGAGTTTGTGAAAAACTTTCTGAGGGGATTGAATTTCTGCGTACCGGACGAACAGTTTGATCAGTTTCTCAATCAGGTTACCACGTATGAAGGCTTGGATGCCCTGCAACACTTGTTTCGGATGTCTTGCTCCTTAGAGAGTCTGGTAGTGGGCGAGAAAGAAATTTTAGCGCAAGTTCGTCGAGCCTATGAAAGATGCCGCTTATCTGGTTTAACGGGTGATTTTATGCGCTTAATGATGAACAGCTTGGTCAAGACAGCTAAAGAGGTTTATACCCACACCATGATATCACGCAATCCAGTGTCTGTCGTTTCTTTAGCTTATCGCAAATTAAAGGACCTTAAATTTGCAGACAACCCACGGATCTTACTTGTTGGCGCCGGGGAAACCAACCAAAATATCTCAAAATACCTCCAGAAGCATAAATTTTCAAATTTCGTCGTATTCAATCGTACTCCGGATAAGGCTAGGCGTTTAGCCAAAGAGTTAAACGGTAGAGCTTTTCCTTTAAGCGAATTGAGAAATTACAAAGAAGGTTTCGATATACTTATCACCTGTACCGGCTCTACTGAACCGGTGATTACACCAGCCATTTATGAGACGCTACTCAATGGCGAATCATCTAAAAAGATTATCGTTGATTTAGCGGTTCCAAATGACGTAGCCGCGGAAGTTATTGCTGATCACCCAATACACTATATTGAAGTGAGTGGTTTGCAGGCTATTGCGAATAGAAATCTTCAAGAGCGTTATAACGAGCTGATCCATGCAGAGAAGATCATCGAAAGCAATGTGGCCGAATTTCTTCCCATTCTGAAACAGCGGAAGGTTGAGATCGCCATGCGGCAAGTGCCCGAGAAAGTGAAAGAAATTAAATCTTTTGCCTTGAATACGGTTTTTGCTAACGAGCTCAGCTCATTAGACGCGAGCTCAAGGGAAGTTTTAGAAAAGGTCATTAACTATATGGAGAAGAAATATATTAGTGGCCCAATGGTACTCGCGAAGGAGATATTAATTACCAAAAGTAAAGAGGTAACGGAAAACTAAATATTCCACTCCTTGTTACTTTCTGTATATTGCTTTTGGCTTATCGTATTATTTTTTATTTTTATGGCAACTAAAGATGGTTTATCAGATAATATACCATCTTTTTTAGCATATATTGATTTGTGGAATGTTCGGTCAATCGCCAAAAAGCTTAAATGAGTAAGTTCTTGTCGGCAGGCGGCTTAAGGCTTAAGAAGAGTGTATACGAATGAAACATAAATATAAAGGTGGATAGAAAGCTTATTATTGGAACAAGAGGCAGCGATTTGGCCTTATGGCAAGCCAATCATGTGAAAGATCGCTTAGCTGCAATCGGTGTACAGGCGGAGCTGAAGGTTATTAAAACGCAGGGAGACAACATACAGCATCTTCGTTTAGATAAATTAGAGGGAAAGGGCTTTTTTACAAAAGAATTGGAAGAAGAGCTTTTAGGTGGCCATATCGATATAGCCGTACATTCCCATAAAGATCTGCCAACCACCAATCCACCCGGATTGAAGATAGCAGCGGTTTCAGAACGGGAAGATCCTTCTGAGCTGTTGATCGTTTTGAAAGATTGCGTCGATCTTAAAAAAAGGCTGTCGGTTAAACATAACGCTATTGTCGGTACTTCGTCTAATCGGCGGAAAGCACAACTGCTTGCTTTTAGGCCTGATTTGGAGATTGAAGATTTGCGGGGAAACGTCAATACGCGCTTGCAAAAGTTGCGCGACGAGAAATACGATGCGATCATGCTGGCAAAGGCCGGAGTCGAGCGGTTGAAGCTGGATTTAAGCGAGTTTCATGTAGAAGTCATTCCTCCCACCGAAATTATTCCTGCGCCCGCGCAAGGCGTTTTAGCTATACAGATCCGTGAAACGGACGAGCTGCTAGAGGAAGTTTTGCAGCAAATACATCAAAAGGATGTAGCGGAAGCCATTGGAGTAGAACGGAAAGTACTCAACCTTTTTGAAGGAGGCTGCCACATGCCCTTAGGCTGTTACTGTAGGAAAACGGCTACCGGTTTTGAAGTTTGGACTGCTAAGGCCAAAGATGGCGAAAGTTTTCCGACCCGTTTGTATTTGAAAGCGGAAAGTACAGCGGGGTTAGCTGAAAGAATTAAGGAGAAATTCGATCCAGGAAGGAAATTGCCGGAGTCGGTGTTTATTACCCGCGAGCTTTCGGAAACGTCATTTCTAAAACGATCTTTAGAGCAGCATCACACCAAAGTGGAAGGGCGTTCACTTATTAAGATCTTCTCGATCATAAATACGCTCGATCCTTATATATTAAAATACGTTCGTTGGGTGTTTTTCAGTAGTAAAAACGGTATTGAGAACTTTTTTAAGCTTAATCCGCGACTGAGTAAACACGTTCAATATGCCGTGGTAGGTCGGGGTTCAGAAGAGGCGCTGAGAAGTTACGGCATTATACCTGCCTTTACAGGCGAAGCGGAAGGCATCGAAATGGAAAAAATAGGCGATGCTTTTGCGGAAATCGCGGCGGGTTCTACCGTACTTTTTCCTCGGGCAAAGGGCTCCTTACAAACGATACAAAGTAGATTAAAAGCTGATACAAAAGTGATCGACCTGCCAGTTTACGAAACACGTATTGACGAACAGGTAGAAGGGTCGCGGGCGGATGTACTTATTTTTACGAGTCCCACTAATGTAGAAGCGTATTTTAAAGACAATCTGGTTGAGCCAGGGCAGAAAGTGATCAGTATCGGCAATTCGACGGGAAAGAAACTGGAGGAAATCGGCGTGCAATATACGCTGCCCTTTTCTCCGGACGAATTAGGCCTGGCGGAGGCAGTGTTTGCGCTTGATTTTACCGATGGAAAAATGACGAAAAGCGACCCGTCCGGAACTGTCACCCCATTGCTATAATATGTCTTGCGTGCGAAATCGCATATTTTCCTGCTTATCTTTGTAATAAGAGAACCCACAAAGCTTCGTGTCACGAGCACCTTCCTTTTCCCTTTGAAAACAATGGTGTTTAGCTTGCAAAGCTATGTAGTTCGTCTTGAGCGGTTAGATTTTAAAAGAAGAAGATGATTTATCGACAACGTAGATTACGTAAAAATCCAATTATTAGAGAGATGGTGGCAGAAACCCGTCTGTCAAAGGATATGTTCATTTATCCTTATTTTATCGTCCCAGGAAATCAAGTGAAACATGCATTGCCTTCCTTACCGGGCGTTTATCATTTTTCCATTGATAAGCTTATCGAGGACGTGGAGATTGGGTTGAAGTTAGGGGTAAATAAGATCATGCTCTTTGGGGTTGGAGAAGAAAAGAGCGCTGACGCCCATACGGCTTACGATCGCGACGGGCTGGTGCCCAGGACAATCAAAGCACTTCGAGAAGCTTTTGGAGAAGATTTATACATTGTTACGGATGTTTGTGTTTGTTCGTATACAAGCCATGGCCACTGCGGAATTCTAGAACACGATTACGTGCAGAACGACCGTACCATTGACGTGTTGACAAAGATGTCGCTGGCTCATGCAGAGGCAGGGGCTGATATGTTGGCACCTTCGGACATGATGGACGGTCGCATTCGTGCGATTAGAAACGCGCTTGACGAGAATGGTCAGGTCAATGTAGCGATCATGTCCCATGCAACCAAGTTTGCTTCATCTTATTATGGCCCATTCAGGGAGGCCGCAGATTGTGCACCTAGTAAAGGCGATCGAAAAGCGTATCAAATGGATTTCAGAAATGCTAATGAGGCTTTACGCGAAGCGTTTCTGGATGAACAGGAAGGCGCTGATATCTTAATGATTAAGCCGGCTTTGGCTTATTTGGACGTAATTAGCCGGATAAAAAGTGAAAGCAGTTTGCCTTTGGCCTGCTATAATGTTTCCGGTGAATTTGCGATGGTAAAAGCCGCTGCGCAGAATGGGTGGATTGACGAACAAAGGATTGTGATGGAAACCATGTACGCGTTTGCACGTGCCGGCGCTAGTGTCATTACTACCTACCATATCAGAGATATGGTGGAGCAGAAGTGGATTTAATTGGGAAATAGTTAGTAGGAAATAGTTAGCCGTTAGTTAAGATTGGTTGTATAACTTGACATCTTAACAATTTAACGTTTCAACAAATAGCAAATAAAGAACATGTTAGATTCCATAAAAAAGATGTTTTCCGGAAACGAAGAGGAAGTACGTGTGGCTGGAGCCAAAGCAGATATATCACGTGAGAAATCTGCGGTTTTATTCGAAAAAGCGAAGAAATATTTTCCAGGTGGCGTAAATTCGCCTGTACGGGCTTTTAAGTCGGTATACGGTACACCTTTATTTATCGAAAAGGGGGATGGATGCTTTGTTTGGGATGCGGATGGTAATAAATTTATAGATTTTTGTTGTTCTTGGGGGCCGCTTATTCTCGGTCATAATAACGAGAAAATCAGGGAAGCTGTTACGAACGCACTGCAAAATGGGCTAAGTTTTGGCGCGCCTACGGCGCTCGAGAACGAACTGGCCGAGCTTATATTAAAAAATAACAAGTATATCCAAAAGCTGCGTTTTGTGAGCTCCGGTACAGAGGCGGTGATGTCGGCAATCCGTTTAGCCAGAGGCTATACGAAACGTGATAAGATCATTAAATTTGAAGGGTGTTATCATGGACATTCGGATTCGCTGCTGGTAAAAGCCGGTTCGGGATTGATCACTTTTGGCGAAACGTCCTCATTGGGCGTACCCAAGTCTTTTGCGGACGAAACGATTGTCATTGGCTTGAATGATAAGGAAGCCGTGAAGACGGCTTTCGCCGAATTCGATGGTGAAATTGCTGCTGTTATTATAGAAGGGATTCCCGCAAATAACGGTTTGTTAATGCAAGATAAAGACTATATCGAATTCTTACGCACAATCACAAAGGAACAGGGAAGCTTACTCATCTTTGATGAGGTAATTACCGGTTTCCGCTTGGGCTTTGAAGGTGCCGCGGCCTATTATGACGTGCAGCCTGATATTATCACCTATGGAAAAATCATTGGCGGTGGGATGCCGGTAGGCGCTTATGGATCTTCGGAAGAGATCATGAGCTACATCTCTCCTGACGGAGGCGTTTATCAAGCGGGTACCTTGTCGGGCAACCCGGTTGCTATGGCGGCAGGGATCGCCCAATTAAGCGAACTGAATAGACCTGGGTTTTATAAAGAGTTGAATCGGAAGGCAGCAGATTTCGCAGCGTCGATTCAGCGATACGCAAGTGCCAAAAATTATAAAGTACGGGTATTTAATGTAGCCTCCATCTTTTGGATCGCTTTTACCGATAAAGAGGAGATACAGGCAGCTACAGATATCGAGGCTGCTAGCATGGAGAAATATAAAGTAATGCACCGGGAATTGCTAAATAGAGGTGTTTACCTCGGGCCTTCAGGTTATGAAGTTGGGTTCGTGTCAGCAGCCCATTCGAAAATAGAACTGGAGAAAGCGAAAAGAGCTATATTTGAAAGCTTGGATATAGTGTTTAAATAGCTGTTAGCTTTTAGGGGTTCGCTTTTAGTTTAATTGGCTAACAACTAACAACTAACAACTAACAACTGACAACTAATTAGGTATGCGAAAACCATTGTTTTTGTTTTATTTTCTTGTTTTCTACGCAATTGCGCAGATTGTGTGGTGGGGAATGCTATTGATGGAGCTGGAACCCTTAAGAAAAGGAATGGTGATAGGAGAGGGGTTTATTTTTATGACCATCTTTTTGGTCGGAGCCATTAAATTGAAAAGAGCCTTTGTGCATGAACACAAAACGCATAAGCAGCAGCACAATTTCCTTCTTTCCGTGACCCACGAGCTAAAATCGCCGTTGGCATCGATTAAGCTTTACATACAGACGATATTAAAACGAGACTTGAACAAAGAGCAACGGGATCAATTTTTGTCGAATTCGCTGAAAGATATTGAACGTTTGGACGACTTAGTAGAAAACGTACTGTTAGCGACGAAATTAGAGAGCATAGGAAAAAGCATCCCGAAAGAGGAGTTCGACTTTTCCGAGTTGACCGGCAGGGTGGCCGATAGACTGCAAGTGCATTCCTGTACCTCCCAGATCATTAAAACGGAGATTCAACCGAATATTTTTTATGTTGGCGATAAACTTGCCATCACATCGGTTATCACCAACTTAATAGAGAATGCGATCAAATATTCCCCGCCCTGTGCCCATGTCCATGTGAAACTGTATAAGCACGAACATCAGATACGTTTTTCGGTGGCCGATTTAGGGATCGGCATCAATGATGAGGAAAAAAAACGTATTTTTAATAAATTTTATCGTGTTGGGAGTGAGGATACCCGTAAAACGAAAGGTACGGGTTTGGGGTTATACATTGTAAAGTCGGTTTTGGACAAGCACAACGCCCAAATCAAAGTATTAAATAACACTCCTACAGGGAGCATTTTTGATGTAACATTTAATTGATTATGCAAGCAAAACAACGCATACTTCTGGTAGAAGATGAAGAGCACTTACTCGAAGCCATTAAGTTGAATCTTGAATTGGAAGGATATAAAGTAACTACGGCAACAGACGGTAAAAAGGCCCTTAAAAAGTTCAAGGAAGAACGCTTTAATTTGATTATTCTGGATGTCATGATACCCGAAATTGATGGTTTCCAAGTAGCCGAGACAATCCGCTTGGAAAACACGGAAGTTCCGATTATGTTTCTTACCGCCAAAAATACGAGTGAAGATCGGATTACGGGATTGAAGAAAGGGGCCGATGATTACTTGGTGAAGCCTTTTAATCTGGAAGAGCTGATCTTGCGTGTCGGCAATTTGGTTAGAAGAGGGATGAAGGGCGATGATCTAAAAGAACTTAACTCGTACCAAATAGGCGACAAAACGATTTACTTCAACTCCTTCGAGTTGCATCATAACGATGGAACGGTTACCGCATTGACAAAAAAAGAGACCATGTTGCTTAAGCTGTTAATAGAGCGGCGAAATGAAGCGGTATCCCGCGAGCAGATTTTGGAAACGGTTTGGAATTATGACGTATACCCTTCTACACGCACGATTGACAATTTCATTTTAACCTTCCGTAAGTATTTTGAGCCGGACCAAAAAAATCCGATTTATTTCCACTCTATCAGAGGCGTTGGTTATAAGTTTACCGATAACAAGAATTAGCCTATGATGACTTCGAAAGCTCGACTGGGAGTTGTAGTACTTGCTTTATTGCTATTAGCGTATACCATTTATGCCAAGACTTATCAGTTGACCTCGTTAATGATCGGTTTGATTGGCTATACCATATGGAGCTATTACAGAGAAGGTACGGTACTCTTGGCTTCTGAAGCTTTTAAGAAGAAACAATACGATCTAGCACGTACTCTTTTGGCGGATATCAAAAATCCTGATCATCTCAGAAAGAAGCGGCGAAATTATTACGAATTTATCAGCGGCAGCTTAGACTTACAGCTACTTAACTATGATAGCGCGGAAAGACATTTCCAAATCGCCAGTAGGTTACCTTTCCGGCGTCAGAACGACAAGGCCTTAATCTTTGTGAACTTGGCAAACATCAATTTGATGAAGAAGGATTATGAACGCGTGAAGGTATACCTGGAAAAGGTAAAGGAATTGGAGGTAAGCAGCCGCATAGCTCAAATTGTAAATAGAATAGAAAACGAAATACCTAAATAAAAGTGACCAAAGCTATAAAAGACAGTTTATTTATTCGGGCAGCTTTTTCGCAGCCAACAGAACGTCCCCCGGTATGGATGATGCGACAGGCGGGCAGATTTATGAAAGAATACTGGGATATAAAGAATAAATATTCTTTCTTGGAAATGTGTAAGACGCCCGAAATAGCGGCCGACGTAACAATGTTACCGGTAGACTTGTTAGGGATCGATGCTGCCATTCTGTTTTCTGATATCTTGGTAACAGCCGAAGCGATGGGTGGCGAACTAAGTTTTACGCAAGGAGTCGGACCCAGGTTCGCCAACCCGGTGCGGAACGAACAAGATATTGATGCCTTGCAAACGGACGTTGCGCATAAACTGCAATATGTAGCGGATGCTATCCAAGTGATTCAGCAAAGGCTTAACAGCAGCATTCCTTTGATCGGTTTTGCCGGAGCTCCTTTTACGGTGCTGAGCTATTTGATTGAGGGCGGATCGTCCAAAGATTTTAAGCTTACCAAACTTTTCCTTAACAACCATCCTGCGCTTGCTCATAAATTGTTAAAGAAAATAGCCGATGTGACGGTGACCTACCTAAATATGCAGATCAAAGCGGGTGTAAATGCCCTGCAGTTGTTCGATAGCTGGGCTTTGGCTTTATCGTGGGACGATTATAACGAGTTTTCTCATCAGTATAACGCATCGATTATAGCACAGCTTGATAGGAAGGACATACCGATTATCTCTTTTTGTAAAGGAAGCTCTGTATTTGCTCCGCTCATGGCCGACGCAAAACCGGATGTGATTTCGGTCGATTGGAATGCCGATTTAAAGCAGATAAAGGATAAGTTGCCAAAAGGGATAGCCGTGCAGGGAAATTTGGATCCCTTCATTTTATATGCTGACAAGTCGGTGATTAAAAAGAAAATCCTCCATCTATTTGAGCGCATGCGCGGGGAGGAAGGGTTTATCTTTAATTTGGGGCACGGAATTATGCCAGATATTCCTTTCGATCACGTGAAGTATGCCATCGAAGTAGTGAAGGAGTTTAGATACTAAGCTTTGTTATCTGTTGTTGGTTATTGATTGTTCGCCGTATCATCTGATATTTTGATGGTATAAAATGTTTTCATGAAGCGCGTCTAACTAATAACCAGCAACTAATAACTAATAACCAAGAGATGTACTTATACGCAAAGGCTATCCATATCATTTTTGTCGTCTGTTGGATGGCGGGCTTATTTTATATGGTAAGGTTATTTATTTACCATACAGAAGCGAAACAACGACCGGAAAGCGAATATGCTATCTTGCATAAGCAGTTTGTGCTTATGGAACGTAAACTGTGGTGGATCATTACTACGCCTTCCATGTATTTCACCATCGCTGCTGCGGGAGTGATGATGTACCTGAATCCGGCTTGGTGGTACCAACCTTGGATGCATGTGAAACTTACCTTTGTTTTAGGACTGATTGTTTATCATTTCATTTCTCAACGGATTATGTTTAAGTTGGCCGAGGGAGAAGCTGGTAAGTGGACTTCGATGAAACTCAGGTTATGGAATGAACTGGCTACGGTTTTGTTGTTCGCTATTGTGTTTACGGTAGTACTGAAAAGTGCAATAAACTGGATCTACGGCGTAGTAGGTTTAGTGCTCTTTGCGGTCATGCTTATGATAGCTGTTAAACTATATAAAAGACTGAGGGAAAAGAGCAATTAGCCTATTGGCTAATTGCTGTCAGTTTTCTTTCGAGCATGGCATATTGATTGCCTAAATATTTTTCCATATCTGCTTGTTTATATTTTTTGGAATTGGCTAGCATTGCATTTAAGACGCCCATGCCTAATTGAATGCTACGTTCATCAATAGCGTTCGGCTTATCTTTCGCAATAGCCAAGTTGTAATGGAGCTGTTCCGCAATATAATCTCCGTTTCGTTTCATGATTTCATTTGCTTTATTCTTTTCATCCACCTCATATAGGGTGTCCGAAATAAAATAGTAGTCAACCGCTTGATTCATCGTCAGCACTTGCTTAGGCAATACATCCAGGCACCTATTGACTACTTTTTTAGCCTCATCTTTTTGTTTAGCTTCTAAGAGCTCCCTGGATAAGATGTTAAAGCTGTTGGTGTATTGCGGAATGATGTTTCGCGTAATAGGATCTAAATAGCTTAGCTGACCTACATTTCCCCAGGTAAATCGATTCATTAAGTTATCGTATAAGGCCCATCTGTTTGTCCGTTGTGTATCAGTAGATACATTTGCCAGGGCAGACTGCCCGGTTTTATCTGGATCTATTGGCATCAATCTATGTAATAATCCCTCATTTATCAGGTATTTGTCCAAGCCCAAGGTTTCACTTGGTGGAATTTTTACGAAATAGATTGGACGCTGCCACGCGTTGTTTTTCAGAAGATCTAATAGGGCTAAATCGCCGCGCGTGATATAGTCGCGGTTAAAATCCCATTCCATACTATCGGTTATAAAATCTTGCCAAGCTTTCGGCACGGCCTTGTTTTTAATCACCTCCTCTTTAATTACTGTCAGCTTCATTTTTTTGGTAGGCAGGAAATTCTCTCCCGTGCGGTCAGATTTATCATCCGGATGGTCCGATAACATAATATCCAATAGCTCTTTAATTTCTACTGGTCTATCGATGTCATAGTCTTCATACACCAGGTAGTCCCGAACACCTTTATCCAATTTGGCTGGCTCGATGCCTATCGGTAAAGGCGCTGAACGGTTGATCTTTTTACGCATCTGCTTTAGATACCAATCGGCATTCAGGTAGCCGATATTAACTACACGCACATCCGGACGAATCCCTTCCACTTCTTGTGCATACCAAATCGGAAAGGTATCGTTATCACCGTACGTAAACAGAATGGCATTCGGTTCGCAAGAGGCTAGATAATTGCGGGCATATAAATCCCGGGTTGTATACTTTTCAGATCGGTCGTGGTCATCCCATCCCTGATATAGCAGTAAGCAGGGAACCGCTAGTAGACAGCTGAGTGTTGTCGATAAAACTAAAGATTTTTTTTTAACTAAGTTCGTCAATGCAACAAGGCCTAGCCCGATCCAGATGGCGAAGGTATAAAAAGACCCAACATAGGCATAGTCGCGTTCACGCGGCTGAATAGGTGTATCGTTCAGGTAGAGTACAATCGCCAGACCGGTAAAGAAGAAGAGAAGTAATACAATGCCCATATCTTTTCTACCGTTTCGATAATGCCAGGCTAAGCCAATTAACCCCAACATAAGTGGCAAGAAATAGAATTGATTGCGGGAAGGATCTTTTTTAGCAGATGTGGGCAAATCGTACTGCCCGCCAAGGCGCATGTTGTCGATAGGTTTGATACCGCTCAACCAGTTTCCATCCGTCAGGTTACCGATTTGTCCTGATTCATCATTTTGTCGCCCAACGAAATTCCACATAAAATAGCGCCAAAACATAACGCCGGCCTGATAACTGGTGAAAAACTGTAGATTGCTCCAAAAACCGGGCTGCTCATTTTCCCCTAATTGTAGCCAATATCGATAGAAATCGCTGTCCTTTTGGCTGTGCACACGGGGAAACAGCGTGGTGCGGTCGTACGTATAAGCGGGCTTATGTCCCACGATGGTGTACTTATCCGCATCTTTCCTGTAAATTGGTGCGCCATCTTCTACCGCGATGGGACTGGAGTCAAAATACTTTCCTATGATTAACGGACTGGATACGTATTGGTCACGCGATACGTATTCCAGCAAAGAAAAAATATTATCGGGATTGTTATTGTTCAGTGAAGGATTTGCATTCGCCCTGATAAACACCATGGCAAAGGAGCTATACCCAAAAAGGACGAAACAAAAACAGAGGAGCACCAAATTCAGTTGCGCTTTATTATGCTTAATGGAGTAACGAATGCCTAAAACGATTGCGGCAACTAATAACACGATAAAGGCGGAGATTCCGCTCCCGAATCCGAGGCCCAGCGTGTTGACGAAGAAAAGATCGAAGTGAGCGGCGGCTTTTATTAAATATTGGATTACGCCCCATAAAATCGCTCCTAATAGAAGAAAGCTGATGCCAAGCTGTTTAATAATGCCCTTTGCGGTTACTTGCTTGGCTTTCTTAAAATAAATAACCATCGCAAGTACCGGAATAGTTAGCAGGTTCAATAAATGCACACCTATTGACAAGCCTATAATAAAGGCGATTAACACCAGCCATTTCTCCGACCTCGGTTCATGTGCATGGTTTTCCCATTTCAGAATAAGCCAGAATAGCGTCGCTGTACACAAGGAGGACATGGCATATACTTCACTTTCTACCGCAGAAAACCAAAAGCTATCTGAAAAAGCGAAAGCGAGTGCTCCGACTGTACCGGCGCCTAAAATTTTCACTAAGGTCAGTTCTGACAAACCTTTGTCTGTTAAGCTTCTCTTTGCCAAGGCAGTGATCGTCCAAAAGAGTAATAAGACGGTAAGACCGCTACAAACAGCAGAACCGGTATTCATCCAATACGCTAACATGGTTTTGTCGCCCAGGGCAAGGTTCGAAAAAACGTTTTGGAGCAGCAGGAATAGCGGCGCGCCCGGTTGGTGTACAATCTCCAGCTTATAGGCAGCGGCGATAAATTCGCCACAGTCCCAAAAACTGACGGTGGGTTCTTTCGTAAGGAAGTAGACGAGCGTTGCGATAAAGGCACATAGCCAACCGATAAGATTGTTAAGCTTGTTGTAGGTCTTCTCCATAATAAGGCGTTTTGTTACCTAAAATTAGCGGAGAAAAGCTGAAAACCTTAGCCTAAAATGTTAAATGTTAATATGTATGTGTGTTTGTTACAATAGCGTGCTTCTGATCCGAGGTGAAAGCTTGTTATAAACCAATTCGTAACTATGGTCAATAAGGTCTTTGAGTTGTTGAAGAGAAAGTTCTCCGTTTGCTTCTACGGTATTCCAGTGTTTCTTATTCATATGATAGCCGGGAAATACACTAAAGGGGTATTGCTCGCGTAAGTCGATCGCCCGTTCGGGATCGCACTTGGCGTTGAAAGATAGAGGTTGCACATCCAAACCGGTTAAGAGGAAGACTTTTCCGCCGACCTTAAAGACCAGGGTGTCCGGACCGAAAGGAAATCCTTCCGTAACGCCTTTTTTGCTCAGGCAATAGGTTCGCAGTTCTTCGATGTTCATTTTTTAACTCAAAATTCAAAAGTAAAAATTCAAAAGCTTGCTTTCCGAAGGGATGGTCAAAATCGAACCTAAGTGTTCGGGGGAAAACCAACAACGAATCAGCAGTAACTAAAACTAATACAATATCGTAAACTTCATATCCAAAGGATTGAAGAATTTAAGTAGATCGTTTATTAGCTCATCGCCATATTTTACGTATAGTAAACCGAAATTCTCTACACGTTCTTGAAGTTGGCCATTAGGGAAAAACTTTTCCTTCATATGGTCGATTTGCGATATAGCGTCTTCGAAATTTTGTTTATCCGCTTTGATGAACTTTTTCTCCAGGTTATTGATCGCCTTATGCAGTCGCGCTTTCACCGCCTCCGTGCTTGGGCGCAGGGTAGGGTCTATTTTAGCGGCCCTGTCTTTAATTCGTTCAAAAATAGCTTCCATTTCTAACCACTCATCGTTTAAATTAAGACGATGTTTTGAATGAATGCGGACGTACTCCCTTTTTAGTTCGTTTGTGTCCCTAAAAAGGCTTTTAAACGTTAAATTAAGCCTAAAAACTTTATAGTCTAAATGTTCGTTGGATACAATGGCCGAGTTACGGGGAAGCAGAATAGGGAAATCTACTTGATAGTGTTCAAAGTTACTTTTGAGCTGTAACCAGTAAATAATCTCAGCGCCGCCGCCGATATAACAGATATTTGGTAGAATAATCTCTTGATAAAGCGGCCGCATCACCACGTTTGGGCTAAAGCGCTCCGGATGGTTTTCGATCTCCCTAACCAATTCTTCTTTTGAGAAAAATTTGTTGTGGTGCAATACTTCAAAGTCTCCGTTCGGTGTTTGGACAATACGCTCTCGATACGTATCTGTCAAGTAAAAGAAGTTTATCTCGCGGGCATGCGCTTGGGCTTCGAAGCCAGCTTGTTCTAATGCTTGTGTCGTACGCACAATATTTTGATAACTATACCGGTTCAATATATCCTCTTTTATGTAAGGAGCAAACAAGGTTTTTAGTCCACGGTGATCGGGATCAATGGTCACTAAGCCATATTTGCCAAATAATCCATTTACCAGACAGCGTGTTGCATCGGCTAAGTTTTTTTGATGAAGATAAGCTTCTTCGACCAGTTTGGCCAATCGATCCGAATTGTGGCTTAAGCCCAGTAGTCTTTGGTATTTCTTTACGGTGCGAGCCATCGAGAAAGTTTCCATCCTACCGGTGGCGGCTTGGGCAGGGGTATCCCATTTAATCAATTCGCCTTGCAATTGGGTATGATTGATTTCGGCAAAATCATGGTCTTCGGTAGCCATCCAATAAACAGGTACAAAGTTGTGATCAGGAAATTTCTCTTTCAACTGCATACACAGTTTAATGGTGCTTACGATTTTGAAAATGAAATAAAGAGGCCCTGTGAAGATATTTAGCTGATGTCCTGTTGTGACGGTGAAGGTGTTTTCTTCCTTTAGTAAGTTGATGTTATTTTGTACTTGTGGCGAAAGGTGTTCAAAAGATTTATATTGATCTATTAGCGCGTCAACCAGCACAGCCCGATCTGTTTTTTGCCCCTTTTTCTGGTTAATTTGTTTTTCAAAGCCTGATAGATCCGGGTTATTACCTACGAAGGGGGCAAGTTTCTTGTCTTTCGCTATATAAGCTAGCAGGGTTTCCGAAAAACTATTGGTATCGCTGTAATTAATATAACTTGCTTTCATCTGTTTTATATAGGCTCTCAGCAGTCGGCCGTCCGCCGTCCGCTTTGTATATACCTACAATAATAAACGATAAAACTGATTCCTTTCGTCCTTTTATCGTCAATTTAGTAATTCTTATGACTTGATTGTCCCATAGAGATCGAAGTCCTCCGCCCGGTCGACATGCACATGGGCGAATCTACCAACGGAAGTATAGCCGGTGTTAGCGGGAATCAGTACTTCGTTATCCACTTCAGGCGAATCATATTCCGTGCGTCCAACAAAGTAACCTTCTTCCATTCGGTCTATAAGCACTTTATAGGTATTTCCCACCTTCGCTTGATTGATTTCATAGGATATTCCTTGTTGGAGTTCCATGATTTGTTCTACTCTCGACTCCTTTTCTTCTTGCGAAATATCATCCTCCAAAGAATGGGCGTGTGTCTTTTCTTCATGTGAATAAGTAAAACATCCCAAACGATCAAAACGCGTGTTTTCCACCCATTCCATCATCTCGGCGAAATCTTGTTCTGTTTCACCGGGATAGCCGCAAATCAGGGTCGTGCGAAGCGCAATATTAGGAACTTTCTGCCGGATCGCATCCACCAGATCGATCGTTTTTTGTTTTGTTATACCTCGGCGCATGGATTTGAGCATATTATCTGAAATATGTTGTAAAGGCATATCCAAATAATTGCAGATATTAGATCTTTCGTTCATTACGTCCAATATATCCATGGGGAAACCTGAGGGGTATGCATACTGTAGGCGAATCCATTCAATACCTTCGACGTCCGACAGATTTCTTAGCAGGTCTGCCAAGTTCCTTTTCCCGTATAGATCTAAACCATAATAGGTGAGATCCTGTGCAATCAATATCAGTTCCTTGGTGCCGTTTTTGGCTAAGTATTTGGCTTCTTTAACTAAATCGGCAATCGGTTTCGATACATGCTTACCGCGCATTAACGGTATTGCACAGAAGGAGCAGGGGCGGTTACAACCTTCAGCAATTTTAAAATAGGCATAATGGGAAGGTGTGGTTAACATTCGCTCGCCAAGTAGCTCGTGTTTATAATCGGCCCCTACACTTGTCAGCAATTGCTGTAGGTCGTTGGTACCGAAATAGGCGTCAATATTGGGTATTTCTGTTTCAAGTTCCGGTTTATATCGTTCCGACAAACAACCCGTTACAATCACTTTATCGAGCTTCCCTTCGTCCTTTAATGCACTGTATTGCAAAATGGTGTCGATAGACTCCTGTTTGGCATTATCAATAAAGCCGCAGGTATTGATAACGACGATATCATTTTCGTGAATATTATCCGCTTCATGCACAACTTCCATCTGGTTCCCACGCAGTTGTCCCATGAGTATTTCGCTGTCATGAATGTTTTTTGAACATCCCAGCGTAATCACATTGACCCGTGGTGTTGAGGTGCCGTTGTTCGTCTTTTTCGTTTTCATTCCTACACTTTCCCTATTTGAACAGGGAATCCACAAATTCTTTTTTATTAAATAATTGCAAGTCGTTTATCCCTTCCCCAACACCTATATATTTCACAGGTATTTTAAATTGGTCGGAGATACCAATAACCACACCTCCTTTGGCAGTGCCGTCGAGTTTTGTCAATGCCAGCGCGTTGACATCTGTGGCTTGGGTAAATTGTTTACATTGTTCAATCGCATTTTGCCCCGTTGATGCATCTAAAACAAGTAGTATTTCGTGAGGTGCTCCCGGAACTACTTTTTTCATTACATTTTTGATTTTCGTCAGCTCGTTCATCAAGGCAAGTTTATTGTGCAGGCGTCCGGCAGTATCGATAATAACGACGTCCTCTTGACTTGCTACAGCCGATTGAATGGTATCGAAAGCTACCGACGCAGGATCCGAACCCATGGCTTGCGCCACTACTCGAACACCTACTCTTTCTCCCCAGAGCTTAATTTGATCAACCGCCGCCGCCCTAAAGGTGTCGGCAGCGCCCAAGACGACTTTATTTCCTGCTTGTTTCAATTTATGAGCAAGCTTGCCAATGGTGGTTGTTTTGCCAACGCCATTTACGCCAACAACCATAATGACATAAGGCTTATGGTTGCCGTACTCGAAGTTCTCAAAATCGTTGCTGTTGTTTTCGGCAAGGAGTTCCTGGATTTCGTTACGGAGTATGTCATTTAACTCAGAGGTATTGATGTACTTGTCGCGAGCAACGCGGTCCTCAATACGCTCAATGATCTTTAACGTTGTAGTGACCCCCACATCCGAGGTCACGAGCACCTCTTCCAGATCGTCCAGCACTTCTTCGTCAACCATCGACTTACCAACCACCGCCTTGGTGATTTTAGTGAAAAAGCCTTCCTTTGTTTTTTCTAGACCTTTATTTAGTGCTTCCTGAGCTTCCGGGGTCTGCTCTTTCTTCTTGAAAAAATCGAATAATCCCATAGTATTAAGATGCCAGAATCAATGTTTTTATTGGTAAAGGTACTAATTTCCTCTATAAAACCTTCATGATCGATGCAGGATCAAATAGGTAAAACGTGTCATGAAGGTTCTTGATGGCCTTTTGAACCGAGTGCAAGGATCGCATTCATGCTGCTGAGGCCGAGGTGTTTAATAACCAAGGTGCTTTCAAAAAAAAAGCCCTTCCAACTGAAATCGGAACGGCTCTTTACATGCACAGCTCACTTATTTTTAAGCGTTGTTTTCAGCAACAATTTCTTTTGCAGCTTCTACCGCGTCTTTAATGTGGTCGTTGTGAGCAATCAATTCTTTGAAAGTATAAGCACCTGTTTTAGGTGATCTAACCGCAGTAATTACTTTCGTGTAATCTTTACCTTTACCGGTTTTAAGGGTTGCAACGGTTTTCTTAGCCATTTTCTTTTATTTTTATGCCCTTTCGAGCTTGTTATCAAAAGATTTATTTAATCTCTTTGTGAACGGTTACTTTTTTAAGTACGGGGTTGTATTTTTTCAACTCCAAACGTTCAGTGGTATTCTTTTTATTCTTGGTGGAAATATAACGAGACATTCCCGGCATACCACTTTCCTTATGTTCAGTGCACTCTAAGATTACTTGAACTCTATTACCTTTTTTAGCCATTGTTATTTTGTCTTAAATGCCGCAATTCTGCGGGATATTTTTTGCTACAGGATGAATAGTTATGATGCTAATAACGCTAAACTAAACGTATCCTTTTTTTATGAACTTACTAATAACTGCGGTTATACCATTTTTGTTGATGGTTTTGATTGCAGATGTTGAAACTTTTAATGTAATCCAACGGTTTTCTTCCGGGATAAAGAACCTCTTAGTTTGAAGGTTTGGGTAAAATTTACGTTTGGTTTTAACGTTTGAGTTAGAAACGTTATATCCATTCAATGCTGCTTTACCGGTTAAATCACAAATTCTTGACATGACTATATGCTGTTCGTTCTATTTTAAAAATCAGTTTCTCAAAGAGTGTGCAAATATCCGAAAATGTTTTTTCTTATGCAAGTGTTTTTTTTTATGATTTTTTTCTTACGGTGATGATACACAGGAAGTGATCTATTTTTACCGACTATATCTGCTAAAATACTATATTTATGGTAATTTACTATATATACATCAAAGATATGTCGGTAGCCATAAATTGTCCACGGTGTTTCAGCGAAGCTTATGTGAAAAGTGGTTATGTCAATAATCGCCAACGCTATCGCTGTAAAAGCTGCAATTACTTTTTTTCGGTGCAGAAGCCAGGGAAAAAGATCGATGCGTATTACGTAACGAAGGCGCTTCAATTGTATCTAGAGGGCGTCAGTTACCGCGAAATTGAACATATTTTGGGTGTTAGCCACGTTTCTGTCATGAACTGGGTTAAACAATATGGGATCAGTCGGCCCTCTCATTCCCATTTCCGCGCGACCTACCGAATTATGCGTCACAGTGAGGTCGTTGAGTTCTTTGCCGACCCCAAGAACCTGACAAACCGGGGCATGATCTTAACTGAGCTTGGGGATAAGTATATGCTGATAAAATGGGATCGCTTTCGTGATTAATTATTGGTGTAAGCCAAATTATTATCCTTTTTATACCAAAACGATCATTGGTAACTATAGTTTCTTAACAGGTATATATAGCTTTTTTGGATTTCAGAAAGGGGATTCCGTATTTCGATATAACATTAGCGCGACGTACAGCCATTGTGTTTTGATGATTTGTTAACCAATTGACTATTGACCATGAAAACTTTGATAAGCCGAATAGTCGTTACATGCGGAATCCTTACTATTTTCACAATAGATGTCTATGCACAAGGTTCAGATATTTACGGGCCTGGACTGAAAGTAAACATCGACGAGGAGGGAGAGAAGTATGTCCGTTTTCTTATCTGGAACCAGATATGGGCCCGCAGCGGCGCAAATAACCCCGGTACGATGCAAAACGGTGTTGCGGCCGACCGGGCTTGGGATATCGGGGCACGCCGATTACGTTTTCTGGCTTATGCGCAGATATCTCCCCGGTACATGATTTTATCTCATTTTGGAATAAACAACCAAACCTTTGTAAATGGTGGGGCGTCGGGTGCAAGTGGAACAGGTGCCTATGGTCAGGGTAAGAAACCGGGCGTTTTTTTTCATGATGTTTGGAATGAATATGCCGTCGTACCGGATAAAAATCCCCTAAAGGGTACATCGAACAACTATACGTTCTATATTGGTGGTGGTCTTCATTATTGGTCGGGTTTATCTCGGATGACTTCCGCCTCCACCTTGAACTTTTTAGCCGTAGATGCACCCATTTTTAACTGGCCATTGATTGAGCAGTCCGACCAGTTTGCGCGGCAGTTTGGCTTTTACGCAAAGGGCAAATTATCCAGACTTTGGTATCAGGTGAGTTTAAATAAACCTTTTGCGACCAATATGGATCCTACGGCTGAAAATGTGGCAGTTGATCATAATACGGGTAAGCCGGGATATGGAGGTTATTTTGATTGGGAGTTCTTAGAAGCAGAATCGCAGTTGCTTCCTTTCCGTGTGGGTAGTTACCTAGGGAGTAAGCGGGTATTTAACTTGGGGGCCGGCTTTTACATTAACCCGGAAGGCACTCGGAGTATAGATGCAGAGGCTGCCGTTAAGCAACACGATATCAGGCTGTTTTCGGTAGACGCCTTTTTGGATATACCCTTTGGGCGGGAGGATAAGCGCATGGCTTTGACCGCTTATAGCGTGTTTTACGATTATAATTTCGGACCGAATTATTTACGGCATATCGGTATTATGAATACGGGCACCTTAGATCCCGCTTTTACCGGACAACAGGCGATGGAAGGGGCCGGAAATGCGCGGGCTATGATAGGGACTGGCCAGATATGGTATACGCAGGCGGGTTGGGTTGCACCTAAATTTTCTGCGAACAGTAAAACGCGTCTACAGCCTTTTGCTGCTTATACCTATAAAAAATTTGACGCGCATCGGCAAAGTGGCAGTTTCTGGGATATGGGGGCTAATTTATTGCTGGACGGCCAAAATGCTAAAATAACTGCGCAATATGCGAGTCGGCAGCTCTTTACCGAAGAGGGATATCGGTTTCAAAGAAAAGGGGAGTGGATTTTACAGTTGCAGATTTACCTCTAACAATTAGATGTTAATAATAATCAACGATCAATTATAAATACCAAATAAATATGATGGAACAACAAGTGTCTTACAAAAAAGTCGATAACAGAACCTTATGGAAAGTGATCGGCGCTTCATCCTTAGGAACGCTCATCGAGTGGTACGATTTTTATATTTTCGGAAGCCTCGCAATCGTTATTTCTACTAAATTTTTTCCGGCCGATAATCCCACAGCGGCGTTTCTCTCCACCTTGGCTACCTTTGCGGCGGGTTTCGTGGTGCGTCCTTTCGGGGCTTTGTTTTTTGGCCGTTTGGGTGATATCGTAGGGCGGAAGTATACCTTTCTTATTACCTTATTAATTATGGGGTTATCTACGTTCGCTATCGGCTTAGTACCGGGCTATGAGACGATCGGTTTCGCAGCGCCGGTTTTGGTGCTTGCCTTTCGCTTATTGCAGGGATTAGCCCTTGGCGGTGAATACGGGGGAGCGGCTACCTACGTTGCGGAATATTCAGAACCGGATAAGCGGGGATTCCGGACATCATGGATACAAACGACGGCAACTTTCGGTCTTTTTATCTCCCTGGGAGTGATTATGCTCACGAAAAGCTTGATGTCAGACGAAGCTTTTCAAGATTGGGGTTGGCGGGTGCCTTTTCTCATCTCCATCGTGATGGTGGTAATCTCGTATTTTATCCGTAAAAACATGGAAGAATCTCCACTGTTCAAGAAAGCAAAAGCCGAGGGTAAGACCAGCAGTAACCCGCTTAAAGAATCCTTTGGAAAACGTTATAATTTTAAGTTCGTATTGCTGGCTTTATTCGGCGCAGCCATGGGCCAGGGCGTGGTTTGGTATGCCGGCCAGTTTTATGCCCTTTCCTTTCTACAGAATGTATGTAAGGTGGATTTCGACCAAACGAACTACATGATCGGTGCCGGCTTACTAGGAGCAACGGGTTTCTTCGTTTTCTTTGGATGGTTGTCCGACAAGATCGGTCGGAAGGCCGTCATGCTAAGTGGGATGCTGATTGCTGTATTTACGTATCGCCCGATCTTCGACAAGATTTATCATGCTGCAGATCCTGCTAATAAGGTGGAGATAGGAAAGGAACAGCCGGTGGTGAAAGAAGCGGTGGATGAAGAGACGGGCGAGCGGATACGGACCACTACCCTGATCAGTAATTTTAGTGATGGCAGTTCGTTGAAGGAAATCAAGCGGGAACGCTTTGATCAAAACGCGCTAGATGCGGGTCCGAAGATCGATACCAGTAGAAGTATCCACTTGGGAAATAGTAGTTTTTGGACCATCGTATCGCTCTGTTTCGTGCTGGTATTTTATGTAACTATGGTGTACGGACCCATAGCGGCCTTTCTGGTGGAGATGTTCCCGGTGAAGATTCGCTATACATCGATGTCTTTGCCCTATCATATCGGGAATGGTATTTTTGGTGGCTTGCTCCCGGCCGTAGCAACGTACTTGGTTGCCAAATCGCAGGCTCTGAACGATGCCGCCGCCGCTGCGGGTAATGCCTTACCTGTTGATAAGCCCTATCTGGCGGGTTTGTGGTACCCTATAATCATTGCCAGCGTGAGTTTTTGTATTGGTTTATTATATATAAGTAACAAAAAAAGAGATATCAGTTAAGTGATCTCTCTCATCAAGAGAATTATATGGAAGCTTTAAAAAGAATTTTAGGGATTGTATGGATGCTATTGGGCCTCGCGGCAGGTTATTACTTGCTGGTAAGTCAGGCTATTCCCCAATTTCAAAGTGATAATCCGGACGACTTGGTCCCTGCGATTATCTACACCTTTATTCTGGCGCCCTTGATAACTGGAGGCCTGATTATATTTGGGTATTATGCGTTAATCGGCGAGTATAGTGAAGACCGCATGTAAAACGAATGGATAAGCAGAAACGAAAGAATTACCAGTTGGTACTTATCTCGTTCATCGGGATATTGTTGTTCAATTTTCCTTTATTGTCAGGGATAAGTGCCAACACGTTGTTTTTCGGCTTACCTTCTCTGTATGCGTATATTTTTGTTTGCTGGTTTGTCGTCGTTTTTATGATTTGGATGGTTTTAAAATAGTATTGGTTGATAGTTATGACAGGTTGGATGATCATAGGTATTTCTTTCTCCTATCTGTTGTTACTGTTCGGTATTGCTCATTGGGCCGAGAAACATAAAAAACGCTACCTAAATTTTTTCCATAGTCCGTATATATATGCATTGTCTTTAGCGGTTTATTGTTCGGCTTGGACTTTCTATGGCAGTATTGGGAGAGTCGATACGGATGGACTGGATTTTCTCACAACCTATTTAGGTCCGGTGATTGCAGCACCTTTGTTTGGGATTGTTTTGAAGAAAATGATCCGGATTTCAAAAACCCAGGGAATCAGCACCGTTGCCGATTTCATTTCTGCACGATATGGCAAAAGCTCTTTTTTGGGGGTGTTGGTCAGCGTCATTTCCCTATTAGGGGTCATACCCTACATTTCGTTGCAGATAAAAGCGATTGCCAGCAGCTTATCTATTGTGCTTTCTGATTATGCCCTTATTGGAAGCACGGCGTACATTCCCCTTTACATCACTATTTTTTTGGCCGTTTTTGTGCTGATTTACGGCAATCGGCACATTGATTCTACGCGGCAACACATCGGGATGGTTACCGCCGTAGCTTTCGAATCAATCGTCAAATTAATGGCATTTCTAACAGCGGGAATTTTTATTTGCTATGGCCTGTTTAACGGACTGGACGATATTTTTTCCAGGGGAATTGATTTGCCTGTTTACCCGCAGCTGACTGCTTTGTCTAAGGATAATAGTTATATCAATTGGTTTTCCATGACTGTGCTGGCCTTTTTTGCCGTATTACTGCTGCCAAGGCAATTTCAGCTTGGGGTAGTAGAGAATATTCACGAAAAGCAGGTGGACAAAGCCATGTGGATTTTTCCGATTTATTTATTGATTATTAACTTTTTTGTACTGCCGATTGCACTAGCTGGCTTTTTGTATTTCGATGGGCAATCCTATGATGCCGATTACACCCTGCTTTTACTACCGTTGAAAGCCTCGCAGCCCTGGATCGTTATATTGGTTTACTTAGGCGGCTTCTCTGCAGCTACCGGAATGATCATCGTAGAAACTACGGCGCTCGCCGTGATGCTCTCCAATAATATATTGATGCCACTTGTCGTGGCCATCAAACCACTGAAACGCTTCGTGCTGAAAAATGCACAAGATCGACTGCGCTCTATTCGGAAATTTTCCATTGTTTTGATACTGATATTGGCTTATGGTTATTACCGTTCCATAGCCCACAGTTTTAAACTCAGTGAATTGGGACACATTTCGTTTGTCGCCATCATCCAGTTTGCACCCTCATTATTAATCGGCATGTTTTGGAAAGATGCTACAAAAATAGGAGCAAAAGTTGGATTGATTGTAGGTTTTCTGGTTTGGTTTTACACTTTGATCGTGCCGTCACTGGTCGAGATTAACAGGCTACCGCAGCAAATTGTGGAGGAAGGCATCTTCGGTTTGAGCTTTTTAAAACCTGCTTCTCTATTTGGTTTGACGACACTAGACACTATCCCACATGCGGTTTTTTGGAGTATGACGTTAAACTTGCTGTCCTTCATTGCCGTGTCTGTCTATACTAAGAAGGATGCGTTGGAAACGATTCAGGCAGAGCTTTTTGTAGAGGTATTTAAATATTATCCGACCTTTGTCCGGGGAACAGAAAGCAAAGGAGCAGACGATCCGCTTATGATCGACAAAGGTGCGGAAACGGAGGCTTTGTACAGTGAGAGGGGACCGCTGAGTACTTTGTTGGAGACCTTTTTCGGCAAGGCCGAAACAGTTAAACTTTTTAAGGAGTTTCAGCAACAGCATTCCGACAACCTGGCTCCCTTGGGCAACCGATCCTTTTATTACTTCGTTGAACAACGCCTTTCCGGTATTATCGGATCTGCTTCCGCCAAAGTCATGATGGCCTCACTTGGTAGCGATCATCATATTGACTTACAAGAGGTGGTGGAAATGGTGCGGGAATCGCAGCAGTTGATTTCACTAAATAAAGAGTTGACTGAAACCACCGCGCAGCTCAAGCGTGCCACAGAGGCACTCGCTGCCGCCAACCAGCAGTTACAGGAAGCCGACGAAAGAAAGAACGAATTTCTGTATACGATTACCCATGAATTAAGAACTCCGCTCACGTCGATACGAGCTTTTGCAGAAATATTATACGATCATCCCGATTTGGACGACGAACAACGGAGGGAGTTTCTACAGGCTATGACTTCTGAAATCGAACGGCTCAGTAGGTTGATTACGGAGGTGCTTGATCTAGAACGTTTGGATATCATCAAAGAAGGTCTTAATTTGCAACCGTTAAGGGTGGATGCATTTATTTCGGAAAGTGTACGGGCCGTAAGCCAATTAAAAGCAGATCGTAATATCAAATTTGATGTAACCGTAGATCCCGCAATTGTGGAAGAAACAATGGCAGACATCGACCTATTAAAGCAGGTAATGATCAATTTACTGAGCAACGCGGTCAAATTCTGCGATCAGCAAAGCGGGCATATAGGCGTAAACGTTTGGCAAGAATCGGCAAAAATAGTTTTTGAGGTGACTGATAACGGAGCCGGTATTGAAGAAGAACTGTACGATAAAGTGTTTGAGAAATTCTTTCAGGCGACGCAGGCGAATCAGGGCAATGCCCATGTGGGTAGCGGTTTGGGCTTGGCCATCAGTAAAAAGATTGTGGAAAGGCACGGAGGGCGCATATGGGTAGCAGCAAGTGGCAAGGCGGCAACGAGCTTTCGATTTTATATCCCCTTATCCAATTAAAGGTGCACTTGATATGAAAAAGGTATTAATAGTAGATGACGATTCCAATATTGTTCTGTCCCTCGACTTTCTATTGAGGAAGGCAGGGTATACCGTGTTGATTGCGCGCGACGGGGAAGAGGCGATTGAGAGTATAGAAACACATCAGCCTTTACTGGTCGTTCTGGACATCAGAATGCCTAAAGTGGATGGTTTTGGTGTGGTTCAATATCTAAAATCAAAACCATTGTTTAAACAAATAAAGATCATTATCTTGTCGGCAAAGGGGAGAGATGCAGATATTGAGCGTGCTGCCAGCTTGGGGGTTGATCAGTATATGTTAAAGCCATTTTCTACCCGTACATTATTAGCTAATATTCAACTACTTCTTGCTTAGTTGTTTAAGGTGCGGGGGTGATTTAAGCACGGTGTAGAATAACAGTATATCAATAAATTAACAACATATAAACACAACAACATTATGAGTCTTTTAAGAGTCAAATCATTTGAAGATTATAAGGAAGTTTATAAAAAAAGTGTAGAACGACCAGAAGAGTTCTGGGCCGGTATAGCTGAAACCTTTAAATGGAAGAAACCTTGGGATAAGGTGCTGAGCTGGAATTTTAAGGATCCGGATGTAAAGTGGTTTGAAGGCGGAAAGTTGAATATCACCGAAAACTGCCTAGATAGGCACATTGCAGAGTTAGGCGACAAGCCGGCTATCATCTGGGAACCCAATGATCCAAACGAAAACTATCGTGTTTTAAGCTATAAGCAATTATTATTCAACGTGGAGCAGTTTGCCAATGTATTAAAAAACAACGGCATTGAGAAGGGAGATAGGGTCTGTATTTACCTGCCAATGGTGCCCGAGTTGGCGATAGCAGTGCTAGCTTGTGCCCGCGTTGGAGCCATTCACTCGGTAGTATTTGGTGGGTTTTCTGCTCAATCGATTGCTGATCGGATCAACGATGCGCAGTGCAAGTTAGTGATTACAGCGGATGGCAGCTTTAGAGGTACGAAAGTCATCGAATTAAAAGATATTGTAGATGATGCGTTGGGACAATGTAAATCGGTTGAAAAGGTAATTGTTTTGACCCGCACTCGCACGGCGGTTTCTATGATCAAGGGAAGAGATGTATGGTGGGAAGATGAGATTAAAAAGGTAGAAACACAAGGCAACCCGCACTTCCCGGCCGAAGAGATGGATTCGGAGGATGTGCTGTTTATATTATATACATCCGGCTCTACAGGTAGTCCGAAAGGAGTCGTTCATACCTGTGGTGGATACATGGTTTATACCGGATACACATTTGCCAACACCTTTCAATACGAACGGGGAGATGTCTACTTCTGTACAGCCGATATCGGTTGGATTACCGGCCATTCCTACATCCTTTATGGCCCCTTGTCGCAAGGCGCAACTTCCTTGATGTTTGAAGGGATTCCAACTTATCCGGATGCTGGAAGACTTTGGGATATCGTAGAAAAGTACAAGGTCAACATTGTGTACACAGCGCCTACAGCTATCCGTTCGTTAATGGGGTTTGGTGACGATTACGTAAAAGACAAAGACTTAAGCACCATCAAAACTTTAGGGTCTGTTGGGGAGCCAATTAATGAGGAGGCTTGGAAGTGGTTTGATGAGAAAATCGGACATGGGAAGGCTCCTATTGTCGATACCTATTGGCAAACAGAAACGGGCGGTTTTATTATCAGTCCGATTGCCGGAATTACACCGACGATTCCAGGTTATGCGATGTTCCCGCAACCGGGAATCCAATTAGCCTTGATGGATGAGAACGGAAAGGAAATCGAAGGAAATGGGGTAAGCGGTAACCTGTGTGTTAAGTTTCCTTGGCCAGGTATGTTGAGAACGACTTATGGCGATCACGAGCGTTGCCGGAAGACTTATTTTGCCACCTACGAAAATATGTATTTTACCGGTGACGGTTGTTTAAGAGATAAGGACGGTTATTATCGTATCACCGGTCGGGTGGACGATGTGCTAAATGTTTCGGGACACCGTATAGGAACCGCCGAAGTGGAGGATGCCATAAACCGTCATAGCGATGTAGTGGAGTCGGCAGTGGTCGGCTATCCGCATGCGATCAAAGGACAAGGCATTTATGCTTTTGTGGTGGCCGGGGAGCATTTAAAGGATGCGGACTTGATGCGTGGCGACATCAACAAAACCGTTTCCCGCATTATAGGTGCTATCGCAAAGCCCGAGAAAATCCAATTCGTAAGCGGTTTGCCGAAAACAAGATCGGGAAAGATTATGAGACGTATTCTTCGTAAAATCGCCGAGGGTGATACTTCTAATCTTGGCGACACTACGACCCTGTTAGATCCGGAAGTGGTAGAAGAAATTAAAAAGGGCGCGGAAGCCTTGCGCGGTTAACAGATTCGCAGTAGACCCGCTCCGATTTCTTTACTTTTTTCGCCAAACAATCGCTCTTTACCGTTGTTTAATTAATAAACGAACAAGATTGTTTACCTATTAAAAACGAGTTAAAATGAGCAATTTGAAGTTAAAAGGAATGTGGAACGAAGTAAAAGGTAAGGCAAAACAAAGTTACGCCGATTTAACGGACGATGATTTGATGTACGAGGAGGGAAAGGAAGATGAATTAATCGGTCGCTTGCAGAAAAAGACCGGAAAAACAAGAGACGAAGTTGTCGATTGGTTAAACAGCCTTTAAACATTTCCACCAATAGATTATTAAAGGGAGAACGGTGTTCAACATCGTTCTCCCTTTTTATTTGCTGCTTCAGAGCAGACGGATTCGCACTTGAAATTCGCGCTTGAAAGCATCGATGCCGTTCTCGACTGATCGGTTCTTCCTTATTAAAAACCCGTGCTTATTATAGACGCGGTTTTAGTATCTTCGCAACATGACAAAGCAAAAACCCACCATTCTCGTTGTAAACGATGATGGAATCACCGCTCCCGGTATTAAAGTACTCATGGAGGAGATGCAAACTTTGGGAAAAGTAACGGTCGTTGCCCCGGAAAGTCCGCAGTCAGGCATGGGACATGCAATAACCATTGGTAAACCGCTTCGGGTTGACCCCGTAAATATTTATCCGAATGTAGAAATGTATCGATGTTCCGGCACGCCGGTAGACTGCGTGAAGCTGGCTGTTAATAAGATTTTTAAGGGGAGGAAGCCCGACCTTTGTGTGTCAGGGATAAATCATGGTTTGAATAACTCGATTAATGTATTGTATAGCGGCACCATGTCGGCCGCTGTTGAAGGCGCTATAGAAGGGATTCCCTCCGTTGGATTTTCTTATGATGATCATACATTCGAAGCTGATTTTGAAAACTGTCGACCTTATGTACGGGAGATTGCAAGCCAGGTTTTGAAAAACGGACTGCAGCTTGGAACCTTGTTGAACGTAAATTTTCCGCAAGGGCAGATAAAAGGGATCAAGGTGTGTCGACAGGCGGACGCAAAATGGGCAGAAGAGTTTGACGAGCGGATAGATCCTTACCATCGCCCATATTACTGGCTAACCGGTAAATTTGTGTCAAACGATCGAGGCGAAGATACCGATGTGTGGGCGCTCAGTCATGATTTCGTGTCGCTGGTGCCTGTTCAATTCGATATGACTGCGCATCATGCGATCCCACAATTGAATTCCTGGTCATTTGATGTGTAACTTGTTCGGTTATAAGTTTTAGGTATTAGTTAGGTTTTAAGTGTGGGCTAATAATAGGAGCGCTGCGCTGATGAATGGGAAGCAAAAGCCCATGCCGCTAAGGCAAAGTTTGCTAGCTGATTGTATATGTTAAAGAAAAATAGTCTATTACTCGGTGTTTTATTAGGTGCTGTTGCTCCGTTAATTGCTTTTTTATTTACGGAATTTACTTCCTTGGGGCATCGATTTGCGGACAAGCCGCTTACTTTGTATGCAATTGGCGGTGCTGTTAACCTGCTATTGGTGAGGTATTATTATAAACAGCAAGCATCGCGTACCGGCGGAGGTATTATGGGGATAACTTTTGTGGGGCTCATCCTATTGTTGTATTTTAAAGGCGGTGTAAGCGCTTAGATGAAGGCGAAGTCTTTAGGATTGAATGTCTATGAAATATTATGTTATTGCAGGAGAAAGCTCCGGTGATTTACACGGCGCTCGTTTAATAGAGGAGCTGCGAAAACGGCAGGGTGCCGATGCTCAATTTCGCATCGTTGGCGGCGATCGTATGGAACAGGCCTGCGGAGAGCGAGCGATGTTGCATGTACGCGACATGTCATTTATGGGCTTCATTGAAGTGTTGCTAAATATAAAAAGCATCGCTAAGAATTTACGAACTGTTAAAGAAGATCTGCTGGCTTATCGGCCAGACGTATTGATTCTGATCGATTTCCCGGGATTTAACTTGAAGATTGCATCCTTTGCGAAACACCATGATATTAAGGTTTTCTATTACATCTCTCCGAAAGTTTGGGCTTGGAATACGGGTAGGGTAAAAACGATTAAGCGCATTGTTGACCACCTGTTTTGCATCTTGCCTTTTGAGGTCGATTTTTATAAGCAGTGGGATATGAAAGTGGATTACGTGGGAAATCCTTTATTGGACGCCGTTGCATTACACCATTCAGACTCGACATTCAAAATAAGGCATGGTTTAGAAGGCAAAAAATTGATAGCGCTATTGCCGGGGAGCAGAAAGATGGAAATCAGTAAGCTACTGCCGGAGATGGTGAAGCTTGTTAATCTCTTTCCTGGACATCAGATGGTCATAGCGGGAGCCCCCAACTTTGATAAAGGGTATTACGATGCATATATAGGAGGCCACGACTTGCCAGTTATTTTTGATGAGACATATAATCTTTTGCAGCATTCGGAAGCCGCGGTTGTTGCAAGTGGAACGGCTACCTTGGAAACTGCCCTGTTGGATATTCCACAGGTGGTGGTATATAAGGCTAATCCCATCTCCATTGCCATAGGCAGAAGAGTGATAAAAGTAAAGTACATCTCCTTGGTTAATTTGATCATGGATGAAGAAGTAGTAAAAGAGCTTATCCAAGAGGACGCCAATTACCGTTACATAGCAAATGAATTGAATCTTTTGTTAAATGATGGGACTCATCGCTTGAAAATGTTAGCTGCCTACAAACGGTTAAGAGATGTCATGGGCAAGCCGGGCGCCTCAAAAAAAGTTGCTGAACTGATTGAAAGGTATTTGGCCAAATAAATCAGCAATCGGCCTGTTGCCAGCTGTCAATAGTCGTACAGATCCTTTTTGCTTCCTTTACGAGTTGTGCGAACGATAGCGCCCGAGCTAAATAAAGCAAGAAAGACCGAAGTAATAATTGCGTGGCATCGCTGCATTGTAATAACGACCGCCGAAGGCATTGATGTCATTGCCTAAGCTATAGGTCTCATTCAATAGGTTGTCGATCCCGCCGAATAGCTGTAGTGTCGTGGTTCTGAAAAGCCCTTTTTCCCAAGTGATTTTACCCTGTATTAGGTGGTATCGTTTTGCATAGGCTGTATTTGCATCGTTTAAGGGAATGGATGCGGTATAATTATGTTGCAGATACAGACCGATTTTTTTGGGGAAAAGTAGATGCATCCCGCTTACCAGAACCTCTCCCGGTACGCCGGTGAGTTTGTTTCCTGAATAGTCGTTATCGCTGTCGCGGTACCCAGCGAATCTAAAATGGCTCCAGGTGAGACTGCTTGAAAGACGCAGTCCGTTCACAAATCGATCTGTGCTAGGCTGTAAAATCCAGGCGTTGACAGCCGCTTCAAGTCCACGCTGCTTAACGCCTCCTGCGTTCGTGAAAAACTCTTCTCCGTTTTCATTACTGAGTCTGACAATAGCATCCTGCATGCGGTAAGTGAATGCGGAAATGTCCACCTGGATACGGTTTGTCGGACTTTGCCATCTGATGCCGGTTTCTTTGTTCCAACCGGTCTCGGGCTGCAGCTCAGTGTTAATGATTTTATCGGAGGACCTTACTTCGGCGGATGTAGGAGGAGAAAAGCCTCTGCCAACGGACGCGCGCCAACTGACTGTCGGTGTAATTAAATAGGAAGCCGCCAGTCGGGGCATCCACGTGGGATCAAAACCGACTGTTTGGAATTGATTAGTGGCCTCCGGAAAGAGACTCTTGTAAGCGTATTTGAAATAATTTAGACTGAGGGCCGCCTCAACGTTTAGTCGTTGTGCAAAATTGCCCGCGAGGCGAACGAAATAAAAGTGCTGGTAATTTTTAAGGGCATCTCCCGCTTGTTCACCTCCCTGCACGCCCTGATTATTGTCGAAGTTTAGGATATCTGCTTTCCCTTGCTGCCATTCTACTCCAGCGTCTGCTTGCCATGAAAACATGTTTTGACTTTGATGTGTGTAGGAGAGGTAAGAGCGCAAACCATAATTATGCTCGTATCTCTTTTCATAGTTCGTAATAAACGGATTTTTGAAGTCGGTGTAGGAACCGAAAATCGATAACACATGTTTCAGATTGGCGGTTAAGTTCGCCTCATGAACCAGTCCGCCCAAAAGGGTATTGTTGTAAATAGCGGCTTGTTGTTCCACTGCGCCCGGGTTAGGTCCCGCCGAAGGCCGCGCTTGTTTCGGGTTTTCAAGATATTGACTTTCTGTAAGTCCGCCCGGCGTTCTGTAGAACATACTTGAGTATAAACCGATAAACCGCAGCTCATTTTTATCGGTATACTTAAAGCGTTGGGCAGTTTGTATAAAATGTCGACGATTTGCGGTGTTTTCGCGGTAGCCATTTCCTTCCTGGTATGCGTAATCCAGTCCGATCTTATATTTATCACTGACTTTTTGGTTACCTGCGAGGTGGTGATGAAACAGGCCATAAGAGCCGAGGCTTTCCCTTAAACTCCAGCTTGCCGATTCATTGGTCTGCAATCCGTTAGGTGTCATGATGACCACTCCTCCCGAATTGGCACCATAGAGGCTGCCATCCGGGCCCTTTAAGATCGTCATGTTATAAATGGCGAAAGGGTCGATGGAATTCAAATACGTATTGCCGCTAGCGTCAGTGAGCGGAATCTCGTCCAGATAGATTTTTACATTCCGGACACCGAAGGGCGACCGCAGCAAGCTCCCTCTGATGGAAAGGCGGTAACTGCCGGGTGACCGCTCTTCCATCCGTACGCCCGGAATGGTGTTGAGAGCGGGTAGCAGGGTATTGCCTTGCTGTAAATTAAGGAGCTCTTTATCTATTAACCCTATGGAACTGGAAACTTCAAGATAGGGTTGGGTACGCAGGTAGGCCCGCACCGAAGCAGCCGGTAATTGCAACAAAGTGTCTGGTCTTGTTTCTTGTCCATAGGTCGTTGTAATGTATACTAGTTGAAAAGCTATGAGAAGGACCGCCAAAAAGTGAAGTTTCATTTTATATCCCATGGTATTTAAACTAAAGTAGTAAAAGGGAGTCAAATAAGCAATCAAATACTTGTTATTAAATCTTATATTTATGAATCGGCTTTTTTCTCTTTTAGCGTTAGTCTTTCTATTGTCTTCCTGTTCAACTTATTACGTCAGTAAGTTAAATAGCCCCGATCTTGGGAAAAATGAAGAAACCGGGGTGTTCACCTTTGAAAATGATTCGGTAAGAATAGCTTATAATTTTTTCGGAGAGGATGCGCCTGTCACAATTGATGTGTTTAATAAAATGGACGTGCCTCTCTACATCGATTGGCAGCGATCGGCCTTAATTGTAGGTGATCAGGCAACGAGCTATATGGGCGACAACCTCGTGATTAATGGGCGTACTTCTTCGAGTAATTACCGTACTGTTTATGATTGGCGGCAGTCAAGAGGTGAAGGAACCTTTGATGGAACGGCGACGATTCCAAGAGGACTTACCTTTGTGCCGCCGAAGGCTAAAGTGGAACAGACAAAACTGAAACTCGCTAATTTATTCTATGAAGGGATTGCCGATTCGAGCTATCAAAGTGCCGCATTGGCGACTACCGAAGGAACAGTGAAGAAGATCAAGGTGCGGGATTATAGCCAAGAGAACACACCGTTGGCATTCCGGAGCTACCTCACACTCTACGTGCAAGATAACACGGATAAGCCGCGGCCCATGATTTTTGAACAAAAGTTCTATGTAGATCAGATTACCAAGCTTACGATCGAACCGAATAATTTGCTAGGGTTCCGCAGTAAACGAGGCGATACTTTTTTCAATAAGGAAACGAAGGGCCAAGGTGCGGCGCTGGCTACAGTAGCCGTGGCCGTGGGCGCGTTGGGTTATGTGGCTGAAGAAAGCAGCCAGAGGGCCGATAAAAACTAGCCGTTGATTAAGGACTCATTTTTTACTAAAAGGATTTCTTCTTGTTTGATCAATAGGTAGCCATATTCATAACAAAAGTAATATCTGGTACCTTTAGCGGTGTCGAGCACATGTGTGTGGTGCTTAAAGTCGAATCCCATGTGAGAGAGGTCCGCTTTTAGGACCTTTTTCTTTCCGTCGGGATTGAGGTGCATCATAATATGCCTGTTTTTTTTCAGTATAGTGTTTATCCGGCGAATATAGTTTGGATCGTGCTTTTTCAACTTATTGTTGAAGTTACTTCGGCAGGCATCGTTGCAGAACTTTTTATCTGAACGACCAAATAAGGGCATGTTGCAATCACGGCAAAGACGTTCCATAAGCGATCGAGTTACTAAGAAACAAGAAGTCTCAAGTAATATACAAATTTAAGCAACGGGTAGTAAGCCAAGGAAAAGAATGAACAAACTGAACGTAGAGAACGTTTCCTCGGCTTCATCAATGCGGTGAATGCTTATCATTAACTGACGTCCAAGATGATATATTTTTTGATTCCCGCAGGCATTTTCCATGCTACTTGATCGCCTTCTTTAAATCCAATAAGGGCAGAACCCATGGGAGTCAACACGGATATTTTTTGCGCTTTTACATCTGCTAATTCAGGAGCCACGATACGGAAGGTCATTACACGTTGGTTGTCGAGATCTTGGATTTTGACAAGAGAATTTAGCTTTACGCGCTCTTTTTCAATGGTTTCTTTTTTCAAAACTTTAGCTCGCCCCAACTCGTAAGCGAGTGACATCATCTGCTTGGGGTCATTGGAAGGTCTTACATGTTTAATGAGGACGTTGTAATCTTCCTGTGTTAATACCACCTGATTTTTCAAATTTTCCATATTCTTATTATTGAAGGATGATAAAATAAATTGAATAAAAAACAGTTCTTCGCAAGGAAGAAGTTTTTTGATAAATGATAACTGATTTTTCCCCGGAACTGAGTGGGTCTGTAATGGAAGTCCCGGGTTTATATACTAAACTCTTTTGGGCACGAAAAACGATAGAAGCCGGTTTTACGACGATAAGGTGCGTCGTGGCGGCTTCCTTTTAATGTATATTGAAATGCGTTTTCCATGTTGACAAAGCTATATAAAATCAAGATGAAAGGCAATAGCTCTGCCCAGTGTTTTGGCAGGAACGGAAAATTACTTCGTTTCTATAAAGTTTTATTCCTGAATAATACCTTTAAGGTCGGCAGGAGAGTAATTAACCGATTTCAAGGTTTTGCGGTCTTCTGTTCGGTAGACCAAGTATAAATCGCCCTGCTGTTCATAGAAACAATCCACGCCTTTGTTTTTGTAGTGAAGTATGGTTGCTTCCGCTTCCTCCAGACTTTTGCACGCCTTGCTCATATTGGAACGTTGCACTTCGTCAAAAAGGGCTTTGAATTTCTCTGCTAATCCAAATTCCAAAATTGCACCGGATAAAACGTATTGTATATCGCAAAGGGCATCGGCAACTTCCACAATATCTTTGTTTTGAATGGCTTCTTCCAGTTCTTTCAGTTCCTCGGCTATCAGTGCGACACGCAGCTTGCAACGTTGTTCGCTAGGGATGGTTGGTTGTCCTAGAATCGGATGTTTAAATGTTTTATGAAATGCTGCAACTGAAGTCAGTGTAACGGGATCTTGCATGATATGTAAATTTTTTCCAAACATAAAAAAAATGGAGGAGATAATCGCGTGGCAACTGGCATGTCTTATGTTTTTTCATGCGACTTAAGCGTAAGTGATCCCTGGTGTAAACGGATATAAACGTTTATATCCGTTTATTATACGGCTAGCATTCTCTCAGCACCTACTTTTGTGAAAGCAACAATCGCGATTGACGTAGGATACTTTAAGGGTAACTACAAGTAATTCTTGATCTAATAAAAAATGTATTATGAGTACTTTAAAAAACAGTGTACGATTGACGGGCTTTTTGGGTAATAAGCCTGAGGTAAAAAAATTTGGAGATAACAAATGCTTGGCGCGTGTATCCCTTGCCACCAACGACCGTTATCGAAATCAACGGGGCGAATGGTTAACAGATACGCAGTGGCATCAACTCGTTTTTTGGGGAAAGCAAGCTACTTTTGTCGAAAAAGCTTTGGACAAGGGCAGTGAAATTTCAATAGAAGGCAGATTGATTAACAGAAGCTACACAGATAAAGACGGGCTGGTTAAATATACTACCGAAGTGGTTGTTAATGAAGTACAGGCTATCCAAAGAGGCACTGCGCTTGCTGAATAAAGCCTAAGCACCGTCCTGCCGTAGTCGGTGGGGCGGTCTGCATCTCTTTTATCAGCTGTAAACAAGGTAGTGAGCGCAGGGAAGCGCTGCATGTTTGCGCTGATATTCGCGATTTAGCTTATTTGGTCAAATATTTTTTGTGTTGAAACTTTTTCGAGTGTAAGGGCCCGGCATAGCGTGGTCTCCTTCTTTGAATAAGAAGTTAACAACATTGATATTGGCCAAATCGGTGAAAGCATAGGTGGCTTCAGCTAAATAGGTCAATGCGCCGGTCGTGCCCATCTGTTGGGTTAGAAAGGTGGCATTCTGAATACTCACCGAAAGGGTATCGTGACTAGTTTTGCCGATTTCCAACTTAATTTCCGGATACTTAATGTTTAAGGCTTCGGCAAGCTCCTCCTTGTTTAGCGGAATCTTGCTCTTTTGTGGGTTCTCTTGTAGTTCGACGCGCGTCGTTGTCGAATCGACAACCGCAATGAAAGGTAACGTTAATGTTTTGCTGGTTTCCGAAAGGTCCTTATCTGTATCAGTAGTGCGGGTAGCTCGCTGTTCCTCCTTGTTTCCTTCTTCGTTTCGACAAGCCAAGATGGCAACCGAAGTGAATAGGATGAAGGCAATTCTTTTTATTGACTTTTTTGTTTTCATGAGAGTTGAACTTGAAGTCCGTTAACATACATTTGTACCAAGCGCCGTCCTCTTGCCGGCTGGGCACTGGTACAGCTTCTTACGGTGTTGTGACGGCTACCGGCAAAACCTTGCCATTAAAAAATTTATGGCCAGTCAGCGCAAAATCAGCTATATATTTGCCCATTTCGAAGGCGGCGATTGGCGACTCATAATTAGGAAACGCTTTTTCCAGCATTTCTGTTTGCGCCGACCCGATTGCTAAGCAGTTGACGTGGATCTTTCTTTCTGCAAATTCAAGGGCAAGGCATTCGGTGAGCGTATGGAGCGCCGCTTTGCTGGCAGAATAGGCTGCAAGCCCGGGAAATTTTACGCTACCTTGAAATCCGCCCATACTACCAATGTTTACTATGTGGCTTCCGGCAGGCATAATAGGGCAAAGGTGCTTAATCATTTTTACGTGTCCCAAAACGTTTGTTTGCAACATCTCTGCAAAATCGATGGCACTGGTCTCTTCAAAAGGTTTGTTAATCAGCGAGCCAGCATTGTTGATCAAGATATCTACGTGGCCAATTTTCTCCTTGATGAAGGGTAGCAACCCAGATTCATAGTCGTCATGGACAATGTCAAATCGCGCAGGATATATATTGCAATCCGGATTCAGACCTTTAGCAATTTCAAATAATCTTTTCAGTTTGTCATGCGACCGGGCCAACGCAACCACATGGTGGTCGTTTGTCAAAATGAGCTCCAATACCGCTTCAAAACCTATGCCGCTGCTTGCGCCTGTTATTACAATGTTCATATTCACTATATTATTTGTTCAATTTGCTGTCTCGATACAATAAAATCTCCTTGAATGTGCTCAGATTGTTATTTCGAAAGACGGTTCAAAAATGTTTTTATCATACCTGTGCTTTAGCAAACGCTTACCTGGATTACAGGTCAAGCAGCTAAATGTTTAGGTAAAGTTACAATCTTTTTCGCCTAATCGTCTAAATCGACCTCATCGGTTTCAGGCAGCTTTTCTTCTCCCAGTGCTTTCGGATGAAGAGTAAAATAAGATCCTATTAAGGAGATAATTGCAGATATAAAGTACGATATCAAGCTGATTAAAATAGCCCGGTGCGAATCCAGGTGGAAATAATCCGATCCGTAAAGGAATACGATTTCCCTGGCTCCGAGGCCACCGATTGATAAAGGAATAACCGCTACGATCTGTGATAACAGAAAGAGTAGGAGATAGGGAGAAAATTTCCCTTCAAAATGCAGACTGTATAAGATACATATTGCACATATGACCTGTAATGATTGGACGCCGAGCGCTTTGAAGTGTTTGAATGCAAAAGAATAGGCATAGTCGGTAAAAAAGCGATTCATCGCAAAGTAATAGGCAATCGTACCGACAACCACAGTCACAATGGGCACCCAGTTCGGAATTTCCAGTTTGGGAATAAAAATTACTAGCACCGATGTGATCAGACAGAGCGCCCACATACCGCTCAATCTGTCGAAAAAGATGCAGGAAAGTAACTTCCGTCCCTTGATCTGATACTTTTTTCGCAAAAAATAGATCTTATAGCCGTCACCGCCAATGCCACCTGGTAGTGAGATGTTATAAAACATCCCCAGCAGGTACAGCTTGAAGTTATATAGCTCGGGAAGATAGAGCTTGATGCCTTTAAAAAAGGTGTTTAATCTCCAAGCGGAAATCGCGACGGATATAAAAAAACTTAAAAAACCTAAGAAGAGGAATAGTGGATCTGATTTAGTGAAAACTTCTTTTAAATCATTTAAGCTTATTTTGGTAAACACAAGGTATAAGGCCAAGCCGGTTATGGCGAATTTCAAAAGTAGTTTGGATGTGTTCCAGAGCTTATGTTTGGTCATTTATTTATAGATCAAAGGAGCTAAACGGATAAAAAGCATGATTACATAGATGATCAAAAGGAGGGTATTGAGCGACAACATCCAATTAAGGTCGGTTTTTTCGTGACGGGCGCGCCCTGTCAAAATGAGCAAGGTCAGGAAACTGAGAAATAGGATTAAGGGGAATATGAACACCCATTTGTTTTCTATATAAACATAGGTGGTTTCCATTTTTGCGGCAATTTCATCGTCTACAAAAACAGGAATGATGGCGGCGGCCAAGATAATAATGAATAGTCTTACGAGCAACTTAGAGATAAATTTGCTCGTGGTATGGTTTTTGGATGGGGACTTCATGAATGTTTTTTTTGTTATTCCTTTTGCCGTTAGTTAGCGCTATTAACTCAATGAATAATTGTTTTAAAAAGCCGCACAATGCTATATCTTTGCATTGTATTTTTATCGCTCGAAACGCGTATAAAGGAAGCAAAGGTACAATTTTATTGTATTAAGATTAAAATCTGTCGCTAAAGAATAAACGATTCTATAAGACGTATCGTATTTAGCTCATTTTAATCTTTAACATAATTTATCATTAATAAATAATAGGAATGAAAACAATCTCAAAATTTTTAGTTTTAGTGCCCCTTGTATTCTTTATTGTTGGCTGTTCATCTTCAAAACAAGCTACATCATCGTCTGCTCCCAGTGCCGGTCAGTGGAAAAGAGGAGTGAGGGGGCAGTGGGTGCTTAACAGTATTGAGAAGAAAAACTTCCCTTCTGGGGCGAGTGTAAAACGTATATTTGACGAGGCCCCGATTGACTGCTTCATTGGAAGTGCTTGGAACTTGATAGCCAATGGAAAGGGTAGTATTACTTTCTCGGCGGACGGCGAGCTTTGCGCACCGGGTGCTACTCGCGAAATTTTTTGGTCGATCTACGAACCGGAAAACGGAGGAGAAGCTCAATTTCAATTCAAGAAACTTTATCCCGGAGAAAAAGCAAAAAATGTTACCGAAGGCTATCGTTTAGACTTAGCCTACGCTGATGAGGGAACACTGACGCTGCAAATGCCGGTAAATACCGGAGGTAATAGCGATTCTTTTTTAGAGTTTAAGTTTACCAAACGTTAAGATTACTTCTTTATTGACAATCTTAACAGGGGGTGTCTCCTATTCTTGCTTGCAACAAACATAGGAGACACCCCCTTTCCTTTTCCTGGGCACAGCTACCACGGCACTTAAGTCATTTTTTCGATATCCCTAAACCTTCATTTGTGGTTTGCCTATTAAAACTCTACATTTACGCCCCTAAACAAATTTCACGCATGCTAAAAATTAATATGAAGACGCTAGTCGTTGCCGCCGCTTTCTTTATGGCGGGCAATGGGCTTAGTCTAGCGCAAGACAATTTAGTTAACTCATTACAACAAAACCAGAGCGACAGCAGTAAGTTCGGATTCAAATTTACAGAACTCATTAATCTGCAAAATACTTCGGTAAAAAACCAAGGGTCATCCGGAACCTGTTGGAGTTATTCCGGAAACTCTTTTCTTGAATCGGAAATGATCAGGAACGGACGCGAACCGGTGGAGATATCTCAGCTATTTACCGCGAGGAATGTGTACGTCGAAAAAGGAAAGAATTATGTTCGCTTACATGGCGGTTTAAGTTTAGGTGAAGGCGGACAGCTTCATGATGTGATCAATATGTACCGCAAATATGGCGCAGTGCCCCGGGAAGTTTATACCGGATTAAATTATGGTACGGAAGGGAATAAGTTGGCCGAGATGAGCGCAATAACAGACGCGATATTAGCTGCAGTAGTTAAAAATCCAAACGGTAAATTGACGCCTAATTGGATGAAGGCTTATACCAATGCCATTGACGCCTACTTGGGAGCGGTGCCTGAAACCTTTAATTATAAAGGAAAGAACTACACATCCAAATCATTTGCGAAGGAAGTAATCGGGCTCGATGCCGACGATTATATTGAAATTTCCTCTTTTAAAAACGAACCTTATTATGGCAAATTTACGTTGTTGATACCCGATAACTGGTCTTTTGACCAGGTATATAACGTGCCGATGGCGGATATTACCGGTATTATCGATCATGCTCTAAAAAACGGCTATACGGTTGGCTGGGCCACTGACGTAAGTGAAAAAGGCTTTAGCTGGAAAAATGGGGTTGCCTATGTGCCGGAAACGCCTTATGAGGAGATGAGCAACGAAGAAAGAGCATCGATGTTCAACGGACCCAAACCTGAATTGGCAGTAACGGAAGCGTTGCGGCAGCAAGCTTTCGACGACTATTCCACTACCGACGATCATGGAATGCACATTGTGGGACTGGCAAAGGATCAAAATGGCAAAGAATACTATATAGTTAAAAATTCGTGGGGTATATCAAACGATTATAACGGCTACCTTTACGTAACCAAGGCCTTTGTTCAGTTTAAAACAACGGCCTTTATGTTGCATAAAGGAGGACTGCCGAAGGATATAGCCAAGAAATTAGGGATATAAGGCTTATTCAGTTAAAAAAAGAAACGTCCACCGCTGGAGTGGACGTTTCTTTTTATGTTAATTTGTTTCTTCTATTAACCTTGAGGTGTTCCGGAAAACAGTTTTTCGATATTGTTTAAGGCATCTTCGAGTGCCTTTGCTTGTTCCGTTTGCTTGTATTCCTTCGCAAGTTCGGCAGAGCTGTAAATGATTTGCGTGCCAATTTGTATGTTTTGCATCTCTAAGTTCGGCTTGGTCTGTGCAATAGCAATATAATATCGTAGCAATTCACCCACGTATTTTCCGTTTTGTGCTAACAAAGCGTTCGCCTTGTCGGTCATACCGACCTGATAAAGTTGTCGGGACAGGAAATACAGTACGCGAGACTGGCTCAGGGAGTAGATGCGACTTGGTATAACCGTTAAACATTTTTCAAGCACCTTCTTGGCCTCTTCAGTGCGGCCTTCTTCGTAAAGCGTTTGGCTAAGTGTGCTGAAGTTATTGATGATTAAAGAAAGCATGCCGTAGGATTCATGATCCAGGTAACTTGCTTTTGCCATATTGCCCCACACAAATTTGTTCATGGTATTATCGTATAAGGCATCTACATTAACGGTTTCGCCCATACGCATCTGCTCTTCGGTCTTGTCGAATTTAACGGGCATCAAACGTAAAGCGAAGCCCTCGTTAATGAGGTAGTTGTCGAGCCCTAAATAATTGCTGTTGGGCACGGTGGTAGCAAAGTAAATCGGACGTTTCCAATCGTTGTGTACTAAAATGTCAAACATAGCGAGCTCGGCCTTCGAAACAAAGTCTTTGTTATAAGTCCACACCATGGTGTCTACGATCTGGTTATCCCATTTGCTCGGAACTACCTTGTTTTTTAGCACATCGTTTTTGTTTACGGTCAGTTTGAAATTTTTGGTAAACAGGTAGTTGGAGCGACTGCCGTCTTGGTATTCAACCTGATCATTTGGGTTGTCGGATAATAAGACATCAAGAACGGAGCTGAGTTCAATGGGTTGTTTGAAGCCTGCATCCATAAACGACAAGCCATCCCGCGTTCCTTGTTTAAACTGACTGTCTTTCATAGTGATAGGCAGGGCGTCTGCCTCGTTCACTTTTTCCTTCATTTGGCGTACATACCAATCTGCACTCAATAAGCTGAGGTTGACAATCCGTACATCCGGTCTGAAATTTTCCACTTCCTGAACATACCAAAGCGGATAGGTGTCATTGTCTCCATAAGTGAATAAGATAGCGTTCGGTGCGCAGGATTGTAAATAGTCTTTCGCTAAGTCGCGAGCTACATATTTGGTAGAGCGATCGTGATCGTCCCAGCCTTCTTTTGCCATTAGCACAGGCGCCGCTAACAAGCCAATCAATGTGGCGGCGATGCCGGCTGTTTTGGCATTTGTTTTTTTCTGTAGTATGTCGGCTAAGCCGATGACACCTAACCCAATCCATATGGCAAAGGCATAAAAGGACCCAGCGTAGGCATAATCGCGTTCGCGGGGCTGAAGAGGGGTTTGGTTAAGATAAAGCACAATGGCCAGTCCGGTAAAGAAAAAGAGTAAACCGACAATTCCGGCATCTTTCTGATGGCGTTTGAAATGCCACAGGGCGCCTATGACTCCTAAAATAAGGGGAAGTCCGTAGAATTTATTATTCGAAGGGTCGGTTTTTAATGATTCGGGTAGGGCGTCTTGTCCACCCAAGCGAGCTTGGTCGATCGGTTTAATGCCGGTTATCCAGTTGCCCTCGGTAAAGCTTCCATCTCCCTTTTGATCATTCTGTCTACCTACAAAATTCCAAAAGAAATAGCGGGCGTACATATGTCCAATCTGATACGTGAAAAAGAAGTTAAGGTTATTGCCGAACGTAGGTTGGTCGTTTTCGCTCAAGTTCAGCCAGCTTCGATAAAATTGCGGATGGCCCCGTCCCGGGTCATTGCTATAAATGCGTGGGAAAATAGTTTCTCGATCGTAAACATAGTTATATTTCTTTCCTATATTTTCATATTTCTCCTCTCCTTTTATGTAGGAGCTGCCACCTTCTTTACGATCTACGATCTTCGAGGTAAAATACGGGCCTTTTAACAAGGGCTCTTCACCATACTGCTCGCGGTTGAGGTAACCTAAAAAAGAGAAGGCATTGTCGGGATCGCTGTTGTTCAGACTGGGATCGGCTTTAGCGCGGACCAGGATCATGGCAAAGGAGCCATAGCCGAAAATAATAAAACATATTCCCAATAAGATGAGATTTAGCCGGGGTTTTAGGTTCTTTATAGAATAGAAGATGCCAAAGGTCAAGCCTCCTATTACGAGTAAAGCAAAGAACACAACGCCGGTACCAAAACCCAGGCCGAGTGTATTGACAAAGAAGAGATCAAAATAGGCTGCAAATTTGATTAAGTACTGAATGATTCCCCATAGTACGAATGCAACAATAACACAACCAATGAGAAGGGTTTTGAAAACGCCGCTATTGGTGGGATTTTTAACCCTTTTAAAATAAACAACCAGTGCCAAGGCTGGAATGGTCAATAGGTTCAGCAAGTGTACACCGATGGAAAGGCCCATTACATAAGCAATCAACAAAAGCCATTTATCCGCACGGGGCTCTTCAGCATGTGCTTCCCATTTGAGGATAGCCCAGAATACAATCGCTGTGCATAAGGATGACATCGCGTATACTTCGGACTCTACCGCCGAAAACCAAAAAGTATCCGAAACGCTATACGCTAAGGCTCCTACGAGGCCCGCTCCCATTATCTGAATAAGGTTGCCTTCCGCTTGCGCGGTGTCGCTCTTCCAAAGTACTTTACGGGATAGTGCCGTGATGGTCCAAAACAGAAACATAATGGTTAAGCCACTGGAGACAGCAGATCCAAAATTCATCCAATAAGCAATGGATTCCTTGTTGCCAAAGGCCAAATTGCCAAAGATGTTCTGTAACATTAAGAAAAGTGGAGCGCCCGGTTGATGGACAATCTGCATCTTATAGGCTGCTGCGATAAATTCACCACAGTCCCAATAACTGGCTGTAGGTTCTAGGGTTAACACATAAACTAAGGTGGAAACAATAAAGGTTATCCATCCAAGTAAATTGTTCGTTTTGTTATAATCCATCAGTTACTATTGTTTGTTTCTTTCTGTTATGCGTTTATTATTCGTATAAGGAACGCACAATATGCCATTATAATACAATTAAGTGCCGAAAATAAGTATTACTATTGATATAAAGGAAAAATTAAAAATTAAAAAATGAAAAAGGGGATAGCAAGAAAACGAAGGATTCCTCGCCAATGTACGTAAAAAGATAAAGATTAGTCGCTAAATGCCGCCCGCCCCTACGGTTGAAAAAATCCGCTTGATAGTCAAGTAGCTGCAAAAAAAAGGAAAAAAAATGGATAAAATATTTTGTGTATTTAGAATATCGCTTTATATTTGCACTCCGTTTACGGCAGATGGCTGATAAACGAGAAGGATTGCCCGATAGTATAAAGGTAGTACAACTGATTTTGGTTCAGTTTGTCTAGGTTCGAATCCTGGTCGGGCAACAAAACGGAAAAGAGACTCGGGTCGTTTTAAAACGACCCGAATTTTTTTAAACACCAAACCCGCACTCAATGCCTCTTCAATTTAACACGGTTAAATTATTTGCCGGATCTGGTAGCAAAGAACTGGCTCACAAAATCTCTCAAGCTTACGGTAAGGAACTGGGTGAAATGACCTTGTCTCGCTTTAGCGACGGTGAATTTCAGCCATTTTACAATGAATCTGTTCGCGGTAGCGATGTGTTCTTGATTCAATCCACTTATCAGCCTACTGATAATCTGTTTGAACTCTTATTAATGATTGACGCTGCAAAAAGGGCGTCTGCGCATTATATAACGGCTGTGGTGCCTTATTTTGGTTTTGCTCGTCAAGACCGTAAGGATAAGCCACGTGTGGCAATCGGCGCAAAGATGATCGCTAATTTGTTAACGGCAGCTGGTGCGCATCGCATCATGACGATGGATTTGCATGCCGCGCAAATTCAAGGCTTCTTTGATATTCCTGTCGATCACTTAGATGCAGCAAGTATTTTTGTGCCTTATATTAAGTCATTGAATCTTCCAAACTTAACAATCGCTTCTCCGGATATGGGCGGTTCTTACCGCGCCAGAACCTTTGCTAAATATTTCAATGCCGAAGTAGTTATATGTGATAAGCAACGTAAGCGGGCGAACGAAATTGAGTCGATGTCCATTATCGGTGATGTAACGGGACAGGATATTGTGTTGATCGATGATATCTGCGACACGGCCGGGACTTTATCAAAGGCGGCTTCCTTGATTATGGAAAATGGGGCAAGTAGTGTACGGGCCGTGTGTACGCATCCGGTACTTTCAGGTAAGGCCTATGAAACGGTCGAAAATTCGGTATTAAGTGAGTTGATCGTTACCGATACCATTCCGTTAAAGGGAGAAAGCAGCAAAATCAAGGTCTTGTCTACCGCAGATTTATTTGCACGCGCTATAACGAACATTAACGAGCATGGTTCAATAAGCGATCTGTTCAAAATTTTCGACCAAAATAAATAATCGATCCATTTTTTTCCTATCTTTGCAGGCTTGAAAATGGAACGTATAGTATGTTCTGTTAAAAACAAATAATAATAAAATAAATGAAATCAATTGCTATTAGCGGTTCTCTTAGAGAGAACGTAGGGAAAAGAGACGCAAAAGAATTGCGCTATGCTGGTAAAGTGCCTGCAGTTCTTTATGGAGGTGATGAACAATACCACTTCGCTGTGTCCGCAGCTGATTTGAAACCTTTGATTTATACTCCTGAAGTTCATTTCGTAGATCTTGAAATTGACGGAAAAAAGTATCAAGCAATCGTTCAAGAAGCTCAATATCATCCGCTTACTGACCAAATTATCCACGTTGACTTTTTGGCCTTAGATGATCAAAAAACGGTATCGATGAACATTCCTATCACGTTGACAGGTACTTCACCGGGCGTGAAAATGGGGGGTAAATTAGTTCAAAAATTACGCAACCTGCGCGTGAAAGCATTGCCTAAAGATATGCCTCAGGTTATCGAAGTAAGTTTAGAGTCTTTAGAAGTTGGTAAATCGGTGCGCGTTGGTGCTATCGAAATTGAAAATGCTAAAGTTCTTAACAATGCAGACGATACGATTGTATCCGTAATCATGTCTCGCGCATTAAAACAAGCTGAACAGGAAGCTGCTAAAGCGGGTAAGAAATAAATTTCTTTTTAAAAATTTATTGAAAGCACCCGATGATCAGCATCGGGTGCTTTTTTTTTCTGAATCGGCTGTTTATTTATCCATGTCTTTATTTTCAGTGGCATGAATAAGCCTGTTGCACTCGATTCGAAAGGGCATCAATAACCTTGTTGATGACATCTTTTATCTCTGTTGGTGATCGTAGGGCTAAATCGAAGGTTTATTAGCTTAAAAAAAATGAAATATTTAATCGTTGGTTTAGGTAATATCGGACAAGAATACGCGGACACAAGACATAACATTGGCTTTATGGTGGCTGACGAACTCGTTCGCGAGTTCAGGGCAGGGTATTCGACGTTGAAATATGCCTTTTATTCGGAGTTTAAGCACAAGGGACGGACTGTTCATGTGATTAAACCGACTACTTATATGAATTTAAGTGGAAAGGCGGTGAACTATTGGATGAATGAACTCAAAATACCCTTGGCTAACGTTTTAGTAGTTGTTGATGATTTGGCCATTCCGTTCGGCAGCATCCGCATAAAGCCAAAAGGAAGCGCTGCCGGCCATAATGGATTAAAGAATATCGAAGCACTATGCGGTGGTCAACAATATCCACGCCTACGCTTTGGCATAGGTGATCACTATCCGAAAGGAAGGCAGATTGATTATGTATTGGGCCCATTCGACAAAGAGGAACAGCTTGAGTTGCCTTCTTTGATTCAACATGCTGTTGATGCTATTAAGAGCTTTGTGTCTGTAGGACTGGAACTAACGATGACGAATTTTAATAAGTAGGGAGTAGGGAGTGAGGGTTTAAGGTATATGGTGTGCGGTTTAAGGTGTAAGAGATAAAAGCCTATGGCCTAAGGCTTACAGCTGGTGCACTGACACGAGTAACGAATAACGAACAACCAATAACTGATAACGAACATGAAAGTTTACGGAATTAAGAACTGCAATACGGTAAAGAAAGCATTAGATTGGTTAAACAGTAACCACATTGCTTATGATTTTCACGATTTCAAAAAGCTGGGGGTAGACGAAGCTACCTTACAGCGTTGGGAAAAGGAGGTGAGTTGGGAATTGTTGGTGAACAAAAAGGGGACAACATGGAGAGGGTTGACCGATGAGGAAAAGGAAGCGGTTAACGACCGAGATTCGGCCAACAAGTTGATGCAAGAAAAAACGAGTGTTATAAAAAGACCGGTTATTGAATCACCGAAGGGTCTGATTCTGGGATTCGATGAGAAGGTGTACCAAGACAAATTAAAATAATTGTTACAAAGGCTTAAAATAAACGTTTTAAGCCTTTTTCTTTTTATAATGCCTTAAAAATAAGTTTATATTAGCAAAAAAATATAGCTGAGCGTAATCGTTATTTTAGTTAACGGATGTTTTTAGCCGCTTTCGCCGGCTATCAGCCGGAAAATATTCACATGATATAATTTTTTAATCCATAAATATGTTTAAAAATCAATCCTTAATTGCCTTTGCTTTCTTTGCGCTTACAAGCAGTACTTCCTTTGCCCAACAACCGCTGTCTGTTCAAAGCAAATACGACTATGAAAAAGCTTTTGCTCCCGTCTTTTACACGCAGAATGGCGACGAATATCGATCTGCCGGCGGAAAGCCTGGGCCCAAGTATTGGCAGAATAGCGTAAATTACACACTGAAAGTACGTTTGAATGAAGACCGTAAAGAGATTGAAGGCGTTGCCTATTTAGACTATACCAATAACAGTCCTGACGAGCTTGAATTTCTCTGGATACAGCTCGATCAGAACCTTTTTTCGAAAAAGAGCCGCGGGGCGAATATCGTGCCCGTAGGGAGGAGCCGGTACGGCTCCCACGATACGCCTTTTGACGGCGGATATGCAATTGAAGCTGTTAAGGGCGCCGACGGCAAAGATGTATCTTACACGATCGATGATACGCGCATGAAGGTGGTCCTACCACAGGCGCTCAATGCTGCGGGCGGAAATACGAAATTGGCGATTCACTACCGTTACACGATACCCGATTATGGGGCGGACCGCACGGGAATATTAGAAACAAGCAATGGAAATATTTTTGCGATCGCACAATGGTATCCCCGGGTGGCTGTTTACGATAATGTGCTCGGCTGGAATGTACAGCCTTACACCGGCCCCGGAGAATTTTATCTTGAATACGGTGATTTTAATGTTGAAATCACGGCGCCGAGTAAACACGTTGTAGTATGTGGAGGCGAGTTGCAGAATCCCGAAGATGTATATACAGCAGAACAATTGAAAAGATGGGACAGCGCCCGGAAAAGCGATAAAACAGTCATCATCCGTTCTGCAGAGGAAGTGACCGACCCAGCTTCCCGTCCACAGAATAAAAAGGAATTAACCTGGCGTTTTAAACTGAACCGTAGTAGAGATGTCGCTTGGGCCTCTTCCAGTGCTTTCATAGTGGATGCCGCAAAGATCAACCTGCCGGAAGGAAAAACCGCTATGGCAATCTCTGCCTATCCTGTTGAAAGTAACGGCAACAACGCGTGGGAGCGTTCTACCGAATATACAAAATCGTCTATCGAATACTATTCTAATAAATGGTACACTTATCCTTATCCTGTTGCGGTCAATGTTGCATCCAATATTGGCGGGATGGAATACCCAGGGATCGTCTTCTGTAAGAACACGGCGAAAGGTGCCAGTTTATGGGGTGTAACCGACCACGAATTTGGACATATTTGGTTCCCTATGATTGTAGGAAGTAATGAGCGCTTATATGCCTGGATGGACGAGGGCTTTAATAGCTTTATTAATTCACTTTCGAGAGACGCCTTTAATAAAGGCGAATATAAGGCGCCAAGATATGACGGGCATAAGCTAGCAAGTATTTATTTTGACGATGACTTGGAGCCTATTATGTCTTCGCCACAAAACATGAAAGAAAGTCATATCGGGACGTTGGCGTATAGGAAGCCACAGCTTGCATTAACTATTTTACGCGAACACATTTTGGGCGAAGAGCGCTTTGATAACGCATTTAAAACCTATATTGATTACTGGGCCTATAAACATCCCACCCCGGACGACTTCTTCAGAACCATAGAGAACGTTGCCGGCGAAAATTTAAGCTGGTTTTGGCGGTCGTGGTTCCAATATAATTGGAAACTGGATCAAGCTATTGAGGAGGTGCGTTATGTAGACGACGACCCTGCGAAGGGAGCACTCGTTACCGTTTCCAATTTAGGGGAAATGCCGATGCCTGTACTGGTTGAGGTTGTTTCCGCTAGCGGCGACAAACAGCAGATCAAGCTTCCTGTAGAGGTGTGGGAGCGTAATCAATCCTTTTCGTTCAAGGTGCCCACTACAGAAAAGCTTAAGTCCGTAATTATCGACCCAGAGAAATTTTTCCCAGATGTCAATCCTGGCAATAACAGCTGGTCGGATACGCAATAAGTGTTAAATTTCTCGTTTCGACTAACACTTTTCGCTTAAAACTGTTTAGTTTGTACCTAAGAACATCAGAATACATTATATGGTTAGGCCTTTTATACTAGTTTTTGTTTTATTGATTGCTGCTTTTACGGTACGTTCACAGGATCGTTTTAAGGGAATTGTGTTAGAATATAAGAGTAACGAATTCATGCCGGAAGTCTCTGTAAGGAATTTGAACCGGTCTGATAGTACGCGTAGCAATAAAGCGGGGGAATTTTCCATTTCCGCCGTTAAGGACGATATTTTGGTTTTTTCTTATCCTGGCTATCGAGTCGACAGTTTAGTCGTAACCGATTTTGCCTTGAAGCGTGTTTATTTAACGCCGATCAACGACCCGCGCATGTTAGAAGAAGTGAACGTTACCGCCTTAACTAATAGCAGAATTGCGGAAGAGAAAGAACGATTAAAGAAGGAAGGGCAGTTTGCCAATACGGTATCGAGTGGAAGCGCCGGAAACGGGACGCAACGCATGGGCGGTATTGGCTTTTCCCCTTCCCGTATTTTTGGGAAAAATGCCCGGAATGCGCGCAGACAATACAACATGCTGGAAGAAGAGAGCAATAATCGCATCATAGACGCCCGATTTAACGAACGATTGATAACCAGTTTAACACCACTAAGGGGGGAAGACCTAAGTTTGTTTATGGCTAAATACCGCCCCAAAGCGTCGTTCATTCAAGAAGCCAATGATGAAACGCTCCGTCTTTATATTATGGATTCTTATAATGAGTATAAGGATTTAGATACTGCGGCCAAAGCGAAAATTAAGCTAAAAGAGACGAATAAACGAACTAAATAAGGTTTATCTCCCAAACGATAGCGGTTTTATCATCACTCACGGAAACGAAGGTTTGATCGTCTATCCACGATATATTGTTGATGGACAGGCGATGGCTTTCATATCCCTTTTCAAGGCTGATATTTTTGATGAGGGAATAATCGTTCGCCCGCCAGATTTTTATGCTTTTATCCCGACTAGCGGTTAGAAAAAGCGGAAGGCTCGGGTGGTATACAATACCGTAAATGCTAAACATGTGAGCCGTTACGTTCTTTTTCAATTGAAAGTGTCCCGTCTCAAAGATATTTAATTGGGCATCCCGGCCACCGGTTAATAAATGCTCATCGTCGGGGGAGAAGGTCAGTGACGTGATCGCGGCACTGTGCGCGTCAAGTTCCTGTAACCGGCTGTAATCGGCCGCCTGGAATATCCTTATCATGCTGTCTTTTGAGCCGACGGCCAATATGTCTTCTTTCCGATTGAGGGCAATGCAACGTACGGTTTCTTTCGACACGCTGAAATGATACAAGAGTTTAAAATTGGTGGTGTCCCATACCGAAAGTGTACCATCTTCCGAAGATACAATCATTTCCGTTTTTGTGCTAAAGGCTTGTATTCCGAAGACCGGTTTTTCGTGATGTTGCAGGCGCGCAACGATATGCTGTTTTTCAAAGTCGACAATCGTTACTAATCCACTACGTTCGCCAACAGTCAACAGATTACTGGAAGGGATGCGGTGCAAAGAATAGACCGAACTTTTCACCGGAAGAAGTATTTTCGTGAATTTACCCGACTCGAGATCCCATTCAACGACGCCTTTATCGTTACCTGCAGTGAATAGGGTAGAGCGGGCGCTTCCACTTTCAACCGCAAATATCGGGTTCTGATGTCCCGACAAGGTGTACTTCTTACGAACCTCGAATCTATTCATAGCTTAATTTTGATGCCGTTCGGCTAGGTTCTCAGCGATACGCGATAAGGGTATGTTTTTCTCTCGCAACAAAACCAGCAGGTGAAAAACCAAGTCGGACGATTCATTGACAAAGTCGGTTTCCGATTCATTAAGTGCTGCTATCACCGTCTCTACGGCTTCTTCACCAACTTTTTGTGCGATTTTATTGATGCCTTTTTCCCTTAACCTGTTGACATAAGAGCCTTCAGTGGGATTTATAAAGCGATCGTTTACGATCTTTTCCAACTGGAAAATAAAATTCTGGTTGTAGTTTGTTTTGAAGCAGCTCCGTGATCCGGTATGGCAAGTCGGCCCGACCGGGTTCACTTTGATTAGCAGCGTGTCATTGTCACAATCAATAGAGGTAGATACTACTTCTAAGTAATGGCCGCTTTCTTCTCCCTTCGTCCATAAACGATTCTTGGTACGTGAAAAAAAAGTAACGCGCTGTTCTTGTTTTGTTTTCTCCCATGCTTCCTTGTTCATATAGCCCAGCATAAGCACTTCAAGGGTTTGATTGTCTTGGATAACGACTGGGACTAAACCTGCTCCTTTATTGAAATCTAGCATTCTCTTTAATTTAATTAGCTTTAGCGGACCTCAATACCATGCGTCCTTAATTCTTCTTTCAGTTCAGGTATACGTATCTCTCCGTAATGAAAAACCGAGGCTGCCAAAGCCGCGTCGACTTGGGTTTGTGTAAAGACATCTACGAAGTGCTGTTGGCTGCCCGCACCACCTGAAGCAATGATAGGTATACTGAGCGTTTGATTAACGGTGCGGAGTAATGTACAATCAAAGCCGTTTTTTGTGCCATCGTGATCCATCGATGTCAGTAAAATCTCTCCCGCACCTCGACTTTCTACTTCTTTTATCCACTCCTCGGTGATAATATCCGTCTTTATGCGTCCACCGTTCAAATGCACATAGTTCTTGCCGTCAATATATTTGGTGTCAATCGCTACGACGACGAATTGAATGCCAAAAGCGTTAGCCAGTTCGTCGATTAAAGTTGGATTTCTTACAGCGGCCGAATTGATGGATATCTTGTCTGCGCCTGCGTTTAGCAGGATATCGGCATCGCTTATTTCATGGATGCCGCCGCCGATGGTAAAGGGAATATTCACATTTCGGGCAACGGCTTTCACCATGTCCACCGTTGTTTTGCGCTTTTCGTGTGTAGCGGTAATGTCTAAGAATACCAATTCATCAGCCTCTTGTCTGGAATATTGCCAAGCCAGCTCAACCGGGTCTCCGGCGTCTCTTAGGTCAACAAAATTGACCCCTTTCACCGTCCTTCCATCTTTTACATCAAGACAGGGGATAAGACGTTTAGCAACGCCGGTATTTAAAAGTTGATGAGCGAACGAAGGTTCCATTCTTTTATTTCTTCAATACTTATTCTGTTTTCGTAAATCGCTTTTCCAACTACACAGGCCTCAATGCGCAGGTCATCAAGTGCTTTGATGTCTTCGATGGAACTGATGCCGCCAGAAGCTATCAACTTAATAATGGGTGAATGATCCAGCAACTTTTTATACAAGTCGACCCCGGCGCCACCCAGTTTTCCATCTTTATTGATGTCTGTACATAAAAACCGGAAGAAACCGAGTTCTAAGCACCGATCTATATAGTCGATCAACTTCAATGGAGAGCTTTCCATCCAGCCCGAGTATTTGATAACCTCATCCAATACATCAATAGCAACCACAATATGGTCGGAGCATTTGATACCATTACAATAGAGGTGACTAAGTTCATCTAAAAATTCCGGATTGGTGATAGCTTGTGTTCCGACGATTACACGGTGTATGCCGGCGTCAATCAGTTCTTTTACCTTATCGATACTTCGCACCCCTCCGCCATACTGCACCTTCATGTCCGTTTTTTTGATGATGTCAAAAAGGTACTGTTGATTACTGAAGTCGCCTTTGGCACCGTTGAGATCGATGATATGGACAAACTCGGTGCCGTTTGACTGATACTTTTCTATCATCTCTTCCAAACTGATGTCGTAAGTGGTCACATCGTCGTATTTACCTTCTCGTAAACGCACTACCTTTTTATCCAATATATCGATCGCTGGAATAATATACATTTCTTTATTGATTAGATTGTACAAAAATTTTTTAATAAAAGTTCTCCGGCTTCCCCTGATTTCTCAGGATGAAACTGGACCCCATAAAAGTTGTTAAACTGTATAGCCGAAGAAAACTTGAGACCATACGTCGTATAAGCTAGTGTAAAAGTAGGATTATATTCTATAAAATAAGAGTGAACGAAGTAAAAATATGCGTCAGCGGGAATTCCTTTGAAGAGTTCGCTCGTGTAGCAGGTGCTAACTTTGTTCCATCCCATATGGGGGACTTTATGCGCAATCTTGTGCGCAAAGTGTAAAGTGTCCATATCCATTATATTCAGTAACCGGGCATCTCCCTCCTCAGAATGGCGCGTTAATAATTGCATGCCTACACAAATCCCCAGTACGGGTTGTTTAAGAGCCTTTATTGAATCAATTAGACCCGATGTCTCCAGTTTTCGCATTGCGGCACCGGCATGCCCAACACCAGGTATAATAATATGGCTGTATTTCTCCATATTTTCCCCCGCATTAACCATACCATATTTTAAATTTAGCCGGTCGAGGGCAGCTGTGAGCGAGAAAATATTGCCTGCGCCGTAATTGATTATTCCGATCATTTTTCCAAAGTTGTATGTTATACGTGGTGTTTTTTACGCTGCATTACCACTCAATTTACTTAAAACGTAGAACTTAAAACTTAGTATTAGAGCACGCCTTTTGTGCTAGGCAGTTCCATGTGCTCCGGGTCTCTTTTTGTCGCCATTTTAATCGCTTTGGCAAAAGCCTTAAAAATAGCCTCAATTTTATGATGCTCGTTTTCGCCTTCGGCTTTGATGTTGAGGTTGCATTTGGCGGCATCTGAAAAGGACTTAAAGAAGTGCAGAAACATCTCTGTAGGCATTTCCCCGATTTTCTCCCGCTTAAACGTTGCATCCCATACCAACCAGTTTCTCCCTCCAAAGTCTAAAGCTACTTGTGCCAGGCAGTCGTCCATTGGCAAACAGAAGCCGTAGCGTTCGATTCCCCGTTTATCGCCGAGTGCTTTTAAAATGGTTTCGCCCAATGCCAGCGCAGTATCTTCAATGGTGTGATGTTCATCGATATGGAGATCGCCTTTTGCTTTTATGGTTAAGTCCATACTTCCATGGCGTGCTAGCTGGTCGAGCATGTGATCGAAAAAAGGAAGGCCTGTTTCAATAGCGGCCCTGCCTTTGCCGTCTAAGTTGACCGATACATATATGTCCGTCTCATTGGTGGTTCTTTGGTGTGTCGCTGAACGGCTTCCGACTTTTAGAAATTCATAAACTTTGCTGAATTCGGTCGTTTCCAAAGCAACAACTTGGGAGTCGATGAGCAGGTTTTCATCTGCTCCGAGCGAATCGTCATTTCTCAGCCAAATCGCTTTTGCGCCTAAGTTCTGTGCAAGGCGGACGTCGTTCATTCGGTCGCCAATCACAAAGGAACCTGCTAAGTCGTATTTTTCTGTGTCGAAATAGGCTTTCAACATCCCGATTCCCGGTTTTCTGGTTTCCGCTTGCTCATGCGGAAAGGTACGGTCGATATGCTCCTCAGCGAAGTGAACACCCTCACCGGCAAAGGTATCTATGACAAAACGGTGTACGGGCCAGAAGTTTGCTTCGGGATACGAATCGGTTCCTAAACCATCTTGATTGCTCACTAATACCAACTCATAATCCAGTTCTTTGGCTATTCGAGGTAGGTATTGTAAAGCTCCCGGATAAAACTTAAGCTTTTCGAAGGAATCAATTTGTTCGTCTTCGGGTTCAAGGATTAAAGTTCCGTCGCGATCGATAAATAAAACGCGCTTTTTGTTGTTGCTAACCATATGTCAATTCGTTCTTCCTTATCACCTATCGGCAAACAAAGTTACCATTTATTCCTGTTTCTTTTAAAAAGGTGCTTTGATGCTTTCGGTAGATTTTGTCGTGTTTTAAATAGTATTTCCTTGCTCTTTATTAACGGATACATATCCGCTGAGCGCGTTCAGGAGTTGTTGATTTTCGGTCGGCGTTCCAACCGTAATACGGAGGCAGCCTTCGCACAATATCACTGAAGATCGGTCGCGCACAATAATACCTAATTCAACAAGGTAATTGTAAACCGCTTTAGGGGCGGTCATTTTTACCAAAATGAAATTTGCCTCCGAAGGATATAGGTGTTGGACGAAAGGCAATGTGCTTAGGCTTGCAGCGAGCTTTTCTCTTTCTGCAACCGTAGTCTTTATCCAGGTGTTGATTTCGTCTACATTCTCCAGCGCTTGTAATGCCAATGTTTGCGAGGCCTCGTTAATGTTGTATGGAGGTTTGATCTTATTGAATACATGAATAATGTCGCTGGCGGCAAATGCCATACCGATTCGCAGTCCCGCTAAACCCCACGCCTTTGAGAGCGTCTGTAGGATTACCAAGTTGTTGTATTCGGCCAACTCCTGTGTAAAAGAGCGTTGTCTGGCAAAGTTGATATACGCTTCATCTACAACCACTATGCCGTTAAAGTTATTCAACAGTGTTTCAATATCGCTTCTGTTGATGGCGTTTCCTGTCGGATTATTTGGCGAGCAGATAAAAATGATCTTGCTGTATTCGTCAATTGCTTCTGCAATACCGTTCAAATCGAGCTGAAAATCGGAGGTGAGCGGAACACGTTTAATAAGTACATCGTTGATATTGGCCGAGACTTCATACATGCCGTACGTTGGCGGAACGATAATGATATTGTCTACACCTGGGCGACAAAACGCTCGGAATAACAGGTCGATCGCCTCATCGCTGCCATTGCCGATAAAAATATGCTCAGGCGGAACGCCTTTGACTTGACTGATTTTTGTCTTCAAGCGTCCCTGCAAAGGGTCAGGATATCGGTTGTAATTGGTCGGTAGCGGCGATCCGAATGCGTTTTCATTGGCATCCAGCAGGATGGAGGCCTCTCCCTTAAATTCATCCCTTGCGGAAGAATAAGGCGTCAGTCTTTTTATATTTTCCCTTAACAGGTTTTCGATATTGACAAGCATGTTTGAAAAAAAAAGTAAAAAGTAAAAAGTAAAAAGTAAATTTTAACTAACAACTAACCTTTTAACCGTACGCTTACTGCGTTTTTATGGGCCTGTAGCCCTTCGAGCTCGGCTAATATTTCTACAGTAGGTCCGAGTTGTTTGATACCGTCGGATGTAATATGCTGAAAAGTAATTTTTTTAATAAAAGAATCTACCGACACCCCGGCATAAGCCTTTGCATAAGCGCTTGTAGGTAAGGTGTGGTTGGTGCCAGAAGCATAATCTCCTGCACTTTCAGGGGTTAAATGCCCTAAGAAGACCGAACCTGCGTTTATTATTCGGTTCGTAATTGATTGCCAATTGTCGAGTGCAAGGATAAGATGTTCAGGTGCATAGGCGTTACTAAATGCCATGGCATCTATTAAGTCGTTACACAATATGGCATAGGAGTTAGCAATGGCGGCTCGTGCGATTTCGGCTCTCGGTAATATATCGATTTGTTTGGCCAGTTGTTGATTAACCTCTTTTATGATGGACTCGCTATCGGTCACCAAAATGGCTTGGCTATCTTTACCATGTTCGGCCTGAGCCAAAAGATCGGCTGCCACAAATACCGGATTACTTGTCCGGTCGGCTATGATCAGCACTTCCGAGGGGCCCGCGGGCATATCGATCGCTGTATTGGTAGTGGCTTGTACCGTGGTTTTTGCCTTTGTAACGAATTGATTTCCCGGTCCGAATATTTTGTCGACCTTCGGAACGGTTGCCGTTCCATACGCCATGGCTGCAATAGCTTGGGCACCACCAATAAGGTAAATCCGTTTTATTTTCAATAAATAGGCACAATAGGCGATATAACCATTGATAAGGCCATTGGCTTGTGGTGGACAGCAGACCACAATTTCCCTGCATCCGGCAATACGAGCGGGCACGCCAAGCATCAGGAAGGTGCTGGGAAGTACCGCCGAACCGCCGGGCACATAAAGTCCTACGCGCTCGATGGGCCGCGCTTCTCTCCAGCAAGTAACACCTTGCATGGTGTCTATTTTCTTTTCTTTCCGTAATTGATTTTGGTGGAACTTGTAAATATTGTTAAATGCAATTTCCAAAGCCCTTTGCTGCTCCCTGCCGATGCTGGTGGCCAGTGCTTGGATCTCGTCTTCTTCAATATATAATTTTTGCAGTTTAACCTTGTCGAACTGCTCGGTGAAGTCGAATAGTGCCGCATCGCCTCTATCGCGTACGCTTTGAATAATATGGTCAACACTTTCCTGAATGGTATTGGCAGGATCTGTATTGCGCAGCGTCAGCTGGTTTAGCGCATCCTGGGAAAGCTCGTTATAGTTATATGTATTTAACATGTTTTACTCGTATTAAGATAAAAGTATCAAGCCTGTCTGCGGAGGGCAGGTATCAAGACCAATATATTATGATGATAAATCTTAAGTCCTGATACCGATATCGTCTGTCTAATTACATAATAATTTTCTCAATCGGCATCACAACAATACCCTGCGCGCCGGCGGCTTTAAGCTTATTTATTCTTTCCCAAAAATCACGTTCTTGGATAACCGTATGAACCGCCACCCAATCTTCTTCAGCGAGTGGCACCACCGTTGGGCTCTTTACACCTGGAAGCAGATTAAGGATAACGGGCAGGTTTTCACGTCTCACATTAAGCACAACATATTTCGTTTCTTTCGCTTTTAAAACCGATTGAATACGTTGCATTAACTCTTTTACTATCTCTTCTTTTTCAATTCCGTTCTTACCGATTAAGATGGCTTCGGACGACATAACGTCGGCAAAAGGTTTTAATCCGTTGCTCTTTAAGGTGCCACCGGTAGAAACAATATCACAGATTGCATCGCTCAAGCCTAAACCGGGAGAAATTTCCACCGAGCCGGAGATGGTTCTGATGGTCGCATCAATCTGATTGTCGGCTAGAAACTTCTTCAAAATGTTTGGATAAGAAGTGGCGATAGCCCGGCCTTCCAAATCGCCGATCGTCGTGAGTTCGCTTTCATTCGGGATCGCGATTTTCAAGGTGCATTTTCCAAAGCCAAGGCGTTGGAGGTAATGTACATCTACTTCTGTCTCGTTAATCACGTTTTCGCCAACAATTCCCAAATCCGCAATGCCGTCTTGCACGTATTCGGGTATATCGTCATCACGTAAGAAAAGAATCTCTAATGGAAAATTGGATACGGAGGATATTAAAGAGCTCTTATAGTTTTCGAAGATTAAGCCACAGTTTTTAAGCAGCTCGACAGACTTCTCATTTAGTCTGCCTGATTTTTGGATGGCAATTTTTAAAGATGACATCTAATAACGTATATTAAGGTTGATAGCTTGTACTTGACAGGCTATTAAATAATAAAATAAAATGAAAAATCGATTGGAGTTTATTTGCTTCACGTAGAAACATACTTATTACATATCGCCGCAAAGGCGATGATGAAAATGTACGTGATGTGTGAAGACTTTTGACATTTTTTATTGCTAAGTGCCTTTATTTAAAAGGAACATTGCAAATATAGCGTTTGATTTTGTTTTTACAAACAGAAGGTAACTTTTATTGTCAAAAAGTTATACGCCTCCAGGAGAGCGTCCGAAGGCTATTATCAGACCGCTATAATCCAAACAGCAGACAGAAAAGCGTAAGCTTCGGCCCGGCGCTTATGGAGTAAAATAACAAAGTAAGATCACCCAATACTAAATATATAAATTGTCCCTGGTCTATTGTTTTCGTACATCAAATACTGTACATTGGCTATGTAAATTTGAAACAGACAGAATATGGCTGAAACAATTAATAAGAATACAATAGAACCAATTAAGGAAGAAGTGTTAGAATCGGGTATCCAGCATGTTAACAATCCCGTGCTGGATTTGCCACAGATTGTAAAAAAGTATCTTCAGAAAATTACAGGATATACACAAAATGGTAATAGTTATGTTTTTACAGATGGTTCGGCTGCTGTAGAAATTAAAGTAGTAAGTGATGAGATTATTCGCGTGCGTCTAGCTCCGCATAACCAATTTTTAGATGACTTTTCGTATGCCGTTCCTAATCCCGATCAGCATGTGGCGCTTTATGCTTTTCAAGAAGAGGATGATACTTACAGCGTAAGCACGAACACGGTAACTTGTGTAATTAATAAAGAAGACTTTTTGATTTCCTTTCAAGACAGAGAGGGGCGCGTGATCAACCGCGATCATACACCAATGCATTGGGAAGAGAACCCCGACTTTGGAGGCTATTACGTCTATTGTACCAAGGTGGCAGAAGAACAGGAAGCATTTTATGGAGTAGGGGATAAGCCAACGCATTTGAATTTACGCGGTAAACGGGTTACCAACTGGAACTCGGATACCTACTCGTTTTCGTTTGACCAAGATCCGCTCTACAGGAGTATTCCCTTTTATATCGGGCTGAACGAAGGAGAGGCATACGGTATCTTTTTCGACAACACGTTTAAAACTTATTTTGACTTTGCGGCAGAAAAAAATGATCAAACGAGTTTTTGGTCGGAAGGCGGAGAGCTGCAATATTATTATATCCATGGCCCACATATGATGGACGTTGTGAAACGCTACCACAGCATTACAGGCACACATTATTTGCCACCATTATGGGCTTTAGGGTTTCATCAATGCCGATGGAGCTATTATCCTGAAAGTAAAGTGCATGAAATAGCGGATGGCTTCCGCTCGAGAAATATCCCCTGCGATGCCATTTATTTGGATATCGATTATATGGACGGTTATCGTTGCTTTACTTGGAACAAACATTATTTCCCGAATCCCAAGAAGATGATCAAGACCTTGGCCGATCAAGGATTTAAGACCGTTGTCATCATTGATCCAGGTATTAAGGTGGATGATAATTATTGGGTTTTTAAAGAAGGGAAAGAAAATAAATACTTCTGCAGAAGGGGCGATGATTACTTTATGGAAGGGCATGTATGGCCCGGTAGATGCCAGTTTCCTGATTTTACCAATCCCGATACACGTGAATGGTGGGGTGGTTTGTTTAAGGGACTGGTTGACGTAGGTGTGGCTGGCGTATGGAACGATATGAATGAGCCCGCCGTATTTGGGCGCGGGACTTTTCCCAACGATGTGAGGCATAACTACGATGGCTATCGCGGTTCGCACCGCAAGGCGCACAATGTATACGGAATGCAAATGGTACGGGCAACCTATGAAGGTCTGAAAAAGTTGAATCACGGAAAGCGGCCCTTTACCATTACCCGCGCCGCCTATGCGGGGACGCAACGGTATTCTTCGGTTTGGACAGGCGATAATGTGGCTACTTGGGAGCACCTCCGTTTGGGGGTGTTGCAGCTTCAACGCCTATCGGTGTCAGGCATGCCTTTTTGCGGGACGGATATCGGCGGGTTCAGTGGTGAGCCCGATGGCGAGTTGTTTAGCCGATGGATTCAGTTTGGAGTCTTTTCACCTTTTATGAGGGCACATTCAGCGGGCGACACGCGCGAGCGGGAGCCTTGGAGCTTCGGAGAAGAATTTGAAGCAATCAATAAGCAGTTTATCGAACTTCGTTATAAATTTCTGCCCTATATTTATTCCGTGTTTTGGGAGCATGCGCAATATGGTTTCCCTATCTTACGGCCTATAACGATGCTTGAACAGGCGATCGAGAGTAATATACCGAGAGAAGAAGAATTTTCTTTTGGCGATAAGGTGCTGGTTTCGCCGGTTATCAATCCCGGGCAGTTAAGTAAAAAAGTTTACCTGCCTGAAGGTTCCTGGTATTACTATTGGTCGAACAAGCTGTTTAAAGGCGGCGAGGAGCACGACATTCCGACCCCATTAAACGAAATGCCCCTGTTTATAAAAGCCGGCGCCGTCATTCCGGAGTTTCCTGTCATGCAATATGTCGATCTTCGGCAGGTAGAGTTTCTGAAACTGCGCGTTTACTATGCCGACCTCGAAGTGAACTCTTTTATTTACGAAGATCACGGAGATACCTTCGCTTACGAGCAGGAAATATATCTTGAGAAAAAAATTGTACTAAAAGGTGAAAAAAATAGCCTGACCTTAAACCAAACGATTGATGGATTGTTTACAGAGAGGTATGAAACTTATACGTTATGTTTTATTGGCTTACCTTTTGAAATAAAGAAAATATTGGTTGATAATCGGGCCGTTGAATGGAAAGAGGAAGAGGGGGTTCCAACTATTCAGGTTAATAAAGATTTCCGGAATATTGTCGTTGAATAAAATAGAAAGGAATATTTACTAGCTATATAGGCTAACATATTTTCTTTCAGTGGCCGGCGTGTGCCCCGAATTACGTTGTTCGGGTGGCACGCCCTATAAACAAAAACGCAGTGACTACCGAAAGTGCCTAACTTTTTAAAAAAAACTATACCATACTATGCATAGTACTGTCGAAGTATTTTCGTTGTTTACTGAGTTTGATGTTAACCTTTTCAAAGCAGGAAAACATATTAAGCTATATGAGAAATTTGGGGCTCATTATCTAGAGAAAGAAGGAAAGAGTGGTACCTATTTTTCTGTGTGGGCGCCTACAGCAGCCTCCGTGGGTGTAATAGGTGACTTTAATGGGTGGAATCCTTACTCACATCCTTTATACGTTCGATGGGATGCGTCGGGTATCTGGGAAGGCTTTATTCCAGATGTTCCCTTAGGAACTAACTACAAATATATTATCAAAACCGCGGCAGGAGAGAATTTAGAAAAGGGAGATCCCTTTGCGCTGGTCTGGGAAACGCCGCCGCAAACGGCGTCCAAGGTGGCTACCACCTGGTATGAGTGGAAGGACGAAAATTGGATGGCAAAAAGACATCTACACAATGGTTTGGACAAGCCAATATCAGTATATGAGCTGCACCTTGGTTCCTGGATGCGAGATCCCGCACATCCGGATCGCCTATTAAGCTATGGCCAGGTGGCCGATCAGTTAGTGCCTTATGTCAAAGAAGCTGGTTTTACGCATGTTGAGCTGATGCCCATTATGGAGCACCCGTACTATCCGTCGTGGGGCTACCAAGTAACGGGTTATTTTGCGGCAAGCGCCCGATATGGTCCGCCGCAGGAGCTTATGTACCTTATTGAGCAATTGCATTTGAATGATATAGGTGTTATCCTTGATTGGGTTCCTTCTCATTTCCCGGGAGATGCACACGGCCTGTATTGTTTCGACGGATCGCATTTATACGAACACGCAGATCCGCGAAAAGGTTATCACCCTGATTGGAGCTCGTATATTTTTAATTATGGCCGTAATGAAGTCAGGGCTTTTTTGATAAGCAATGCGCTGTTTTGGCTGGATAGGTATCATGCAGACGGCATACGGGTAGATGCGGTGGCCTCCATGCTTTACCTGGATTATTCGCGGAAACAGGATGAGTGGATACCGAATGAATACGGTGGGCGTGAAAACTTGGAGGCCGTAAGCTTTTTACGGGAATTGAATGAGGCTGCCTATGCGGCTTTTCCGGATATACAGATGATTGCCGAAGAGTCAACGGCGTGGCCCGGCGTTACCACCCCTACTTTTGCGGGCGGTTTAGGTTTTGGGATGAAGTGGATGATGGGGTGGATGCACGATACGTTAAATTATTTTAAGCAAGACCCGGTTCACCGGAAGTATAATCATCAGCAAATTACCTTTAGTACGGTTTATGCCTTTCACGAAAATTTCATGCTTCCCTTATCGCACGATGAAGTAGTGTATGGAAAGCAGTCGTTAATATATAAGATGCCGGGGGATGAGTGGCAGCGTTTTGCCAATCTCCGCGCGCTATATCTCTATATGTTTACACACCCAGGTACCAAGTTGTTGTTTATGGGGGGCGAATTTGGGCAAACGGCCGAATGGGACTATAACAGGTCGCTTGACTGGCATCTGCTTCAATATCCGCCGCATAAAGGACTGTTTCTTTTCGTAAAAGATCTGAACAGCCTCTATAGAACCCAACCAGCGTTATATGAAAAGAGTTTTTCGGCGGAAGGTTTCGAATGGGTCGAATTGGGTGACCACGAGCGCTCGGTAGTGGTTTATTATCGGAAAGGGCATTTACAAGCAGACGATTTGATTGTTGTACTCAATCTGACGCCGGTTGTTAGAGAGTTTTATCGCATTGGTCTCCCTGCTAAGGGTAGCTATGAAATATTGTTGAATTCAGACGATCAAGTATATTTTGGAAGTGGCGTGGGCTGTGAACCGGTTGTGGCGGAGCCTCATCCCTGGATGCATAAAGCTTATTCAGCGCAGCTTACCCTGCCCCCCTTAAGTGGCTTGGTGTTAAAAAGGAAAAAGTAAAAAAAAGAAAAATGCGTGTAATTCATTTTGCGGCAGAGTGCTTTCCTGTGGCCAAAGTGGGCGGCTTGGCAGATGTATTGGGGGCGTTGCCGAAATATCAGCGAAAACAGGGAATCGAAGCCATGGTTGTGATGCCCTTTTACGACAAACCTTTCGTACGGGATCATGCCTTTGAGGTATTGAATGAGGGACATATTGTGCAAGGAGGCTCATCGTATGGGTATAGCGTATTAAGGGAGTCGACAAGTAGTTTGGGTTTTGAGTTGATCCTTGTCAAAATCCCCGGCCTGCTCGATAGAGAGGAAGTATACAGTTACTCAGACGAGCGGGAACAGTTTCTCGCTTTTCAACATGCTTCGTTAAACTGGTTATGCGTTAGTTCCCAACGGCCTGATATCATTCACTGCCACGACCACCATGTAGGCTTAATCCCCTTCTATATGGAACATGTAGAGCAATTTAGTTTTTTAAAGGGCGTGCCTACCGTTGCGACCGTTCATAATGGACAATATCAAGGGTGGATGAGCTGGGATATGGCATCATTGATGCCTGCATTCGATACTTGGAGATGGGGCTTGCTCGATTGGAACGGACTGATTAATCCCCTGGCAGCGCTGATAAAGTGCAGCTGGGCTTATACAACCGTTTCAACAGGTTATTTGGATGAATTATTTAAAAAAGCAAATGGCTTGGAAGCTCTTTTTCAAGCAGAACGCGCCAAGGCCTATGGTATTGTTAACGGCATAGATACCGATATCTGGAACACTTCGAGCGACCCGATGCTTGATACTCATTTTACGCAAGCCTCTGTCAGGAAAGGGAAAGCGTTAAATAAGAAAGCAATATGTGATCAATACGGCCTTGATGAGCGCTTACCTTTGTTCGTTTTTATTGGTCGGTTTGCCTTGGAAAAAGGAGCCGATCTATTGCCGCCAGCCCTTCAATCAATTTTTGAACGTTTGGCAGATCAGGTTAATTTCTTTGTGCTGGGATCTGGCGACAAAATCATTGAAACGTCATTACTGGAGACTCGTGAACATTTTCCACAACATTTGGCCTTGTTTCTTGGTTATAATGAAGAGCTGGCTCACCAAGTTTACGCCGCGGCAGACTTTTTACTGATGCCTTCCCGAGTGGAACCCTGTGGTTTAAATCAATTGTATGCAATGCGCTATGGAACGGTGCCCGTTGTGCATGCAACAGGAGGGTTGAGGGATACCGTGGTAGATGTTGACGCGGACGGATATGGGGTGTTGTTTGATCATATTACGGCAGAAGGCATATTGGAGGGAGTTGAAAGGGCATTGAAGTACTGGAACAACGTGGGTTTGAAAGAACAAACAGCCCTGCGAAAGAAATTAATGAAACTCGACTTTTCGTGGGAAAAGTCGGCAGCCAAATATACAGATTTATATAAAAAACTAATTAATTTATGACTCCTAAGGTAATATCCATTGTGCTAGGCGGAGGGAGGGGTTCCCGATTAGCACCTTTAACTGACAAACGGTCAAAACCGGCGGTGCCGATTGCAGGTAAATACCGCTTAGTTGATATTCCGATCTCGAATTGCCTAAACTCCGGCTTCAATAGAATATTCGTGTTGACCCAATATAACTCGGCGTCTTTAAACACGCATATCAAGAATACCTATAATTTCAGTGTTTTTAGTAAAGGCTTTGTTGATATTATCGCCGCTGAGCAGACGATTGAGGGAGATAAATGGTTTCAAGGGACAGCAGACGCCGTGCGGCATTCTTTACGTTATATGGTGAATCATGACTACGATTTCATCCTGATTTTGTCTGGTGACCAGTTGTATCAGATCGATTTTCAGGAGATGATTGAGTTCCATATAAGCAAAAAGGCAGAAATTACCATTGCTACAATTCCGGTTAACGCGAAAGATGCCACCTCATTCGGTATATTGAAATCGGATGAGGAGGGGAATATCACCTCGTTTACAGAGAAACCCAAAACCGAGCTACTTGTTGATTGGAGTTCTGAGGTAAGTGATGAAATGAAAGAAGCAGGACGCGTGTACCTCGCTTCCATGGGGATTTATGTCTTCAGTAAAGGTGTATTAAACGATTTGCTAACGCAGAATCAGGGCTTAGATTTTGGGAAGGAACTCATTCCTGATGCGATTACCGACCAGAAAAAGGTGATCAGTTATCAGTACGACGGGTATTGGACGGACATCGGTAATATCGACTCTTTCTTTGAAGCCAATATCGGTCTTACGGACGAAATACCAGCTTTCAATTTATTCGACAAACAAAGCATTTTTACCCGCCCGCGCATGTTGCCTCCTTCGAAAATAGCTGCAACGACGCTTTATAATGCTATTGTAGCAGAAGGCTGTATTATTGCTGCCAAAGAAATCGAACGGTCTGTGATTGGTGTGCGTTCGCGCGTCGGAAGGGGTACGGTTATTAAGAATACCTACATGATGGGAAGTGACTTCTATCAGAACCTGGAAGAATTGGAAGACGCTAAGCGGAATAACAAACCTATTGTGGGCGTTGGTGAAGATTGCCATATTGATACCGCCATTTTAGATAAAAGTTGCTCTATAGGTAATAATGTGCAGATTAAGGGAGGGGCACATTTACCGGATGGCGACTTCGATACCTATACCGTGAAGGATGGCATTGTTGTTATTAGGAAACGCGCCGTTATTCCCGATAACACCGTTATCGGTGGTTAACCAGCCATACGCGTCCAAATCCGCTTTGTAAACTTTAAAGTACAAAATATTCGTTAGCATTAACGACTATTTTGTACTTTTGTTTTTTAATGGAAGTTCCTCAAACCGTACTGCATTTCTTAGTAGGTTTTATAGCCGTTCCGGTTATACTAAAACAGTTTTTCCCTTTCCCCGTTGTCGTCCGACCTTCCTATGAAGGCATTGACAGCCTATATTTATACTTCAAAAATCGTTTTGTTTTACATGGATAAAATATTGATAAAATCTGCCACTTTAGCGTTTCCAGGTCATGAAAAGGATGGCCAGATGATAGATGTTCTCATCTACCGGGGCGTTGTCGATACAATAGGCGATAAGAATACGCTGAACGATGAAGAAGCAGTGATTATTGATGCTCATGGGCATTACCTTGCTCCTGGTTTTTTCGATTTGAATGCAAACCTGGGAGAACCCGGTTTAGAAACCAAGGAAACCATTATGAGTGGTTGTGGGGCGGCGGCCGCAGGCGGCTTTACCGGACTGGCAATGCAACCGAATACAGAGCCTGCCCTTCATAGCAGGGGAGAAATCGCGATGGTTGTCAATATTGCTAAGGATAACCTGGTATCGCTTCATCCCGTTGGCGCAATAAGCAAAGAAAGATCTGGTAATGACCTCGCAGAGCTTTACGATATGAAACTGGCCGGGGCTATTGCTTTCTCGAATGGGAACAAGAGTATCCAGCAGGCCGGGCTGATGAGCAGGGCCTTACTATATTGCAAGGGATTTAATGCGTTGGTCATGTCGTATGCAGAAGATGCCTCCATTGCCAACCATGCGAAGATGAATGAAGGTGTAGTGAGCACCTATTTGGGCATGAAGGGCAATCCCTCCCTTGCCGAGGAACTAATGGTAGCAAGAGACTTGTCGCTTGCCAGTTATCACGAAACGGCCATTCACTTTAGTACAATCAGTACAAAAGGAAGTGTTTCCCTCATCAGGGAAGCGAAGAAAAAGGGGATAGCGGTAACCTGCGACGTGGCTGCGCATCATTTGGTGTTAACCGACCAAGAGGTTGCGGGATTCGATAGCAACTATAAAGTTAGTCCGCCATTAAGAACAGCGGACGACGTGCACGCCTTAAAAGAAGGGCTGTTGGATGGCACGATCGATGCGGTGGTTTCGCAGCATACGCCACATGAAGTCGAGTTTAAACGGGTTGAGTTTGAAATTGCAAAAAATGGTATGATCGGCCTGCAAACCGTACTGCCCTTGTTATTGAAAGCCGAATTGCCGATCAGTTTAATTGTACAAAAGATAGCGATCAGCCCCCGGAAGATATTAAATCTCCCAATGCCCGCCTTCAATGTAGGAGCCGCAGCCAATTTAGTGTTGTTTAATCCGAAAGAAAGTTGGACTTTTGACGAACGGACGAACCACTCCAAGTCGAACAACAGTCCTTTTTACGGGACGACGTTAACGGGTAGGGTAAGTCTTGTTATAAATAACAACAAAGTATATAGTAATCTAAATTAACGTTATGGACTCACGTATTGAGAAAGCACTAATAGCCGCAGTTACTACCTTTAATAAGGTGAGCGGAATTAACGAAAATCAGTTTCAAGCGGCCTTGGTGGACGTTTTCAACAGCGAAGAGAGCTATATGCAAAAAGTAGCGTTATTGGACGACTGTTTCGATTCAAATCCTTCCTACGAGGATTTAAGAGAAATTATGTTTGATCTCTTATTGATGAACTTTTTCGCTGCCGACGTTGAAAAGCTGGAAGAGGATTATCTGGAGTCGGAGGAATGGGAAGATATCGAGGAACAGACGATCGATAGAGGGACGGAACTGCTCAATTTATTGCTCTATCTAAGGGAGTGTGCAGATGAAGAGATTGAACCCGAACTGGATGACTTTCTAAAGGAATTTTTGTTAGTGGACGAGGATGAATTTCAGGATGAACATCGTATCTATGAACCGATGATCGCCAATCAGATGTTGGTAGACAGCAGTTACGAGGAAATAAGTCGCGTTGCCGCCAAACTGGATGATCAGCAAGAGCTCGCCGACATATTTTATCCGATTATGAGTTTCTTTGCTGAGCAAAATCCGTCTGAGCATCAATTTGCTGAATACTTAAAAGCAAGCGCCAATACTGCTGTCGATGCGGCTATTTATGCGCTTGTGATTGCTTACAACAAATACTAAACCGAAATGGAGAACAACAGTTTATTACGGAAAGAAGGAGCTATTTTGGGCATCACGTTGGGTATACTTATGTTGGTGCTAACCATCCTGCCTATGTATTATTACGCGTCTAGCTCTTCTTTTTGGATGGTTATTATCGGTCCGGTAATCACTGGCTTTTTTCTTCCTTTGATTCTGGCCGTTTTATTTACATTCCAGCTTAGAAAAAAGGTGGGCGGATATTGGAGCTTTAAACAAGCCGTGATAGCGGTTTTCTCTATGCTGTTTGTAGCAAGTCTCATTTCGACTATTTCAGGATTCGTTTTTGAGAAATATGTAGAACCGGATATGCGCGAACGTTATATGCGCAATATTGCGAATAACTCCATTGAATACATGGAGAAGTCGGGCGCTAATGCCGAGCAGATTGATGCACAACTAGAAAAAATAGACGAACAAATCGAAAACACGGGAGAGGCGAACCTCAGTAACACACTGCGCGGTTTAGCTATTTCCACTATTGTCGTCTTTGTTATCGCCTTAATATTCGGTGCGCTGTTCAAAAAGGAACGGCCGGTTTTCCAACCTATTTCTGAAGAACCGCAGGAATAACATTTTAACAACTGGCTTAGTAAAGTTTATTTAGACATGGATATATCTATCGTCATACCTTTGTACAACGAAGTGGAGTCTTTACCTGAATTGATGGCTTGGATTAAGCGTGTTAATGAGGAGAACGGCTTTACTTATGAGGTGATCATGATAGACGATGGGAGCACGGACGGATCGTGGGAAGAAATCGTAGCGCTTAAATCGATATACCCGGAAATTTATGCCATTAAGTTTAGGCGCAACTACGGAAAATCTGCAGCATTGAATGTAGGCTTTGCCGCCGCCTCGGGTGATGTCGTCATCACGATGGATGCCGACTTACAAGACAGCCCGGACGAGATACCGAGTCTCTTCCGTCGCATAAAGGGAGAAAAACTCGATTTGCTTTCTGGTTACAAGCAGAAAAGGCATGATCCGTTGAGTAAAACCGTACCAACCAAGCTCTTCAATGCGGTGACGCGTAAGGTATCCGGAATAGAAAATTTGCACGACTTTAACTGCGGATTAAAAGCCTACCGAAAAGACGTCGTTAAAAACATTGAAGTTTATGGTGAGATGCACCGTTATATTCCCGTTATTGCAAAATGGGCTGGCTTTACAAAAATTGAAGAACAGGTTGTAAAGCACTACCCAAGGAAGTACGGAACAACCAAATTTGGCTTTAGCCGCTTTGTAAACGGTTTTCTCGATCTGTTGTCGATCTTTTTTGTAGGCAAGTTTAGCAAAAGGCCGATGCATTTTTTTGGCAGCTTGGGCGTGCTAAGCTTTATGGGCGGTTTTATCATCACCCTGTGGCTGATTATGGATAAATTGATCAGTATATCGAAAGGCACAGTTTACCGCAATGTAACGGATCAACCCTTGTTTTATATTGCGCTTGTCGCGATCATTGTGGGTACTCAATTGTTTCTAACTGGCTTTATCGCTGAATTAGTGTCGCGGAACGCGCAAGACAGAAATAATTATCAAATAGAAAAAGTGATCTAAGTTAGCTGTTCTTTTTATATGCTTTTTTTTTCCATCGTTATACCTTTATATAACCGGCCACAAGAGATAGACGAACTTCTCTTTACCTTGGTGCAGCAAGACTACCCTAAGTTTGAGGTACTCGTAATCGAAGATGGGTCATCGTCAGATGCACGGGAGATTGTTGCTCGTTACGAGGACAGGCTCGATCTTCATTACCATTTTAAACCGAATGAAGGGCAAGGATTCAGTCGGAATTTTGGTTTTGAGCGAGCGAAAGGAGATTACTTCATTGTATTCGATTCCGATTGTTTGATTCCAGCGAACTACCTTCGATTGGTTAACGATTATCTGTCGACTCATCCATTGGATGCCTATGGAGGGCCTGATGCTGCACATGCCTCTTTTACACCGGTTCAGAAAGCGATCAGTTACTCGATGACTTCACCCTTTACTACGGGCGGAATCAGGGGGAACAAGAAGCATATCGGACCGTTCCATCCACGGAGTTTCAATATGGGTATTTCACGAAGCGTTTGGGAAACTGTGGGCGGGTATAAATTGACCAGATTGGGGGAGGATATAGAATATAGCATTCGGATTCAAAGAGCCGGATTCAAAATCGGCTTGATACCGGAAGCGGTGGTTTATCATAAGCGAAGAACAGACTTTAGCCAGTTTTATAAGCAATTGCATTTTTTTGGAAGAGCTAGAATTAATATTTACAAACATTTTCCATCGGAATTAAAGTTGGTGCATTTCTTTCCGGCACTTTTTACGCTCTTTTTTTTCTTCACGCTGGGATTAAACTTGTTGGAAGGGCTTTTTTTGTGGCGGCTGTCATGTACGCAATGGTGTAATTTCCTACTTATCGCGTACATTTTATTGCTTTTTTTTCACGGATGGTGGCAAACAAAATCGCCAAAAATTGCGGGTTTAGCCGTGATCGCGGCGTTTATCCAATTGATAGCTTATGGAATCGGATTTATGCAAGACTTTTGGAAGAGAGTGATCTTGGCCAAGCAGCGCTAAAAATCTATTCGAGGGCGAGGATCTTACGATTTAAATCTTCTATACTGAAAGGTTTTGCGATATAATCGTCTGCTCCGGCCTCCAAAGCGATTTGCTCACTTTCTCTGCTCGCTGAAAACATAATAATGGGCAAACGCGCAGTTTCTTTATTGCTTTTTAGGATCCGGACAATTTCATCTCCCATCAGGAAAGGCATCCAAATATCTATTAAGAGCAAATCTGGCTTTTCTTCTGCTATCCGGGGTAATAAATGCATGCTATTAGGTTCTAACAACACGTGATATCCGTAACTTTCCAATAATAGGCCGGTAATATCTAATATGCCTTCATCGTCGTCACATATCATTATTGTCTTTATCATGTTCATCATACTTAAGTGGTAACGTAAAGCTAAAGGTTGCTCCTTCTCCGATTGAGCTTTCGACCCAAAGGGTTCCTCTATGTTTCTTGATAATCTGGTTGCTTATATACAGGCCAATACCGATACCCGGATATCGCTTTTGCACGTCATCTACGCGGTAAAAGGAATCGAATATTTTCTTTTGATATTGGTGGTCGACTCCCAAGCCGTAATCGGTGATAGACACTTTGATAAAATCGCTTAGTCGCGAAAGGTGAATATTGATCGATCTGTTTGCTGGAGAAAATTTAATGGAGTTTGTTAGCAAATTTAGGACAACCTGCTCCAGGCGTAACTTATCTCCTACGTAGTAATTGCTTGCCGTTCCTTGAATTTCAAAATGATTGTCTACATAACGTTTTCGCAATTTGGATACCACGTCTACAATCATCGCATCGAAATCAAAAGGTTGTTTAGCCAATTCAATGGTGCCTGTTTTTATTTTTGATGCATCTAAAAGGTCGGCGATTAGATGTTCCAGCTTATCAACATAGGACTTCGTTTTATTCAGCGTCTTTTTGATTGTATTATCTACTTCAGGGGGAAGCATCCGTTGTGTCAATTGCAAACTTGCTGTAACCGTTGTCAAAGGCGTTTTAAGCTCATGGCTGGCTAAACTGAGAAAATCGTCCTTTCTTTTTTCGACCTCTCTCAATTCCGTTATATCACTGATAGCCAAAATAATATTAGCATGATTTTGATGTGATACAAATTGTGCATCAAAAGTCAGTACTTTTTTTCCGGTTCTCGTCGGAAAGTCTTCTATCTGATAATTTCTTATCTGAGTGTTTTTAGAAATTAGGCGCTCCACCAGATTTCGAAGTTCCATGATATCCCATTTGCCCTTGTCAAGTTCAAAGATGTGTTGATTCAGTATTTCATCTTCTGCGATGTGAAATGTTTTAAGAAAGGGAGTGTTAACCTTAATAATGGTTAAGTCTTTTGTAAGTATCATTACGGCATCCTTAACCGTTTCCAATACAGCAAGCATTAGGCTTTCATGATCGGTTAAGTGGTTGTCGTGCTCAACCAAGTGTTTTTTTACTTTTAATTTTTCTATACGCAATTGCTCGCTGGTGAGCTTTAAACGCGTAATGTCGTTTTGAACGCCTACATAATAGATAACTTTGCTGTCCTTATCCTTAAGCGCTTTCAAATGAAGGGCATTCCAAAAGAGGGAGCCGTCCTTTTTGTAGTTTTTTATTTCTATCTGACAGTCTTGACCTGAATGAAGCGCTTCTTTAATGATTTTTCTTTGCTCTTCATTATGGTCGTTGCCTTGTAGAAACCGACAATTATGTCCAATAATCTCATCGCGTGAATATCCGGTAAGCTCTTCAAATGCGCTATTGCAGTAAACAATCGGGTGATCGGGCTGGGCGCAATCAGTTATCACTACACCGGCTTTTGTTGCATTCAAAGCTGTGAGTAGGAGATCTAATTCCTGACTGTGAGTACGAGCGGAAAATGAAAATTTATTTTCGTCAATTTGCTTCATACGTTAACGACTGTTTGCCTATGCCTATTCGAAGCAGGGAATATCTTGTACAGTAAAGTGGTCATATCCGCGCTTCCCTTTTTGTATTTTGCTATTGCAAACTTCAAACCAAAGTACGATTGATAACCACAGCGCCGAAATCAGGGCGAAGAAAATTACTCACATTGTATACGATCGGTAGGAAGAAGGGGCTAAAGGTAATTTATGTCCGACCGCTAAGCGCGTGGTAGGCCATTATAGCTAATAAAAAAATAACATAAAAATGATAAAAAGGTTTTTTGTTTAAAATCAAGCAATTGAGCCTTTCAGTCAACTTTATTATTAGCTAAAAGAAGATTTTGGTTGAATATTTGATTAGCATATATACGGATGTTACTGCTGCCGACGTTATAAAAATAACTTTTAAGCATCTTAGTATAATAGGTGCTTAAAAGGAGCCCAACGGCGGTTTGATAAAGGTTTAGGATCCTGATTAAAAATTAACTAGTGAAGCGAATATATAGTTATGGAGTTTAGTTATTTTCTATACAAATAGCTTCTTTATTGTTGAAAAATTAAATGAACGAACCTAGCATGTGCTTATGCTAGCGAAGGGAAATGAATAAGAGCTTACACCTGCTCGCCGAGCAGATGGGATTTCATCGCCATTAAAAATTAAACACACAGATGAGAAACATTCTTTGCGTAGATGACGACACTGATTTTGCAATGATGGTTGCAGATATATTAAAACGAGAGGGATACAACGTAAAAATAGACACGGGTAAGAACATGCATAGTATTTTGAGAAGCGATAAATATGGATTGGTTCTGCTGGATGAACGCCTGATGTGGATGTGGGGCAGCGACCTCTGCATGGAACTGAAACAAAACCCGTCAACGAGGCATATCCCGGTAGCGATGGTGTCTGCAGCGGACGACATCGCAAAAATTAAGGATAGATGTGGGGCAGAGGCCTATATGAAGAAGCCATTTGAGCTCATGCAATTTTTGCATTTAGTAGACCAACTTTATCTATATAAGGACGAAGTTGTGTAGCTTTGTATACTAAGGATATTTTAAAGAAATTCTATGAGCAGCGGACAACACCGTAAAGAGATTTATAAAGGACTAAACGTCGGAATTATACTGAAGAAAGATCAGCGGACAGGCACTATCACTTATGGGTACGTCAAAGATATTTTAACATCAGCATCGTTTCATTCCAGGGGCATTAAAGTGAGGCTTGAAGACGGGCAGGTTGGTCGGGTTGCCGAAATTCTGGAGGAATAGTTTATCAACTTAAGAAAGTATTAAAAAGGCTGTCTTTTGGCAGCCTTTTTATGTTATATAGAAGGATATTAGGATCCGAGAGGTTTACGGAGTGTCTTTGTTTAAACGGATCGTACAAATTTGTACTTATTAGTAAAAAGAACTATTTTTCTTCCATGCAAGAATACCTCTTATTCATTGATACAGAAACGACCGGTTTGCCTAAAAAGTGGACCGTGGGATATGCTGCAAAGGATAATTGGCCCAGTGCGGTTCAGGTCGCCTGGATTATATTTACAAAGGAAGGGAAAGAAGTGAAGCGGGAAAATTTCTACATAAATGAAAACGACATTAGCATTAGTACACAGGCGCAACGCGTTCACCGTATAGACAACGTCTATTTAAGAAAACATGGAGTGCCGCGTTTAGCAGTAATGGAAAAACTCAAAAGCGATTTGGCGAAATTTAAGCCATTGGTTATAGGCCACTTTATCGCCCTCGACGTCCACGTGTTGGGTGCAGATTTTTACCGATGTGCGCTAGCGCAGCCTTTTTCTGAATTGTCCTTGTTCTGTACTATGATCGCGAGTTCAAAATATGTTAAAAAGCCTTGGAAGAAACACCTCCGTTTAAACGAGCTATACCAAGAGCTCTTCGAAACGGAGTTAGAGAAGGCGCATAATGCGTTGGTCGATGCAGAGGCAACCGCAAGGAGTTATTTTGAGTTGGTTAAGCGGAAGGAAATTACCGAAGAAGTTATTCGTGCGCAGCAGGTTACCTTGTCTGAACAGTTGACGGTCAATCACGGGCGAATAAGCAAGTCGGCGCTACTAATGATGATCTTTTTGTTGGTCGGTATAATCGTATGTTGCATCTTGATTTTTTAGATTTTTTATGAACAGTAAAAAAGAAGAAAACTTTTTCTCGGAAGAAGGTTACCTAATGCCTGAGGAAATTTATTCGAAGAAAATAAGTGATATTGCGTTCAGGGAGCTTGTGACATGCAAAGAAAACATGCCAGCTTATGAAGCTGCACGCATTATGGCCGAAAATAAGGTGAGCTGTTTGTTCGTTACGAGCGAGAGCGGGCATGTCAACGGCTTTGTTACCGACATCACTTTACGAGACAACGTTATAGCCAAAAAGGCAGATCCCACCAAACCTATTTATTATTTCATGGATCGGGCAATCCAATCGATCCCGATAGAGACCTATGTATATGAGGCGTTGTTAACCATGTATGAGACAAAGCTTCGCTATTTACTCGTAGAGTCGGAGGGGAAATATGTAGGCTTTGTCAGCCGGAACAAATTGATGAGTGAACAAGCGCAATCGCCTCTGGTATTTATCCAATCTGTTAAGCTTGCTAAAACAAGTAGTGAGTTAAAATACAAATGGGCTCGCGTACCTTATATCGTCAACCAGCTACTAAATAAGGGTGTACAGGCCGAAATCGTCAACCAATTGATAACGGCCATAGCCGATACGATAGCGCAAAATGTCGTGGAAGAAGTGTTGCATGAAATGGGCAATCCACCTTGCAAATTTGTGTTTATGGTGTTGGGCAGTGAAGGGCGCAAAGAACAGACTTTGAAAACAGATCAAGATAACGCCATTATTTACGAGGATAAGGCGAACGAACACCGGGAAGAAGTTAGGAAATGGTTTCTTGAATTTGCCCAGAAAGTGTCAGACAACCTGCATTTCATAGGCTTTACCTATTGTACGGGTGGATACATGGCGAGCAATTCACAGTGGACGCATTCCTTGTCGCACTGGAAAAACAATTATAAAAAGTGGATGGAAGAATCGCTTCCTGAAACTGCAATCAAATTTTCTACTTTTTTCGATTGCCGAATGATCTATGGCGATAAAGCGATCATGGACGGCCTTCGCGAATTTCTCGATGCGGAGCTTCAGCAACCATTAGAAAAATTTTTTGTATACCTGGCGAAGAATGCGTTGCAGTATGTCCCGCCCTTAACGTTTTTTAAACCGATTAAGACAATCACCGTGCAGGGACGGGAAGTCTTTGATATTAAAAAAGCAATGACGCCGATCGTGGACCTTGTGCGGGTCTACGCGCTAAGAAATCGGATTTTCCTTGAAAACACCGGAGAGCGAATGAAAATGCTGCGTGATATGGGTGTCTTTACCGAAAAGCAGTACCAAGAATTGAGCTTGTCTTATTATTATTTGATGACCATGCGTTTGAAAAGCCAAGCGGTTCGCATGATTGTCGATAAGGCAGAGCCGGATAATTACATTGATATCGACAAAATTACCCGAATAGAGCGTGTTACCCTAAAAGAAATTTTTAAAACGGTTGAAAACTTTCAGTCTGGCATACGTATCAAGTTTACTAATAATCTATTAGGATAGGAGGCGGCCACTTGTCAGACGACCAAACTCAGTAATAATACGCCAATAAGGCCAACGATGGCGACAATAGATTCCATAACCGACCAAGTAAGCACAGTGTCTTTTATAGTGAGATTAAAGTATTCTTTAAACATCCAAAAGCCGGAGTCATTGACGTGAGAGAAAGCCAGACTGCCGGCTCCAACGGCTAGTACCATTAAATTTGGATCGGTTGCTGTTGAGTGTATTAAGGGTAAAATCATCGAGCCGGTGGTGAGCCCCGCCACTGTTGCCGACCCTATGCATATCCGTATGATCGCCGCTATGATCCACCCCAATGCGAGTGGCGGAACGGGGAGTGCCTGTAAAGAATTTGCAATTTCTTCGCTTACCCCAGTTTGTGTAAACACCTCTTTGAGTGCGCCCGATCCGGCAATAATTAAAATAATGGTAGCCACATCCTTCACTGCCTGCGTACAATGGTTCATCAGATCGTCCATTTTATGCTTTTGCGCGACGCCGAGGGAGAAAAGCGCGTAAAAAAAGACGATCATCAAGACAACTGAGGGAGAACTAAGGAAAATGAGTGATTTTTGGACCGTCGGACTAAGCCTAAAGGTATGTTGTAAAAATGTGGTAGCAATCAGTAGTATGACAGGAAGCAGGGCCGTAAAAAAGCTATTGAAAGTACCGGGTAGTTTGTCTTCCGGCAAATCTTCCGAGACGAAGGTTTTGAGCGGCTGCGAAGGAATTCTCTTTAGAAACTGTGCAAAAAAGGGACCGGCGATGACAATGGCAGGTATAGCCAAAGCGAAGCCGTAGACGAGTGTGAGCCCCATATTCGCATTAAACAGGATGACTAAGGCAGAAGGAGAAGGGTGGGGTGGCAAAAAGCCATGCGTAACCGATAAAGCAGCCAACATGGGCAAACCGATAAAGACGGCAGGAAGCTTGTATTTGTAAACTACCGAAAATATGAGTGGTACCATTAGTACAAAGCCGACACCGTAAAAAAGAGGAATGCCAATAATAAAGCCTACGACCATCATGGCCCATTGGATTTTACCGGGTCCTACCCAAGCCATCATCACGCTGGCTATTTTTTGCGCCGCGCCGCTAACGGCTATGATTTTTCCAAACATGGCTCCAAAGGCGATCAAAATCAGCAAGGAGGACAGGATGTTGCCGATTCCCTTTTCAAGTGCCGGCGCAATTTGATCGATAGACAAGCCTAAGCTGATTGCGGCAAAAATTGAAACGACTAGAAATGCAGGGAAAGGATGGACTTTAAAGCTATTAATCAGTAGGATCAACAACAAGATCGATATGGCAATACAAATTAAGGTCATTGGTTTCTGTTTTTGTTGGCCTGTTTAGGACCAAAATAACAGAATAGTTTTATTTATAGAAATAAAGAGCAAATATTATTGAGAATATCTTTAGAAGGATATAGCAAAGCCGCTCGTCATTTCGACGAGCGGCTGAAGAGTTAGTATCCTGGATTTTGCTGTAAGTTAGGATTAATAGCAATTTGGGTAATAAAAAACCCAACACCGTTGCTGTTATTTTTTTACATCCGTTAGCTTAAACAGATGTAGAAAAAGTGTCTGAATTTTCAGTGCTGCCAGTCTTTGATTAAATCCAAGAGACTTCCCTTTCCGGAACAACGTGTTATAAGAATAAAGAAGTAAACGAAGCATATCGCAAAACAAAAAAGGCTGCCTCACTTCTGAGACAGCCTCTTTTTATTTTACCAACCTGGATTATTGGGAGCCAAGTTAGGATTTGCCTGCAACTCGCGTTGCGGAATAGGGAGTAACAGATATTTTTCTGTCCATGTGGTTCCGCTTTCATTACGGAAGCCGATCAAATCTACAAAACGATTATTCGTGAGATCATACGCTTTTCGGGTTCGTTGTATGTCGAAATAGGCTTTATTCTCATAACACAATTCGTGATATCTTTCTCTCCATACCGCCTCTCTGAACTGATCTTGATTGAGACCGCTGAGTGGTTGAAGTCCGGCGCGCTCACGAACCTTGTTAAGGGATTCATAGGCAGCAGCGGTAGGTCCTCCGTTTGCTTCGTTTTCTGCTTCGGCATGAATTAAATAGACTTCCGGCATACGAATCAACGTGAAATTGATGTCGGGTGTCAGGTCTCCATTAACTCCGGAAGAAGCTTCCAGCCAATATTTATACAAAGCAGGGGGGAAGGTAATTGTACCAGATCCTCCTTTTGCACGTGGCGAGCTGGTGAAAAAGAAGCCCCGTTCTGCACTACGTTTATCACCCTCTTCGTAGGTATTAACAAAAGCAGGGCGAGGAACCAGCGCTCCGTATTCATCACCATGAGGTGAAATCGAGGAGTTGTAAGGGATAATCATCTGCGTGATGTTGTTCTCCGCAACGCCACCCAGGTATTGAACCTGTAGGATAAACTCGCCCATGTTTTTATTTGGACGATCGTGAAGAAAGTCGAGATTGCTAAATAACGGATATAATGCGTCTCCCTGGCTGGTTATTTCCGCTGCTTTATCTGCGGCTAAGCGGTAATACTCGGCTCCTTTGTTTAAGGGATAACCAGCCATCGTTAGATAAACATTGGCCAATAGCGACTTAACAGCTCCTTTAGATACCCTGCCTGTTCGTTCCACTTCTGGCAGACTAGATGCTTCGGCAGCAGTTAGATCGCTCACAATCAGCTCATAAATTGCTTCCTGACTGCTTCTGCTTGGACGAAGTTCCTCGTCAACCAAAGGATCTACCGGCGTAGTCACCAGCGGAATATCTCCAAATAGTCGGGTAAGGAAGAAGTAATAGTATGCCCGGAGGAAATGCGCTTGGCCCATTAAATTAGATTTCTGCTCCTCTTCCATGTCAATCTGTGGAATCCGCTCAATAGCCACGTTTGCATTGGCAATACCTTCGTAGAATCCCTGCCAATAACTGTAAAACCCAGGATTTTCTGTGCCTGTGGTATGGTTTATCACGCCTAGATTGAAATTACTTTGAGAGTTCGTTGTTGCATGGCCAACCAGTAATTCAAGATTGATCCATGGGCTTTCGCCGTAGCTAAGACCGTCACCGCTCGTATTAGAGCGCAAGTTCGTATAGATACCATTTACAAAAGTCTCGGCTTGGGAGCCGTTCTGAAAATAGCTCTCCTGTGTAGGGTTGCTCTTATTGTTCTCGTCGAGAAAGCTTTTGCTACACGAGCTCGCAAGGAGCAGCGTCGCAATTGTAAAAATGGATATGATAGGTGTCTTCATCTTTTTTCTTCTGTTTTTTGATTAAAAGGTTGCGTTTACGCCAAAAGTGAAGGTCATCGGCTTTGGATAATCGTGAAACTCGATGCCTTGTGCAAACGTGTCGTCGTAAGTGGTTACTTCCGGATCATAGCCACTGTAATCTGTAATCAAAAAGAAATTTTGTACAGATGCATATAGCCTCAATCTGCTCAATTTAATTTTACTTAACGCATCAGAAGAAAAGTTGTATCCGAGCATTAAGTTTTTACCCCGAATAAAAGAACCGTCTTCCACTTTATGAGAGTCTAATAGCGTATCGTAACGCACGCCCGCTCCTCTTATTTCAGCAATTGGTGTGTTTTGATTTTCAGGAGTCCACGCGTTTAATACGGTCGCGTAGCTGTTGGCGATACCGGTGCGGTCCTCTGCGGAGTGTTGACTCATACGGAAAACGTCATTTCCATAAGAATACTGAAGCTCCAATGTAAGGTCTAAATTTTTATAGCGGAATGTATTAAAGAATCCACCATAGAAATCGGGAATACCTTTTCCGAGAATGGTCCGGTCGGCATCGTTGATTTGTCCATCATCGTTTAAGTCACGGTATTTAATATCACCGGGTAAACGGTTGTATCGAGCAGCCTCGGCTTCTTCGGCAGTACTCCAGGTACCTTCCCGTATTAATCCATAGAAGCTACCTACAGGATTGCCTACGCGTAAGATGTTACTGTTGCTTCCAATAAAGAAGGGATTCATGAAAACGTCTTCGTTGTTGGTGCCGAGTGCGGTAACTTCATTTTTTAAATACGAGAAATTCAGTGCTGAAGTCCAAGAGAAATCACCCCTGTCGATATTTACCGTATTGATTCCAAACTCGAATCCACTGTTTTTCATATCACCGATATTCGTCATGAGCGTCGTATAACCACTGGAGGCGGGTACAGGTGCCGCAAGAAGAAGGTCGGAGGTTTTCTTAATATAGGCATCAAATACGATATTGATCCGATCGTTTAACAAGCCTAAGTCGAAACCCGCATTATATTGAGCGGTTTTCTCCCATTTAAGATTTGGGTTAGGCAAGGTGTTAATAACGGTTCCGGCCGATAAACGCCCATCGAAAACGTAGTTGCCTGATTGTAAATTGGCTCTAGACAAATAGCTGTCGATTTCCGAGTTTCCGGTTAACCCATAGCTTAAACGAAGTTTTAAATTACTTACGGTTTCATTTCCTTTTAAGAAATCTTCTTCAGAAATACGCCATGCTGCAGCAGCAGAGGGGAAGAATGCGAATTTGTTATTCTCTCCGAAGCGAGAGGAACCATCGAAACGACCGGTAACGGTTAATAGATACTTGTCCTTATAGCTGTAATTAGCACGGGCAAAATACGAGTTCATTTGATAGTTTTGTATGCTGGAAGTTGGTGGCATAGGCGTAGCTCCCATACCGAGGTTGTTCCACTGGTAGAAGTCGTCCGCTATGTCATTAGCCGATGCTTCCCAGTTCAACACTTCAAACTTTTGCGCCTCCGTACCCAATGTTGCACTGATGTGATGATCTCCGAACGTTTTATTATAGTTTAAGTGGTTTGACCATTGCCAAAAGAATGAACTTTCAGCACCAATTCGGGCAAAGCTTCTTCCTAAGCCGCCGTCAAAATTTGAAAAACTACTTGCAAAATAAGGTTGATGTTGATCGCGAACATTAGCCCCAATGGTAGTGGTAAAGTCTAGTCCTTCCAAGATAGTTGCTCTCGCATAGGCATTTCCGGTAAAGACATTGCGTCTGTAGAGCCGTGTGATTTCATCTGCCTGTGCTCTCGGGTTGTCGCCTGTTTCTAAGCCGTCGTAGTCTTCACGTCTTCCGTAAGTGCCGTCTGGATATTGATAAGGAATAAACGGAACCATTTCAATCATCATACGCGGTGGTATATTTCCACCTACGCCATCGTCTTGGCGACGTTCTGTGTTGTTGGAATAACTGATTGTTCCTCCTACTTTTAGCCAATCACGTACTTGATTGTCGATCACGGCCCGTGCGCTATACCGCTTTTGGAAGCTGTTTACAATGATACCTTGGTCGTCGAAATAACCTAAGTATAAGCCATAAGTAGAACGCTCGCTTCCTCCCGTAAAGGATAAATTGTGCGATTGACCAATAGAAGTGCGGGTTAATAAATCTTGCCAGTCAACATCGTATAGAGGCGTCCCATCCGTATTAAAGAGTTCTCTATTGCCGAGGGTATTCCCTACGGCATAGCGTCTGTGCTTCTCTGCTGGGTCTTCATAGCGACCTGCCGCAAAGCCTTCAGGGTCGTATTTTGCTGCATTTCTATAGCCCAGTGCTTCTATTTCCATCCATTCCGCTGAATTTAAAACATCTTGCTTACGGGCCATTTTGTTTACTGTCATGAACGCATCGTAGCTGATCTGGTTTTGATCGCTTTTACCGCGTTTTGTCGTAATCATAATAACGCCGTTGGCACCGCGCGTACCATAGATAGCGGTTGCCGAAGCGTCTTTCAGTACGTCGACGGATTCGATATCCCCTGGGTTCAGGGTGGAAATATCTTCGGTAAAGATAATTCCGTCAACTACGTATAATGGCTCATTCGTGGCGTTAATTGAACTAAAACCGCGTATGCGGACTTGCGTCCGACCGCCGGGCCTTCCCGAGTTAGTAGACGCGTTTACCCCAGCAATACGGCCGCTCAGCGCCTGGTTAACGTTTTGGGCAGGGCGTTGTGTCAGCTCTTCGGACTTAACGCCTGCTACTGACCCTGTTATGTCTACTTTTCGCTGGGTTCCGTAACCGACAACGACTACCTCGTCCAAACTTTGGTTATCTTCTTGTAAAACCACGTTGAGCGAGGTGGTATTCCCAACCGGCTTTTCGGTGCTTAAGAAACCGATATAACTGAAAACAAGAATGTCTGTTGGAGAAGCCTTGATGGTATACTGGCCTTTTTCATTGGTAGTTACACCTTGATTTGTTCCTTTAACAAGAACAGATACTCCAGGGAGTGGTGATTGATCCGTTGCACTGGTAACTGTTCCGGTAATTTGTGCCTGTCGTGCCCCAAGAGGAGATTTGGTTACCTTAGCAATAGACATGGTGGTAGACGCTTTTGCTTGCGTAAGCGTGCCGCCTATTGTCATTAATAAAGCCAAACTCCCTGTTAAGGCTAAATGCTTAATTGGTTTGCTTTTTTGATTGGTCATAAGTGTTTAATAATCAAGTTGTTAATACTTGGTGTGTTTTGATTAATTGGTTTGACGTTAACTAAATCGCTTTAGTTATTCCGTTCGTAAAAAAGCGAGCTGGTTTTGGTGCTTCTGAAAAGTTAAATCGCTTTAGCAAATTGCTTAAAAAGTAGTTAGTCATCATTTTACGGTTTTGTTAGCTCAATTTTTGTTTACAATTGGCTAACTTCTTAATAAAAAACGTAATATCAAAGTACTTTATGAAATTTGTGTACAATGGCGGGTAGTTAGCCGATTTTTTAACAATTAATGTGAAAACGATTGCCTTATTGTTTAAGTTAAATATTATCTTTACCACAACCATATCAGCTAAACATACGACTACCAATTGGATATCAATGAAAAGAAATAGAATCTCAATTAAAGATATTTCCAAAGCGCTGGGGCTTTCCAATACAACGATCTCTTTTATTCTAAACGGAAAAGCGGAAGAAATGCGAATAAGCGCTCAAGTTGCAGCGCGCGTTTTGGCCTATGTAAAGGAGGTTGGTTACACGCCGAACTATTTAGCAAGAGGATTAGTAACAGGGAAGACAAACACGATAGGATTTATTGTAGAGAATATTGGTAATCCCTTTTTTTCGCAAATAGCCTCTTTAATAGAAGAACAGGCCTATAACAATGGTTATAAAATAATTTATAGCAGTACGAATGGCGAGAAAGCGAAAGCGTTGGAGTTGATACGCATGTTCAGAGATCGGGGGGTGGACGGTTATATTCTTTGTCCGACAGAAGGACTGGAAGAGGAGATTACGCAGCTTAGGGAGGAAAACAGACCGGTCGTTTTGTTTGATAGGTATTTGCCAGCGGTAGATTCGCACTATATCGGAATCAGCAATGAGGATGCTATGTACAACGCTTGTAAACACTTAGCAGATAAAGGCAAGAAGCATATAGCTTTAATTACGACAGACTCCCAACAAACACAGATGTTAAGCAGGCTCGAAGGATACCGGAAACTGCTCAAAGAACGAAATCTGACAGCGTATATTCTATCTGTTCCTTATGAGGAAAGAAGAGAGCGGCTGCAATTGGATCTTGAAAATTTCCTGGAAAACAACGGTATTATAGACGGTATCTGTTTTGCAACGAACTATCTTGCGGTGGGTGGACTGGAGGTGCTGAGGCGTAATCAAATTAAAATTCCTTCTCATATTGCCGTTGTTGCATTCGACGACAATGAGGCGCTTCGCCTGTTCCAGCCCGGTATAACCGCCGTGGCCCAACCACTTGAAGATATGGCAAAGCTCATTATCGACAGATTGCTTATCGACTTAAAGCTTGGGAAGGTAACCGATAAAACCTTTCATAAAGAACTGCCTGCACGATTGATCGTTAGGGAATCGACTGGATAAGCGTTGTCGGACAGTCGTGAATATTGATCAGCGGTTCCATCTCGGAATTTCCAGGTCGAATCCGAACAAATCAAGTGCACGCGCCACTGTATGCGTAACCATTTCATCCAATGATTGGGGTTGCATGTAGAATGCAGGCACCGGTGGCATGATGATACCACCCATTTCAGTTACTTGTAACATGGTTTTTAGATGCCCGGCATGCAAAGGAGTTTCCCTAAAAAGGAGAACTAGTTTTCTCCTTTCTTTTAAGGTGACATCGGCGGCTCTCGATAAAAGTGAACTCGTTACGCCAGTGGCGATTTCGGACATCGTTTTTACCGAACAGGGGGCGATTAGCATACCCATCGTTTTAAACGAACCGCTGGAAATCGCTGCGCCAACATCCGATAACGCATACACTTTATGCGCTAAGGCTGCCAACTGATCGTGCTTATAACTCGTTTCATACGTCCTTACCATTTCGGCCGCTTTGCTTATAATAAGGTGTGTTTCAACTTCCAGTTCGCGCAGTAGTTCCAAAGCTTTTATTCCATATTGAATGCCTGTTGCCCCGCTGATACCCACAACTAGTCTTTTTTTGTTCATTTTCTTTCAAAGGCTTTACCAACCAATACCATAATCTTCTCCATGATTACTACTTCCTCCCCAAAAAGTATGATGGTCTTGATCGACAAAGATAGCATTTATCGGGCCGCTCGTACGTTCTCCAAAGCTCATGTTATACCCCATTTGTTCTAAGGTCTTCCTAACTTCCTCGCTGGTATTGTTCTTGAGTAGAATACTGCCTGATTTAGGCATTCTGTCTTTCGTTTTGGTACCGCCGAGTGATAGCCATAGTTGGTTGCTGTTAATGTTTGCCGCTTCACTTGCTTGTTGCACGGTCATACCGAATTCAACGGTATTAAGAAAGAACTGAAGCAGGTTTTGGTCTTGTGTATCTCCGCCCTGTACAGCAAAGGCTAAAAAAGGTTTGCCGTCCTTCAAGGCTAGGGAGGGTGTTAAGGTTACACGTGGACGTTTTCCGGGTTGTACCACGTTATAAGGGCTGATGGTGGAGTCGAGAACAAAGCTCTGTAGTCTTTGGCTCATGCCCACGCCCGTGTTTCCGGCGATGCAAGCAGGAACCCAGCCTCCACTGGGCGTAATGGCAATCAGCCATCCATCTTTGTCGGCAGCAACGACACTGGTTGTGCCCCGCCAGAGGCGATCATGATACAGGCTGTCTTCCAAGGCTTGTTTATTTAATAGAGCGTGGTTACCTGCATCGTGTTTAGGGACAAAATCTTTGATCTGTTGATTGCTACTGGTGTCCAGTAAGGATTGTCTTTTCGTTAAAAGCTCTTCAAAGGGGTTTTTTGCGCCTTCGAAAGGAAAAGGGTCGCCCGGCAAGGCAATAGCGAGGTTCTTGTTTTTAGGTATCGAAGCTGCGCGTGATTTGGCATACGTTTTATCAAGAAGTCCTTTAATAGGAGGCCGCGGTTTAAAATAAGGGTCTCCATAATAAAAATCACGATCGGCAAATGCCAAATTCATGGCTTGATAAAGTGTGTGAATATAGTCGGCAGAATTGTAACCCATTTTCTTTAAGTCGAAGTTTTCAAGAATATTCAGACTCTGCAACAGGGCTGGTCCTTGCGTCCATTCTTGAAGTTTGTATACCTCGACACCTCGATAATTTACATGAAGTGGTTCTTCCTCGATGGGTGCCCAATTGGCTAAATCCTCTTTGGTGATTAACCCGCCTTGTTCCGCTGAACCGCGGACAAATTCATCCGCAATGTCTCCCTTATAAAAGCGGTTATAGGCGTTCATGATCGCATCTGCTCTGCTTTTACCTTGCTGCAGCGCCTGCTGTTCGGCCTCAACAAGTTTGTTAAGCGTGGCTAATAGCTGAGGCTGCCTAAAAATTTCTCCGGCAACGGGAGCTTCCCGCTCTTCGCCAAGATGCGGTAGAAAAACATTTTTGCTGTAAGGCCATGCCTTTATTTTTTCTTTGTTGCGTTCAATGCTATTGGCGGTTTGTGCGTCAATCGGATAGCCGGAGGCCATTTCCATCGCTGGCGCTAAAACGTCTTTTAAACTGAGTGAACCGTATTTTGCCAACATATAGCAAATCCCGCCCGGCGTACCGGGTGTTACGGCAGCCAAAGGACCGTACTCCGGAGGGAATTCGTAGCCTTTATTTTTAAAGAAATCGACGGTTGCGCCTGTAGGAGCAACGCCTAATGCGTTGATGGCGATCACTTTCTTCGTCGTCGGGTTAAAAATTAAAGCCTGTGTTTCCCCTCCCCAGCTCAGCACATCCCACATGGTACAAGTAGCCGCCAACATCGCGCATGCGGCGTCAATGGCATTTCCGCCTTTTTGAAAGGTCATAGCGCCTGCGGTAGCAGCCAAAGGCTTACCGGTAATGGCCATCCAATTTTTGCCGTGGAGCGGTGGTTTTTGGGTTTGCTGACCGAGTGATAGCGTCGGGAATAAAAAGAAGGAGCAGAGGAATAGGGAAAAATACTTCATATGAAAATAACAGATTTTTGATATAAGTCAAACTTAGATAAATTCCGCTTTTTTCACAAGTACTCATTTTCTTTTTGGCGTTCACGCTTTCCTCATTTCAATGACGGAGCTATATGATTGGGAGCTTGTTTCATAGCCGAAAAGACATGTAAAAATCGGGTGATGTGCTGTTGCCGAATTGGCAGCGCAGATAATTTAAATCGGTAAGTATAAAAATCCGAGCACCTATGTCAAATGTAGAAAAGAACAATCAAATTATAAGCTTTACTGTTATAGGATAAAAGGTTACATATGAATAATATATCGCTCTATTTACCCAATAGACTGCAAGGGAGAGAGGCCCTGTTACTCGCTGCCGATATAGGCGGAACCAAAACCAGTTTGGGCACTTTTAAAGTAAAAGGTACAGTGATTACGTTGCTGAATGAACAAACGTTTCCTTCAAGCGGGTATCTTTCATTTGACGACATCTTGGATGAATATCTACAAGGGTACGTAGATTCACCTCCGAACATTTTATCCATCGGCGTTGCGGGTCCGGTTGTTGATCATGCAGTGAAACTAACCAATCTCTCTTGGAATATTGATGCGAGATTGATACAACAAAACAGAGGTTGGGACAAGGTCTGTTTGTTGAATGATTTGGAAGCGACGGCTTACGGATTGGCAGGCGTGGCAGAAGATGACGTTGCGACCATCTATTCCGGAGTGCAACAAGACGGGAATATTGCGGTATTGGCGCCAGGTACTGGCTTGGGTGAAGCAGGTTTATTTTGGGATGGTGCATTTTATCGGCCTTTTGCCACAGAAGGTGGACACAGTGAATTCGCTCCCCGCACGGAGCTGGATATAGAGCTGTTTCGTTATTTGCGAAAGAGCAGCCGATTGATCAGTTGGGAACACTTGATTTCCGGTGCCGGCATTTACAGCATATACAGTTTCCTACGGGATGTGAAGGGATACAAGGAGCCGGCTTGGCTGAGTGAAAAGCTCCGGGCAGACGACCCGGCGGCAGTGGTTAGTCATACAGCAATGCGCGAGCTTAATGATGCATGTGTTAAAGCGATGCAATTGTTTGTGAGTTATATGGCGCGGGAGGCCACGAGTTTGGTCCTCAAATTAAAAGCCACAGGTGGCCTGTTCCTCGGCGGCGGAATTCCGCCAAAGATTTATCCACTTTTACGGAATGAGCTTTTTCGTGAACAGTTTGTTCAGAGTGATCGTATGGAGCGTTTATTGCAAGATGTTCCTATTCATCTCATATTAAAAAGTCGGACTGCACTCATCGGGGCGGCTTATTATGGTGCTTTTGGTGAAGATATTTAGTCGTTCCGCTTTAAGAGCGAAATGTTACTGCGAATTTTTTACTTTTGTTGATTAAATCCTTCTTACAAATTCTCGCAGATCACCACATTCAATGAATTTACATGCCGTCCATAAGCGTATTATCGACCTTTTAACAAAGACCGATACCCCTATATTTTTAACAGGCAAAGCCGGGACTGGTAAAACGACTTTTCTTCGTTATATAAAAAGTAACCTGACAAAAAATATAGCGGTCGTAGCGCCGACAGCAATAGCGGCCTTAAATGCAGGGGGTGTTACCATTAACTCATTATTTCAAATACCCTTCGGGCCACTTATTCCACAACAGAATCGAAACAATTTGAAGGGGGATATGGCGGTTCGCATGTCGCCGGACAAAACGAAGTTATTCATCAGTTTAGAACTCCTTGTTATTGATGAAATCAGTATGGTTCGGGCCGATGTTATAGACAGAATCGACTTTGTCCTAAGAGCGGTAAAAGGATCTGCCCGCCCATTTGGAGGCGTTCAACTGCTGATGATCGGTGACCTTTATCAATTGCCGCCCGTTTACCAAAACGACTGGCCTATCCTGAAGGAATATTACGGCAGTCCTTATTTTTTCAGTGGCCGTGTCTTTGAATCCGTTCCGTTGCTGAGTTTTGAACTTACAGAAGTTTTTCGCCAGGCCGATCCTATTTTTATTACCATTTTAAATAGTATTCGGAGTGCGCAGATTGACGAGTCGCTTTTAGCCGTTTTAAACCGGCAGTACAAGCCGGAAATTGCAGCTACTGAATTGAATGAGTATGTCACGCTGTCTACCCATAATAGCTCCGTTGCTCAAATAAATGAGTCGCGACTTCGTGATTTGCCCGGTGAGTTGATGGTATATAGAGCAAGGGTTGTAGGCGATTTTCCAAAAGACGCATATCCTGCGGACGTTGAACTATGCCTTAAAGTGGGTGCCCAGATTATTTTTATAAAGAACGATTCAAGCGGTAAAAAACAATACTACAATGGACGAGCGGCGCAAATTTTAAACCTTGCAGAAAACAGCATACGCGTCCGTTTTTTGGATGATGAATCTGAATTCGATGCGGTGCCGGAAACTTGGGAGAACACAAAGTATGCGCTGAATGAATCGGAGGGCAAAATAGCGTCGTCCTCGAGCGGTTCGTTTACCCAATATCCCATTAAATTAGCCTGGGCAATTACGGTACATAAGAGTCAGGGTTTAACGTTCGACAAGGCGGTTATCGATGTTGAAGCGGCTTTTGCACATGGACAAACCTATGTAGCACTGAGTCGCTGTAGAAGCTTAGAAGGGTTGGTGTTAAAAGCGCCGATAAAAGCTGAAAATGTAATAACGGACGCTCGTATTACCGACTTTATGCGCCGCAATATAGAAAGAACTGAATCCGAGCAGAAACTAGCGCAACTGCTGCTGCAGCAGGAATATCTTGTCGTAGCAGATCTGTTCAATTTTCATAATATCGAAGCAGAATGGGGCGAGCTGAAGTTGCTATTGAAGCCTTCAGAAAATGAGCCCATGGTTGCCGAATGTGTCGGGCAGATTGAAGATGTTTTGGGCAAGCAGGTAAGCAAGGTGGCCGACAAATTTTTGGCGAAGGAGTTTGCTGACCTGAACCGCGAACAAGCGCTTCTCTCGCATATCGACTTTCTGGCTCGGTTAAAGAAAGCAATGAGCTACTTTATGCCTAAGATCGAAGTGTTGTTAACACAGATCCAGAAGCTGTTGGTATTACCTATAGATGAAGAGCCCGATCCAGCATTTTTCTCGATATATAACCAATTACTCATGCATTTGAAGGGAAAATTTGCTGCTATGCGAATCGAGTTAACAGACGCTTGGTTGAGGGATTTGTCGGCAGTCACCATAGAGGCCGCAATGAATCATTTTCCGGTTTATCAGACAAAAAAAGCGGTAGCGGAGCCTAAACCGAAGGAGATTGCAAATCCATTGTTGCTAACCGAAATTCTTGCTTGGCGTAAAGAGCAGAGCCGCAAATTGGATGTGCCAGAATATCTCATCTTAAGCGAGCAACTTTGTATCACCATTTCTGCCAAAGCCCCCAAAACTTTGGGCGACTTGGCACAAGTTAAAGGTGTGGGTGTGGGCAAGGCGAAAGAGCTGGGAGATGCATTTGTGAAGATTATTCGCCATTTTTACGGAGAGCACGACTTATTTGGTTAAGCGGCTATTGCTCAAATACAGGCCATTTGTTCTAGCTGCCATAAGCACACAATTCCCGTTGTTTTCACAAAAGCTATGGAATGTTAAAAGAATATCTATATTTGTCTACTAATTCCATAGATTTAATATCATGTTTAAAAAATTACTTTTTCTTAGTTTTTCCGTATTAATTTCACAGGTCATGTTTGCACAGCAAACGATCACCGGCACGGTTAAGGATGGTGATGATGTGGCCATCTTGGGCGCAACCGTTATTGTGAAGGGGACGTCGATAAAAGTTGCGACCGACATTAACGGTGCATTTGTCGTTCAAGTACCAAATCCACCGCCTTTTACGCTTTCCGTCAGCTCGGTGGGATACAGAACAAGAGAAGTCCAAATAGAGGAAGTGCCGACTAGCCCTCTCAATATTGTGCTCATTGCCGATGATTTCCAACTTTCGGAAGTGGCGGTTACCGCCAGACGGCGCACCGAACGTATACAAAATGTACCCATCTCTATTTCCGTCGTCGGTGGTGCCCGCGTAGAAAATGCGGGGGCATTTAATGTTAATCGGTTAAAGGAGCTCGTGCCAGCAGTGCAGTTATATTCTTCTAATCCCCGAAATACGACACTCAATATCCGAGGTTTAGGGTCGACCTTTGGACTCACCAACGATGGTATTGATCCGGGCGTTGGGTTTTACGTTGACGGCGTTTATTTTGCCCGTCCGGCAGCTACTACACTCGATTTTATCGATGTTGAACGCATAGAGGTACTGAGAGGTCCGCAAGGTACGCTGTTCGGAAAAAATACTACAGCCGGCGCCTTTAACATCACGACGCGTAAACCAAGTTTCACACCAGAAGTGAACTTTGAAGCGAGCTACGGAAACTATGGCTATATTCAGGCAAAGAGTTCGATCACTGGTCCTTTAACAAAGAATTTGGCCGCTCGTTTTTCTTTTTCGGGTACGCAACGAGACGGCGTACTGTATAATGTTGCTACGGATCAACACGTAAATGATCTCAATAACTTGGGGTTCCGGGGACAATTGCTTTACACGCCATCCAACGATGTTTCCATTATATTGGCAGGGGACGCCTCGAGGCAACGTCCTAACGGTTATGCACAAGTATTCGCCGGTGTGGCTACTACTCAGAGGGCCACTTACCGTCAGTTCGAGCAGATTATCAGTGACTTAGGGTATGATTTGCCGAGTCGTAATCCCTTTGATAGAGAAATAGACCATGACACGCCTTGGCGATCAGATAATGATTTAGGCGGTGTTTCGCTGAATGCAGATATTAAGGTTGGAGCAGGTACGCTCACCTCAACCACCGCCTGGCGCTATTGGAACTGGAATCCGTCCAACGACCGCGATTTTACCGGTCTTCCTGTTCTGGCGCTTTCACAGGCTCCTTCCAAACATCAGCAATGGTCGCAGGAAATTCGTTACGCTGGTGAATTTTCGTCGCGTTTAAGCGGTGTTTTTGGTATCTACGCGATCGGTCAGCAATTAAAGACAGATCCTTATCATACCGAAGAATCCGGTGCAGCGCAATGGCGTTTTTCTCAGAGCTCAACGAGCTCATTATGGAACACGGCGGGCTTGCTCGATGGTTATGGAATCCGTACCTACTCCAAGCTTACTTCATTCAGTGGCGCTGTATTCGGTCAGCTCGACTGGGCAATTACCGAACGACTACACATTTTGCCGGGATTGCGTTTTAATTATGATGAAAAGAAAGTCGATTTTAACCGCCAGACTTACGGGGGGCTTCAAACGGAAGATGCCGAGCTTTTAGAAATAAAAAGAGCGGTTTACACCGATCAGGTATTCAATGCAAACACCGATAATACGAACTTGTCCGGGCAGATAACACTTGCTTATAAGGCAAGTGACCGAGTTAATAGCTACGCGACTTTCTCTACAAACTACAAGCCAGTGGGACTTAACTTGGGTGGTTTACCAACCAGCGATGGGGAACCGATGCTAGAGCTGGCAGAAATTAAGCCGGAGTATGTGACCTATTATGAGTTAGGCCTGAAGACGACACCCTCTGAAAACGCTACCTTGAACTTTGCAGTCTATAATACCGATATCAAAGATTTTCAAACCCAAGTTCAGACAGCAGAGGTAGGCGTTAATCGTGGTTATCTGGCCAATGCCGAAAAAGTGCGGGTGCGTGGTGCGGAGGTGGATGGAAATATCTTTTTAGGGAACGTTTTCTCCTTATACGGAGCGCTTTCCTATACAGACGGGAAATACGTTTCCTTTACGAATGCACCGGTTCCGTTGGAGGAAACCGGTGGACCATCTGCGTTTAAGGATATTTCGGGCGGCGACTTACCCGGTATTTCGAAATGGGCGGGCTCACTAGGCGGTCAGATTGATGTCTCCGGCAAATTTCTTACTTTAGGCGGGAATTACTTTTTGGCACTTGACTCTTACTTCCGCTCTTCTTTTTCCTCAAGTCCGTCGCCGTCTCAATACCTGAATGTGGATGGTTACGTATTGTTGAATGCGCGACTTGGATTTCAGGCCAGCCGAGGTACTTCCTTTTTTATCTGGAGCAGAAATCTGTTAGATAAGGACTATTTCGAGCAGCTGCTTCCAGCAGCAGGTAATGCGGGCCATTACGCAGCGGTACTCGGCGATCCGCGCACCTTTGGAGTTACTATCCGTTATAGCTTCGGACGTCCGACACCCTAATGTGTCGGACTAATACCCTGTTCGTTCGTTTAATGCTGTACATTCTATCGCCAACTGATTATAAGGAGGGGATGTTAAAAAGGCTGCCAATCGATTTATTATTGACTATATTAATGGAAAAGTAAAACTTTCAAAAAAAAATCATTTTGTTTGGGTAGAATTTTAAACCATTGGCTACCTTTGGCCTGTTAAAATTATGTGTACTGTATGTTAACGATATGGTACGACGCGGTTTAGTTAAAGGGATGCTTACGCATGCTGGATATAGCATCTCCTTTTATAGAAAATAATTTAGATTAACGAATGGAACATAAAATCAAAGTCGCTATTCTCGGTGTGGGAAATTGCGCAAGCTCACTGGTACAAGGCGTTGAGTATTATACCAATCATCCTGACCAAAAATCTGGCTTAATGACAGACGATATCGGTGGATATCGTGCGGCTGATATTGAATTTGTTTGTGGGTTCGATGTTGATGAGCGAAAAATCGGTAAAACCTTGAAAGAGGCCATTTTTGAAAAACCGAACTGTACAATGGTTCTATACGATCAAATCGGTTCTGAAGCGCCTATCTATCCATCTGTGGTGCTTGACGGGGTTTCTCCGCTGATGTCGTCTTATCCGGAAGCACAGCGATTCAAGGTTGCTGAACCGTTGAAAGTGACGGATATGCTGGACAAGAGTGTTACATACGATAAAGCGCTTGTGGATACTTATCGCGAGCAGATCGTTAAGCAATTAACCGCGCATCAGGTAGAGGTTTTGATTAATTATCTTCCTGTCGGCTCTCAAATTGCCACAGAATTCTTCGCAGAGATCTGTTTAGAGCTCGGTATTTCGTTGGTAAACTGTATCCCTGTGTTTATTGCTTCAGACCCCGTTTGGGAACAAAAGTTTATTGATGCCGGCATCCCAATCATTGGAGATGATATGAGAAGTCAGTTTGGAGCGAGTATCTTATCACAAATGCTTCAAGAACTTGCCTTTGCTCGTGGTCATCATGTAAAAGCGCACATACAAAGAAATATAGGTGGGAATACCGACTTTCTGAATATGGAAGATAAAAACCGCCTAAAATCGAAGAAAATCTCAAAAGAAAACGTGATTAGGGCGCAAAATGATATACGGAATATATCCACAGAAAATAGCTTTCTGCATGCCGGGCCTTCTGAGTATATCGCTTATTACGGCGACAACAAAGTAGCTAATTTCCGACTGGAACTGGAAGGTTTTATGGGAGCACCTGTGATATTGGATGCACAATTGTCGGTACAGGATTCGCCAAATTCGGCAGGCGTGGTGATAGACGCTATACGATACGTTTACGTTGCCAGGGAACTGGGCATTGTAGGCGCATTGCGCGGTCCGTCCGCAGCAACGCAAAAGACTCCGCCCGAACAAATGATGTTCAGTCAAGCACTGGAGGAGTGTCATGCTTTGGCTAAACGCGAGTTGACCGCTTCTACCCAAAGTCAGCTAAAAAAGGAGCAGCTTGTCACAGAATAGTGGTTGCCTACGTTGAGGTAATACAAGGCGAGCACTTCATCTTTAGGTGCTCGCCTTCCTTTTTGAATCAAAGTCCTAAAGGCTTGTAGAAAAAATAATGGCGCTGCTATGGCCACCAGCCGTTTACTTTTCTTATCAATAAAATCTGTCCGACGTGGTAAGCATTGTGATCTAGGATCAATAAGGCTTCGTTAAATAAACTTTGGCCACTACCATGATCAAAGCGCCTAAAGATGTCGACATCGTTCCGCATAAGCAGATCAATAAAAGCTTTATGATCTTCCCGAATGCTAGTTTGCGTTTGTTTCCATTCGCGACTATCTCTGGGGCTACTGTGTTTCGGCCAGTAACCGGAAGGCCAGTTTGGAGATACATAGCTTGGATTGCGGCAAAACTCTAGGATGTCGAATTGCGTAATGCGGATATGTTCTGTTAATTGCCAAATATTATAAGGGAAATTCTCCTGTTTCTGTCCGGCTTGTTCCCAAGAGAGGCCATGTATAGCGTCGATGAGGTCAACGTGTGCCCCGCTATTTGTAAAGCGATCCAATAACTGGCTTTTAACCTGTGAAATAAGGTCGTTTATTGCAGTTTCCATGCGAATAAAAGTGCTGAAACCATCATTTTGTTTGAATGAATGTAAAATACGCGAGGTTGCCGCCTTACAGCTTTCTTTTAATGCCGGTTAAAAAGATATTGGTATGATGGCATCGGCTGGATGCTTGCGTTAAATCTCAAGTTAAGTAACTGAACTTAGTTTTTTTCTGCCATCCATCATTATTTTTTGATGATCAAAGGCAAGATGGGGTAATTTGTCTATGGCAAACCATTCTGCTTCTAAGGCATCATCTGAGGCAATCGCGCCGCGTTGTTCATCAAGGATGCCTATATAAGCTATGGATATGGTACGTCCGCGTGGATCCCTGTCCGGATCGTCATATATGCCAAGGCGCTCTAGGTTTAAGTTTGTTATACCCGTCTCTTCCTCAAGTTCTCTGAAGGCAGCGGCATCTATTTTTTCATCGATATCAACGAAACCTCCCGGGAATGCCCATTGATCTTTAAAGGGTTCTTGTTTTCTTTTGATTAATAAGATATGCCATTCCTGGTTTTCGCCGCGGTGAAAAAGCAGGATGTCTACGGTTAAGGCCGGTCGTTGATGCTTATAAGTGTACATAGAAATTAAGTGAAGTAGATGTTTTGATTTTTGTTGGTGCCGAGTTTTGTGCCCCACTCTTTTGAACCAACATGCAAGTCGGTTTGCGCGGTTGATGTACAGCGTATTTAGATCTTCCATATTTTCGGCATCCGGTTATACAATAATAACCTTTTAGGCCGATTTCAGCAACGCAAATAGCCGAATAGTGCTACAGAATTATTACTTTTAGCACTGTATTTATATGTATACAATGAAGCAGATTTTCCATCAAGGCCCGATAAGTCCGTCGTTTATTGCAGAAAGTATCGCGAAACATAGCGTTAAAACCGAAATTGGCGCTCATAATATCTTTTTAGGGCAGGTGAGGGCAGACCTTATTGATGGAAAGGATGTAGCTGCCATATCGTACACAGCCTATGAAGAAATGGCATTGGAAAAGATGCATATAATCCGTGAAGAAATTTTTTCGAAGTATTCACTGACCTGCATGCACGTACACCACAGTTTAGGCACGGTAGGAACCGGTGAAATTTGCCTTTTTGTATTTACATCTTCGCCGCACCGCAATGCAGCTATTGAAGCATGTACCGAAGTGGTTGAACGAATAAAAAGCGAATTGCCTATTTGGGGTAAAGAGCTCTTGGATGATGCGGGGCATCAATGGAAGGTGAATCACTGAGAAGATGATCCATAGCTAGGCCTGCATCGGCTAGCTATGGACCGGGTAGTAAGTTAAATGGCTATTTTGCCACCCGTTATAGCGATGGTTGCACCTGCAATGTAGCTGCTATCCTCGGAAGCGAGGAAGACATACGCGGGCGCTATTTCTGCCGGCTGGCCGGGCCTTTTCATTGGGCTATTTTTGCCGAAATTTTCTGGTTCAGGCATGGTTGATGGAATCAATGGCGTCCATACAGGGCCTGGAGCCACCGCGTTCACCCGTATTCCTTTATCCTGTTCCAATAACATTTGAGCCAGATTGGCCGTGAAGTTCTGAATGGCTCCTTTTGTGGCTGCGTAATCAAGCAGAACCGCATTGGGATGATACGAATTAACCGAAGCCGTGTTGATGATAGAACTTCCAGGTTTCATATGCGGTTCAGCGGCCTTACATAGATAAAACATACTTCGAATGTTGGTCTCGAATGTACGGTTCCATTCTTCCGAAGAGATTTCGCTTAGGGTTTTGTGCGACATCTGGTACGCAGCATTATTTACGAGGATATCGATCTGCCCAAACTCTTTAATGGCCGTTTCAATTAGTAGCTGACAGGACTGTTCGTCTCGAACGTCACTTTTCAGCACTACTGCCTTTTGGCCGGCAGCCTCCACCCATTTGGCGGTTTCCTTCGCATCTTCTTCTTCGACGTCGTATCCATAACCTATCAATACATCGGCACCCTCTCTAGCATAGGCAATTGCTACTGCACGGCCTATGCCCGAGTCTGCACCGGTAATAACGGCCTTCGCGCCCTTAAGCTTGTTTGTGCCTTTATAACTTTCTTCACCATGGTCCGCCTTAGGCTTCATTTCAGCTTCCGTACCGGGTACGTCCTGAACTTGTTTTGGAAAAGGTGGTACGGGATATTTTGTGTGGGGATTTTTGAATACACTCATATCAATAATATTCGTTTATGCGTTTGTGAAATCTTTTACAGGACAACAACTATTAAGAGCGATTGTTTAACAGAAGGTTTTCCAAATCTTTGCATTCCTGCGTGCCCATAGAAGGTCGGGGTACTACATAAGGTTATTGAACACTTTCGTGATGCAATTGTTATAGTTGAATATGGAAGCGGTAATAAGGTCTTAGGAAGGCCTTCTGATTCTCATTGTCAACCGTTACTGAATCTGATTTAATGAGGTAAAGCACGGAAATGAATGTTTAGCAAAAACTCAAATCATATTTATACAGGAACGAGTGGTATCGTTCTGCCGTTTAAAAACAAGTCGTTTTATCCGGCGGAGTTCCAGGAGAAGAGTAGGCTGGAAGTTTACGGTCTGCTCAATAACAGTATTGAAGTCAACAGTTCATTCTATAAAATTCCAATGAAGTCTACCGTCAGCAAATGGAGTAAAATGGTTCCGTCGGCATTCAAATTTACCTTTAAATTATTTCGGGAAATTACCCATACCAAAGGCGGGTTTTATAAGGATGCAGATATTGTGCAATTTATGGATGCGGTAGACGGTGTTGATATTGAAAAAAGGGGATGTATCCTCATGCAGTTTCCTGCTAGCTATAAATTTCAAAACCAGACAATGTTTATGGATTTATTGCAGGTTATTTATCCAGAAATAAAACGGCAAAAATGGGAACTCGCTATCGAATTCAGAGACAACTCCTGGTATGGTGAGACGATCTACGAAATGATGGATAACCTAGGTTTCGGTCTTGTTATTCATGATAAAGGCGGAAATAGTACGCCGCTTTTTCATACGACGGCTGATTTTGTATATGTCAGGTTCCATGGACCGGACGGCGATTATAAGGGCTCATATGAAGACGATTTCTTACACGAGTACGCCGCCTATATCGTGGATTGGTTTCGTGAAGGCAAAAACATTTTCGTGTATTTTAATAACACCATGGGCAATGCATTAAAGAATCTAGAAACGCTTCGCCGGGGCATAGTTGAATTAGTAACACCATAAACGAACTGTTTGCTCATGATTGTCACGTATAAAGAAAATGGATGGGATGTTATCCTACAGCGCCATCACGGAAAAATTGCTGCAACTCTTTTGAATCAGTTAACGTGGGTAAAGGACGATCAAAGAAAGTTGGATTTGTTGTTGGCCACCGCCGAACACGATGATTCGGCGAACGAATTTGAAAAAAGCAATTTAATCACTAAAACTGGTGGGCCGATCGATTTCCATATGGAAATGTTTTCGGAAGAGCTATGCGACCGTTTAATGAAGCAGGCGTTTACGCGGGGGCTATTTATTGTTCTGCTTATATCTTGCCATATTCAGTTCCTTTATGATGGCGCATCGCCTGAGGCAACGGCATATTGTAGGCGCCTTCAGCTTTTTCAACGCGAATGGAGGAGACAATTGGACGTGACGGAAGCAGCAATGAGGCGATATTACACCATTTTGCAATGGTGTGATGCGTTTTCACTGATTCTATGTCAGCAGCAAATTCCTCCGGAAGGACGAAAATTGGAAATAAGTAAAGGGCCAGAAGGCGAAAGTTTTAGTTTATTTTCTTTATCTGATGAAAATTATCTTTCCGTAGAGCCTTGGCCTTTTGTTTCTCCCAGCTTTACGTTAAATCTTGAAATCAGAACCCTGACCTCTTTGTCCTTTAAAAGCGATCGCCAATTTCTAGACGAGCTTTGGGCAGCGCCTTTATCAATTCGATCGATTACTATTTGCAAGAATAGTTGATAACCAGCAATCGCACGCACGCTTCAAAAAAGGAGTAAACATAATAGCGGAACCAGAAAAAGGGATATAATGGACGAAATTCCCACCAGCAGTGCCGAATTCGCTTTTTCGGTTTCTAAGAAAGAGGCGAAAACAACTAAATTTGCGGCAATTGGAAAACCGGAAATAAGTAGCATTAAATTAGATTTTTCGGCATTTAACACCTGTAAAAATTGCTTTTCGAGTAATACCAGTGTTATTAAGAATACCGCTCCTGAAAGATAACGTATGGCCAATATTTTGGTAAAGGTGAGATAAGGGATCTGTTTAAAATTCAACTCCGCTAGGGTAATGCCAATGATGAGCATACCTAAAGCGGAAGCGGCCCAGCTTATCACGCTGCCTATCGCTTCGGCACCTTTTGGAAGCTCGATTTTTGTGATGTTTAACAGAATTGCAATAAGGCAGGCATAAATAGCTGGAATTTTAAAGATGTTTTTCACAGCTTTGGTCACTCCTAACCCTTTTGTGCGCGACATCAAATAGTAGCCTATTGTATCGCCATAGAGTACATTTCCTACATAAGCGCTGATGATGAGTGGCATTTCTTTACTTCCGAAGAGCGCCATGACGACGGGAATGCCAAACCAGCCAATGTTGTAATAGGAGAAACTGCCTTTTAACAGACTTCCATTAAAATCCTTTGCAAAAAAGCGTTTGCAAAGGATTGCCGGTAGGTTCATTGTGAGTGCGAGAACAAAAACCATGGAGCCGATTACCATTGTTTCTGATAAATTGGCTTTCAACAGATTTTCAACAATCAGCAGAGGAATTAGTATATATAATAACAATTTAGAAATCCATTTACTTTCCAGGTTCCACCGTCGTTTGGCAAAAAATCCGACAACGATTAGGGCATAGAGCGGTAGCACATGAGTGAGTAGTTGCTGAAATACATCCATTAGCGTATCTGTTGAATAATGTCGTCCGTTAAGCGATCTGCTTGTTCCACATTAAACCATAAAGAATTTACATCTAGCTGAAGTCCCGAAAGCGGGTGCCCCACCGTATAGAGCGGAAGACGGGGTATTCCATCTCCGCTTTCAAGTCTCATGGTGTTTAAATCGGCGAGTAAGCCGCCGGCAGCGTATTCTTGGATGTAATTTTTTTTCAGCAAAATCTGTAGCAGTGGCAGGTCTTCCATTTTACTAACAACGCTTGCAGGACCAGAGGCGTTGATCACAAAATCTGCTTCGTAGGATTTTTCATCCTCCGTTTTTAGGATAAACTTGGTTCCATCCCATTGAATGTCATCGCTATTGCCGATGACTCGAAGTTGATTAGTCTTTAGCAGGTTCCTAACCTTCACGCCATTTTCCATTGGAATGGCATGTCTGTTAATGTCAAAATAGGGCTTTATCCACTTGTCAAATAGGATTTTCTGGTCAGCAGACAATAATTTCCATATGGCGTAGGTGTCTTCCCTCAATGAATAGAGAATATTTTGATAAAGGTTGGCTCCTTGTGTTGCCTGTCTGATATCTCCTTCCAACAAATCGAGCTGGTTCTTGCCTACACGTTCTTCCGCGGCCCAATCGACTTTTCGCTGTAAATGATTTTCTACTTCTGCTCGGAATAAACGTATCAGATCCTTGACGCGTAAGGATCGTTGGTTCTCCCGGATCAGGGTTCTGATGTTGGAAAGTGTTAGTACTTTTCTTTGAAAGGGAATCTCGGCGGGCGACTGAACCCTTGGTAAAAGCCCGCTCAACGAAAAAAAGGTGATCGGGCCCTTATGGCCATTTTCAACTAAAGTAATCAATGCGTCAATAGCGGTAAGGCTGCTTCCCACGATGCTTACTTTTGCGTTTTTATCTTCTATCGTTGTGAGTATTCTTTTGGAAGGCCAGGGCGAAGCAATAAATTGCGTTAAGCCATTCAACTCCCTGAAGGTCGCGGAGGCCGGCGTGCCCGTCGCCAATATGACGTAATCTGCATGATAATAGGAGTTTTTGTTTGATTTTAATGTGATTCGCTGCTCACCGGTTGCTTCCGCATCAACAATTTCCATATGTTGTTTGCTGACCTGTAGCTTGTGTTGCTGTGCTATTTGGAAATAATGATCGAGCATGGATTGAACATACAGCCCATATAGCATTCTCGGTGGATAAGAGTCGGGGTGGGGGTGTACTTGCGGAAAGTCTTGCTCTATTAAATCTTTGTGCTGATGCATCCATTGCACAAAGTGCAATCGTTCTCCGGGAAACAGTCCCATTAAACCTGCTTTCGTGTTAAGCAAATGCCCTTCTTGCCCCGTACCGTAAGCCAATCCGGTACCGAATTCGTTTTTTCTTTCGAAGAGGACGATCGAAAGCGGTTGTGAAGATTTTGCGATTATATATTTTAATACTAGCTGTATAAAACAGGCTACGCCACTAGCGCCAGATCCAACGATAGCGATTGTCTTTAGTTCGGTATCCATACGCATAATAAACGCCTTGATCTATATATTGTTCGTTGCTGATTGCGATCGGTCAATACCGATGTTAATGCTTGGATTGCTAAGAACAATATGATCATTAAAATTGTTGTTTAGCAGGATTTGTTCAGAAAGCTAATGGAAATCGATGTTACCGTTGTCGTTATAGTAGTCGTTGTTGTTATAGCGGTATTGCTGTGGTTTCTCCGTCGTAATAGGCAGGACCGAAAGGACATGGAGCAAACGATTCGTTCACGAGAGATAGAACCGGAGAAACACCGAGACTAGAAGGTGTAAATGAAGGTAGCCGACAACCGAATTCGTAATAAATGAAAGGTGCTATGAATAGCCTTGAACCTAATATTAACAGAGATGAACTATACACAAACAAAAGAAGTCATTGAACATCATCAGCTAAAGAGTGGCAGTTCAGTCACCTATAAAGGAGACCACTACGATGTCATCCGTTTATTGCCGTTACCAAGTGATGAAACGCATATGCGCGAATATATTGATACGTATTTAGCACTTTATCCAACGGTAGACACAACTGAAGTTGAAAAGAAATTAGTTGAAGCCGAAGACCTTACGGTGGGAGCACTTATTAAAACAGACGTTATCTACAGGTTGGTTAAAGTAGACGAACTGATGTAATCTTGTAGTGCAGCCTCGACCTCACTTTAGGAGACATGCTATTGTATTATCAGCCGGACTGTTTGAGTTTTCCTGCCAGCGAGGCTTTGGAAGTAAGCTGGTCAAGTCGAAGTTGCGCGAAGCGAATAGTAAACGTTGCTGTCGGTAAAAAAGGACGCAGAAGTAGCCTTTAATGCATGTTTTCTAAACGATTTTTCTTAGAGAAGATGTTGAAAATATTGTCTGATGGCGTTTTAGCTTTAATGTTTTTCTTTAGCGTAAATAGCAAAGAAACCGATTTATTTATCAGGGTTTAAGTATGACAGCAATATTTTTTATCCACAAAAGGGTTCTTTTGCCAGCTGTTGGCGCAAGCCTTGCGGCCTATGCCGTTAGACGTTAATATCCATGAAAAAGAAAGTCGTACTATTGGAAGATGACGAAGCAATTAGGGAAATGATAGAGTACCTATTGGTTGACGAACAGTTTGATGTATCAAGCTATAGTCGGGCGGCTATGTTTATGCGAAATCTGCGAAACGAAAAAGCCGATCTTTTTCTTTTGGATATCATGCTGGCCGATGGTAATGGAATCGATATCTGTTATAAGTTGAAAAGGAGCGAGGATACCAGGCACATTCCTATAATTATGATGTCTGCTCATTACGATCTTAATATTATGGAGAACATACCGGCAGAAGATTTCATCAAGAAGCCTTTCGATATTGATGATTTTCTATGGCGGGTGCAAAAACAGTTGTTTAAGTTTGCCATGCCATAAGCAGAGCGGCATAATACAATCAACCGATCTTCCTCCTGCCGTATCTCCTGTTTTTTTCTGCCTAGAACGAGGGGTTTCTTTGTCGTCATTAGTAATTACACGATAAAAATGTATATTTGACGGTAGAGAAGGCTTTATGGAGCAACCTAACGACCATTTAAAACACTTGTGGAACCAAGTATGTCTATTCAATGATAAAAAGTCATTCGAATTGCTTTTTTATCAATTGAACAGAAACCTGATTAACTTTTGCAATACCTTTATTCATCATGAGTATGCCGCCGAGGAAATTGTATCAGATGTATTCGTCACATGTTGGAATAATAGGAGGGAGCTGACCGCGATATTGAATCCGAAAGCTTATCTTTATATGGCTGTTAAGAATCGGGCACTTAATCACCTCAAAAAATATTCTCATTTACATCTACAAACAGGCCTTACAGATGAGCTCGTGCTTATTGACACCCGCGATCCAAATGTAGAGTTGGAAAAGAAGGAGTTTTTCCTTAAAATTGACAGTATAATCCAGCGCTTGCCAGGGCAAACCTCACTCGTTTTTCGATTGATTAAGGAAGACGGTATGAGATACAAGGAAGTTGCCGAACTTTTGGAGATTTCCCCGAGAACGGTACAGACACATATGCGTCGTGCTATTCAAAAGATTAGTGAATGCCTGCGGGCGTATAATAAACGTGATCATCTGGTTACCAAAAACAAACTTTATTCTTTTATCTCCTTGGTTTCTTTTTATTTTCTGCACAGCTAAAAGCCATCTTGGTAGCAGAAAAGATATTTCCCTTTTTTTTTGGTGCGTTGTACGCATTTTCCATTTTAAAACTGTCTATATTGAAAAAGGGAGTAGCTTAGGCTTTTTAATTTCCAAGAACTCAATATGGATCGTCGGCGATTTGAATTTTTAATAACAAAAGAACTTAGTGATGAGCTTTCTGTACAAGAGTCAGAAGAATTGGCTTGGATATTGAAAAATAATGCAAAGTTTTACACCGAATATCAATTGTTAAAGCAATATTGGAACCACAAGCAATCGCATAGTTTACGTGACGAACAGTTATTTAGAAAAGTTTTAGAAAGAATCGGCGAGAGCTCTGCCCCTGAAAAAAAGAGGTCCCAGTTTCGTGTGCCATTAGTTGCCGCATCTATCGCCTTGCTGCTAGTTTCCTCGTTATTTTTCTTCTTCTTTTTTGAGCGCCCCTTCAACCAGGAATTGATGACCGAACGCCAAAAGCGTGACATCACTTTGGAAGACGGCACCCAAGTCGTGTTAAACGCAGCGAGTAAGTTGGTTTATCCTGAAACATTTGGCGCTGACAAACGGGAGGTCTCCTTGGTTGGCGAAGCTTTTTTTAATGTTGCAAAAGACAGAAATCGGCCATTTGTCATCCATACCGAACATGCAGACCTGAAAGTGTTAGGCACCTCGTTCAATTTGCGTGCTTATCCAGATGAACACAAAACGGAAACGAGTTTAATAGAAGGCGCTGTAGAAGTGTCTTCGAAGAACAAGCGACACAAAGCAGTCCGGTTGCAGCCGTCGGAGAAGCTTATTATATACACTGAACCGGAGGAGCGAAGGCATAGCACGCAGGTCGCGTCGGTGGAGCGTTCGAAAATCTCTTTTTTTCATCCTAGAGACTCCGTTTCCGTGGAAACGAGTTGGTTGGAAGACAAATTAGCGTTTAAAGATACTCCTTTTGGCGAGCTGGCATTAGCACTGGAAAGAAAGTATGGGGTGGAGGTCGACTTTGAAAGCGATAAAGCCCGGGCGCTGCGCTTCAATGCTGTTTTCGAAAACGAAGATATCCGTCAGGTTATGACGGCACTGAAATTGGCCGCGCCTTTTAAATACCGCATAATAGCCAATAGAATAACGATATATGACTAATTTTAACTAAACGCCTAACCATGTATATAAAGACCCATCCCACTTAAAAAAGTGAAAGCTGCCCAGCAGCCTCCACTTAATGTACAATTGAATCAAAATCCCGCTAGCTTTTTGGCGAAAGCTAGTTTTAACTTAATTCTTAGTAAAATTATGATTTTTTTTCCGCACCCCAGAGGTGTTATTAGAAAACGTAAGCTTTCTCAAGTACTAATAACCATGAAGCTCACCATAATCCTGCTCCTATTATTTCAATTTCAGGCTTTTTCGGAGATGAAAGCACAGAGTAAGGTATCCTTGAAACTTAAGTCGGCCAGCATTGCTGATTTATTGGCCGAACTGGAAACAAAGACCGATTTTCGGTTTGTTTTCAACCAAAATGCTGTTTTTGCCAAAAATGATGTGAATGTAACGGCCGAACAGGAGTCGGTAGTGAAAATATTGGATCGGGTGCTGGCCAAAAAGGGCATTTCTTATACCTTACTGGAGGACAATTTGATTGTGATTAATGATCCAACATTACAAAAAATGGTGACTGGTGTAGTAGTAGACGAAACCGGCGACCCATTGCCTGGGGTAAGCGTGCGGGTTAAAGGGGTGAATCGTGGCGCGGTGACGGATGCTAATGGACGCTACCAAGTAGAAATCGCTAACGGTGAAGTTTTGGTGTTTACTTATATCGGCTACGAAAATGCAGAACTGACCTATACGGGACAGGCGGAGTTGCGAACAGGCCTGAAACTAGCAGCCGAGGGTTTAGATGAGGTGGTAGTAGTGGGCTATGGAACGCAAAAGAAAGTGAACCTGACAGGATCGGTAGCAACCATTAAGCAAGAAGACATCAACAGGCAACCGGTAGGACAAGCTTCGCAAGCTTTGCAGGGATTATCCGCTGGTTTAACGGTCACTACCAACAGCGGGCAGCCAGGCCGGGATCAGGGAGCTTTGCGTATTCGCGGTTTAGGAACTTTAAACGATAACAGTCCACTGGTGCTGATAGATGGTGTGCGTTATGATAACAGTATCAGCTTAAACGATATTGATGCAAATGACATTGAGTCGGTATCGGTGCTAAAAGATGCGGCTGCGGCCTCTATCTATGGTGTGCGTGCAGCAAATGGTGTGATCCTGGTTACCACCAAAAGGGGAGCCGCAAACACACCTCAAATTAATTATGGAAATTATTTTGGTTGGCAGGAGGCCATACGGACACCGGACTTTGTAGGTGCACAAGATTATATGAACTTGGTTAACTTAATGTATACTAATTCAGGAGGTGCGGCACAGTTTACGCAAGAGCGGATCAATGCCTATAATGACCCCAATAGAGATCCAATTGCTTATCCAGATAATAATTGGTATAAAGATGTTCTATCTGGCTCGGGCTTCCAGCAGCAGCATAATATATCATTGAGTGGAGGCTCCGAGAAAACAAAGTACCGCTTTTCGGGCAATTATTTTGATCAGGCCGGTTTGGTAAAGAACATGAATTTTGACCGCCTTACCTTACGCTTGAATACTGACTTCCAGATTTCTGAGAAGCTCGACTTCACGGCGGATCTCTCGGCACGTATTGCCAATAGGAATGAACCACAAGCTCCTAGCGGCGATTCACCTTGGTTTCAGTTTGGTCAGGCTTATCTCGTTACCCCTATCCAATCCAGTAAAGATGCTGATGGAAATTGGAGAGCTTTACGTGGCGAGAACAATATGTTACGCCTACAGGAAGAAGGTGGTCTTTACAGTTTAAAAGATCAGCTGTATTCAAGCAATCTTCGCCTGAATTATCGTCCCGTCGAAGGGATGACCTTAAGCGCCGTTGCTTCGAACAATATGCAAACCATGTATAATAGCCAGCATACGAAGCAGTTTACTTACGTCAATCTGGATGCACCTATCGGTCGGAACGATATCCGTAAAATATATACGGGTTACCGCAACGAAAATTATCAGGCTTTAGCAAACTATGAGAAGACCTTCAATAAGCATTATGTTAAAGTATTGGGCGGAGCTTCCTACCTCAATCAATATACCGATAATTTAAGCGGGATGCGCCTCAATTTACCGAATGGTAATTTAAGCCAGATTGATGCTGGTGCCGCCGATGGGCAGGTAGCTGAAGGAAGTGCAGAACAATATACCTTGATTTCTTATTTTGGACGGATTAACTATACGTTTAACGATAAATATCTTTTTGAAGCCAATATCCGCCGGGATGGTTCTTCCCGCTTTTCAGATGGGCAACGTTGGGGATGGTTTCCTTCGGCTTCAGCGGGTTGGCGCATATCGGAGGAAGATTTCATGAAAAATGTTTCCTTTGTGCAGGATCTGAAGTTGAGGGCCTCTTATGGGGTATTGGGAAATGATGCGCTCGCTGGCGGAGCCTTAGGAGATAACATTGATGGCAATTATCCTTATCAGTCCAATTATTTTTTAAATAGCTACCCCATTGGTGGCGTGCTCTACCAAACTGCGGGCTTGCGGAACTATCCGAATAGTGGCCTGACTTGGGAAACAACCAATATTGCCAACTTTGGATTGGACTTTACACTGGTTAAGAAATTGAATGTGACCTTTGATTATTTCGATAAACGAACAAAGGACATTCTGTTCAATCTCCCGATCCCTTCGTCTGTTGGGCTGGAGCCGACGGTACAAAATGCCGTTTCAGTAAAAAATACCGGATGGGAGTTAGCGCTTAATTATCAGGATCAAATTGGGGATGAATTTAAATATACCGTTGGATTGAACGTCTCTGATGTACGGAATGAAATTACCGACCTGAAAGGTGCCGATCAGGTGACGATCAACAGTAATAATGTCGCTATCGGAAATTTTGTAGGACAACCAATCAATGCTTTCTATGGCTATCAGGTGGCCGGGATCTATCAAACAGCCGAACAAGTTGCGCAAAGTGCGGTGATCTCTTCTGCTGTTGGCCCGGGCGATTTAATGTACCAGGATTTAAATAATGATGGGGTATTTGATAACGTGAATGACTTTGCGTACTTGGGAAGCAATATCCCACGCTATAATTACGGCATCAATTTAGGGGCATCGTATAAAAATTTCGACTTCAGTGCTTTTCTACAAGGGGTAGGAAAGGTGGATGTAAACACCTTGAACATCGAAAAGGCGCGGGAAAACCTCGACGGGAATATACGCAGCAATTGGCTGGATAGCTGGACACCGGAAAATACCGATGCGGCTTTTCCGCGTCTGATTACTTCGGCCGTCAACTACCAACCCTCGTCTTTCTGGATCAAAAGTGGAGCTTATCTCCGTCTTAAAAATGTGTCTGTGGGTTATCGTTTACCGAAATCGCTGTTAGCAAAAACGTTTATTAACAATTTGCGGATTTTTGCTACCGGCCAGAATCTATTGACTTTTTCTTCTTTACCAAAAGATGTTGACCCGGAGGCCCCGAACGATATTCGCTATTATCCGCAGGTACGTACCCTCACTTTTGGTTTAAATGCTAACTTTTAACACCCCGCTATGATCATGATACATAAAAGCTATAAAATATTAACAGCCGCCATTTTATTATGCATGGCCGGTTGTTCCAAAGATTTAGATAGACAGCCCCTGGATAGCCTCGGTAACACTACTTATTGGTCATCCCAACAAGATGCCGAACGTACAGTAACCGAAATTTATCGTTATCTAGGTTCTAACGAACGGTTTTTTATCTCTTGTGCTACCGATGATAGTTATTCTTGGAGTAACTGGCCGGTAGATATTCAATTTGTGGCCAATGGTAGCGCAACACCCGGCACGGGTACTTTTGGCAATTTTTGGAAAAATTTGTATCAGCAGGTGGCGAGAGCCAACGATGTGACGGATAATATCGACCGTGTTCCAGACCTTGATCCTGCTGTGAAGGCCCGTCTTTTGGGAGAAGCTCGATTCTTGAGAGCTTATGCTTATCAACAGCTTACAGGCTTATTTGGCGATGTGCCTCTCATTACACATATCCAAGCGTCTGATGAATTTAACATTGCTAAAACGCCCAGAGAGGAGATTGTGCAATATATATTGGATGAGCTCAGTGCAATTAGTAGTGATCTGCCGGAAACCTACGCCGCAAGCGAGTATGGACGTATTACCAAAGGCGCGGCATTAGCTTTAAAAGCAAGGGTAGAGCTTTATAATGAGCGCTGGCAGGAAGCAGCCGTTACGGCTAAACAAGTGATGGACTTAGGGGTGTATCAAATCGATAATAATTACCTGAGTTTATTTAATGGTGATAATAAGCAAAGTAAAGAGATCATTGTTTCTGCACAGTACTTACCAAATGTCTACCCCAATCCCAATGCAACCTGGATTGGAGCGCCCAGCCTGGCGGGATGGGGGCAGATTGTTCCTTTAAGATCCCTAGTTGACGCGTATGAATGTGTGGATGGATTACCGATTGACGAATCTCCATTATACGATGCGAATAGGCCTTTCGAAAATCGGGACCCCCGTTTAAAATTAAGTATTGTTGTGCCCGGTACGCAGGTAAATAACAGTGTGATTGATATTACCAGAGCCGGATCGCCTGATGCACTGGGACAATCGAATGCTTCTTTTTCTGGCTATTATTACAAAAAATATGTGCCTACCACCATAAGTGGAGGATGGGAAACAAGTTCTGCGGCTGATGTCATGATCTTGCGTTATGCGGAGGTGTTGTTAACGTATGCGGAGGCGAAGGTTGAGAGTGGGCAAATTGACCAGTCGGTATATGACGCGATCAATCAGGTACGGCAGCGCAATGGCGTAAATATGCCTGCTGCTACTACAGCAAATCATCCAGATCAAGGTTCCTTAAGGGAACTCATTAGACGTGAACGCCATGTGGAATTTCCGGTGGAGGATAATCGCTTATTTGATATTCGCAGGTGGCGGATTGCCGAAGAAGTGATGCCTGGACGTGCGCAGGGAATCTTTAATAATTTTGATAGCAGCCGTGACGATTATAATAACTACGTCTTGGTAGAGACGAGAAATTTCAACCCTTCCCGGGATTATTTATGGCCCATACCGGCCAACGAAATTTCGTTGAATAACAGTATTACACAAAACGCGGGCTGGTAAGTGAATAAATTTAAGTTAATATGTTTGACGGGGCTCTTAGTGGGCTCCGTCTGCACGATAAGAGCGCAGGAAAAAAAAGGACATTCGTTTAAGATTGAAAATGGTCATTTTCAATACGACAATAAACCCCTGCAAATCCATGCGGGCGAAATGCACTATGCCCGCATTCCACATCAATATTGGCGGCACCGACTGCAAATGCTGAAAGCATTGGGATTGAATACCGTAGCAACTTACGTTTTTTGGAACTTTCACGAACCGGAAGAGGGTAAATGGAACTTTGAAGGCGACCACGATCTGGCCACTTTTATTCGAACAGCGCAGGAAGAGGGACTGATGGTCATTCTTCGTCCGGGACCTTATGCCTGTGCGGAATGGGAATTTGGAGGATATCCCTGGTGGCTGCAAAACGTACCAAACTTAGAAATCAGAAGGGATAATCCGGCATTTTTAGCTTATACCCAAAAGTACCTCAATCGCCTCGGTCAGGAAGTAGGCAACTTGCAAATAAGCAAAGGCGGACCGATTGTTATGGTACAGGCAGAAAACGAGTTTGGCTCTTACGTCAGCCAAAGGCAAGATATCCCCTTGGAAGAACATAAATCTTACAATGCCAAAATCAAAAAGCAACTCGAAGAGGCCGGTTTTGAAGTGCCTTTATTTACTTCGGACGGTACCTGGCTTTTTGAAGGCGGTGCAACGGCCGGCGCATTGCCAGCAGCAAACGGAGAAAATAATGTCGAGAGCTTAAAAAAAGCAGTTGACCAGTATCACGGCGGTCAAGGCCCTTATATGGTGGCGGAGTTTTATCCGGGTTGGTTAAGCCACTGGGCTGAGCCTTTTCCGAAGGTGGCGGCTTCCAAAGTCGCGCAGCAAACGGAGACCTATCTGAAAGATAAGGTGTCCTTCAATTTTTATATGGTGCATGGTGGTACAAATTTTGGCTTTACCAGTGGAGCCAACTATAACAAGCAACATGATATACAACCCGATCTGACCAGCTATGATTACGATGCGCCAATCAGTGAAGCCGGTTGGGCTACGCCAAAATATGATTCGATCCGCAATGTGATGCTGAAGTATGTAGATTATAAAGTACCTGCGGTGCCTAAGCCCATGCCTGTAATTGAAATTCCTTCCATTACGCTTGATAAGGTAGTCGACGTGTTGGGATTTGCGGAACAACTGGGAGGAAACGAAGATGAACAGCCGCTTACATTTGAACAGCTAGGACATCCATACGGCTATGTGGTCTATAGCCGGCGATTTAATCAGCCAATCAACGGGAAGCTCTCGTTAAAAGGTTTACGCGACTATGCATGTGTATATGTTGATGGCGAGTTTGTGGGTGAGTTAAACCGCTATTTCAAACACTACGACTTAGAGATCGATATTCCTTTTAATTCGACCTTACAAATAGTCGTAGAGAATATGGGAAGGATCAATTACGGAGCTGAAATTGTCCATAATAACAAAGGGATTATCAGTCCCGTCACAATTAACGACATACCAATTACAGGGAACTGGCTAAGTACGCCCTTGCCATTGAGCGAGACAATAGAGCCGACGAAGTTGTTGGGATTGGGGCAAGCCATCGATAATAAGCAGGCACAGCAAAACATGCCGGTATTGTACGAAGGCAGTTTTGAGCTTTCAGAAGTAGGGGATACCTTTCTTGACATGGAAAGCTGGGGTAAAGGAATCGTTTTTGTTAACGGACGGAACATAGGTCGTTACTGGAAGTTGGGGCCGCAACAAACCCTGTACATTCCCGGTGCGTTTTTAAAGAAGGGGAAAAACTCCCTTGTGATATTTGAGCAGCTCAATCAACAGCCACAGAAGAGTGTTCGGACAGTGAAGGTTCCGGTGCTGGATAAATTGGCCTTACAGTAGTTTTTGCTTTTTAGATTCCCAATTGTCTCCATAGACGCTGTTGTAAATAGCGTCTATGGAGATATATCTTGGGGCGATACCTGTCGCGTTTAGGATTCTTTATTATTGGTAATCAAATGAACATCTCGTTGCGGAAAAGGTATCTCTATACCGGCAGTATCCAAAGCCTCCTTACAATCTATAATAAGTTGCTCATGCATCGTCCAAAAATTTTCATTGGAGGTGGTAACCCTTATCGACAAATTAACTGCGCTATCACCGAGTTCCGTCACCACAACTTGAGGAGCTGGTTCTGTAAACGCAAATTCGTTGTTTTTGATTACATTCATCAATATTTCTTTCGCTTGTTTTAAATTACTTCCATAGGCAATACCAATATCAAACCAGGTCCTACGTGTTCCGAGTTGTGTATAATTGGTGATGCTGTTGTTGGACAACTCGCCATTGGGTACAACGATTAATTGATTTTGTGGAGTATTTAGTCGCGTGTTGAAAATATCAATGATCATGACTGTTCCGGAAACCCCGTTTGCTGTCGATATAAAATCCCCTACGCGAAATGGCTTTAGCGTTAATATGAGTACGCCACCCGCAAAATTAGCGAGTGAGCCCTGTAAGGCAAGGCCGATTGCTAAACCGGCTGCACCGATGATGGCCACAAAGGTGGACGTTTGAACGCCGAGCTGGGTTACAACGACAATGAACAACATAATTTTTAATACCCAATTGATCAGGCTACCCAAGAACCGTCTGATAGAAAGGTCGATTTTCTGTTTTTCAAACAGCTTGTCAATAAAACGACTCAGTAATTTTATAATCCATAAGCCAATTAGCAGAATTAAAATGGCCGATACGATGGCCGAAATAAAACGGGGTGCGTAGGCTAATACGGAGTCAATAAATTTGTCCCAGTGTTCTTGGATTTTACCGACATTTTCGACTGATAAATCTTGCATGATTACGATTTTGTATAGTTAAACATCTGTTCGATGCTTTAAAAGTATAGGCATATTCTGTAAAACCCAAATAAAAAGCGAAAAAATTGTGCTGATAAGTAAAAAAGAGGAATAATACATATACTTAAAAACGGTATTTTAAGCAAGGTATTTTACTTTCAAGCAATATAAATGCAGCTGATGCCCTTTGCCTTCGGGATATTACGTCGGTCGTGGTTGGCGATTTGAGAAGACATTACAAATTACCCAATTCTTATCGTACTGCAAAAGATTTACGGTGGCGAAGATTTGAAGACGTGCCTGCGCTTTAAACGCAAAAGAGGCAGCGATTGCTACCTCTTTGTTTGCTATAATATAAAGATCTATATAGCTTATATTACCATTCGATTTTGTTTTATAGACAAAGCCTCATTGTATTGCTCCAATAAAGATATATACTTGTCTTTCCAGAAGGAAAGCTCTTCAATATGATCTGCAGCCGCTGAAAAATGCTGTTTTTTCTTTTCAAATTCTCGTTGAAAATCTTCTGAGGAAAAAAGTTCCGGAAATTCATTGGAAAAATCGTGGCGAAGTGCTACGCCTATTTTAAAAATGATTTCGGGTTTAAACTTTGCTTGGGCAAACCAGTTATAGATCGATCTTCGGTTTACCTTCATCATGCGGCTAAGCTCACTGATGCTGTAGCCATTTCTTCTGATTGCTCTTTCAATAATTTCTCCGTAATGCTTGTTCATGTGTAGTATCTGTTTTTTATTATCCCAAAGATCGAGAAAACAAGGAAGGAATCAACAAGCGTTCTACCTGACTTTATACAGGAAATATCCTGTTTTTGTGATAAGGGGCATTAAATTTCCCATGAGCGCTGTATTGCACTGTTCTTGAACCGTTCGTTAATTGCCCACTGTGAGTGAAAAACGTGAAGCAGCAAACCGGCATAGGGCTTCCAACATTTTAATATCTATGCTGTTTTCTCCATATGACTAAAGTAAAAAAGAGTATTTTTTGGCTATGTTGCTTGCCGGGCTTCCTTTTAATCTTCGACGCCTGTAAAAGCCCAGTAACACTTTTTAAAGGTCAATATGCGCACCAACGTTATGTTCAACAGTTAAAAAACGCGGGTCTGGAAAATACGCTGTTATATCGATCGTGGATTTCGGAAGCTGAAAACAGTTTGAAAAACCCACAGGAGGTCAGTGTACCTTACCAGGAGCACGGTTATTTTCAGGCCGATCGTCCAACAGCGATGGCGTTTGTTTTTGAAGCCAAAGAGGGCGAGCGTCTAGAAGTTTCTGTAACTCCAATTGGGTTAGACAGCTCACAACTTTTTATCGATTTATTTCAGCAAGCGGTGGATAGTCTTCAGGACGCAGAGCATGTCACTTCGGCAGATACAAATGCTTATAGTTTGCTCTACGAAGTAGAGGAAACGGCGAACTACGTATTGCGTATACAGCCAGAACTCTTAACAACCGTTTCTTATGAGTTGAAGCTTACCGCGGAAGGTTCCTTGTCTTTTCCCGTAGCGGCTTCACCCAATATGCACATCGGCAGCTTCTATGGGGCCGACCGTGACGCGGGGGCCCGCAAGCACGAAGGGGTGGATATTTTTGCCCAACGCCTTACACCGGCTATTGCAGCCGCAACCGGGAGGATAACAAGAGTCGGCACGAACAATTTGGGCGGAAATGTGATTTGGCTACGTCCACATGGTAAACCTTATAATCTTTATTATGCGCATCTGGATACGCAGTTGGTTCAGTCGGGCAGCGAGGTGAAGATAGGCGATACCCTCGGTTTAGTCGGAAATACGGGTAACGCGCGCACTACACCTCCCCATCTGCACTTCGGTATATACAGCTCATCAGGCGTGGTGGATCCGCTACCTTTTTTAAGGCCCAATAAGTCTACCCCGCCGCGAATCGCATCCCGTAAGGACCGCATAGGCGACACACTTCGCTTGCGCCAGCCCAAAAATTACGTTTCCATCGGTAAGTTTGCCGACAGGCCGAGCGGAGATGAGCCCGTGATAATAGAAGCCGCTATGCAAAACAATTACCGCGTATTGTTTCCGGATAAACGTAAAGGTCTCATCCCACAGAATGAGCTTAGTTCCTTGTCGAATGCCGTGCGGACGGTTAAACTGAAATCCGATCAGCCGGTATATAAACAACCTGATGTATTGGCTGCGAGGTTGGGCGTCGTCTCGAAAGGAACCTTGGCCAGGGTGCTGGCAACCTATCGGAAGTTTTATTTAATCGAGGCAAAAACGCCCGGATGGATCCTACAGGAAATGTAATACAATTGGGCTCGACTCGTCTGCACAGCATGCGTTCGAAGATGAAAACGCTATAAGAGCGAAAACACTTAACTGACTTATCTGTTAACTCTATAAAAACGAAAGAGAAATGGAAGAGAATAAGCCAAATAGTTCAAAAACCGAAATGGAAACCGATTACAGCGCCCACGAAGAAAATCCAGGACCCCCTAAGGCGGCGATTGAAGAAAAGGATGATAAAAAAGTCGGATTCACAATACATTGGGCTATTATTGTAGCGATAATTGCCTTGGTAATTGCCTATTTTTTCTTTATGTAGTTCGGTTTGAGTCGTATCCATTTGCTGGATCAATTTGACATGGATGGATCACATCGGTTGATCTCCCTTATGAGCAGTCCACATGGGTATGGTTTAGCCATTAAGAACCTTTATGGCGCTTTCATCTCCCGCGGTGACCGTATGTCCGATTATGAAGGTTTTGCTTTTCCGTCCGATCTTGATTTATTCAATGTTCACACTAGCTAATTACCGAAGTTTGCCGTCTATAAAAATCAGAAAGTGCAGCGCGGTGTTGATTGAATAAATCAAGGCTTCGGTTATAGTATAAGAATATTATAAATTTGCACGGAGAAACATTATCAACGATCATATGACTAATTTAAAAGGAAAGACCGCTATCATTACCGGAGGTGGACGAGGGCTCGGAAGAGCCATGGCCTTAACGCTGGCGCATGAAGGCGTCAATATCGGTATTACTGGACGAAATGAGGAAAACTTAAAGAAGACGGTAGAGGAGATTAAGAAAGCTGGCGTTAGTGCTGCTTATAGCGTTTTTTCTGTTGAAGACGAAAATGATGTAAAAGAGGGCCTCGCTTCGCTGGTTCAGCAGCTTGGGGCTGTGCATATTTTGATTAACAATGCAGGAATAGGCGACTTCGGAAGTATAGAAGAGATGCCCTCAAAGGTTTGGGAACAGGTTATTAAAACCAATCTCTTCGGTGTTTACTATGCAGCAAAAGCGATCTATCCTTTTTTGAAGAGTAATGGAGAAGGCGATATCGTCAATGTCGCATCTACAGCCGGTTTAAAAGGAGGGGGCAATATGTCGGCATATGCAGCATCCAAAGCTGCGGTTATTTCCCTTTCGCAATCAATGATGGCCGAATGGAGAAAACACAATATTCGTGTAATTACTTTGACTCCGAGCACGATTGCTTCTGATATGAGTATACAGGGCGGGTTGACCGATGGCAATCCTGAGAAGGTGCTTCAGCCGGAAGATTTCGCAGAATGGGTGCGAGACATTTTGAAGATGAATAGGCGCGCGATGATTGCCAATGGCTCCATTTTTTCGACGAATCCCTAGGCGCTTCGTTCTTTTATAAATCAACGTACAGGTCTGCCTGTATAGGTAGTTGCACGAAGCTCATAAGTAAACGAAATATCGATAAGTCGCCTTCGGGCGATTGGGTTGTATATCGACCTGTTAAACGTCGCTTAATTAACCATTTAGATTTGAATAAGACGCGTATAGCGGCTGATCAATAAAAATATATATGTTAGTAATAAATAATTTTGAGGAATACAAGGCGCATGAAGGAAGCGAACTAGGTGCATCCACTTGGCATAAAATAGACCAGGAACAGATCAACAAATTTGCGGATGCAACCTTAGATCATCAATGGATACATGTAGATCGGGAAAAGGCCGAAAAAGAGGGGCCGTTTAAAGCTACCATCGCACACGGTTATCTAACGCTATCTTTAATCCCCTATTTGTGGAAGCAAATTGCGGATGTGCGGAATATTAAAATGGAAATAAATTACGGGATAGAAAATCTCAGGTTCGGTCAACCTGTTTTGGTAGATAGTGAGGTACAGCTGAAGGCTAAATTAAAATCAGCGGTAAATTTAAGAGGTGTTACCAAAGTTGTTATTGAAGCCACCTTGGTTATCAAAGACCAGCCAAAGCCTGTATATACCGGCGACGTGGTGTTTTTATATCATTTTATATAAGCTTATTACAGGGTAGCCTAACGCTTATCTCATGAGGTCATTGCGCTTGCGAGCCAGCACATCTTTGAGCCGCTGGGGTACTACCCATAAGAAATAGCGCTAAAAACTATTGAAAAGGGCGCCGGAAAAATATCGGCGCCCAATCACCAACCAACTCAACTAAATATTTTCTGGAAAGGCATCTTCCCAGTGCTTATGTTCCCAGTGTTCCGATTCTTCATCAGTTAACAGACAGGTTTCCAGTTCGCGGAGACATTCGTCCTTGTTTAGGTGCTGTCCAATGAATACCAATTCATTTTGCCGGTCGCCCCACTTCCCGCTCCATCTGCTTTCGATTTCTTCCTTAAACTCGTGATAGGAAGGATACCTGATGCGGTCTTTATAAGGCATGCTACACCACCATGAACCGGCAGGTTCGATTCGTAAACTGCCTCCGGCTTGACTGAAGCTTATTGCAAAATCCGGTCGGGAGGGTATCCAAAAGAGCCCTTTTGCCCGTATTATCGAACTCGGGTAGCGGTCGTTCAGGTAGTTGAGCCAACGAACCGGATGAAAAGGACGCTGCGATTTGAATACAAATGAGGAAATTCCGTATTCCTCCGTCTCGGGCACATGTTCATTGGCAAGTTCCTGCTGCCATCCTGCCATAGAAGAAGCCGCATCAAAATCGAACATCCCCGTATTGAGAATGGCCGACGGCGGCACCGTTCCAAAACTGGAACGTAAAATAGATGCTTGCGGATTGAGTTTTCGGATAGCCGCTTCCAAGGTGCCGACAGTCGATTCCGCAACGAGATCCGTTTTATTGAGCACAATGACATTTGCAAATTCCAATTGGTCCGTTAGTAAATTGACAATAGTCCGGTTATCGTGTGCGTCGTCGGTAAGTGCTCGATCAAGAAGTGTTTCATTTGTGCCAAAATCCTTAAAGAAATTGAAGCAGTCTACAACGGTCACCATGGTATCGATGTAGCTAAAGGAGCTTAGATCAATGTCTTGCTGCTCATCGACGTAACTCCAGGTCTGCGCCACGGGAATAGGTTCGGAGATGCCGGTGCTTTCAATCAGTAGGTAATCAAAGCGATTTTCCTTTGCAAGTTTTTCGACTTCAACTATCAGATCTTTCCTGAGCGTGCAACAAATGCAGCCATTGCTCATTTCTACCAACTTTTCCTCCGTTCTCGAGAGCACGTTTTCGCGGCCCACCGTCTGCGCATCAATGTTTATCTCGCTCATGTCGTTAACTATTACAGCCACTTTGAGGTTATCCTTGTTATGCAGAATGTGGTTTAAAAGCGTCGTTTTACCAGCTCCTAAAAAGCCGCTCAGTACCGTTACGGGAAGTTTTCTTAATGTCATATATCATTTGCATTTACAATCCGTTCAAACCATGATCGTATTCTCCTATAATGATCTATTCCGTATAAACGAATAAATTCGATCGTCTCTGGGTGCTGCGCTTGCCGATAGACCGCTAATCTCGACTGCGCGAAATCTTTCGTAAGCGCTAGCTTACACTTCTTTGTAATACAGTCATGCCAGCTTTCAAAATCTTGTGGTATCATTTTGTTGCAATTGAGTTGCAAACATAAATAACTATTTGTTAATTTGCAACTCAATTGCATTTGTATATTAAAATAAAAGACGAGCTATGAAAGTTAGTTTATTAGGAAAAATGGACCGGGTGGGGTTTACCGCATCAGCGCTATGTGCTATTCATTGTGCATTAATGCCTTTTTTGATCACGTTGTTACCCTTAGTGGGCCTTGAGTTTCTTTCCAGTCTATGGGTAGAAATCTGTGTAATCGCCTTGTCGGTGCTAATCGGGATAAGCTCGCTTATACCATCCTATCTGAGGTATCATCGAAAGCTGTCGCCTGTTTTGATGTTTATTGCCGGACTCATCTTGATTTTTGGTGCCCATTTTTTGGGCTTTCATGAACAGGAATTCATCCTAGTGCCTATCGGAGGGTTTACCATTGCAGGAGCGCACTTCTTGAATTGGAAGCTAAACCGGCCTTTTCATGAAGATGCCTGTGTTACGCATCATGAAAAAAATAAGTTAAATGAATAGATCAATCATCTCCCTTGAGGGAATCGAAGTCAATTATAATGATGGCGTCAGGCTTGCCTTTGCTGAATTAAAGGTGGAAGAGGGAGCGCATTGTTTAATTCTTGGTAATTCTGGCAGCGGAAAAACTACTTTACTTCACGTAATGTGTGGTTTGCTCACGCCGTCAAGCGGCAGGGTGCTATTACGCGGCGTTGATATTTATAAGCTTTCAGCAAGAGAAATAGACCATTTCCGTGGGCAGAATATTGGCTTCGTCTTCCAACAAAATCATCTTATAAAGAGTTTAACCGTTCTTGAAAACCTCAAACTGGCTAGATGGCTCGCTGGAGTAAGGGACGATTATGGTGAGCTTCAAGACATCTTGAAGCGATTGAACATGGCCGATAAATCATCCAGCTATCCCTTTCAGTTAAGTCAGGGCCAACTGCAGCGGGTAGCTATTGCGCGGGCACTGGTAAACAGACCTTTGTTTGTAGTGGCCGATGAGCCTACCTCAGCCTTGGATGATCAGCATACAGAAATAGTGACAGAACTGTTGTCAGAGCAAGCGGAGGCCTATGGTGCCACATTGATTATTGCCACACACGATAAACGGATCATGGACAAATTTTCAAGTACCTATCAATTATAGCAGATGAAGATATTATATGTTTCCTACAGGAGTATCGTTTATAATTGTTCATCTTCTGCCTTAGGCATCTTGCTGTCCTCACTCGGAACAGCTATTTTTTGTCTGACATTATTACTGTCTTCACAACTGAATCAGCACCTTTCACTTAATAGCCGGAATATAGACCTTGTCGTCGGCGCAAAAGGAAGTCCGCTGCAGCTGATACTGAATAGTATCTATTATGTTGATTATCCTACAGGAAATATTCTGCTGCAGGACGCGCAGGAAGTTGCCAAGCACCCCTTGGTTAAATTCGCTGTACCACTATTGCTTGGCGACAACTATCAAGGCTTTCGGATTATAGGAACTGATTCCAACTTCCTTCATTTTTATCATGCAAGCTTCTCTTCTGGCAGATGGATCGCGCGCGACTTTGAATCGGTTGTGGGATATCAGGTGGCGCGAGATAAACACTTGAAGTTAGGCGATAAAATAGTTGGGGCACACGGCTTAGCAAGCAACGAGGATCTGCATGCCGATCATCCATATACTGTTGTCGGAATTCTGGAAAAGAATAACAGTGTGACGGACCGGCTCGTCTTAACCAATATGTCAAGTGTTTGGCACATGCATGGGCACGAACATGAAGGTAAGCGGCATCATCATGAAAGCGAGGAGGAAGAACATGAAGCAGGTGAAGACGGGCACAGGCTTCATGATTTATTGACAGTTGCAGGCGGGGGAAAGGAAATCACCAGTATGTTGATCCGATATAAAAATCCGACCGCTGTGGCTATGTTTCCTAGAATGGTCAATCAAACGACGAACATGCAAGCGGCTTCACCTGCTATCGAGAGCGCCCGTTTGTTTTCGATAATGGGGCTGGGGCTCGATGCCCTCCATATTTTGGCTGTGGTGTTGATGCTAATGGCAGCGGTGAGCGTATTCCTCAGTCTGTTTAATTCGTTTAAAAGTCGCAGGTACGAATTGGCAATTATGCGGACAATGGGCGCGTCTAGACGCACATTATTTAAGTTAATGATGATGGAGGGGGTCCTGATAACCATTATAGGTTCGATATTGGGAATCCTGATTGCACATACTACAGCTTTGGTCATCTCTACGAAAGGCGGGGCGGCCTTTATCGAAGCTTGGCATTTTGGTTTAACAGAGGTTACGGTTGTTCTTGTCGGATTATTGCTTGGTTTTACGGCTGCCCTGATACCGGCAATAAAAGCATATGCAACGCCGATTTCCCGTACTTTATCCGAATAAATTATGCTGTTTTACAGAATTTTTGGTGTCATATTGATGGTTTTCGTAAGCCTTACCGCGCGGGCTCAGTTCTTACCCGATCATAAACCGATGATGAACGACGTATGGGAAGCCTTTGATCAGCTTATGTATAAAGTGACCACGGAGGACGATGGCACCACGGTTTACACACCCCATTTTCCGAAGATATTAAAAGATTTAGATAATACGGTGGTCACACTACCGGGTTATATGGTTCCTTTTGAGCTAGGGCGTGATCATCATATGTTCATGCTTTCCGTTCTACCGGTTATGCAATGTATGTTTTGTGGACAGAATGGAATTCCTCCTTTAGTTCAGGTTACTATGAAAAGCGGAAAAGTCAGATTTTCAAACGATCCCTTTAAAATCAGAGGAAAAGTTCATTTGAACACGAATCTGGAGAAGGGAGCGGAAATACAGCTCGTGGATGCGGAAATTATCAAATAAATCGCAATTAAGTCCGTTTATTTAAGCCTTAATAATTTTCTCATTGGCTGAATGTGAATGCGCAAAATTGAATTTAATTTCTATTTTTACGGAGGTGTAAATAAAATGAAAATATGGCTTCAGGTTTTTTTGCAATTCTGGATGATATAGCTTCTTTGATGGATGACGTCGCCGTTACCAGTAAACTGGCGGCGCGTAAAACCGCAGGCATCTTGGGCGACGATTTAGCCGTTAATGCAGAAAAGGCAACGGGCTTTCTCGCAACACGAGAGCTGCCGATATTATGGGCCATCACCAAGGGCTCTTTCGTTAACAAGCTGATTATCGTTCCTATCGCACTGATCCTGAATATCTTCTTTCCGATCGCCATAAAAGTCATCTTGATTTTAGGTGGGCTTTATTTGGCTTATGAAGGAGCTGAAAAAATTGTTGAGTACTTTTTTCATCGAAAAAAGCCGGGCCATCAGGTGATTGAAGAGCGTGAAGAGGAAAACGGCGATATCGAAAAGGATCGGATTAAATCGGCCATTACAACGGATTTCATCCTTTCGATAGAAATTGTAATCATCGCTCTAGGAACTGTTTTAGACCAAAGTTTAACGCTACAGATTATAACAGTTTCAATTGTGGCCATTTTAGCCACGGTGGGAGTTTACGGTATTGTTGCACTCATTGTCAGGATGGACGATATCGGTTATCGACTGATTAAGCGTTCAAATGACAGAGGGTGGCTATCAAAACTTGGTCACGGACTGATTAACGCGCTGCCATTGGTTATTAAGTTTCTCAGTATTATCGGCACCATCGCCCTTATCCTGGTGGCGGGGGGAATCTTTGTTCATAACATCGACTATTTACACCATATATTGCCGCAGTTGCCTGCTATCATTAAGGAGCTTACCGTCGGTTTAGTAGCCGGATTAGTGGTATTGGCAATTTTCTCTGGTGGCAAAAAGCTGTTTTCATCCGCTTCCCATGGCGAAGCAAATCACTAACCAAAGCTGGTCCGTTTCAATATAAAGTTGAAGCCATGCATAGTAATAGACGCTAATTATGATAACGAAAATGAATTTGCATAGTATAAAGCTGTTTTTTCTGGTATACCTCGGGATGTGTCGGGCCCTTTCGGCCCAACAAACAAAAGCCGTTATTGCTGGTGATTTTGCCGATCCTTCTATTATTCGAAAAGAGGATAGCTATTATGCCATTGGTACATCGAGTGAATGGGCTCCTCATTTCCCCATTTTTAAGGCAACGGACCTGAACGACTGGCAGCAAGTAGGCTTTTTATTTGAAGAAACTCCTGCGTGGACAAAGGGGTCATTTTGGGCTCCAGAGTATTATTTTCATAACGGAACCTATTACGTTTATTACACAGCACGCAGAAAAAGCGACGGCGTTTCTTGCATCGGGGTCGCCACTTCAAAATTTCCTGATCATGGATTTAAAGATCACGGCATTTTAATCGAATATGGAAGTGAAGCCATCGACGCCTTTGTTTTTAACGATGACGGTCAGCTCTATATCAGCTGGAAGGCTTACGGTTTAGACAAAAGGCCCATAGAAATCTTAGGAAGTAAACTCGCTGCTGATGGACTTTCCCTAGCGGGCGCGCCCTTTACCATGCTGAGGGATGATCAGGGGATAGGGATCGAGGGACAAAGTATCCTGAAGAAGGATGGTTATTATTATTTGTTCTATTCTGGCGGTGCTTGCTGTGGATTGGAGTGCACTTACCATGTGAGCGTAGCGCGCGCTAGTACGATTACAGGGCCATATGAAAATTTCGATCAAAATCCCATTCTTAGCGAAGCAGGCGGATGGAAGTGCCCGGGGCACGGAACCTTTGTAGAAGACAAAGAGGGAAAGACCTTTTATATGTACCATGCTTACAGCAAAAAGAGCCACGTATTTACAGGACGAGAAGGCCAAATAGCCGAATTAAGATGGAAGGATGGATGGCCGGTTTTTGCGAGTGCTATTCCCGCTAAAGCGGACTATTCAAATATTCATGTAGATTTTGCAAAAAGCGAAGACCAAGCCTATTGGCAGTGGGACTTCCGATACATGCAGCCGCGAGTTCACCGGCAAGCAGGAGAACTGAAACTTTCCGGAAAATATGATGCAGCCTCCAATGCCGGTATTGCCTTAACCTTAAGGCCGTACAGCGCGTCCTATCAGATCAGCACATCCGTTCTAAATAATAATAAAGCCGAAAAAGGCCTGATTATTTATGGAGATGAAAAGTCATCAATCGGCGTTTCCGCTCAAGGTGAAAACGCAGTGTTCTGGGTAATGAAGGATGGAAAGAAGCAGGTACTTGCTCAGCAACACCTGTTACAAAAGGATCTTCCTGTTTACCTTAAGATGCAGATGTTTCCTAATTTTACCTGTAAAGCCTATTGGAAACAAAGCGGTGACTGGAAGGAGTTGGTGGCGGACAGTGCGGGCTATGCGATTAGTTTTTTACCTCCGTGGGATCGCAGTCCGCGACCCGGTTTGCATTTTAAAGGACCGGAAACAAGCAATGCGAGCTTTCAATTCTTTGATCTCACATATTTAAAAGAATAAAGATTAGCGGAAGAAGCTGCCTCTTTACCGACGCTCGCCAACCTGTTGGCGCCACATAGAGTAATAGAGTCCTTTTTTTTCTAATAAATCCTTATGAGATCCGATTTCGACGATCTTGCCTTTTTCCAGCACATAAATCTGGTCGGCATGCATAATCGTCGACAAGCGGTGAGCAATTAAAATTGTCATGCGTTCTTGACTGCCGGAGACATCCCTTATGGTGTTGGTTATTTCTTCTTCGGTCAATGAATCGAGCGCAGAAGTAGCTTCATCAAAAATTAGCAAACGAGGTTGGCGTAGCAAGGCTCTGGCAATCGAGATGCGTTGTTTTTCTCCTCCAGAAAGTTTCATTCCGTTTTCGCCTAAGACCGTATTTATTCCTTGCGGCGCTTTCGCTACAAGTGCCGTTGCCGATGCTTGATGTAAGGCTGTGTGGATTTCTTCCTCCGTTGCGCTGGGCTGCACAAACAGAAGGTTGTCTTTGATCGAGCCGGCATACAACTGCGTATCCTGCGTTACAAAACCGATCTGTCTCCTCAAAGGGTTATATCGTACCTGTGTAGAGGCCGTATCGTTGAAGTAGATGTTTCCGCTTACCGGTATATAAAGCCCCACAAGCAGTTTGACAAGCGTGGACTTGCCTGAGCCGGAAGGGCCGACAAAAGCGATAGTTTGACCGGTTTGAACAGCAAATGATATATGGTCAATGGCATTGTGTTCACTGGTACGGTGTTTAAACACCACATTCTCAAAACGCAGTGTGGTAAGTTCCCGGATTTCGACAGCGTTTTCGGGTCGCTTTTCTATCGGTTTCTTCATCAGCCGGTCGAATGTATTGAGGGAAGCATCTGCTTCGCGGTAGAGTATAATTAAATTCCCTAATTCCTGCAGCGGCGTAAAAATAGCGGTGGAGATGAATTGCATAGCAATCAATTCGCCGGTCGTTAACACTTTGCGGAAAATGAGCCAGAGCAGGATGAACAGCACCGATTGCTTCAGGAGGTTCAGCAAGTTCCCTTGCAAAAAAGAAAGCGAGCTCACCTTTTTTGCTTTCAACATTTCCAGATTGAAAATCCGCAAGGTTTGCTCGTTAAGCCGCCTCACTTCAGAGAAAGTCAGGCCCAAGCTCTTAACCAATTCAATATTACGAAGACTTTCGGTTATCACCCCCGCCTGTTGATCGGTTTGCCGATTGATGGAGCGCTGGATCTTTTTAATTCGCTTCGACACCAGCCCGGTTAATGAGCCTAAAAGCAACACCCCTACAAAAAAGACGGGCACTAGCATCCAATTTTTATTTAGGCTGTACCACAGCAAAAATCCAACCCCAACGAGTGAAGCGAACAGCACATTTATAAACGCGTTAATAAAACGTTCCGCGTCCGTTTTTACTTTTTGCAACACGGAGAGCGTCGTACCGCTCCTGCTCTCTTCAAATTCCTGGAAAGAGAGCCGCAGCGTTTGCTTCAAACCGTCATTGAAAATTTGCATGCCAAATCGGGCAACAGCCTTACGGGTCAGGTATTCCTGAGCAGATTTACAGAGCTTGGCAATAATCGCAATCACCAATGCCAAGGATAGCCAAAGAAGAACTTCTTCAATCAATTCATTTTCACTTAAGTTGTTTTTGTTTGTGGCATACTGGTCTATCACTTTTCCAAATATTACGGGATCTAAGAGGTTGAGCAATTGGGCGAATGCTGCTAACAAGAGTGATATAATAACCAGCTGCCGATGCGGTTTGAGGTATTTCAAAAGTATCTTCATATAAGAGGACCTACCTGGGTTTTTACTAAGCAATACATTTTTTATGAGAATATGTTTTCGGCCGACCTTTGTTCTGTAGGTGAAAGCCTTCTATTCCGTAAAGTCAATCCTAAACACTTTGGCCTGATGCTTGTTATGAGAGAAAGAACGGAATAACTATCCTCATGAGTAATTTTAGCAAAAAATTTGAGCATGTCGCCAACAAGTTCACGCAATGGAGTGGATCTTCGTGGGCTTTTGGAATCGCCTTTGGGCTTATAATCGGATGGGCTATCTCTGGACCGGTATTTGGCTTTTCCGATACATGGCAGCTTGTGATAAATACCGGTACAACCATAGTCACTTTCCTAATGGTTTTTCTTATACAGAAAACGCAAAATAAGGACTCGAAGGCCATCCACCTCAAATTAAACGAACTGGTTGCGGCCAGCTATAAAGCAAGTAACCGCTTGGTTGATGTTGAGGATCTCACTGAAGAAGAGCTCGACACATTGCATAAATATTATCAGCTTATTGCCGACAGAGCGGAGACGGAAAAGGATATCCATAAATCTCATTCCATTGAAGCGGCCGAACGCTTGCATAAATATAAGGCCAGTAAGGAAGCAACAGATCCATCGGAATCTACGTCTTAAATATTGCCTCTAAGGCTTTGACTTCATGATGCCGCACGGTAATTTAAGTTGATCTTTAATTTTTCAGGCGAAGCCAGCTTCGACGCATCATTCACTCCGCAAGCTTTCTATAGGACTGTCCAATGCCGCCTTAACTGCCTGGAAGCTTATGGTAATTAGGGCAATGAATATGGCCAATGCCCCCGCCGAAACAAACATCCACCATGAAAGGTTAATGTGGTATGCGAAATTATTTAGCCAAATACTCATTATCCACCATCCAATCGGAATTGCTAATAATAAGGCAAGGAATACGAGCTTGAGAAAGCCTACAGAAAGCAAATAGGCTACATTGGCTACCGACGCTCCCAAAACTTTTCGAACACCAATTTCCTTTACTCGGGATGTAACCGAAAACACGGTTAAACCAAATAATCCCAAACAGGATATGAAGGTAGCAAGTACAGCAAAACAGGTGGCGATGCGGCTCACCGTTTGCTCGCTCTGGTACAATTTTGAGAACTCCCAGTCAGAAAACTGATAAGTAAAAGGCACCGCCGGATTCATTCGTTGATGTATAGTCTTAAGCCCCTGTAATGCCTTTTCTATTTTTTGGGGAGCTAGGCGAATGAGAACCGTTCCCCAACCCCAATCGTCATCGAGTCGTATAATAAGCGGTTCAATGACTTGATGCATGGAATTAAAATGAAAATCTTTTAACACGCCAATAACATGCCCTTCGCGTCCGTTCCAGTTTAGCATTTGTCCAATGGGCTGTTTAAGTCCCATCGCCTTTACCGCAGTTTCATTGATTAGAAAGGCCGCGGTGTCTGTACCGAAAACAGCGGAAAAGTCACGCCCTTCTTCGAGCTGGAGACGCATAGTCTTGATGAAATCATAGCCCACTATAGCGTCGGTAAACGATAAGGTGGTTTCTTCCGATTTGCCCGGCATAGCCAAGATTGTAAACAAACGAACATACGCTATACGCCCTCCACTGGGGTAGCCATTTTTGAAAACGCTGTACAGGTATTTATCGGTATAAGCCAATAAACCGAGCTCGTGTTCAATTCCGTTTTCGCGACTAATGTACTGATAAAGAAAATCCTGTATTTTGGATTCCAATAGGTATAAATCAGCCCCCTTTTTTAGTAGGATAAAGGTTGCCGGCGAAGCACTTCCCCAAGTTGAGGCCCATTTATTTTTAGCGATGAAAGGTTTCCAAGCTCTTAGAAAATCAAACTGCTGCGACGAGTTGGCCGGAATATCTTCAAAAACCGCTGTAACCTCTAAATCTTCCTCTGCTTCCAATCGTATCGTTTGTCCGATGGCCTCTTCCGGGCTACCGAAAAAATAGGTCGCCATTCGTCGAGAAATCGCTATACCATCTGGAGCAGCAAGTGCAAATGTCTTATTCCCTAATAATAAAGGGTAACTGAACATCGATAAAAAATCGTTCCCTGCAAAAAAGCCGACCATTTTGCCTGTCTTTCCCTTTACCTCCAAATTACTACCCGTACCCGGAGCGGCAATATATTCAAAACCACTAGCCATTTCAATTTCAGGAAATTTGCGCTTAAGTTCATCTGCCAAAAGGCCCTGTGTGGCAAAACCTGCTTCCGACTTTCCCTCATAAGTGTTGCGGCTATATACCTGAAATAAGCGGTCGCTCTGTTTATGGAAATGGTCCATCTGTCTTTCATCCTGCACCCAAAGCAATAAGAAAATACTGCTACAAATGCCCAGGGCTAAACCGGCCACGTTGAGCATCGACGTGAGTCGGTCCTTCATCAGAAAACGCCAAACGCTTTTAACTTGCTGCATTACCATTTTTTATCCGTTTACTAGGAGGCTATCAAAGGAGCTGCCAGATGATAAAATGGCTGTAGGTATGTATTAACAAAGGGAATCGGTTTTTCTATTGTCCGTAAACGGACACTTTTTTGTTCGGTATCGAACAGCGATATACTATTTTCAATTTTCACCCTATAAAATATACATTTTATTGTGCTTGGATTGTGTATACAACACTATCTAATCCTGATTAACTTTGTACTATAACAAAAGGTCGGATGGCCGAGCGGTTAGGCAGAGCTCCGCAAGAGATCCCACAGTGGTTCGAATCCACTTCCGACCTCCTATTGAACTGACTCTTTCCTGATTTTGATTAAGCCTGTATTTCTGCCGAAGCAGAAATACAGGCTTACATTTTAAAAACATCAGTTATTTCCGGAATGCAAAGAAACTGCATCAGTCTTCTCTGCTACCGTCATCCGCCATGCGGACCATCTTTGGCGTGAACGTTGCCACAATATCCACCAGATCTTGCTGTGCCGCCATCACTTCGTGGATGTCTTTATAGGCCATAGGGGCTTCGTCGCGCCCGGCACCTACCAATGTGACTCCATGGGCGTTCAACACTGCTTGCATGTCTGCGCGACTGATTGTTTTGATTGCTTGCGTGCGGCTCATTTGCCGACCGGCGCCATGTGCCGCCGAGTTGATAGAGTCAGCCTCACCCTTGCCGCGTACCAGAAAGCCCGGGGCTGTCATCGAACCTGGAATGATGCCCATTACGCCTTCTCCAGCCGGTGTAGCGCCCTTTCGGTGTACCACCACTTCACGGCCATTCCATGTTTCTTTCCAAGCAAAATTATGGTGATTTTCTACGCGGGCCAGTACCGTTGAACCGAGGGCCGTGGCCATCTTATGATGGATGACTTCGTGATTAGCCGAGGCATAGTCGCCGGCTAAATTCATCGCTTGCCAGTAGGCTTGGCCTGCCTCGGTGTCCAGACCGAGGTACGCCAAATTACTTGCCTCCTGCGGCAGTCGGCACAACTCTTTTGCCAGTTTCGTAAAGTGACCAGCTATGGTCGCGCCGAAGCCCCGTGAACCGGAGTGGGAGAGGAGTGCCAAATATTTTCCGGCCGGAACACCTAATGCTTTATCAGCTTGTAGAAATTCGATGATGCCAAATTCGGCAAAGTGATTGCCGCCTCCAGATGTGCCGAGCTGCGCCCATGCTTTATCTTTCAGGCCTGAAATAAAAGGCGATAAGTCAAATGCAGGGTCGCTTAATACAGCGTGGTCGGCACGTTCGGATTGCTTAAAGCCCTGTCCCGCTCCAAAGCGAGTCTGCGCAATTAACTCTCTTTTAAATTTTGCCTGATGTTCCGTAAAGAAAGCTTCCGGGATATCGTAAATGGATAACGCCATCCGGCAGCCAATATCTACCCCTACACCGTAAGGAATCACGGCGTTTTCCACGGCAAGCACGCCGCCAATCGGCAAACCATAGCCTTGGTGGGCATCGGGCATCAGTGCGCCGGCAACCGTCACGGGCAATTGCATGGCGATGTCCATTTGCTTACGCGCACCTTCCTCAATTTGTTCAGCGCCGTAAATAGCGTAGCTGTCCGTTTGTTGTCGCAAAGGAATAGAGACATCGCCCTGCATATTCGCCTCTTCTATTAATGCCCCGGCAAGCTTACCATATACAGTATGCCCAATATACTCCTTCGGCGTTGCCAGCACATCCGTTAATTGCGCTAGTAGTGTCTTTTTCTCTATTTGCATATTCTGGTCGGCCGTTCGTAATGCGATGCCAAAAGCACGTCCGGGCATATAACCGATGGCGAGCAGTTCTTCGCTGCTGATGCGTTCGTTTGTTGTACTCATCTGTAATCAGTTTAACACTTCTCTTTTTACTATTCACCATGTTCCTTGTCATCTTAACCGTTTTCTTCAGGTTATTGTTTCTTTAGCGTTAGGGTGCTTGCTTGGCGAATAACCGATAACCACACTTAATATCGTGTAAGCGAAGTAGGCCATGGCGATCAAGTCGTTAAAAGCTGTTAAATTTTTATAAAGTTGCTGCAGAATAAGCAATTTTATAGAATGAAACGTATTTCCTTGTTCTGCTTGCTTTTAGCTGTCGGCTTTCCATTCGGTTTATGGTCGCAAGTCCGGTTTACCGGCCGTGTGATCGATTCACAGCATAAGAAACCATTGGCCTATGTCAATGTCGGTATTCGAGATAAAAATATAGGCACGCTTGCGGACCAGACGGGTGTCTTTTTACTGCTTATCCCGCCAGGACATGAAGCCGATACGCTTAGTTTTTCGTTGGTGGGCTATAAAAACAGCAATATTCCAATCAAGAATTTAGAATCAGGGGGCCAACAAATCATTGCATTAGAAAAGAAGAGTATAGAATTGGATGAGGTGGAAGTGGCTGCGCGCCAGTCGGAAGAGCGGCGATTCGGTATAAAGCGGCGGGGGCTGCTGATGCACTTTGCAGACGGCATGTTCAATAAAGACGATAGCTTTGAGATTGGGCAGCTTATCAAACTCGGAGCTCATCCCGTAAAAATCAATACCGTGAATCTTTATTTGCTCGAATCCCGACCAGACAGCGCTATCTTTCGGATAAATTTTTATGGATACCGAGATGGTAAGCCGGCTGAACGCATCGTCGAAAAAAGCATCGTGCAGCGCAAAGCAATTAAAAAAGGTTGGTTGTCCTTCGATTTGTCCAAAGAACATATTCAGCTGTCTGGTGACGTCGTAGTAACCTTGGAGTTTTTACCCGATCAGCCCGCGAAATTCCAACCGATCAGTTATGAGGTAAAGCTGGGAGGCAGTTCAAAAAGTTTCTATCGTCGCAGCAGCCTGGGTTCCTGGAGCACACCGCCTCATCATTATTGTCTTAACCTAAGTGGAGTAATAGACAGAGCAGCGCCTGTACAGGCCGAGGAAGATGTTGCGTCCGAACCCACCTTTATATTACCGTCGGCCGTGACGAATACGGCGTATAGTATCTTTTTGCATCTACCTGAAGGTTACACCAGAGACACCAGCAGTCGGTACCCCCTGCTATTGCTTCTTGATGGAAATGCCTATTTCGACGCCATGAAAGAGGCAGTTATTAAACGCAAAAACAAAGTTCCGAATTCAATACAGCCAATCCTAGTAGGTATTGGCTATGAAAATGCATACGTGATGGATTCGCTTCGCGTACGCGATTATACCTTTCCGAACGCACTTCCTGCTGATAGTTTCGCCACTAGTGGTGGTGCGGCACGATTCTATCGCTTTATAAATGATGAACTGCTGCCGCATATAGACAGCGGCTATCGAACACAACGTAATGCGGGCACCATAATGGGGCATTCATTCGGGGGGTATTTTGTGTTATACGCCTTTGCCCGTCAGCTCGAGGAGGAAGCCGATCGGCTCTCGGAGTTGACCAACTATGTGGCAGCCAGCCCATCCATTAGCTATCGGGACGGATATATTGTGAGGCAATTGAGGCAGCAAATGGAAAAAACGCCGCCGAAAAAAAAACTTTATAAAAAGTTGTATTTAACTATGGGTGAAGAAGAATTGGCGGATGATACAACCGGCCTTTTCAATCAATTAAAAGTGATGCCGACTAAAGGTGGCGGGATGGAAATCAAGACCAAAGAATACAAGCATACCGATCATATGGGCACCGCGATCCCTTCTTTCGAGGATGCTCTTAAAGAAGATCACCGATTTCGATGAAGAAAGCTACACGTCGGCATAACAATAAGGAAGGTGTACGAGTACGGACAAACCGGTGTTCGAATACGAACACCGGTTGAAAAGATCAAAGTGTCAGTTCTTTGATTATCAGTGTTTTGTTTCTTTGGCAACTTTTTTGGAATCCGTCATTGACAATAATAGACCAAAGTATTTAGACGGTCTTTAACAGTTTTCGAAGACACCCACGATACCCATGATAAAAAACTACTTCAAAACCGCATGGCGCAATTTATGGAACAGTAAAATGTTCAGCGCATTGAATATTTTCGGATTGGCTGTCGGCCTTGGCGTAGCCTTGTTACTTTCGCTCTTTATCATTCAGGAGCGCTCGTATGACGCTTTTCCTAATCGGGAAAAAATCTTCCGCTTCCTTGCACATATAAAATATGAAGGAAGCAATATGGTATGGGCCGGTGTGCCCAACGCTGTCGGACCGACAGTGCAGCGCAACAGACCAGAGGTAGTTTTAGCTGCCCGTACGTTGTTAAATGGCTTCGGTGATAACGCAAATATTACCGTTGGACATGACGCTTATATTGAAAGCCGCTTATATTGGGCCGATCCGGGCATTCTGGATATATTTGATTTCCAATTTATCCATGGCAGTCGGAAAACAGCACTGAACGAACCCAATACCATTGTGCTGTCCCAAACCAAAGCGAAACAGTATTTTGGCGATAAAAATCCTGTCAATAAAACCGTAGAATTAGATAGAAACACCACATTGAAAGTAACGGGAGTCTATGCAGATTTGTCGGCTACCAGTACCTTTGATGCGGAACTGATTGCCTCTTTCAGTACCTCGCATTTTTCGAAAAAAATGACTTGGGACAATGCCAGCTTCGAAACCTGGGTGATGTTGAAAGATGCCGACGATCGCCTTAAACTGGAGGCTTACCTTCCTAAGATGATCGAGGAGCACGTCGGCGCCGAGGGCACTTATTATGATCTGTCACTTCAGCCGTTGAGTGAAGTGCATTTAAATTCCACCGGAATTAATAGTTATAGCGACCGGAAGGGTGATGCCGCACAACTTCGGCAATTGACGTATTTAGCCATTGCCTTGCTGTTGATGGCGGCTATCAATTATATGAATCTCGCGACTGCACGTGCACAGCAGCGCAGTAAAGAAGTAGGAGTAAGTAAGACCCTCGGCGCTAGCAGGAAAGTTTTGTTGGGGAAGTTTTACGTCGAAACAGCCGTATTGACGCTTATCGCCATTAGCTTCGGCTTGGCGCTGACCGTTTTGGGTATACCCATATTCAACGCGCTATCCGGCAAGAATTTGGTTTACGGTACACTATCACATCCTGTGTTTTGGGTAGGTTTGCCGATATTGTGGCTTTCGCTCACGCTGTTTTCGGGCCTTTACCCAGCAATTATTCTCTCCTCTTATACGCCGCTGGAAGCCCTCCAGAAAGGGAAGACGGTGCGTACCGGATCGGCGCTTTTCCGTCGCTCGCTCGTTGTATTGCAGTTTACCGCCAGTATTGTCCTCATTGTAGGTGTTGTTATCATGCACCGGCAGATGGACTTTCTAAGCCACCGTAAACTCGGTTATAATCCGGAGAATGTCATTGCAATCGGTCTGAGTTCGCTGAAAAATGAGCAGGAAATAGATGCCCTGCGAAACCAGATAGGTGCATTAGCCTCCACCCAGAGCATGGTGTTGTCTCAAGCGTTTCCGGGAAAAGGTGAGAGTGGTCATTTCATTCGTAAAGACGAAGCAGATAAGCAGGGTGCTAATTTGTACACGAGTCGAGTGGATGGCGACATTGAAAACGTACTGCAGCTGAAGCTGCTGGCCGGAAGGATGGTTAAGGAGCGTGTAAACAGCGATACGACAGAAAATGGCGGATGGATTTTCGAGGTGGTACTTAACAAATACGCGGTTGACTATCTTGGTTTAACACCAGAAGAAGCCATCGGGAAAAAGCCCTTGATAGGGATGGGAGACCATACCTATGTCGTTGGCGTTGTGGATAACTTCAATTATTCCTCGCTGCACAATCCCATGGGCGCATACGCTTTTACAAACGTGCCCGAAGCACTTCGGTACCTAATGGTGCGTTTCTCTACGGGCGATCTGCGGAACACGCTTATCCAATATGAAGAGGCATTTAAGCAGGTAGTGCCAAATGCACCTTTCGACTATACCTTCTTAGATAGCCATCTGAAAAGTCTCTATTTGGCCGATCGGCAAACGGCATCGGTGCTCCTGGCTTTTTCGGCGCTCGCAGTATTGGTAGGTTGTTTGGGATTGTTTGGCTTGGCAGCATTTACGGCAGAAAAGCGGACCAAAGAAATAGGTGTGCGCAAGGTGCTCGGTGCCACGGTACCATCCCTGGTTCGTTTACTAAGTATCGACTTTGTCAAATTAGTATTGGTCGCATTCCTCATTGCCTGTCCTTTGGCATACTGGGCTTTCAGCAAATGGCTGGAAAATTTTGCCTACCGTATTGATATGGAGTGGTGGATGTTCGGGCTGGCGGGCTTGACAGCTAGCTTCATCGCACTGGCAACCGTAAGCTGGCAGGCGATACGGGCGGCCGTGGCCGACCCAGTGAACAGTCTGAGGGACGAGTGATACTATGTCATGCCTTAGCTCATGTAAGGGTATGCTTAATCCGGTCTTTTTCCCAGCGATAGGTGCGGGAGGCAAGGGCCAGATATAAAACATTTTACCTGTTCGGAATCCAATGGAATGGAGAGCAACTAGGCATCCGGAATTTCAGGCTCTACTAATTTGATCAGCTTATCCAGTGATTCCTGCCAGCCTAGGTAACACATTTCTACAGGTATGACGGCCGGTATTCCGTCCTGCAATATGTTCAATTCCGTACCTACCGATGTTTGAGTAAGCCTTACGGTTGTTGTCATAACGCCGGGCAGATTGGGATCGTCAAACTTGTCCGAGTATTTCAGGGATTCGTTTGGCTTCACCTCTAAATACTCTCCTCCGAACGAGTGACTATTTCCGGTGGTAAAATTCTGGAATGACATTTTAAAGGTGCCGCCGACCTGTACATTCATATCATGTACGGTACAAAGGAAACCATAAGGTGGCAACCACGATGCGATCGCTAAAGCATCAGTAAAAGCGCGGTAGACTTTTTCAGGAGACGCTTTAACAACTCGGTGCAATGAAACTTTATTCGACATAATCTGCTGTTTTTTTGTTGTTCCTACTCATCTGGCTTTTCGGTCCGCCCGTTTTTTAGGTGCTTGCTGCTCCACCTCTTGCATATCGATATCAATTTCGATTTAACAAAGGTCATAACAAAATTTCATCTCGAAGAGGGGTGGATGCGACAGTTTAAGGGGGCAGAACGTTTTTACAGCTGCACGAAAATAAGTATTGAAGAGGCGGTATACATTATTCAAATTCGAAGTTGTTGATCATTTCCAGGCACATACGTCCGTTATGATAAGGGCACTTCCAGAAGCCAGCCTTATCGTCGTCTCTATTGGGTTGTCCCTTATAGTTCACACTCCAAAACCACTCGCCCGACGCATAATCGATTAAATGGCTTTGAATATAAGCCCATAAATTTTCAGCAAAGCCAAGGTAACGGGCATCATGGGTAGTCCAATAAATATACATAAAACCCACTACCGCTTCCGCTTGAACCCACCAATGTCTGTCCGTATCAATCTCCGTGTAAGTTTTCTCATAGATCATACTCCCGTCGTTCTGTAGGCCCTCTTGAGCAGCAGCGGCCACGTTCAGGGCTAAAACCCGTATTTGCTCTTTCAAAGCAGGTTCATCCAATGCTGCTGCCGCTTCAAGCAGCAGCCAGGCGCTTTCGACGTCGTGTCCATAAGAAATGCTGGTAGATTTTACCGCCCAGGTTTCATCAAAAAACAAATTAAGATGAGAAGAGGTTGGGTTAACTATTTTATTTTCGAAAATAACGAGGAGGTCTCGCAATGCCCTTTGTAGCCGTTCATCTTTCCATATACGATAAAGATTTGTATAAGCCTCCAAAACATGCAAGTGCGTGTTCATTGATTTTTTTTCGTTGGCATCTTTAGGGCTTAAACGCATATCGGACAAAGGCTGCCAATCTCGACGAAAAGCTTCAAAATAACCTCCATGATGGGCATCCTTATAGTTTTCAAGTAAACGGAAAAGATCGATGGCCAGTTTCAGCGCCTTCGCATTGGAAGTTGCCAAGTAAAATTCCGTCAGTCCGTAGATCGCAAAAGCCTGGGCATAAATCTGTTTTTTTGTTTCTGAGACCTCGCCTTTTGCATCCAGTTCCCAATACAAGCCGCCATAAGTTTTATCGACAAAATAATTCAGCATATAATGAAAGGCGCGTTCGGCAACCTGTAAGTAAGTCGGACTTCCGAAAGTCCGATACGCCGCTGCAAAAGTCCATAAAATCCGGCAATTCAGTACTGCGCCTTTATTAGCATCCGGATGCAGCTCATTCTCCCCATCTATTCTGCCATAAAAGCCGCCATACTGATGATCTATCATCCGTTCGCTCCAAAAAGCGAGTATACGGCTTGCTTCCGCTTTAAACCCTTCCATTCATTTATTGATTTCGTTTGATTTCCAATTCGGCCGTAATCTGTAGCAGCTTGCCTTTCGTCAGCGGGTAATAGTATATCAAGAAGATAGATAGAAAGGCACCCGCGGCAGGTAGAAAGCTTAAAAATAGCTTTATGCCGCGGATGGTTTCTGCATTTTGCACTTGATTGGCCTGGAAGCCGAAATAAGTCAGCAACCATCCCGTTAAAGCACTTCCAATGGCCCAGCCGATCTTTTGGCTCATAGAAGAAGAGCTAAAAATCAAACCCGTTGCCCGATGCCCCGTTTTCCATTCGGAATAATCTGCGCAGTCGGCGTACATCGACCATAACAAAGGAAATACACACCCTGCACAAATGCTTATCACTATCTGTAAGAAGAAGATCACCCATAAATCACCCCGTTCTAGCCAAAAAAACAGCACACTGAACACGGTTGCAATAGCCATCACCAACATATAGGTATTCTTTTTTCCTATACGGTTACTTACTGGAGCCGCCAGCATAACCCCTATTATATTAGATAATTGTCCTACCGCCAAATATAATCCACTTAGAATAAAAGGGATGTTAAAAACGTGAACAGCACCCAATTGCTCTTCATTGACATAATATTTAAAATAATAAACGGTGGCACCATCCCTTATGGAATTAAAAATCAAAGTGCAAATGCCTGCACCCAATAAAATCCACCAAGGCTTATTATGACTCAAGTCGCGCAGGTCTTTTTTGAGCGAAGAATGATCATTTCCTTTGGGCTTAACCCGCTCGCGTGTGAGTTTAAAACATCCCAAAAAAAGCATACTGCTAAGTACAGCAATAACGGCAACGGCCGCCACCCAACCGTATTGTTGATCGATAATTAGTTTGCTGTTCTTGCTGAAATAATTAACCAAAGGAATAAAAAGCAGCAATGCCAAGAAGCTGCCCAGATAGGCGAAGGCCATGCGATAGGTAGATAAGTTGTTGCGGTCGGCCGGATAAGGGCTCATTACGCCTAAAAGAGAGGCATAAGGCACGTTAATTGCCGAATATACCATCATCATTAATGAATAGGTAATATAAGCATAAAGGAGTTTCGCTGGTGGACTTAACGGAGGTGTATAGAAAGTGAATATGCCGATAATCGCTATAGGAATCGCTAAAAAAAGAAGGTAAGGCCTAAATTTTCCCCATTGCGTCCGGGTTCTGTCGGCCACAATCCCTACGATCGGGTCGAAAAAAGAATCCCATATCCGGGTAACCAAAAACATCGTCCCTACTGCGGCGGCTTCCAGTCCGAAAATGTCCGTATAAAAGATCAAGAGGTAAGAGCCGAATAATTTCCAAAACATAGAAGAGGCGGCGTCTCCCAAACCGTAGCCGATGCATTCTTTTAGGTTTATACTTGATTTTCTGTTCATCGTTTATGCGTCTCTAACAGCGAACTGTTTTTGTCGACAATAGCGTTTAAGTGTTGTTTAAATCGGTTAAATATACAGAAAGTATAGCAGGTAAACTAACGCGACATTTGGTGTGGGCGCCTGCTGATAAAACTTGTTGCGCCAATATTATTTTTGCTATTTATGATATATATAAACGGATCTTAATCAAATGTCCGGAGCGGTTAATTTTTAGCCATTTCCTCCGATAACGTGCTCGTAGGTGGGAAGGGAGCTGTTTAAGCTCCTATTAAATCTCCTTGTTTTAAGATGAAAGGACATGTTAAATAAGTATCGGTTATTGTTAAGATTATACATACTAGAAGAAAAACAAAGCCTTACATTTGCTTGCAGAATTATAAGCAATTATCCTTTTATCCTAATCTTAAATCTAAATGGAATCTAAAATTTACAAAAAAGGGGGGAGAGCTTCGCTATGCTTTGCTTTGAAGTGGGCTGTAACGTCGCTTGCACTGTTTCCGATTGCGCCTCATTCCCATGCAGCGATGCCAATGAAGCTGCATGATGAACGTGGAATAAGTGTGCAAAGAACCATTAACGGTAGAGTTACCAACAACAAAGGCGAGCCTTTGCCCGGCGTGAGTGTAAAAGAGTCCGGATCGTCCAGAGGTACAACCACCGATACGAACGGCAGGTACAGCATGGAGGTTGGCGATGCGAATGCGACCTTAATTTTTTCTTATCTCGGTTACCTCAGTCAAAGCGTCAGCGTTGGCGGTCAAGTCACTTTAGACGTTACTTTGGAAGATGCCGTTAACAGTTTGGATGAACTGGTGATTATCGGATACGGTACCCAAAAGAAGAAGTTAACAACCGGAGCTTCGGTGCAGGTAAAGGGAGAAGATCTACAAAAACTCAGTACTTCCAATGTAATGACCGCGCTGCAGAGCCAATCGCCCGGCGTTCAAATCACGCAGGGATCCGGCATGCCGGGGGAGGGCTTTAAAGTGACGGTGCGCGGTTTAGGGACGATAGGAGACTCGTCTCCGCTTTACGTCATTGATGGCATCCCGGGAGGCGATATCAATACACTTAACCCCTCGGATATTGAATCGGTCGACATTTTGAAAGATGCTGCCTCAGCGGCGATCTACGGTTCGCGTGCCGCCAACGGCGTGGTGCTCGTTACTACCAAGCAAGGCAAGGCCGGAAAGTTGGCCCTGAGTTATGACGCTTTTGTGGGCTGGCAAAATCCATATAAAATACCGTCGCTGCTGAATGCGCAGGAATATATGACCATCCAGAACGAGATCCGCTTCAATGAAGGGCAAGCTCCATACGATTGGGCAAATCTCATTCCCAAACAATATCAACAAATTGTGGATGGCACCTGGAACGGAACAAACTGGCTCAAAGAAATCCGCAATGAGCATGCTTTAACACAGAATCATGCCATCAACCTCAATGGCGGCAATGAGCAGTCTAAATTCACCTTAGGCTATTCTTTTTCCGATCAGGATGGTATTCTCGGTAAACCGGTTCAACCGAATTTTACGCGGCATAACTTCCGGATTAATTCCGAGCATATCTTATTAAAGAACGACGATTTCAATATCATTACACTGGGCGAAAACCTAACCTACTCCTATAATGAAAAATCAGGGATTGGCATCGGCGATATTTACTGGAATGATATTCACAACATGTTAGTAGGAAACCCTTTAATGCCTGTTTACAACGATGCAGGAGCGTTTTACGACCAAGCGAGCAAAACGGCCGATGGCTGGGCCTTAGATGGCGCGACAGCCAACCCGATTGCAGACATGGTGTACAGACGTGGACAAAATATCAGCCACAATCATTCGCTCTTTGCCAATGCCTCTTTAGAGATACAGCCCATCCAAAACCTACGTTTTAGAAGCACTTTCGGTTATAAGATGACAGCCTCCTCTTACCGCCAATATACCCCGGCTTTTACATTGTCGACAACAAACACCAACCCGCAAGACGATGTACAACAAAGCCAAGGTAGCGGTAATAACATCACCTTGCAGAACACCCTTTCTTATCTTTGGGAGTTGGGTGAAGGACATAATTTTGATGCGGTACTTGGCCAGTCTATTGAAAAATGGGGTATGGGTTCCGATCTAAGCGCTACTAATTCCAACTCCATATTTCCGGGATCTTGGAAAAATGCCTGGATTACGAATACCAAGGGAGTTGCCGAGGGAGTCACTATTTTGTCCGGCGCACCGTGGGGAGAGGGCTCGCTCGCCTCTTTCTTTGGCCGATTAAACTATAACTACAACGAGACCTATATGGCTACCCTGATCTTAAGGGCCGATGGTTCGTCCAACTTTGCCAGCAATAACCGCTGGGGATATTTTCCTTCTGTGGCGGCAGGATGGGTAATAAGCAACGAGTCCTTTATGCAGGGCAGCAAAGGTTGGTTAGACTTTTTAAAACTACGGGCGAGCTGGGGGCAGAATGGTAATCAGAATATAGACGGCTGGCAGTACCTGGCAACGGTGGCCTTTGATACCCAAAACGGTTATTACTTTGGTAACAATAAAGGCTCTTTGCAAACCGGCGCCTATCCAAATATCCTACCCAATCCCGATATTACCTGGGAGACCTCCGAACAGCTCGACATCGGTTTTGACGCTCAATTTGCAGGCGGTCGCCTCGGCTGGACCTTCGATTGGTATAAAAAGACCACTAAAGATTGGCTGGTTGCCGCGCCAACGCTTGCCATTTACGGAACAAATGCGCCCTTTATCAATGGGGGAGATGTTGAAAATAGTGGTATTGAATTAGGTCTAACCTGGAACGAAACGATCAACGATTTTCGCTATGGCATCAGCCTGAATGGTGCCTACAATAAAAATAAGGTGTTGCGTATAGCAAATGCCGAAGGCATTATCCATGGCGCAGAAAACGTGCTTAGCCAAGGAACAACCGAAATGTATCGCGCACAGGTTGGTTATCCAATCGGCTATTTTTACGGTTACAAAACGGACGGTATTTTTCAGAACGTGCAGCAGATAGAAGACTATAGGAACCGCGGTTTAGGGGTGCTGTCAACCGCGCAGCCGGGCGATGTGATTTTTGTTGACACGAACGGCGACGGAGCGATTACCAATGCAGACAGAACCATGATCGGTAACCCACATCCCGATTTTACCGGTGGTTTAAATCTGAATGTCGGCTACAAAGGTTTCGATCTTTCCGTCACTGCAACCGCGGCATTTGGACACCAGATCGCAAAATCATATCGTTCCTTTGCCGACAGTCCTTTGCAAAACTATACAACCGAAGTTTTTCAGCGCTGGCATGGGGAAGGCACATCGAATCGATACCCACGCTTAACTATGGGTAGTCACACCAACAGCCAATACATTTCAGATATATACATAGAAGACGGTGATTACGTAAAAATTCAGAACATCACGTTCGGTTACGACCTAAAATCCTGGTTCCCTAAAATGCCCTTTGCGCAGGCCAGACTGTATGTTACCGCGCAAAACCTATACACCTTCACGGGATACTCAGGCATGGATCCTGAGATCGGTTATGGATTTGATCAGTCTTGGGTGTCAGGTATTGATCTGGGCTTTTACCCAAGTCCGCGAACTTACCTGATTGGTTTAAACCTTAAATTCTAACACGAACGACCATGAAAAAGCTATTATATATTGCAGCGATGATGATTTCACTTACAGGCTGCGAGAAATTTTTAGATTCTGAAGATTATACCAAGAAAAACACGGGAAACTTTCCACAGACGGTAGCCGATGCCAACCAGATGATCACGGGGATTTACTCCACCTTAAGTCAGGCAATTTCTAATCCGCAAAACACCCACTTTTATGCGGCAGAGCTCGCTTCCGACGATCGCTTTGGAGGAGGGGGCGAGAATGACAAAGATATGCAAGGACTTGATCATTTGATGAACACCAAGCCTAGTCGCTTCGAAACCTATTGGACCGCCCGCTATCAGGGAATTTATAGAGCAAATACGGCGCTGGCCAATTTTGATAATATCGAAGGTTGGGAGAGCGAAGCTCAGAAAAATCAGCTAAAGGGCGAGGCCTATTTTCTTCGGGCCCTATTCTATTTCGAGCTGTCGCAAATGTTCGGCGAAGTCCCCTTGGTCATTAGCCTCGAAGCACAAAATTTACCCAAGGCACCGGCGGATGAAACCTATGCGCAAATCGCTTTTGATCTACAAGAGGCGATAAATCTGATGCCTAACACAGCCTACACCAATACCGTGGCCGGCCACGCCACAAGGTGGGCGGCCGAAGCCTTAATGGCCCGCGTATTTTTATTCTATACCGGTTATTACCAAAAAACCTCTCTGCCAGTGGCTAATGGGAATGCCATTGAAAAAAGTCAAGTGATAAGCTGGTTGGAAGATTGTATCAATAACAGTGGGCACGATTTAGTGAGCGATTTCCGCAATCTATGGCCCTATACCAATGAGTATACTGCGTTGGATTATGATTATGCAAAAAATAACAACCTCAAATGGGAAGGCGACGGCAATAAAGAAACCGTCTTCGCTGTTAAGTTTGGCATTTCGGTGGATTGGGGTACCGACTACCAATTAGGATATTCCAATCAATATGTATTGCATTTCGGCCTCCGATCTAATAACGGCGGTGCAGCCACTTTTCCTTTTGGTGCGGGCTGGGGGGCAGGTCCTGTAAACACCGGTTTATGGAATGCCTGGCGACAGGCTGAGCCTAACGACATCCGGCGTACCGGCTCCATTTTAAATGTAGAAACTGGTGTAGCCGATTACATATACGGCGCTGATGCCCAAATGGAAGAAACCGGCTTTTGGCAAAAAAAATACATCCCCATCCGGGCTTACAGCAACGGCACCTTAATTAATTCCTATGCGGTATTAAAAGACAACGCTATTGACGATATGCAGCGGAGCCATATGCAAGATCTCATACTTATTCGCTTTGCGGATGTGCTGTTAATGCATGCCGAGCTGAAGGAAGATGCAACCAATCTCAATCGTGTACGCGCGCGGGTCAATCTCCCTACGGTTTCCTATTCCCTGGACGCCCTAAAAAGAGAGCGCCGTTGGGAGCTGGCTTTCGAAGGACTTCGCTATTTCGATTTGATGCGCTGGGGTGATGCAGCGAATGCTTTGGCCGCCCAAGAAGGCGTTGACATCAAAAACAAAGGCGTCGATACAAGAATGAGAGCCTTCGGAGGCGGTTATCGGGCGAGGTATGAAGCCACCGGCGGATTCTGGCCGCTGCCCGAGTCTCAAATACAATTGTCGGAAGGTGTGATGACCCAAAATAGAGGTTGGGGTACACCAGAGGCGGAATTTCCAGGATGGTAACCACAAAATTTAACATTATGAAACGTTTTATTGCATATATAATCGTATTAATTGCAGGCCTCCCATTCATCGGATGCGATCCCATGGAAGATCGACTCGGTATAGGCGGTGCTATTACGGCCGAACAGCTTGATATCAGCGCAACACCCATCGTAATTGATGGAAAAAACACCAATAAAGTGGTGCTTGACAACAGGAGCCCGGTATTATCGTCGTGGGATTTCGGCGTAGGAACCTCTTCAAAAAAGACCGATACCGCCTTATTAGTGGTTACCGGGCAGAACGAAATTACCTTCACCGGCCGAAATCCGGACGGAACAGAGGTCGTTAAAACGCTCAACGTAAATGTCGATGAGCTATATTTTGACGTACCCTTGGAGTGGGGTTACTTAACCGGTGGCTCGGAAAAAGAATGGGTATGGGATGATACTCAACCCGCGGTATGGGGCAATGGTGGGTATATAACAAATGCATCGCCCGCTTGGTGGACACTGCAGATCGCCGATATCGATGACCAAGCGCCCAACGAGGGGGCAGGAGCGAAGATGATTTTTTCCATCCGCGGGGCAACGTTTACCAAAGTCAAATCGGACGGTTCTACTGAAACCGGTACTTTCACCTTTGATATGACCAAGACGATCACGCAGGATGACGGCACGGTATGGGCTAAAGGCAAGCTCACGCTCAAAGGGGCGACTGTTCTTTGCGGCAAATCACCCAATGAGGGAGGTGCCCCCGTATATGAATATGACATCCTGCTGCTTGACGACGGAAGTATGGCCCTCAGCTACCCCGAACCGGGCGCCGGCGCGGGAGGAACTGCTTGGTTTTGGATGTTTAGAGCAAGCGAATAGCATGCACGTGTTGTGAAGCTTTAATAACAGGAGGCGATTTGCATTACCTCCTGTTATTAAACTAAAACTTTCTTCTTTAGGTAATTATCCCGAAATTCGGAAGGCGTATATTTTTTACTTTTCTTGAAAAGTCGGTTAAAGTTTGAGACATTATTAAAACCACATTCGTAGCAAATTTCCGCCACGGTCATTCTGGATTCGATCAATAGCCGGGTGGCATGCCCCAACCGGATTTCAATGATGTAATCCGTAAGTGAGCGCCCTGTTCGCAATTTAAAGAAGCGACTAAAAGCAACCGGAGACATCCCAGTTAAATCCGCCATTTGATGCAAGCGTATATCCTTCTTATAGTTTTCATGCACATAATGTTGAACCTTCTTTATCCTACGACTGCTGTTATCAATGGTTACCTGCGCAAAGGAAGTGCTCGACAAGCGTTTGGCGGTGTCGGTAAAAGCCGATAATTCATGCAGAATGGTGAGAAATCTTATTACCGTATAAAAGCCTTGTTCGCCATGGGCAATTGTATCTAATAAATGGTATACTTTCATAATCGCTTTCAGCGGAAAAGAAATGCCGTTCTGCGCTTTTTCGAGCATATCTTTAATACGGTTAAATTGATTTTTCTGAAGAAAGTTACTGAAAAATAGATCTGGTGAAAATTGGATCGTAATCTCCCGTACATTCGTCAGCTCACAATTATTCTGCAGCCAGGCGTGTTCCAGGTCTTTTCCCGTGATAAGAACCAAATCGTAATTCCCTATAATTTCGATGGAGTCGCCAACAATACGTTTAATCCCCGCGGCGCGTTCTATAAAGTTAAGTTCGTATTCTTGGTGACTATGTATAGGATAAGTAAACTCACTTTTCACCCGATCGGCTATATAAAGACAATCTTTCGGTGAAAGCGGTGTAATCTCGCGTAATATAGAAGACATAAGTGTAGGTTTGTTGCTAAATTAAGTATAAAGTTCCGATACAGCAACGGTTTTAAGGCAGGAAACTGAATCGCCGGTTCAGCATCGCTGTAACCTTCAAACTCGAGATAAGGTGTAAATCGGGACAAATCGTTAACTTAGCTACATAAAACGGCTCGCTATGCTATTAGGGTCACCTACTTTTTATGTTATTACGACCATTATCTGTCTGACTACCGGCTCTTGCGCTGAACGTTCAAAACACTACGAAGCAGCTCTGGCCGATACCTTAACGGCAATTTATCATAGCGATCAAGGCATACGAACCCGATTTTTCGATACGGCGGATGAATTTGGCTGGCAAGCAGATACAACGATTAAGATCGGCCAGATGATGTGGTATCAAGACTCCTTAAACCTACTTTTTGTAGACAGTCTGTTAAATGCACGGGGCTGGCTGGGCGCGGAAGTGATTGGCGAACGGGGTAACCAAACACTTTTTCTGGTTATCCAACATGCCAATAACAGTATCAGAGCGCGTTATCTACCGCTTATGCGCGAGGCAGTAACAGAAGGGAAGGCTCAAATGAGTGATTTAGCGCTCCTGGAAGATCGCGTCGCTTTAGCCAAGGTAGAAAGCAAATCTATGGAAGTCAGATCGAATCCGATGGAAAGGGGCACACTTTTGTCGCTCCTATGATAGCCCCCGACCAAGTGGATCAACGGCGGAAGGCCGCGGGACTAAACTCCATGAGCGAAAACCTTAAACGCTTTAATATGGAGTGGGACGTCGAAACCTATAAACGAATGTTGCCTCAATATGAAAGCTGGATGCAGAATATGAGACAAATCGACTAAAACTTGACACGACTATGCTAAATCGGATTAGCTAGGAGCATTAATTTTACCCGCAGCATATATTAACTCATTGTAACACCAATTATCGAATGAAACCTGCATACATTGCCATAAACAAAATGATAAAAATAATTTATGCAAGCTTCATCGCCATTAAAACCGCCGAAGGCAGCATGAATGCCTTAAAAGTAAAAAAGTATGAATAAACAATTTATTCTGATGAAAAAATTCAAAAAACTGAAGGTTTGGGGCTTGCTGGCTTGTTTTTTTACCATAGGCCAAGCCCAAGCGCAGGATAGAAAAGCCCCCGCTTACCCACTTATTACACACAATCCGAATTTTAGTATCTGGTCGACTACCGATCAGCTGAACGCTTCTACCACCAAACACTGGACAGAAGCCGACCATTCCCTGTTAGGGTTGATCAACGTAGATGGTACGATCTATCGTTTTCTGGGCAAAGAAGAACCTCGCTACGAAACCGTCCTTAACACATCCGACGAAGAAACCTATACCGTACAGTATACGGAAACCGAGCCGGAAGGCGAGTGGACTTCCCCCGGTTATGCTGCAAGCAACTGGGAATCAGGTTCAGCACCTATTGGTGATGACGAAAAGAACGTAAAGACCCTTTGGAAATCAAATGATATCTGGGTAAGGCGTACTTTCCAGATCAGCAATCCGGCTAACATCGACGAGCTTTTATTAAAATTGAACCACGACGATAATGTTCAGGTGTTCTTAAATGGCAAACAGGTGTACGAGAAAACCGGGTGGACTAACAACTTTCAATATTTGCCTATTAACAAAGCGGATTTGAAGAAAGGCGAAAACCTGATCGCTATTCACCTGGCAAATACCGCCGGAGGCCGCTTCCTGGATTTTGGTTTAGTAGATAAACGCAAAGAAACCGGTCCGAAAATTCAAACGGCCCTGCAAAAAAAGGTAGAGGTTACGGCCACACAAACAATATACAAGTTTGAAGCCGGCAAGGTAAATTTGAAGCTGACTTTTACCTCGCCACTGTTATTGGACGATCTCAGTTTGTTGTCGCGGCCCGTATCTTACATCACGTACAGTGTAAGCGCCAATGATGATAAAGATCACGCGGTGAAAGTATTCTTGGGCGCATCGTCAAACATTGCGGTCTATCGGCCCTCGCAGGAGGTGACCGCCCAAAAGTATACGACCGATCAATTATCCATCCTCAAAACCGGTACCGTTGAGCAGCCTATTCTGCAAAAAGCCGCCGATGACATGCGTATCGACTGGGGATACTTCTACGTCGCTGCGCCAAAAGAGAATGGTGTAGAACAGTTTATAAGTCCGGCCACAGCGGCTGTTGACGCCTTCAGAAAAGGCACTGCCTCTTCTATCACGTCGAAAGGCAAATCACTATCGTTGAATACCGTGATCCCTTTTGGTAAGGTTGGTAAGACCGAAGTAGCGCGTTTTATGGAGCTGGGCTATGATGAGATCTATGCGATCCAATATTTTGAAAACAATCTCAGACCCTGGTGGAACAACTCGGGCAAGGAAACCATCGAGAAGCAACTCGATGATGCCGCAGCTGATTACCAATCTGTTATGAGTAAATGTGCCGCATTTGACAAAGAGGTGTATGCCGAAGCTCTTAAATCGGGCGGTAAAGACTATGCACATCTGTGCGTGCTGGCCTATCGTCAAAGCATTGCTGCACACACCTTGGTTCAGAGTCCGCAAGGCGAACTCTTATGGCTGTCTAAAGAGAATAACAGTGGCGGATTCATTAATACCGTGGACGTAACGTATCCATCAGCGCCCTTATATCTGATCTATAATCCCGAGCTACTACAAGGCATGTTAAACGGTATTTTCTACTTCAGCGAAAGCGGTAAATACCCCCATCCATGGGCCGCACATGACTTAGGTACCTATCCATTGGCCAACGGCCAAACCTATGGTGAGCCCATGCCGGTAGAAGAGTCGGGCAACATGATCATTTTAACGGCGGCCATCACGAAAGTACAGAACAATGGCAATTATGCTAAAAAGCACTGGGAAACCCTTTCCAAATGGGTCGATTACCTCACGAAAGAAGGCTTTGATCCTAAAACCCAGTTATGTACCGACGATTTTGCCGGTCACCTCGCCCGCAACGCCAATTTATCGGTAAAAGCCATTGTAGGCATTGCCTGCTACGCACAAATAGCCGAGATCTTGGGAGAAACAGAAACCGCTAAGAAATACCGTGCCATTGCCGAGAATATGGTGCCAAAATGGATGGAGATGGCCAATGCCGGCGACCATTATGCGCTCACGTTCGACGATAAAAACACCTGGAGCCAGAAATACAATTTGGTTTGGGATAAGGTATTAGGGCTCGACCTGTTTCCGCAAAAAGTATACGATACCGAAACGAAGTATTACCTCACCAAGCAAAACAAATTCGGCATCCCATTGGATAGCAGAAAAGCCTATACAAAGAACGACTGGATTTTGTGGACAGCAAGCTTTGCACCTAGTCGGGAGGAATTCGAAGCGTTAGTGAAACCCGTTTACCAACATGCAATTGAGACTGCATCGCGTGTTCCCTTGAACGACTTTTATGATACAAATACCGGTATCCGCGAGAATTTCAAAGCGCGCAGCGTAGTAGGTGGTTTCTACATGAAACTCTTAGCCGATAAGCTCCACGGCAAATCATCCTTCGAAGTAGTGGAGAAGCGATAAAAAGGTGATAACAATAGGGTAAAAGTAAAGGCTTAATTCCGTGCCTTTACTTTTATCTTTAAGCTTACATCGCCCTGCATTCAGCGGCACATTGTTTACACATATCCGCGCATTCTTTGCAGTGCTCGGTATCGTGCTTAGCGCATTCGTTGCTGCATTCTTCACATATATCCGCGCAAATACGGCATATATCTTTTGCTTTATCGCTGCCCAAGCTCATAAGTTGGGCTGCGGCGTAACAGATAGCTGCACATTGCATGTCCAGTTCAATACATCGTGCCATCATTTTAATATGCTCTTCCTTGGTGCAGGAAGACGCACAATGATTACAGATTGCAGCACACCTGAGGCACGCTTCAATACATTTCTGATACTCATGGTAACCGTTCATAATTAGCTGTTTTGAAGGTTAGAAATGAAAATTAGTGTTAATTCAGCCGCTTTTTGCAGTAATAAACGGCATTGTTTTTTTATACGTTACAACTTCCGAGTGACGTTATTTTGTTATTTTCTGGGTTTAACAGCGTGGTTCTAAATCTGTTTAGAATTTTTGCAAATTGGTTAATTGCTGACAGGTAAAAAATACATGTTTAACCATGTTTAACCGCAAACGCTAAACAGCACGGTATTTAGCTAATAACTCCTTTACAATGGGGATGTCCGCATCAGCCCAGTCGTATTGGAGCAAATCATCAATCGCTACCCAAATGGCTTGCGCATGTTCTGTCGGCCGAAGATCACCTCCTATAAAAAGACAAACAAAAGGGTACAAGGTGAGGGTGCCGTCCGGATAGCTATGTGTCACGGGTGTATAGGCTTCCAGTACCCTTATATCAATCAGCAATTCCTCCTTAATTTCCCGCACAATACAATGTGCTAAAGATTCTCCCGACTCCACCTTCCCACCGGGAAATTCCCACTTCAGCGGCAGGCGCATCTTTTCTGAACGTTGGCAGATCAAGACCTGATTGTTTTTTATAATGATGGCACAGGTAACATGTAACATAGCGATGAGCGAATATAAGACTAATTAGGGTAAATAATACATGGTGTACATGGATATGCACGTACTTTCATTCCGAAGCGAGCTAAATAAATGCATTTATTTAAATTAGGTAGCCGTTTTTCTTACTTCATTTCCTAAATTGCGCGCCGAGAAAAAAGACAATTTACATTTTATGCAAAAAATCTCTTCTGCTGCGTTTGCAGACACTAAACCGCATTATGTTCTTCTTGACGGATTGAGAGGCGTGGCGGCTCTGATGGTGATTTGGTATCATATATTCGAAGGCTTTGCCACGAGCCCCATAGACCAAGGATTCAATCACGGATATTTGGCGGTCGATTTCTTCTTTATTCTCTCGGGCTTCGTTATAGGCTACGCTTATGACGACCGTTGGAAAACGATGACGACCAAAGACTTTTTTAAACGCAGACTAATCCGATTACATCCCATGGTGGTTATGGGCGCCGTTTTGGGTGCCGTTACCTTTTATATACAAGGTTGTGAAAAATGGGATGGATCTAAAGTTTCCTTATCCATGTTGATGGTGGCTTTGCTCATCAATCTTTTCTTGATTCCCGCTGCACCTGGCTCCGGCGCTGAAGTCCGCGGAAATGGCGAGATGTATCCGCTGAATGGCCCCAGTTGGTCCCTATTCTTCGAATACATTGGAAACATTCTTTATGCTTTGTTTATTCGTCGACTGTCTACAAAAGCACTGATGGTGTTGGTTCTGGTAGCAGGAATCGGATTGGCTTCTTTCGCTATATTCAATTTTTCCGATTATGGCCATTTAGGGGTAGGCTGGACACTGGCAGATCATAACCTAATCGGTGGTTTTCTGCGTTTGTTGTTTTCATTTTCGGTCGGAATATTAATGTCGCGCACCTTTAAACCAGTTCGGGTCAGAGGCGCTTTTTGGATATGTAGTTTATCCATTGTTGTTTTGCTTTCTATACCCCATATTGGCGGAGAGGAAGCTCTCTGGATGAACGGTATCTATGATTCGCTATGTACCATTGTTATTTTTCCCATACTTGTCTATCTCGGCGCTTCGGGAAGTACTTCCGACAAAAAGCCTTCTAAAATCTGCAAATTCTTAGGGGATATCTCTTATCCGCTGTACATGGTACATTACCCTTTTATGTACTTGTTTTACGCCTGGTTATGGAGCGAAGAACTCACATTCTCCCAAACATGGCCAATAACCTTGGTTCTGTTTTTCGGAAATATATTGTTAGCCTACCTCTGCCTCAAATTATATGATGAGCCGCTAAGAAAATGGCTGAGTAAGCTTTTTTTGATGAAGAGGTAGGAATTGTTTTGGTACAGGGATTGTAAATGGGCCTTGTGCTAAGTTTGTTTTAGGCAAATTATGAAGTCAAATGGGAACGATTGAAGAATTAAAGACAGTAAGTAATTCTGTTGTCAGAAGATTGAGAAGACAAAAGCTTGAAAAAGGAAAGCCTTTTTTAATTTGGTCTAACAAATTGCCAAAAAACCAAAGCTATTTGGAATACCCTGATAACTCTATTAAAATTGTGATGGTTTCGCCAGACTTAAAGTCTTCTACGGTCGTTCGCGAGCTGACAAAGCTACAAGAACAAGCCATCCGTAACGAATTAGACTTGTTTTAGTGCCGAGTCTGTACATTATCACTGGCTCAAATGGAGCGGGAAAATCTACAGTAGGGCCTGAATATCTTCCCGTAGCTATCCATAAGATTATCCTGTTTTTGATGGGGACTTGCTCTACACCAAAAGATTAAAAGAGTTAATCCTGCTATTGTAAAATCTACTAAATATGCGCGACATGAGGCGTTAGACTATGTTGTAGATCTATTTGAACACCAAACTTCGGCAGCATTGGCCAATAATTATCATTTTGTTTACGAAGGCATTTTACCAATAACGAAACTTGGAATAAACCTAAACATTTTAAAGCAGCTGGATACAAAATACATCTTCTCTTTTTTGACTTGGATAATCCAGAACTTTCGCAATTTAGGGTTACGGAAAGGTGACGGAAGGCGGGCATTATGTTGATCCTGATACACTGCGTAATAATTTCTTTGGAAACCTGGAAAAATTAAACACTTACCACAAGCTGGTTGATGATATGACAATTGTTGATACCTCTCAAATTAATAATAAGATTTTATTCAGAAGTGTTGATCAGCGAGTAGAATTTGCTGCACCACGTCACGAACTACCGGAGTGGTTTACTCAATATCTTCTAGATATAGTGGCGTTAATTCCTTAATGAAGTGTGTTGGACGTTTTAGGAAGTGAATGTTTTCACCGCCGGGCCGTAAACCGAACTTTTATCTCTCTTGACTATATTGGTTATATAAGTGTACATACTTGGTGATGGTTTCTTCATTAAAAGAGCCGTCGTTATTGATACGGGCTATTAAATCAGTGGCTTCAGGCATCAGGCTAATCAATGTCGAACGTTTTTTTTAATTCTGATCAACGGGCCACCATCTTTCCGTACATATAAAAGATTTGATTTTCCACCATAACCACCAACCATTCTAGTAGGGCCGAATCCGCCTGTAAGAAACATTGCGTCTCCGGAATTTTGCTCATAGACAAATAAGTCTATTCGTCCTCGTTCTTTTAACCGGAGGAAAGTAGGTTGGTCCCCTGTTTTTATGATTACAGGAATGTTTGCTGCTTGTCTTTTATTTACATAGTAGCATTTAAGGTCGTGTACAGTATAAGTTTTAAACGATGTATCACCTGTTTGTTGGAACCGGATGCGTCGTTCCTTCTCGGATTTAACTCGCCCTTTTAAAGTGTCTCCCTGTGAGGTTACAATGTAATCGTCAGTTCTTGAAGGTTTTTGACCATAGACTAGTGGTGCCCAGCTTAGGCTTAATACAGCTAGAAAAAGATAGAGTAGCAAGTTAAACTGCATAATAAACTTAAAGTAAAAATATCTTTTTTTGAGAACATGCCTTGGCCGCTGTTCTTAAGGATGGCGTGGCGGGCCTATTAATACAAAAATAATAGATTATAAAAGACTTTAAAAATTATTCAGCATAATTTAACCCATATTTGCTTTTCCTTTTTCACAGCGGCCTTTCTATGTACTTGGTCTGTCCACGGCAAGGTGACAGTGCTGCTTGCAGTTTCTATACTGTACTTACTCGTATTTTACATCTTTACAGTAAATTCCTCAAGCATTTTGCCATGTCTAATGAACGAACAGAATAATGAAATGACTCATAATTTACCAACGAAAGCCATTCAACATTATTTTAAGGAGTTAACGGATATTTCCGAAAGCGATTCGCTGCGATTGAAAAACTTCTGTAAATAGGTTAAGCGTGCTAGGTTCGGCGCCCACCGTATATTCTCGTTTACTCAAAAAGCAAAGTATAGCAGTGGAAGCAAGCCTACTTTAATAATCATCGCTAAAAAGCCTTTTTTTCTTTATATAGAAATGATTTAGTAGATTCGTGTCGACGAACCAATAAAAAACTATTCAATCCAGTTAATGTCACCTAGCGTATGTCATCCTATAAGCTATATACGGATAGTGAACTAATTCATTTGTTAAAAGCGGATGATACAACCGCTTTTTCCGAAATTTACCTGCGCTATGGTGAGCGCTTATATAAGCAGGCCTATCATGTATTAAGGAACCGGGAAGATGCAAAAGATATTGTGCAAGACATTTTTACCGCCCTATGGAATAAAAGAACCGAGCTGTATATCAATAACCTGGCGGGGTACTTGTACATTGCTAACCGTAACCAAGTGATTAAGTTGATGGCACATAGGAAAACTAGCGCTGTTTATTTCGACTGGCTCCAAACCGTGACGAAGGAGGTGCCTGATGTAGCCAATCACGGTTTCCTTGAAAAACAGCTTCAGGAGTTGGTGGAAGATGAAGTCGGCAAATTACCGTCAAAAATGCGATTGGTGTTCAACCTCAGTAGAAAAGCACATCTTTCACATAAAGAAATTGCTGTCAAATTGCATTTATCAGAAGCAACGGTTAAAACACAGGTGAAGAATGCTTTACGGATCTTAAGGAGCAAATTGGAAGCCTATCTATACGCCGTCCTGCTCTTTCTTTACTGCCTGTTTTGAGTCACTAATAAAAAAATATTTTTTTTTCTACCCCCAAGTAGCTCTTTACCGTACTTTACTTTTAACGGTCCTTATTTATCCGAGCTTATGGAGAAAGAAAGAATAAAAGAGTTACTTCATAAATACAGAAACGGTCAGTGTACCGATGCTGAAAAAGCTTGGGTAGAATCCTTATATGATAAATTAGCTAATTCATCATCTTCCGATCTGACGGATGAAATGATACAAGTAGATTTAGCGGATATCTATCAGCGCCTACCTGCACTATCAAAAAGCAAAGCTTTTACCATATGGCCCAGAATTGTCGCGGCGGCGGTATTCTTAGTTTTTGTTTCCATTGGTTTTTATTTTTTCAAAGGAGAAGATACGAGCCAACCACTTGTTCAAGTCGTTGACAGGTCGGAGATCAATCCGAATGATTTTGCACCCGGCACCAATAAGGCCCTGTTGACTTTGGCCGATGGATCGGAAATAGCCTTGGATCATACCATAGACGAAAAGATACTGGACAAAGAAGGAATAAGAATCACCAAGAATGAAGATGGTTTAATTACTTATCAAATCAATCCGGGTATTAAAGAAGCAAAATCAAATACATTGAGTACACCAAAAGGGGGGCAATATCAGGTCATTTTATCAGATGGTACGAAGGTTTGGTTAAATGCAGCTTCCTCCCTCAGCTATCCTACCGTATTTACGGGAAATGAGCGGAAGGTTCTATTAAAAGGGGAGGCTTACTTTGAAGTAGCCAAAAATGAAAAACAGCCCTTTAAGGTGCTGACTGATCGGCAGGAACTGGTGGTACTCGGCACCCATTTTAATATCAATAGCTATGAAGACGAACCCGACATTAAGACAACTTTATTAGAAGGAAGCGTTAAAGTTTCAGCACTTCAGACCAAGCAGACCATACTTCTTAAACCGGGAGAGCAATCCGCCTTAAAGAAAAGTGGGAAATTAAAGGTCGATCAGATAAATGCCGAAAATGCAGTCGCCTGGAAAAGCGGCCTTTTTCAGTTCCAAGGTTCAAGCATTCAGGAAGCGCTACGGCAGATGGCGCGCTGGTATGATATAACGATTGATTTTGAAGGAGATGTGCCTGATATTCAGCTTTGGGGAGAGGTGCATAGAAATGCCAATGCCATAGAGGCTTTGGATATTTTAAGCTATTTCGATGTCAAGTATAAAGTTTTAGCAGCCGGGAACGCCAAGAAAATCATTATTATCCAATAATAAACTTAAATCAATAAATTATGAGAAAATCAAAAACGAACAGCACTTAAGTAAGCATGGGGTTAACAAAAAACCGTTTCCTAACGCCATTAGGAAACGGAATACATTGAGTTAACTCTTCCCGGATAAAATCCGGAACGCCAATTTGTTAAAACCTTTATTAACTCAAGCTCTACAAAAATAATGAAAATTAGACCTAAGACAATGGCCTGGGGTAGGCCATTATCCAATTTTTTTGGAAAATCAAGCCCAGTTCAATACCGAACAGCCAATAGTAAAAGGGAAATTATAATGCACTTAAATCTTACATTTTTCTTTTTGTTCACTGCTTTGATGCAGCTGCATGCAGCAACATACGCACAAAAAATCTCTGTAAATAAACAAAATGCAACCTTAGAAGAAATTTTTCGGTCCATTAAACAGCAGAGCGACTATGTCTTCGTTTACAACAGCAAAGAAATCAAAAGCTTAAAGGTGAGCGTAAATGCGCAACATGCCACGGTAGAAGAAGTCATGCGTGAATGTCTCAGAAATCAACCTTTTACCTATAAGATTACGGGGCACAATGTAATGATCAAAAGGAAAAGTGATTCCTTTCAGGCTAGTGCGCCTTCACAACAGCGGGAAGTGAAAGGAAAAATAGTCGACGCGCAAGGTTTACCTGTACCTGGCGTAAGTGTTAAAATCAAGGGCACAACAGCAGGCACCACCAGCAATGCAGAGGGTTTATATACATTGCAGGTGCCGGGAGCTGATGCAACCTTAGTATTTAGCATTTTAGGCTATTCACTGCAGGAAATCAATGTAGGTACCAATACCGTGGTCAATGTAACGCTAACGGAAGAATCCTCTGCGCTGGATGAAGTCGTCGTTATTGGTTATGGAACCCAAAGGCGAGCCGACGTTACAACAGCCGTTGCTTCCGTATCGGCAGAAAACATCCAAAATCGTCCTGTTCAAAACTTCGGTGAAGCCATAGCCGGCCAAATGGCCGGTGTTCAGGTACAGCAAACCAATGGTGCGCCCGGAGGGGAAGGGTTATCCATCCGGATAAGAGGTACCGGCTCCATCACCCAATCAAGCGATCCCCTGTATGTGGTAGACGGCTATCCCATGGAAGGAAATGCATTCCGCCTCATCAATCCGTCTGATGTTGAAAGTATACAGGTGCTAAAAGATGCCTCGTCAACAGCTATCTACGGTTCGAGAGGCGCAAATGGAGTCGTCGTAATCACCACTAAAAAAGGTAAAAAAGGACCTCCTGTCATTAATGTCAATTCGTTTGTTGGTTTTCAGCAACGCGGAAAAGAGATCAAAATGATGAACCGCGATCAATATGTCGATTGGTTTGTTGATGGCAGAAATCAAGCTTGGTTAGATGCGGCCATTATCCCGAATGATCCGGATCAATCGCCGCATACGATCAACGATCCCAACTCACGGAGAAATCTCTATCCCGGAGCGACCGGTCAGTACATCATTCCAGACGGTACAGGCGGTTATCTCTATAACTTTTTAGATCCCGCATCGGTTGCCACCATGCCCGATAATAACTGGCAAGATTTATTATACCGGAACGCCTTAACACAGCAAAGTGAACTTTCCGTTAATGGTGGATCCGAAAACACGCAGTACAACTTTTCGGGAAGTTATATGAAACAGGATGGGATTGTGATCAATACCAATTATGATCGCTTCAATTTCCGTTCGAGTGTAAATTCCAAAATAAGTAAAACCATCAATCTGGGTGCTAATCTCATGGCTTATTCAGCCCGTGGTCGCGAACAAGATCAGGGTAAATATTCAGCCGTTATGTATGCGCTGCAATTACCGCCTATTTATCCCGTTAGAAACGCCGATGGCACCTATGGATCAATGGTTCGAAATCCTGAAATCCTGGTAGGCGATGTAGCCAGTCCGATCGGTGTGGCAGACTTGGTAAACATCAACAGACGACGTTATGGTTGGTTAGGAACACTTTCGGGCGATTGGCAGATATTCGAAGACCTGAGCTATCGTTTAAGTATCAACGGCGGCATTGAGGACGATCATTTAAAGCGGTTCGAACCTTCAACGGTGGATTTGGACGCCTCGAAGGCTCCTCGTCCGGCGAGAGGCGTGGATACGCGGTATACGGATTATGATTGGGTGATTGAAAACACTTTAAATTACACCAAACGTTTTGGGGCTAAGCACCAGTTTTCTGCCTTAATTGGTTATACAACCCAAAAGCATACCGAACATTATATGAACGGCGAAGCCCGGGGTTTTGCGAACGATAATATTGAAACCTTAAATGCCGGCAATATGTATGCGCTTTCGAGCACCGAATCGGCGTACTCCATGATTTCTTATTTAAGTAGGGTTAATTACTCGTACGACGACCGTTACCTTTTTACCGCTACTTTACGGAGTGACGGCTCTTCGCGCTTTGGCCAAAACCGAAAGTGGGGTACCTTTCCTTCCGTTTCGGTAGGATGGAGAATTTCGGAAGAAGCCTTCATGAAAAATGTCAATCAGATCAGCGATTTAAAAATCAGGGCCGGATTTGGTATTTCCGGCAATAACCGGATTGGGGATTACGCTTCCATCGGTTTATTGAACCCGGGCTACTATCCAACAGGAGGTACCTTGCAAAACACCGTAGATGTAGATGAAGAATCCATGGCCAATACGAATTTAGGTTGGGAAAAAACCCGGCAATATAATTTGGGTTTCGAATTTGGTTTGGCCAATGATCGGGTACGGATAGAGGGCGATTTCTATGATAGTCAATCCCTTGATTTATTGCTGAATGTGCCGGTGCCTACTATTACCGGTTATATGTCTCAGTTTCAGAATATTGGTAAAGTGCAGAACCGAGGGATGGAGTTCTCGGTCACTACCAGAAACTTTATCAATGCATTTCAGTGGAGTACCAATTTTAACATCTCCTTCAACAAAAATAAGGTGCTGGAAGTGGGCCCAGATCAACGGCCTATCTATGGAAGTGCTCCAAATGCCAATAATGCGTTCATCACCACCATTGGGTTGCCTATCGCAAGCTTTTACGGCTACAAACAAGAGGGCGTTTTTATGTCGCAGGAAGAATTGGACCGCTACCCCCATTTAGCTGCAGATAAAGTAGGTGATGGCCGTTATGCTGATATCAATGGCGATGGTAAATTGGACCAAAACGATAAAACCATTTTAGGTAATAACATGCCCGATTTTACCGGTGGGATTACCAATAACTTCTCCTACAAGAACTTCTCCTTGAGTGTGCAGTTTACCGGATCTTACGGAGCAGAAGTGTTTAGCTTTTTTAAACGCATGGTGGGCATTTACCATGGCGACCGGAATGGTATGATCGAACAGATCGATCGCTGGCGATCGCCGGAAGAACCGGGCGACGGCATTCACTTCCGCGCTACCCGGAATCCTACCGGTTGGCAACGCGATCCTTCATCGGCATGGGTACAAAATGCGTCCTTCCTTCGTTTACGTAATGTAAACTTCTCTTATAACTTCGGACAATCCGTACTGGATAAGCTAAAAATTAAAGGATTGCGCCTATATGTAACCGGTAGTAATTTATTTACCATTACCGATTACTCAGGCTATGATCCGGAAACCAGCAGTGAAAGCGGGCTTCAAAAAGGAGGCGATTACCTGGGTTATCCGACGGCCCGCTCCTTTATTTTCGGCGTTAATCTCACATTTTAACTCATTGTTTATGCTATATATAACAGCTATGAAAAAGATTCTTTTATTATGCTTAGGCGTTTTGGTGCTATCCTCTTGCAGCAAGGATTTTATTGCGCTGACACCGCCTTCTAACCTAAACAGTACGGACTTTTATAAAACTCAACAGGATATTAACCAGGCTACTTTATCGGCCTATGCCAGTCTTCGTGAACTATATAACGGTACTTACTATCGGTTAGGCGAAATTCGTTCCGATAACACCACGTATTCCTGGTTAGCCGGTAATCCGGCGAATGAAAAAGGAGTAGACGAGTTTGCTTCTCCTCTTCTTCCTGAGAACAATTTTTTAATGGACTGCTGGGATGACAGTTACAATACCATTTTAAGGTGTAACCTGGTTTTGGGGCGGAGTGACGGCGCTACCTTTACGGACGAAAACCTAAGAAGCCAATATAAGGCAGAAGCCAGTTTCATAAGAGCATCCACCTATTTTTGGCTAAATAGGGTGTTTGGCGGTTATGCACTGAACGGTGAGCTCTTAGGCGTCATCAAAGTAGATAAAGAACTGACGCCTGAAGAATCCTATCAATTACGCCGCGCACCATTGGAAGAGATTTATGAATTGATTATCGGTGATCTCCAATTCGCTGAAACCAACCTGCCGGAAAGTTATGGCGGTAGTGATAAAGGACGCGTTGCCAAAGCGGCCGCCAGCGCTTTGTTAGGAAAGGTTTATATGACGATGGCAGGGTATCCGCTAAACAAAGGAAATGAGTACTACACAAAAGCTATTGAAAAATTCCAGGAGGTGATTAATAACGGACAGTACGCGTTGGTGGCAAACTATGCAGATCTGTTTGATGTGAACAATAAAAATAGTGTGGAATCACTCTTTGAAATTCAGTACATGAAAGGCTCGCCAAATGGTGCTACGGGAAGCCCGTGGAATAATAATTTTGCTCCCCGTTTCTCGGATAAGGAGGTGGTACTGGTGGGAGATAAAAGCGGGCAAAATGCCCCGACGCAGGACATGTCCAATGCTTACGAAATAGGCGATCCGAGAAAATATGTATCCATGCGCGATGGTTGGGTGAACGCTTCTACCGGTGTTTTCGAGCCGGATAAATATGTACGTAAATATTATGACGTAGCCACAAGTGGTTCCGACAACGGGAATAACTGGATTGAACTGCGTTTAGCCGATATTTATTTGCTTTATGCCGAGGCCTTAGTGCGTACCGGGACCGACCGTGGAACCGCGTTGATCTATCTAAATAAGATCCGTGAACGGGCTAGAAACACACCCGGTGATCCAACTGTGCCTGCACCAGCTAATTTGTTAGCCGACTACCAATTAGCCGATTTTGTGAATGACGAGGCCTTCCTATTGGCCATCGAAAAGGAGCGCCGTGTAGAGCTTGCTTTTGAAAACCACCGATGGTTTGACCTCGTTAGAACGGGAAGGGCAAAGGATGTGATGATCGCCGAGCAGAAAGCAGATGGTTTCAGTAATTTTACCTGGAGTGATGATGCACTTGCCTATCCGATCCCTATGACCGTCATGCAAGCCAATGCACAACAGATTATCCAAAATAAAGGTTATACACAATTATAAATTTTAGATCATGACAATTCGCGTAAATTTCTTTCTTTCATTCCTATTAATCAGTGTTTTCGGTTTAAGTAGTCAGCGTGCTTATGCCCAAGATAATAGCTTAACGGCAAAAGAAAAGGCAGCTGGCTGGCAATTGCTTTTTAACGGAAAAGATCTGACAGGCTGGACGTCCACCAAAGGTGTATCACCCGATGCAAGCTGGAAAGTTGAAAACGGCCAACTCTCGCTAAAGGAAGCCGGAGGTAAACAACATCTGGATATTATCAGTGCGGACGAATATAGTGATTTTGATCTGCGCGTAGCGTTTAAATTAACCGAAGGAGCCAATAGTGGTATCAAATATTTCTTCACCCCTTATGATGAGGGGGGATGGCTCGGTATGGAATACCAGCTTATTGACAATGACCGTCACCCCGATGCTAAACTTGGTCGGGACGGTAATCGCCAGCTCAGCGCCTTGTATGATATGTTGGCGGTCGAGAAAAAAGTGCCAGTTAAAGTAGGCGAATGGAATGAGGCCCGCGTGGTATCAAAAGGCAGTGAAGTAAGCCATTATTTGAACGGTCAGGAAGTACTGCGTTATGACCGGAAGAGCGCGGCCTTTGAGAAAGCGCGGCAGCTGAGCAAATTTAAAGAAGCAAAACCCGCTTTTGGTTCAGTCAGTAAAGGCCATATTTTGTTGCAGGACCATGGCGACATCGTCTATTTTAAAAACGTGAAAATAAAAGCTTTGTAAAATTCTATAAAAAAAAGACATTATGAGTGCTAAATCAAGAAGAGAGTTTATAAAACAAATGGGAATAGGCACTGCTGCCTTAACCGTGGGCACCAGCGTATTCAATTATCATCCGGCAATGGCCTTTAGTGCCAAAAGTTACCGAAACATCGTGGGTGCAAATGAGCGCGTTCAGCTTGCCATGATAGGCGTAAACAGTCGCGGCAGTAGCATGAGTGGCACCTTTGCCAGGCAAAAAAATGCAGCGGTAGCCTGTATTTGTGATGTAGATGAAAGAGCCATTCCAAAGGCTATGAAACGCGTTACAGATGCCGGACAAAGCAATACACCGCGTTCCGAGAAAGATCTACGAAAAGTGTTGGAAGACAAAAGCATTGATGCCATCTATACAGCAACACCCGATCATTGGCATGCGCCATTAACCATCATGGCTTGTCAGGCAGGCAAGCATGTGTACGTTGAAAAACCAATGGCACATAATCCAGCAGAGGGAGAAATGGCGGTAGCAGCGGCCCAGAAGTATAATCGTGTCGTGCAAATGGGTGCACAACGTCGTTCTGCGCCCACACTCACCAAAGGTATTGAACTCTTGCACGATGGAATCATTGGTAAGGTCTATATGGCTAAAACTTGGTATACCAACACCCGTAAGGAAACTTATTTGAAACCCGGCGCTGTTCCTTCATGGCTCGACTATGATCTGTGGCAAGGTCCTGCACCGCGGATGCCTTATCAGGAGGGCTTAATCCATTACGACTGGCACTGGTTCTGGCATTGGGGAACGGGCGAAGCCTTGAATAACGGTACCCACGAGGTCGATGTTGCCCGTTGGGGCCTAGGCGTAGATTTTCCGACACGGGTAAGCTCTACCGGAGGACGCTACCAATTTAAGGATGACTGGGAAACACCCGACACGCAGGTCGTAACCGTAGAATACCCAACGGCTACATTAGTATGGGAAAACAGAAGCTGTAACGGGCGACAAGTAGAAGGTTTAGAACGGGGAGTCATTTTCTATGGCGAAAAGGGAAGTTTGGACACGGGAGAAGATGCCTACAAGCTATATGATTTACAAGGTAAACTCATCAAAGAAGAAAAATCAGCTTCCGCCACCGAAGGTTTAGCCGGTAGAAATACGGCAAGCCCCAGTTTAGGGATGGACAGCTTGCATGCGGCAGACTTTTTGGATGCCATTAAAAATAACAGACGGCCTAATTGCGACATTGAACTGGGGTATAAAAGTACGGTGGCCATGCTCTTAGGAAACATATCCTGGCGAGTGGGGCGCGATTTAAAGATTGATCCTAAAAATGGTCATATCATGGGCGATGCGGAAGCAGAAAAACTGTGGAGCCGTAGCTATGAACCAGGGTGGGAACCTAAAATTTAACGGAAAAAAGACTGCAGGGATGTTCAGCGTTTAGGGCGATGATCATCTCTGCAGTCTCCATACCATTTGATTTATTTGTCAAAATATTAAATCAACGCAAATGAATAGGCTGAAAATAATGGTCTTACTTTTCTTACTATCCATGTATGAAGTAGAGGCCCAAACACAAAACAAATTAACGGCGGAAGAAAAAGCGGATGGATGGCAATTGATTTTCGATGGAAAAAGCTTTGCCGGTTTGCAAAAACTAGCCGACGGAGGTTGGGCTGTGAAAGATGGCCTACTGATGGCAACGCCCATCCCGCATGGAAAACAAATGGATATTATCACCATCGCCACTTTTGATAATTTTGAACTGACTTTTGAATTTAGAGCAGCAAAAAACACCAACAGCGGTGTTAAATATTTGGTTACTAACACATTTACTGGTCAAAAAGGCGCTTATCTCGGATTGGAATATCAGATTCTGGACGACCTAAATTACCATTATCCCGAGCGGGGCGAATTACGGTCGGTAGCCTCACTTTATGATCTCATTCCTGCTGATCCAGAAAAAGAAGTGAAAGCACTTGGCGAATGGAATACAGGAAAGATTATTGTTAACGGTCATCACATCAGTCATTGGTTAAATGGCAAAGAAGCGGTCGTGTACGATCGGAGCAGCCCTTCATTTCAGCAATTGATTCAAACGAGTAAATACAAGGATCTTCCAAATTTTGGAAAAACAGAAAAAGGGCATCTCCTTTTTCAGAATGAGGGTACACCGGTTGATTTTCGGAACATCAAAATCAAGCCTTTGGCAACGGCTAGCCATTCGAACTAAAGAACAAACCGCTCCGATTATAAAGAAGCCCCATGTCCTAATCTGTTCGATACCCCACATCATTTGGTTCGCTGTCGAACATGTTGGTTTAAAAATAGACCGTCGTTTTGGCTACAAATGTTCCCGATTTGGCTACAAAGAGGGTCGTGACTATGTCGAACTTTGTTGAAACAATTTAAAAAGCATTAAAACGATGGAAGCACAACAAAGCAAGATAGCCCTGGTTACGGGAGCCAATCAAGGTGTGGGATTTCAGATTGCCAAAGCCCTTGCCGACCACGGGTATACCGTATATGTAGGATCCCGCAATTTTCAGAACGGCGTGGCGGCTGCCGAAAAAATCGGCGGCAAAGCACAGCCTATTCAGTTAGACGTTACGGATAAAAAGTCCATCGAAAATGCGGTAAGCAAAGTGAAGCAGGACTTTAACCGGCTCGATCTGTTGGTAAACAACGCGGCCATTTCACACGCCGGGGCGCCAGGGAGAACATTGGAGGAAATCCTCGAAGCCAATCGGCCAAGCGTTTGCTCGGTGGACGAAATGCGTACGGTTTGGGAAACGAACGTATTTGGCGTCGTGGAGGTAACACAGGCTTTTCTGCCCTTACTGCGCAAAGCAAGCGGTGCACGCATTGTCAATGTATCGAGCGGCCTTGGCTCACTAACCCTAAACAGAAACCCGGAAAACCCCTATGCAAAGCACTTTGAGTTGATTTACGGCGCCTCCAAAACCGCCCTCAATGCCGTTACCGTGGCTTTTGCCAATGAGCTCGAAGCCAGCAGCATTAAGGTAAGTGCGGTGAGCCCCGGTTTTACGGCTACGGCGCTGAACAATTTTCAGGGAACGGATACCGTAGAAGAAGGCTCCCGTGAACCGATACGCGTCGCTTTGGAAGAAGGCGGTCCAACCGCATTGTTTACAGGTCCTAATCAAGAAGTTTACCCTTGGTAGCCTATCCTCTGCAACAAAACCTGTGGTAATAGATTGCCACAAGTTTTGTTTATTTATATTTAAATTTATAGCATGAAAAAAGAAGAAAGGCTGCTCCGGTTCCGTTCCATTTCCGCCATACATCAAGCCTTTGGTTTGCCCAAGCCACAACATCCGCTGGTAAGTCTTACGTTATGCAATGGGAATAATCCTTTCAATGTTGATAAGGTGCCAAGTTATGATGTGTTGGATTTTTACAAAATCACCTTCATCACACAGAACGGTGGCAGATTGAAATACGGGCAGCATTATTACGATTTCGAAGAGGGGAGTATGATGTTTATGGCGCCCAATCAGTTGGTCGGCACGTCGTATCAAACCAATGACGCATCATCTTATGTGTTGCTCATCCATCCCGATTTTTTGCTGGGTTACCCTTTGGCAAAAAACATTAAACAGTATAATTTCTTTTCGTATGCGGTAAACGAAGCCCTGCATTTGTCTGATCAGGAGAAGGAAATTATTTTGTCCGTTTATCACATCATCGAGCAAGAGCTCAACAGCCGGGTAGACGAGTTCAGTCAGGATGTAATCATTGCACAGATTGAATTATTACTAAACTATGCCAACCGCTTCTACAAGCGACAATTCATAACCCGAAAAGCCATCAATAATGATTTGTTGCAAAAAATCGAAACCATTCTGGATGATTACCTGAGCAATCAACAATCGCTTTATAAAGGTTTGCCTACGGTGCAATATCTGTCGGAACAGCTACATATTTCCACGGGTTATCTCAGCGATGTGCTGCGGTCGCTCATTGGGCAAAATGCCAAACAATATATCCATCAGAAGCTGATTGACAAAGCCAAAGAAAAACTTTCCACCACCGGGCTCACTGTTAGCCAAATCGCCTACGAACTAGGCTTCGAACATTCGCAAAGTTTCAGCAAATTATTCAAAAGCAAAACCGCCATGAGCCCGCGCGAATTTCGGGAGCAATTTAACTAGCAGCATGCTTCCTCTTATATTAAGCGAACTAGTTGAGCGCATTATTTGATTCGCCATTGTACCCACCTTTTTGCCTATTCTGCTGCAAAACTGTTACATCTGCTGTCGCAATTTTTAAATTAATGCCACGTTATAACGTTATACTTTACCTAAGAGATTAAAACAGCATTATCATGATGTGTTAGCGGGATCACAGCGTTTTGCTATCGATTAATCTAATATAATACGCTAAAACTGCTTTATGGAGCCTTTTGACGATATTGCGATTCCTATCGCTTGGCCTGAAAAAACGGCTTATGGTGATGAATCTTGGATGGCTTTTCTAAAGAAATGTGGAATTGTCAAGAACTTAAATTTTAAAGTAGGGCACGCAGCTATCCTACTTGTTGAAAAGAAGAGTGGCTATGTGCGATACTTCGATTTTGGACGCTATATTGCTCCCAGGGGGTACGGGCGAGCCCGCTCCAAAGATTTTGATCCACGCTTGGAGATGAATACGCGAGCGGTTTTCGGATCAACCTTTGAGATCGTGAATTTGAAAGAGATCCTGGAGGAGCTTACAGGAAAGCAAAAAGCAACACATGGCGGAGGGCGATTACTCTTTGTGGTCTGTCAGCGTATCAGTTTTAAAAAAGCGATGACCTATGCGGCGAGTCTAGTTGAAAAAGGTCCTATATTATACGGTGCGCTCGCCGCCAATAATAACAGCTGCTCCCGGTATGTTGCGCAAATACTTGCATCCGGGATGCGGGCATCAGATAAACGAATTCGGAGAATCTTCTATCCTGAATGTTTAAAAGCTAGTCCCACGAGCAATGTGGTAAATGCCTCTGATGACGGTAATATCGGTTGTTATCAAGACGGGAAATTATCCTGGTTCAGGATGGCCCGCCGGGCTTCTTTAAGGTTTCAGTGGAGTTTAATAACCGAGAACCTATATTCCAAAAAGGCGCAACTATTGGGTCGCGATGATTGCCCTGGCTTTATAACAGAACCGAAACGTCCCAGCTTTTTGCCAGCCGAAGCACAATGGTTAGGCGGAATAGGCGAAGGAGTTTGGCTGCTGCTCATTGAACAAACAGAAGCCTACTGTGTTGTTTGCTACGGTGCTGATGGACAAATTATATATAGCATGCAAACAATCTGTACAGATAATTTCGATATTAAGCTTCCCTATTCCTTTACGATGCAGTTCAGCGGGAATTTTTTCGTAATACGGCAGCGTGAAAAGAACTATACCTTTAAAAAAGTTAGCCAAAACAAAATCAATAATAACAATAAGACAATCCTGGCGCAACACAACTAATAATATGGAATTAACCCTTTTGAAATCAAAAATTCATACCGTAACCGTAACCGAAGCTAACGTAGCTTATAATGGTTCCATCACAATTGACGCAGATTTGTTAGACGCTGCTGGGATAAAAAAATATGAGCAAGTGTATGTCAATAATGCCGTAAATGGCAGTAGAATTATGACCTATGTACTGCCTGGCGAACGCGGCGGTGGTGAAGTGTGTTTGAATGGAGGTGCGGCATTACATGCCAATGTTGGTGACACGATTCATATTTTGTCTTTCGTGCGCTTGAGCCCGGAAGAGGCTGATGACTATCGGCCGACGTTGGTGTTCACAGAAGAAAATAATCGGCTGAAATCTGTCGAACAGTATAATTACTAAACTGGAACATAAACCACGTGCCCGGATCCTCATAACTTCGCTAGTTGTAAAGCCATGGGTCAGCTTAATGAGTGCAAAATTGTGAAAGAGGAGGGCGGTACAACGATGGCAAACGATAAAAAAGGCGTTGACCTGTGTCAATATATTTTTTTATCATTTGTTATCTTCTAAGCCTCAAATTATCGCTAACTTTAAATTCATATTGTTTATGAATTTGTTATGCTTGATATTGTTATAGAATCCAGACGTGCCGAAATTGCAGCAGGCTTTGCAGTTAAACGTATACTTCCCTATCAACTTCGCAGAATGGTTGGCCCGTTCATTTTTATGGATCATGGCGGCCCGGTAAACATCCCGGCAGCGTCTGCAAATAACCTTGACGTATTGCCGCATCCGCATATCGGCCTATCCACCGTCAGCTATTTATTCAGTGGTCATGTGACCCATCGGGACAGCCTTGGAGTAGAGCAGGTAATAAAACCCGGCGAGGTAAATTGGATGACCGCCGGGAAAGGCATTTCCCATAGTGAACGTTTCGAAGATCCGGCGATGCTGAACGGAGGAGAATTAGAATTGCTACAGACATGGGTGGCACTTCCGGAAAAGGATGAAGAAAGCGACCCCTCGTTTGACAACTATAAGTCTGATCAATTGCCCATATATACCGATACAGGTGTCTGGATGCGGTTGATTGCAGGTGATGCCTATGGCTTAAAAAGTAGCGTTAAGACACATTCTCCCTTGTTCTATGTGCATGTCGTACTGGAGCCGGGTGCTCGTTTTGGCTTGCCTCAGGGACATAGTGAGCGAGGAGCATACATCGCCAAGGGCAGCGTCGAGGTAAATGGCAACACCTATACAGCCGGAAAACTGATCGTATTCACCAAAGGCGTTGATCCGCTGATTATTGCCAGAGAACAAGCCACGTTGATGATGCTAGGCGGTGAACATTTGGGAGACAGGTACATTTGGTGGAACTTTGTTTCCAGTAGAAGAGAGCGGATTGAACAGGCCAAAGAGGACTGGAAACAGGGGCGCATTGATCTGCCACCCATGGATAATGAAGAATTTGTGCCCTTGCCTGAAAGTAAAGGAAAACCTGCGGGAGGCCCTCCTCCGAACGCCCTTTCTTGAAATTCGATGTGCTGCCTGTTTTATCCGCGTTTATCGAGCGTCCCTGGTAATCACCTTTTGCAACCTTTCCGCGTTCATGTCGCCCCATTCGCCAATAGCTCCTATTACAGGAATCAACGTTTTCCCGAAATCGGTAAGACTGTATTCAACTTTCGGTGGTACGACAGGATAAATTTTCTTCGTTATAAGCTCGTGTCCTTCTAATTCTTTCAGTTGCATATTCAAAACCCGGCGTGAAGCATCGGGAATTTTGCGCTGCAACTCACTTGGTCTTTTATTGCCTTGCTCAATAAACCAAAGCAAGCGCATTTTCCACTTGCCATATAATACTTCACCTATCAGGTCAAGACCACAATTTAAGTTCAAAGGAATTTTCCGTTCATACATTTTGCAAAATTACCGCAATGTTCCAAAATGCACAATAGGGGAAATATTTATCCCTATGCAATTCGGTTTTCCATACTTGTAGGAGCTAAACATACTTCTCAATTTTGTGCCAAGGTATTAAAATGACGTCGACAACCTTAGTCAAACGCCACGTATTTAACGTCAAAAAGTAAGAAAAATGGATTTATACTTAAATTATCAAAACGAATTATCAGGCAAAATTGCCCTGGTAACCGGAGGGACGAAAGGTGCCGGAAAAGCCATTGCCGAAAGGTTATTAAATGCTGGTGCAACCGTTATCGTTATAGCAAGAAAGGCACCTGAACAGCCCAACAAAAAACTGCATTTTATTTCGGCCGATTTAAGCCAATCGCTAGGAACGCAAAAAGTAGTGAGCGAAGTATTATCGAAATTCGGCAGATTAGACATTTTGGTAAACAACTTGGGTGGTTCCGAAACGCAGGGCGGTGGCTTTGTTGTTTTGAGTGACGAAGATTGGGAACACGCTATTCAAACCAATTTGCTTGCACCCGTCCGTTTAGATAGAGGCTTTTTACCACAAATGCTGGAACGTGGAAACGGTGTTATCATTCACATTGCATCTATACAAGGTAAATTGCCGTTATACGACTCCACTTTGCCTTACGCAGCAGCAAAAGCAGGCTTAATCAATTACAGCAAAGGCTTATCCAACGAAGTTTCGCCCAAAAGCGTTCGTGTTTTAACCGTTTCGCCGGGTTGGATAAATACAGAGGGTTCAACCGGTATGATGAAAGAGATCTCAGAACGAACAGGCGTTACCATTGATGAAGCCAAACAACAGGTAATGAAAAGTTTGGGTGGTATTCCTTATGGCAGACCTGCGCAACCCGAAGAAGTTGCCGAACTGATAGGCTTTCTGGTTTCGCCAAGAGCCAATTACCTCACAGGGACAGAATTCGTAATTGACGGTGGAACGATTCCAACAATTTAATAAAAAAATTATGCCTGCATATATTGTATTTACACGAACAAAGACGCTCGACAGAAAAGAGTTAGAAACATATTGGGCAATGATCCAGGAAACAATGGAAGGACACCCAATAGACGTTTTAGTTCCTTACGGAAATTTTGAGATTTTAGAAGGAAGGAAAATTCAAGGGATTGTCATTGCTAAATTCCCCGATATGGAAACCGCCAAAAATTGGTATCATAGCGAATCTTATCAAAAAGCGGCCAAACACAGACAGAAAGGTGCTGTTTATGACGGTATTCTTGTTGAAGGCATCTCGCTGAATAATTAACAACTAAAAAATAAGAAATGAACATACCAAAAGTGATAGCAAATTTAGTAGAAGCGCAAAATAACCACGACAGCATTGCTTATGCAAATTGTTTCTCCGAAACAGCTGTAGTTTTTGACGAAGGCAAAAAACACAACGGACGAAAGGAAATTGAACGTTGGATTGCAGATGCCAACCAACAATTCAACACGATAATGAAGCCTGTCAGCTTTAAAGAACAAGAAACAACAAGCATTTTAGAGGCAGAAGTATCCGGAACATTTGACGGTAGCCCCGTCATTTTGAGTTACCATTTTGAAATTGTTGACGAGCAGATACAGTCGTTGAAAATTACAGGATAAATCATGGTTTAGCTAGAAAAAAAGCCCCAGCAAATTGTGGTTCAGGAAGTGTCGTCGTGCCGAGGTTGCATGTTATAGGTGTGCGAAAATGTTTTAAAAGATCAATTAATGACAATTATTTCAGCCCCTATAGCCCCCCTCAAAAAGTCAGTTTTTTATTGTTTTTTTCCGTCGCTTACAGATATTTATTCTTTACTTTGAGAAGAAAATTCAAAAAACCTACTTTATGATCGTACAACACTTAATTGCCGAATTCGAACACGAGGTAAACAGCACGAGAAAATTACTGCAGGCCGTGCCTGAGAAAGATCTTGCTTATAAGCCTGCACCAATATCATGGACAATGGGCGAGCTTGCGCAACATATTGCCACGATCTATTACTGGTATGTGGGAACGTTAACCAAAGACGTATACGACTTGGCTGCAGATCACCTTGATCGGGGAGAACCCAGCGACCTTCAAGCTACGCTAAAGCTTTTTGAAGAAAACGTTGAAAAAGCGCGGGCGGCATTGCAGGCCATCACTGACGAACATTTACAGGAGCAATGGACGATGAAATTTGGTGATCGTACCGTACTCGGTCCCATGCCTAGAGGGCTTGTTGCCCGTAGTTTTCTTTTCAACCACCTTTACCACCACCGCGGGGAAATGATCGTTTACCTACGGGCTACCGGCAACAAGGTGCCTGGACTCTATGGGCCAACATATGAAGAAAGCCAAGCAAGCCAAAACTAGCATTCAGGTTATTAGGCGTTATGCATTATTCAGAAACGTTCGCTTACCTACAAGGCATTGATGAGCCTTTCAAAAATGTCCGCACGATAATAATAAAAAAATTACCTTTTTAATTTCAGATAGGGTTGCGTAGTTTATTACTTAGCTTTACTTTTGCTGCGTGAAAAGGTTTTTTCTCTATATAATGCTTATACTATTGATAAGCGAGGCAACCTCACTCTATCAACTTGCAAAGCTGCCAAGTTTATACACGCATTTTATAGAACATAAAGCGCTTTCGCCAACGGTTAGTTTTACCGAGTATCTTTCAATGCACTATTGGGGGCAAGACCTCAATGACGATGATGACGCAAAGGATATGCAACTGCCGTTTAAAAAGTTCGATATCCATACTCCTGTTTTCCTTTTCGTAGCTTTCGATAAATCATTTGCAATCAAGCCTCAGTACTGGCCGGTTAATCTCGACTTTGCATGGGATCGGCTTGTTGTATATTTCAATCCCGAACAGAACTCGCTCTTTCGGCCCCCCAGAGTCTAAATACATGTAACTATTATCTGCGGGTAATATTCCCTGCAAAAGCGCTGTCCGCCGTAAGGGGGCCGGTATGTGTTTTCATGTATTTACACTTCAAATTCCATGTTAGATAAAATCATTCAGTTTTCAGTTAAGCATAAACTGGCAATTGGTATATTCATGTTACTGTGGGTAGTTTATGGCGGCTACCAGATCACCCAACTACCCATCGATGCCGTTCCTGATATAACCAACAACCAGGTCCAGATTATTACCACAGCCCCGTCACTTGGCGCAGAGGACGTGGAACGATTAATTACATTTCCGATAGAACTAGCAATCAGTAACGTTCCCGGCATACAGGAGAGTAGGAGTATGTCCCGATTCGGACTTTCCCTTATCACGATTGTGTTTGACGAAGGTACCGATGTGTACTGGGCGCGCCAACAGGTTACCGAGAGGCTTTCGCAGGTAGAAATCAACGAAAATGCCAATGTTCCGTCCCTTGCGCCGGTAACTACCGGTCTGGGCGAAATATATCAGTATGTGTTAAAACCCAAAAAGGGGTATGAAGATAAATTCACCTTGGCTGATCTCCGTTCTACACAGGATTGGCTCGTAAGAAGGCAGCTATTGGGCACACCCGGCGTAGCTGATGTCTCTACCTTCGGAGGTGAACTTAAGCAATATGAAGTTTCGGTAAACCCGGCAAGGCTCAAGGCACTTAACCTAACCATAAGCGATGTTTTTACCGCCCTGAGCAGAAATAACCAAAATACCGGAGGGGCCTATATTGAAAAAGGCCCCTCCGTTCTATATATCCGAAGCATTGGACTTACCAAATCAATCGAAGACATTAATAAAATTGTAGTAAAAAGTAACGGCGGGCAGCCCATACTCATCAGCCATGTGGCCGAAGTCCGTTTGGGTTCAGCTATACGTTATGGAGCATTAACCATGGCCGGTTTGGGGGAAGTAACCGGCGGCATTGTGATGATGCTCAAAGGCGGAAATTCTTCGGAGATTATCAATAACGTTAAGCAACGGATCGCCGAGATACAGCAAACCCTTCCCGAAGGATTAGCGATCGAACCTTTCCTTGACCGCACCAAGATGGTTAATAATGCTATTGGCACCGTGGAGCACAACTTGCTTGAGGGCGCGCTGATCGTCGTACTCGTGCTAGTACTCTTTTTAGGTAACCTAAGGGCGGGATTAATTGTCGCCTCCGTTATCCCCTTATCCATGCTCTTTGCGGTAACCATGATGAATACCTTCGGGGTCAGCGGCAATCTGATGAGCTTGGGGGCCTTGGATTTTGGACTCATTGTGGACGGTGCCGTCATTATCGTAGAGGCAATTCTGCACCATATACATTTTTCCAAAAAATATGGCGCCGTCAATAGCCTCTCACAGGAGGAGATGAACCGTGAAGTAACCGGGGCAGCATCGCGCATGATGAACGCGGCCGTCTTCGGTCAGATCATCATCCTGATTGTATATTTACCCATTCTTTCCCTTACGGGGATAGAGGGGAAAATGTTCAAACCAATGGCTCAGACGGTGGCATTTGCCATTCTGGGGGCCTTTATCCTTTCGCTCACCTACGTGCCGATGGTAAGTTCGCTGTTCATCAGTAAAAAGATAACGCATAAGCCGAATCTGTCCGACCGTATCATGACACGGATAGAAAACGGGTACCAGCAAATGTTGGAGAAGGCTTTATCGATCCGTCGGTCACTGGTCATGTTCGCGTTTATATTGTTCGGTGTATCAGTGTTTATGTTCATGCGCATGGGCGGCGAATTTATACCCCAACTGGAAGAGGGCGATTTTGCCGTCGAGACCAGATTGTTGGTGGGCACCAACCTCAGTACCACCATTGATGCCATTGGCCGTATCGCCGAAACATTGCAGGCGCAATACCCCGAAGTTGAAAAAGTGGTATCTAGAATCGGCAGTGCCGAGATTCCGACCGATCCTATGCCTATTGAGGGGGGAGACATGATTGTTGTGCTGAAGCCGAAATCAGAATGGATCAGCGCGGAAAGTTTTCCGGAGCTTGCCGGTAAAATGGCTGCAACCGCACAGGAAGTTGTGCCCGGTGTAACCACGGGCTTCCAGTATCCCGTTCAAATGCGGTTCAATGAGCTCATGACCGGCGCGAAACAAGACGTTGTCTGTAAAATCTTTGGTGAGGATCTCGAGAAACTGGCAGCTTATGCCGACCAGCTGGGAGACATTGTGAGAACGGTAGATGGAACAGCTGATCTTTATGTTGAAAAAGTGACCGGTATGCCTCAGATTGTCATTGATTTCAACCGTAGTGAGATTGCCAAATACGGCATGGATATCGAAAGCCTAAACCGTACCATCAACGCAGCCTTTGCCGGTGCCGAAGCTGGAAAAGTTTACGAAGGCGAAAAAAGCTTTGATTTGGTGGTAAGAGTTGGCAGCGAGGGGAGGAAAAGCGTAGAAGATGTCCGTAACCTGCCAGTATCTACCCCTACGGGGGTGCAGGTACCACTCTATCAGGTGGCCGACATACAAGAGATCGAAGGGCCAAATCAGATACAACGCGAAAATGCGCGTAGGCGGATTATTGTGGGCTTTAATGTACGGGGACGTGACGTGCAAACCATCGTTGAAGAGCTCCAGCAGAAGATTGGTGCTAAAATGAAGTTAGATGCAGGTTATAGCATAACCTACGGAGGGGCCTTTGAAAATTTACAACAGGCCAAGAGCAGGTTGAGCATCGCTGTCCCTGTTGCGCTTTTACTCATTTTTGTAATGCTATATTTTGCGTTTTCGTCCTTTAAGCAGGGCGCACTGATCTATACTGCCATACCCTTGTCAGCCATCGGCGGTGTATTTGCCCTAACCTTAAGAGGCATGCCCTTCAGTATTTCCGCCGGTGTCGGATTTATTGCCCTCTTCGGCGTAGCGGTACTGAATGGAATCGTGCTGATTTCCGAATTCAACCGAATAAAAAAAGAAGGTGTGATCAGCGATCCAATGCAGCTCGTAATGATCGGAACGCGTAACAGGTTACGTCCTGTACTGATGACGGCGGCGGTAGCTTCACTCGGTTTCCTACCCATGGCACTCAGCAATGGCGCCGGGGCAGAAGTACAGCGGCCTTTGGCCACGGTGGTGATCGGAGGGCTTATAACAGCCACCCTGTTAACATTATTTGTTCTGCCTTCCCTGTACCTCCTCTTTAACAAAACCACTAAGCTCAACATGAATAAAAATTTAAGCGCGATCGTTGTATTCGCGTTCCTTGCTTATCCGGCTACCGCACAGGAGCAGCCAATAAAAATAAGCCTCGACAGCGCTTTGAAGGTAGCATCACGGAATAATAGGCAATTGCAGAGTACACGGATGGAACAGCATGCCGTTGAAGAACTGCAGCACAGCGGGTTCGATCTGCCCAAGACGCAACTGTCCGGCGATTACGGGAAATTTAACAGCATATACAATGATAATAGAATCGGCCTGAGCCAATCTTTCAACTTTCCCACCGTATATACTAACCAGAAAAAGATGCTACAGGCAAACTTCGAGGCCTCCCGTGCCCAAACTAAGTTGAGCGAGCAGGAGCTCAGGGCAGGGGTCAGGCTAGCATTTTTCGATTACGCCGTTATGAATGAGCGGAAACAGCTACTGCTCTATGCAGATAGTATCTACCGATTATTCGAGGCCAAATCACTGAAGCGTTTTGAGAGCGGCGAGGCCAATATCCTTGAAAAAACGGCTGCGCAATCCCACAGGCAGCAAATTAGCAATCAGCTGAATATGCTTGAAAAAGACCTTGCTATTGTGAAAAAACAGTTTAATCTGTATCTACAGGATAGTATTATGTACGTTCCTGATCCCGGCCACTCGAAGGTTACCTTTACTCAATCATTAATAGATGATTCCGTTGTGACCGGTGAGCTTCCGGCGGCCGCGCTGGCCAAGCATGCGGAAGAAGCTGCCCGCAGCCGGTGGCGGGTAGAGCGTGCCCGCCTTCTTCCCGATTTCACAATAGGTTACAACAACCAGAGTCTGCAAGGAGTTCAGAATGTGAACGGGCAGGATGTTCTTTTCAGCGGCAGAGATCGCTTCAATTATTTTAGCGCGGGGATAAGTATTCCATTGTTCTTCAAGGCCCAATCGTCCAAAGCAACGGCAGCGAAGCTGCAATGGCAGAGTCAAATAAAAAAAGCCGATCAGGCTCAATTACAGTTACATGCTGAAATCATGAACGCCCGCGCACAGGTACAGAAATTTACAGAAAGTCTCGCATATTACGAAAATCAAGGCCTTCGCAACGCAGATTTGATCATTGCTACGGCAGACCAACAGTTTCAGGGTGGAGAAATCGACTATCTACAGTGGGTTATCTTGGTCGATCAGGCCATTACCATCAGAAATGAATACATCAATATGCTCGGCAGCTATAACCAGGCCGTTATCCAATTACAAAAATTAAACGATCAATAATTTAAAATGAAAGCATTTATATTCAGTTGCATCTGCCTTTGGTTTTTGGCGGCATGCAGCAATGAAAACAAGCAAGAAACGGAAGTGACCAGCCAAAAAGACAGTATTACCAATCCGGTTACTGAAACTGTACGACTTACTTCGCAGCAGCTAAAAAGCGTCGGCATCGAAGTTGGCAATCCTGATTCCGGCCGCGTGAGTGGCAAGCTTACATTGCAAGGAGCAGTCGAGGTGCCGCCCCAGAATATTATTAGTCTGAGCTTCCCTATGGGAGGATATTTGAAATCCACAGCGATGTTACCCGGAACTCATGTGAGCAAGGGACAAGTGTTGGCCATCATGGAAGATATGCAGTTTATTCAATTACAGCAGGATTACCTAACGGCGAAGACCGACTTTGAGCTAGCAGAAAAGGAGTTTATTCGTCAACGTGAACTTAATAGCAGTAAAGCAAGCAGCGATAAGGTCTTCCAGCAGGCAAATGCCCAGATGGAACGCCAAAGGATTTTAATGAATGCGTTGGGTGAAAAGCTAAAGCTGATCGGTATCAACATCAATAACCTGAACGCATCCAATATATCAAAAAGTGTAGCGGTATTATCACCCATCAATGGCTTTGTGTCCAAAGTAAACGTAACGGTCGGTAAATATACCGCTCCGACCGATGTACTATTTGAGCTGGTAGATCCGCGCGATATCCATTTGGTATTAAACGTATTTGAGAAAGATTTAGCGAGCGTGGCTGTTGGAGAGCAAGTGGCCGCCTATTCCAATAGTGAACCGGACCGAAGATTTGATGCCGAAGTCATCCTGATCAACAAGACACTTGATGCCAATCGCATGGCAGAGGTGCATTGCCATTTCAAAAAATATGACACCTCGCTTGTGCCCGGAATGTTCATGAATGCCGAAGTTTCAATCAAGGATATGCCAGCACTTACCGTACCGGAGGATGCAGTTGTCAGGTGGGAGAACAAACATTATGTATTTGTGGCCCAAAACACCGGAGAATTCCGGATGGTGGAGGTAAACGTCGGAATGCTGAATGATAAACAGCAGCAAATAGAGAGTAATGAGATTAGCCCGGCATCTAAAGTAGTGCTCAAAAACGCATATACATTACTTATGAAAATCAAGAATACAGAAGAAGAAGGTTAGATATGCAAAGGTATTACCGCGTTAAAGTGACTGATCTGGTGCATTGTGTCAGACAACAAGATTCTCTTCGAAACAATCAATTTAGTGATACAGCGCTTTTTAAACAAACCACTTTGCGGGCCTGTCAGCTACTCGCCGATTTAGAGAATGAGAATCAAATAATATGAAGAAAGGCAGGTAAGCTAAACCTAGCGGATTGAAGACCCTGATTTTCCAAAAGACGTCGAGTACAGGCTAACTCCTTATTGTGAATTCCTATATCCGCTAGTAGAAAGTCTGATCAGCTGGGGGAAACAGCGCCGAAAAGTATTTAGTGAAGAATAATTGTTTCTTTATACCCGATATGATATAAAGTTTGAGTAGAACGGATTTTATTACCTAATCGGGTATAGTTGGGCTGGATATCTTGCCGAAGATGATAACGGCTATTCGTTTGCTTACTCGGACGACTATCTCCAATCGGCAGATCCGAACCCTATCAGCTTAACGTTGGTTGGCTCATTTAATGCGATGAGAAATGGATTTCCATTGTTGACGACCCCTTCTTGTGCGGAGACTTCGGGTCCAAAAAAAAGGACGATACCCGTCAGCAGAAGGAATGATGTGATATAGAGCGGTTTTGATATCATCATAACTTGGTTTAAACAAAGGGTGTCTGCTTTAAAGATACTAAAATAAAAATGAAATTAACAGCATAACTTGGCGGTCATGACTGTGCTTGTCTCCAAATTGCAACGCGCTCCGACGTAATCTTCAGACCGCGTTGTTTTCTTATAGCTAACGTACGCCGAACCTTCGTCTTTAGCGTCAGTCCGGACGGGATATTGTTCGTCAGTAATAATAACTGACTGTTTTATATTAACTTTTAATAGATCAATCGTCAATAAATTGAAACGATTTGTAGGTCAAATCTTTATTCGGTTTTTGCTGGTTCCGGATTTCAAGATGCCGGTAACCCCATTTTCTCATTTCTCTCACGATTGGGTATAGACTTTCTCCATATTCGGTTAAATAATACTCAACCCTCATTGGTACTTCTGCAAAAACCTTTCGGGTCAGTATACCATCCTTTTCGAGCTCATCCAATTGCTTTGCGATCATCCTTTCGCTAATGGTAGGCAGCGTTTTCTTCATCTCGCTGAAGCGGTTACGTCCTTTTTTGATCAGGGCGATTAGTGTGGTCTTGCATTTTCCCTTAATGACCTGTAAAAAGACGTCCGATGGGCATATCGTTTCAATTTTTTCTATATCCGACATAAATTTATTTGCTTGATTCTCAACAGAACTGCATTTTATTTCAGTAGCTGATAAGATTGTAAGTTATTGTTTCACAATTATTTATTATTCAAATTTACAAAAAAAATATTACATTATGGTAGATCAATTTAAAGCATTGATGGTCCGGGAAGACAACGGGCATTTCAAATCAGCGGTAGAATATGTCCCTATGATCGCATTGCCACCGAATGAGGTGCTTATAAAAGTAAGCTACTCATCCATCAACTATAAAGATGCGCTCTCCGCCTCGGGCAACAGAGGTGTTACACGGAAATTTCCCCATATACCGGGAATAGATGCCGCAGGTCAGGTTATTTCCTCCACCGTCGATCGGTTCGGTGAAGGGGATCAGGTACTGGTTACCGGATACGATCTGGGAATGAATACCTGGGGCGGCTTTGGCGAATACATCCGCGTTCCCGCGGATTGGATCATCAAGCTCCCTGAAGGCCTTAGCCCTTTTGAGGCCATGTGTTTCGGCACCGCCGGCCTAACCGCGGGACTGTCGGTTTTCAATCTGGTTCAATCGGGAATTGACAAGGGTAAAATTGCCGTTAGCGGGGCAACAGGCGGCGTCGGAACGATTGCCGTTTCCATCCTGTCCAAATTAGGTTATGAAGTTGTCGCCATTTCGGGTAAGGATGAAGGCAATTATCTAACAGAGGTATTGGGGGCTTCATCGTTTCTGGCACGGGATGCATTTATTGAAAAAAATGACGCAAAAGCGCTGTCTGCAGCCGAGTTCGACGGCGGGATTGATACCGTTGGCGGCAATATGCTATCGGCCATGCTCAAATCGTCAAAATATAACGCTGCCGTCACCTGTTGCGGCAACGTAGCTGCTGCCCAATTCACCACGAGTATTTTTCCCTTTATTCTGAGAGGAGTAAAATTGATCGGGATTGATTCGGTCGAGCAGTCAGTGGATGTTAAAGCGGAGATCTGGAATTTACTGGCGCGTGACTGGAAGCCGGTGCGACTGAAAGAGATGGTTGAGGAAATTTCCCTGGAACAAGTTCCCAATGTCCTCGAAATCCTTTTGAAAGGAAAGGCCAGGGGAAGATTTGTTGTCAACCATTCGCTATGATTTGAACACGATTTTTTAATGATAAAAATGTAAATAAAAAGGGGTTAGTTATGAAATGTCCATGATTGCCAAAATACGAACAAGATAATCTGAACATTCATATGGCCTTTAAAAGAGAAAATATTTATATGAAAAAGATTCTCATTCTGGGTGCCGCAGGAAAGATCGCGCGGTACGCCATTCAACAGTTTATTGAGCGGAGCGACAGTCAACTGACGCTTTATCTAAGAAATGCACAACGTTTGCAGCAATTAGCAAGTGATCGCGTTACGGTCATCGATGGGGATGTTACAGATACCCCACACCTGCAGGAAGTGGCAAAGGGGCATGACCTGGTGTATGCCAACCTGGGCGGTGATGACATCGTAGAACAGGCCAAGTCTGTTGTAGCTGCACTGGAAGCCGCCGATATTAGACGGCTGATCTGGATATCGACTTTGGGTATATACGATGAGGTTCCCGGTGCGTTCGGCGAATGGAACCACAGGATGCTTGATGGCGGATATCTGGAACCTTACAGTGCCGCTGCCAGCGTCATCGAAGCCTCGGAACTCGACTACACCATCGTGCGGCCCGCGTGGTTAACCAATAAGGACGAGGTAGATTATGAGCTTACGCAGAAAGGCGAACTGTTCAAAGGTACCGAAGTGTCCCGTAAGAGCATTGCCGATTTTGTGGTGAAAGTCGCCTCGGATCCTACGCAAGAAGTTCGGGCTTCCGTAGGTGTAAACAAGCCGGGGACAGATGGTGATAAGCCGTCCTGGTACTGATAGCTTTTAGCACAGATCATGTTTATCGAATAATCAGGGATCCCTATCAACGCGACCTCACAGGGATCCCTTTCAATAAAACTGGCGGTAAGGTGTTAATCATCAAGGGACATCAATTTATCGCAACCGGAATAACAGGCTCGACATATTTACTGCAAAAAAATTAAAATGCTTTGTAAGGATTGCTGAAGACTGACGACTAAGCAGGTAAAGAACAGATAAATATCACGTTAAAACAAAGGAAATGGAAACGAATAAAACGAGAACTGTATCAGAAAAAAAGCATGTCATTGGCTTTTATGTCTCACTCTTTGGTGCCGTTCTTATCCTGCTATGGATAGGTGCGCTCAAATTTACCCTCGCGGAGGCCCAGGCAATTAAACCCTACATCGAACATCATCCGTTTTCCGGCTGGATGTACCGTGCGTTTAGTATTCAGACAGTATCCAATATCGTGGGCATGGTGGAAATTATCGTCGCAGTACTTGTCCTTATCAGTTTAAAAGTTCCTTCTATAAAAAGGTATGCCGGAATTGGCGTATGTATTATTTTTTCAGTAACACTCAGTTTCCTTTTCACTACACCAAATATTTGGAGAACGGTTGAATGGATGCCCGTGACAGATTTCTTTATTCTCAAAGACATCCTATTACTGGGCTTTGGTATCACCCTGCTTGAAACAGCTAAAACAAACCGTCATGCGAATTAGCTTACCAACGCTGTGCCTGGCTCTGATCATCATGGCTTGCCAGCATCCCGCTCAATCGTCGAACTATTTTTCACGTTATAATAACAACAAAACAAATAATATCATGAACAGTAAAAACAGAGAAATATACTTCGCAGGTGGCTGTTTCTGGGGAACAGAACACTTTTTCAAACAAGTCCGCGGCGTAGTTGCAACCGAGGTCGGCTATGCCAACGGCAATTTGGAAGCGCCCTCTTATCAGCAGGTGTCCACAGGAAGAACCGGTTTTGCCGAAACGGTCAAGGTAGTATACGATCCGGAGATCATCGGTTTAGACTTATTAATCGATTTGTTTTTCAAGACCATCGACCCGACGAGCCTGAACAAACAGGGCAACGACATCGGAACGCAGTACAGGACCGGGGTCTATTTTACCGATCAGGAAGATGAAACATTGGTCCGTGAAAAGGTAAATGGACTCGCAAAACACTATGCGTCACCAATCGTCGTGGAAGCGGAATCCTTGCGTAATTTCTACGATGCCGAAACCTACCATCAACAATATTTGGATAAGAATCCCGGAGGTTATTGCCACATCGGTCCGGATTTATTTGAGCTGGCGAGAAAAGCCAATCCACCCGCAGAAAAGGTGTACCAACGGCCCGATCAGCAGACATTGAAAAAAGAATTAAGTCCGCTGCAATTTGACGTGACACAAAATAACGCTACGGAAAGGGCTTTTAACAACGAATATTGGGATGAGTTCCGTGAAGGTATTTACGTCGATATCACCACCGGTGAACCGCTCTTTGTTTCGACCGACAAATTCGAATCGGACTGCGGATGGCCAAGCTTTTCGAAGCCCATCGATGACAGTCTGATCAACGAACATCTTGATAAATCCTTCGGTATGTATCGGACAGAAGTGCGCAGCAAAACAGGCGATTCCCATCTCGGGCATGTCTTTGATGACGGTCCGGAGGACAAAGGTGGGCTTAGGTATTGTATCAACAGCGCATCCCTGCGCTTTATATCAAAAGAAGAAATGAAAGCACAGGGGTACGAAAAATACCTGCCGTTGCTGGACAAAAAGTAACATTGTCCCTTAGATTTATAATGGCAAGGGGGCACTGCGAATAAAGTTGTGTCCCTTTTTTATTTTTTCTGTAAGGGTTTTATTGGTCATCCTAGTAAATAGGTGAAACTTAAATAATTTAAAATGAAAACAACAACATTTTCCTTAAGTCCGGAACATTCTCCACCCGATACGGGTTAGTCGTAGTTTTGATCTGGATCGGCATTTGAAGTTTACGCAGTACCTTTGATATCCGGTTCGCCGGGACAATTTCTTCTTAAAGACGTTGTATTGTTGGGAGCCTCGCTATAGACAGCCGGCGAAGCACTTGCAGCCAGTCAGCACAAAGAAATCGCTTATATAACAAAGGGCAATTAATTTACCAAAATAAAAAAAGATGGATAAGATTACGGCAGCAATATATGAGCAAAATCCGGAGCGCTATACCGTGGTGTCGGGTCATACACAAGGAGCGCCCACTTGCGCTTACGGAAATGTACAACAATGGGTAGGATATGATAATAAAATACAAACCTACGTAAGATTTAGCAAGTCCTTATACAAGCGACTTGTTCAAAAAGCTGAAAGTCTACTAACAAATAATATGTAATTTATTTAATGGATGCAGCAATAGCGAAATGGCCACAGCGATTAGCTATTGTGTGTCCATTTTTTTGTCAATCCGTTTTTGAAGCTGTTCTTTGAATCCATCTTCCAACCTCAATTCATTGTAGGCAGATCCAACTAACTTTTTCGCGAACTGATTGATCAAGGCGCTTTGCTTCATAAAAATCCTGCACATGTCACATCCTTTTAAGTGAAGCTGTAACTCGATTTCCTCTTCCGCTGTAATTTTTTCGGATTGCTGTTTCTCCACGAGAAAAGTTGCCTTTCTACAATCATTGAGAATCTTCCTCACCTTGTCATTATTTAATTTTTCCATAACCGTTCTTTTTTAAATCCAATTTCTTTGAAGGCACGCCCTCAAGTTCACTTTCGCGCGATGAATGATTACCCAAAAATTTGACGCGGTAAGCTTTAACTCGGTGCAAATGGCTTCACTGGACTCGTCATCGATATGCTTCATCGTGAATACCGATTCCCAAAGTGGCGGAAGCTTTTTTATACACGACTTCAGCACCTGCTGAAACTCCTTGTTTTCCAATGCATCCGGCTCTTCTATACCAAAAGAAGTAGGATAATGCACCTCTTTCCAATGACCGCTATCGTCATCAAAAAACTCGTCTCCTTCTGTCGTGGTAATTTGTTCGGTCGCTTGCTTGTTTTGGCGAGAGGATTTTTTTCGGTAAACGTCGAAAATTTTATTTTTAAGAATGGCCGTAAGCCAAGTCTTTTCGGAGCTGCGTCCGTCAAACTTTTCAATGCCTTCCAATGCGGCAAGAAAGGTTTCCTGCACGAGATCTCTTGCTAGCTCTTTATCATCTATGCGAACACAAGCATAGCCGTAAAGATAATCCGCATACTTGTCCACCCAGAGACGCGGGGTTAAATCGTGTGATTTTGGTTCTTCAATTTTCATCGCTATGGTTGTTGGTCGGATTCACACAAGATGCCTTACAACTTTCTTAATTTTTTTAACCGAAGCAATTTAGAAAGAATTATTGGTGATGACTTAAGAATTGAAGCGCATCACCTGAATTAATGCGTGTATGTTGCCGGTAATAGTGCCTTTTTACAAGTATCAGGCCTTAAGCACTTTGTTAGAATATAGAATATGCCTAAGCATGTATTTGCGATAGGGTGATTAGCGAACATAACTCGATAACACCTACTTTACTTCCTTTTAGCCTTCCTCCACGTCAGATCGCCACAATGGAAATGAATGAACCTTTTTGCCGTACGTTTAAAGGTGCTCATCTGGCTTATTGCATTAATTTTTTGTTAAATTTTGGCCGATACTTGTAATATCTTTTCGCTATGGCTAGATTAGGCAGATTTATTTAACCCATCATCTGCGCAAGCACATGGCATTAAAGGCTTTTCATAAAATTTTACGCCCCTGCTATGGGATCCTGGTTCTTTTTTTTCTTCCCATAACGCTCTATGCCCAACCGGGAATCCGTCCCTCGTTGTCCCTTGAGTACCTGATACCGGTCCGGGAGAGCGAAAACTTCGGAATCGGAACCATGCTGAACTTTGAATGGCTACCGGAAGAAAGGATCTGGGGTTTACGATTTACTACCGGAGCAGCTTTCAGTATTACGACTGATGAGTATAAAGAAGCGGTGGGATATGTGCCTTTGAGCCTAGCGATCCGCCTGAAGATGTTACCTCGGTTCTATCTCGGCGCCGAGACAGGAGGGGCGTTCGGTTTCAATGGGTACAAAAACCACCTGATTACCGGAATAGGGGCAGCATATCGTTTCGCCGAGCATTGGGCATTTGAGTTTTCGTTCAGAAATGTCGGCTATCGTTATCTTGTGCCGCGGCTGACTTATCTTTTCTGATTTTCTGATCGATCGCCGTTATAGGGCGGATCAATTCGATACGCACTACAGTATTCTAGCTGATTTCCCGAAAATATATCACACGTTTAATTGACGATGCAGGCCACCTTGATGCATTATTTTACCTCAAAAAGCTATAATCCAACAGTAAATCAATAGCGTTATGCCAGTTATACGGCTCAATGATGCATGTTCCATTAGGTAAATGAGCGCTTATGTATTCACCTATTTGCATGCAGTTACGGCCATCCCATACGTCTTCATTATTCATGCCCAGCAGAGAAGCTGTAAGTAAACGTTTGACGCGGTCTTCATAAATTTTCGGAACCAGATGCGGTTCATAGTTCAAGGGGTTTCGTTTTGCAAGCTGTTCCGCCACTTCTTTTAAGCAATAACGCTTGTGTTGCTGGCTTATCTTTAATGCCTCCAGATACATCGTATGCAGGCAACTATCCAATAGCTGCAGATTAAGAGACAATAGCTCATTGTAATCACCAAATCGCAAGAAATAAGGAGCGTTGATTTCCAGCAGACAGACGGCATTTAAGTTGTTTCGATCAGCCTGCGTGGTCATTCGTTTTAAAGGCTCGTAGAATGGAATCGTGTTACCTGTAGTCATCATGGTATTTTATGGTTTAGCTAGAAAAAAGACCGGCGAATTGCACTTCAGGGAGTGGCAACACTTTTCTTACCTTTGTTCCCAAACCAACACCTATATCCTCATGCAAGTAATATTCAATTACATGTACCGCGATGCGGGGAACTGTAAGAACCACGGCGAAGTGATTATGCCGAATCCAGACAATATTAGCTTAATCGAAGCTATCGATAGATTAGAAGCCAACTTGATTGACGATATGTATTTCTATGCCCATGAGCTGGAAGTGCCGGATTTACATTTTCCAGATTGGGACGATGCGTACGACCATAGCTGGCATGAATTTGTATCGTTGGAAGAAACCGAGGAAGCGCCAACGGCGAAAAGAACCCTAAAAGAGTTTTTGAGCAGTTTGAAAAAGCAAAAAGCCTAATTTATACTTTGTTCATGAAAGAGTTATATGTCCTGTCAGATCAACCTACGGTATGTCCATTATGCGGCAGCAGAACTGCTTTTACCGAAGAAGAAGTTGATAACACTAAACTTATCCAGTATCATAGCTGTTTAAACCTGAGCTGCTTATTTCGGTTTACCGTGGTGGAAGATTAAAAGGTGTGTCAAAGCAAAGAATTCAGGACGTAAAAAGAGAGAGCCGGACACGAAAACGTTTTAAGAGACATTTCGGACAAACTCCAAAACAGCGGACAAGAATGATGTAGCTTTCGTTGTATTGGCTTCAGGGTATCTGTTATTTTTTGTTTCTGTAAATCCCCACCAGTCGTTAAAACGGAAAAAGACCCGTGTCTCGAAGCATCCCAGAAACTGTTCGATCGGGGTAGCATAAACATTTCCGAAAGCATCGATCAGTTCGGGGAAAAATTGCAGGTAATTATCTGCATAAAAGAGGGTAGGTCTTTCTTCCTGTCCGTATTTAAGCAGCATGTACCAGATGATGTGATTTCCCGCACCTCCAGTGGCGCGATCAGGATAGGCATCAAATTGCCAAGTATCGAAATCCCATACGTGGGCGTAAAGAATGAGTGCGAGAAGCGCACTTCGGTCGGATCGTAACTTTTTGCCCCGATTGGTAAGACTTAGGGCATTGGATCTTTTTTTAATAAGGCCTGCCAAGGTGCAAACCTGCCGTGCCGCGTAAATCGATATGATATCGCTTTCCCTAAAACTCTTACTTATGCCCAGTTCTATGGCTTCATCCGGAACATTCCCATTTTCATAGAGCTCGCTAACGAACTTCAAAGGAAGGTTACCTTTTGGTGTGAGTTTAAGGGAATTTTCACGGTCAATTACCATCAGCAGTTCTTCGCAGAGCCGAAAGAAAGGTAGCTTGTCCAGTACTTCGTCCGGTATATAAGTTCTGATTTTTAGTGGAGAGGTGGGCGCAAAAGGAAACAGACTCAGCGCCAGCACATCGCGATAAGAAAGGCCTAATAAATTCTCATCAGGTGTGTTATCAAATTCACTCAAGTCGTTCGGATCAATTACCATAGTTCAAATGTATGCTATTTTTGTGTTTAGCGGTTTAGTTTTTTAAATTCGTCCGATGGGAACAATTGGTAATGCTTTAAAAGCACTACGTACAGAGCGGGGGCTTAGCGCTACAGAAGCGTCAGATGGTGCAGGAACCACGGTGTCAACCTACCTAAAAATTGAGCGCGACCAGCGTGAGATAAGTTTCATTATGATGGTCCGTCTCTGTCGGTTCTACAGTTTAGATATCTATGAATTTTTAGATAAAATTGATTCGTACGAGCTGGAGCGGCCTGATTTATCTGTTATACGTGTCTTAGAGAAAAGAAATAGGCTATAGGTCATCATAAGTAAAAGCCTGCACGATACAACCATCCTGCCAACACATTTTTACGGACAGCCAGTGGCGGTCAACGTGCGAGTAAAGAAGAGGTAGATGCGATGTATCGCGATCAAGCTTTCGGAACCCGATCATCTGAAAGCGCAAAGGAATTTACTCTCGCTGATTTAGATATGACATCGGTTAAAGAGTTCAGATCCTACTTAAGTAGAATTGACCCCACCCATCCATATAATAAATTGAGTGAAGATATTTTCCTGCAGAAAGTGAGAATCACAGATAACGGAAATCTTACTTATTCAGGGTTATTCTTTTTAGGCAGTAATGATGCCATACAAAAAGCCGTTCCAGATTTTCGGATCGATTATTTGGAAATTCCCGGTACCAGTTATAGTGATTCATCGGTGCTATATTCCTATAGATTAGATGAGCAAGAGAACTTGTGGCAATATTTTTTTGTTATTATGCGGCGTTTGCACAACGCTGTTGATCTTCCATTTCAGATGGATAGTGAAGGGTTTGGCAGAGAAGATCAGCCACAGTTAAGTGCCCTAAGAGAGGCGTTGGTTAATATGCTAATGCACGCCGATTATTTCAGTCAGATGAAATCCAGAATTAGGGTTTTTAAAAACCGTATAGAATTTCTTAACGCAGGTGCATTACCCCAAGACTTGGAGATGATCCGTAGTGGAGATATGTCATTGCCAAGAAACCCTATTTTGGCGAAACTGTTTCGAGTAGTCAATCTAGCTGAAAATGCCGGATACGGATTTGATAAAATGGAAGAAGGCTGGAAACACTATACCGGCACCGCTCCAATTTTTGAACAGGGTACTAACTTCACAAAAGTAGAATTTTGGTTGTCTGCAAGAGAGATTCACGGTGGTCAGAAAGGTGGTCAGAAAGGTGGTCAGAAAGGTGGTCAAACAGAACCATTAACAAGTAGGCAAGAAGAGGTCTTTTCGATGCTTAAAAATCGCAATACTATTGGAAGGAAAGAGATCGCAGCACAACTTCATATCAATGAATCGGCTGTACAGAAGCTTTTGGATGCTCTTAAAGATAAGGGGTATATTCAAAGGGAAGGGATGAAGGGTGGTTATTGGAAGATATTGAAGGAATAGAAAGGCCATCGTATCATAGCTTATTGGATATTTGTTCTTTATTTTAAAGCAAGGATTATCGGAGATGTTCCGACGCACTTTGATGTAGCAGGTAACCCTGACGACTTCGGAGGAAAAGGGGCTTTAACGGCATTACCAATTTATGCTACCATCCTGTACTTGTTTTTAACGCTGCTAAGTTATTTCCCTCAATATTTCAATTACTTGGAAGAAATTACCGTAGATAATGCAGAATTTCAATATCGGAGGGAGCGAATATGGTCAGAATCCTTAAAATCCTAGTGGTGGCAGCATTTCTATTGATCAGTGCGCTCAGTGTTCTCAACTCGGAAACCTTAGCCAATCAAGGAGCGAACTGGACGCTCGTAGTACTACCTTGTATGTTTATGATACCTGTATTCTATTACCTATTTACTAACAAATCAAAAAAGTAACGTTATGAAAAAAAGGTCTATTTATCTGACTGTAATCGCGCTGATTAAAGTTAATCTCCGCTAATAGACTTGTGAATTTTTTTGTCTCAAAAATCTAATATTCAGCACCATTGGAATGTACTTTCAAAATAATTTGTTAAGCGTAGTTCGATAACAATAACAGTCTCATCAATTCACTTCTGTCGTAGAATTACCACCTCCATTTGCTTGTAAAGCTGTGGCGATTTCTTTCAAGGCTGTGTTTTGTTCTCTAAGTGCAGCGATATGATCCCGTTTGGCTTCTAGGTACCGATCTAACAGTGCCGATAAAACTTTATATAAACCATAAAGCACGATGGCAATAAATCCTGCCCATACGAGATACATAAATAAAAATCCGAGTGAAATCATAGCTTAGTTTTTTAATGATGACAATTTTTTTAAAAGTTTATTCCCCAGACCATACATCATACTGATTCGGTTAGTACGTTGCTTCTTTCTTCTGTTGTGATCATTTTGCTGACGTCAGCAAAATGATTAAACACATTTTTCGCAAACCGTGTTGCTTCGTCTACAGCATTTTCAAAGTCTCTTCGCTAGGGAATTTCTCTATGTTTCTACGCACTTGCTCTCTTAGTCTTATTGCTTTACCCCCATATAAATCTGCCAAATCTCTACCCAACATTACCTTCTGATCCCGAATGTAATATATCTGATTCATCACCACTTCTTCAGGGATGATTAAGCGTTCGTTTGGTGATGGTTTTGGTCATATATGGTTAGGTTTAGTTTATCAATATCAATTCTCCGTCGTTTTAGTACATAGATCAAGTATTTACCTGTAGAGAGGTAGAAAGAATGCTATTTTTTTATCGCACCATTATTTTTATTAGTCTTATTCGCTAAAAGGTACCCAACACATCCAAACAACGGTACCGAAAGAATAATAATAAGCCAGACAATGCGCTGTGTGGTTGTAAGCTGCGGATTAGTTATGCACTGGTATAGGGCGTAAATGCCGACCGCCATCACAGGAGCTACAAATAAGAGCGTTAACATTTCTGAAATGCCGATGTTTAGAAAATTTAGTGTCATTAGCGTTGTTTTGTATAATCTATTATCTATAAACCGCCCCAAAAAATGCATCCACCTTATGCTGGTCTTCTGGGAAATTATAAACCTCTACGATTTTGCCGTTCTCAATTTTCCAGAGGAGGCATGACATATTATCCAGATTGTTGACTCCTTCTAAATTGCTCCAGTTACGGTGACAGTGGCTTTGTTTTTCCAACGTATTCTTGATATACTCAATTTCTAGCCGGAGGTCTGTAGTGTCGGCTAATACCTGTCTGATTTTGGTGAAGACTCTGATGATCTGAATATTCACCCTAATTGCTCTATCACTATTTAATACACTGGACAACATAGCAACGCCCTGTTCTGTAAAGGCCATTGGTAAATAGCGTGTTCCGCCTCGACCATCTTTTGAGGTCACAATTTGTGATCTCAAAACCTCAAACTCCTTCTTTTCCAGCTCAAACATAAAATCTTCGGGGAATCTATCTATGTTTCTTTTAACAGCTTGTTTAAGAACTTTTGTTTCTACACCATAAAGCTCCGCTAAATCTCTATCCAGCATCACCTTCTGATTCCGTATAGTTCAGTATGATTTGCAAGCATTTCTCTCATCTTTACAAAGACGTCGATGATGCGAATGGTCATTGAGATTGCTCGCTCGCTTTTTAAAACATTAGAGAGCATCAACAAGCCGTGTTCAGTAAAAGCAAAAGGCAAGTATCTGGAATAAGCACCTTGTTCTAAGGTCGCATTTTGCGATCTTATAATTTCTTGATATTCTTCCCGGGAGAGTTCAAACATAAAATGAGATGGAAAACGCACCAGATTTCTCCGTACTTGTCTCAAAGATAAGCTTTACAAGCATACGTGCCAAATGATTTTACTCACTTTTGCGCGTTTTATTGAAAATTCAACCATTTCCAGATTATGTAGAATTTTTTTGATTAAGCGACATAACAAAAAAATAATTTAAGAGGCGTTGCGGCGGGGTTTCTATTAAAAGTGCAGTCCAAAAAAACAGAATAAGCGCCAACTACGAAAAGAAGCCTAAAAGAGTTTTTGAGCAGCGTAAAAAAGCAAAAAGCCTGAGTCATACTTTGTTCATGAATGAGATTTACCCCTAGTCAGATCAACCTACGATATGCCCACTATGCGGCACCAGAACTGCTTTTATCGAAGAAGGAATGGATAAGGCTGAACTTGTCCCATATCATAACTGTTTAAACCCAAGCTGCTTATTTCAGTTTTCCGCGGTGGAAGATTAGCAGGTGTGTCAAAGCAAAGAATTCAGGATGCAAAAGTAAGTGCTGCGGTACCAATTGCCCCGGGTATAAATCGTTGCCTTTGTCTGAAATGATATTAGCGTGGGCTTAGCGGGAGGAACTCGGGTAGGTAGCGCCGCTGATTAAGCGACTTTTCCATCTTATGGTTTTTAACCGCCGAATTTTCGCTTTTTATACATCCCGACTTTTTGGGGAGTGTTGCAGTTGATTATGTTTGTAGATTATTAACTTTTTTAAAAATGAGTACTACCGAAGAAATGGCTAGCTTAATAGAAAAGCTAGATACCGAACAGCGGGCTATTACAGCACATTTTATTAAAAATATGGAAGCAGGTGCTATCGCTCCTGATTTTATAGCCCGAGCGATGGATTTCATCCACAGGCATTACACCGACTACCTACTAAGAGATGACGACTATTGTACCAGTAGCGATGATGCAGAAAGGTTATTACTCTTAAAAGATCTCTTCAGTGGCAGAGAGCTAATCTAACAAGGCCACGTTCCAATTTACGTCCCCGGCGACCGCCGGGGATTCAAAATATTCAAATCGTCAACGCCAGGTTTGTTTAAAATAACCGTTGCTAGTTATAACGCCATATCTAAGGCTCTTTCGAAGCCGCACAAATATTTCTATTATCATTTTTATCGCCAAGTCGCTTTTAAGTACATTGGAAAGAATAAGCACACCATGTTCTGTAAATGCGTAAGGCAGTGCTCCCCTAAGTACTGTCGAGAAGGTATCGCATTTTGCGATACCATGATATCAACCTCTGCATCATTGAGTTGAAACATGAAATGACTAGGGAATTTCTCTATGTTTCTACGCACCTGCTCTCTTAGTCTTATTGCTTCGACCCCATAAATCTGCCAAATCTCTATTCAACATAACATTCTGGTCTCTTAGGCGATATATTCTTTCCGCTAGTATCCCGTCGGGCACAATTATTTCTTTCTGCTGTTTAGCCATGGCTTTTTTATTGGAGATCAAAATTTATGATGTTAAAACTCTAATGCATTAAGGTATCGCAATTTGCGATACCTTAATGCATTAGCTGTCGCGATCGCATGGTTTAGCTTCTCAAACCAGTCACAAACTGTGACGATTCAGTACCACTTTTTCAGCGATGATTAAGGCGTTATCATGCAGTGATTACTTCTTCCTTTATTGCCTACTCTTGAAACTTTAATTACTTCATTCATAATTTATAGGCCGTCTTGTAAGCCTTTTCTTTCATAAACTGTTCGATCTCGGTTGTTGATACGCTAATAACATCTGCTAATTCGAGCTCCTCTATAAATCGTACGTAGGTTAACGCGAAATTGAAATCCGGTGCATAGGCTAACAATTTGGCTCTCGGCCTTTCCACATCATAATGTGCTTCCAATACAATATAAAGATCGTTTGGATTTTCTCTTGGATAAGGCGTATGGTACTTTACCATATCACCTACTTTAAGTTTAGGTAAGTTCATCTGCTTTCTTATTTGAGATAGACTAAAATACTAAATAAATTAGTTTTACGCAAACTTAGTGTTGGATTTTAAGGTTTTAAAAGCTCAAACCAAAGCCTTAAATTAGCCGTTAATATTACATGGCAACTTACCCAACAGGCGAAGACCCTATCAAAGTACCGCGCTTTGAGGCAAGTGCTGGGTTTTATACAACCAAGCAGCGGAGCTACAATATGTCGCGCATAAAAGGGAAGGACTCCAAACCGGAGTTGATGCTGCGTAGGGCTTTGTGGGCAGAAAACTTGCGTTTTAGGTTGCACGATAAAACATTGCCGGGCAAGCCGGATATTGTGATTAAGAAATACAAGCTGGCTGTTTTTATCGATGGGGAGTTTTGGCATGGTTACAACTGGGAGAAGAATAAACATCAGATAAAAAGCAATAAAGCGTTCTGGATACCCAAGATAGAACGGAATATGCAGCTTGATCGAATTAATCAGGAGCATCTGCAAGTAATGGGCTATACCGTATTTCGTTTTTGGTCGCAAGAAGTGAAGAGGAACTTGCCACGGGTAGTGAACCAGGTGATGCTGTATGTGGAGAGCGCTAGAGAGATAAAAATTCCGCTTTCCGAAGATTGATGTTAAGCTTTACCTATTGTATGATTTTTGCGTTCTCGATGGAAAATTGCAGAACAGTTAAATGAGGCGGCCTTAATAGCTATTGCTTATATACTTTAAATCAATCACTTCCAAAAAGATGAAAAAAGGGCCGCTTACCATAGGGTGCTAGTCTAGAAGGGCGGATCCACGACTTTGTGGACTCTGTTTTTAAGTGGGCTACTTAAACCTTATTTGGAGGTTTAGTTTAAAAAAATACTCGCCGCCGTCTTTGTATATAACGCCAAACCCGTGTCTAGAACTGCTAGCCGTTTCCAATTTAGTATTGTAAAAAAGATAATCTTCGAATTCATTCTTCTTATAAATGTGATAACAGACGATCTCTCCATCCTTTTTTACAACCAGATATCCGCCAGTAGCGTCGTATTTTCCATCCCAAACAGTGTTTGGCATCATTCCTAAAGCGATGTCAGTAAGAAAGCGGTTAATCTTATAGGCATAAAATTCATGTGGGTGTCTCGATTTAAATTTAAGCGGATTTGATTCTGTTATATTACTTGTCAGCACATCGATTGAACTGGCTATCCCACAATTAAAATTTAGAAGAAAGTCGGCTAAAATATTCGGAAGAAAGCTTTCAATCATTTTAAGATTGCCTTCAAAGATGTCGTTTTCCATTCCGATGTATTCGAATTGGCCGCCTGCAATTTGAATAGCAGATATACGATCCCGAATTTTACTTTTTGAATCGATGGCATTTATTTCATCAATCTTTGTTTCTGTAAATGCTACTCCATTTATTCTATATATGAAATTTGTTGTGCGGCCAGCATTTAACAATGTCGAATCTCCGCCAAGTTGAGACTTGATGCTAAACCCTAAATCGGACTGCCTTGATACATTTGTATCATATATTACAACGTGTATGTCTGTTTTCTTTGAAGACTTTGCTTTTATCGATTTACAATTGATACGTTCTAAAAAACCGTCGAGCTCTGGATATATAAAAGTTCCTCTTTCAGCTTTTATTTTACTCAAAAGTCTGTTTGCCTGAGTTTCGAATTCTGTAATAGGAATAGTGATCGGTTCATCTTTCGAACCGTCGGATATTAAAATGTGGGCAATGTCTCGAATATATTGATACTCCCCTGATCGTTCAGAGCGAAGAATTTTAACGATCGGATAGAAGAGATCTTCAATTCGATTTAAATCTTTATCTCCAACATATAAGTTTCCGTCAGCTAGTAGCTTAAATAGCGCGTATAGTTCGCTCCATTCACCTTTGTTTCCTGATAATGACATATTAAGGGCTTAGATTTTTTTTACTTTTTCTTCGCTTATAATCTGGGATGAGGTAATCACCTTAACCGTCGGGGGTTCAATTGGCTCAAATTGTTTTAAATCTTTAATTAAGTCATCGAATTCGGCTGATGTGGCGAGTATGACGTCATCCAGCCCTATTATATCTCCAGATTTTATACGCGCTTTATTTTTAGAGGCTTCCCCAGGGTCTAAGGTTAAAAGATAACTGAGCGCTTTCCTATGAACGTATTTAAGGGCTACAGCCTCTAGGTCGGCTTGTTTATACCGTTCTCTTAAACTAGTTTTTGAACTTAGGCAGATCGGTCCTCTCTCTTTGGTGAACAACATTAAGTCGTATTTAATATTTGGAACGAAAGCGACGTAGGCACTTAGATATATCGGCAAAAGATTTTCTCTGATGAGCAAAGTAGTAAGGATAAGTTCAAAAAATCTGCCATTTAAATCCCTGTTATAAGGCTTGTAAGCCTTGTACGCCTCCCATAAGGAAGTAATATACTCTGATGGATTATTATAGCTAATGTTTTTAAAATCAGGCATTAATTGCTCAAAAAGCTTTGCAGCTTTTGAAGTCCCTTTTGTTGCTATACCTAGTTTATTCAGCGTTGACATCTTGGCGAATATTTAGTTTTTCCAACAATTTTTTTGCAGTAGCTTGAATGGCTGGTACGGCAACCGAGTTCCCGAATTGTTTATAGGCTTGGACGTCCGATACACAAATCCTGTACGTGTCTGGGAAACCTTGCAGACGGGCCCACTCACGGGGAGTCATTTTCCTTATTCCTTCACGGTTTACTTCTCCTTTTATTTTGGTAACAGGGGTAAAGTTGCTAAGCCGTTGATCAATTATCAGATTTCGCTCTCTGCCCATACCGCCACATACAACGGCATTAGCAATACTATCATTTGGTATTATCTCAAATCCGAATCCATTGCCTTTGCTTTCGTGTCTCGCTTTATGCTCTTTTAAGGTTTTTAAGTATTGAGTTGATAAGTAGTATTTTACGGAGACCTCCTCCTTTTCAATAATATCTTCGATCGCGACCTGTTCGTCCAATGGTTCAGGATATTCAAACTGATCAATTTCCAAATCTTTATGGTAACCGATGATAAAAATACGTTCCCTGTTCTGTGGGACTCCGAAATCTTTGGCGTTGATAATCTCGGGATCTGGCACAAAATAGTTTAGATCGTTTCTTAATACGTTTAATATTGTATTTAAAGTTCTTCCTTTGTCATGGTTTCTAAGCCCTTTTACATTTTCGAGGAAGAAGGCTTTAGGCTGATGACGCTTAATAATTTCAGCGACATCAAAAAAAAGCGTTCCACGTGTATCTTCAAATCCACCTCTTTTTCCAGCAATGGAAAACGCCTGACAAGGGAACCCAGCACATAAAACATCAAAACGTTTTGGAATGAAGCTTTTGGTTGATTCTTTCGTGATATCACCAAAAGGCACTTCTCCAAAATTAAATTCATAAGTCCTTTTTGCGCTTTCGTCCCATTCGCTAGTAAAGACGCATTTACCTCCCAGATTCTGAAATGCCAGCCGAAACCCTCCAATACCGGCGAAGAGGTCTATGAAGGTAAATTTCGGTTCGTCAGGAGAGGGGAAAGGTATGTCCCATTTAAGCGGAATCAGTTTCTGTAACGGAATAGCCTGGATTTTTGCGTTTCTCTGTTGGATTTCCTGATAGTAAGAGATGGCTCTTCCCGCATACTCGGTTGTACCTTCCAATATGAAATTCTGCAGATAATGGGTTAGAATGGCCACGTTTTCGGCAGATCCATTCATTTTTTCGATATTAAGATGTTTCCTAAAGTCTGAATAATTGACTTTCATAAGTATTTCGATGTTAACCGTTCAAATAGGTGAAAATATTTTAACAGCGCAAATATGCTAAAAAAATTAGTTTATTTAAAAAATGTTATAGCCTTCCCCGATAAAAATAGGAAGTTTCTTTTGATAGAAGAAGGGTTGTTGATATATAATACTGATGTTGAAAAAAATCTCTAAAATACATCAGAATAAATAATCTTTTCAGATGTGGTATAGAGGGGGAAATCGGCCAATTATCGAGTAAACTTGAGAGCTTAAGCAATTTTTAATTGGTTTTTACTAATTATCGTACTACCATGATGCACTATCTATGCGAGACTGGCGACTGCTTTTTCCCATTCTTCTTTGAACGATGGAATTCTTTTTCTGTCAACTTGTTTTTGATAATTTGTAGAGATGCTTCTATTTAATTCTTTTACCCAAGTTTCATTTCTCAGATTTGATTTGTAGTCGAAATCTTCACCTAAGTCATTCAATTCAGCATTCAGGTCAATAATTATGTCATTTATAACGATGGACAATACCTTTTTTAATTCACTTATTCGTTCGGAGCTGCGAACAAAATCGGTGGGGTCTTGAATGAGCCTATTTCCTACCACGTCTTTTTCCAATATTCCGCGAATCATAAACATGATTGAATATCTAGTTAGCGCGTATCGTGCAATTAACTGGTTGTCTAGATCATTGATCTTTTCAATTATTAAATTACTAAGGATATGCAGGAATACTATTCGTTCTGCATTTACTTCTGGTCGTGCAAACAGTTTGTTGTACGCGTCTTCAAATACCTGATACTTTCTATGTGTATTCCATGGCTCTTGTAAATCAAAAGACATTAAATAAATTCCAGACATCTCGTTTGAAATTACTTCTTTGCCTCCCAAGTTTGTCTCACCGCGTTTTATCTCATAGAAATAGTCGTTAGCAAATTTTTGTTTGATTTCATTTTGAAGTCTTATTTGAATTTGATTGTAGGACTTAAAGTCCCTTGGTTTAACACCGTTTTGGCTGTTTGAATATTCTGTTATTTGAGAACATAGCGGAGAATCGATAGGTACCTTTATGACCTTAGTCAGTATTTTTAGGTTATCAGTAAGGTGTTTTTGGTTTCTATAAAGGGAAGTGAGACTTTGGCAACCGTTAACGACATAAAATTTCCTTAAAGTTAACTTGTCGTCGCTCTTTTCAACTTCGTCAGAAACAATTGTTATCCCGTTATGAAATAATGGAAACTTTTTGTGTAACGATTTGTCTCTAATGCTGTTTACGATCCCTCTGTTAATCTTGGTGTTCCCTAATGAGCCCCTGACATTATAGTCGAATATTGATTGATCGTCAATTCCTTCTAACTTAACTAATTCAATTGCCTTTATTGGGGCGATATAGGTTTCTGTTTCCGAGTCAACGAAATAGGAGGTCGTCTCTGTTGCTGAGATATCGAAAGTCGCCTCAGATTGGACTTTAATGTCTTTGCTATCTGAAATATATTGATTTTCGAGGATTTCCTTGCCAATGAACTCAATTTCCTCCCTGTTTGTAATCGGGAAATAACAATGCACAGTTTTTGGCAATTAAGACTGCACCGTTTTTGGCAACAAGAGTGCACAGCACTACA
>NZ_SBJH01000013.1 GCF_004368405.1 Olivibacter sp. XZL3
CATTCTCTGTAATTTCGCCATCATGCTTGTCAGTTTGTAAATAATAAACTGTCAACCTATATCAGGACAAGACACAAGACATAGGCTCCCTACACCCTACACCTTATACCCTTTAACCTTATAGACTCCTTTAATGCAAGGGATTGCCTTCAATTCTTTTTATTTGAGCTCCCAGCGCCAATAAGCGTTTATCGATGTGCTGGTAACCACGTTCTATTTGTTCGATATTGTAAATCACGGATCTGCCTTGGGCGGACAACGCCGCAATTAATAGGGAGACGCCGGCGCGAATATCGGGCGAGGTCATCTCGATGCCTCGTAATTTAAAGGCTTTGTTTAGGCCTATGACCGTAGCTCGGTGCGGGTCGCAAAGGATAATTTGGGCACCCATATCAATCAGCTTATCGACAAAGAACAAGCGACTTTCGAACATTTTTTGATGGATTAATACATTTCCTTTCGCTTGTGTGGCTACGACGAGCACGATACTAAGCAAATCGGGCGTAAAGCCAGGCCATGGCGCATCGGCTATGGTCAGGATGGAACCATCTATAAAGGTCTCGATTTCATAAGAGTCTTGTGCAGGGATAAAGATGTCATCCCTTCTTCTTTCCAATTTAATTCCCAGTCTGCTAAAAACAGATGGAATGATCCCAAGTTCGTCAAAATGGACGTCTTTGATGGTTATTTCCGAACCCGTCATGGCCGCAAGCCCGATAAAGGAGCCGATTTCGATCATGTCGGGAAGCATGCGGTGCGCTGTGCCCGTTAAACGTTCTACCCCCTCAATTGTTAAGAGATTGGAACCGATTCCGGAAATTTTTGCCCCCATTCGGTTCAGCATTTTACATAGCTGTTGCAAATAAGGTTCGCAAGCCGCATTGTAGACCGTGGTAATGCCTTTCGCCAACACTGCGGCCATTACGATGTTTGCCGTTCCCGTTACGGACGCTTCGTCCAAGAGAATGTAAGCTCCATGAAGGTCTGTTGCATCGACGTTGAAGAAATGATTGTCGGGATCATATTGAAACCGGGCGCCTAATTTTTCAAAACCCAAAAAATGTGTATCCAATCTTCTTCTCCCGATTTTATCACCGCCGGGCCTTGGAATAGCCGCTTTCCCGAAACGGGCGAGCAAGGGGCCGACGATCATAATAGATCCTCTTAGGCTGCCTCCCTTAGTTTTAAACTCTTCCGATTGAAAGTAATCGATATCAATATTCTTGGCTTCAAATGTATAGGTGTCGTCGTTGATACGGTGAACATCCACCCCAAGATCACGCAGCAGCTCTATCAGTTTGTTAACATCTTTTATGTCGGGTATATTACTGATAGTCATCTTCTCTGAAGTGAGCAGTACGGCCGACAGGATTTGGAGGGCTTCATTTTTTGCTCCTTGCGGGGTTATTTCGCCTTTTAATGGCTTCCCGCCATAAATTTCAAATGCATTCATTTAATTATCCTGTTATAGATAAAAACTAAACCGGCCTGTATCTCCTGATGCCACTGCTGACAGGCTAGATATAGGCCGGTTATTTTAAATATAGAATTGCGGACTAGAAGCGCTTGCGCTTTTTAGCTCCGTTGTTTTGGTTTTTATTATGTTGTTGTTGGCGATTCTTCTGGCCGCCGTTGTTCTGTTGATTGTTCGTTGCCCCACTTTTAGTTCGGTTACCTGGAGGCGGCGTTTTAAATTCCAGCTTCGTCAGATTCACGTCTTCATCCAAAACCAGTTCCCCATTAGATAGTTCTTTCAAGTCCTCTACAATGTGATCATCGCTAACCGAATCTTTATTCCAGGTGACATAAGCCATTTTCATAAAATTCGCCATCGATTGCACCATGTTTTTCTTGCGGTCGGCATCTCCTATCTTTTTCGCTTTTTCTATCATTAACTCAATGATATAGCCATAGTGCTTGTACTTGATACGATGTTGGGGGTAATTTAACGTTTCCGGCTTCGCGTGTATGGCTCCGGGTGTTGGCTTAGGGTAGGGCGAATCCACATCGATCTGAAAATCAGAGATGATATGCAAATGGTCCCAAAGCTTGTGCTTGAAATCGGAGACATCTCTCAAATGCGGATTTAAAAAACCCATCAAGTCGATTACGACTTGCGCATGGCGATTTCGCTCTTCTTTTGTAGGAAGGGTGCAGATATAGGCTACCATGTTTTGGACATTACGGCCATATTCTGCCAATATTAATTTTTTTCGGGTGCTATTATAGTCAAATTCCATGTTTTTCTTTCGTTACCAGTTGTTCGTTGTCAGCGGCGAGAGATAAAAGATATCGAGCTGGTTGTCACCGATAACTCACAACGCATAACTCGCGGTTTTAATTATTAACAATTCTAAGTTTTGCAAATTTAAGCAACAATTGCTTTTGTCCTAATTCTTTGAAAAAAATAGTTGCTTTTATGTCGGGTTTATTGCCTTCTAAATTAATTACTTTGCCAAAACCAAAGCGCTCATGCTCCACTTCCATGCCCACTTGCAGATTACTGGTGTCCGACGGCGCGAAGTCGGCGCTGGGTTGGTGCGCTTTTGGCAAAATGGAGGTCGTCTTTGGAAGTACTTTTGGTTTCGGTTTTGTAAATGTGTCTTGTGGTTGCGACCAAGCGCTTCTCGCTTTGCCGAAAATATCGTCGGCATTGGATTTAGCAGGCGTTGGTGTATTGTAATCCAGTGCCAGGTATCGTGGGTCGATTTCGTCTATAAATCTACTCGGCTCACAATTATTAAGCGTGCCCCAACGATAGCGTGAAGTTGCGTAGGACAAGGTAAGCTTTTTTTCTGCCCGTGTGATTGCTACGTAAAACAGCCTGCGTTCTTCTTCCAGTTCTGTACGGGAATTTAAGGCAAGCTGTGATGGAAATAGATTTTCTTCCAATCCGACGATGAACACCTGCGGAAACTCCAGCCCTTTCGAGGAGTGGATGGTCATTAATGACACCGTATCCGCATTGGGGTCTTTATCTTTGTCGTCGTTGGTGAGCAAGGCGATATCTTGCATGAATACGTCCAGCCCCTTGTCTTCAATGTCTTCTCTTTCACTAAATTCTTTGATACCGTTCAGTAGCTCCTGAATGTTTTCATAGCGATTTAGGCCTTCAACGGATTTATCTTCGTATAAATCCTTCAAAATGCCGGAATGCTGTGCAATATGCAGCGCTGTATCGTATGCACTGTTTTTTTTGGCCAACACCTGAAAACTTTGAATAAGCGAACCAAAGGGATAAACAGCGGCTGCTGTGCGTCCGTCTAAGAATTGTTGCGGACGGGTAATGATTTCCCAAATCGTTTTTTGATGCTGGTCGGCGGCAATAAAAATACGCTCTACAGAAGTATCGCCAATACCCCTTCTCGGATAGTTAATAACGCGCTTAAGAGCTTCCTCGTCATTGGGATTGAAGGTGAGTCGGAAATAAGCAATCAGATCTTTTATTTCCTTCCGTTGATAAAAAGATGTACCGCCATAGATTTTATACGGGATGTTGAGTTTGCGCAAAGCCTCTTCCATCGCCCGCGATTGCGCGTTGGTACGATAAAGAATCGCAAAGTCCTTAAAACGAAGTGATTGTAGGGAGCGATCCTGGAGGATGTTTTCAGCCACCATTTTCCCTTCTTCATTATCGCTGAAAGCGCGTACCACCTTTATCTTATCGCCGGTTTCATTTTCAGAAAAAACGTTCTTTTTTAGCTGATTTTTATTGTTGGAGATAATGCTGTTTGCGGCATTTACAATATTTTGAGTAGAACGGTAATTTTGTTCCAGTTTGAAGACATTTAAGTCGGGATAGTCTTTTTCAAAATTCAGAATATTTTGAATGTTAGCCCCTCTGAAGGCGTAGATACTTTGTGCATCATCGCCCACAACACATATATTTTCGTTAATAGCCGCTAAGCGCTTAACAATAAGGTACTGGGAAAAGTTGGTGTCCTGGTACTCGTCCACCATTAAATACTTAAACTTGGTTTGGTATTTATAGAGGACCTCCGGGTGCTGATTCAGCAATACATTCGTTTTGAAAAGTAAATCGTCGAAATCCATCGCACCCGCTTTGTAACAACGTTGGCTGTAGGTCTGGTAGATTTGTCCCAAGTTACCTCGTCCACCGGATTGATCTTCTGCTTGTATTTGTGCGTTTTTTTGATATTCAGCGGCTGATATCAAGTTGTTTTTAGCAGCCGAGATGCGGTTGTACACAAAGTTGGCGTTGTATAACTTGTCGTCTAACTGCATCTCCTTAAGAATGGATCGGATTAAGCTCTTACTATCGTCGGTGTCGTATATAGTGAAATTAGCAGGATAGCCAATGTGATGCGCTTCGACCCGCAGGATTTTTGCAAAAACGGAGTGGAAGGTGCCCATCCAGATGTTCTTGGCTTCACTTCCAACCACTTTCATGATCCGCTCGCGCATCTCTTTGGCGGCTTTGTTGGTAAAAGTTAATACTAAAATGTTGAATGGATCAACGCCCTTTTGTATCAGGTGTGCTACTCGGTAGGTTATCACTCTCGTTTTGCCTGATCCAGCTCCTGCTACTATCATAACAGGGCCCTCTGTCTGTTCTACTGCTGCCCGCTGTGAAGGGTTTAATCCTTGTAAGAAATCCACAAAATGTTCGCTTTGATTTAAGAGGTGTAAAGATAAGCATTTTGAGCGGAAAGCAAAAGTAATCGCCAACAGCCCTTATTCAAAAGGTGCTCAAAATTTTTTACTTTTGAATTTAAATTTAATGAACTGATGCCAGCGTTATATCCATTTAATGTACGAGTTTACGGAATTCTTTTAACTGAAAATCGTGAAATTCTGATCAGTGATGAACAGGAGTTCGGGACCCGTTTTAGTAAGTTTCCCGGTGGCGGCTTGGAGTATGGCGAAGGCCTGAGGGAAGCCTTACGCAGAGAGTACATGGAAGAATGTTCGGTCGATATCGAGGTGTTGGATCATATCTACACAACCGATTTCTATGAACGTTCGTATTTCAACGACAGCCAGATCCTTTCGGTGTACTACCGGGTTGTAAATAAGACGCCGTTTCAACTTTCTTTCAAAACCAGTGCTTTTGATTTCGATCTTTTGGAGAGTGATGTCCTTCAGTCGTTCCGACTTGTAAAATTGGAAGATATAAAAGTGGATGATTTAACTTTTCGAACCGATCGTATCGCCTTGGAGGAGTTTCTAAAAAAAGAGAAAGGTCTTGTTAAATAGCCTGGACTTGCTGTTCAGTTTGTTCATTCTCTGCCCTATGCTTTCCTAAAGCATACCTCTTCGGTATCTTTAGGTCCTATGCGTATTATCGTCTTAAACCTACTTTTATTAATTACTTGTTTTAATCGCGGGGGCCGGTACGGTACTGCTTCGCTATTCTTTGTGCTCATTACTTCATTTGCTCACACCATTGCTTTTGGCCAAACGGAAAATGCCGGACTAATCGAACAGCTCGTTGAGTCAATGGCCGACGACCTGCCGGAGAATTATGATTATACAGAGCTGATAGATCAATGGAATCATTATCTGAAACATCCCATCGATTTAAATAAAACAAGCGCAGAAGAGTTGCGCGAGCTTCGTTTCTTATCGCCCTTACAGGTAGCCGCCATTATCAACCATCGGGAACTTGCAGGGGCTTATCTGACGACCTATGAGTTGCAAGCAGTGGATGACCTCGATTTAGACGTTGTGCGCTTATTGCTGCCTTTTGTCGTGGTTGAAAAGAACTTGACTTCGGCGATGTCGGCAAAAGAATATCTGGGAAGTGGAAGACACGATTTAATGTTAAGGTATGGACGTATCCTCGAAACGCAGCGAGGATATACCATAAAAGACCCAACAAGGTCAAGATATCTCGGCAGTGCTGATCGTATATTCACCCGTTATCGTTATACCATTCCGCAGAAGTTGCAAGTTTCGGTAAATATGAAAAAGGATGCAGGCGAGCAGTTCTTTGGAGGAGCGCAGCACTTGGGTTTCGACTTTTACTCCGCTAGTGTTTACCTCCAAAAGGTCAAGAGATGGCAGCATGTGGTGATCGGTGATTATTCCTTGCAATTCGGACAGGGACTGGCCTTATGGACGGGAGTCAGTTTTGGAAAAGGAGCTTTGATTCAGCATGTCGCCCGCCAAGGGATTGGTTTGCGTCCATATACATCCGCTAACGAGTTTTCTTTCTTCCGCGGTTTAGCGGCAACCTATTCACGTAAAAATTTCACCCTTACACCTTTCGTTTCCTATAAGAAGTTGAGCGCCACTTTTGTGGATAGTGTAGCGGGTATAGCACGCTACAGTGCTATTCGTGAAAACGGTTTGCATAGAACACCGAGCGAAATTTCGAATAGGCATAATTTAACGCAATTGCTTTATGGCTCCAATGTGCAGTTTCAAAAGAATTCCTTTGCCATGGGCGCCAATGTATTGCACATGCATCTCTCGGGCGAAATAGAACCCAGGGCCTTATTGTATAATCAGTATGCATTTAAAGGAAGCGACTTGACAAATACCAGCGTTTATTATCATGCTTATATTCATGATGTATATCTTTTTGGCGAACTGGCGCACAGCTTGGGCAGCGGATTAGCTTATACAAACGGTGTCATCGCTTCGTTGTCGCGTGACTTATCACTGGTGCTGCAATATCGCGACTACCAAAAAGACTACCATGCGTTTTATAATCAGGGAATATCGGAAGGGACTAATGCGGTAAATGAACAGGGCTTCTATACGGGACTTATTTTCCAACCCAGCAAAAAGGTGCTGTGGGTTGCCTACGCGGATTTCTTTAAATTTCCCTGGCTCAGGTATCGCGTGGATGCGCCCTCGGCCGGACATGATCTTTTTACACAATTAACGCTTAATCCCAATAAAAAAGTCAGATACCTCCTTCGTTATCGCTTTCGAAATAAAGCTGAAAATGCAGACGCTGAACACGCTGTCGTCGTATTGGAACGGGTAAAGAGGCAGCAGGTCAGGGCGGAAGCACAGTTCCAGTGCGGGGAGAAATGGGTTTTTCGTAACCGGGTAGAGTATGTTTCCTACAGAAAAGCAGCGAATGCCGAAAATGGGCATTTATTTTACCAAGATGTAATCTATAAAACGCGCGGTATGCTTTCCGGTAATGTCCGCCTCGCTTTATTTAAAACGGATGGTTATAATTCACGGATATATGCCTTTGAAAATGATGTGCTTTACGCCGCGTCGTTTCCTTTCTATAGCAATAAAGGTCTTCGATATTATCTTAACCTACGATGCCGAATAAAAAAGGGAATTGATTTTTGGTGTCGATATGCTGCCAGTCATTATGCCGGGCTTGGCGAACTCGGATCTGGGCTGGACAGAATTGAGGGCAATCGCAGGTCGGAACTAAAAATGCAAATGCGATTCCAATTTTAATGATGATGCCACCGCTTGCCAACAGTCGCGCAGGAGTCCCTTTCGTATCCTTTTCCTTTGCCTTAATGACTGGAATTGGTCTCGCTTACCTATTGCCGGTTGACTTGCTTACGTATCGTCTTTTACGCATTATTTGTTTGTTGTTTGCCGGATGCTTCTTTTTTATTGCCATCAAAACGAAATGGCAGTACCGTCAACTGTATGGCCCTGCATTTGGTCTTTTTATGGCAACGCTCATTTCGCTTGGATGCGCATCGGTTTGGAAAAGCCATCCGCTCGTCAATGATAAGCACTTTAGTCGCTTCGAGAGTTCCCATTTGCTGGGTTTTGTATCCGCTGAGCCTAAAGCGAAGGAACACTTTCAAACCGTCGAACTCACCATTAATTATGCTAAGCTGGGAGGCAGGTATAAACGGGTTAACGGAAAATTATTGCTAAAAATCAGAACGGATACTGTCGATTTTCCACTAGCTTACGGGGACGAGCTTAGCTTTGTTAGCGATTTTCAACCGATTGCAGGGCCGTATAACCCGCATGAATTCGATTATGCGGCCTATACGGCTAATCATGACCTTTGGCACGCGTCATTTCTATCGAAGAACGCCCTAAAAAAGACTGGGCGTATACGAGGAAATTCCGTCATCAGGTATGCGCTTGCAACAAGGAAAAAACTGGTAGAGAAATTCAATCGATATTTTAAGGATCAAAATGCAGCTTCCTTACTCGCCGCCCTTGTTTTGGGATATCGTGCATCCTTAGATCAGGATGTGGTGAACGCTTTTTCGGCAACCGGCACCATCCACGTATTAGCTGTTTCGGGCATGCATGTCGGCATTGTATTCGCCTTTTTAGCTTTCAGCTTGCGGTGGCTCGACCGACCGGGCTGGCTGAAATACATCCGTCTTCTTTTGCTACTGTTTTTCGTATGGGCTTATGTATTAATAACCGGCTTCGCGCCGTCTGTTCTTCGCGCGGCTTTTATGATCAGTGTTTTTGTTCTTGGCGATACACTTCGTCGTAACAGTAATCGTTATAACAGTATTGCCATTTCTGCTTTTTTTCTGCTGTTGTGTAATCCGAAATTGCTTGTCGAAGTCGGTTTTCAGTTATCTTATCTGGCCGTTATTGGCATTATCTGGCTCATGCCCCTTTTATCCAATTTGCTAAGGTGTAGATATTCATTGGCGCGTCGGGTTTGGTCTTATGTGTCTCTATGCTGTGCGGCACAGTTGGCCAATTTTCCATTGGTATTGTATTATTTTCATCTTTTTCCGGTGTATTTTCTGCCGGCAAACCTGTTTGTAAGCCTACCCCTAACCCTTATTATTTATGTTGGCTTTTTATTGTTAGCGCTTCCTGTAAATGAGATCACCCTCTATATTGCTGGAATCGTCGAGCAGTTCATCGTTTTTGTCAGCCAGGTATTGGTGAAGATTGAACAATGGCCCTTGGCTACGGTAAAGGCAGTTTGGCTGTCTAGCTATGAATGTATTTTGCTATATGTGTTTATGATCACCTTGGTCTTGGCTTTTCAATTTGCCTGGCGACCGATGTTGTACGCATCGATTGCGAGCCTCCTTATTTTGGGGCTAGCGGTTAATTTAACGTGGTGGACTAAATACCGGAGTCGGAATCTCATCGTTTTCAACGTTCGAAATAATATGGCAATTGGACTGATTGACGGATTAAAACCCATCCTGTATTCCAATGCCGATTCTGCGGGCCAACCGTTCCTGGCCTACGCCGTCTTGCCAGCTCTCGAAGCCTATTCATCCATTAATCACCTATCTTTTGTTTCAAAATCTGCCAAGTTCCACTATGGGGATATCTATATTAAGAAGGATCAGCTCCTATTCGGAGGCAAACGCATGCTCATTCTAGATGGTCAGCAAAGCGATTCGATCGATTTTGTGCCCGATTGGGTATTGGTACGGAATAATCCGAAAGTACTGCCAAGGAGTCTACTACAACACCTAGAGAAAAAAACCGTTTTGATTATGGATGGCTCCAATAGTCGGAAAACCATCGAGAAGTGGCGACTGGATGCTGCGCAATTGAATGTTGCCTTTTACTGCCTAAAGGATAATTTTGCTTATGTTTGGAACGCTAAATAGCAAGGGAAGCTATGTCTATATATGAAATTCTAGAACGCTATTGGAGTTATTCACATTTCAGACCACTTCAGGAAGACGTTATCAAACATGTATTAGCCGGACATGATGCCTTAGCATTGATGCCCACCGGTGGCGGGAAATCCCTGTGTTTTCAGGTTCCGGCGATGGCGAAGAAGGGAATATGTATTGTTGTAACGCCACTTATTGCCCTGATGAAGGATCAGGTGGAGAACTTGAAGGCCAGAAATATAAAAGCCGTATCCATATTTGCTGGTATGACGAAGCGGGAAATAGATATCGCTTTAGACAACTGCGTGTACGGCGATATTAAGTTTTTATACTTGTCGCCCGAACGCCTGATGAACGATTTGGTAAAGGAGCGGATTCGTTATATGCCGGTTAATTTATTTGCGATCGACGAGGCACATTGTATCTCACAATGGGGCTACGATTTCAGACCGCCTTATCTTCACTTATCTGAATTACGTGACTTACACCCCAAGGTGCCCTTTTTAGCGCTAACGGCTACTGCTACACCAAAGGTAGTGGACGATATCCAGAACAAACTGAAATTTAGGGCTACGACCGAACAGCGCGTATTTGTAAAAAGTTTTGTCCGGGAGAACCTGGCCTATATGGCGTTCGAAGAAGTAAATAAGACAGCGCGGCTGGTTAAAATCATAAAGAAGACGGGAGGAAGCGGTGTTGTTTACGTTAGGAACAGAAGAGAAACGCAGGAGCTTACTCGGTTTTTACTGTTTGAAGGAATAACGGCTGATTTTTATCATGCTGGTTTATCTACGCTTGAGCGATCCAAGAAGCAAGACGCCTGGAAAAAAAATCAGACGCAAGTCATCGTAGCGACAAATGCCTTCGGTATGGGGATTGACAAGCCCGATGTACGTTTTGTCGTTCATGTCGATATTCCGGATACTTTAGAGGCCTATTATCAAGAAGCTGGGCGGGCCGGGCGCGATGCAAAAAGGGCTTATGCGGTGCTCTTGTACAATGAGGAAGATAAAGTAAGATTGAAAAAGAATTTCGAGTTAAGCTTTCCTACGGTCAAAGAGATCACCCAAATCTACTATCATCTTGGCAACTACTTTCAGCTCGCTTATGGCGCTGGTCAGTATTTATGCTTCGACTTTGATATTGCCGCCTTTTGCAACCGATATCAACTGGAAGCACTTAAAACCATTAGCGCTTTAAAGTTTTTGGAACGTGATGAATGGCTGACAGTAACCGAAAATGTTTATATACCCTCACGGCTGCGTTTTGAAGTGGATGCCCGCGATTTGTATAGTTTTCAGGTGGCCCATGCCAATCTAGACGCATTTATCAAGGCAATCCTTCGTGCTTACGGGGCTGCTTTCGATTATTATGTGACGTTCAGAGAATCAGATTTAGCTCGAAAAGCGGGCCTCTCGCTGGCTGAAACACTCCATCATTTAAAGCAGCTCGAGCAGTATCAGATTATCAGTTATCTACCGCAAACAGACAAACCACAAATTCAGTTCTTACAGCCAAGAAGCGATTCGCAGCATTTGCATATCGATAAAAAGCATATTGATGAGCGAAAACAGATAGGAGAGGAACAGCTCAACGCGGTACTTCGCTATTTGAAGGCAGACGCCTGCCGTTCGCAGCAGTTGCTCGCCTATTTTGGCGAGAAAAGTCATGAGCGCTGCGGAATATGCGATTATTGTTTAAGAAAGCAGAAAAAGTCAAAAGAAGAGGAGATCGAGGACCGACTCGTAACGGAGATTGCTAATATACTTGCAAATGGTCCTTTGTCCCTGGATGAATTGGTGGACGGACTGCAAACAGGTGAAGAAGACGATCGGGTTGCCTGTATCCGCTCATTAGTGGACGCAGGCAAAATAAAGTTCAATCGAGACAAGTATTATTTGTAGTGAAACATTTTTGTTACAAAATAGCTGTGAAATAGTCACATTTGATCACAATTCAGCCGATTTATTTGCTTAATTAAATGTTGTTTATATATTTGTGATAACCACTTTATAAACGATATGGAATACTGCAACTCTACGGATGCTGAATTACTGACGAAAATAAAGCAAAGCGACCATCAAGCATTCAAAGAGATTTATAAGCGATATTGGAAAGTGTGTTTCTTACAATTATTCAGAAAATCAAGCAGTAAGGAATTAGCTGAAGAATTAACCCAGAACATTTTTATTTCCTTGTGGGAGCGCCGCCATATTCATGAGATAACTAATCTTTCTTCGTACCTCAGTTCGGCAGTCCGATACAGTTTCATCAATTACCTAAAAAACGCGCTGCAGTTTGACCGATATGCAAAATATAAGAAAGGGCAGGGCGACATCGGGGCGAATAGCTTGGAAGAGCAATTGTCGGTTCGTGAGCTTTCCATCTCGATCGAAAAAGGGATCAATCTGCTGCCGCGAAAAACGAGAGAGGTCTTCGTCCTGAGTCGTCTAGAATATAACTCGGTGAAGGAAATTGCGCAGAAATTAAAAATTTCAGAGAAGGCGGTAGAATACCATATTACGCAATCGTTAAAAGCCATGCGGCTGGCCTTAAAAGACTATATGATCATTATAGCGCTTGTTTCGTTATCAGTTGTTCATTATTCATTGCCTATTTTTATACTCAACAATTAAACCCAGAATACGCATTAGCTCATGAACTGCAATGAAATGCTCCTTTTCATGCCTGGTTTGGATCATTCCCTTTCGATTTACTTCCTAACATGTAATCCGGGTTAAACGGAGCAAAAAAAATAAAAAAAAATTTAGGGATAAGGCTCAGTTGTTTTACTATAGTTATGTAAAGCCTTTATAAAAGGAGTACTAACCAAATTAGTATGAGTCGTAAAGCCTTTCATAACTTATTGGAGCGCTATTTAAAGGGCAAATGCACACAAGAGGAGCAGGAGACCGTTCGCCGCTGGTATGACTTATTAGATAGTGATGCCGATTTAAATTTAAGTGAGGTGGAATTTGGAGAGTTGGAGGACCGATTATGGGAAAAGATTAATAGGGAAACGCAACCCAATGAGGGCAAAAAAAAAGATCGTCCGACTTCGATTAGGCTCTTTAAGAAAAGCTATGTCGCCGCTTGCGCAGCGATCGCGCTATTGATTGTTAGCTCCGTTTGGATTTATATTCGCTTGAAATGTAATCCCGTTGAACCCGATTTCGTAAATAGAAAGGAAAGTTTAATTACCAAGGTGATAAACCCTTATGATGAATCCTTAGAAGTTGTTTTGCCAGACTCCTCCCGTGTCAAACTTTTTAGCGGGGCTGAGTTAAGTTACGCTACGCAGTTTGACAAAAGAGAAGTTTCATTAACTGGAGACGCCTTGTTCGATGTAAAGGGTAACCCATCCAATCCCTTTATAGTGTTTCATGACGAAATGATTACAAGGGTATTGGGAACCCGTTTCAAAATTCAATCCGGAGGGGCATCAGGCAGAGAGGAAGTGATTGTATATACAGGCAAGGTTCAGGTAATACGTAGTGCAAAGAACAACCTGGTGAAAAGAGTTATAGAGACGCCGAAGGCTTTGAACTTAACGATGAATCAAAGAGCGATATTAGACCAGCAGCGAGACAGCTTCAGCGAAACATTGGTCGAACGGCCTATCCCTATCGAAACCAAAAGGACCTTGCTTAACGATGGGACGTTTAGCGAAGTTACCTTGAATGAGCTTGCCGGTAAACTAAGTGAAGCTTATAACGTAGCGATAAAAGTAAATCCTACTATTAGGAAAGTCACATTTACAGGGGATTTAAGTAATATGGAATTATTTAATCAGCTCGATGTTGTCTGTAACGTTACAGAAACGAGTTATCGTATTGTTAACACAACCATTGAAATCCGATAAAGAATAAACAAACCAAATAAACATGAACCACTTATGAACACGACGTAGACTTAGCCAAACAAAGACCGGCAATATGGGGGTATTGCCGGTCGGAGATTAAATTATGATTCCGGGTCAGCGCATGCACTGGCCCTTCACAAACCAAAATTTTTCGAATTTATGAAAAAAGAACGAATTATTGCTTTAACAAAAACAGCGATGAGAATATCCTTTATTCATGCTCTCCTTATTTCGGTAGGAACTTTAAGTGCCTATGCGCACACTGCCGAGGCTCAGGGCGCATTGAAGAAAACTGTTCACATAACGAAACAGCGGATGACGTTAAAGAACTTTCTGGAGAACTTGGAAACCCAGTCCCAAGTGAAGTTTGTTTACAGTCCTTCTATATTAAAAAGTCACCGTATCGTAGAGGTAGGAACTTTACAGAGCAATTTAGCAGATGTGTTGGACGAGGTATTAGTCCCTATGGACATTAATTATAAGATTGAAAATGAGAAAATCTTACTAATCCAAAACCGACAAGAACTAAAAATTGTAGGGCGAGTTACGGATGCGACGAACAATGCACCCCTTCCCGGTGTCAGTGTATTGGTAAAGGGCTCGAGCAATGGGATCCTGACGGATAACCAAGGTCAATACACCTTGACCGTTAACGCGAACGATATGTTGGTCATCTCATATGTGGGTTATACCAGTAAGGAAATGCGCGTTTCCGGTGGACAAACAACTTATAATATCAGTTTAGAACCGTCTACCAGCGATTTAGATGAGGTGGTGGTGACCGGTTATTCCGCACAACGTAAGAAAGACCTTACAGGTGCGGTGGCGGTGGTTGACGTTGGCCAGTTAAAAAGTCAGCCCGCTGCCAGTCCGGTTGAAGCCTTACAGGGTAAAGCTACAGGGGTACAGATCGTATCCGACGGGGCACCTGGAGCAACCCCCCAAATCCGTATCCGGGGTTATAGTACCATCAATAATAACGACCCCTTGTATGTAATAGACGGGGTTCCTTACGAAGGGAAACTAAGCTGGTTGAACTCGAATGATATTGAGAGCATGCAGGTACTGAAAGACGCTTCCGCGGCTTCTATTTATGGTGCCCGTGCGAACAATGGGGTAGTAATTGTGACGACAAAGAAGGGGGCTCCGGGAAAGACGAACATCAGTCTGGACGCATACTATGGCGTGCAACAGGCCCGGAGCGGTGCTTTTCCGGAGATGTTAACGCCACAACAGTGGGCAGAGAACCTTTACCAAGGCTTTCGTAACGCAGGCTTAGATCCTGTAAGCGCATGGGGTAGGATGTACGGTTCCGGTGATAACCCGGTATTGCCGGATTATCTACTGGCCGGAGGAAACGTGGGCGCTCAGATTACAGCAGCAGATGTAGATCCGAGTTTGTACAATTATTCACGTGATAACTCCACCTTTTATCAGATTACGCAGGCCAATAAAGAAGGAACCAATTGGTTTAAGGAGCTGACGCATACCGCGCCGATGCAAAGCTATCAAATCAGTGCCTCCGGAGGATCAGAGGATGCGACTTATGTTATGTCTGGCGGCTATTTCAAACAACAAGGGGTCGTGATCAATAGCGGTTTTGAACGGTTTAATTTTAGATCCAATACCCAGTTCAGTACATTAAATAAGAAATTACGTATTGGAGAAAACGCGCAGTATTCTTATACCGAAAACTACGGAATAGGAGCCAACGTCAATACCTCGGGCGACTATCAGGGTGAAGGCAGCGTATTGGGTTTTGCGTATCGGATACAAAATATTATTCCCGTATACGATATCATGGGCAATTTCGCCGGATCCAGAGGGGGCGCTTTAGGGAATGGTGAAAATCCGGTAGCGATATCTTACCGGGCGAAGGACGATAAATCCAAAAGCAATACCTTCTTTGGTAATGCGTTTGCTGAATATGATATCATAGAGGGCTTAACCTTGCGCACCAGCTTTGGTCTCCGCTATGAAAATTGGGGAAGCATTAATATTACCTATCCGAATCCGGAGTTCCAGGAGGGTAGTTTTAATAACGCCTTAGAGGAAAACCAAGGATACAATACGGAGTGGACTTGGACAAACACCTTGAACTATAAGCCAACCCTGGGCGAAGATCACAGTCTGAATGTATTGTTGGGTACAGAAGCCTTTAAGAGCCGTAGCCGGCAATTGACAGGCGGCAGGAATAATTTCTTTATTTTAAGTAGTTTGGATTACCTCTACTTGAGCCAAGGAAGTTCAAATATCAGCAATAACAGTGAGGGTGATGTGGGTTCCTTATTCTCGCTGTTCGGTAAAGCCGATTATGCTTTCATGGATCGCTACCTGTTGAGTTTAACCGTACGTCGTGACGGATCATCCAACTTTGGCCCGGATAACCTATATGGGGTGTTCCCGTCAGCGAGTGCGGCCTGGCGGATATCTCAGGAGGAATTTTTGAAAGACGCCTCTTGGTTGTCTGATTTGAAGTTCCGTGCGGGATATGGTGTTACCGGTAATCAGCGGATTCCGACCTTCCAGTACCTCAATCGCTTTTCTTCTACCATTGCGCAGTCTTCTTATCCAATGGGCGGAAGCTCCTTTGTAACCGGTATTTATCAAAACGCTTATAACAACCAAAATATCAAATGGGAAGAAGTGAAATCCCTCAACTTAGGGGTCGACTTCACCTTATGGAATGGGGATTTTGATGGATCGTTCGACTGGTACAACCGCAAAACGAGCGACATGCTTTACCAGTTGCCTTTACCGGCCATCGCGATCGGTCTGGGAACGTCGCCTTACGTGAATGTGGGCGATATGCAGAACAAAGGGGTGGAACTGTCTTTGGGGTATCATTATGGCAGAAGCCAGCAAAAGCCGTTTACCTTGGATGTGACAGCGAATATTTCGCGAAATGTCAATGAAGTAGTTTCTTTGGCACCATCGGTAACCCAACAGGTATATGGTAACTTTAGAAGTTTGCAGACGACCATTTTGAGAGAAGGCGCGCCTTTTGGATCCTTTTATGGTTATAATATGATTGGCATTTATCAAAACGAGGAGGATTTAGCGAATAGTGCAAGCTACTCTGGCGCCCGGGTGGGTGGGCCTAAGTATGCGGATATCGACCAAAATGGTTCCATCGGGCCTGAAGATCGCGATATTATAGGTAATCCACATCCTGATTTCGTTTATTCGCTGGGTATTAATGCGGCATATAAAAACTTCGATGTTCAAATGTTTTTTAACGGATCGCAAGGCAACGATTTATACGAAGCTACTCGTTATTTTACCGACTTTGGAACTTTTGCCGGACAGACCAGTACCCGTTTATTAGACGCCTGGAGTCCGACGAACACAAACAGCATGATTCCCTCAGCTTATCAGGGAGCGTCAGACTTTGAATATGCTTCTTCCAGCTACTATGTGCAGGACGGAAGCTTTTTCCGGATGAAGAACTTCCAAGTGGGATACAATCTGCCTGTGAAAAAGCTCTTTGGTGCGAACACCGATATTAACAGATTTCGGGTTTACTTCGGCGTAACGAACTTATTTACCATTACAAACTATACCGGTCTGGATCCGGAAGTTTCGCAGACCAATAGCACGTTCCAGGCATTGGGAGTCGACTTTGGGGTTTATCCGGTACCACGTCAGTATATGTTGGGTTTAAATATTGGGTTCTAATAATTGATGTTTCTGATGATGTTTGTCAGCTATCAGATAAAAAACAAAAAACGTATTCCGATGAAAAAGAATAAAATTGCGATATTAATAGGTGTCTCCTTCTTAGCGTTGAGCTCTTGTAGCAAATCCTTTTTGGAAAAAGTTCCACAAGGTCAGTTATCAGACCCGCAAGTAGTGAGCAGTGAAGGGGTAGAGGGTTTGTTAGTGGGTGCCTACGCGCTCCTGAACGGTAATCAGGATGGTACTTGGGGTAATTATGGATCGGCGCCGAGCCAATGGCTATTTGGAGAAGTGGCTTCCGACAACGCACATAAAGGAAGTGACGGCTCGGACCAACCCAATATGAACCTGATTGAGGTGTATCAGCCTACCAGTACGAATGACAACCTTTCGGTTTTGTGGACCCGTTATTATGAAGGGATTGCTAGATGTAATAATACCCTTCGCGTGTTAGCCGCTGATCAGGCGGGCGGACAAACGGTAAGTGCAGAAAGGGCCGTTCAAATACAGGCTGAAGCACGTATGTTACGGGCTCATTATTATTTTTTCCTGGTGAGGGTATTTAAGAATATTCCCTATGTAGACGAAAATACGCCTGCCGACGAAGCAAAGACGAAGCCTAATGACACGGATGTATATCCCATGATTTTGGCGGATCTGCAATTTGCCACTGAAAACCTGCCGGTAGAAAAAATAAACGGACAGGTTGGCCGGGTCGATAAGATGGCTGCTGAAGCCTATTTGGGTAAAGTATTGTTGTATCAAAAGCAATATGCGGAGGCCTTGCAGCATTTTACTACGGTAATGGCGGGAAAAGATATCACAGCGATGCCTTATCAGGATAATTTTGATGTAACAACTGAAAACGGTCCTGAATCTATTTTTGCTGTACAGCACGCCATTAGTCCGGACGGAACTGGCGACAACGCCAACGTGGGCGATATGCTAAGTGGACTTTACGGAACTTCACCCGTGGGATGTTGCGGTTTCTTCCAGCCAACCATCGACTTGGTTAATTCCTTTAAAGTGGATGCCAATGGTTTGCCTTATTTGGACGGATCCTACCGTACAGATCCCTACGTGTCGGATTTTGGGTTAAGCGGCAGCGCCAAAACCAATTACGCCGTAAACGTAAATCTGCGTTTTGATCCCCGGTTGGACTATACCGTTGGAAGGCGTGGCGTTCCTTATCTCGACTACGGTACCATGCCTGGTGATCCGTGGATTCGTCTGGCAAGTTATGCGGGACCTTTTGTTGGTAAGAAGAATCAGGTGCCGGTTGCGCAGTTTCCGTCGCATACGGTGTCGGGTGCAGCCTATATCAATGACTTAAACGTGAATTTAATCCGCTTGGCCGATGTTGTTTTAATGGCAGCTGAATGTCAGGTGGAATTGGGCAACTTAAGTGAAGCGCTGCGCTTGGTGAATTCCGTTAGAGCGAGGGCCGCTACCTTACCTCCCATTACGATAGGGGAAACCCCGGCGGCTAATTACGACGTTAAACCTTATCCTTCCTTTCCTAGTGTCGAATATGCCCGGAATGCCGTGCGCTTTGAACGTCGATTGGAACTGGCGATGGAAGGTCATCGGTTTTTCGACTTAGTCCGATGGGGCGTTGCTAAACAGGTGCTGGAAAGTTACTCCGGGTTTGAGGGCGGATTTTTACAGTCTTACCGTAATTTGACCTTCGATTCCCGAAACGAATATTTTCCTATACCGCAAGATCAGATTGATCAAAGTAGTGGAACGCTGAAGCAGAACGAGGGCTATTGATTCCTTTTTCGCGTTAATGAAAGGGCTGTTTCTATCTCAGAAGCAGCTCTTTCATTTTAATGCTGCCCTCAAATTAAACCCAGAATACGCATTAGCTCAATGAAATGTTCGTTTTCAGAGGCCAGAAAGAACCTTCTGTACGAAACTTGTAATTCGTTTGCATGCCTGCATGAAGGTTTTCGATCATTCCCTTTCGTTTTAATTCCTAACGCGTAATCTGGATTAAAAAAAGAAATAGTAGGTTTGTAGTGACGCAAATTGTTTTGATGAAAAAAAACGATAAATCAACCATTAGGGCTTGGGCGATGTTCGATTGGTCGAACTCTGCTTATAATTTAGTGATTACTTCTACTATTTTTCCAGCCTATTATACGGCTATTACGACTAGTCAGGACAAGGGGGATGTGGTCGGTTTTTTTGGATTCCAATTTATCAATACCGCCTTGGCGAACTATTCGCTTGCTTTTGCTTACCTCGTGATGGCCCTGGTACTTCCCATACTTTCTGCAATTGCCGATAACCGGGGGAACAAAAAGTCTTTTATGAAAGGCTTTACTTATATGGGGAGTTTTGCCTGTATTGGTCTGTTCTTCTTTAAGATTGAAACCTTGGAGTGGGGTATTATTTGCAGTACACTTGCCGCTATGGGCTATATAGGCGGCGTACTTTTCAACAACTCTTATTTACCGGAAATCGCCAGTATTGATGAGCAGGACCGCGTAAGTGCACAGGGCTTCGCTTATGGCTATATCGGAAGTGTTTTATTGCAAATTATTTGTTTCGTATTTGTCCTTAAACCGGAATGGTTTGGTATTCAGGACGCCACTTTCGCTCCGCGTCTCTCTTTTTTATTGGTTGGGCTCTGGTGGATGGGCTTTTCTCAAATACCTTTTAAAAAGCTGCCATCAGGGAAAGCTAATGCTAAGCCGTCTAAACACAATGTTTTTAAGAGCGGTTTTACAGAGTTGAGGAGCGTTTGGACGAAAATCAGCAGATTAAGCAGCCTTAAAAGGTTTTTAGGGGCTTTCTTTTTCTATGCCATGGGCGTACAAACAACGATGTTGGTGGCTGCCGCTTTTGGCGAGAAAATACTGCGGTTAGGAGCATCAAAATTAATTGTTACGATCTTGATTATTCAGCTCGTAGCGATCTTAGGCGCTTTTTTAATGTCCGCTTTAGCCAAAAGAATGGGCAATATACAGGTCCTGCTCATTGTCGTGTTATTATGGATCATTGTATGTGTTAGTGCATATGTAATACAAACAGAAATGCAGTTCTATATGCTGGCGGCGCTGGTAGGTCTGATCATGGGTGGGATTCAATCGTTGTCGAGATCTACTTATTCCAAATTAATACCGGCAGATGAAACGGATACCACTGCGTTTTTCAGTTTTTACGATGTAACGGAAAAACTCGCCATTGTTGTTGGTTTATTCTTTTTTGCTTTTATCGAAGAACAAACGAAGAATATCCGCTATTCCGCTTTATCCCTAGCTTTGTTCTTTGCGATAGGATTATTTTTTTTAATTCGCTTACTTCGGCAGCATAATAAAGAGAAGGGGTCATTAAATTCGTACGTTGGTTAAAGGAAGGTTTTTTTTAAGTTAATTTTTATTGTCGCTTTGGCTTGATCCAAACCGACGCAAAGATCAAGGCTGTCTGGTTCTCGCTAAAAATTCGGTCCCAACCCACCGTTCTGCGGAGCCGCCCTGACGCCCAATTCCTTCCCTTCGCTTTTTCGCAGAACGCTTTTTCTCGCCCTTCTAACCGAATTTCTTTACGCTCACCCTAGAAGGCCATCATTCCTCAAGCACCATAGCCCCGTTGCAATGGTCGTTCCGAAACGCTTAAACGGCCTTGGAGGATACTGACGCAACGAGCAGGAAAGCATGGGTACCATCGCTCATGTTGCAATATCCAAGCGGATTGAGGAAGTGAAACGGCTCCAATACGCGCCATGAATGCTTTGCCATCAGTTGCAAAGTGGCCTACAAAGCCTTGATTTTTGTTCAACTTTTGATCAAGCAAAAGTTGATAAAAAAAACCTTCTATTAAAATAAACAATCTAAGCTCCTACCTGTCTTAACTAAGCCATCATAGCACCTGTCAAAAACAATTACTACCTTTGAAAATAAATGAATACCTATGCAAGTGGACTTATTTATACCCTGTTTTATAGACCAACTGTATCCAACAACAGCTTTTAACACGATGAAGGTGTTGGAAAAGGCGGGGTGTAAAGTGAATTATAATCCAGAACAGACCTGTTGTGGGCAGCCTGCCTATAATGCGGGATTTTGGGATGAGGCTAAGCTCGTCGGTAATAAATTCCTCGATGACTTCGTTGATGCTAAATATATTGTTTCTCCGTCGGCTTCCTGTACGGGTATGGTGAAGAATGCTTACAATGATCTATTTACCAATTCGATGGTGCATAACCAATGCCGTAGCATTCAATCGAGTATCCACGAGCTTTCTGATTTTTTAGTAAACATCATAAAGAAAGACTATTTCGGAGCCGAATTGGAAGGCAGGGCGGTTTATCACGACTCCTGCTCGGCTTTGCGCGAATGCCGGATTAAGGAGGAACCTCGTCAGCTGCTGGCTAATGTAGACGGACTGGAACTTGTCGCCATGCGTGATCAGGACACTTGTTGTGGCTTTGGTGGGACTTTTGCTGTGAAGTTTCAAGGGATTTCCTCGGCCATGGCCGAACAGAAGGTAAATAATGCCTTGGCGATGGACGCCAATTACATTATTTCGACGGATGCGTCCTGCCTGCTACACTTACAGGCCTATATTGATAAACAAAATCTCCCCATAAAAGCCATGCATTTGGCCGACGTGTTGGCTAACGGATGGGGAAATGTATGACTATACTCTGTTTTTTGCAAGAAGTAAATAAAGCGGAGAAACTAAAGCGAGCTGTTAATTGTAAAAAGAACTTGACAAGTAGGCCTTCTTCGTATTATTTTTGCTTTGCAAAAGCCGACGTAGCTCAGCTGGTAGAGCAACGCACTCGTAACGCGTAGGTCGCAGGTTCGATCCCCGTCGTCGGCTCTTTTTAATGTCAGCAAATGCCTGTTCGCTTCTTGCGGGTCAAAAAATAAGCCGCTATAATATTCCACAAGAATAGAAGAACTTTCTTCTTTTTTTTCTAAATTGCCTACCTATACAAACCAATAAATCATGAGTAATAGAAGAGAATTCTTAAAGCAAATGGGGGCAGGAGCTTTAGGCCTTACCGCTTTATCTAATTTACCGCTGGACCTTTTTGCGTCTTCGAAAGGGAAGTACTTTTTTGATATCTCCTTAGCACAATGGTCTTTGCACAGAACGCTATTCGGTAAACAAATGGACAATTTGGACTTCGCGGAAACAGCGGCAAAGAAATATGGCATTTTCGCCGTCGAGTATGTAAACCAGTTTTTTAAGGATAAGGCGAATGATCAAACGTACCTTAAGGAGATGTTAAAACGATCGAAAGATAATGGCGTGAAGAATGTACTGATCATGATTGACGGGGAAGGAAGTTTGGGCGCACCGGATGATGCAGAACGGAAGACAGCCGTGGAGAATCATTATAAATGGGTAGAGGCTGCTAAGTTCTTAGGATGCCATGCTATCCGGGTAAATGCGGCAGGCAAAGGATCGGAGGAAGAGGTGAAAAGTGCGGCAGTGGATGGTTTAGGGACGTTAAGCGAGTTTGCTGCCAAACATAAAATCAATGTCATTGTGGAGAATCATGGCGGCATGTCTTCAGACGGGCAATGGTTAAGTGCTGTTTTGAAGCAAGTGGGAAAGAAAAATTGTGGAAGTCTTCCGGATTTCGGTAATTTTTATGAATACGATCGCTATCAGGGGGTTACGGATTTAATGCCATTCGCCAAAGGGGTGAGTGCTAAAACCCATGATTTCGACAATGACGGCAATGAATCTCAGATTGACTATTTGCGCATGATGCAGATTGTGAAGGACGCTGGCTATAAGGGATATGTGGGTATAGAGTACGAGGGAAGCAAGCTGAGCGAAGACGAGGGGATAAAGAAAACGAAACAATTACTTGATAAAGTCGGAGCTTCTTTGAGCTAAGTCCGCTTATCCAGACGTATATCGAAGATGCTTTCTGGTGCTAATCAGAAAGTATCTTTTTTGAATAAAGCTTTCGGTGTCCTTGAACGAAGAGCTCCATTTACGTATCGTTAACCAATTAATAAAAACATAACCTTAATATAATATGGGAGGTTTTTTTGTTTACTATTTTGGCCAAATATTTTGTCAAACTGTTTGATGTGACGGTCGAACTTTGTTTCAGAGATGGATAATCTAAAAGAACGTACGTGTTGGAAAGCATTTATCAATGGTAATGACAGCGCTTTTGAAACTCTTTATAAGCGCTATGCAGATCGGCTTTTCGCTTTCGGTATGAAATATCATTCCGATGGCGATGTGATCAAAGATTGTTTACACGATCTCTTTATAAACCTTTTTCATTACCGTAGTAATTTGAACCCGAACGCGAATCCGCTTTCTTACCTTTTTACTGCTTTGAGAAACAATATTTTAGCGCGAGTAAGGAGAAATTACAGAGATCAAGCATTGATAGAGCGATTGGAATACACTTTTGATCTGGAATGGAGTGCCGAAGCTACGTGGATTAAAAAAGAGGAAGACAGACTGCTTGTTACTAAAGTTCAACAACTGATCAAGCGCTTGCCTGCGCGGCAAAGAGAAATTATCTACCTAAAATTTAATGAAGAGCTTTCTTATGAAGAAATAGCCAATATGCTCGACGTTTCAGTAGCGACCTGCCGTACCTTGGTATATCGTGCTATCAAGCAATTAAGAGAAGATATAGAAGAGGTTCCTTTGGCACAGGTATTCTGTCTCCTGATATCCCTTGCCCGTTGTTAGTATTCGTTACTAGTTATCAGTTTCCAGTTGTGAGTTACCGGTTGTCAGCGGCTGGTTTAATTCCTAAAGCGTAATCTGGGTTAAACTTTTGCACTTTTTCCTTTTCCACTTTTTTCAAAAAAAACAGAAAATCCAGTCTATAAAAACCAACCTTTTTACTCTTACCTATAAACGGCATATTAATGAGCAAGAAAAAAGTCGAAGATCTACTAAGCGAGGATAAACAGTGGGACGGGGAACAAGCTAGCGGAGTCGAGAATAAACAAGCGTCTTTGGCACATACTATCGTATCAGTCGTAAAAGATGCCAAACGCGAATCTCTTTCTGAGGAAGAAAGGTCCGCATTATGGCGTGGAATTCACGAAGAGACCCAAAGCCGAAACAGTCGAAGATCCACTTTGCCGAAAAATCTAGTGGCACTTTTCTTTCTTTTCGTTATTGGTTTAGGACTTTACGGGTATTACGTTTCGGAACGTGGGAATGATATTCAGGAAGCAGCCATGGCCCATCAGAGGCACTTATCGAAATCAGGCAATGTGCAATTCATTGGCGCCGATAAGAAAACACAGGTACTTCAAGACAGTTCGCCGGTGATCTATAATCAATTAAGCAAGCTTTACAAGTCGTCGCCCGACTTCTCAGCACTTAAGGTTCGTTACAGTTCAATTGGTGTACCTTACGGTAAGCGAAGTGAAGTGGTATTAGAAGACGGTACAAAAGTTTGGCTGAATGCCGGTTCGTCTCTGACTTTCCCCGAAAAATTTGATAACAACGAGCGGGAGGTCTATTTGGATGGAGAAGCCTATTTCGAGATTGCCAAAGAGGCGAAAAGACCTTTCTTTGTATTGTCGGAGGTAATGAAAATACAGGTGCTAGGCACCAGTTTTAACTTAAGTTCTTACGCTGATGACGACTACACCTCGTTGGTGCTAATAACGGGCAAGGTTGCCCTATTGCCAAGTAAGGATAACTCCTTTGAGAAACAGCTGCTGGAACCTGGCATGGAAGCCCGCTTCAGGAAAAGTCAGCACAAATTACTTATTCAACCCGCTGCCGAAACGGCTGTTTCCTGGACGAACAGACGCTTGCTTTTGAACAGTATGAACCTTGACGAAATTCTAAAGAAATTGGAGCGTTTCTACAATGCTGATATTGAAATTTCCGAGCGTTTGGCTATTGATGAAACCTTTTCAGGTAGTTTCGATTTAACACAAACATTGCCGGAAGTGTTGCAAAATATCTTTGACGTATCGAAATATTCCATCAATCAAATAGGAAGGAGGGTGTATATCCAGACGAAATAAAAAAATCAACCGAATTGAAGTAGGGGAGGTGCTGCAACACCTCCCCATAACAAAAAATTAACTGGAAAAATTAATTAATTGATCTACTAAAGTATGAAATTTTTTTATACCTGCCAATCACCATCCATGCAGGTGAACTTTATTACAAAAACTTTTCGAATGTTAAAATTGGCTGCATTTTTAGTCTGCATTAACGTCATGGTAGTGCATGCAAAGTCGTACTCCCAAGGTAAAATCAGCGTTAAGATTGAAAACGGTGAGTTAAGCAATTTTTTTAAAGAAATTCAAGCCCAAACAAAGTATGCTGTCTTCTACAACGATAAAACTGTTAAAGGCAAAAGAGTTAATATCCAAGCCGCCGATAAAGACGTATTACAGGCCTTGGATCAGGTGCTCAAAGGGTCGAATTTAGCTTATTCGGTATCGGGCAATCAAATCAAAATTTATGAGCAAGCGGTCGTGCCACTGAGAGCAAAGTCCAGACAGGATTCCGTTTTTACCGTCAACGGACGTGTTTTTGATACGCAAGAACCCGCAAATCCGTTAATCGGCGTTTATGTTCGGAACAAACATCGCCAGGGAGGTACCACAACAGATGGGCAGGGAAATTTTTCTCTATCAGTTAAATCCGGCGATGTGCTGGTTTTTTCGTCTATGGGTTATGAAACGGTTGAACGGAGAATACAGGGTAGTGACGCGAATTTCAATGTCTTTTTGGAAGAAGATGTCGCATCACTTGAGGAAGTGGTTGTTGTCGGTTATGGTACGCAAAAGAAGATTAATCTGACCGGCGCTGTGAGTACCGTTAGTCCAAAAGAGTTGGCATCCCGGCCGATAACCAATTTAGGAAGAGGTTTACAAGGCCTGATGCCGGGAGTTACCGTTAGAAGTACCAATAACGTTCCGGGGGGCAATGCGCCATCCATTAGAATTCGCGGTGTAGGTACTTGGGGAGATGCTACTCCATTGGTAGTCATTGATGGAATTCCCGGTGGCGATTTAAATATCCTGAATCCCGACGATGTTGAAAGCATTTCCGTATTAAAGGATGCTGCATCTTCTTCCATCTATGGTGTAAGGGGCGCCAATGGTGTTATTTTGGTGACAACGAAACAAGGAAAGAAGGGCGACCAGCCAACGATTACTTTAAATAGTTACTATGCCCAGCAAAGGCCGACGGCTTTGCCTAAATTTTTGGGGTCTCCGGATTTTATGACGCTTCAAAATGAGGCTTCAATTAATGCCGGACAAACACCGGTTTATACGGAAGAGCAAATCGAAATCGCCCGGAATGGCTCAGACCCGAATTATTTTGCTAATACCGACTGGATAAAGGAAGTATACAAGGATCATGCGCCTCAACAGGGTTATAACCTCAACATCAATGGTGGGGCTAACAACATGAACTATTATTTATCCTATGGTTATTTGAGTGAAGGCGGGCTCGTTGTTGGGGATAATTTCAAAGCCGGCCGCCACAATTTACGTATGCGCCTGAACACCACCTTGATAGACCGACTGAAGGTCGATGCGATCGTGGGCTATGTTGATAGAGATGTGAACAGCAATTCCGGCGGTAATGGTGGAAGAGATCTCCTTTCTGCGGCTACGAGTATCCGTCCTTTGGTTCCGGTAAGGTTTACGAACGGGAGCTGGGGCTATCATGGCGGACAAAGCAATCCGGTAGCCATTGCGCAGGATGGTGGCTTCAACGAATTCGGCTCGCAGGAAGTAACCGCAAATATCGGCGCCACCTTAAACATTGTGGAAGGTTTGGATATTAAAGGGCAGTATGGCTTGGTACGTTATAACTCCAAACGTACTGTGCTGGATAAAACCATTAATTATTACAGTCCGGATGATAACCAGTTGATTTATCAGACTAACGCGCCGAATCGAATTGGAGCGACTGATTATACCGGCTTGTATCAGACCTTTATAGGAACGCTCAACTATCAAAAAACCTTCAACGATAAACATGCCTTGTCTGGTTTATTAGGGATATCGCAGGAAGAAGATATCGCTTCAGAATTCAGCGCTACACGCCAAAACCTACCCTCGGAGGACGTCCCTTCTCTAAATTTAGGTACGGAAAATCCACAGAACAACAGCAATGGTAGGCAGTTCGCCTTACAATCTTTCTTCGGTCGGGTTAACTATGCCTACAATAACAAGTACCTGGCGGAAGCTAACTTTAGATACGATGGTTCTTCCCGTTTCGCGCCTGATGTGCGGTGGAGCTGGTTCGGCTCTGCGTCTTTAGGCTGGGTGTTGTCAGAAGAAGATTTTTTTCAGGGACTTAAGGCGGTCATCCCTTCCGCCAAGCTGAGGGCATCTTACGGAACCCAGGGAAATGATAGAGTTGTAAATACCCTCGATCCTAACAATCCGATACCTATTTATTATGCTTATCAAGCGATCTTGGAACCCGCGCAGATTGGGGTAAATAATCCGATAGGAGATGTGCCTCAGGTAGGATTTCGGCAGACCTTAATACCCAATACGGGTTTAACTTGGGAAAAAGGAGAAAAGTTCAATGTGGGGATGGACCTGAGTTTTCTGAACGACCGCTTGGCGCTGACCGCAGACTACTACATTAATACCACAAAGGACATCCTTTTAACACCGCCTTTGCCGGATGTGATCGGTGTCGGAACGGGTTATCCACCTCAAAATTCGGGTTCTGTGCAGAACAAAGGGTGGGAAATCAACGTGGCGTGGCAGGACAAAGTGGGTGATTTTCGATATGGTATAGGTGCCAATCTTTCTGACGTTCGGAATAAGATCACCAAACTGGAAAATTTTGCAACTAATTTAAGCGATCGGGTTCGTCTAGAAGGTTATCCGATTGACGCCTTATACGGCTTTATCGCAGAAGGGATTGCCCAAGTGAGTGACTTCGATCTAATAGACGGGGAGTACGTGCCGCGATTCCCTTATCAAAGCGGTGACCTCGTTGCACCTGGTGATTTGATTTATCGACCAGCAAATCCGGATGATACCGAGATTACCGTCGGAAAAGATAGGCATGTGTTGGGAAGCGATATACCGCGGTATACATATGGTATCCGAGGGGATTTAGGATGGAAGGGTATAGACTTCAACTTCTTTATTCAAGGGGTAGGCAAGGCCGATGGTTGGTTGACCGGATCCGCAAGGCATCCCTTTATTAACAATAGTGCGATGCCACAAGATATACATTTAGACCGTTGGACACCCGAAAATACCGACGCGTCTTATCCGCGTTTCGTTTACATGCGGACCCATAATACGAGATTATCCTCTTACTGGGTAGAAAATGCGGCTTATTTACGGTTGAAGAATGTGCAATTGGGCTATACCTTTCCTGCACGTTTAACGGATAAATTTCGGGCAAGTAATCTGCGAATTTATGCATCAGCAGAAAACCTACTGACATTTACTGATTTCTTTCGCGGTTATGACCCTGAATCGCCAATAGGGCAGGGAGCGAATTACTATCCGCAGATGAAGACCTTTGCTTTGGGTCTACAGGTTACATTTAAATAGATACGAGCAAATTAATTACCATGAGAAGAAGAACTTTTTTTATACTGATAACAAGCTCCTTATTTATTCTTTCTGCTTGTAAAGATTACCTGGATCGCGTTCCATTGGATGCGATTGCTGACGAAACTTTCTGGAAAAACCAGGAGCAATTGGAAATGGCGGCAACAGCTATCTATTCGCGCGTCAAAGCAAAGAATACCGTAGATATGGAAAACATGGGGGAAAATACCATGTGGCCGACTACAAACCAATACAAAGATATCGGTTCTGGCGTATTTCCTGTGACGCAGCCTACGGTGGATGGCGAATGGCGTAATATGTACCGCGATGTTCGGGAATGTAATACCTTCTTGGCCAATTATCACACCGCCACAGAGAATGAGCCGGGCGCAAAGGAAAGATTGGCCGCCGAAGTACGGGTACTCAGGGTCCTGGCTTATAGTTTCCTGGTATCCTTTTACGGCGATGTTCCTTTGGTCACGGTGCCACTTGAGCCGGATGATGAACAGGTTTATGGCCCGCGAAATCCCCGAGAGGAGGTGGTCGATTTCATGCTGTCGGAACTCGATTTAGCCGTCGATCAACTTCCGGCAAGTATCCCGACCGGCGAAAATCTGGGGCGTATCAACAAGGGCGCCGCGCTGGCTTTGAAGGCTCGGATTGCCTTAGCAGAAAAGCGCTATGATGTGGCCGAGCAGGCGGCAAAAGAAGTGATGGACATGGGCATTTATCGCTTGTATTCCAATGGTAATCCTGAAACCAGTTACTGGGAACTTTTTACTGATGCAGGGAAGTTGGCCAATGGACGAAATCAGGAAACGATCCTGGCAAGATTGCATAAAATCGACATCATTATGCACAACTTAAGTCGGGAAATCCAAGTGCCAGACCAGTTTGCCCGTTTTGTGCCGACGAAGTCTTTAATTGATTCCTATCTATGCGCGGATGGTTTACCCATTGACCAGTCGCCTTTATACAGCGATGCCTCTTATGAGGATGTCTTTAAGAACCGGGATCCGCGGTTGACGCAGACAGTAGTGGTACCGGGCGACCAGTGGGGCGGTAATTACGATGGTCGGCCTGTAAGTGAAAACCCAGACCCCTCTATATTCGTGCGGCCCAAATTTAGTCAGGATGGCAGGGGAAGTGTTACTACAACAGGATACTACTATAAAAAGTATGTAGATCCGGGTGCGGTGCCCACCTATAACCGCGACGACAATGATATCCATTTGATCCGTTATGCCGAAGTCTTACTCACCTATGCCGAGGCGCGTATGGAACAGGGCAAATTGACGCAAGATGATCTGGACATCTCCATCAATCTCTTACGTCAGCGGGTCGGGATGGTGCCCATGAACTTGAATTTTTTGGCGCAACATCACATGGATGTACGCACCGAGATTCGTCGAGAACGTAGAATAGAGCTCGTATTAGAAGGGCAACGTTATTTTGATGTACGTCGTTGGAGAGAGGGCGAGAAATTGGCGCAGCCTATTGAAGGGGTGAAAGCCTCCTGGTTTCCTGAGCTCGAAGGGTCAACTTTCCGTATTGGTCCAGACGGTTATTTACAAGCCCAATGGAACAGACGCTTTGAAGATCCAAAGAACTATCTGTGGCCGGTTCCACAACCACAGCTAGATCGGAACCCCAATTTGGGCCAAAACCCGGGTTGGTAATTACCAAACAGGTCGGAAGAACTTTAGACATTCCGACCTGTTTGATTTCGAAATCGTTCATTTGCATAATTGAACGGCGCTTTCACATTGGAAGTAAAAAAAGGTAATGTGCTGGTTTTTACTTCTGTGGGATATCAGGAGCAGTCTGATTAATTTCTACTGCTCCTTTTTATTTTTTCCGGCAACAGTGATTAAAAATAATGTTTAGATCTCACTTTGCTTGTTTTCAAGTATCTTCAGCAGTTTATGGTTTATATAAAGTTTTTCTTTGCCGACTTTAATGGAATGGAGTATGCCTTTTTCTTCCAGAGCTATTAAGTAGTTACCTACCGTCTTGGCATTTCCTACGTTTTCATCGATAAGGTTCTGCCGTTTGGTGTATGGAAGCCTGAACAAAATTTCCACGAGGTCCTTAGAGTAAATTTTGGGTAGTTCGTTTTTGATTTCGTGGGTCATTTCTTCCATTGCTTCTGTAATGAGGTGAAGGCGTTCCAATCCTTTCAGCGAAGTCTGCTCTACCATATCCAGCATATAAAGGATGAAATCTTCCCAGTTTTCTTTTTCCGTTACGCCACGAAGCTTTTGGTAATATTCGTTTTTATGGCGGATAATGTATTCACTCAAATAGATGGCAGGAATCTCCAATAGTCCCGACGCCTTTAAGTACAGCAACAGCAAAATCCGCCCCGTCCTGCCGTTACCATCAACAAACGGGTGGATAGCCTCAAACTGATAGTGCAACAATGCTATTTTTATAAGCGGGTCCAATCCGTTGTCTTCATTGATGAATTTTTCAAGATTGGACAGCTTCTTTCTAATAATATCCTCTCCACTTGGAGGCGTATATATCACTTCGCCCAGATTATTTGCCAACGTTGTTCCCGGAGTTACTCGGATCGATGCACTGTTGTTTTTGATGCACTGGACAATTTTGACACATAGATTGGTTGTTATGAACGGTTTGCTCTTCAGCTCTTCCAATCCAAGCCATAGCGCTTCTTTGTAGGCCAGCACTTCTTTTGTAGCTGTTTTTTCAACTTTCTTTTCTGCTACAAATGATTGATAAAGCTCGTCATTTGTTGTGATGATATTTTCGACCTCCGAACTCGCCTTCGCTTCCTGGAGATATATGGTGTCAAGAAATAAAGTTGGGTTGGGCAGATTCAGTAGCGTTCCGTTCAGTTGAGCCAAAGCACGCCCCGCAGAAATTGTTTTTTTCAAAATTCTTTTGGTTTCAATGTCTGCATTTGGCGGTAATGGTGGCAGATCATTGTATGGTATTTTGGGGTCAAATCTTTTCATTCTTCAAGAGTAAATCTTACTTGCGTATTTTGAACAGATGTAAAAATACTAAAAAATTACTCTCGTTTTATTTTGAGGGTAAAAATTACCCGTTAAAATCAATCGTCCAAATAAATAAAAATCCCTCATTGTGTTAAGGAGTGTGGGATTTGTTTATCTGTATATGTATAACCGCGACGACAATGATATCCATTTAATCCGTTATGCGGAAGTCTTACTCAACTATGCAGAAGCCCGTATGGAGCAAGTCAGCGAATGGAACAGGCGCTTTGAAGATCCAAAGAACTATCTGTGGCCGGTTCCACAACCACAGCTAGATCGGAACCCCAATTTGGGCCAAAACCCGGGTTGGTAATTACCAAACAGGTCGGAAGAACTTTAGACGTTCCGACCTGTTTGATTTCGAAATCGTTCACTTGCATAAGTCGATAAAATCCTTATATTTGTTTTTGTCGGACCCTACCGATATAACCAATTCTACCTGGTATTAGCTGCGGGATCGCAGTAATTAAGGTCTTGCCAGGAGACTTCATTATTGTTCAACAGTGATTTTTTAAGATAAAGGCTGAAGGAATAAATTTTTTTGTTCCCAGTGGTCGGTTGTGCCTTTGTCTACCTGGTTTAAGCGCGTTTGGATCGTATTTGTTACGAGATACATGATTTTGAAACGTAAAGAAAGGAGGTGAAATAAGCAATAAATCGTCGGTACTAAAACTCAATTCAAAGATTTTATCACTTATAAGCTACAACCCAATGAACAAAACACAATCAAGCCCCCACATCTATAGGCGGAATCTTTTAGGTATCTTTTTTCTTTTTTTTATCGTAAACGCTTCCTTCGCTGTTGCAGGCAATGCTCATCAAGCTCGGCTGCAGGACTTTACGGTTAAAGGAATCGTAAACGATAATGCAGAACCTCCCAACCCTATTCCCGGCGTTAGTGTCCGTGTTAAAGGCAGTAGTAAGGCGACCGCCACGGATGCTAATGGCGCTTTCGCGTTGCAGGTCAAAGAAGGCGACGTGCTGGTCTTTACCTCGGTGGGTTATCAGGCGCGGGAGCTGACCATAGCTAACCAAACTACCTTGAACGTCACTCTCAACCAAGATTTAAACACCTTGGAAGAGGTGGTATTGACGGGCTATTCCACGCAGGTCAAAAAAGACATCACGGGGGCCGTTTCGGTGGTAGATGTCAAGGAATTAACGAAGGTGCAGGCGCCCAATGTAGCGCAGCAGCTACAGGGAAGAGCAGCCGGTGTTACCGTGACAAGCAACAACACACCCGGGGGAGAGGCGACGGTTCGGGTGCGTGGTTTCAGTACTATTAATAACAATGATCCACTTTACATTATTGATGGTGTTCCTACAAAGGGTGGATTAAACAGTATTAATCCAAACAATATCGAATCCATGCAGGTACTGAAGGATGCGTCTTCCACCTCTATCTATGGGTCGCGGGCGGCTAACGGCGTTATCATTATTACGACAAAAAAAGGAAGTGCTGGCGACTCCCGAATAACATTTGACACGCGCGTAGGGGTACAAACCGGCCATATTGATCTCGGGCTGATTCAAGACCCGCTGCAATTTGGGCAGCTCCTTTGGACACAGCGTAGAAATGCCGGTATTTTAACGAATGGCAACCCCTCCCATCAACAGTACGGTAACGGCCCCAACCCGGTTGTTCCCGATTATATTCTGGCTGGCTCGAGCTACGGCCTGTTTGAAGGAGATCCCCGCGTAGATCCGTCTTTATATAGTTATAATGCCGATAATTTTTATCAGATTGTCCGTGCAAATAAAGAAGGCACCGATTGGCATCAGGAAATTTTGAGACCCGCAATTGTACAAGAGTACAATTTGGGAGCGACGGGAGGCTCTGATAAGGGACGCTATGCTTTGTCGCTCAATTACCTGAATCAAGAAGGGGTATTAGAACATACTTCTTTCGACCGCTATTCACTTCGTTCAAATACCGAATTTAACATTAAGAAGATCATCCGTTTGGGTGAAAATCTAGAGGTCAGCTATACACAGAACAAAGGCTATTATTATAACAATGGAACAGCCAGTACGACCAATAATCAGGATGGTAACCCCATCGGAAATGGTTATAGAATCCCTTCGATCATTCCTGTTTATGATATCATGGGCAATTTCGCAGCTACCAGAGCGGCTGGTTTAGGACCTGCCACCAATCCGGTTGCCCAGTTGTATCGTACGAAAGACAATCAGGCCAAGACCTTGAGGGCCTTTGGAAATGTTTTCGCAGAGGTGGACATCATTGAGGGGCTTACGGGACGTACGAGTGTGGGCTTCGACTATACCAATACCAATCGTGTGAATTATGTGTTGATGGACAGGGAAGAAGCCGAGATAGAGGCGGCTAATTCCATGACGAAGGCCAATCTCAATGATATTAACTTAACTTGGACGAATACGTTAAACTATAAAAAGGTTTTTAACGAAATCCATAGTTTGAATGTACTGGCCGGTACGGAGGCAATAAAAGGCTTTGGCGAAGACTTCTCTGCTATTCGGACAACTTACTTTTCCGAAGATCCCGATTTTATGGATCTAAACTCGGGCACGGCCGGGATCAACAACAGCGGCAGTCGATATGAATGGGCTCTGTTCTCCATTTTTGGTAGGGTGAATTATAGTCTTAAGGATAAGTATTTGTTAGAAGCAACTGTTAGAAGAGATGGTTCGAGTAGATTTGGAAGCAACAACCGTTACGGAACATTTCCGGCGTTCAGCGGTGGTTGGCGAATCTCTCAAGAAAGCTTTATGTCCGGCCAAGAATGGCTCGATAACTTAATGATACGCGCAGGGTGGGGGCAAACCGGTAATCAGGAGATCGGCAACTATAACGGCTTCAATACCTATCGTTCGACATTGAATCAGTCCTCGTATGCCATCGACGGATCTAACAACTCCGTTAAACCGGGATTTGATACGGGTGCTTTTGGAAATCCAGATGCTAAATGGGAAACAACCACGCAAACGAATATAGGTTTGGATATGACCATTTTGAAGGGGATGCTTGGGTTCAACCTCGATTTGTACAACAGGACGACCTCCGATATGCTTTATCAGCTTGCTTTGCCTGCCACGCAAGGCACTGCTACGGTACCTTTCGTCAATGTTGGTGAAATGAACAACAAGGGAATCGACTTCGCTGTTAATTTCCAGAATACCACGGGAAAGGACTTTTCATACGGAATCAGTGCTAATATTTCGGCGTATAAAAACGAAGTAACCAAGTTAAACGATAATGAATCAGCGATCCTTTTGGGGCCGAATATCCGTAGCTATGTTTGGACGCGGTCGACAACCGGGCAACCGCTGTATTCTTTTTATGGGCATGTTGTCGATGGGATCTATCAGAATGAGCAGGATGTAGCCGACGGACCGGCTTATCCAGGCTATGCTGCTGTAGGGAAATACAGGTATCGCGACTTAGATGGCGATAATGTAATTACGGATAACGACCGCACCTTTATCGGAAGTCCGCATCCAGATTTTACTTACGGACTGAATATTAATCTCGGTTATAAAAATTTTGATCTCTCGGCTTTCTTTCAGGGCGTACAGGGAAACGAAATTTTAAATATGGTAAAACGATGGATCGATTTCAATAACCAAGCCGGGAATAGAAGTTTACGAATGTTGAACGATTCGTGGACGCCCGAAAACCCGGATGCGGTATTGCCCATTTTGGACGCTAACGACAGTCGGAGTCAGCAACCTTCATCCTATTTTATTGAAAACGGATCGTATTTCCGACTAAAGAATCTGACCATTGGTTACACATTACCCGCGAACGTTTTACAGAAATTGGGGCTGCAAAGTGCCCGGGTTTATGTGCAGGGTCAAAACCTATTTACCATTACAGACTATTCCGGCATCGACCCTGAAATCACATCAGTAGGCTCTACGCCGGGAACTACAACCTTGGGGGTTGATCAAGGAAATTATCCTTTGTCGAAAATGTATCAATTGGGAATAAATGTTGGATTCTAGAAAAATAAAAGAGCGAATTATGAAGCGATTAAATTTGTCAATATATGCGTTACTAACCCTTTTTATTGTTCAAGGGTGTGGTGAGAGTTTTTTGGAAAAGAAGCCGTTGGGTTTAGCGGATGAAGAGCTGCTAGCGACGAAAGCGGGCGTTGATGCCGTTCTAATTGGCGCCTATAGTTTATTAGACGGGGTCGGCTCGGGCTATACGTTCACGTCCTCGGCCAGTAATTGGATTTACGGCTCGGTAGCCTCGGACGATGCTTACAAAGGAAGTGATGTGGGCGATCAGGCGCAGATAACAACGATTGAACGCTATGTCAGCCAACCAGACATTGCGGCTTTTAACGAAAAATGGATTACCGTTTACGATGGCGTTTCGCGTAGCAATGATGCCTTAAAATTAATTAATAACGCCAGCGATATGACGGAGGCTGAAGTTGCGCAAGCCGTTGCGGAAGCCCGTTTTTTGCGCGCTTGGTATCATTTTGAAGCTAAGAAAATGTGGAATATGGTGCCTTATGTAGACGAAAATGTGACCGACTTTTTCAATTTACCGAATGATGTGGATATATGGCCTATGATTGAGGCAGATTTGCAGTTTGCTGTAGATAATTTATCTCAGACAAAGGCCGACGTGGGAAGAGCAAGTCAGTGGACAGCAAAAGCCGTATTGGCGAAAGTACACATGTTCCAAAATGATTATGAAGCTGCAAGGCCTTTACTTGATGATATCATCAACAATGGTCCTTTTGTGTTGGTAAATAACTTTCATGACAATTTTAGAGTTGCTACCGAGAATAATGCGGAGTCTATCTTGGAAGTGCAGATGTCGGTGGGTGACGGGGGGAACGGAGAAAATGGATTTTGGGGAGATAACCTCAATTTTCCATATGGCTCGGGGCCGGGCGGTTGCTGCGGCTTTTTTCAGCCTTCCCAGAATTTGGTAAATGCCTTTAAGACCGATGAAAACGGATTGCCCTTACTTGATAGTTTTAATGATGTAGATGTAAAGAATGACGAAGGTTTGGCATCTTCCGACGCCTTTGAGCCCTATACGGGAAATTTAGATCCTCGGTTAGATTGGACCGTTGGCAGACGTGGTATCCCTTTTCTTAACTGGGGCATTCATCCCGGTAGGAACTGGATACGCGATCAAAGTTTTGCAGGACCTTATACTTTTAAAAAGTTCTTTGCAGCGGATGGTGATAATGCCGGAGCAGAATCGCCGCGGGCCAATTCAAATAATTATCGGGCATTGCGGTATGCCGATATTTTACTGATGCGAGCCGAAATTGCTGTGGAAGACGGTGATTTAACCGGCGCACTGAACTTAGTGAATCAAATAAGGCGGAGAGCAGCAAACGATGTGGTTACTAATGACGACGGTACACCGGCCGCGACTTATGTGATCCAGGAGTACCCTTCATTTCCAAGTCAGGATTATGCTCGAAAGGCGGTTCGATTTGAGAGGCGACTCGAGCTAGCCTTAGAAGGGCATCGTTTTTTCGATTTAGTACGTTGGAATGTTGCTGCAGAAACTTTGAATACGTATTTGGCGCAAGAGATGACAAAGCGGACTTATCTTCAAGGGGCCAGCTTTACGGCTGGTAAAAACGAATATTTTCCGATTCCCCAGGCCCAGATCGATATAATGGGCGCGGATGTGCTAAAACAAAATCAATAATATTCGATCGCAAGGGGGTGTCTAAAAGTCGTCGTTCGACCGCAATGAAATGGAGAAATGACGCTGGCGCTTTTAGACACCCCTGTTTTATTTTAGATCGGAAGATGCTAAATTGCATCGGCCGACTTTACAGGACGCCTCTGAAAACAATTTCAGATCGCGCAAACGGTTGCGTGTTGAATAAAATTGGAAATCGTACTATTTTATTATTAAATTAACAGCCATTTCGAAGGTTGTACGTTAATCGGCGATATGCTATGAGCACAATCCGTCAATGATTTATGATGAACCTTCTGCCTTTTATTTTTTAAGCGGATAGGATAAGAAGGTCGCTTTATGCAATGAGCTAGGATTTTTACGTCTTTGCTAAAGTGATAGTCAATTCCATGCGCTTAAATAAATGAGGTAAGTAAGCTTATTAGTAAGGCAATAGTCAATACTGAAACAATAAATCTAAAGGAATTCGCTTCATGTTGGAAGCAGGTTCCAAAACCAAATTAAACACAATGAAAGAAAAAAGTACCTCCAGAAGGGATTTTATCAAGAAATCTGCCTTGGCAGCAGCAGCATTTAGTATTGTCCCACGCTTTGTGCTGGGCGGGCAAGGGTATCTGGCACCGAGCGACCACTTGACAAAAGGGATTATCGGTGTAGGTGCCATGGGACGTGGGCATTTTTCATATGCAGGGACCAAGACGGTCGCCATTTGTGATGTAGACACCCGGCATTTGGCAATTGCCATGAAACAACTAAATGACAGCGGCGTTAAGCAGCTCTCCGATTTCCGAGAGCTCATTCAGCTTCCGGAGGTAGACATTGTTCATATTGCCACGCCGCCACACTGGCATGGTATCATGGCTGCCGAGGCCGCGCGTGCCGGAAAAGATATATGGTGCGAAAAGCCGATGACACGAACCATAGGGGAGGGCAAACGCGTAAAAGAAGCCGTACAACAACATGGGAGAATCTTTAGGCTAAACACTTGGTTTAGATTTAAAGACAATTTCTATGGCATGGGCGTACCCGTTAAAAAGATAAAAAAATTAGTGGATTCGGGTATGTTAGGTTGGCCCTTAAAAGTAACCGTTAGCCGGCATACGGGTTTTGATTGGAAATTCTATTGGGTAGGAAAAGAGAACTTGGCTCCGGAACAGGTTCCGGCTGAGCTCAATTACGATATGTGGTTGGGCCCTGCGCAATATAGACCCTACAACGCGCATCGGGTACATCAGACATTTCGCGGTTATTGGGATTATGATGGCGGCGGATTAGGCGATATGGGACAGCATTATTTAGATCCTATCCAATACTTTTTGGGTAAAGATAACGAAAGTCCGGTATCGGTTGAAGTAGATGCACCGCAGCAACATAGCGATGCGGTCGGCACTTGGCGCCGGATTGAATATACCTATGCCGACGGCTGTAAAATTATTTTAGATGGTGAAGGAAAAGACAAAGACGTCCCTTATATAGATGGGCCTAACGGCAAATTGTATCCGGGTTTTAGATCCGACATTGCAGACATGGAACGTAAACTCGCAACGTTCCCCGAACCGGAAGAACAAGTGACGGATTTCGTGGAAGCGGTGAAAAAAAGGCAGAAATTTGCCTTAAACGAAGACAATGGTTACCGCTCCTGTACATTGGTTAATATGGGTTTGGCGTCGGTTAGGTTAGGTAGATCGTTGAAATTTGATCCGGAAAAGCAGTTGTTTGTCAATGACGAAGCAGCTAATCGTTTAATTGATCAGCCAATGCGCGGACCATGGACTATCTAAATAATAAACTTATCACGAACTATAAAACCAATATGAAGAATTACCTATATGTCTCTGTTGTTGCTTTTATGCTGGCTCATCCGCCGGCCTTTGCTCAGCAGGATCAGCAGCGTACCACCACTACCAAAATTGCCGATTTATTAGCGACACAGCCCGCGCAAAATGGCGACAAGCTCGACGCGGCTATGGAGCAATTAGATAATTTTACTGCGGATGATATCAGTGCCTTACTTTTACAGCTAAAGCCGCAGGGAGGCGATAATGCCAGAGTCGAATACGCTACAAACAGCTATTCCTATTTTGTGATGCAAAATGGAAAAGAAGCCATGCGCGCCAAATTTGTTCAAGGTGCCTTGGATGCTTTGGGAAAAATGCAGGACAAAAATAATAAAGGATTTGTTCTCAATCTGCTCACGAACGCAGGAAAAGACGATGCCGTTTCGACCGTTGCTACCTATTTGCAGGATGAATATCTGGGCGATCGTGCGGCACGTACCTTGGCAAGGATCCGTACGGATGCGGCAGGGAAAGCACTTACTACGGCATTGCCTGCTGCTAAAGGCAGAAATATAACCTATATACTAGAAGCCATTGGAGACGTAGATTATGTGCCGGGAGCGGCGGCGATCGTCCCTTTTGCTACAGCGGAAGAGTTGACGGTACGAAAAACCGCATTGTATGCCCTTGCTAAATTGGCCGATCCGTCTTCGGAGGAAGTGTTGAAGGCTGCAGCTGAGCAAGTCAACTTTGGTTACGACGAATCGAAAGCAACCGCTTCCTATATTAACTATGCAAACAATTTGCTGCTAAAAGGGAATAAAGAATTGGCGGAGAAAGTCGCCAAAACCTTGTTAAAGGCAGATGATGAACATACGCCTACCCGGATTGCAGGACTCAATATTTTAACGCATATCTATGGGGAGGAATACGTGCCGGATTTAGTAAAGGCTGCCGGAGCGAAGGATAAAACCTACAGCATAGCCGCTTTAAAATTGGCACAACCTTATCTAACAAATGCTTCTATAGGCAAGTGGGGCAAAGCGATAAAAAAGGCACAACCCGAAGCACAGGCCGCCATCTTGAAAGCGCTGTCTGATACGAAAGATGATAGTGCACTTCCCTTTGTTGAAAAAGCTCTGAGAAGCGATGATACCTTAGTGAAAGTAACGGCTATCAAAGCCTATGGTAAGCTGAAAGGTACAGAAGGAACTTCCGAATTATTGAAGCTGCTCGCTGAAGCGAGCGATCAAGAGAGAGCAGCGATTAAGGAAGCTTTTTTTACAATGAAGGGGGATGGTTTGACCAACAAGTTAGTTGCCTCTTTAGAAACAGCAGGCCCGATGGAGCAAGTCACCATACTACAGGTATTAGCGAATAGAGGCGCTAACGACGCCTTCCCCTCGGTTACCAATTTATTGAAAAGTTCAGATACTGCCGTAAAAGACGCCGCTTATAGTACACTACCTGCGATCGCTAAATCGGAAAATCTGGCCACTTTAACGTCTTTATTGGCAACGGCGACAAGCGAAAAAGAGACACAGTCGGTGCAGGAGGCGATGGTTGCTGCCGTTCAGGGGAGCCAGCAAAAAGAACAGGATATACAGGCCTTATTGGCAAGTTATCAGGCAGCGGATGCGAATCAAAAAGCACTTTATTTAAACGTTTTTTCCGGTATAGGCCAGGGCAAAGCGTTGGAGCCTGTGGTGGAGGTGCTGGGCGGAAACGACCCGACACTGAAAGCGGCGGCGATTCAGGCACTGGCTAATTGGAACGATAGCGGCGCTTTACCCGAGCTAGTGAAGCTGAGTCGTACCGTCAACGATTCAAAACAATTAAACCAAGTGATAAACGGTATTGTACGGCTGACAGCGCAAAGCGATTTTCCGGCAGAACAAAAGGTATTGCTTTTAAGGGATGCAATGGGCGTAGCGCAAAGTGTTCAACAAAAGCGAGCGATACTGGCCGCTTTGAGCGACAACTTTACTTATAATGCACTCATTTTTGCCGGGAAGTATTTAGATGATCCTGAATTGAAATCTGCTGCAGCCATGGCTGTCTTGAATATCGCCTTATCGAATACTGGTCTTTATGGTGAGGAGGTGAGCGAGATCTTAAATAAAACGGTGGATGCATTAAGTGGACAGGACAGCGATTACCTGAAGCAAGCCTTGATTAAACATATAAACGAATTGCCAAAGGGCAAAGGCTTTGTCGCCCTTTTCAATGGTAAAGACCTGACAGGTTGGAAAGGCCTTGTGGAAAATCCTATTAAGCGAGCAGCGATGAGCGCGAGCGCATTGTCTTTGGCCCAAGAGAAGGCAGATCAATTGATGCGCAGCGGTTGGTACGTAAAGGATGGTGTGCTTTATTTTAACGGCAAAGGGGATAATATTGCGACGGTCAAGCAATACGGCGATTTCGAAATGTTAGTTGATTGGAAGTTGAGTCCCATCGGTAAAGACGGCGATGCCGGTATTTATTTGCGCGGAACGCCGCAGGTGCAAATTTGGGATACCTCGAGGGTAAATGTAGGTGCTCAGGTCGGCTCTGGCGGCCTTTATAACAACGAAAAAAATGAAAGCAAACCGATGAAAGTGGCCGACAATCCGCTTGGGGAATGGAATACTTTTCGTATTATCATGAAAGGCGATAAAGTGACCGTTTATCTTAACGGCCAACTGGTTACTGATCAGGTCACCTTAGAGAACTATTGGGATAGGAGCCAACCCATTTTCGCTAAGGAACAGATCGAACTTCAGGCACATGGCACCGAGGTGGCTTACCGGGATGTTTATATTAAGGAGATACCCAGAAAAGAGATTTTTAACTTAAGCAAAGAGGAAAAAGAAGCCGGCTTCCAGGTGTTGTTTGATGGTTCGAATTTAGATAGTTGGACGGGGAATACAAACGCTTATACGATCAGTGAAGAAGGAACCTTGGCCTGTTATCCAAGCAAAGGTTCCGGCGGGAATCTCTATTCTAAAGAGCAGTTCGGTGATTTTATTTATCGTTTCAGCTTTCGCTTAACTCCGGGTGCGAACAATGGAATTGGAATCAGAGCCCCAATGGAGGGTGACGCTGCTTACGAGGGCATGGAAATCCAGGTATTGGATAATGATGCGGATATCTATAAAGATCTAAAGAAATACCAATACCATGGATCCGTATATGGTGTCATTCCGGCGAAAAGAGGATTTCTTAAACCGATGGGTGAATGGAATGAGGAAGAAATTTATATAAAAGGAAACAAGATTAGGGTAACGTTAAACGGTACGGTTATAGTAGATGGTGATATTGCCGAAGCTTCGAAAAATGGTACACTCGACGGTCGTGATCATCCCGGTCTTAAGCGGAAAACAGGGCATTTGGGCTTTTTAGGACACGGTTCTGAAGTCCATTTCAAAAATATACGGGTAAAGCGGTTGTAGTTGTTCGTTATTCATGTCCATCGATGGCGGTTCACTTTCACGATGGCTGATGATCCCTAGCTGCTTGTAAAAACAAATCTTTCCACCGCTTGTTTCATTAATAAGGTTTAGGTTGGATAAAAGTAGAAAGTCCGGCGTTCCCAACGTTCGGGCTTTTTACATTTTAGATGTTCGTTATTGGCTGCCTGTTGTTAGTTGTCAGTTGTTAGTTGTTAGTTGTCAGTTGCCAGTTGTCAGTTGTCAGTTGTTAGTTGCCTGTTGCCAGTTGCCTGTTGTCAGTCCTATTGCCTACTGCTTACTCCCTAATACCTACACCTTGTCATGTCCTAAAAAAAGTAGACACTTTTATTGTTGTTGATTAAGATGTTGGAATGTGGGAAACTCCAGAGGAGTT
>NZ_SBJH01000102.1 GCF_004368405.1 Olivibacter sp. XZL3
CGGTCATTCTCTGTAATTTCGCCATCATGCTTGTCAGTTTGTAAATAATAAACTGTCAACCTATATCAGGACAAGACACTTCAACCTTATACCTTTAACCTTATACCTTAAAAGCCTGTAAGTCAGCCTCCATCATTTCGGCCACCAGCGCCTCTAATGTATATTTGGGCTTCCATCCGAGTTTATTTTGCGCTTTAGAGGCATCTCCGATGAGCAAATCCACCTCGGTGGGCCTGAAATAAGCAGCATCAACCTTTACCACGGTTTGTCCGAATTTAAGGGTATCCGGATCGATTCCCAATGCCGTCAACCGCTTTTCGTCGATGTCTATAATCACGCCTTTTTCCTGCTCGTCTTTTCCACTGAATGCGACTTCTATGCCCACATGCGCAAAGCTCATCCGTACAAAATCGCGCACCGTTGTGGTTACACCGGTGGCGATGACGTAATCCTCCGCTTGCTCTTGTTGCAAAATTAGCCACATGGCCTCTACATAGTCCTTTGCATGTCCCCAATCGCGCTGGGCAGATAGATTGCCGAGATAAAGTACATCCTGCAAACCCAACACAATTTTTGACACCGCTCGCGTAATCTTTCGGGTTACAAAGGTTTCGCCACGTATAGGGCTTTCATGGTTAAATAAAATGCCATTGCAAGCATACATTTTGTAGGCCTCCCGGTAATTGACCGTGATCCAATAAGCGTACAGCTTCGCTACTGCATAGGGAGAGCGCGGATAAAAGGGGGTGCTTTCGTTTTGTGGTACCGCTTGAACCAGCCCGTATAACTCAGAAGTAGAAGCCTGGTAGATCCGGCATTTCTCGGTAAGCCCTAAAAGCCGGACGGCTTCCAATAAACGGAGCATGCCCAAGCCATCCGCATTCGCGGTATACTCGGGCGTATCAAAACTCACTTTTACATGGCTCTGCGCAGCCAGGTTGTATATCTCGTCGGGTTGTGTTTCCTGTACCAGGCGGATGAGGTTGGTGGAATCCGTTAGATCCCCGTAGTGCAAAGTGAACGTTGGATCGGGCTCGTGCGGATCTTGATATAGATGGTCAATCCGATCGGTGTTGAAAAGTGAACTTCTCCTTTTTACCCCGTGTACACGGTAGCCTTTTTTAAGTAAAAATCCTGCTAAATAAGCCCCATCCTGTCCGGTAATCCCTGTAATTAATGCTGTTTTCATTTCTATAGCATTCCGCTTCGGCTGTCAGCCATCAGTTTTAACTTCGTTTATTTAAGTCACTCACAACCCACATCGGGCAACTCACAACCCTTTGGCAACCTATTTGCCTCCTACAAGTCGCAATAAATATTCTCCATAACCACTCTTCACCAAAGGTTCGGCAATAGTCCGTAACTGATCTGCGTTGATAAAGTTCATGCGGTAGGCAACTTCTTCAATACATCCAATTTTTAAACCTTGCCGTTCTTCAATTACTTGAACGAATTGTCCGGCCTGCATCAAGGAAGGAATGGTTCCAGTGTCCAACCAAGCGGTCCCCCTACTGAAAACACCTACTTTTAGCCGTCCTTGTTCTAAATAGCTTTTGTTTACATCGGTTATCTCATACTCTCCACGCGCGGAAGGCTTTATGCTCTTTGCAATTGATACCACCGAATTATCATAGAAATAAATTCCCGGAACTGCATAGTTGGATTTCGGCTGTTTTGGCTTCTCTTCTATCGAAAGTACATTCTTATCCGCATCAAACTCCACAACCCCATATCGCTCCGGATCGGATACAGGATAAGCAAATACGACCCCCCCTTGCGGGTCGATGCTCTGCTGCAGCAATCGCGAGAGCCCATCTCCATAAAAGATATTATCGCCCAAGATCAGCGCCACCTTGTCGTCGCCGATAAAATCTTCTCCGATAACAAAAGCTTGCGCAAGTCCATTAGGTTCCGCTTGCACCGCATAGGAGAATCGGCAACCAATCTGCGAGCCGTCACCGAGCAACTTTTCGAAATTGGGCAAGTCGTGCGGCGTTGATATAATCAGAATTTCATTTATCCCCGCAAGCATTAATGTAGATAATGGATAGTAGATCATTGGCTTATCGTAAACCGGCATAAGCTGCTTACTTACGGCTAATGTCAAAGGATGTAAACGGGTACCTGATCCGCCTGCTAAAATGATACCTTTCATAGCATATGTTTTTCTTATTTTAGGAAATCTGTTTTGCTTCAATTTAATAATCATCGTAAAAGTATTGATTTTTTGCCATATCAAAGAAGGAAGCGAATCTATATTGGGCTGTTAGTATTAAAAGAAGGTCTTTCCCTCGCCCATCTAACTGAATTTTCTTTACGCTCACGCTAAAAAGCCATTATTCCCCCCGCGCTGAACTTGCCTTAAGCCCAGGTTACACGTTAGGAATTAAAACGAAAGGGAATGATACAAAACCTTCATGCAGGTATGCAAACGAATTACGAGTTTCGTACAGAAGGTTCTTTCTGGCCTCTGAAAACGAACACGCTCAGAAAAAACAGGCATGAAATAGGGAATGAGGCATACCGGGGTATCAGCTAACGGCAGCCGAATGTCTCCTCATTGAGGATAACAAAGAAACACGGACGCCGCGAGCCAATTGGGCATCAAAAGTATCACCTTTGAAAATCCGGACCAGCTACAGAACGAGCTGATCCGTCTGCACATTCTTTTTACCTGCGGGCTCTGCTGATCAACCACGCAATGATTACGATGACGATCACGACTAAAAAAACACCTACATATACCCCTCCCTTAAACACGCCCTCAATAAAATCACAACTGCTGGCACTTGTTAATAAAAGAAAGGCCGCCGGCCAAACAAAATACTTACTTCGACTCATATAACATTTTTTTTATACAACCATCTGAACATCAAAAAAGTTTTGATAGAGAAAATGCTTAAGTTTGTTTGATGGAGCATTATCGACAGAAAATTGCATTGCGAAACGCGCGCTTCTATGCTTATCATGGATATTACGAAGAGGAACAGCTAATTGGAAATGAGTTCTTTTTAGATGTAATCTGCTTTGTACAGAAGCCCACATTGGAAGCAAATGATAATTTGGCAAACACCATTAATTATGAGGAACTGTATCGCATTGCTAAAGACGAAATGGACGAACCGAAAAAACTTTTGGAAACCATTGTGGAAAATATACTAAATAGCATTAAAATTACTTTTAGCGAGGTAAACGAAATAGAAGTAACGCTCAGGAAAAGCAATCCTCCTTTCGGAGGCGACACCGCAACGGCGGAGGTAAGCTTGTTTTGGCAACGGAATTGATCCTTAGGCCTCCGTACTGTTTGAATTATTGATATCTTATCTAGTTTTTTAAGGCATCAATGATGCCCTTCGGGGTTTTTACTTTTGAATTTTTACTTTTTACTTTTGAATTTTTATTTCCAACATGAACAAAATGTTAATTTTAGCAACCATGATGGCTGCAGGCACTGTAAAAGCACAACAACCCCTTAGTCCGGAATTATTGTGGAAACTTGGAAGGGTTAGTCCGGAGGCGGTGACACCCGATGGAAAATATGCTATTTATGGTGTTACCTACTACAACCTGGCAGAAAACAACAGCGAGCGCAATCTTTATAAAATTCCGCTGAATGGTGGCGATGCTCAGCAACTGACAAAAAATCAAGGCAGCGAAACGCTTGTACACATCGAGAAAAACGGCAATATACTCTACTTAAGCAAAGGCCAATTGTGGCTTTTAGAGGCCAATAAGGAAGAACCTAAGCAGTTAACGGAATTTGAGGGAGGTTTAAGTAATGTTAAAATAGCACCAAATGGAAAGTATATACTCTTTTCGCAGGAAGTTGCGCTGCAAAAAGTGCAAAGTGCCGACAAGTACAATGATCTAAAAAAATCGGATGCTTATATTTTTAATTCTTTAAACAACCGCCATTGGGACACTTGGTTTAATGGCAAATTCACACACGTCTTTTATGCCTCCTATCAGAACGGAACCATTGGCGAAGCCATTGATATGATGCCCAATGAGCCTTACTTTAGCCCTCAGCAACCCTTTGGCGGCGCAGAAGATATGGTATGGAGTCCTGATAGCGAACAAATTATATACGTATGTAAAAAGAAGTTTGGAACCGAGTATGCGCAAAGTACAAACACCGACCTCTACGCCTACGATTTAGCAAGCAAGCAAACCAAAAACCTGAGCGAAGCCATGCTTGGTTATGATGTGGCTCCTTCTTTTAGCAAAGACGCCAATTATTTAGCGTGGTTGAGCATGCGTGAAGACGGCTATGAATCGGACAAAAATGATTTGATTGTTCGAGATCTGAACACATCGAAGACCTATAACTTAACAAAAGATTGGGACGAAACGGTCAGCAGTTTCCGCTGGAGCGAAGACGGTACGAAAATCTGGTTTACAGCACCAACGGCCGGAACCATCCAACTTTTTGAAATTAGCCTATCCAAAGACTTAGCGAAAGCGGGTGCCAAACAGATAAAACAGTTAACAAAAGGCGCGTATGACATTACGTCTATAAACGGCGAAAGTGGCGATTTACTACTTCTAAGCCGAACGGATATGAACCATGCGGCCGAGCTCTATACCTTTAACCGTAAATCGGGCGAGTTAAAACAGCTTAGCCGGGTAAACGACGCATTGAATGCTTCTATAGCGCAAAGCAAAGTGATCGGTCGCACAACGAAAGCCACGGACGGTAAGGATCTCTTTTCTTGGGTTATTTATCCGCCGGATTTTGATGCCAGCAAAAAATATCCTACTCTGTTGTACTGTCAGGGCGGACCGCAATCGGCTTTGTCGCAATTTTATTCCTTCCGATGGAATATGCAGTTAATAGCCGCACAAGGTTATATCGTAGTGGCTCCAAACAGAAGAGGTATGCCGGGACATGGAGTGGAATGGAACCGTGCTATTAGCGGCGACTGGGGAGGGCAGCCGATTCGCGATTATCTAAGTGCCATCGATGATATCTCCAAAGAACCTTATGTAGATCAAGACCGACTGGGAGCTGTAGGGGCTAGCTATGGCGGTTATTCCGTTTTTATGTTGGCCGGCGTGCATGAGAACAGGTTTAAAACCTTTATTGCTCACGATGGTCTGTTCGATATGCGTAGCTGGTATGGCACTACAGAGGAACTTTTCTTCGCCAATAAGGAGTTAGGAGGCAATTACTGGCAACAGCCTACTCCAAAAGCTTATACAGACTTTAATCCAATAAACTTTGCCGACAAATGGAATACACCTATATTGATTGTACAAGGTGGTAAAGATTTCCGCGTGGGTATTGAACAGGGCCTCGGAGCCTTTCAGCTCGCACAGTTAAAAGGCATTAAGAGCCGGCTACTTTACTTTCCAGACGAAAATCATTGGGTATTGCAACCGCAAAATGCCATCGTATGGCAACGTGAGTTCTTCACTTGGTTGAAGGAAACGCTTTAGGAGGTTGAAGGCATGAAAGGCCAAAGGTATAGGGTTATAAAGGTATAAATAAGCTTATGCTTATGCCCTATACCTTACATCTCATACCGTACACCCTATACCTTACACTCTCACACCTCCACTAAAACAACTTAGCAGGATAAACGCCTTTTTCTACCAAGTTAGAAATACACTTCTGTACGATCGGCTTATCTTCTTTATAGGTAACACCAAACCACTCTTCGGCCGTAGGGATTACTTTAAAAGTTGCTTTGCCCGATTGGATCAAATGATCAGCCACTAAAGGAATGAAAAATTCGGCTTTTGGATTGTGTTGATTCGCTTCAACGAAGTCGACAAACAGCTTTTTAGCCTCTGCAAATACCGCAGGTGTAAAGCCCCAAAAATTCATCGATACACGGGTATCATTCGGAATTTCTGTTTCGATACCGCCTTCTTCATAAAACACTTTCTTTTCGCCGTCTACTTCTTTAAAGTATACCTGAGTACGCTCATTAATGGCGGTCATATTTCCTTCACTATTAACGGCGCAGACACCGCGCGACACGGTTCCGTGATCAGACAAAGTTTTATCGACTTGATAACCCATCAGCGAAAACGTCTGATCGTCCACTTCTGTAGTTAAAAACTGAGCCATCTTCTCGAAAGCTTCGTAACCATAAAAATCATCGGCATTGATAACACAAAAAGGCTCCTGTATCTGCTTATGTGCCTCCAATACGGCATGCGCTGTTCCCCAGGGTTTCGCCCTTTCAACATCTTTATCGATACCGTATTTACGAAGATCAGTGCCTTGATAAACGTAGTCCGTTTCTATTTTACCCTTCAGCTTAGGTTCAAAAATAGCTTTAAAAGGTTCTGCAAATTCCTCGCGGATAATAAAGCTTACTTTCCCGAATCCCGCTTTGATCGCATCGTAAATCGAATAGTCGATGATGGTTTCCCCATTGGGGCCAAAGGCATCGATTTGTTTCATACTTCCATAACGGCTAGCCATACCTGCTGCTAGAATCAATAAGGTAGGTTTCATTTGTTTCAATTTTATTATTAGTTAACGTTTATTTACTTGTCTTTAGCTTCTTTTCCTTTTACCGATAAGCGAAGCGATAATGGCCGTTCCCAGCTTGGTCAGAAACTTAACGCCTTCGCGACCAAGCGTTCGTGAGGCGCTTTTAGCCATCGCTTCCATCGGACTTTCTCTCGAACTTCTCCCAGTACTTCTTTTTGTCACCGGCGCTTCTTTCCTGTCAGCTTGCTTTTTTTGACTTTCTGCTAATAGAACAGCAGCACTTCGGGTATGAACCGCATCCTTATATTTGGCATAGATATCGGACTGCTGCACTAAGGCTGTATAAGTGGCCGGATCCAGCGGCCCCATAAGGGCTCTGGGAGGAATGAGGTGGGTAGCCACTACTTCAGTAGGGATGCCCTTCTCATTCAAAACGGTAATCAGCGCCTGGCCAGTCCCCAAGCCCGTCAGTACTTGATCTATTTCGTAAAATTCGGAACGCGGGTAGGTCTTCGCAGTCTTCCGTAGTGCTTCGGCATCGTTTGGTGTAAAAGCACGCAAAGCATGCTGAATACGGCTCCCTAATTGGCCTAATACCGTATCCGGTACGTCGGTGGCCGCTTGCGTACAGAAAAACACGCCGATTCCCTTCGAACGTATCAACCGGATAATTTGCTCTATTTTACTTAAAAAAGCTTTAGAGGCACCGTTAAAGAGCAAATGTGCCTCATCAAAGAAAAATATGAGCTTAGGCTTTGGCAAATCGCCCACTTCCGGCATCCGCTCAAACAACTGCGATAATAGGCTTAACAGAAAAGTCGAAAACAAAAGTGGTTGATTTTGGATGTCGGCGATGTTGAGTAAACTAATCACGCCCTTACCATCAATGTGCTCAAACAGATCGTTCAGATCAAGTGCAGGTTCTCCAAACAGCTGAGCGGCGCCCTGTTGTTCCAGTGCCACTATTTTACGCAATATGGTCGTTGAAGTAGCGGTGCTGATCTTTCCATAGTCCTCTTTTATCTCGAGCGCGCCTTCTTCGGAAGTTAAGTGATTTAATATTTTCTTTAGGTCGTCCAGATCCACAATGGGATAGGTTTTATCTGCGGCATACTTAAATAAAACAGAAAGTACCCCTGTCTGCGTATCGTTCAATTCCAACACGCGTGCAAGAAGAATCGGCCCAAAATCGCTTACTTTTACCCGCATGGGCGCACCTAAGTCACCGGACAGCGAATAAAGCGCAAGGGGAAAACCGCTAGGTACAAAAGGACGGCCTAAAGCCTGTCCCCTTTCTGCCAGGGCGGTATTGCTTTTTCCAGGTTCATGCAAACCGGATAAATCCCCTTTTACATCTAACATAAAAACAGGCACGTTGGCATCTGACAACTGTTCCGCAATTAATTGCAGTGTACGGGTTTTTCCTGTACCCGTAGCGCCAGCAATCAGGCCATGTCGATTCATCATCTTCAGGGCCAGGTTCACCTCCGCCGCTGCGATAATGTTTCCATCCAATATCCCTGCTCCCAAATAGATAAATTCGCCTTTCGGTTGATAAGAAGCGGTTATTTTTTCAATAAACTGGTCTTGATTAGCCATACTTAATCATTTAAGCCGATGCAAATTACATAATTTTTATTGCTTACGAAATCGACCAATTCCCTCGCCCCTACTTCTTTGCGTCTTTATCCTGCAACGTTCTGTTCTTAACGTATTTCTCAAGCCAGCAATCCATTTCCCAGAAAGTATGCATAATCGACTCTTTGGCGCGATACCCGTGAAATTCCTTTGGAAGAAGCACCAAACGAACAGTTCCACCATGTCCCTTGATGGCATTATAAAGTCTTTCACTCTGTATCGGGAACGTCCCGGAGTTTTCATCATCTATACCGTGTGTCATCAATAACGGTGTCTTTATTTTGTTGGCATAGCTGAAGGGCGACATCTGATAATACACTTCAGGAGCTTCCCAATAAGTACGCGATTCATATTGAAAACCGAAAGGCGTTAAGGTTCGGTTATATGCACCACTGCGTGCAATCCCGGCAGCAAAAAGATCGGTGTGCGCCAATAAATTCGCCGTCATAAACGCGCCATAAGAGTGCCCACCTACTGCAATCCGATTGCGGTCGGCAACGCCCATCTCTACCACATAATCGATTACCGCTTGCGCATTGTCTTGAATTTGCTGAATGAAGGTGTCATTGGGCTCTTCTGTCCCTTCGCCTACAATAGGCATATCTGTTTGATCTAAAATGGCATATCCCCTGCTGACCCAGTAAACGGGCGATCGAAAGGCGAGTCGTGTAAATCGGTATGGAGAACCTTTCACTTGTCCAGCTGCTTCTAAACTTTTAAATTCTCTCGGATAAGCCCACATCAAAACCGGCAACGGTCCCTGCTCCTTGGTATACCCTTTGGGCAGGTACAAGGTGGCGGTCAACTTAATTCCGTCTTTGCGGGGATACGACAATTGCTGCTTGGTAACGCCTCTCAAACTCGGATAAGGATCCGGAAAAGACGTCAACGAAACACCATTGCCATTTTTCAAGTCAATTTTATAAATATTAGGCGCTTGCTCTACCGACTCCCGTGAGATATAAACCACCCCTTTATTATTAAAAAACAGCGGCTCCTCGTAGTACGGCGCCTTTGATTTAAATAAGGTGTCTTTCTGATCGCTTAGTAGTTTCCATCGCATTAAAAAAGGCCGATCGCCTTCAGGGGAAGACCCGGTTCCGATACTAAAGGCTGTCGGTTCTGTTTCATTCTCCAGTAAAAGTACCGCTTGTTCATAAGGGCCGTCTACATGAACAAAATTTCCTGGATCGGTGTATGCATCCTCCGAAGAACGCGCCGCGATAACTTTTACAATCTTACCGCTTTCGGGATGAATCAAGGTCATTTTCTCCCTTCTGTCTTTTCGCCACTCTTCTCTTATAATGGCATATTGCTTATTGGCCCATTCGATACCTTTATAACGTAAAGCAGTTTCTATCAATTTAAAAGGCTCCCGATTAAAAGGCGCTTTCAGGGTATATACCGCATCGCGCGTACGGTGTTCTTTATTCGGATCCCCACCATCCTGCGCCTCTACCCAATACAAAGTAGCTGCAGCGTCAGCACGCCACCCATATCTCCGAGGCCCGTTAATGACCGCATCAAAGCCTGTAGGAAGATTTTCTGCTAAAGGCGATGTGGCTAACTTTTTCACTTCCTTTCCCCAAGCGGTGTAGATAACATTCTCAAAGGGAAATGAATAAATTGGCACTAAATAGGAATAAGGGCGGATTACTTTTTGGGTAAGCAGGTATTTACCATCCGGAGAGTATTGAATACCGCGGTAAATGCCCGGAGCCAGCACTTTTTCTGTCGATCCGTCCAAACGGACTTTCATCGGCTGAGAGGTTAAGTAGTAATCCATTAGCTTCTCATCATACGAATTTTTCAACAGGTTTTGATAGGTTCTGGATGGGGCCGCTTTGCCGATGCTCTCTTGGATAATCGGACTGCTCGGTACAGGGCTTTCCTGCGGCTGCTCACCTCGGGATTCGATCACCGTCTGCACCAATAAATGGCTTCCGTCCGGTGCCCACTGCAACGTCTCACCATAAGCATCATTAAGGTATTTTTCCGTCAGCTTTTTTGCTTGCGCCCTCGCCGCATCTACAAGCCAAAGTTCAACCCCTTCTTTGGTGGCATTCGTGAACGCGATATAACGCTCATCGGGACTCCAGGTGATATTAGCGATTCTCGCCTCCTTGGGTAAGCCATCCACCAATTTCTCGTTGGTGGAGTTCACCTCCTGGATAGACATGGACGTATAGGTTGCCGATACGGCAGATGAATTATTTAAAGGATTAATCCGCAAACCTGCTAAACCCAAAATCGGCTGCGAAATATCTTCGAGCGAAGGATAATCCGGTAAGCGTAAAAGCAATAACTTGGTACCACTTTTATTAAACCGTACGAGCGGTGTAGTGGGCGCATCCAACAGCTCTTGAATGCTTTGAGGTGGCTTCTGATAACCTGTGATTTCCTGTCCGTAAGAAGAACAGACCGTTCCGGCAACTACTAAAAAGCTAAGTAATGTTTTTTTCATTTATAGTATACTGATTTGAACATTTAAGGCCTATATTGGATGGCCAATTAAGTTAGGCAGCAAAAATAACTGCAATATGTTAATATTTGCCCGAAATACCTAACATGACTATAAAAAACTCAACGTTTTCATTAACCCAGATTACGCGTTAGGAATTAAAACGAAAGGGAATGATCCAAACCAGGCATGAAATAGGGAATGAGACATACCGCGGTATGGCGAATGAGCTATTGAAATGGATGTAAAGGAGCATTTCATTGCAGTTCATGAGCTAATGCGCATTCTGGCTTAACATATTTACTACATAAAAAAAGCCGCAACATAACATTGCGGCTTTTTTTTATTATGAAGTGAAAACAACCTTATTTCTTGTCATCATCTTTTACTTCTTCGAAGTCAACATCGGTCACCTCATCGGCAGGGCTACCTCCTTGCTGTGCATCGCCTTGCGGCGCGCCTTGTGCTCCGGCGTCCTGCGTAGCTTTGTACATTTCCTCGGAAGCAGCATTCCAGGCGGCTTGCAGCTCCGTTTGCGCAGTTTCCATTGCAGCGAAGTCTTTTGCAGCGTAAGCTTCTTTTAACTTCGTTAAGCCACTTTCGATAGGCGCCTTTTTGTCTGCACCGATCTTATCGCCGTACTCTTTCAGTTGTTTCTCTGTAGAGAAAATAAGCGCGTCAGCAGCATTTAATTTGTCTACCTCTTCTTTAGCCTTTCTATCGGCATCTGCGTTCGCTTCTGCATCTGCTTTCATTTTCTTGATTTCTTCATCGCTTAAGCCGGAAGACGCTTCAATACGAATCTTTTGCTCTTTACCGGTAGCTTTGTCTTTTGCCGACACATGCAAGATACCGTTCGCATCAATATCAAAGGTTACTTCAATTTGAGGCACACCGCGAGGAGCCGCAGGGATTCCGTCTAAATGGAAGCGTCCGATTGTCCGGTTCTGCGCAGCCATTGGGCGTTCACCCTGTAAAATATGAATCTCAACTGAAGGCTGATTATCAGAAGCAGTAGAGAAAGTTTCAGATTTCTTCGTTGGAATAGTGGTGTTGGCTTCAATCAGTTTCGTCATAACGCCACCCATGGTTTCAATACCTAATGACAACGGCGTAACGTCTAATAACAACACGTCTTTTACTTCACCTGTCAACACACCACCTTGAATAGCCGCACCCAAAGCAACCACCTCGTCAGGATTCACGCCTTTCGACGGTTCTTTGCCGAAGAAGCTCTTTACCGCTTCCTGTATAGCAGGGATACGGGTAGAACCACCCACAAGAATGATCTCGTCAATGTCACTTGTTGAAAGACCTGCATTCTTTAAAGCCGATCTACAAGGATCAATGGTACGCTTAATCAAGTCAGCGGCCAAGGACTCAAATTTAGCGCGACTTAAGTTACGCACTAAGTGTTTAGGGCCGGTCGCATCCGCTGTAATATAAGGTAAGTTAATTTCGGTAGAAGAAGTGCTTGAAAGCTCGATTTTTGCCTTCTCTGCTGCTTCTTTTAAGCGTTGCAAAGCCATGGCATCTTTACTTAAATCAAGGCCTCCATTGTCGTTCTTGAACTCCTCAACCAACCAATCGATGATCACTTGGTCGAAGTCGTCCCCTCCCAGGTGTGTATCACCGTCGGTAGACTTCACTTCAAACACACCGTCACCTAACTCAAGCACCGAAACGTCATGTGTACCCCCACCGCAGTCAAACACCACAATCTTCATATCTTTATGCGCCTTGTCTAAGCCGTAAGCTAAGGCCGCAGCAGTAGGTTCGTTAATAATACGTTTCACGTTCAAACCGGCAATTTCGCCAGCTTCCTTAGTCGCTTGACGCTCGGCATCGTTAAAATAAGCCGGAACGGTGATAACCGCTTCGGTTACTTCCTGACCCAAGAAATCTTCTGCCGTTTTTTTCATCTTCTGCAAAATCATGGCAGAAAGCTCCTGTGGCGTGTATTTCCGATCGCCGATTTCTACGCGAGGTGTGTTGTTATCTCCCTTTACTACGTTATAGGGTACGCGCGAAGCCTCTTCGGTCACTTCGTCGAAACGTCTACCCATGAAACGCTTAATGGAGTAAACGGTTTTTTGCGGATTGGTAATCGCTTGGCGCTTAGCAGGATCTCCTACTTTACGCTCTCCGTTATCCACAAAACCTATGATCGAAGGTGTGGTACGTTTACCTTCGTTATTTGCTATAACTACCGGCTCATTACCTTCCATTACGGCAACGCAAGAGTTGGTTGTACCTAAGTCAATTCCAATAATCTTAGACATATCTTATTTGTTTATATTTACAATTTGCTTTTTCTTAATACAATTTATCAATGCTTGTGCCAAGTTCATGTTTAAGACATAATGTCAGTCGCTCTTTTTTGAGGCTTGCAAGACTGAATACCAGACCGAAAAGCACTCCAAGCGATCACAAAGCGATTATAAATCAAATAATTTTTCCAGATGATGTCTTTCTATACCAAAATAGGCTTTAGTCTGCTGAATCTGAAATCGAATTTGTTGTTGCCGATCGGGCGATATCGATCCTATTTTGGTAGCAACAATGAGCACGTTTTTAGGAGTATGGGCATCGGATACAAATTCAAGCACTTTCGTTTTGTAACCATAGTATTCTAAAATCAAGGCTCTTAATGCATCTGTCAACATTTCAGCCTGCCGCTCTAAAAAGATGCCAAATCGGGTAATCGGGAGCATTTCGCTGCCCACTTCGGCCACCTCTAATTGCCGCCGGATCTGTTTATGACAACAGGGTGCCACCACGATTAACTTTGCTCCGCCTTCAACCCCTTTGTAAATCGCATCATCCGTAGCGGTATCGCAAGCGTGTAGCGCCACCAACATGTCGACATCCGGCGCCTCGTAATCAATAATCGCCCCTTGCTGGAACTTCAGCGAGGGAAACCCTGATTTTACCGCGATGCGATTGCATAAGGCTACCAGGTCCTCCCGATACTCGACGCCGGTAACAGCGACCTCTTTCAACCCTAACACATTATATAAATAATCGTAGAGCGCAAAGGTTAAATAACCTTTCCCCGATCCCATGTCGACAACGCTCCGCAGATTGGTTTCGCCCACTTCACGGATTGACGCGCGCAATAATTCGATGTAGTGGTTGATCTGTTTGAACTTATCCTGCGCGTTCTTATAAACCTGGCTTGTCGCGTCCGTAATCCTTAAATCGCGCAAATAGGCTTTATCCCCCTCGGCTTTAATAAGTCGTTGCTTCTCCTTGTCGTGAGATAAAGACTGCCGCTCAGTAACAGAAGCAGCTTTGACGGACAGCTTTTCTTTCCCATTTTTGTCAACTGTCCAGCTAAAATCGTTAGCGGTAGTGAAAAGGTTCGCTAAGTGGAAGCCTCCCCGAAGGTATTGACTTGCGTGTTCAATACCCGCTTCCACTTCAAAGTTCTTAACTACATCACGACTCCGAAAGCGATAGGTAAAACTAAGTTTCGGCACACGCTTTACGAGGATGAGCCGCACATAAATATTTTTTAACTCCAATTCGTCTCCTTGGTAATTGCCGAACGACGTCTTAACAAAGCGCTCTTGTTGCAAACTGGAGCGGAACTGAGCGATCAGCGTTTCTAGAGGGGTCAGATTTGCCATAATTAACAATCGATAAGCGGGCATTTAGACCGCATGTACAGAAAACAAAAAATCCCCTAAAAAGGGGATTTAATATTGTAAGGATTAGGAACTATTATTCCTTCTCTTTTGATTCGTCAGCTGAAGCCGCTGGTTCCGCCTTTGCTTCCGCAGCATCTTCTTTAGGTGCTTCTTCTGTAGCCGTTTCTTCAACCGGTGCTGCAGCCTCATCGGCAGCTACCACCTCTTGTTCTTTAGCGGCTGCTTTCTTTCTTCCACCACGACGGCGAGTTGATTTCTTCTCTACCTTCGCTTCACCGGCAGTGTACACTTCATTGTAGTCGACCAATTCGATCAATGCTACTTCTGCATTATCGCCTGGGCGATTTTCCATTTTGATGATACGTGTGTAACCTCCAGGACGGTTAGCCACTTTCTCAGAAATCTCGCGGAACAAGATCGTTACCGCTTCTTTGTCTTTTACATAGCTGAATACCGTACGGCGTGAATGCGTGGTGTCATTCTTAGACTTCGTGATCAAAGGCTCTACGTATGTGCGAAGGGCCTTTGCTTTCGCTAAAGTAGTAACGATACGCTTATGTTTGATAAGCGATACGGCCATGTTAGACAATAGGGCCTTCCGATGGCTATCTGTGCGGCCTAAGTGATTGATTTTTTTTCCGTGTCTCATTGTTTTTTGTTTTGTGCATACCGTTCTTAATTCAAAAGTCAAAAGCCAAAACCCCGAAGGGCTCATTGATACCTTAAATAAACTACAAGATATCAATAATTAAAAAACCATTACAGCTCATCTTTCATGCGGCACAAAGCCTACCTTTTTAATTTTGACTTTTTAATTTTTACTTTACAAGAGGAATTATGCAACAGGTCGCTTTATTATTTTATTTATTCTTCGTCCAGTTTGTACTTCGATAAGTTCATACCGAAAGACAAGCCTTTAGATTTTACAAGTTCCTGAATCTCAGTTAGAGATTTCTTTCCGAAGTTTCTAAACTTAAGCATATCGGCTACATCGTAAGAAACTAACTCGGCTAAGCTACGGATATCAGCAGCTTTCAAGCAGTTTAATGCACGCACAGAAAGATCTAAGTCGACCAATTCGGTTTTCAAGATTTTGCGCATGTGCAAGATTTCTTCATCAACCTCTTTTGTTTCCTCTTTTGTTTGAGATTCCAAAAGAATATTCTCATCTGAGAATAGCATAAAGTGATGAATTAAAATTTTAGCAGCTTCTTTCAATGCATCTTCCGGATGAATGGAGCCATCCGTAGAAATATCCAATAAAAGCTTCTCGTAATCTGTTTTCTGTTCTACACGGAAATTCTCAATGGTGTATTTTACATTCTTGATCGGTGTGTAGATAGAGTCAATCGCGATCACTCCAACGGCTGCATCGGCAACTTTATTCTCTTCAGCATTGACATAACCACGGCCCTTGTTTACAGTCAGCTCCACTTCTAAAGTGACAGAGCTTTCCATGTTACAAATCACCAAGTCAGGATTGAGTACAGTAAAGTTGTTAGAATGACTGGTAATATCCCCAGCTTTAAATTGATCTTGACCGTTGATTACTACAAAAATCTTTTCTGAATCTCCAGACTCTCCTGTTTTCTTAAAACGAACTTGTTTAAGATTAAGGATAATCTCGGTCACATCCTCTACTACACCAGTGATGGTAGAAAACTCATGTGACACACCAGAGAAACGAACAGAAGTAATTGCATAACCTTCTAACGAAGACAACAAAATACGGCGTAGAGCATTACCTATGGTTACACCGAAACCCGGTTCTAACGGTCGAAATTCAAACGTTCCGTCAAAATCCGTGGATTTTTGCATGATAACTTTATCCGGTTTCTGAAATGCTAAGATTGCCATTTATTTCTAATTAATTGTTTGATTGAAATGATTGCTAACAAACGAGTACCCGGCAATAGCCAGATACTCGTTTGCTTTATACACTATTTAGAATACAACTCGACGATCAGCTGTTCCTTGATATTTTCAGGAATCTCATCGCGGTTAGGATAATTCAAGAACTTACCTGTAAGTTCGTTCGCATCCCATTCTAACCAGCTATATTTATTTAGTTTTCTACCAGCCACGGAATTGGTAACCGCTTCCAACGTTTTAGACCGCTCACGAACAGCGATGATATCGCCAGGACGTACACTATAAGAAGGAATATTTACCACTTGACCGTTTACGGTGATATGTTTGTGTCCTACCAATTGACGGGCTCCTGAACGTGTAGGTGCAATACCTAAACGATAAACTGTATTGTCTAAACGAGCCTCCAAAAATTTGAGCAAGTTCTCCCCTGTGATACCTTCTTTCGAAGAAGCTTTCACAAACAGGTTAGCAAACTGACGCTCTAATACACCATACGTGTATTTTGCTTTTTGTTTTTCTTGCAGCTGAATAGCATATTCTGACTGCTTGCCACGGCGCTTAGAAGCACCATGCATGCCCGGAGGGTAATTTTTACGCTCTAATGCTTTATCAGGGCCAAAGATAGGCTCTCTGAACTTACGGGCTATTTTGGACTTAGGTCCGGTATATCTTGCCATTTTTTTTCTCTTTTAAAGTATCATCTAACCCAAGGCTAGAGAATCTTAGCTTTAAAAATACGTTAAATTAAACTCTTCTCCTTTTTGGTGGACGACAACCATTGTGCGGAAGTGGGGTAATGTCTTTAATTGAAGTAACCTCAATACCTTGAGTTTGTAAGGTACGAATAGCCGACTCACGTCCAGCACCCGGTCCTTTTACAAAAACTTCAACTTTACGCAAACCTAAATCATGCGCAACTTTACCGCAGTCATTGGCAGCCTGTGAGGCAGCATAAGGGGTATTCTTTTTCGAACCTTTGAAGCCCATTTTACCAGCTGAAGACCAAGAAATTGTTTGACCTTGGTTGTTGGTAAGCGTAACAATGATATTGTTAAAGGTTGCATTGATATGAGCCTGACCTACAGGTTCAATCACCACAATACGCTTCTTGGTTACTTTTTTACTTTTAGCCATTGTATTGTATCAATTATTATTTAGTAGCTTTTTTCTTGTTAGCAACAGTCTTACGTTTTCCTTTACGGGTACGTGAGTTGTTTTTTGTACGTTGCCCACGAAGTGGTAACCCTTTACGGTGACGTAAACCACGGTAACAGCCAATATCCATTAAACGCTTAATGTTCAGCTGAACTTCTGAACGCAATGCACCTTCAACTTTCACACGATCGTTGATGATAGTACGAATTGCTGTTAACTGATCATCGGTCCATTCCTGTACCTTAGTGTTTTCGTCAATACCAGCCTCAGCTAATATACTTTTCGCTGTGGAAAGACCAACACCAAAGATATAAGTAAGTCCGATTACTCCTCTTTTGTTTCTTGGTAAATCTATACCTGCTATCCTTGCCATATTTATTATTACGGTTAAAAGGCTTAAGGTTTAAGGTGTAAGCAGTAAAGGAAACCCTTCGCCTTCTACCTTCTACCTGTTTCACCTTATAATTACTATCCCTGACGTTGTTTAAACTTCGGGTTCTTTTTGTTAATTACAAATACTTTACCTTTACGGCGAATGATCTTACAATCAGCGCTACGTTTTTTGATAGATGCTCTAACTTTCATCTCTAAATAATTATGTCGTTGTTATTCATTCCAGGCAGCAATCTTTCTTTCCATGCCGCCTCTTATTATCTTTATTAGGAACAACCCTTTCAAAACCTATAGACCACAAGCGAACAATAAGGTCTATCTCTTGCAGACTGCCCCTACTTATACCGATAAGTTATCCTACCTTTGGTCAAATCGTAAGGAGACATTTCTAATTTTACCCGGTCTCCAGGCAATATCTTGATGTAATGCATACGCATTTTGCCGGATATATGGGCGATAATCTCATGTCCATTTTCCAATTCTACACGAAACATAGCATTAGATAATGCTTCTTTAATGATGCCGTCTTGTTCAATAGAGGCTTGTTTAGCCATATGTTATTGATTATTATGTATTTATAAACCCTGCACAAACAGGGTTGCAAAGTTAAAAATAAAAATGCTGATTATCAACCTTTTTTGTTTAAAACTTCTTCAATATACGAAAACGTCGTTAAAACGTCTGGTTTGCCCTTATTTACTGCAACCGTATGCTCGAAATGGGCCGAAGGCTTTCCGTCAATTGTACTTACGGTCCAACCGTCTTCCCAAAAACGTACGCCCGCTTTCCCCAAATTGATCATCGGTTCGATCGCTATGACCATTCCACGCTCCAATTTGGTACCTTTACCCCGTTGCCCATAGTTGGGCACTTCAGGCTTCTCATGCAAGTGGATCCCTACGCCATGGCCCACCAATTCTTTGACAATGCCATATCCATAAGTGCGCACGTGCTCCTGTACCGCAAAGGAGATATCACCTACTCGCCTCCCCACCACCGCCTGCTCAACACCCAGGGCTAAACTTTCCTTTGTTACCCGAAGAAGCTGCTCCACCTCCGCATCAATTGGCCCGACAGAAAAGGTATATGCCGAATCGCTGATATAGCCATTTAACACAACACCGCCGTCTACACTAATGATGTCGCCTTCTCTCAATTCGTAGGTTCCAGGAAAACCGTGAACGATCTGATCGTTCACTGAAATACAGAGTGAAAAAGGGAATCCGTTATAGTTCAGAAAAGCGGGAGTTCCGCCATGATCTTGAATAAAGGTAAAAGCCAATTTATCCAAGTCTATGGTTTTTACTCCCGGTTTGATTTCTTTTGCTATCTCCGCAAGGGTCCTCGACAGTACGTCGGCACTTTTGCGGATCTGTTCAATATCTTCTTCTGATTTATAAATCAATTTCGACATGCTGCGTCTATATTGTTGGATCTGCTACCCCGCTTCCTACAGCGGTACGTCCTTTAACCCGGCCTGTTTTCATCAAACCATCGTAATGACGCATGAGCAAATGACTTTCTATCTGTTGAAGCGTATCCAGCACCACACCGACTAAAATCAATAAAGAAGTACCTCCGTAGAAGTGCGCAAACTGACTGTTCACACCAAGTAAACTGGCGATAGCAGGCAAGATGGCAATCACTGCTAAGAAGACAGATCCCGGTAAAGTGATTTTGGATATCACGCTATCGATGTAACCACTTGTTGCCAAACCCGGTTTTACACCCGGAATAAAGCCTCCATTTTTCTTCATGTCATCCGACATCTGCTGCGGATTCACCATAATGGCTGTATAGAAAAATGTAAACGCAATAATCAGAATTGCAAAAGTTACATTATACGCCACAGAGGTAAAATTACTCAGCGAAGTAAGAAACGGCGATTGAAGATCTGGAAAAAACTGCGCCAAGGTCGTTGGAATAAACATAATTGCTTGTGCAAAAATGATAGGCATTACGCCCGCAGAATTGACTTTCAATGGTATGTACTGACGAACTCCACCGTACTGCTTGTTACCTACGATCTTCTTCGCATACTGCACGGGAATCTTGCGAACCCCTTGTACAATAAGAATAGTAAATACTACGACGAAGAACAAAGCAGCTATTTCAACGATAAATGGAATTAAACCGCCATGACCATCCATGCGGGAAGCCCACTCGCTTAACATTCCGCTTGGAAGTTGTGCGATGATTCCTACCATGATGATCAATGAAATACCATTTCCAATACCTTTATCGGTAATCTTCTCTCCTAACCACATCACAAACATGGTTCCCGCGGTTAAAATGAAGGTACCAACAATGGTAAAGAAGGGTTCATCCATTGTTTTGGCTTCTGGGCTAATCTGCGACCTTAAATAAGCTACGGCTTGAACAAGGGTAATTGCAAGGGTCAAGTAACGGGTAATCTGTGTCATCTTTTTCCGTCCACTTTCGCCTTCTTTCTGTAGTTTCTGGAAATACGGAACGGCAATACCCAATAACTGCACTACAATAGAGGCAGAAATATAAGGCATTACCCCTAACGCAAATATTGCCGAACGGGAAAATGACCCTCCGGCAAACATATTAAGTAAACCCAATATACCATCCTTCGCTTCCTGGTCGAGCGATTGCGGACTAACACCGGGCAATACGATATGAGAACCTACACGGTAAATCAAAAGAAATAGAAGCGTATTCAAGATACGCGTTCTCAGATCTTCGATCTTCCATATATTGGTTAAGGTTGTGATTAGCTTCTTCATTTAATTAAAGTTTTACGATCGAACCGCCCGCTGCTTCAATTTGTTTTTGTGCAGTAGCAGAGAATGCATGTGCTTTAACTTCTAATTTTGCTTTTAGTTCCCCGCGACCAAGAATTTTAACAAGGTCATTCTTAGACACCAAGCCATGCGCCTTTAAGGCTTCGAAATCGATGCTTGTCAAGTTGAATCTCTCAACCAACGCTTGCAATACATCCAGATTGATTCCTACATATTCTACACGGTTAGGATTCTTAAACCCAACTTTAGGTAGCCTACGTTGAAGGGGCATCTGACCACCTTCGAAACCAATTTTCGTACTGTTTCCAGAACGTGATCCAGCGCCTTTATGTCCACGTGTCGATGTGCCACCACGGCCAGAACCGGTACCACGACCAATACGTTTTTTACTTTTGATTGAACCTGTAGCAGGTTTTAAATTTGATAAGTTCATGATTAATACAAACTTCTATGTTCCCCTTCGCTTTCACTAATCAGGGTGAACGGTTAAAACTATAAAATTACCTAAAAATTGTCATCCTTAACGCCAAAGGGAAAAGGACGACAATCTATTAAAATAATTTTAATTATACACTCTCAACGGCAACTAAATGGTTAACTTTTCTAACCATCCCAATGATTGCTGGGGTAGCCTCTACCTCTACAGACCTGTTGATCTTGGTCAAGCCAAGCGCCTGCATGGTTCTTTTCTGGCGCTCGCTTCTGTCGATTACGCTTTTAATCTGTGTGATTTTTATCTTCGCCATTTGCTTATCCATTAAATACTTTATTCAAATCAACACCGCGGTTTTGAGCCACTGTATAAGCATCACGCATTTTTGTTAACGCATCGATAGTAGCTTTAACCACATTATGAGGGTTTGAAGAACCTGTTGACTTTGCTAATACGTCGGTAATACCAGCACTTTCTAAAACGGCACGCATCGCACCACCTGCTAATACACCTGTACCGTGAACAGCCGGTTTAATCAATACAGATCCGCCTGAATATTTGCCAAGCTGTGCATGTGGAACAGTTCCTTTGATAATCGGAACTTTCACCAAGTTCTTTTTAGCGTCGTCTACACCTTTAGCAATTGCTTCGGTAACCTCCTTAGCTTTACCTAAACCGTAACCTACCACACCGTTCTCGTCCCCTACTACTACAATCGCCGAGAAGCTAAAAGTACGACCACCTTTAGTCACTTTGGCAACACGCTGAATACTAACCAAACGGTCTTTTAATTCGATCTCGCTTGATTTTACTCTTTTAATATTATTTACTGACATCTCTCTGTTTTAATTAAAAGTCTAAACCGCCTTCACGAGCTCCCTCAGCCAACGATTTAACGCGGCCATGGTATAAATACCCGTTACGGTCAAAAACTACTTGGTTAATTCCTGCTGCTTTAGCTTTTTCGGCGATTAATTTACCGACAGCTTTAGACTGCTCAGATTTCGTGCCGCTTGCACTGAAATCCTTTGATGAAGAGGATGCTGAAACGATGGTCTTACCAGCAACATCATCGATAACCTGTGCATAGATGCCTTTATTGCTTCTATATACAGAAAGACGAGGACGCTCTGCAGAACCGGATAAGTGTTTTCTGATCCCTTTTTTAATTCGCTCTCTGCGAGATGATTTACTTCCTGCCATGATGATTATTTTTTAGCTGATTTACCTGCTTTTCTTCTTAATACTTCACCAGCAAACTTGATACCTTTACCTTTGTATGGTTCCGGTGCACGTAACGATCTGATTTTTGCCGCTACCTGACCGATCAATTGCTTGTCGATAGATTCTAACGTGATCGTAGGATTCTTTCCTTTTTCTGCTGTGGTTGTTACCTTTACTTCTTTAGGTAATACCATTACAATGTGGTGAGAATAACCTAAAATTAAGTCCAAAGTACTTCCTTGGTGACTTGCACGGTAACCTACACCCACTAACTCTTGCGTAGTTTTATAGCCTTCTGTAACCCCAATCACCATGTTATTGAGCAAAGCTCTGTATAAACCATGCAATGACTTGTGATTTTTGCTATCTGTAGGACGCTTGATAATGATGTTACCGTCTTCTTGTGATACGGTGATCGCTGAATCAACTTGCTGTGTTAATTCACCTTTTGGTCCTTTTACGGTTACCAGGTTCTTGTCAGAGACCGTAACGGTAACGCCCGCAGGGATCGCAATAGGTGCTTTTCCAATTCTTGACATTGTGTGTTTTCCTCCTGATTAATAAACGTAACATAAAACTTCGCCACCAATGTTCAGGTTCCTTGCTTCCTTATCGGTCATTACTCCTTTCGAAGTAGATAAGATCGCAATTCCTAATCCATTTAATACACGCGGCATAGTTTCAACACCTGCATACTTTCTTAAACCTGGTTTACTCACACGTGTCAAGGTGCGAATAGCAGGAACTTTCGTTATCGGATGATATTTCAAAGCTATTTTAATAACGCCTTGAACATTTTTATCCTCAAACTTGTAGTTCGTAATGTAACCCTTGTCAAAAAGAACTTTTGTGATTTCCTTTTTTAGGTTTGATGCAGGAATTTCAACAACCCTGTGGTTGGCCTTAATGGCATTCCTTACTCTTGTAAGGTAATCTGCTATTGAATCTGTATTCATTTGTTATAAATTTGATAGTGGTTTCCGTCGCCCCCATGGCAAACAGACCTGCTATCGGTTAATACTTGTTATAAGTAATAAGTTATAAGCTATACGCAGCAAGGTACTAAAACTTACTACGTACAACTTATAACTCAAGAAACTACCAAGAAGCTTTTTTCACCCCCGGTATTTTGCCAGCTAAAGCCATTTCACGGAAAGTAACCCGCGAAATACCGAACTGACGCATATACCCTTTAGGGCGTCCTGTTAGTTTACAACGATTGTGCAAACGAACCGGAGAAGCGTTTTTTGGCAATTTATCTAATGCTTCGTAATTGCCTTCTGCCTTTAATGCAGCACGCTTTTCAGCGAATTTGGCAACCAATCTGGCACGTTTAACTTCACGTGCTTTAACTCCTTCTTTAGCCATTAGTTGTATTTTGATTTTTGAATGGTAAACCGAACTGTTTAAGTAATTCTAAGGCTTCAACGTCTGTACTAGCCGTTGTTACAAAGGTAATATCCATACCCATAATCTTATTGATCTTATCAATGTTAATTTCTGGGAAGATAATCTGCTCTGTTACCCCTAAGGTATAGTTACCACGGCCATCAAAGCCCTTGTCGTTAATACCTTTAAAGTCACGGATACGTGGCAAAGCAACAGCGATCAAACGGTCTAAAAACTCATACATCTTGCTATCACGTAACGTAACGTGTACACCTACCGGCATACCTTTACGCAATTTGAAGTTAGAAATATCTTTCTTTGATTTCGCTGCTACGGCCTGTTGTCCGGTAATTATGGTCATCTCGTTGACAGCCGTTTCAATCAACTTCTTGTCGGTAGTAGCGCCACCGACCCCTTGGTTAACTGAAATCTTTACCAACTTAGGGACCTGCATAACACTCTTATACTGAAATTTCTCTTTCAGTGCGGTGCGAATTTCTTCTTTATATTTCGCTTTTAATCTTGGTACGTAAGTCATTACTTAATCTCCTCCCCTGATTTTTTAGCCACACGAACTAACTTGCCTTCGCTGTTTTTCTGACGACCTACACGGGTAGCTTTACCCGACTTAGGATCAACCAATGCTAAGTTCGAAATGTGAATTGGTGCTTCCTTTTTAATAATACCACCGTTAGGGTTGGCTGCATTAGGTTTTGTATGTTTAGATACTAAATTAGCACCTTCAACAACCGCACGATTTTTATCAATGATCACTTCCAAAACCTTACCTTGTGTTCCTTTAGAATCACCGGCAATAACTTGTACCAAATCGCCTTTACGGATTTTTAATTTAATCTTTCCCATTTTATAAAACCTCCGGTGCTAATGATACAATTTTCATGAACTGCTTTTCACGAAGCTCTCTGGCAACCGGGCCAAAGATACGTGTACCACGTGGTTCATCCTGATTATTTAATAACACAGCCGCATTATCGTCAAAACGAATGTAAGAACCATCTTTACGACGTACTTCTTTCTTTGTTCTAACAACTACTGCTTTAGAGACTGTTCCTTTCTTTATATTTCCGGAAGGGATAGCACTTTTAACGGTTACAACGATCTTGTCGCCTAATGATGCATAACGCTTGCCGGTACCGCCCAATACACGGATTACTAAAACTTCTTTAGCTCCGCTGTTGTCGGCCACTGTTAGTCTTGATTCCTGTTGTACCATGTTTACTTAGCCCTTTCTAAAATTTCAACTAATCTCCAGTTTTTAGTCTTACTCAGCGGACGCGTTTCCATAATCAACACCGTATCGCCGATACCGCAGGTGTTTTCTTCGTCATGAGCTTTAAATTTGGTAGTTTTCTTTACGAATTTACCATAGATAGGGTGTTTCACTTTACGCTCAACAGCCACTACGATGGACTTGTTCATTTTGTTGCTTACTACCAAGCCGATCCTTGTTTTTCTTAAATTTCTTTCCATTTTCGACTTAAAATTATTGTGCCTCAGCGGCTGCTTCTTCTGCTTGTTTAGCCTCTGCATTCTTGATGGCAGAAAGCGCTGTGTTTAAACGAGCAATTAACTTTCTAGATGTTTTAATCCGAAGCGGATTTTCTATAGCAGAAACAGCATGAGCAAATTTCAACTTATTGAGGGCAACCTTCTCTTCTGCGATACGGGCTACAAGTTCCTCTTTTGATAGTTCTAAGATTTCTGAATTTTTCATTTGAATAATTCGTTTTTTAAAGTAATGAAACCATTCTTTTGAGGGAACATTCCATTTTCTTATTTAATGTTGTGTCTATTTAACCAATTTGCTTTAAAGGCGCTAACCTATTTACGGGCCTGGTAACGGCAGGCCCGCCAACAAACGGCGGGCTAGACGATTTATGCTTCTACGTAATCTCTACGTATAACGAACTTGGTTTGAACCGGAAGTTTCTGAGCAGCTAAACGCAATGCTTCTTTAGCCACTTCCAAAGGAACACCTTCCGCCTCAAATAACATGCGACCTGGGCGAACTACCGCTACCCAATATTCTGGGGCACCTTTACCCTTACCCATACGAACCTCTGCAGGTTTCTTCGTTACGGGTTTATCAGGGAAGATACGGATCCAAACTTGACCTTCACGTTTCATATAACGGGTTACCGCAATACGAGCCGCTTCAATCTGACGGCTGGTAATCCATGCCGGCTCTAATGATTTTATACCGAAAGATCCGAAAGCCAATTCAGCACCGCGTCCGGCATTACCCTTCATGCGGCCTTTCTGCATCTTTCTGAACTTCGTTCTTTTTGGCTGTAACATTGTCTTTAATATGATTAAACTAGCTGTCTACCGACAGCATTCATGATACCTAAATTAGTTTTTTCCCTTAGGAGCTCCACCACGGTTGCCACCACGTCCTCCGCCACGGCGGTCGTTTCTTCCACCACCTCTACGGTCGTTGCCACCTCGGTTGCGGTCTCCACCGCCGAAGTTGCCGGCACCTTCACCTCTACCCTTAACGTTTCCTTGACCTACATTTGGAGATAAGTCACGCTTACCGTATACTTCTCCTTTACAGATCCATACTTTAACACCTATTTTTCCATAAGTGGTATGCGCCTCTGCCAATGCATAATCAATGTCTGCACGGAATGTATGCAAAGGAATTCTTCCTTCTTTGTACTGTTCAGTACGAGCCATTTCCGCACCGCCTAAACGACCAGAGCACATGATTTTGATACCTTCTGCTCCCATACGCATCGTAGAAGCGATCGTGGTTTTCATGGCACGACGGAAAGAAATCCGCGCCTCTAGCTGCTTCGCTACTCCGTCTGCTACCAACTGAGCATCTAATTCCGGACGTTTAATCTCAAAGATGTTGATTTGAACATCTTTCTTAGTAAGCTTTTTAAGCTCTTCCTTAATTTTATCAACTTCCTGACCGCCTTTGCCGATAACGATCCCCGGACGAGCCGTGTGGATAGTCACTGTAAGACGTTTCAATGTACGCTCGATAACAACTTTTGCTACGCCACCTTTAGCGATACGAACAGAAAGATATTTTCTGATCTTCTCGTCTTCAACTAATTTATCGGAGTAGTTGTTGCCACCGAACCAGTTAGAATCCCAACCCTTGATGATTCCTAATCTGTTACCTATTGGATGTGCTTTTTGTCCCATTTCTCCTAATTAGTTTTGTGGTTCAGTAGTTTTGCTGTCAACGACAAGGGTTACATGGTTAGAACGCTTGCGAATTCTATAACCACGTCCCTGCGGTGCAGGTCTTAATCTTTTTAATTGACGGCCGCCTCCAACAGAAACTTCTTTTACATACAGTTCGCTGTCTTCAACGCGCTTATCTTCGTTGTTCGCTTCCCAATTCTTGATAGCTGATAATAACAACTTCTCAACCCTTGTAGCAGCTTCTTTATTTGTATATTTCAAAATATACAACGCTTTTTCAACTTTTTCACCTCTGATAAGATCTACTACCAAACGCATCTTACGTGGAGACGTAGGGCAGTTCAATAATTTGGCAGTAGAAGCGCCACCCTTCTGTGCCTGCTCTTTTCTTTCTCTTATCAGTACAGATTTTTTCTTCTTTACGTTATTTGTTGCTTCCATTGCCTATTATTTTTTCTTTTCAGCGTGACCTCTAAATGTTCTGGTAGGAGCGAACTCCCCTAATTTATGGCCAACCATGTTCTCGGTTACATACACCGGAATAAACTTATTCCCGTTGTGAACTGCGAAGGTATGACCAACGAAATCAGGAGAAATCATAGATCTACGTGACCAAGTTTTAACAACTGATTTTTTATTGGTTTCATTCATAGAAAGAACTTTTCTCTCTAAGTTATGATCAATATAAGGACCTTTTTTAATTGAACGAGCCATTATTTTTTCCTTCTCTCAATGATGTAACGATTCGATGTTTTCTTCTTATAACGGGTCTTGAAGCCTTTCGCTAACAAGCCTTTGCGTGAGCGTGGATGACCTCCAGATGCTCTACCTTCACCACCTCCCATAGGGTGATCTACCGGGTTCATAGCTACACCACGAACGCGCGGACGGCGGCCCAACCAACGCTTTCTACCTGCTTTACCTAACACTTGGTTAGCTTTCTCAGCATTCGAAACCGCACCGATTGTCGCAACACAAGTTGCTAAAATCATTCTGGTTTCACCCGAAGGCAATTTAATGATCGCATATTTACCATCACGAGCAGAAAGCTGCGCATACGTTCCTGCACTACGTGCAATCGATCCGCCTTGTCCTGGATTCAATTCAATATTGTGAATGATCGAACCAAGAGGAATGCTCTTTAATGGTAATGTATTTCCAACTTCTGGAGCAACTTGCTCGCCAGCAACAATCGTCTGGCCTACTTGTAAACCCTCTGGAGCAATGATATAGCGTTTCTCACCATCTGCATAATGCAACAATGCTATACGCGCAGTACGGTTTGGATCGTATTCAATAGTGGCTACTTTTGCGGGGATATCTTTTTTATCGCGTTTAAAATCTATCAATCGGTATGATTTCTTATGTCCCCCACCGAGATAACGCATAGTCATTTTACCGGTATTATTTCTACCACCCGACTTTTTGATTTTAACAACCAATGATTTTTCAGGTACATTCGTTGTCACATCGCTATAGTCAGCTCCTACCCGAAAACGAGTACCTGGAGTAACCGGTTTGAATCTTTTAACTGCCATTTCTAATTATATAGTACTGTAAAAGTCAATAGTTTCACCATCTTTCAACGTGATGATGGCTTTCTTATATTTAGGAGCACGGCCTGAGATATTTCCTGCTTTCGTGTAACGGCTCTTTGTCTTTCCGCAAACCACCATGGTGTTTACCGATTCAACATTCACGCCGAACATCTGTTCAACCGCAGCTTTAATCTGTATTTTGTTGGCCCTATGGTCCACCTTAAATGTATAGCGGTTCAACTTTTCTGTTAAAAGCGCCGCCTTTTCTGTTAATACGGGTTTCTTTATTATCTCCATGTTACTTGGCAAATGCCTCCTCCAATGTTTTAACAGTCTCGGTAGTTAACAAAAGCTTAGTCGCGTTCAACACATCATATGTATTGATATCCGCTGCTGTAATCACTTTTGCTTTCTTCAAGTTTCTGCTTGATAAATAAACATTCTTGTTCAAAGCCGGTAAAACCAATAAGGTCTTCTCGTTTGCTACATTTAAGTCATTTACAAGCTTCACATAGTCTTTGGTTTTGATGGACGTGAAGTTCACCTCATCCAAAACAACGATGTTGTTTTCTTGCGCTTTATAACTTAAAGCAGATTTACGAGCTAAAGCTTTTAACTTTTTGTTCAATTTGAAGCTGTAATCACGGGGCTGTGGACCAAAGATACGGCCACCACCGTTGAACAAGGGGGACTTAATACTACCGGCACGGGCTCCACCAGTACCTTTTTGTTTGTGTAATTTGCGGGTAGAACCGGCAATCTCGTTACGTTGCTTAGATTTATGCGTACCTTGACGTTGATTAGCCAAATACTGCTTAACATCTAAATAAATAGCGTGATCGTTAGGGGTTACACCGAATACCGCTTCAGGAAGTTGCACCTTGGCACCTGTTTCTTTACCTGAAATGTTTAAAACTTGTACTTCCATCTTCTTATTTATCTACGATTACGTAAGAACCCTTTGCACCCGGAACCGAACCGCTAACAACTAGCAAGTTTTGCTCTGGATACACTTTCAACACTTGTAAGTTTTGAACCTTAACGCGGTCGCCACCAGTGCGGCCGGCCATACGCATACCTTTGAATACGCGAGAAGGCCAAGATGAAGCACCTAATGAACCCGGTGCACGCATACGGTTGTGCTGACCATGGGTCTGGCCACCAACACCCGCAAAACCGTGACGTTTCACAACGCCCTGGAAACCTTTACCTTTAGAGGTTCCTACCACATCGATATAATCGCCTTCAGCGAAAATATCAACTGTAACAACGTCTCCAAGGTTTTTCTCTTCAGGGAAAACCTCAAATTCTACCAACTTACGCTTAGGCGTTGTTTGCGCTTTCGCAAAATGCCCCTTCAATGATGCGGTCGTGTTCTTTTCTTTCTTTTCGTCGAAAGCTAGCTGGATCGCTGCATAACCGTCATTTTCTTCCGTGCGTATCTGCGTTACCACGCACGGGCCAGCTTCAATCACTGTACAGGGAATGTTTCTCCCCTCAGCGTCGTAAATGCTGGTCATTCCTACTTTTTTTCCAATAATTCCTGACATTTTCTTTAATTTCTATTTTTGTCCATCGAAGCAGTAGGGCTTCGTTCAAGACATACTAATCCCACAAAGGGACGGCAAAGATAGAAAACTTCCTTTAACTATCAAATACTTAGCGAATTATTTTTTTAATTTTCTTGATGCGGGGAGCACCTCATTCGCTATAGAAATTTTTTCTTTTAGACCGATTTCAGCAATCACAGGCCGCTGCTTGCCTCTTCCCGCTTGCTTTTTCCTCTTATAACCTCAATGAGAGGGGGCAATATCGAAAGCAAAATGATTGCGAAGATCACATACGTAAAGTTATTCTTTATAACGGGCAAGCCGCCAAAATAGTATCCCAAAAATAAAAACGATGCCACCCAAAGACAGCCGCCCACTACATTGTATGAGGCAAATTTACCATAGCTCATCGTGCCAATACCCGCCACAAAAGGTGCAAAGGTCCGTACGATCGGAATGAAACGGGCATAAATAATGGTTTTACCGCCGTGCTTAATATAAAAGCGCTGGGTTTTCTCCAAGTACTCCTTTTTTAAAAGCTTATATTTCCCGCTAAAGGCTACCGGACCTACATATTTACCAATATGGTAGTTTACTAAATCTCCTAATACCGCCGCAATGATAAGCAATGCGCACAGTAAGAGAATATTCAAATCGGTATCCGGTTTGGCAACGATAGCGCCGGCCGCAAAAAGCAATGAGTCGCCGGGAAGGAATGGGGTAACCACTAAACCGGTTTCAGCAAAAATAATTAAGAAAAGTATTAAATACGTCCATGTTTGGTACGCGTTGACAATCTCTACAAGATGTTTGTCGATATGCAGGATAAAATCAATAACGGATGTTAATACTTCCACGTATTCTCTTTTTGAAATGAATTAATTATCCCTGATTGTTCAGCATAACGGGCATCACAAGCATGAGTATATTTTCGTTTTCTTCCTCTACTGCTGGCAGCAATAAACCGGCCCGGTTCGGTGTACTCATCTCAAGAACAACTTCCTCACATTCCAAATTGCTAAGCATCTCGATCAAAAATTTGGCATTAAAACCAATCTCTGTATCTTCCCCTTCGTATTGGCAGCTTAAACGCTCGTGCGCTTCATTCGCAAAATCTAAATCCTCTGAAGAAATATTAAGTTCACTCCCCGTGATTTTTAAACGCACCTGATGGGTTGTTTTATTGGCAAAAATAACCACGCGCCGCAATGAGTTTAATAACAACGATCGGTCGATCGTCAATTTGTTCGGGTTCACCTGCGGAATAACCGCTTCGTAATCCGGATAACGTTCATCAATTAAACGACAAATCAAATGGATATTGCCAAACTTGAAGAATGCACTGGTATTATTATATTCAACGGCGACATCCACATCTTCCGACGGCAACGAACTTTTCAACAAAGTCAAGGCTTTCTTTGGAAGAATCATGGAGGTTACTTGTTCCGACTTAACGTCTCCACGGCGATAACGCACCAGCTTGTGGGCATCTGTCGATACAAAGGTCGTATTTTGCGGGGTCAGCTGACAAAGCACGCCCGTCATTGCCGGCCGTAATTCGTCGTTACTAACCGCGAATATGGTTTTGCTGATTGCTTCTGATAAAACAGAGGCTGGAATACGCACCGTAGAGGGATTCTCCACTACCGGAATTTTCGGAAAATCGTCCGCGTTTTCACCACTTAATTTATACTTTCCATCACCCGCACTGATTTCAATGGCAAAGGTCTGCACATCTACCGAAAATGCGATGGGCTGATCCGGCAGCGTCTTCAATGTTTCTATTAGAATCTTAGCTGGAACAGCAACCTTACCTTCTTCTTTCGACTCCACCGGTAGCGACGTTATCATACTTGTCTGCAAATCCGTAGCTGAAATCGTAAGCGAATTATCTTTGATCTCAAACAAAAAATTCTCTAATATGGGTAACACGGTACTACTGCTTGATGCACCGTTTACGGCTTGTAGTTGTTTAAGTAAAGTTGAAGTCGAAACTATGAATCTCATATCTGTCAAATATAACGGCAATGATAATAAAAAGAATGGAGAAAGTTAAAAAAAGTTATGAGTTGTGCCGTCTGCTCACATGGTTCATCTTGATGTACTCACTGGGACGAACACCGATCATTTTTTGAAAGGTATTACTAAAAGTAGGTAAACTATTATACCCTACTTTCATTGCCACTTCGTGGATGGACAAGGATTTTTCCAACAAAAGCTGCAAAGCTTTCAACATGCGAAGAGCCGTCAGGTATTGAATAAAGGACATGCCCAAGTCTTTTTGAAAGAGCCGGGACAGGGAACGCGGACTAAACCCGAAGCTCACCGCCAAGTCGTTAAACAAAAAGTCTCTGCCCAGATTCTCCTCCAGGTATAGCGTCAGCTCCTTCAAACGCTTGTTTTTGGCCAATGGCAAAGACAAAGGCAGTGAAAAATTGCTCATCTGTGGCAACAACATCTTAAATGCGTCGACAATGGTATAGGCCGCTTTATCTTGTGGATCTATATGTCCGGTCCACCGGTTGGTAAACAGCATGAGCTCTAACAATAGATCATTTACAGGATGAATGCTGGTGTTGAAATAGAATGTATCATCCGAGGGATAAATCGGAAAATAGAGGTTCCTCATAATCACATCGGGCGAGCTGGGATGAATGCTGTGCTCCACATCGGGGGCAATCCACATATAATGTCGGGCAGGAAGGAAATAGGACTTTTCGCGCGTTTTTATAAACACCACGCCGCCTTCAGTGTACAAAAACTGTCCCTTTTTGTGCGTATGACTCGGTATAAATTTCTCACCCATTTGGTTGTGGTAACAATAGATGGTGTCCTCTTTTTTATCTACGTCCGAGATGTAATATTTTTCGCCTGTCATAGTATTTGATCACGAAGGTACAGAACCCTTTCCTTCCGCTAATAAAAGAGTAAAAATCCACTAAATAATATCGTTAGTTTGAACTCTGAAGGATAAATACAAGAAATGAGAATAGATCGTGAAATATATCTTTGGATAAAAAG
>NZ_SBJH01000089.1 GCF_004368405.1 Olivibacter sp. XZL3
TGCAGTAACATGTGGGAGAGTAGGTCGGTGCCGATTTTTATTTGATAAGGCCGCTGTGCAGATGCACGGCGGCCTTTTTTTGTTATATTAAGTCAAAAGTCAAAAGTCATAAGTCAAAACCCGGAGGGCTCATTGATGCCTTGAAAAACCAGATAGAATATCAATAATTAAAAAGCCTGCCGGGCGTCCCGGTTGTTGTCGGCTATAACCTATTGCCTAAAGCCTAAAGCCTACCGCTTATAGCGTAATGCCTATAGCCTAACGCATACAGCCTATAGCCCATCGCTTATACCTACTACATTTTTCTATATTTTGCTCTAAAATAGTAAGCAGAGAAAGCAGTAAGAAGCAAGCCACAAGCGGAAAGTCCGAGTACACTGTTCGAAAAAAACGACACCCAGCTTAACTTAACCTGTAAAACCTCTTTCGAGATGAGGACGGAGAGGCTTGCTACGTAGGCGAATGCATCTGCCAAATAGATTAAAAAGCCCACATTTCCCGTATGTTTGAAAGCAGCTAGAAGTCGATCGAAAAAAATCGCGTTAAAGGGAATATAAACCATGTATAAACCTAGCCCGGTTAGCAGCATCCAAGTGAATGAGGGCAAGAGCTGAAAAAGGAATGTTAGGGTAGCGACGCTTACACATACAAAACCGAAAGCAATAAGGCCGTGTGTTATTAGAAGTGCTTTAAAGTTGTTTTTTATTAACACCATCGCGCCGATAAGTACCAATATAATTAAGGTAATAGGGGTTTCCGTCTGCGAGAAAAGTGCCGGTTGCTTGTCGAAGTTCATTTCCTTCCACATCTCAGCGCCAAAGTTGTCGCGGATATCCCGGAAAATCGTGGCGATTGTGTAAATGAGTATACACGCTACTAATCCAGGGAGGTAAGTCTTTATAAAGGAGCGCCTTTGTTGTGCGTCCATAGGCTTACGCACCATTCTTTTGATCGTATCGCTTGCATCCGGCGAGGGAATTTTTTCCATTAGATGCACAAGCAGGATGAGGGGTAAGGAAAACAAAAGTCCGGTACAGAAGGGAACCCAAAATTCGGAAAGATTAAACGTTAACATAATCCATCCACCGGCAGACCGCGCAAATCCGGAAGCAAAAATAAAGCTGACCGCTAATGCTGCGCCTATAAAATCGGTTCCTTCGCGACCTTCGACATAAGAAAACACAACTCCCCACAGGATGCCTAACGGAAAGCCGTTAATGAAAAGAAAAACTACATTATACGGCGCAGGTGTCAGCGCAAAGCCAAGCCAACTGAACCAAGCAATGGCCGTGAGTGATAGAATAATAAGCCCTCTACCTGTTCTCCTTAATTCAGCTATATATTTTACACCATAGAGTTTCGCTAGCATGTATCCCAGTACTTGAACGATTACTAATGTTGTTTTATAACTATATCCGAAAATAGTTATGTTTTCAAAAGTCGCTACCGTAAACGCTTTGCGGTAGCCGAAAATCAACGTATAGGTGCAGAATGTAACGAGCGCAGCGTAGATGCTTATCGCCATTTTACTTCCTTTCAGCCGCTTTGGTCGTAAAAAAGACATCATTATATGTTAGATTCTCACCAATATAAAGATTTTATCGCTATAATTGATCTATGCAGCAGATCAGCGTGGATCCTCGGTATTTTTGTTCGCAACCCATTCAGAAAATTTAAAGATGATATCATTAAAGATCGTTCAGACAATCGTACATTATAGTCTACATTTTTTATTTCCAGGAGTGTTGGCCTGGTTGTTCTTTCGAAAAGACTGGAAAAAGGCTTGGTTAATCATGATAGCAACCATGGCGGTGGATTTAGATCACTTACTGTCTGATCCCGTGTTTGATGCTAATAGGTGTAGTATAGGATATCATCCCCTGCATACATATTATGCTGTGTTTTTTTACGTTATATTACTTTTTTTTCCTAAAACGCGAATCATTGGAGTTGGTTTAATTTTTCATATGGCGACCGATTACCAGGACTGCATATGGTCGAACTTTTTATCTGCATATACGTCCCATTGAGCTTGAACATGTGTGTCGGTTTTTATTTGGTGTGGCGAGGTTGAACGTTTCGTCGTTCCATTTGGATAGGGGTTGCTTGGGAAAGAGAAATGCAGATCGTTATACTACAGTTAAAATAATTGATGAAGGTAATTGTCTATCTTTGTATTAGGCAACGAGTAGAAAAAACGTTGGGAGATCATGGGTAAATTTAAGTTCCTGTCTATCGACATAAAGATAACAAAGGAAAAATTAACGGACGGCTTCAACTACCTCTCTCATGAAGGGTTAGCACAAATATTTAAAAGGATTGATCAGCTTGGAATAAAAAAAGGCGTCGATCAGTTGGGCTTAGAGAAGTTTATCAATCAGTGCGCAATATTGGCTGCCGGTTCGGGGGCGATTACTGGAGTCGGCGGTGCTGGGTTTATGGTCGTTGGCATCCCTTTGGATACACTTAATATAGTAACACAACAATTCCGTGTCACGCTAGCCATTACTTATCAAAAAACGGGACGTTACCAAGTTCGCTTTGACGATTTTTTTGAATTGGTAGTCCGTTCTTTGAAGAGCGACGCGGGTGTCGTTGTAACAAAGACCGCTATGGAAGAAGTTGCTCAAAAGTTAATAGTTAACATAGGCACTAGGGCTTCCAAAAAGCTTGTACCAATTGTAGGTGGAATTATTGGAGGATCTGCTAACTATCTATACATTAAAAGAGTGGCGGAGACGTTGAAAAATGCAAAGTAACGTTTTCGCAATATGGCGTTGGATTTGGCTTGGTCGTCGAACCGACAGCTTTGTAGTATTTTGACGCTTGTTGTTTATGACTTCATTAACTACTTCTGCTATGTTTGTTTCAATATGAGAACCGGACGGGTAGAATTGTGTGCTATAGCGTGTGTAATGCTTCGATGTGTTAGCTTTTTAAAGAAACTATACTTTCCAGGAAGTGAAGTTATCAAGTCGATATCTTCTTTCTCCGCGAAGTTTAATATACCTTCCAAAATATCTTCCTCGTCTGTATAGTGTATGGAGAAGTTGAAATTCAGAAGCAAAGCGGACAGCTTTCTATAATCTTCGGTTAAATCACGCTGCTTTTTTTTTATACTAAAAACGTGTAATCGCAGGTCTTTTCCATAATGGGTAAATAGTGGATGGTCGAAGGCAACGAGACGGTTTAGCTCATCAAAGTCTAGCGGTAACAGTATTTTAGTTAATTTTCTGAATTTTGCGTTCGAAGGAATCACCAAAACGGGTATGGTACTTACCGTAACCAGTTCTATGAGATTATTGTTTATAAAGCCTTCTTGGTCTTCTAAGGTGTTCCCTAACACCAGCAAATCTGGCGATTCTTGTTTGATGACTTGTATAAGCGCTCGTACCATCGGCAGCTCGCTGAGGGCGTGATCAACAGCAATCTGCGCGCCGGCATTGGTTACCAACTCTTCCGTTACTTTATCCATATATTCGGCAGATTCTTGTCGGCCGGCTTCCAACGTATCCCCGTCTAAACATAGGTATTCTGCCGTAGAAATGATCGGTTGAAAAACGGATGTATAAGTGCTTTTCAATAGGACGACTCGGGAGAAGGGTATATCATGTTGGGCACTAGCGATGTATTGGAGCGCATTTTGTGTGCCCGCAGCATAATCAAGAGGGATGAGTATTGTATTCATACGTAGTTTATACCTATTATAAACGTTAGGATTGTGCTTTTGTTTGGCACACGAGGCTGTTTTCCTGTGTAGTCGGAAAGACTAGTCGTTGTCAATTTAATAAATGATAAAACCTTTCTACAAACGTAAAATAAGACTGTGCTATTTGAATATATTTTCTATCTTTGCCGCTGGAAAGTTGGCAGAGTGGTCGAATGCGGCGGTCTTGAAAACCGTTGTCTGTAACAGGACCGGGGGTTCGAATCCCTCACTTTCCGCTGAGAGGGTCTTCATCAAGAAGACCCTCTTTTTTTTCGTAAATCAGCANTGAGAGGGTCTTCATCAAGAAGACCCTCTTTTTTTTCGTAAATCAGCAATCCTTTTTCTTTCATTTTCATGTGGTTATGCGATAACAAGCCGAGCATGGTCGGTGTTCGATAAATACCATTTTCATAGTATAGATTGCTGTCGAACACCATATTTACAAATTCCCTCTTTTGCAGGGTGTCGGACGTGGTATATACGTGGCGCATATCCGTTAAAAGATTAAGGTTGTCTTCCAATATGCCGAATGCTTTGCTCTTGTCGCTGCCTAACCGTTCAATCGCTCCTTTGAGGTTCAGTATCTCATTATTGTATATCGAATACCAACGGTCGTAGGTATCCTTGTTGATTTCGTTCTTTATCCATTTTTCCTCAACCGAAAACAGCTTTTCCTCGACTTCCTGCAATTGGGTTCTCTTTTCGATGACCTTTTTACGGTTGCTTTCCATTTCCGAATCGAGCGAACTTTTCGTTACCGATCTAATCTTCCTTACCCTTGCACTCGGCAGGCTCATCAGTTCACAGGCTTCCAAAAATTGGTTATGGGCTTTTATCGCACTTATATTGTTGTGCTTGGAGTGCCTGCATTTGTAGTAATAGAAATACTTGCCCGATTTGCCCCTTGACGGTGCGCCAGATAGTGGATTTCCACAATGGCACTTCAATACCCCACGCAACGGGATTTCATCGTCTATGACCGTTCTTGTCTTCTCGGGGCGTTTCATTTTCTCCTGTACCATTATCCAAGTGGTTTTGTCAACGATAGGTTCGTGAATGCCGTCAAACAGACCGCCTGCATAATCCTTGTAGGCTTCCACTTTCAGCAAGCCTGCATAGGTCGGATTTTTAAGTACACGCTCGATAGCCATATTGCCCTTTGTCGGAAAGCCCAACCGCCCAGCTTGTTCCTTTATCATATAGAGCGGTGTATCTCTTAGATAAGCATCATAGATGAAGCGTACTATCTTGGCTTCTGTTTCCTCTATGACCAACCGCCGTTCCTTGCGTTCTCCCTCTTTCCTGTACCCGAACGGTGCATTTTTGTAAACATATCTTCCCTCTTTGGCTTTTGCGGTATAAATACCGCCCTTGACCTTGATACTCCTATTGATATTGTCCTCTTCGGCAAGCAACAACTGCAAGCCTGCACGGAAGAAACTGCCGGGCGTGTCATAATCAAAGGTAATTCCCTCGGTTACGCTTACAACCTGTATGCTGTATTTCTGTTGCAGGAGCTTCACCATGCTCATTGCTTCCCCTGCATCACGACTGAAACGGTCGAGTTGGTCTACCAAAAGATAATCCACCGTTCGATGGTGCTTGATTATAAACTCCCTCAATTTGATGAAATCGGGGCGGTCAAAAGTCCTTGCGCTTTTGCCCCTGTCGATAAAGGTATCTACCAATTCTACATTGTTGAATTTTAGCCATTGGTCGGTATAGAGTTCCTGTCTTTCTATTGAACCGTTACTTTGTCCGAGTTGGCTGAACCGTAGGTATCTTATCGCTCTTTTCATAGTATTCCCTTAACGTTGCTGACACAATAATCTCAATGATTAAATCTACAAATTTTTCCTCTTTCTCACGTTCCCTCTGCTCGTTAATTTCCAAAATGGTCTTGTCGATTTCGGGAGTTTCCTTGTTTTTCTCACTGTTTTCCATCGCTGTTCCTCCTTTATGTTCGTAAAAAAAGTGAAGCTGACAATCAGCTTCAGTTTTGAAATTACTTCTAAAGGGTGTTCGACTTTCCAATGTTGCAGTCAGAGGTTGCATTTGGCGTTCAGTTGCCGAATATTATTATGAAAGAAGTTAAAACCATTTCCAAAAAAGAATAAAAAGGTAGCAAAGCTAAGGCGGACAGCCACCGCACCGCCCAACCAAAAGACTACGGCATAATGGCAGGGCAAATAAGGTAGCTTCGCGGGGTTGTTGTATTGCCCTGTCACCCTTCGGGACTTATTCCGTTTCCTTTTGGTTTTACGCCTGTCCGCCTTGTTAAAATGGCTTTCTTTTTTTTCTGTTTTTTTCTTTTGGAAAATAATTTTAAGAGGAAGGAACGCACCGTCAAGACAACCCCAATCCAAATAAAAGTGGCAATAAGTGGCACTATTTGGCGTTCATTGTCGTGGTTGTAAATAGCTGTTATTCAAATAGTCTTATCGAACTTTGTAATCGGAAGCGGTTGTTTTTTCGGTTAACTCCAATCCGTTTGCAAAACGGATTATTGTGTTCATCGGAACACGGCAAGTTGTGTTTTGAGCTGCTCGAAATAAATTCCGCTGCTCAAAACCACTTGCCCTTACGCAGGGAGCTAAACCATTTCTCCGAAGTCGAATGGTTACAGATTTTAAATGGATTGTTATGGAAGAAAATCAAAGAAAAAAATGGAACAAAGGCGGTAGAAAACCAAAGCTTAACCCTGCACAAAACAGGTATATGTTCAGGCTTACCGATGAAGAAAACGACCGATTTTTAGCAATGTTTGAGAAATCCGGTGTCCATACAAAGGCTAAATTTATTACTTCCGTATTGTTTGGGAAAGAAATCAAAACGGTACAGGTGGATAAGGTTACAATGGATTACTATATGCGATTGACCATTTTTCACAGCCGGTTCAGGAGCATTGGGGTAAATTACAACCAAATCGTGAAGATGTTATATCATCATTTTTCCGAGAAAAAAGCCGCAGCGTTTCTTTATAAGTTAGAAAAGCAAACGGCAGAAATGGCAATATTGTGTCAAAAAATTATTCAGTTAACCGAAGAATTTGAAGCTAAGCATCTGAAAAAATAAAATGGTCAAAAAAGGAATTTATCCAAAAGAACATTCGCCTAATTCGGATTTGGGATTGTTCAGCCTGTTGCCCGATGCGCAAGGCGAAGAATACGAGAAAGAACAGTTTGCCTACCGAATAAGGAAAAAGAAGAAAGACAGGAGATTGTAAAACGTCGTCAACTGGAATAAGTATTTATGATATTAGGTAGTGTAACGTGAACTGTGTCATCTGGATCAACCTAAACACTATCATGACCCAGCCGTAGCCTGTCACCAAATTTAATATAGAGTTGCGAGATGGTCAAGCCCCAATTGTGGATAGGCATTGTCCATTTCTTAGTGATTTCCCGGATCACCAGGTACATCAGTTTCAGCAGCGCCTGTTCGGAGGTGAAAGCCCCCTTGGTCTTGGTGATCTTGCGTACCTGCCGGTGCATCCCCTCGATGGGATTGGTGGTGTAGATCACCTTGCGGACATCCCCGCCGTACTCGAAGAACGTGGAGAGGTTGTCCCAGTTCTGGAGCCAGGATTTGGCCGTAAGCGGATATTTACCGCCCCACTTTTCCTCGAATTCCAGCAGCCGTTCATAACCCTGCTCGGTGTTCACGGCCTTATAGACGGGCTTGAGATCTTCCATGACGGCCTTTTTCTCCTTATCCGGCACGTATTTCATGCTGCTGCGGATCTGGTGGACAATGCAAAGCTGCACACGGGTATTGGGAAAAACAGAGGCAATGGCCTCGGGAAAGCCCTTCAAGCCATCGATGCACGCAATCAGGATATCCTCCACGCCACGCTGCTTCAGGTCGGTCAGTACCGAAAGCCAGAACTTGGCCCCCTCAGTTTCCGACAGGTAAAGGCCGATCAGGTCCTTGCGGCCATCGATGTCAATCCCCAGGATGTTGTAGACCGCACGGGTTTCCACAGACCCGTTGTGCCGGATTTTGTAGTGCATGCAGTCCAAAAACACGAAGGGATAAACCGCATCCAGTGGACGGTTGCGCCATTCGGTGACCTGTGGGAGTACCGCATCGGTGATACGTGATATCTCCGTGGCCGATATCTCCATGGCATACATTTCCCGGATGTAGTCGCTGATGGCACGCGTGCCCATGCCACGGGCATACATGCTCAGAACATTGCCCTCCAGTTCCTCGGTGATGATCAACTGGCGCTTGGGCACGATCTTCGGCTCGAAGCTACCTCCGCGGTCTCGGCCGGTCTCCAGCTCGAAACTGCCGCCACTCATGCTCCTGACCGTCTTTGTGCTCTTGCCATTACGGCGGTTCGATGCTCCGGAGGCTTTCTGCTCCTCAAGATGGTGATCCAACTCGCCATCGAGCATCGACTCCAACAGGTGTTTCATCAACGGTGCGAAGACACCGTCCGTACCACCGGCCTTCTTGCCGGCATACAGACCTTCCATCGCTTCCTGCTTGAAGCGCTCGAAGTCAAAGGGTTCTTTTTCTTTCATTTGTCAATTGGATTACGAATCTATTGTTTTTTACTCGTTTCTCCAGTGACACAGTTCAGGGTACACTCTCTGATATTATCTCCTTAAACACGCTATATGTCGTCCGAAAAAAACAAGTACCTATCAACCCCTTTTCCTAATCGTTTCTCGATGCATTACGCCCCATTTGCTTAAAGCAACAACGACATCTTTCAACGTATGGCTGTATTCTGTAAGCTGGTATTCAATTTGAACAGGTGTTGTATCGTAAACAATCCTTTTGATAAATCCGTTCAACTCGAGTTCCTTTAGCTCGTGAGAAAGTACAGTTGCAGAAATTCCTTTAATGGAGCGTTGCAATTCGTTAAAACGCCTTGCTCCGTCCAAAAGTGCGGTAATTACCCTAAGTTTCCATTTCCCGCCAATTGCATATAAAGCATCGTCCATTGCCGATGAATAGGTTGTACATTCCGATGTTGTCGGTGTATCTGTATCTATTAATATTTGCTGATTTTTCATTGCACTAAGCAAAACATTACCACTAAGGTTTTACTAACTACTAATAAAACCTTAGCAAAGGTAACTAAATTTGCATAAATAAAAATAAGAGGGAAATGAATAAAACAATCGTAATTATCGGTGCAGGTTCGGGTATAGGAAAAGCCATTGCCGAACGTTTCGGAAAAGAGGGCTTTCAAGTAGCATTAATATCCAGAAATGCAGACAAACTTTTACCTATCGTAAAATCTCTGTCCGAAAAAGGAATTAAAATCGAGGCATTTACAGCAGACGTGCTACATCACACATCTCTTAAAAGTGCATTGGAAAATGTAAAGTCAAGATTTGGCGGAATTGATGTTCTGGAATACAGCCCTGCAGTTTATGACGATATACAAACACCAAGAAACATCAATGTAATCAATCTGCAAAAAGAGCTGAATTTCCATTTGTTGGGTGCTGTTGCCGCTATACAAGAAGTTTTACCCGAATTGATAGAGAAGAGAAACGGGGCTATTCTGTTTACCACGGCAGTATCCGCTTTATATCCTGTAACGTTTACCGCAAGTATAGGGGTGGCAATCGGGGCATTATTGAATTATGCGAGAGTTTTACATCAAGATTTGAAAACTGACGGAATTTATGCAGGTATTGTAATGGTTGCAGGTTGGGTTGTTGAAAAAGGACAAGAACATCAGGATAAAGGCGACGGAATTTCTTTGGTTTTTCCCGAAGACGTTGCCGAAAAACATTGGCAACTATTTAATGAGCGAAACACAATTGAAGCAATTGTTGGCGACCCAACACCAATTCAAAAATTTGCAGGATTGATTTAATTAATTTTAAAATTTATAGAGATGAAATACAAGCTATTTTCCGAAAAATCAGGATTAAGAGTTTCGGAATTATCATTAGGAGCAGGATTAACTGGTCATTCAAAACATACAAAACAAGATTATTATGAAATTTTCAAAACCTACGCTGATGCAGGCGGACGTTTCATAGATACCGCAGAAGGTTATCAGGCAGGGAAATCCGAATCCTTGATTGGCGAATTTGTAGGAAGTGACAGAGATGATTTTATTATTGCCAGCAAATATGCCGTAGGCAGGGATAGAACGGAAGGTTTTGCAAAATTGGGAAACAGCCGAAAAGCAATGCGTGTTGCCATAGAACAAAGCCTAAAAAGATTGAACACTGATTATATTGACCTGTATTGGTTGCACGCCTATGACGGAACAACACCGATAGACGAAATACTGCGTGGATTAGATGATTTAGTAAGAGAGGGAAAAATTCTTTACGGAGGTTTGTCTAATTTTCCTGTTTGGAAAATCGCCTACGGCTCTGCATTATCTACATTCAAAAATTATGTTCCGATTACTGCCATTTCTCACGAATATAGTATTGCGGAACGAACAGCAGAATATGAAATTATCCCAATGGCGGAAGAACTCGGAATTGGAATCGGGGCTTGGTCGCCGTTGGGTGGTGGATTTCTTGGGCGTTCAATAGAACACAATTTTTCTCATTTACCGCATTGGACTGAATCTGGAAGACCTAATCAAGTAGATATAACATTAAAAGAAAGATTAACGGCAATTGCCAAGGAACATAATATTTCTGTCACTCAATTGGCGTATGTATGGCTATTTCATAAAGCAAGAAAATCCGTAACGTCAATTGTTCCGATTGCAGGAGTTTCCTCTGTACATCAAATGAAAGAAATTATTGAAGCTATAAATTTGACATTGCCAAATGAGGTTTTATCTGAACTTGATGCCTTCAGTTCAATTTCGCCAATAGAGCCTCATAACCATAATTTCCATCATCAGCAAATGACAAATGGAGTGAAAATGTTTAAGATTGAAGAGCCACAATAATAGATTTATCCAACAAGGATTTTAAGTTCATTGAATGAAGTCTGCAAACAAACGCTTCTTTATCCGATGAGCTTTAATCCTAATTGTATTTGCTCAAAATCCAAAAATTGAATTGGGTATTGAGAGTCAACTTTCATAAGGAATCGCCTTGCCATCCTTTTTTGTTCTGGTCATTTCGAATAAATAACAAAGTATCCGCCAATCAAATGGAAAAATTTTACGAAACACTAAACAAATTGAAAACAGCAATCAACGGTTTGAAGATTGAAACAAACTAACAGAAATGACATTTTCATTAAATCATATTATTTCAGAGATACAGCGAAAAGAAAATGCAATTTCACTGTCTGCACCTAATGTAATTGATGAAGCGTACCAAATGATGATATACCTGAAAGAATACTTATTGTCGATAAGAGAACGTGTTATAAAGCAAGGATTTAAAAACCATTGGGAGGAAATCAATTTCTTCCGCAATATTAAACCGTACATCCTCTCCAAACTCTTTTACCACAATAAGATATTCCGCATACAAACAACTTGTTCTGTTGACGGAGGGAAAATGTATGCAAGTTATTTTTTAAAACAGTTGCAGGGATTAAAACAGGAATACAAGGAGCATATCTACAATTCAGATTTTTACAGATATTACCGTTCAGGAAGAACTGACCGTGATGAAACGTATTTTAGGTTAGGCAATATCAATTTCCACGACGGTCTGAACAGTTTTGCTTTTGAAATTGACCCACTTTTTTCAACTTATTATGACAACAAAGTGGCTCGTATAATAGCCAACGAGTTACTCTATACCTACATCATCCAAAAAATTAACGACGATGAAACAGGAGGTTCCCTTTCTGCAAAAGGTATTTCATCAGATGACGTTCTTTGGACAGACACCAAAAATGCCTTAACAGAATTGATTTACGCCCTTTATGCGAACGGTTCTATTTCCTATGGTAAAATAGGCATACGAAAAGTCAGTTTGGTATTGGAAAAATTGTTTCAAATTACTTTGGGAGATTTGCACCATTCTTTCCACCGAATGAAAACCCGAAGCGGTTCCCGAACTGCATTTTTAGACCAACTGAAATCTTCTCTGGAAGAATATATGGACAAAGATTTATAGAGGGAGGCAACCTTTCGGGACTTATAGTGCTTCATTATCTTGTATCCGTTGTTAGAATGGCTTTATATTTTCTTTTGGAAAGTATTCGCAAGTGCCAAATGAAGCCTTTAGCAGCCAAACAATACTACTTTTCGTACTAATCATCCTAAATAAATTAGCTTGCATCCAGTTAATGTGAGGGTTCATTTTCATATATTTACAAATTGAAGTAGGAGCGAAAATAATGCTTAAAAACCAATCTATTATAGCAGACATAAAAGCCATCATTGTCCAATCAAAGGACAATGCTATCCGTGCAGTAGACCATCAACGAACCTTGATGTATTGGCACATCGGCAAACGTATCTTTGAGGAAGAACAAGAGGGAAAAGACCGTGCGGATTATGGTAAGTATCTTACCCAATTTATCGCTCAAGAGTTAGAACCTGAGTTCGGAAGTGGCTTTTCAAAAAGACAAATTGAACTTTTTAGGCAGTTTTACCGCACTTTTCCAATTGCGAACGCACTGCGTTCGCAATTGAGTTGGACACAGTATAAGCTACTAATTCGCCTCGATAATCAAGAACAAAGAGAGTTTTATATCGCTGAAACCGTTAAAAACAATTGGACTTCAAGACAATTGGAACGGCAAGTATATAGCAGCTTGTATGAACGTCTTTTGCTGAGTAACGATAAGGAAAGTGTATTGGCAGTTGCCAAAAATGAAAAGCAACCATCCGATGCTAAGGAAATCATCAAAGACCCGATGTTCTTGGAATTTTTGGGCTTGAAACGGGAAGCATCGTATTACGAAAGAGATTTGGAAAGTGCGGTTATTACGCATTTGCAGGATTTTCTGTTGGAGTTAGGAAACGGCTTTTCGTTTGTAGCAAGGCAGAAAAGAATACATATTGAGGGCGATGAGTTTTTTGTGGACTTGGTGTTTTACAACCGCTTGTTACAATGTTTTGTAATCATTGAAATCAAAACCACTAAACTTACACATCAAGACATCGGACAACTCCAGATGTATGTGAACTACTATGACCGCATTGAAAAGTTGCCACACGAAACCCCAACAATAGGGATTTTGCTTTGTGCTAATAAAAATGATGCCGTAGTAAAATTCACATTACCCGAAAATCAAAAACAGATAATCGCAAGCCAATACAAACTTTATCTGCCAACGGAACAACAATTATTAGAAGAAGTGAACAGGGAATTGGAGAGTTTTGAGGAGAAGACTAACGAATAATTATATATAATATAAAACAGCTATAATGATTTTCAATATTTACTATATCAATTTTCCGAAAGTATACGAAATAAAAATGATGCTTAGCAATGTTATTTCTTTGAATAAGGAAGTAACAAAAGATGTGTCGGGAGAAGGACAAGCATCAATGAAAGCAAAGCTTGGTATCAACTTCATGGATTGGTTCAAATTAGGGGATGTAGAGGCATCTGGGGAGCTAAAAGGTTCAAGGGCAAAAAAAGTGTTTGAAACTTTTGAAATCAAGACTACAAAATCAGTAATACTGAATGATGTAATTGAAAAATCAAAAAATGTTAATGATTTCTCGACTATTCAAGAAGGAGAATTATTAAGAATTGACAATATCAAGCTAAGTCTTGAAAATGAAGATGAATTGAGAATTGTAAAATTTATCAACAGCGGGGCTTTTAAAGACTTGGTAGCACCAGGTACTAATGGGTTTGATATGAATAATCTATTCAATTCTATGTTTAAAGATTATGCTTACAAAATCAAAGGAGATTCTAACGGAGATGATAATATACTTATTAAAATTCCGCTAACATTTGAAAGTGAATTTGAGAGTTCTTATAGTGTTGATGATTTGTTTGTAGGAAAAGTTTCTGTAATAGGATTATATAAGGGCAAGATTAAAATTGATGATTTGAAAAATTCATTTCAATATTTTCAAGAACTTGGGCAGTTACAAAATGCCTTTCCAGTCAATAAAGAGGATGAAGAAATAGAAGAAAGTCATTATAAAATTCAAAACACCAATCAAACATTTAGTTTTAAAAGTTCAGGAGATGGAAATGAGTACCATTATATTGATTTATTGGCAATCATTCAAAATGTAAATACCCAATAGCAATTTATGGAAAAGACTTTGTTGTTTTACGAAAAGGACGATTACTATGACTTTAAGGATTCAAAAAATTTAGAAGGTTATTCTATTATTAGTATAGCAAAACTGTTTCATAATCCATCTTTAATTCCAGAGGTTGATGTAGATAGTGAAATAATTGATTTATCAGCCCTTACTGAATATAACAGCATCCAGTCTATTACGGAGCAGGTTATATCTCAGTTTAATGGCACACCTATTTTTATTTGTGATGTTTCTAAAAGAGAAAAATTGGAATATGAGTTACGATTTGTATTTGATGTATTTGAAAACGTAGATAAAACCTCATTCCCCAAAAAGGAAAGGGAAATTCATCCCGTTGATAAAGACAAACAATTAGTATCAAAGAAACATCGAAAAATTATTGATTTAGATAATGATGAGCTAATTATCTTCTTTGACGAATTTAGCAGTAAACTTTATGGTCATTCTAAATTCAAGGACGATTTTCGAGAACAAATAAATACCTTTCGAGTATTTAATAAATTGGGAGAACATAAAATTCTTTCTCTTTTTTTAATGGGCGAATCAGGAGTTGGTAAAACAGAAGTTGCGAGAGCTATTTTCAATTGTTTAAAGGGAGAAAAAAAACTTGCAAAAATTAATTTTGGTAATTATAGCAATGAGTTTTCGTTAAGCTCTCTTATCGGTTCGGCAAGAGGATATACAGGAAGTGAGGATGGCGAAATATTTATGAAAGTACGAGAAACTGATATAGGTGTTTTGCTGATTGACGAATTTGAAAAATCTAATGCATCACTATTTAATTACTTTCTCAATGTTTTGGAAACGGGAATAATGGAAAGCTCTATGGGGGAACAAATGGATTTGAATGGTTTCATTATAATTTTCACTTCCAATATATCCAAAGAAGATTTCAAAAAAAGAATATCCCCTGAATTACGGTCGAGATTTGATTATAAATGTATGTTTACGTTACTTGATAATTTTGACAAGAAGAAGTATATCGAATTTCGGGCTGAAAGAATCAGAAAAAAGGTATTTATAGAATATAATATTGAATTAGGAGATGAGTTGAAAAATTATTTGCTAAGCAAGATTAATGTTTCTTCATATAAGAATATGCGGGATATCAACAAACAAATAAAAAAGGAATTTCTATGTTATTTGGCTAAGCTTACTACCGAGGACTAACCAAAATTTGATAGAAAAATTATAGTCATTCATAATTAGAAGTACCCACATTGATTATTTTTATTTCAAGTTACCCAAAAACGTCAAAAACGGTATCAAGTGTTCGACTGTAATCCCTGTCAGCCCGCTTAAAAGCACCTTTTAAAGGTGCTTTTTTCATTTGGTCTTTTTAAGATTCGAACCAGAAGGGTCGGGCGGGGTCGATCCCTAGGAGATTCAGCAATCACCGAACGTAGCGAGGTAATTCCCTTATTAAAATGCAGATTATGCGTTTTTAGGCTTTCGCAAGCTGGTTTCAGCGGCCTCGCACCCAGGTTACCACGGGGATCAAAAAGGAGGACGGAATTTACGAATGAGAGGCTTCGACCTCAGAATAGAAGCATTCCTGATTCCGAAGTGGTAATCTTTAAAAATATTTGCAAATGTGTACTATATACACTATCTTTGTGTCATCATAATTTAGGTTTATAATTGGTTAGTTAAAAGGCTTCAATCTCCCCGGTTGAAGCCTTTTTTTTAAAGATATTCGTAATATTCTACCATTGGTTTTGCGGAAAGCCGGATGCGGGTATGGCCTTCTTTTCCGTGTTTCAATTCGAGATTGTCTGCAGGTTGTTTTTTAAAGAATTCGTCGGCTTGCTCTCCCACGGCTCCTTTGGCGATTGTAATACCACCATCAACCATATACAAAGCGCCGGTTACATAGGATGCTTCGTCGGACGCTAAAAACAGGTAGACATTGGCTACTTCTTCGGGTGTCGCATTCCGACCTAAAAGATTAGCTTGCGAATTTGTTTTTTCCATTTGTTCATCCATTGGTCCGGTTTCCTTATGTGTCCAGGCGGTGTCAATGGGACCTGGCCCAACCACGTTACAACGGACTCCAAAAGCTGCCTGTTCAGCTGCAAGGCCTTTGGTGAATGCTGTATTAAAGGCTTTAGTGCCTCCATAGGGCGTATTTTTTGCTATCCCTAACACACCTGCTTCAGAGCCCGCTGTTATAATGTTGCCTTTCGTTTTCTGTAGTTCCGGTAGTGCAGCTTTACTCATGCAGAAAGTTGTTTTGATGTTATTTTTTATCATATAATCAAAAGCTTCTTCAGAGTAATCCGTTAGGTAATTTGTTTCGACGAAGACACCCGCATTATTAACCAGGATGTCTAATTTGCCGAAAGTCGCAATTGTTTCACTTATACAGGCCCGCGCTTCACTAAGTAGCGACAGATCACCCTGAAAACCAAAAGCTATTCCGCCCTTTTCCGTTATTTCTCTTGCGACATCATCAACCGGATCTTCGGGCAGCCCTGCTACTACCACTTTTGCTCCTGCTTGCGCGAATTTTTTGCAAATCGCTTCGCCGATACCTGTTCCACCGCCTGTAACAATGGCTACCTTGTTTTCTAATCTTCTTTCCATTTTTTCATATTTAGTGTTTCTGTGTTTGTTTGCCTTGCATGTGTCTATGTAACAGTTTCTTATTGGAAAAAGTTTACGAGGCTTTATCGCCGGAAGGCTTGTGATTTACGATCTTATGCCTCCAGTGTAGAGATTACGAAGGAGAAATTGATGATTGTCGCCTTTCAGCTCATGTTGGGACTTAAAAGAATATTCCTAAACGTCCAAATAGATGGTTTAAACATACAGACTTTTTGGTTGTTAGTGTGCTTCCATTGAAGGTCGTTCTGTTACCGCCTTCTACTTTTAAAAGTTTTTATCAGCGCTTGTGCGGTGTTGGGAAAGGAAGAACAATGCCGCTATAGTTATGGCTGTAGTAAGTGCAATAATCTTAGTCAGCGGGAAATGGGCAGCTTTTGCACTATATCGAACTGTGTGTTATTTCTACTAGTGAGCATTATGCCATCTTTGTAGCTCTCGTTTGAAACAGTGTACCTTATTTATAAGTTCTTGTTTTTTAATGTGCTGTGCTTTTTTTGTTGCACAGCGCTGTTCGGATACCTACTCATCGGAATAAAGCGGCTTTAGCGGAGAGCCGCGGGCTTGCCATCTTTAATGATTACTTAAGGTCTTCAACCTTTGAACTGAAGACCTTAAGCAATCAGGCCCTGTTACTCCGATTTTGAAAACAACTGGGCGGCGGCATTTACGTCAGCATCGTTAAGATGTTTGCCTGATTGTATTAACACTTTATACCTAAAAGTGACCGATTTTCCGGCCGGCAGCGAAAAGTTTAGTGTTTCGCGACCGTTACTCATCGCGTTCTGCCCTAAGGGATTGGCTGCAAATAAGCCGTAGCCTCTGGCATGCCAGTAAGTTGGATAACCTACGTTATTCGGGTGGTCAATGATGACCAAGGAAATAGCCTCTTGTCCTATTTTTCCATTAAGGTTTACCCACCTGCCACGCGTGCCCCATACTTGATCCCCTTCCTTTCCTTCGCTGCTGCGATACTTTCCGGTGACCTTCGTGTTGTCCAATTGAGTTACCTCGGTTATGTTACCGTTAGCGTCTGTGAAACTTACGGCCTCCTCTGTCGGATGCTCTAATTCTCTGGCCAGACGAATTCCCAAAAGACCTTCCTTATTGTCTGTAAACGAAACGTTCTTTTCGAGAGCAGTTAATGTGGTTGTAAGCTCAATGGCACGCACATTTTTTTCGGCAGAAAACGCGTAGCGCGTGTCTTCCTGCAATATGCGCGTTCCACTGGGTTCCTGCCAAAACTTGGTTACCTCTAATAAAGCCCGGTTGCCGTTTGTTTCCACTTTATTAACTTTGGCGTGCTTTATAGTTCCATATTCGTTTTTTTTATCGGCGGGTATTGCTGTAGAATTGTTCCAAAAGTCGAGCCCGTTTACATCTCCATAATTAAACCACAAGCCGACGTGGTGCGGGTGATCCACTCTTTCCCCCGGCCGGGGGTCAAAGGGCCAGCCTCTTGTGATGAGTGTTCCTTCAGCACTTCGCAGTGGATACAGTACTGGTTTCATTAGTTCATCAGGATAGATGTAAGCTGTAAAAGCTTGGCCATCGAAGCGGATATCGATTCGTTTTTCTTGTTTGTTCTCGACGATAGAAAAGCCCTTTTCTTCCTGCTTAAAGCCTGAGAGACCGATAAAGATGCAGAGCAGCCCTACGATGATTTGTTTTTCCATAATAGTACGATTAAGCAGTTATAACCTCCTGTTTTGTATCATCAAAGGAAACGCGCTTACCCGTTTCTAGCGCTGTCCGTGCCATTATGTTTGCAATGCTGTGGTTATACCCCGCTTTAACCGATGCATTAGGCGTTTTTCGACTACGGACGCATTCCATCCAATTCAACATATGAAGAGAGGTCATGGGGTCACTACCCGTATTGGCCGAGGTTTCTACCTTTGTGGCATTAGACAGTGTGAAGGGTTCAAGCAGGTTTGCTTGTATGTTCATTTCTGCCGCCATTTTAGCCGTCAGCCCGCCTTCATCCGTTACCTGGTTCGTGTCAAGATTTAACATGCCCGCATTTGAGTAGTAGAGTTCTTTGGTGCCGCCGGCAGCGTTTGTAAAACGAGATGAATAGAGAACTTGAAAACCCTTTGTGGGATCATTGGCCGGGCCATAGTCCATCACTGCCGTGACAGTGTCTGGATTTGTCCGGCCGTCATTCCACATGTAAATGCCTCCATTGGCTGATACACTCCGCGGATGTTCGAGGTCGGTAAACCAGTGGACGGTATCAATTTGATGTGACATCCACTGCCCAAATATACCGGATGAGTAGGGCCAGAATAAGCGGTACTCTAAATATTTTCTCGGATCCCAAGCCGTTTTCGGTCTATTCATTAAAAATCGATTCCAGTCGGTGTCTTGCTCGCGGATTTCTTTCACTAATTGTGGCAGTCTCCATCTCCCTGGTTGATTTACGTTCCACGTCATTTCGACCATCTTAATATCTCCAAATTTGCCGGATCGGATATACTCGTTGGCAGAAATATAATTTGGAGCACTTCTCCGTTGAGAACCGACTTGGAGAATTTTTCCGGTTTCTTTAACGGCTTGCAACACTATTTTTGCGTCTTCCAAGGTTTCGGCCATCGGCTTCTCCACATAAACATCTTTGCCATTTCGTACAGCTTCTGCCGCCATCAGCGCATGTTGGAAATCGGCGGTACTGATGATCACTGCATCCACGTCTTTTTGGGCATACAACTCATCATTGTTGCGATAAGGCGAGATCGTCATGCCGGCGTTTTCCTTCACAAAAGCAACCGCTTCATCCCGCCGCCGGCTCCAAATATCGGATACGCCGACAAATTCGAAGTTCAATTTTTTGGAGTGGTTTAAGAAACTAGGGAATAAGGAGCTTTTAAATCGATTTGAAAAGCCTACTATGGCAACTCGTACCCGATCATTTGCTCCTAAGATTCTTCCGTAGCTTTTAGCGGTAAATCCCATTGTTGAGAGTCCTACTACACCCATGCCGATGGATGCTTTCTTGATAAATTCACGGCGCGAATTTTCACTTTTTTGTATCATAAGTCTTATTGGTTAGTATAAGTTATTGTTGCGTCAATTTAGTTTGGAGACGAATAAAGCCATTAATAGATAATGAGTTTTTATCGGTTTCATAATTCTTGGTCGTTTCTGCATACAGTCGCTGAAGTGTAGCGATTGAATCGTGTTTGTACAAGTATAATAAGCCGTTTTGTTTAAAAAGAATAAACCTATGGAAAAATTTACGCAAACGATATCGTTAACTGTGCTGAAGAAAGAAAACGACCAAACCTGCTTAATCCGTACAGTGGATCAAAACGCTTGTTCAGCTATAGGGATGGGGAAGCGAATTAACAATTTTTAACAGGTATAGCACTAAACTATTCGGGTGAATCCGACTCTATACATACAAACAACATTGAAATTGTATAATAAGTTAAATTGAAATTGTATGAAAAAAATGATTTTATCAGCTTTACTATTCATCGGTATGGGTAGTATGGCATTTGCGCAGCAAGACGATTATAAAAGAAAAGCTAGAACGGCAGAAGAAAGGGCAAAAAGGAGCACGGAACTACTTGCCGAGAAGCTTTCGCTGTCGGAGGATCAAAAAAAAGAAATTTATGCGATTAACCTAGATAACATCAAAAAAATGGATGTTGAGCGAAAAAAAGGCATGCAAGCGCATAAGGATCTTATGCAAAAAAGCGTTACGGAGAGAAACGAGAAGATAAACAGCGTCTTGACGGATGCGCAGAAATCTGCTTATCAAGATTTAAAAAAAGAGAGATTCCAGGAAAGAAAACATCGAGGACGGATCAAAAGTGATAGTAGACGCCCGGAACAAACGCCACAGTTGTAATCTTGACTATAAACGGTTCGGTGTAGGGCTCAACCTTTTCGAATTAACAAGATACAGCAAGCGGATTGAACTATGATGGTTTAGCGAAATGTTGAGAATACATCGAAAGGAGACTTTACCATCAAAAAACAAAAAAAGCTTGACAAAGTGTATTTTGTACACTATCTTTGTCTCATCATAATTTAGGTTTATAATTGGTTAGCTAAGGTCTTCAATCTCCCCGGTTGAAGACCTTTATTTTTATGTCAATGATCGGCAAGCTGATTTTAATGGATGAGTTTGTGCGATATACTTGATGCATGGACGTCTTTATGATACATTATCATTTAGCCGCTTGCTTTTTATTCCTTTTAGCATCTTAATCAAGACAGGTGCCGTCGCGATAAGGACGATTAAGAAAATGATCTTCTCTAAATTGTTTTTGATCCATACATTTTCTCCGAGTAGATAACCGGCAGTTACCAGCACACCGACCCAAATAAAGCTTCCTATAATGTTGAAAACAGAAAATTTCCGTAGATCCATTTTTACAATACCGGCTACAATAGGGGCGAAGGTTCGTACGACAGGCATAAACCGTGCGAGGATAATGGCTCCTCCTCCTTTTTTCTCATAGAATTCCTGCGCTTGTATGATATACTTCTTTTTAAACAGCAGGCTGTCTTTTCGTTTAAGAAGCAGGCTTCCCGACCGTTTGCCCGTGAAATATCCAAGGAAGTTCCCTAAGATGCCCGCAATGGAAATCAATAAAATCCAGTACATAAGGCTCCAGAAAGAGTCGACGTCGGGTAAAGTGTTATTGGCTAAAATCATGCCCGTTATAAAAAGAAGCGGATCGCCGGGAAGAAAAAAACCGAGCAAAATTCCTGTTTCTGCAAATACGATAAATAGTAAAAGGTACAAACCTCCGTTCTCCATAATCCATTCGGGATTGGTGAGGTTCTGGAAAAAATCAAAAAATTCAGTCATGAATACTTCTTAGAAAAGGGTGTCAAATAAGCACTGTTGTTGTTGAGAAGACAGATGGGTACTTAGTTTTCTACACTAAGTGTAATTGCTAATGCTTAAAACAGTTTGTATCGAGCAAGAAAGCGGTAATAATAGGGTTTATACCACATCGACCGGTAAAAAACCGGAAGACCAAGTATAGAAGCGGTCAGAAATTCATTGAATGCACTCGAATTATTGAGTGCTGTTTTAGCATGTTCTTTGCGAACGTGTTTTTTTATCTGGCGGAAAGGAGAAACTACGTCATCGAGGGCATAGTCCTGCAAAAAGGAAGAAGTAAATTGATTGTTGTATTGAGTAGACGTTTTATCGTAAAAGAAGAAAGAACTTAACAAAAAACTTAATACGCAAACCAAGAATAAACAGCGTTCCTTTTCGTAAATTATTTTTTCGTTCTGAAGCAGCATTCCTTTCTATCGCAAATTTTCTACGTTGCGAATATAACAATACTTTATGAGATATATTTACACGTTTTAACAAATGGCTTGGCGTTTAGGACTGACGTTATATAAGCTTGGCAATTAACGAACACGTTCCTTTACTATAAACTGATTTTTTCGCTGTTTGGTTTAAGATCAGTTCTGTGTGAAATTATGTAAACCCGTTTAGAAGTCGGAATAGGCAGTAGGATATAAGAAAACGATATCGGCGTGTGATACGTTATTCTGATAAATTGGCATGGCGGATAATTTTTTCCAATAAGCGTCTTTACCGAAGGCGTCCCAGTGTTCATCCCTTGATTTTTTGTCTTCGAATGTTGTCAGGTACATCAAGTTCGGCATTTTAGATCCAGCTAGCACTTCACCATAAAAAACGGCGTTGAACCCTAAACGTTTGAACAAAGCTATTTCGTCTCCTTTATTGAACATGTCCACCTTGTTGCGATAGAGCTTTTCTGTTGGTCCTTCATAGCTTCTTAATTCATAAACGCGCTTTTCCCGCGGACCGGTTAATGATGGAATGCTAAATAAAGGATGCTCTTCAAATGCTTTTAGCAGAATAGACTCAATTCTGGTATAAGGCGGATTATCATGCGATGCCTCAAGATAATCCTTTCCCAGTTGTAAATAGCTTTGATCCTTTGCCAGCGCCGACTCTAACTGGAGGTACTCATTGATTGATTTGAACGGGATGAAAACATATATACGTTTTTCATCGGTTTCCAGGGGCTTAAAAACGCCAATGTGTGAAACGTTGAGTCGATGCAAAGCCGGTAAATAAGCTGTTTTTAAGTAATCATCTACACGGCGCTCTTGTTCTTCGTTCTCCAGATGATAGATTTTTATCACATAGAAGTCGCGCACTTCTGCAAGAATAGAGCTGACAGGTATTAGAAAAAACAATAAAGCGAATAAGAATTTTGTTGGTTTCATGTTTTTTTCAGCAAAGCTAATAACTGGCGCACTTAAGTAAAACACATTAATCGCGAATCACTACTCACAATTTACAAAGTGCTTGTAATTTAATTCGGCAAATTCGTTTTTTGTAAAACAAAAATAAGCGAATTAGGTAGCATAGTAAAATGCAAAAGACGAGGGCTATTCCGGGAAGTCTATTTCACGTTCGGCGAACTTGCACAGTTGATCGAGCATATCGCTTAATTTGGAGCCCGATTCGGTTAATGAATATTCGACTCGCTGCGGCACCTGATGTAAGCTATCATGGCGGCTTATCAGTTTGTAATGTTCTAAATGTTTTAATCGGTCTGCTAAAATGTTGTCACTGATATGCTTTAAGTCTTCTTTAATACTGGAGAACCGGGTGTTTCCTTCTTCAATGCTGAATAAAACATCGGTTAACCAACGCTTGCTTAATACATAGAGGAGTTCGTTTAACGTACATTTTTCTTCCAGATAGGCTTGATTGTAATAATTTGTTGAGCTTAATTTCCTCATAAAATTATTTTTTTTGCGACTAATATAGGGTTTTTGTTGAAAGTATCCATAGCGGCAGAGGAAGCTAGAACATCTGCTTTTGTGGTTTTGAAAGCCGCCTTGGTCATTGCGATCTTAAAAATAGAAAATGAACATTTAAATTATTTACAGATGAAATACAGAAAACTTGGAGAAACAGCGCTAGACCTTCCCGTAATAACCTTTGGTGCATGGGCTGCCGGAGGGTGGATGTGGGGAGGAAGTGAAAGAGCCGATGCTATAGAAGCAATTAAAGCTTCTTATGACTTAGGCGTAACCGCCATCGATACGGCGCCGATTTATGGGCAGGGAACGAGTGAGGAAATTGTAGGGGAGGCTATCAAAGAGCTACCACGGGACAAAGTGTTTATTCTTACCAAATTTGGCATGCGATGGGATCTGCCGAAAGGCGATTTCGCTTTTAAGAGTAAGGATAATAGTGGCAGAGATATCGATATCTATAAATATGCTGGAAAAGAGAGCATTTTGAAGGAATGTGAAGACAGCTTACGGAGATTGGGTACGGATTATATCGACCTTTATCAAATTCATTGGCCAGATACGACGACGCCTATTGAGGAGACGATGGAGGCTGTCGCGCAATTGATAAAGGAAGGAAAAATTAGGTATGCCGGCGTGTGTAACTACAATGTGTCGCAAATGGAAGAGGCTGAGCGCATTGTTAAGCTTGCTTCTAATCAGGTTCCATACAGCATGGTGAAACGGGATATCGAGCGGGAAGTTATCCCTTATTGCCAACAGCACAATAAATCGATAATCGCTTATAGCCCCCTGGAGCGCGGACTGCTGACTGGAAAAATGAAGCCTGGTCATGCTTTTAGTGAAGGCGATCACCGAGCAGGACTTCATTTTTTTCGGGATGAGAACCTGAGAAGAACGAATGCGTTTTTAGAGAGTATTAAACCGCTAGCAAACGATAAGCAAATTTCCTTGGGGCAACTCGTGCTTCTATGGACGCTTGAACAACCCGGTGTTACCATTACTTTGGTGGGAGCAAGAAATACGCAACAGGCTATACAAAACGCCAAGGCCGCTGACGCTTCTATCTCTACGGAAGAAGTGGCATTTATTACCGAAAAGCTAGACCAGCTACAATTGGTCGTTTAATCCATTAATAAAAAATGTTTAAGAGATTGTTTCCTGAGGTCATTTTCGCTGATTAAGGCTTGTGACATTCAGGTTACGATCTTTTAGCCTTCTACCTACTCCTCCCTTCCTGTCAACTACACACTATTGAACCTTCTAAGCGATTTATATTACCATAATTTTAAAAAAATATTAAGCTTGCTTTTTATAACGAATTGTTTTAAAATTGTAAAGACCTAAAAATCTTTATTAAACTGGCTGTTGGGTGTGAAAAAGACTTTAACACTTTTTATTTTCTGAAAAATGTCAGATTTGGTAAGCACTGAGCAAGTATTTAAAAGCCATTATAAAAAATTATGTCATTTCGCTTGGCAGCTATTAGATGATAAAGCTTTAGTGGAAGATATTGTACAAGACGCTTTTATCGCCTATTGGGATGATAAAAATCTGCTAATTGAAAATGAAATTGCTATAAAAAATTACCTTTATTCAACCGTACGGCATGCCTGTTATAATGTAGCTAGACGTAACAGAGTAATCGCACGATATTGGAAGGAAAGTGGCTTTGAAGACTGGGAGGAGGAGCAAGTGTTGGCCTGTATATTGCGCGCTGAAGTATTGGATGAAATACAAAAAGCCGTAGAAACTTTGCCGAAAGGTTGCCAGGAAATCTTCCGCTTAGGCTATCTGGATGGACTTAGTAATATGAAGATCGCGCAGCTTCTGGGAATCAGTATAAATACGGTAAAAACACAAAAGCAACGTGGATTAAAGGTTCTCAAAGGACGATTAAGGCCAGAGCTGCTCACTTTTGTTCTGTATTTTTGCCAATAATAGCTTGTCTGACTACTGTTTTAAAGCAAATATGCTTTTTTTAAAAAAAAAGATTAATATAGCCCAAAACGGCTAATAAAGAGTAGTTTACGAGAGTGAGAAACTCTATCGGTAACGATTTAGTAATGGTGCTTACTGCACTTGCTTTCACTTGATTACCTTGTAAATCATTACTGCAAATTTAATAAAAAAAGGGTAAAGTATATTAAGGCTTTACCCTTTTTTGTCTTTATCCTTTCAATTTAGGTACTCCTGTTAAAAAAATCTTTCCCAATATGGGGGAAACTGTGATATTGATTTCAACATAATTCTCAAATTTTGGCATATCAACAATAGATGCAACTCCGAAACAAATAGTGAGAACTTCTAAAAGATTATGCTATGGAAATCGTGTTGAATAAAATATTATCGCAAATTCATCATCAGGAAAATAGACTTTCTTCTCAAATGATGCGAACGGCGGATGAGGCATACCAAATGACTTTGTTCCTAAAAGAAATGTTGTGTACCATAAAAGATAAAGTATTGCAGGGCAGCTTTGCAGATGAGCAGCAGGAGATTGACTTTTTCAGGAATATTAAACCGCAAATTTTAGGAAAACTCATTTACTATAACAAAGTATTCCGCCTCGAAACTACTTGCCCCGTGAGCAATGGGAAACTACATCAAAGCTATTATGAGAACCAATTAAAAAACCTCAAATCAGAATATAAAGAAAGGATTTGCAATGAGGATTTTTACAGGTACTACCGTGCAGGCAGGACAGACCGTGACCATACTTACTTCAGGCTCGGGCAAATCAATTACCACGATGGATTAAAGAGTGGCGTGTTTGAAATTGACCTTAGTTTCTCAACCTATTATGATAACAAGATAGCCTACATTATAGCGAATGAATTACTTTATACTTATATGCTTACCAAAATCAACCCCGAAGACAATCCCGATACAATTTTACTAAATGGAGATGCAAACAAGGATATTTCGTGGACAAATTCTCAAAATGCACTTATCGAACTGATATACGCTCTATATGCTTCAAATTCCATTACATACGGAAAAATAGGCATCCGAAAATTAGCTTTGATTTTTCAGGTGCTATTCCGAACACCATTAAACGACATACATCACTCTTTCCACCGAATGAAAACAAGAGCAGGTTCCCGAACGGCATTTTTAGACCAACTCAAAATATCCCTCGAAGAATATATGGATAAAGACCTTTAGCTGTTTCAATACAGTAATTTCAAAGCAGTACACAGAATGTACTGCTTTTTTATTTGCCCATATTTGCCAATTGGCAAATCCTTATTACAAAATACCCACCCTCTCCTAAACCCTTATTAAACAAGGGTTTTTCTAATTGTAAAAATTTTCAAAAAACTGCCAAACCAATGGGTAAGGATTGGCAGACAAACACTGCCACCTTTAGGAGTTTTGCATAGTGAACATTTAAAAGCTGTGCAATGAAAATAATAACTATTGAGGAAGAAGCCTGGCAACAGCTAAACAGCCGTATCAACGCCATTGCCGAGTACCTGAAAAGACAGGAAGATAAAAGTTTTGATGACCTGTGGCTCAATAACCACGAGGTATGCCAATACCTGCACATCAGCGAAAAGACCTTATGGCGTATGCGAACCAAAGGCGAGATAGCTTATTCAAAAATCTACGGTCAGTATTTCTACACCATTGGAGCCATTAAGGATATGCTCAACGCTAACGCTATACAAAGCAGCGATGAATTTGTGCAGGAGCTTATGGCAAAAGGCAAAAGCTATATCGAAAAAGGTAGAAAGTTAAAGACAGATAAAAAATAGGTATGAACCCTTAAAAGTATATCCCTATGAATATTGATAGAATGGAATTTTTGGCGTGGATGGAACGCCTGATGGGTCGCCTTGATATGCTGGGCGATAATATAGATGAGTTGCAAAAGAAACGTAATAGCATAGATGGCGAGGAACTGCTCGACAATCAGGATTTACTACAAATGCTGAAAATCAGCAACCGTTCCCTGCAACGGTATCGCTCCATCGGCAAGTTGCCTTATTATACGATAAGCGGAAAACTATATTACAAACTGTCCGATGTGCATCAGTTCATCAGGGAGAGCTTTAATCCGCCCTCAAAATGAACGCCAATGAAAGACAAAGACTGCCTTTGAGTGCCACTTCGGGCAATACAGCCAACGCTTACTTTACATTCGGCGGTAAACTTTTAAAATTTTCAGACTATGAGTGAAGAAACAACAAATAAACAGGAAATGCCCGAACAGTTATCGGACATCTTATTGGTGCTGGATAAAGAAAAAATGAAAATCCAAGCCGTAAAAAGCATTGATGAAAACGGGAAAATGGAAACCGTTGAACCCACGAAGAAAAACCAAAACCAATTTATGCGTGTGGACAAAAGCGGCGATTTATTTTCCAACTTCTTCTCCAATTTTTTCAGCCAGCTAAAGAACCCTACCAATTTTTCATTCTTCAAAGTATCGGCTGATGAAGCCGTAGATAAAGCACAGGAAATGCAAAATCAGGTAGATAAGCCAACTCCTGACGGCGAAAAAGTGATGAAAGAACACGAAATAAAAGCCGAAGCAAAACAGGATAATAAACAAGAAAATCAAAAAGATATGGCTACAACACAAACAACGCCGGAAGCCAGCGAATACCGCTACAAGCCGGAGCAGATTGATTGGGACACAATGAACAATCTCGGATTAAGCAAGGAATACCTTGAAAAGAGGAACCTCCTTGAACCTTTATTGAAAGGTTATAAAACTAATGAACTCTTGCCGATTGGCGTTAATCTCGGTGGTACTATCCTCCGCACTGATGCTCGCCTGTCTTTACAGCAAGCCGAAGACGGAAAGGTAGTAGTGGGAATACACGGTATCAAGAAAGAGCCTAACCTGCACTTTGAGTTTTTCGGTCATAAGTTTACCGATGAGGATAAGAAAAACCTGCTCGAAACGGGTAATATGGGGCGTGTGGTTAATCTTGTAAATTCTAAAACAGGCGACCTTATGCCGTCCATTATCAGTATAGACAGGCTTACTAATGATGTAATTGCCTTGCGAACGGATTTCATAAAAATTCCCGATGAAATTAAGGGTGTGAAACTGAACGATGCCCAAAAGCAAACTTTAATGGGGGGTAAACCACTAAAATTAGAGGGTATGATTTCTACCAAAGGAACGGAGTTTTCAGCAACGGTACAGTTCAATGCTGACAAGCGTTATGTTGAGTTCTTGTTTGACCGCAATAATTCCAATAGGCAAACCCAAAGTAATGGACAAAGTAATCAGCAAAGCCAACCGCAGGAAATTCCAAGAACCTTTAGGGGTAAGGAATTAGACGATGAGCAATATAATAAGTTCAAAGCCGGGCAAACGGTTTATGTTGATGGACTGATTGATAAAAAGGGACAAAAGTACCAGGGCTATATCACGCTCAACAAAGAAACGGGAAAAACAGATTTCTCTTTTCAAAACCCCGATAAGCTCAAAGCACAGGCAAAACCGACCGAAGCCCACAAAACTCAAACTGCCGTCAATTCACAGGGCAAGACCAACGAAGCGACCAAAAAAATCAATGAGCCTTTAAAGTCGGGACAGCAAAGACCGAAAAACAAACAACAGCAGGAACAACAGGAAAAGCCACAAGCTCCTGCAAAATCCAAAGGCAGAAAAATGTAGTAAAATATGAAAACAATCATTGCAGAAAAACCAAGCGTAGCAAGGGAAATAGCCGGACTTGTGGGGGCTTCCGAGAAAAAGGACGGCTACCTTACAGGGAACGGCTATTTTGTTACGTGGGCATTCGGTCATTTAATAGGATTGGGAATGCCCGAAGATTACGGGATTACGGGATTTGACAAAGCATCATTGCCGATATTGCCCAACCCTTTTTTGCTGACCGTCCGGAAAGTCAAAAAAGACAAAGGCTATACAGCCGATACAGGTGCATTAAAGCAACTGAAAGTCATTGAACAGCTTTTTAGCCGTAGCAACAGCATTATTGTTGCTACCGATGCAGGACGTGAGGGCGAATTGATATTTCGTTATATTTACGAATACCTTAAATGCAACAAGCCCTTTGAACGCCTTTGGATAAGCTCGCTTACCGAAAAAGCCATTAAACAAGGCTTTGACAATTTAAAAGACGGGGCAGCATTTGACGGATTGCATCAGGCGGCACAAGGCAGAAGCCGTGCCGATTGGCTTGTGGGCATCAATGCTACACAGGCATTGAGCATTGCCGCAGGCAATGGCATCTATTCGCTCGGAAGAGTGCAGACACCCACACTGGCTTTGATATGCAAACGGTATCTGGAAAACAAGAATTTCTCAATAAAGAAATATTGGCAGATACAGTTATCTCACAATAAAGAACTGATAGATTTTAAAAGCATTTCCAAAACCAAATGGGAAGACCAAAAACTTGCTGATGACACGCTGAAAGCCATTCAGCGAAACGAAACGGCAACAGTTATATCGTTCGAAACCAAAAGCGTTACAGAGCAACCGCCTTTATTGTTCGACCTTACCGGATTGCAAAAGGAAGCCAATAAAAAACTGAACCTTTCTGCCGAAGAAACCCTCAACATTGCCCAAAGTTTGTACGAAAAGAAGTTTATCACTTACCCACGTACCGGAAGCAAATACATTCCAGAAGATATGTGGGCAGAAATTCCCAACCTCGTGAGGGCTTTGCAGGACAGGGAAACCTGCAAGCAAGCCGTATCAAAAATGAAATGGGGACGTTTCAATAAACGTATCGTGAACGATTTGCGTGTTACCGACCACCACGGACTATTGATTACAGACAAAATCCCGTCAGCACTAAACGCAAAGGAAAATGCCGTTTATGATATGATTGCCTTTCGGTTGCTCGAAGCCCTTTCACAAGCCTGTATCAAAGGGCTAACCGATGTTGCTTTGCAGGTGTTGCACTACGATTTTACCGCAAAAGGGTGTAAGGTTATAGAAGCTGGCTGGCGTTCCGTTAAGGGAAGTTTTACGGACGATGATACCGAACCTGTGCAGGATTTACCCGAACTGAAAAAAGGCGATGAACTCAAAATAAAAGAAGCCTCCGTTCTCGAAAAGAAAACCAAACCGCCTGTGCTTTATACCGAAGCAGGGCTTTTGTCGGCTATGGAAAGTGCCGGAAAGGAAATCGAAAATGAAGACGAACGGAAAGCCCTGCAAAATATCGGTATCGGTACTCCGGCTACAAGAGCCGCAATAATCGAAACCCTGTTTACTCGTAATTATATCCAACGTGAAAAGAAATCTTTAATCCCGACAGAAAAGGGATTGCAGGTATATGAATTGGTCAAAGACCGCAAAATTGCAGATGTGGCAATGACTGCCGAATGGGAACTCGCATTGCAGAAAATCGAAAACAACGAAACTGATGCCGGAGCATTTCAAAAGGAAATGGAGAAATACGCTTCATCTATTACTGATGAATTGCTACAAACTTCCATTGCCCAAAACAACCTGCCTAAATTGGCTTGCCCGAAATGTAAAAGCCAGCAACTCATTATCCGTGATAAGATTGTCAAATGTCCTGATGAAGTTTGTAATTGGGTACAGTTCCGCAATGTATGTGGTGTACAAATCGGTATAGCCGATATTGAAAGCCTTGTCAGTAAAGGCAAAACTTCACTCATTAAAGGAATGACAAGCAAAGCCGGAAAGAAATTCGATGCCTACATCGTGTTGAATGAGGATTACAAGACCTCTTTTGAATTTGCTAAAAATAAAAGCTACAAAAAGTAATGGAAAATAAGCCTACCATTAGCCCGATGGAAATCAAGAACCTGATTTATACAATACGTGGCAAGCAAGTGATGCTGGATAGCGACCTCGCTTCCTTATATCAGGTGGAAACAAAGAACCTCAACAAAGCCGTAAAAAGAAATATTGAAAGATTTCCCGTTTCTTTTTGCTTTCAACTGACCGAAGAGGAAGTTGAAAACTTGAGGTTCCAAATTGGAACCTCAAGTTTGAGCTACGGCGGAAGACGTTATTTGCCCTATGTTTTTACCGAACAAGGGGTCGCAATGGCTTCTGCTATACTCCGTTCAGATATAGCGGTTAAAGTCAGTGTTGAAATTATGGAAGCCTTTGTAGAAATGCGGCGAATGCTTATCAGCAATGCTTCTTTGTTTCATCGTTTAGATAACATTGAACTAAAACAATTAGAAGCAGACCAAAAATTTGAAGAGATTTTTAAGGCTATGGAAAGCGACAAGCTCCACAGCGAAAAAGGTATCTTTTACAATGGGCAGGTTTTTGATGCCTATGCCTTTGTTGCCGATATTATCCGAAGTGCCGAAAGTTCCATTATCCTGCTGGATAATTATGTAGATGACACGGTACTAACCTTATTGGGCAAACGCAATGATAATGTAACTGCCACTGTAATCTTCCCTTAAAACAGCTACGATTATTAATGTAGTTTTATAATTTAGGGGTAATGAAAAGAAGTAAGTTTAGCGA
>NZ_SBJH01000025.1 GCF_004368405.1 Olivibacter sp. XZL3
CTTGATCCAAGAGAAAGAAATTTAACCGGCTCCGAAAAAAAGTAGCCCAAAAACTTGTAATTAATTAGAGTATATGAAAACGGAAATTTTAGCTTGGCCGGCGTTCCGAAAAGTGGTGTTATTGTCGCAAGTTATTTGGGATATGGTACCAAGGAAGTTGCCATTTCTGGTCAAAGTTCCGTAGCAATACAGTTGAGCTCCGAAGAAAACGCCCTGGATGAAGTGGTCGTTGTTGCTTATGGTAGCGTAAATAAAGCATTAGCCACTGGGTCGTCCGGAAAAATCAGTGCCGAGTCAATCGAAAAGCGCCCCATAACAAACGCGCTTAACTCCATCGCCGGGTCAGCCCCTGGCGTGCAAGCAACGGCAAGTGGCGGTGCACCCGGCGCAAGTCCGGAGATCCGTATCCGGGGATTTGGATCGCTTGCTGCGGAAAATGGAGCGTTGATCGTGCTAGACGGTGCCGTATTCGATGGTGATATGTCTGGAATCAACCCTGAAGATATCGAATCAATTTCAGTGCTGAAAGATGCGGCCACAACAGCTATGTATGGTTCGCGTGGTGCCAATGGCGTTGTCCTGATTACCACTAAGAAAGGAAAGCTCGACAGCAAAAACCTCAGTGTAAAGGCTAGTAAAGGCTGGATCAGTAGAGGGCTACCTGAATACGATCGGGTTTCAGCCGAACAATATTATCCCCTAATGTGGGAAACCTACCGTAACTCCTTGGCTTATGGTAATTCTGCTATTCCTTTGGACATCGCGGGGAGTATTGCTGCCGGACAAACCACCCAGTACAACAATCGCGATTATACAGGCATCGCCCGTCAATTAGGTTATAATCCTTTCAATGTTCCTGATAATGAGGTTGTCGATGCGAACGGAAATTTAAACCCAAATGCCAGGTTGCTATATCCGGATGATCTGAATTGGGATGAGCAAACCACACAGGGCGGAAAACAACGCCAGAACTATAATTTGAACTATAGTGGCGGTTCGGCCAGTTCAGATTACTATGGATCTTTTGGTTATACCGATGAACAGCGCTATTTGATCAAATCAAACCTAAAACGCTATACTGGGCGATTAAGCGTGAATACGCAACCGTTGGATTTCTTTAAGACCGGTTTAAATATAAGCGGTAACTATTCGAATGCACAGTATGATAACGCGGAAGACGGAGGAACCAGTTTTATCAATCCCTTCTATATTTCGCGGTTTATCGGGCCTATTTATCCGGTGCATCTACACGATGAAAACGGCGCCTTGGTTAGAGATGCCAACGGCCAACCTCAGTACGATTTTGGTGATAGACGTCCTTTCGCTGCAGGAAGACATGCGGTTTATGAGAACTTAATGGATTCGCAAAAAAGAACAAGAGGTCAGATAAACGCCCGTGCTTATGGAACGGTTTTCATTTTACCGGGATTAAAAGCAACGACGAATATCAGCTTCGACTTGTTGGATGACCATAACCGTCTGTATGATAACCCTGTAATCGGTGATGGTGCACCTTCGGGCCGTGGCTATCAATATTTCTATCGTACAACCAGCTATACCTTTAACCAGTTATTGGAATATACCAAAAGCTTTGGCAAGCATAACCTAAACGTCTTGGCGGGCCATGAGAACTATAGCTACAAATACAACAACTTCAACGGAAGTAGAAGTGGCGTTATTGCAGAGGGAATTACTGAATTAGCTAACTTTGCTACTGTTTTGGGTTTAACCTCTTATGAACATAATGCAACGATAGAAAGTTACCTTTCTCGCGTGAATTATGATTATGACGGGAAATACATTTTAAGTGGAAGCTTACGTAGAGACGGAAACTCGAAATTTGCACCGGGTGTTCGTTGGGCAAACTTCTGGTCATTAAGTGGTGCCTGGAATATCGATCGTGAGAACTTCTTCGACGTGTCGTGGGTAGATCAATTGAAGTTCCGCGCATCCTACGGTACGGTGGGTAACGATCGGGGCGACGATGCTTTCGGCTATTACCCTTATCAAGCACTATACCTTCTAGGGCGCAATAACCAAAGTGAGGCGGGTTTCACACAAAATACCTTAGCTAATGAAGACTTAACATGGGAAACAGCTAAGAATTTCGACTTAGGACTTGATTTTAGCTTGTTTAAAGGAAGATTAGGCGGTAGCTTCGAGTTTTTTAATCGCGAAACCAGTGGCTTGATATTCGCAGTGCCACAACAAATGGCTAATGGCGGTAACTATTCCGGCAGCGACAATGGATTTTTCAAGATCAATCGTAACATAGGAAACCTGTATAACCGCGGTGTCGAATTGGAATTACGCGGACAAATTGTGAACACGAGCGATTTCAAATATTCGGCCACCCTGAATTGGACGACGCTTAAAAATCAAATTACGAAGATGCCGGACGATCAGCCTTTGATCCAGGATGGCACCAAAGCCTATAGCGTAGGCCATTCGGTTTATGATTTTTATATGAGACGTTTTTATGGCGTAGATCCAGAGAATGGACAAGCTCTTTATTATACCAATCAGGAAACGGCAAATACACGTGTGATCGGAGACGATATCGTTACCAACCAGATCGGTGAGGCGAATTATACCTATACCGGAGACTCGGCCATTCCGGATTTCTTCGGTGCGATGAGCCATAATCTAAGCTATAAAGATTTTTCCCTATTCGTACAGTTTACCTACCAAGTGGGAGGCAAAGTATACGATAACGCTTATCGCTCTTTGATGCATGGCGGTACTTACGGGACAGCGATGCATGTGGATGCCTTGAAACGCTGGCAAAATCCAGGCGATATTACCGATGTGCCTAGACTGGATAACGGTCAAGTAACCAATTACTCCGGTGCAAGCGATCGCTTTTTAACAGACGCTTCCTATTTCCAATTGAATACGGTGTCGTTAAGTTACTCGCTGCCAAAAAAATGGTTGACGCCTTTGAAAGCGCAAAACGCAAACGTGTATTGCAGTGCGGAAAATTTAGCCCTGTGGACAAAAAGGAAAGGGATGAATACGGTAGGCGCGTTTAATGGAACGGTTGACAATACGTATAACTTAAACCGGGTAGTTTCAGTAGGTGTAAATTTAACTTTTTAACCTGGATACGGAAACGAGCAAATAGGATAAATGAACGCGCTTTTGCGCAAATAAGATAATAAAATGAAGAAGTTTTTTAGTAACAGTATCGTAATGCTTGCTTTGCTAATGGCGATGAGCGGTTGCAGCAAGGATTATTTGGAGACGAGGCCGACGAACCAGGTGTCTGCAGACGAGGCTTTCAGTACCACTACGAATGTATGGGCAGCATTGAATGGTATTCACCGTATCATGTACTCCCAAATTTTCGGAGTACAGGCGCAAGGTGGACAAAGTGGAAATATGCTTTATATGGATATCATCGGAGACGATATGGTATTCAATAACACATCTAGCTCTTGGTTACGCAATGAATACCAATGGATCGGACACCGTAACCCGACGGAGCGGATGCTTTATTACAACTACCAGTTCTATTACGTGATCATTGGAAACGCTAACATGATTTTAGCAAATGTAGATCAGGCGGAAGGTCCGGAAGAAGATAAAGCTATATTGAGAGGGCAGGCCTTGGTTTACCGAGCTTGGTCGTATTACCAGATGGTTCAGCTTTTCGGGGAGCGTTATGTTGCCGGCGCAGCGAACGATGGTTTAGGTGTTCCTTTGGTGTTAGAACCTAGTCAGGAAATGAAACCGAGAAATACCGTTGAGGAAGTATATACTCAGATCAATGCGGATCTCGATGCGGCAATTCCTTTATTAGAAGGCTACACAAGGGCAAATAAATCGCATCTCGATAGCCATGTGGCTAAAGGGATCAAGGCGAGGGTAGCGCTGACCCAAGGGAATTGGGAATTGGCTGCCTCCAATGCCCGCGAAGCGCGCGCTGGTTTTAATCTAATGACTAACGCGGCTATGTTGGAAGGTTTCAATAATTACGATAATCAGGAATGGATGTGGGCATCCCGTATTCAGTCTGATCAAACGAATTATTTTTATTCCTTTTTTGCTTATATGTCGTCCAACTATAATTCTACAGTAATCCGTACGAGTCCTAAATCGGTATTCTCTGTGTTATACAATAGGATTTCCGATACAGACATCCGTAAAAAATGGTGGGATCCAACTGGAGAAAATACAGAAGAGTTTCGTGTGCCGGAAAATGGGTCAAGGTATCGTTATATGAGTCGTAAGTTCGTAGTGGCTGACGAAAGCTTGAGTATAGGCGATGTGCCTTATATGCGCGCAGCGGAAATGTACCTGATCGAGGCCGAAGCTTTGGCGAGAAGTGGCAACGAGGCAGCAGCAGTAGATGTTTTATACAGCTTTGCCGTAAATCGCGACCCTTCTTATAAGCGCAGCAACAATACCGGCGAGGCCTTGATAGACGAAATTATGGTGCAGCGTCGTGTCGAATTGTGGGGTGAAGGCTTCCGCTTCTATGATTTGAAAAGAACGAATTCGCCTTTGGATAGGGAAGGAGGTAACCACAGTGCTACCAATGCCAATAATCTGATGGAGGTTCCGGCAGGAGATAAAAGGTGGCAGTTCTTAATTCCACAGGACGAAATCAATAATACCAATGGTTTAGTGGTGCAGAACCCGTTATAGCATTAGCGTCATTAAAAAGTGGGCAGCTCACCGGATAATTTCGGTGGGCTGTCTTTGTTTTATAAGCGTTTCGGAGGCGATACCGGGTATTTTAAACCCAGATTACGCGTTAGGAATTAAAACGAAAGGAAATGATCCAAAACCTTCATGCAGGTATGCAAACGAATTACGAGTTTCGTACAGAAGGTTCTTTCTGGCCTCTGAAAACGAACACGCTCAGAAAAAACAGGCATGAAATAGGGAATGAGACATACCGGGGTATGGCGAATGAGCTATTGAAATGGATGTAAAGGAGCATTTCATTGCAGTTCATGAGCTAATGCGTATTCTGGGTTAAATTCGAATTATGTAAGTTTGCGGTATGTTGGATAGCGAAACCTTACTGAACCAGGGAGGTCTATTGTTCTTGATTTTTTCGGTTTATGGACAAATCGGTTTAGTATTTCTCTTTTTTTTGCCCAGCGGTGGGTTCATGTTCACCGCCGGTGTACTGATTGCCGCAGGGCGATATCACTACGATCTGGTAACACTTTGTGTGTTGCTGACAATCGCAGCTATAGCAGGAAACATAACGGGATATGTAGTTGGTAAAAGCATGGCGCCTTACTTACAGAAACGGAGAGATTCCCGATTCTTTAAACAGGAGTATGTGTCGGCTGCCCAACGCTTTTTTCAAAAACATGGTGCAATAGCCATTTCCGTGGCCCTCTTTTTTCCGGTCGTTCGTACTTTTGTACCGATCGTCGCAGGGGTTACCAAACTGCAGTTTTATCGTTTTTTGGCTTTTGCTTCACTCGGATCAGTGCTTTACGTGGTCGGGTTTTCATTTTGCGGCTACCTAGTTGGCAAAGTACCCGTCCTGAAACCTTATCTTAATTACATTATCGCTGCCATCATTATAAGCTTGACGTCTCCAGCTCTTATACGCATTGTAAAAGCGGTAAAGAATGTGTAGCGAAATATGGCAGTAGGAGCACTGCCGGAAAATATGAGTGAAAAAGGTGCGATTGCTATAAAGTGATCGGCTGAACCTAAGCGATAAAAGCAGAAAAAAGAAAAGCCTTCAACCGGGGAGATTGAAGGCTTTTACTAACCAATTATAAACCTAAATTATGATGGTACAAATATCGCCTTGCGAAGGCACTTTTTCAAACAATTAACATATTTTAACAAAATGCAATCGTGGTTTTTTGCTGATTCCGCGGCGTCAGGCATAAAAAAACCTTGCGATCGTCACGACGGCAAGGCTGAGCATAGTATTAATGCAATATAACTGTCGGGTATTAACCCTAAAAAAATGATTTTGTTTGTATAAGCTTAAAACAAATCGACGTTAGAACGCCAACCATCGCTGTTACACCAATTGAATTTCATAAGCTTGTAATCCCCGGGGACCTTTCCGCGTCTTAAAAGTAACGGCATCATCTACTTTGATTGATTCGGGCGCTTCGGCAATAAGAAAAAACACGCGCTCTCCGTGGGCATTATTAAGAAAACCCCATCCGCGTTGCTCATTGTAGTATTTTACCTTTCCTTGCTGTATATCGTCTTCCTCCACCATTTTAGGTGTACTGATTTGAATTTCTTCTACGTTGAATTTCTGCTTTTTAAGTTCTACGGGCTTTTCGGTTGTCAAGTTTCCATTTTCATCCACATACGCCAGCATATCTTCCAATGATTTCCCTTTGTCGGATTGGCTATTTCTGTTCTCCTTTCTTAGCTCCTTTTCTTTCTTCTTTTGCTCACGTTTTTTAATATTTTCTTTTTTTCTGAATGTTTCTTGACTTCTACCCATGTATTGTTGTTTAATGATTATGAAATGAAATAGACCCTGTTTACAATGAAAAAGGAGACCCATGAAAAAGGAGACCGGAGACAGAGTATTGAGGTTTTGTACAAATATACGAAATTTTATCGAAGCCGTAAAGAGGTACTTAACTAAAGATGTAGCAACAAGTCGCGCCCTGATGAAGAATTTTTAATTTGTAAAAGTGTTTTCGCTTTCAATTGCCTGATCCGCTCCGGAGTGAGCTTTAGGCGATAAGCGATCTCATCTAGCGTCTGCGGCTCGTGGTTGTTTAATCCATAGAACATAGTAAGGATTTGTCGTTCTCTGCCTGAAAGGCGTTTTAGTACTTGATCGATCCGAATAAAAAGGGAATCTTGGATTAATTGCTGATCCGTAGCGGGATCGTTGCTTGCTAGACTGTCCGACAGACGCTCTTCCTCGGAAAAGACCGATGGAGCGTCGATTGACACTTGCCGCTCAGCATTGACGACGGAAGTGATTACTTTATCGACCGACGTGCCTAATTCCACAGCTAATTCTTCCACGCTTGGCTCTCGCTCTAAACGCTGCTCCATCTCTGCTTGCAATCTACGCAATTTGATTAAATTGCTGATCTGATTTCCAGGGAGCCGCACCGCTCTAGACTGGACGGAGATCGCGGATATAATGCTCTGGCGAATCCACCATACGGCATAAGAAATAAATTTAAAGCCTTTGGTTTCATCAAAGCGTTTAGCTGCCTTCACCAAACCGGCATTTCCCTCATTAATTAAATCTTCGAGCACCATGCCTTGGTGTTGATATTGTTTTGCCACCGAAATAACGAACCTTAAATTCGCCTTGGTCAGCCGCTCTAAAGCGCCTCGATCTCCTTCCCTGATTTTTTCTGCAAGGGCGACCTCCTCATCGGCGTTTATCAATTCAAATTTGCTTACTTCGCTTAAATACAGACTCAGGGAACGGTTATTACGGTTAGTAATCGAATCCGAAATTTTTAATTGTCTCATTAGTCGTTTTTGGTGTTTGCATAAAGGACTTTTATGTAAAGTGCCTCCCAATAGAAATACGCGTCTGCGTATGAGAACACCTACATAATAGTATCCTTATTGTGTAATTACTTTCTTCCGTCTTTGTGTACATACAATGAAGCAGTGTCATCATTCGCGCGGATTCAAAACTATTTATCCTTAAAGACGCTCTGCTTCTTAAGAGGGGCATAATCTATAGCCTCGGGCCTACCTAGTAGTTCCATATCTACCAAGTGACCCTTAATTCGTTGGAGATATGTAGTAAAGGTAATAAATTAATTGAAAACCAATTAATTAAATCCGCTTTATTTGTCCACTATGATCTGTATGGTGCTTACTTTTACTTGTTATTGTCAACCGAAAAAGCTACCTTTACGTTTTAGAGATACAGTAAGCATTCTTCAGGTTGCCACTTTCCTTTTTCTACAATTAAAGTGGGCTTCAAAAATTTTTCTGCATTCTTTATTTGAGGTTGTTACACAAATTAATTTTATGGTTATTCTTCTTTTTTTTACTGGACTATGGTATTTGTCCTTATTCTCACAAACTTTCTTTCAACATCGGTATGCAGCACACGGATCTTTCACGATGAGTAAATTCTGGGAACGTTTCTTCTTTGTTTTTTCGTATCTCACACAGGGATCTTCTTATATGAGCCCGCGAGCCTATGCTGTCATGCACCGTATGCACCATGCCTATACGGATACGGAGCAAGACCCGCATTCTCCCCAATTCTCTACTAACATTTTCACTATGATGTGGCGTACACGCGGCTTCTATGCAGCTGTCGTTAAAAATACAAAGGCTGTTGAACCTCGTTTTCTCAAAAATTTGCCCGAATGGAAAGCATTCGACCGTTGGGCCGGTTCGGGCCTATCACGGCTTTTATGGGTAGCCGCTTATGTTTCTTTCTTTGTCTTATTTGCTAACTCGTACTGGTGGTTTTTACTTTTACCGATCGTGGTCACAATGGGTGCATTTCACGGGGCAATTATTAATTGGTTCGCTCATAAATATGGCTATATAAATTTTCGACTGCGAAACACCTCTAAGAATCTGTTTGTGATTGATGTACTCATGCTAGGAGAATCCTACCACAATAATCATCATAAGAATCCTTCGTCGGTAAATTTTGGAACGCGCTGGCATGAAATAGATCCGGTTTATCCGATCATCGTGCTGCTTAAGTGGTTTAAAATCATTCGTTTTACCAAGGTGACCCCATAAATTAACTCGCTAAATGTTAAGTTATGTTAAGCTTTAAGCTCAACGGGCGTTTTGCCGATTAATTGATGTACCTTACCCCAATTATATGATATTACTAGATAAAGTGTTAGATCCGCCATCGTACGGTTGGTCAGATCAAAACGGAGCCTTCAATAAGCCTACCGTGAAGCAAATGCTCCGTGAATTTTTAAAACGAATGAATATATTTCAGTCCAAAAAAAACTGGTTACCCTTGTTCAGCTGGACTCGAGTCGTATTACTTATTCCGCTCTTATTCCTTTTCTTATTTCAATATTTCAGTATTCCTTTATTGATTGCTGCCTTCGTATACAGTATGATCATTATGGGAACGCATGGAACGATTTGGCACCATCGGTATTGTACCCATAAAGCCTATCGGTTTAAGAATCGGTTTTGGCGGGTACTTACACAGAATCTTACCATTAGCATGATTCCAGAAGAAATTTACGCGATTTCCCATCACGTGCATCATGCCAAATCTGATAAGCCCGGCGATCCCTATAACGCCAGCGGAGGTTTTCTGTATTGCTTCCTGGCTGATGTCAACCACCAGCCCATCGCGAAAAATCTTAGTGCCGAAGAGTATAAACAAACGATACGGTTGATGGCCCACACAGGCGTAAAAGCGAATTGTTACGAAAAATATCAAAAATGGGGTTCTATCGTACATCCGCGTAATGCCATCTTCGCATGTTTAGTAAATTGGCTGGTGTGGTACGCGCTGTTCTTTATAGTCGGTGGTCATGCACTAGCCTGTGCGCTCTTTGGAGCGGCAGCATTTTGGGCCGTTGGCGTACGCACCTTTAACTATGAAGGACACGGAAAAGGAAAAGACAAGCGTAAGAAGGGTTACGACTTAAATGAAAAAGATCTCTCGATCAATCAACTCTGGCCGGGCTTTGTGGCCGGAGAATGGCATAACAATCATCACTTATATCCAAGCAGCGCACGCTCTGGTTTTTTAAAACACCAGGTAGATTTAGCTTGGTATTATATTAAGTTTCTTCACTTGGTTGGTGGCGTAACGTCTTATCATGATTCTAAAGCTTCCTTTTTAAGAAAATACAAACAGGCTTAGACGGAGGTAACCGTGCCGATTGCAAAACAGTAGTACATTAGAATGGAACCGGTGCGCGAACATCAGAAGGAACAAATAGCCAGCAAAGCAAAACGCTGGCTATTTTGTTTTTTATGGAGAGAAACTATTTGGCAGGCGTAATAACAATTTTTCTAAATTCAACAGGGCCGTGGTCTCCCTGGATGTAGATCGGCCCCGGCTCACCCTCATTGCTATTGAGTGCGCCTCCGGTGATGCCCGGGATCTCTTGGTTGGAAATAATCGTTTTCCCATTAGCCACAATGGTAACCATTCTTCCCACCAACGTAATGTCATAGATCTGCCATTCGCCCGGGCCTTTTACCGCCATTTCACTTGGGACTAAAAAACCATACACACCGCCAAATAGGTGGCTATTAGGATGGTCCGTTTTAGGATTATCGATAATCTGCACTTCGTATCGTCCTCTCAGGTACACACCGCTGTTGCTGCCTTCGCTATACCGAAACTCTACGTGCAACTTAAAATCGTTAAACTCTTTTTCGGATACTAGGTTGGCACCGGAATGTGGACTTGTTAAGACGCCGTCTTTTACCAGCCACTGGTTCTCATTTCCCAAGGCCTTCCAGCCGGTTAAATCTTTTCCGTTAAATAATTCGATCGGTTTGTCCCACTTAGGCGCACTTGTCCTTACGAGATATGGGGCCTTAACACCGGTAAATGATTGTTTTATGCCGGCACTGGTTGTAATCGAACCTTTTATACGATCGCCCGATATGGTCCCTTCCAAAACGAGGTCACGCTCCTCCCGTTCCCATTGCGGAGGAATGGAAAAACTGAATTTGCCGTTCTCAAAATTAATCTTCGCAACTGGCCGCGCACTCCCTCCGGTCCCGACGAAGCGTCCCACCAATGTTTTAAAACCCGACAGTTCAACTTCCAACCACGACGGTGCCGGTTTGCCGTTTTCGTCGACAGTGATATCCCAGCGTCCAATGAGCTCGCCACCTTGCACCGCATTGCTATGAATCGGTGCGACCTGTGCCTGCGCACAGAAAGGCTCGGCTATAGCCAACAACAAACTACAGGCTAGGCCTAAAAAAAGTTTCTTTTTCATAAATATGGTATTCAATAGTCATTAAGGTCAATAAAGATATTGTTTTTTAGCCATACACAAAATTTTTAAGGGCTTCCGACGAGCGCAATCGACAGCGAAGTTGCTATATGTAAAAATTAACTTCTTATTGGCGCTTATCAAAAAAATCACGTTTCGTGTAAGGTAGAGCGGTTTCTGTGTAAATTTTTTTAAAGCCGTCGCCGAACTTACTATTTTTATAGTAGCATAAAGAAAAAACATATTATCAACAGAAGCCATATGCTACTACAGGAAAATCTAAGGTCTAAAAAAATGCTGTTTCGTAGTGCTGCGTAGCGAAAAGAATTCGCGGAAGTGATAATTTTCTAAATAAAAACAGGCAAACATGAGAAATCGAATATCGTTTATCTTGATGGGACTAATTGTTATTTTACTTTTGGGGCCCGACTTTTCCACTTGGTTACAACAGGGCGGTTTGCAATTCGGTCAGCCCTTCTCTTATCTAGAGGTGCAAGGTCTTGTTTCTTCGCAGGGAAGAGGTACAACCATCGGCGTGATGCCGACCAACTTGCTTATAGATTTGATGTTAGGCATCGTTTCATTCCTGCTTTATATGTTATGGATGTTTTTGAGAAAAAAAAGTGTGTGAGTTGGACACACCTATTTCGAACCTTCGGAAATTAAGAACGCCCTTTACCTCCCATTTCAAAAGCGATTTTGTATAAATGCGGCTGCTTGTTGCAGACCACTAAAGTTTGTTGCATTAAAGTAAAATATCGATAGGGTTTGTTTGAAGCAAAAAACTAAAAGCCCTATCCATCGCGCTCGAACTTGTCGGTTCTTCAAAAGTGATTCGTTACCGAAAATAAAAGCTATTTTTACGGCACTTACCGATCGATCACAGATGAGATTCCACGAGATGCTACGAATTCTACTGCCAAATGAAACAGCTAGCCCGAGGCCAGGATTACGCTTTACTTATCATTGCTGTTTTTGGTGTTTAATTACAGCGATCTACTATTTTAATTATTATCGGCTAGTCGGCAATGCTGAGCATGTATGGATTTTTGTGGCGAAAGAGTTGCTGGTTGTTATGAGTGCCTTTTACTCTTTATCTTCCCAAAAGGTAGTAAACGTGTTTGCAAACCCGCGAGGCCTTCTGTATGTGCTGTTGTGGATTGCCGTGCTATACGTTTTATGGGCGTTAAGCACCTATGCAGCATGCGTGATATTTCAGACTGTTTTTAAAAACTATGGTCCGCGCTTTGGCAAATACCTCGAGCTCGTATTGATGGATGGACCCTTCGGCATCATTAAAAACGTGTACATATTTGCGCTCGATTTTATTTTCCTCATTTCGCTACCTGTCGGACCAAAATTTGTAAAAATTATGTTAGAACAGGTGCTTACCAAAACCCGATTAGAAAGAGACAATTTGGAGCTTGAGCTCAATTTTCTTAAATCACAGATCAATCCTCATTTCTTGTTTAATACACTTCACAATATCTATCAGTTACTGGATATCGACTACGACAACGGGCGTGATATGGTCTTGAGGCTCTCAACCCTGATGCGATATACGCTGTACGAATCGCAAAGCCATTTTATCCCTCTTCAGAAGGAGCTCGAATTTATCGAAGATTTTATGGCGCTTATGCGTATCAGGTATGGGGAAGGCGTGCGTATCGAAGCAAACATTGTGGAGGTGAAAGAACCGTACAAAATAAGTCCCTTAATGCTTATACCCTTTGTGGAAAATGCTTTTAAACATGGTCCGGACCGAAGTCCGAATAACAATTTTGTATCTGTCAATATCCAGCTGAACAATGATTTTATCATGCTCGACGTGCAAAACCGGATAGAAACGCCATCGAACACCGATAAAGTCAGCGATGCAGCGCACATAGGAGGCGTTGGGATGACGAATGTTTTACGGAGGCTTGAGCTACATTACAAAGACAAATATCGCTTGGAATATGGAAGCCACGGAAATCTATATTCCGTACATTTGGAAATAAATTTGAAATTTAGTTGAGATATGGTGCAATGTATTTTAATTGAAGATGAGCCTTTGGCAAGAAAAGGCATTAGCCAACATATCACGCAAATACCCTTTGTCCATCTGGAAGCCAGCTTCGAAAATGCCATGGAGGCCATCGTATTTCTGAGTAAACACGAGGTTGATATCGTGATTTCGGATATCAATATGCCCGGTGTTAATGGAGTGGATTTCCTGAAATCCTTATCTAAAAGGCCGCTCTTTATCTTCATTACCGGCAGGCCTGATTATGCGCTGGAGAGCTTTGAGCTGGAGGTTTTTGACTATATTTTGAAACCCTATTCATTCGAAAGGCTCTTTAAGGCCCTGTCTAGAGCGCAGACGCACCTCTCCAAACGGGAGGCAGCAGAGAAAGTAGAAGTAGGTACCTTTACGATTAAAGAGAACTATAGAAATTACCTCGTGCCTTATGAAGAGATACAATATATTGAAGGCGATAAAGAATACATCCGGATATCCACCATCGAGCGGGAGTTCCTCATTGTCTACTCACTGAAGAAAATCACGAATGATCTGCCTTTGGATATTTTTATCAGGACCCATAAATCCTACATTGTCAATAAAGCATTTGTGCGGGCGGTGGATCCCGACAAGGTTATTATGAAGGGCAGTATTAAAGATATTCCGATAGGTACGACTTATCGGGACGAGGTATATAAAAAATTAGTGCACCACTAGCGAAGTTTTTTCTAAGCGGGGCGCTTTTCCAATTCTGGCTAATGTAGATCGATAATGCTTCGCTAAATAGAAATAAACTACCATTTCATTGGCTCGCTGATCAGAAAAGAAAAGCTTGTTAAGAAACATATGGCTTAGGCTTCCAATCAGTTTGCTTTTGTCCGACTTCCGCAGTCTCCGCGTTGCAAGTAGCGAAAAGAGTTTGCAATACCGTTTGTCGAAAATATCCTTAAACAGCGGTTCTGCTGTTTGTGGTACGTCGTTTTTAAGTACCTGCGCTATGGCGGCGGAGCTATGTCGATAATTCAGATTAATCTGTTTTTGCTGCTTCTTGTCGAGATCAAACTCTTTCGATAAGGCCAGGCTCCATGATTCGGTTAACTCAAAGCGCTCCGATAAACTGAAGCCAAAGAGCTCAAGAAGTTGATCGGTGGCTTTCAGTCCGAATAACCAGGGGGTGGTGGCGTCTTCTTTGTTTGGTCGCTGTAAAAAGCAGAGTACGGCGGTGGAATCAATAGCAAAGACGGATTCACAGAGCTCCATATTGTCCGATCCATAACGCTCAATCTCGCGCGTATAGGTGTCATGTTGCACCGTCCACACTTTGTTGTCGATCGTTAGGTATTCCAACGCTACCCGTATAATCTGCTGAATCTTGTTAATTGTCTGCTTGTTTTTCTTTGCGGCCAGAAAACGCAGTCGGATATGGAAGTCCGGATCATGATAGCGCACAAAAAACCATTTATCGATGAGGCCCTCATTTGTAAGCTGTTCTACCAATTCGGCTATATTATTCGTCAATAGCTCATCGGCACTTTTTTGCGCACAATAAAGCTTGAGGTAGATCCACTCACTTCCCGGCAAGAAACGCCGTTTTACTGTTTTTTCCAAGGCCGGTTTTGCGTATAAGGCACTGTCGGCGGTTACGATGGATTTAAACGGAAGGATCAGCTCATTTACAAAGGACTGGCCTTGAGTATTCGCGACAATGGGGCTTTGTTGGGCTACAGACTCATAAAGTGTTACATCGCCTAAAGCCAATTTGTCCAAAAGAAGTTGTATACCCCATGGCGTCTGTAGATTGATATACAGTTCGTTATCGCCTTCGGCGATCAGTACCTCGTTCGGCAAAGTCAAATCCACTTGTAAACGCTTAATCAAGGCCTTGCCCTCTTGATGCGCCTTTGCACATTTCCTGACATACCAACGTGCACGCGATAGGATGAGGTGCTTATAAATTACCCGCGGTAAAAAGGGTGTCTCTTTATACTTGTCCCATTTCCAATGAATAGAAAAGGGCGTGTCCTGGTATTGCAGATCGGATAAGAAACGATAAATCGAAATGCCCTGTTGAAAATTATGTGCACAGCTCAGGCGCGGTATAACTCGTTTATTAAGCTTCCTTGAAAACAAAAGTATCTGGTTGTTGCGGACGGAAATGCTGAGATCTGATAGCAGAATCTGCTGTTCATCGTCTTTCCGCGTAGCGCCCAGTATGGGAATTTCATAGCTGTATAAAGAAGGACGTTGCAGGATATTCCCCAATTTGCCTTCAGGCATGTGCACAATGTCTGCCAGAACAGCTTCTTCGAAGCAACTTTCTTCATAGCGTGCGCAGCGTTTCAGGTTTTCCTTGAGCGCCTCGTCCATATAAGCGAAGCGCGACATTAAGTTAATTGCCGACGAGCCACTACATGCCAGCACATTAAATTGAAAATTACCTTTATCCAAGTCTTCGGCGCAATTTGCCAGTAGGTTGCCGATGGTGTAAAACGTAGGGGCTACGGTAGTTTCTTGATTCTTATGATCAAAAGCCGTATGTATTTTTTCCAGGTCTATATGTTTGGCATTCCCTAATAGCCCGTTAACAACCGCTTGGTCTTCCAGTGTTGCGCTTGCCGTCTTTTTGTCTTTGCGAATATGCAAATCGCTTATCAAGGGATGCTCTTTTTTATACTGGTCTTCCAGATCGCCGTAACCGATACCGACATCGCCATCCAATACTTCCAGAAGCGGTACGTCCATCATGTCGTAGCGCCTTTTAAATTTTTCCGCAAAAACTTGTAGGTCTCGCGGTATCGACGCCTGAAATAATGGGTGTAGCTCACATAGCTCATCTGCTATTAACTGCACGGCCGACTGTTTAAGCTGTACTTTTTCGGGGATAAACTTTTTATCGGCTTGTAACAATACCGGATGGGTATTCCGTTCTTCGATGGGCATTTCTCCCAAGTTGGATGATAACCTTTCCCGTACTGTTTGCAGTTCTTTGCTGTCGCCCGCCATTTCCTTTAACTTATGGTTCAACGCAGCAAGTTGATCTTCCCCCACAACCGGCGGCTCCAGTTCCCAAACCAGAAATTGATTATCTACCAAGCGCGATAAATAGGCGGTCACCCGCTCCCTTTCAATATCAAAATCGACTAAAAAAGCGATAAGCTCATCATAAGGCCTCCCTTCCTTTGCATATTCATATAAAACCTCCAGTAATGGATTTTTCTTAAGCCTAATCTGAAAAAACCTTTTTTTGCCCGCTACATTTTCATAGCGAATATATCGGAAGTAGCCGCCAATGGTGTTAATGCTGTTGTTCGTGTAAAACGTAATACCCTTTAAGGATTCTTCCTTTCCCCGTAGCAGATGGATGGTTTCTACGAGATAATCCATGCTCAAACGGGTATGTGTCTCCGAGCGGTCGCTAAGTCTTAATGTATTGGGGCCATCATTTACTGTGCCCATACATATTCCGGCAAAACTTCCAAATGGGGTAGGACGGGATGCCATGCGAGCGACATATTTATATAAGGTCAGTAGCAGCTTCTTATTCGGCTGGCGGCCTTCTTTTAGCCATTCAAGATAGCTGTTGTACAGCTCTTTGTTAGCGAAGGAGATGGCTTGTAGTACCGCTGGATTCGCTATCAATAAGTTATACAGACTTTGACCTAAGTCGGCACCATTGTCAATCGCATTGATCTTTTGAATTTCGTGTAAGGGCAAGCTCGGCGCTCTTAATAGAAAGAAACCAAGATGTTCTATACGGCTTAACATAACAGTATAGTGCTAGAGATAAGTATTGTTTGTTTGCAATAAGGAGTCGATGCACGCGCTAAATCGCTCAAAAGAAAACGGCTTCAACAATTCGACAACTTGACTGCTCGCTTCCGTTTTTTCCGATTCATTGAAAAATGAAATAGGCGAAGCCGAGGTGCTGATTATTAGTGAAGTAGGAGAGATTCGGTCTAAGATCTTAGCTATATCACCGTCAAACCCCGGTATTTTAAAGTCGAGGAAAACAATGTCGTGACTAGTAGTTTTGGTAATGGCCTGAAAATCAGGTATATTATTTATTACCGAGATGAGTATCAGATCCGGTCTTCTGCTAATATAGCCGTCAAGCATCTGTATTGCCAACGGCTCATCCTCCACAATAGCACAGGTTAGGCGTCGCATGTTTCCTGTTTAATTAGCGCTGACTACCGCTTATCAAATAAAATTCGAAGTCGTAAACGTCATACTGCTTACAGTCTCATCCTGGTCACCCAGATTCCGATTAAATTCCGGTCTGGCATCGACGTTGCAGACACGTTCTGCTTCAATGTTCAAATAGTTCTCAAGAAGTTGTTTGTCAATATTTTTCATGTCCTTTTGCTATTAATTCTTAGCAAGTTTCTACCAAAAGAATTTCATCTGCATTTTTATTTCACCAACTGCTGATCTTGTTATATCAATTTGCCTGAGCGCTCAATATTTGAAAATCAAAGTTGCTGATGAGGCTGTGGTCAGACCGTGGGACTTTCGGCGGGCGATGGTTAAGGGGCGGTATTGAGCGCTGGTAAGTTTATTCAACAAAAACGCTCCATTTGTGGAGGCAAAAGTGCGCTTTCAGATCTGTCTGAAATCATAAGGGGGTGATTGTTCCAAACTCAGTGATTTTATTTTTTTATTAATAGGTTGTTTACGAGTGTTTTATGGTGTTGGTTTCAACAGAATCAAAGAAAGTGTAGTAGTAGAATGCCAAATTGCCTGCGCAAGTACATTTAGCCGTCTAAAACTTCGTTAAGAACGGTGAGCGTCCTTACATTTGGCTTAAATATTTCGAATTGTACAATACGTTGTTCAATCTGAAACATGATCGAAGGTATTCCAGCGGCTATGTAGTCTTGTTTGGAAAAGGAACCTTAAGCAAGTGTCACTCTATTACGCTTTCAGAACTATGTCTACCCGTAGCGAATACGGCAAGTATTTATCTCTAAGAGAAGATACCATCAAAAAGACACGTCGCTTATCCATTTCTTTTCAATGGAAGAATTAGATGCAAAAGGTTGGAATATCATTCGACATGGAACGGGCCTTAACCTGAGTTCAAAATTCCTAAACCATTTTATCCCTGCTGTCGGTCAGAAGTTGATAGCAGCAGCCAGTTGATAGGGGCCACAGGCCCGTTCGTGAAATTTATTGTCAACGGAGCAAAAAATACATCAAATTCGTGTACGCCTATACAGAACGGGGCTTACGATGGATTTAGAAAGCAAGCATTCACAGCGCAATAGAGCAGTTATTTTAGAAGCTGCTGCCAATATTATAAGAGAAGGAGGGCTGCATGCCTTAAAAATGACTAATCTTGCGGACAAAGCGAAACTCACGCGGTGGACGATATATAATCATTTCGGTAACTTGGATGGCGTAAAAAGGGCGCTATATGATCGACATGATTACTTCGTTACCAATCTGCCAAAGATCGTGGCATTGGCCACGCAAGAGAATGGCGCTATCCAGTTCGACCTGCTAGCACACATTATTACCCAACATTTCGATGCATTAATGAAAGATCCCTTGTCCAGAGAGTTTGCCATTGCGGAATTTTTAAGGACCGATACCGTGATCGCCCAGATGGTGGCAGCCAGAGAGCAACGCATGCTGAAAATGTTGAAAGCCTCCGGGTCATCTGGTTTATCCAAGGTGTCCTTTCCGATGGAATTTCTATTTCCTATTATATTGGGCGGCATTACGTATATGGCTTTTCAATATAGAATAGGAGGACAGACTTCCTGTTTTGGTGTAGGATGCCTGCGAAAAGAATTTAAGGCCGATATGCAACAGTTTCTAACGCAGTTGATCAAACTTGCGGTCGCCAATGGAGATGATACGAGAAGAATTGACAATTTGGCGGGCTAAACCCTAACATAAGCTTTTAACGACTATGCCGTGTTACCGACCAAAAATGTCGGGATATTGCCTGGCCGCCATGAGTATGAGATTCATGGAATCCGTTACCCAAATCGTCCCTTCATCAACAAGCCGGAGAACCTCGGGCGCAGGTAATGTAATGACTTCGATATTTTCAGTAATATCGAATCGCTGTGTCGAATTAAATTGAGCGTTAAACAGGATATAGCCGTAGGTTGTCTGCCTTAGTTTTGTTGGATTGATGGCGAATTTGCAAATATATTTCAAATCCTCCTCGGCGGCCTTGATGCCACATTCTTCCTCCAGCTCGGCTACGGCCGACTGCAACAACGTTTTATCCTTTTGTTGCATGCCACCGGGGAGCTCCAGCAGAATCTCGCCAATGCCATGCTTATACTGGCGGGTAAGCACTACGTGATTATCGGGTGTAATGGCTAATACCTGCACCACATCTCCCAAGGGCGATAAAAAATAATCGTCAACTACCAATCCATTAGGTAGCTGTACCTTGTGTTTTCGCAGGGGGTACCAGGCGCTTGGCGAGATATCTTCCTCTTCTAAAAGGATCCAAGGTTTAATTAAATCAGACATACGGTAAAAATAGGCATTCCCCACTTAATTCAGTCATCCCAAGTGGCGTGTATTTAGGCTTAATTTATATTGATCAAGAGCTGTATCGGTCGTTACGCCAAGGATAGGCCGTATTGGAATAACCTCTTTCTTCCCAAAATCCCGGCTGATCGTGGGTTAGAAACTCTATTCTTTTTATCCACTTCGCTCCCTTCCATGCGTAAAGCTGCGGTGTAATCATCCGGCAGGGGCCTCCATGTTCTTTCGGCAGGGGCTTATCCTCAAAGGTGTGCGCAAGCAGTACATCCGGTTTCAGCGCTTCTTCCAAGGAAAGGTTGGTCGTGTAGGTGTCATAACCGTAACAAAGGATATGCGTCGCATGCGCCTTTGGTTGCACGAGTCCGGCCAGATCCAGTAGGCTGACACCGCGCCAGCGCATATTCAGTTTTGACCAGGTAGTAACGCAGTGAAAATCGGAGATGTCTTGCGTTTGGGGAAGCGCCATGAATTCATCCCACGTTAAAACAAGTGGGTGCTCTACAGCTCCGTCGATTTTTAAGCGCCAACGATCGGTTGTGATGTTAGGCTGATAGCCCAAATCTAATACCGGCCATTTGGTCGTCACGGTTTGCCCTATGGGGATTGTGGGCATGCCATGCCGGTTCGGTTTACCCGAACCCCTCGGGACTTGGTCGGACATCGAGGGGGTGCCCTTCATTTTCTCCTCAAAACGCGCCTTCAATCTCATCCGGGCTTCGACAATACGATTTAGTTTTTCTGAGTCTTCCATACGCTTATCTATATTGGATATGACGGTGATAGGCTTTTAAGCTTTTTAGAGTCAAACAATTACAGGGATGGAAGGTTTTCGTAAACTATGGGTCGGTTTGCGGTAACAATGTAACGCGTTATAGCGAATAATCAGTAAAGTTCTGCCACCGGAACTTTACTGATTAAGCGCGTTAAAAAAACCGAATTATTATTCGAGGGTAGGATTAAAGCTGCCTCCCCAATTGTTATTTTGTTCAATTTTTGGATTTTTATCGATTACACTTTCCTGAATCGGGAAGAAGTAATAAGTTTCCGGTAGCGAATTCACTTTCACGCCCGAAAGTGGGACCTGTAGAAGGCTGTATTTAAAGTCATCTTCCATCAGCGCATACTGATCGGCAAGCGTGCGCGCTTGTCCCATCGCCATATCGGTTCCGTCTCCATTTACCGCAATGGCTTCCACGCCGTGTTTTGTCGTGCCATCTAAGCGGTTAAGCATCCGTAATCTACGCAGGTCCCAGAAACGATGCCCCTCGAAACAAAATTCAATATTGCGTTCGGCTAGAATGGCTTCACGCATTTCGTCTTTAGAGGAGGCGTTAATCCCGTAGTTCCCGTCTGCACCGGCTTCAATGCCCGCCCGCTGACGGATTCTTTTTAAAATATCCAGGGCCTCATCTATCCTGCCGGTTTCGTTTGCCGTTTCTGCGTAATTCAACATCACTTCAGCAAAACGCATCAACACAAAATCGACATCATATTGCTGTACTTCCGCTTGCGTGAGATTCAACAGACTATTCTTCTCGATGAAAAAGCCACTGTACCGATTGAGATTGGTAGAGTTTACTCCCGCTTTCGGGTTCACACCAAAATCGTCCAATTCATGAGCGATACCCAATGAAGTGTATTGCCTTTTTCCCGTTTTGCCCGACACCGCATAAGGTTTTCCGTTCCAAACGATGGATTTATCAAAACGCGGATCTCGGTTTTCCCAATAGCGTTGCAGGAATTCGGAATCGCTCTTATAGTAAGCACTGGTAGGATCATTGTAAAGCTTACCATCTTTCATAGGGAACTCTTTGATGAATTCCCAAGTAGGACATGCGTAGGCCGGACCACGACTTTCTGATCCGGGGCGCACGCCGTAATCCCACGAAGCGACTTTGTTCGGATAAGAATTCACTACGGCAAAGACCACTTCCGGCCCTTTTTCCTCCAAAGCGATATTGGCGTAATCTTCTGTCAGTCGGTATCCTCGTGCTTGTAAGTCGCTATAGGCCTTTTTGTTTTCTTGGTAGGCCGCTTCCCAGTACGGATTGGTCCATGGGTTGGACGGATTAAATTGCGGGGAGGCTTTATAAAGAAGCACTTTTGCTTTAAAAGCTAATGCAAAACTGCCGTCTATTTTTCCGTATTCGGTCGACGATGTAGCGATTCGTTCCTGAAGTTTAGCGATCGCTTCGTCCAAATCTCGGACGATAAAATCGAAGCACTCCGCAGTTGTGTTTCTGGGAACATACAGGTCGTCTTCATAGCGGTCTTGCGGTTCCGTGATATATGGCACGCCACCATGGTATATAACCATCCAAAAATAAGAATAAGCACGCATGAACAAAGCTTGGCCGGTTATATTATCTTTTGTTGCTTGGTCTAAAGTTCCCGCATTGACATCCCGGATGGCCTGATTGATCAATCGGACGTTTTCATAGTTCCAAGATTTAAATTCCCCATTCGAAATTGTTATCCGGTCGGGATAAAAACTGATGCCGATTAACTGTTCGCTGTCCGAGTCGGCACCCGGGTCCCAGTTGCCGAACATCGGATAAATATTCGCCATATAGGCATTCGCAAGATTGGGGTCGTTCCAAACTTGCTCGGGGTCGTAATTGTTGATGTCCTCAATATCGAGCACTTTCTTACAAGAAGTTGCTAGAACTCCTATAAAGCACAGAATAAAACATATCTTCTTTTTCATTAGCATATTTTTATCGTAAACACTCCGTTAAAATCTTAGGTCCAGTCCAAAGGTGAAGGTTTTCATGATAGGGTAAGAGTCGTAATTTTTTTGCTCCGGATCCTGAAATTCCTTCATCTCCGACCATACAAATAGGTTGGTGCCGTTAAAATACAGCTGCGCATTATCAAGCTTTAAGGCAGACACCCACGATTTCGGTAGGTTGTATCCCAAGTTGAGCGTTCTTAAGCGGAGGTAGGCGCCATTACGTATCCAAAAAGAAGAGGCCTCTGTTCCCGACTCATACCAGTTCTGGCCAATAGGTCTTGGGTATTTACCATCGACATTTTCTGGCGTCCATACTTCATCTGATGCCCAAATCGGATAATAAGGCCTCACGGTACCGCCGTGCTGTCTCATACCCGGCCCTTCCTGATTGCTTATAATACGGTCATAATTTAGCACGCCCTGAAAATGGGCTTGGAGTGAAAAGCTTTTGTATGACACATTGAAGCCGAAACCGTAATTAATCCGGGGCGCGGCATTGGTCGAGAGCAGCTGATTGTCGTTGCCGTCAATCTTGCCGTCAGGACCAGGTGCATAGCCGTCGCCCCTTACATCCTCAAAATAAAGGCCGCCTAGATAAGGGTCACGACCAAACTGCTTGAATCCCTGTGCGAGCAGTTCGTCCAGTTGTTCTTGCGTTCTTACGATTCCCAAAGCCTTTAAGCCGATAATCCGTTCTGCCGGTTGGCCAATGCGCGACTCAAAATGCCGGTAACCGCCGGGGCCATAGGCGGCGCTTTCATCATAAATATCCCAGCGGTCTTTTGCATAGCCCATGTTGGCCATCAGGGAGTAATTCACCTCATTGTTTGCCGCATTATCGTTCCACTGCAAGGTGATTTCACCGCCGCGCCACGATCTTGCTGCATAATTTTCAGGCGCGAGCGCTTGTCCATAGTTATCAGGTAAGGTCACCAAACGGGAACCTAGGATGTCGGTCTCTTTTCGCAAAAACACATCTAATGTTCCGCTTAATCGGTTATTAAAGGCCGCCGCATCCAAGCCGATGTTATAGCTTGTGGAAGTAGCCCAGGTCAAGTTCGGATTAGGCGTCGCGCCCGGTGCAATCGCGCCGTAATAGCGGTCGCCAAACATATAACCCCCTGAATTAACGTACTTTTCAACATAAGAAAAGGGATTTATCCGCTCGTTGTTAACATCTAAGTCGTTACCAGTGGTACCATAAGAGCCCCGGATCTTAAGTTCATTAAAGGCATTGGTGAACTTTTTAAAGAAGGATTCTTCCGAAATGCGCCATGCCGCCGATACGGAGGGAAAGAATCCCCATCTTTTGTTCTCCGGAAAAAGGGTATTTCCGTCATAACGAAAAGAAAATTCCACGATGTACCGACTGTCAAAATTATAGTTCACCCTTCCGATATACGACTGTCTCGCGCCGAGTTCCTCCCATCCGTTCGCTTCGCGGAATTCCCGGTCGGTTGGATAGGCAAACATCTGATCCAGGGATGTTAATGGGTTTTCAGCGCGCGCATAGGCCGCATAGCCGCCATTTTCGGCTTGTTCAAATACAAACAGGGCGTCTACACTGTGTTTGTTGAAAGTTCTCGCGTAGTTGGCAAACCAGTTGAACTGATAGCTCCAGTCGGTCGTGATTTCATAACTCATGAAAGGTTGATTTTGACTGAAGGTGAAGGTGTTGGTCTTGTTTGGATCAGGCGCGCCGGGCAAAAAGCGGTTGCCATCGGGATCGGCTTGGTTAAACACATAATTCTGCTGGAACGTTAAGTATTTCTTCCGCATATAATCCTCTCCGAGGTAACTTCCAACCACTTTGGTAGAGAGCCCGGGAATGAATTTGTCGAGTTTAATGTTAACAGCCAATATTGGATTGAACTGACGTTGTCTGGTATTAATATAGCGATCGCCGACCACCTGGTCGATTACGCTCCAAGCTTGCCAGCTACCCATCGGCGTTTGAATGGGGTAGGGTGTCACGTAATTCGCCGGTGTCCCATCCGCTTCTACATAAAATGGATAGGTTTTAGGCCAGTTAAAGGTTACGCGGTACAGATCCGATACGTCAAAATCGTCGTCTCCGGTAAAAGGCCAGTAGAAGCGATCCAGATTTTGCTGATAGGCAGAAAGATTTAAATCGATGGATATACTTTCGCTGATTTTTGCCGAAACATTGCTGCGCAAATTGAATTTACCGTGGTCGACCGTTTTGTAAGATCCATTTTCGCCCCGGTAACTGAGTAAGGAGTAATAGGTTATTTTGTCGGAACCCCCGCTTACGCTCAAGGCTTGTCGGTGACTCGTTGGATTTCGCCATATCAGGTCGTGTACGTTGTAGCTTCTATCTTTGAAATATTCGAATTCTTCCGGCCCGTTCGGCAAAGGCGTGCCGTTAAATTCGGCCACCCGATTTTGGTAAATCAATTCATCGGTAGCCGTCGTAAGGTCTGATAACAGAGGCATAGTAGGTTGAGCGGTGGTATAGTTTGATTGGAAGTTGAAAGTCGGCTTTTGCTCAATGCCTTTTCGGGTTGTAACCAGCACAACGCCATTACCTGCTCTTGATCCATAAATAGATGCCGTTGCCGCATCTTTCAAGAAGCTCATCTGATCCACCTCCGATGCTTCCAGTGCGTCAAATGCGGTTTTATCCCGCACGATGCCGTCGATGACGTAAAGGGGTTCGCCAAAGCTACCTCTTATTCGGATTTGCGAAGTCGCGCCCGAGAGTCCCGATGTATTGGTGACGTTTACGCCGGGGGCACGGCCCGCTAAGGTATTCGACAGATTTGCGGGCGCAATATTGGTCAATTCCCGTGCATTGACCGCACTAACCGCACCGGTGAGGTTTACCTTTTTTTGCGTTCCGTATCCCACAATGACTACCTCTTCTAAGTCGCTGATCATGTCTTTTAAGATGACATTCAGCTCTTCTTCGCCATTGAAGTTCATTTCCTGGGTCTCATATCCTAAATTACTGAATACTAAAAGTGCATTGTTCGGAGCATTTAACTGATACATTCCTGCTGCATTTGTTTTAGCTGCAATGCTTGTGCCTTTTACTGATATGGTGACGCCTTCCAAGGGTGTTCCGCGCTCATCGGTAACGGTTCCGTGCACGCGTGTTTGGCGAAAGGGCCTAGATGCTCGTTCGCGCGCTTGGGCAGGGAGAAAAAAGGCGTTTCCGGCAAGAAACAGATGAATAAGAAACAAGGTCAAAAAGTTCACGATAATGAGCCTTCCATTAGGCAATAGCAAGGGGAGTCTACTACTAATCATATAGCATAGTTTAAGTTTTTTGTTAATAACTCTAATGATTTTGATCAATTCGGATAAGGTCCGTCCGCTAGATAAGTCTAATTCGCTCTCATAATTTCTTCATAATTTAGTGGTACATGTTAACTCCATAGCGTAGCAATCGTTTTTTTATTAACGAGCGCCAGCGATTTTATCCTGAGTTTATTGCGGTTAAAAATTGGTCGTTGCGGTGCAATTATATTGAAGCAACCATAGAAAAACAAATAGTTTTGGAAGGCAATCGATTGCGTATTTTACGCACACGTGTGCGTAAAAAAGAGTCTGTAACAATGCGGGCAGTTACCTATGCTATCCCCGACATTCTTACAGACTATCTTTCTGAATGAACAGTTTGGCAGCTTCGCTTCAGCCGCCTTTGCTATGTTTGTGGCCCGGCTCGTAGATTAACCGAAGAAAGGTACTGAGCCGTTCGGTTGATTTATTGACCGGAATACCCGTTACAATACCCACGAGCAGGTTGTCGGCCACGCCTACACGCATCTGCGGTCTGATGACCATGTCAAACTGGTCCCTATAAAGTTCTTTGTTCAATTCAACGCCGATGAAATTGCGTGTCGACGGGATCATGTAATGGAAGCTTGTGTTTATCTGCCAGTTCATTTCTATATCACCTGTATCGAACGCGTGTGCGAATGCAGGTCCGGTATATAGTAAACTGTGAAAATTACTTCCCCAGCGTTTTGCAGCGATAAAAAACGGATTATATACGTTGCCGAAGAATAAGGACTTATTTCCGTATTGCGCAAAAGGTACCAGTTCGAATTCCTGTATATATCCGATGGCCATTGATGTCTTGAGCTTCTCTGAAACAAAGAACGAATATTGAGCTGCCAACTTTATACTGTTCAGCTTGGTGCCCGAGTGTCCGTCATTCGGCGCCTTTGAAGGATATATCGTAAAGGGAAGCTCCACTTCCAGACCGAGGCGATTTATAGGTGCCCATTCATATTCAACCAGCGCAAGGTACTCGTCGTGGTTGTTTTTGTCGGTAAGACCAAAACCGATATTCCATTCGTCTTCTCCTTTGCGAGCGCCCAGATCCCTGATAAGATCAATGTACAGCGGCTCGGCATGCAAAACCTTCACCGGTTCGGCCGATTTTTCTATTTCTTCGATATATAAGCTATCTGCTTCAGTTTGCTGCGCATAAACTTCTATGTGAAAACCACAAAGAAACGCCGCTACAGCGATTGCTTGTCCTAAATGCATAAAATTACTGTGTATTGCTAAAAAAGATGTGGATAACGCGACCATCGCGGCCAGTGCTAGGTCAGCATTCCGGAGGGGGCGACAGGTACTCAAGTGGAGCGGGCGGCACATAGATAAAAGAATAGTCGCCATACCCGGCAATTGTGCGGAACTTGTCGAGCAGGGACGTGCCAACTACCTGCATAGGGCATATCAACGACAATTTTCCCGTCTGTTCACGGATCTCATTCCCATCCTCGTCATCATACTCCGGAAAGGCGTCTTCAAAACCCAAGACGGTTTCCGTAATAAGTTCCACCACACTTTCCTGATCGTTGATCGTCAGATCCTCTGCTATGTAGGAGGGAGTCAGGTCAGGCGCATCCACCGATAAATTAAGCAAATGGATGGTCATGAAGTACCAAAAATACCTTGTCCATGTCGTTCTTCTGAAAACGTTTAAAGTAACCATTGCCTATCGTCTCCCTTGTACCTAGGGTGAGCAAAATTAAAACATTAACAGTATGCATCGTGCATTCAGTAGCAATTCTAACGGTATTTTAATGCTACAGGCTCCTCGACCGCAATACCTTAAACTGTTGCATGTTTTCTTGCGGCTCCATTGTCATGATTCGCTGTTAATAAATTTCTGGTATGCAGCATAATGAGGTCGTTAAGTATGGATTTGTTGAAAAAGCGGACAAATAATATAATATCATAATAGTATATTAGCATATGAAACCATCATGATTTATTTCAACCACACAGGGGTGAATAAATCTGATACCTGCCTGCGGTAGGCAGGGCTCATCACCAAAAGCAAATTATATACACAGATGAAAATTTCGATAACAAAGCCCCTTCTGATCTTGATTTGTTTCCTGTTAGCAACGGCATGTCAACATCGAAAACAGCAGCAGGACGAGCAAGGAAGCGCCAACAAGCAAGACTACACTTACACGCCTGAAAAAGGTGCCCTGGTCGTGATAAGCGAGACCGCCAATCCGGAGATGAATAAAGTTTCCTTGTTTAAGGACAATGAAAAGGATTCGATAACCTCCATGGCGGCCGAAAATGGGAAATTTAAACTTCAGCTCGACACGGCCAACCTCCATGAGGTTTACTTTATAAAAATTGAGGGTAAGTCCACCAAGCGCGGCACAAGCGGACTGGCTTGGGAAGCCGTTGTTCCCGTTCTGGCAGTACCCTCTACAACGCTAGAGCTTGTGCAAAAGCCCTTTAATCATGCGGGTTCAATCAGTAAGGTTGCTTTTTCTATTCAAGGTGGCGGGGAAGAGCAGGCCCTGCTAAACGATTGGCACACCGCACTTGCGACCCTCGAGGCGGAAGATGAAGGTCAAGTGCAGCAGTATGCCATAGGTGGTGCAGGGGTAACGAAAGTAGCGGGTAAGAAACAGCTTGCTAAGACTCCGGGTTCGATTACGGAAGATTTTATCGGTAAGCAAAAGCCGTTGATCAGTTCGTTTTACCTGCTATCAAGGGCTGGCAAAGAGCGTCAGTATGCAAAAGAATATCAAAACGTTTTAGAGCAAGCGCCAGATCCGGTAAAACGGAGTAAATACGGCCTCGATTTTGCGAAACGGCTAGCGCTGCTTCAAACGAAGGTTAAACAACTAGATCTCGAGAAAGAGGTGGTTGCAACAGACGTTCGGCTTTCAGAAATTCCATGGGACTCGTTTAAAGACCGTAAGTATTTACTGTTGTCCTTCTGGAATAGTGCCGATCAAGCTTCAGCTTCGGCAGTGAAGCAGTTGGAAAAGGCAGCACCTGACTTGGCGGAAAAAGGGATTGATATTTTACCGATTTCGATGGAAAGCCAATTTTCCAAGTGGAAAGAGAACGTCAAAAGTTTTGATTTCAAACATAATTATAGAATGCGAAATGAAGCGCAGCAAGATTTGATCAACACCTTGTATCTTTCCGATCTGCCAAGGTTCGTTTTAGTCAAGCCCAATGGCGAGGTAATTGACGACGATTTCAATATCGAACAGCTGGAAGAATTGGAGTGATACGGGATGCCTGCTAAGCAGTCTTATCACTCCTAATGACTCAAAATACTCCTCAAATTGGTTTAGGAGGTGCGCGAGTGCCAGTGAACTATGACGCGGAAACAATTTTTTTCCTGTGTTGATGTCCCCAGGCTTCCATCTCCGCCAACACTTTATCAAGCGTCTTACTATAATCGGTCAGTTCATATTGCACCGTTACCGGCTTGGTATCACACACGGTACGGCTTACTAATCCATGCATTTCCAGTTCCTGTAGCTCTTTAGATAGAATTCTTGGAGATGTCCCAGCTTCTCTCGACAATTCGTTAAAGCCCTTTTTTCCACTTCGTAAAACGGATAGCAGGACCAGTTTCCATTTGCCGCCGACAACATCTAACGTATCCCTGATCGCTAACTTTGCTTTTGCACAGCTCTCTACGGTATGTTCCATCTCAAGTATCCTTTTTGTAACTACTATCCTTTTTGTAACAGATAACAAAGGTATAGTAATATTTTTAAAATTTGCATGAACAAATAGATTATACTAATGAAAATACTGCATCTTATCTCAAGTTCAAGAGGGAGTGAATCCTTTAGTAACAAACTGGGTAATTCAATCATCGAAAAGTTACTTGCCCAATATCCAGAGGCAACGGTAAGGGACCATCACCTCGCTAAATCGCCTTTCCCACATCTCGAAGAAGTGCACCTCACGTCTTTTTTTACACCCGAGGAACATCGTAGTCCTGAACAGCTGGAGGCCGTCCGCCATTCGGACGAGGCCATTGCAGAACTATTGGAAGCGGATCGTATCGTCATCGAGGTACCGATGTACAACTTTTCCATACCTTCAACCCTCAAAGCTTGGATAGATCATATTACGCGGGCTGGCATTACCTTTACCTACTCGGACAGCGGAGTGGAGGGATTGGTTAAAAATAAAAAAGCTTATCTGGCCATCTCCTCGGGGGGAATTTATTCAGAAGGCGTAATGAAAGATGCCGACTTCACCGAAAAATACCTGCGCTTCATATTGGGCTTTATCGGGATTACAGACATCGAAGTGTTCCGCGTTGAAGGACTCAATATGCAGCAATTTAAAGATCATGCATTGCCAAAGGCGCAGAAAATGGTGGAGGAATTTGCATTCTAGCGGAGCTTGGGCTTAATAGGAAGGCGGCACGCCTTCCATGGGCTATTAATTCAACGCTGGTGCCCGTTTTCAGGCAGTCGGTCTTCAGATCCGAACACCTGTGAATGATGAAATAGGCTTTATTGTTTATACAGACTAAGCATTCGGCGTTGCCTTACTTACCTTGGGCTTCCAGTCGGTGAAGGCTGCATGGATGAATCCCGTCAAGAGCCTGAGATCGGAATAAGCCCATACTGCATCTTATTATTTTGGTTAAATGACCATGGATGATATTTTTTGACAGCAGCCGTATAATAGTTATTGCTGCTATTTGCTTTTAGGTGCCGCCTGCGGTGTAGTGGTAGGTCCGTCTACAACCAGCTTGCCGTCGTCTAATATCTTCATTCGGTCAATAAAAACGACGCGCTCTTCGCCGGTTGATAATGTGCGGGCGTGATAAACACAGAACATCTCCTTCCCGTTTGGCGAGTAAGTAACACTATTATGTCCTGTTCCGGTCACAACGCCACCGCTCTCTACATTTTTCTGTAATACAGGGTTGTTAGCCGCTTTGGTGAACGGACCGAGTGGGCTTTCAGAAGTTGCATATCCCACTGCATAATTCTTACCACCGAAATAATTAGCAGAATACATCATATAGTAAGTGCTTCCTTTCTTGAAGATAAAAGAACCTTCCGTCCATCGACGGTTAACCTCCTTCGACGTAACCGATCGACTTTCCCATTCGGCCTGCTTATCATCCATTTTCACAGGAGGTCTTAATAGCAAAACAGGTTCGCCTATCACGCCACTGAAATCCGATTTTAGCTCTACCCCATACACCCAACTTTCTTCGATAGTATCAAACCATCCTTTTTGCTTCGCCCAGGTTGCTACTTCACTTTCCACAGGATGCTTGTAGCAACAACGGGAATAGTAGAGGTAAATTTTGCCGTTTTTATCAAAAAGTACATTCGCGTCTATAATCGGATAGCCAGGATCAAAAATCGGTTGATTGCTTAAGTCCGTGAATGGGCCTGTAGGACTGTCTGCCACGGCTACGCCAATGCGGAAATTCTCCACTTCCTCGGTTGGGTTTTCTTTCCATTGCGCAGAGTAGAACAGGTAAAAGCGGCCATTATGTGCGTATACTTCCGGCGCCCAGTATGCGCCGTCCCAAGCAGCGGTAGAGTCGCTCCAGCCGTTCGGATTGCTTGCATAAAACACTTGGCCCTCATCCTTCCAGTTTACCAGGTCGGTCGAGGAATAAGCGGCAAATCCGTTTTTCGCAGCACCACCGGTGCCGTACATATAATATTTGTCGCCTTTTACATGTAGTACATAAGGGTCGCCAAAAGTAACCGACAAGGGATTTTGATAAGTGGTTTCTGACTGAGCCAACAAGCAGTTGTTGAGACACAATACTAATAGGCAGGATGCTAAGATGTTTATAATTCGTTTCATTATTTAGTGCTTCGGCATAAACAAATATAAGCGCAGGGAACTACAAATGGAAATCTTTTACTTCGTTGATGTGAAATAAGGAAATAAACATTATATTCATTTTTTTTGTTTCCTAATAAAAAATTATAAACCGATAAATTATGGCAGACTTCAATCTGAACCGTAGAAAATTCATTCAAGGTACGAGCGCTGTGTTAACTTTATCCGCATTACAAGCGAAGGGATTAACATTTACAGATACAGCCAACAACATGCGGGTTGGTTTAATTGGAACAGGCTGGTATGGGAAGAGCGACCTGTTCAGACTTATTCAGGTCAGGGATGTCGACGTGGTGGCCGTCTGCGATGTGGATAGCAAGCATCTCGAGGAAGCAGGAAAATTGATCAGCGAGCGACAAATCTCGAAAAAGGTTCCGGCTTTATACAAGGATTACAGAAAGATGCTGGCAGATCATAAATTGGATCTCGTGCTCATCGGCACGCCGGATCATTGGCACGCGCGTCAAGCCATTGACGCAATGGCGTCAGGGGCGCATCTTTACTTGCAAAAGCCTGTTAGCCTCGATGTACTGGAAGGCGAAGCAGTCCTCAGCGCAGCACGGAAATACAATAAAAAAGTGCAGGTAGGTACACAACGAAGAAGTACCCCTCATCTGATTGATGCGAAAGAGCGGGTAATCGACAAAGGCTTGCTAGGCAAAGTGTCACATGTAGAGATGTGTTGCTATTATCACATGAGGAAGAACGGTAATCCACCATTGGAGCCTGTTCCCGACTTTCTTGATTATGAAATGTGGACCGGCCCCGCGCCTTTACGTCCGTACGACGGCTTACCGCACGGCAGTTGGTGGCGAACCTTTATGGAATATGGGAATGGGATTATGGGCGATATGTGCGTGCATATGTTTGACGCGGTACGCTGGTTATTACAACTCAACTGGCCCAAACGCATTAGCTCGACCGGAGGAATTTACGTTCAAAAAGGAGGGAAGTCGACCATTGCCGATACGCAGACGGCTATTTTTGAATACGATGAGTTGAACTGTGTATGGCAACATCGCACTTGGGGCAACCCGGCTGATCCGGAATATCCTTGGGCATTTATAATCTATGGGGATAAAGGAACCCTTAAGGGAAGCGTCATGAAGTATGAGTTTATTCCAGTCGGTAAAGGCGATCGTATTGCAAAAGACGTTGTTTACGAGAAAGAAGAGTTTCCCGAAGATTTAAACGAGCCCAAGATCGAACTGCATACAGCCCCGGCAACCCGGCGCCACCTGCTGGATCTTTTATCGGCCATCGAAAATGACCAGCTGCCTGTTGCAGATATTGAAGAGGGACATATATCAACGGCCAGTTGCATACTGGCCAATCTATCCATGCAGTTGAATCGGCCACTGGTGTATGATCCGCAAAAAAAGATATGTTTGGACGACCCAGAAGCAACAAGGCTGTTGAGAAGACCTTACAGGGAACCTTGGCAACATCCTTATGGGGCTTAACTAACTATACCAGACCTTTATTATGATGTCGATTTATTAGTTGTTAATGCCGACACGATTGCGTGCCGAATAAAATTTAATTGTACACCTTCCGGCGAGTTTTTGGGAGTTAACGTGAATGGAAAGAAAGTGTCGTTTTCGGAACATGTTTTTTATAGATTGATTGATGGGAAAATCAGTGAGGTTCTGTCGTTGATAGACAAGGATGCGATAAAAAAACAGGTAACTTAGTATCCCGTCATATAAAAAAACAAGGGCAAGACTTCGCGTCTCTCCCTTGTTGCCGGGCTTACAGGTTGACGCCGCGCATTCCAGCCTCGTCGTATCTGGCGCCCGTTTCAGCTTCTAGAGGTATGATGGCTTCCAGCCGTCCTAGATCTTCTGCTGTAAGTGTGACCTGGGTAGCAGCGATATTTTCTTCCACGTATTTTACCCGCTTTGTGCCAGGAATCGGCACATGCCCCTTCGCAATTACCCACGCGATAGCCAATTGTGCGGCGGTGATACCCTTTTCTTCTGCAACCTTCCTGATCTGGTTTACCAACTCAATGTTTTTATAAAATTGATCTCCCTGGTATTTCGGTAAAGATCTCCTAAAATCGCCCTCCGGGAAGTCTTCAGGCTTTTGTATCTGCCCGCTTAGAAAGCCTCTACCCACAGGCGAATAAGCCACCAGGCCGATGCCCAATTCGTTTAGGGTATCTAAAATTCCTAATTGTTCAATCTGCCTTTCGAAAAGGGAGTACTCGCTTTGTACCGCCGTAAGTGGATGTACAGCGTGCGCTTTTCGGATAGTCTCAGATCCCACCTCCGATAGTCCGATATAGCGTACCTTTCCTTCCTTTATCAGTTCTGCCATTGCTGCTACAGTTTCCTCAACAGGGGTTTCCGTATCTAAGCGATGCAGGTAATACAAATCGATATAATCTGTTCCCAAATTCTTTAAGGAGCGCTCTGCCGCCTTTTTCACATAGCTTTTGCTGCCATTTAGTTTGCCCGTATACCGTTCATCATCACCCACTTCAAAACCAAATTTGGTGGCAATAATGTATTTCTCCCTGTTGCCTTTAACCGCTTTCGCAATCAGTCGTTCATTCAGGAGCGGGCCATAGGCCTCTGCCGTATCTAAAAAATTGCCGCCCAGTTCCAACGACCGATGAATGGTGGCTATGGCTTCGTTTTCATCGGCATCCCCGTAGATATTGGTGCCAAAGCCTACGGTCATCCCCATACAGCCAAGACCAATAGCCGGAACTACAAGTCCTTGCTCTCCCAATTTTACCTGTTTGATAGTGCTCATATAGATTTATCATTTAATGTGTTCCAAAGTTCGGGATGTTGAACGACAGAAAAGTGTCCAAATCCGATGACTTTGTGTCCAAAATGCGACTTTCATTTAATAGTTAAGTATAGCAAATTGTTGCGCCGCAAACTGTAATAAAAACGTCATGATTGTAGCCTTTTGACTTCTTTCAGAAAGCCGGTCAATCTTAGCCAGTCGCTGATTGCTAAGCTAAAGAACCGCAGGGATGTTACCTGTCATATGGGTTATTACCGAGAAGCACAACTACGCTGCTTATTTTGTCTGCTAGTTTTGTCTGCTAGCCTTAACGTTTAAGAAGGACTGAACGATTTTTATCCGGTACCTAAGAGCTCCATAAATCTTCCACATTCCGCATAATCCTTCACGATGCGGTTTCGCTCCTCTAAGAGCCTACGAAGGTAGTTGTTGAGCAGTAGCCGATCGAACGACCTGCCGAAAATACCGTAAGGAACATCGTAATCAAAATGATCGGTAACAAGGGTAGAATTACCGACGGTTTTAAAAAAATGGTCGTGCCTGATGTAAGCAAATGGTCCCTGCACCTGTTCGTCTCTAAAATGGAACGGCCGCTCATAAGCTGTAATCTTTGAAGTCAGCCGCTGCCGTATTCCGAAATGAGTAGCTTGCCAGGTAACCGTTTCGCCGAGGCCGATCAGCCCACAGGTAACGCCCCCTATAGCCTTCTCTTCGGTGCCGGCAGTGGAGATGCAGTGTAAATCAATACTTCTCGAAAGATCAAAGCAGATGTCAATTTCCGCTTGCATGTTAGTGGTTAATTCAATAAGAGGCATAATTGGTTTTTTTTATTGATAAAGCCGAAGAGTTCCTATTGGTCAGCGCAACTCTTACATCGTAAAGTTAACATATATCAAATTAAATTTACAGAAAAAATCACAAAAATTTCAACGTACTCCAACATGTTGTCAAACATTTATAAAAATGACCATAGTCACCATCCCATATCAGTTTTGGCCTTAACTTTGGTTAGTTAAGCATATAGACAGAATAGTAAAATAAAAACTAGTCATTATGAGTGTATTGAAAAATAAAGTCGCCTTTGTAACCGGCGCAGGATCTGGAATCGGCAAGGCCGTTGCCTTATTGTACGCTAAAGAGGGAGCAAAAGTAGTGGTGTCTGATGTTAATGATGCCCATGGGCAGGCCGTGGTGGACGAGATTGTTGGTCAAGGAGGAGATGCCTATTATGTACATGCCGATACGGCGCGTCCCGAAGAAGTGGAAAACCTGGTAGCAAAAACGGTTGAAAAATATGGTCGTTTGGACATCGCCTGCAATAACGCCGGTATCGGAGGGGAGGCGAATCCTGCAGCCGAAATGAGTATCGATGGATGGAAAAAGATCATTGATATCAATCTTAACGGAGTGTTTTATGGTTGTAAATATGCCACCATGCAGATGCTGAAAAATGGGGGCGGGGCTATCATTAACATGGCATCCATCCATAGCATTACAGCCGTACCCGGCTCGGTTGGCTATGCGGCCTCCAAGCATGGGGTTTTGGGCCTGACCCGCAACTTTGGGGTGGAATACGCTTCCCAGAACGTCCGTGTCAATGCGGTGGGTCCGGGCTATATCGATACGCCACTGTTGGATATGCTTGGCGATGATAAGAAAAAAGCGCTGGAAAAGGCTCATCCGATTGGCCGTTTGGGTACCTCCGAAGAGGTCGCCAATCTGGTGCTGTTCTTGAGCACCGATGCGGCCACCTTCATCAATGGCAGTTATTTCAATGTTGACGGGGGATATACGGCAGTGTAATTTACATTTTAAGGCAATCCTGAGAACAGTGTCGACTGTAAAAGCGAGCTTGGCTTCAATAAAAAAAGAAGCTCCGGCTTTTGGTGATCTGTCGGAGCTCTTTTTTATGAGTATGTAATTTAAAATAAAGCATTTTTCAAAACAATCGCGGCTTGCTGTATTGAAATCTGCACAGCCGGAATATGTGCTAATGGGTTTAACATGCCATAATCGTGAATAAAGCCCTTGTATTCGGTAATGGTCGTATGAACCCCGGCTTCGTCTAATTTGCGCGCATAGGCAACGCCTTCGTCATGTAGGATATCATTTTCTGCCACCTGTATCAATGCTGGCGGCAACCCTTTCAATTCATCTAAAGAAGCCTGAAATGGTGAGGCGTATTTATTTTTACGCTCGTTGGCGTCCGGTAGATAATGATCCCACATCCATTTCATCAGCGGCGTGGTGAGGAATCTTTCCTGCGCGTATTTGGAGTAAGATTCACGACTGAAATCGGCATCGGTTACCGGCCAAAGTAAAATTTGCTGTGTTAATTCCGGACCGTTTTTGTCTTTTGCCATGAGTGCTATTACCGCAGCCATATTAGCGCCAACGCTGTTTCCCACTACCGCCAATTTCGAACCATTCACACCAATTTCTTGGCCATGCTCCGCTACCCATTTGGTTGCCGCATAGGCTTGGTTAATGGCCGTAGGAAAGCGAGCTTCCGGAGATGGCGTATAGTCTGGAAAAACAGCCGCCGCGCCGCTGTTCACTACCAAGTCCCTTACCAGTCGTTTATGTGTCGGATAGTCGCCCAACACCCAGCCGCCACCGTGGAAAAACATAAAAACCGGTAGCCCTTCTTTAGCTCCTTTAGGTTTTACAATGTGGAGGGTAATTTCCTGACCGTCTTCCGTAATTGTCCTTTCAGACTCCTCGATATCGGAATAATCGAAGTTGACTGATTGTTGCGCTTCCACTAAAACCATCCTTGCATCTTCAGGCGATAAGGTTTCTAATGGTTTGCCGTCGCCGCTGTTTAATGTGTTCAAAAAGTCACGCGTCTCCTTTGAAATGTTGGGATCCTGTGTTGCGGGAATACTGATTTGCTGTGCCATAACTTTGGAATTTAAGACTAAAGATAAACATATCGTTGCAGCTATAAAATACCTGCTTAATGTACTTTTCATTACGACTGATGTTGAAGGCTGGCGCTTAAAGTGATTTCGAAGTTGAAAGTACCGCTAACAGGATAGGTTTTTTCTGCACCGTGCGCGATTTCCTGGAATTGTTTCTCTGAAATCCCGGGAATTTTAGCCGTCAAAAGCAATTCCGACCGGATTATTTTTTCATTGTTGGTCCTCCGCAAATCGCTGATGAACGAATAGGGTGTCTTGTTAAGAACGGTGCTTTGTGTGGTAATATGACTGTTTCCTTCTTTAATGTTGCCGTTCCAAACGGCGCTTGCATTGCGTTGCATCATTTCTATTTTTAATTGTTGTTTCGATAAAACAAATTACGATGATGCAACAGGCGTAAGAATGGCAAAAAGTAGATTAAAATTGTACTTTTTTCCCCAGCGGAAGTTCTTACTTAGATAATCTTTGTTGGATTCCCATCGAACAAAGTTGTATCCAGTTCGTCAGCCTATCAATAAACTCGGTCTGTTGGTCGACAAAGAGGTAATGCGAGCAGTTATCAATAAGGGCAAAGTTATTTGGTGTTACGATATTCTTGATGTCCTGTAATTGTTTCGGAGAAAAGATCCCATCCTGCTTTCCGTAAATAGCAAATATGCTCGTTTGTGTCTTTAATTTGGCTAATGTGTTTTTGGTGTTTATATTTCGCAAAGTTTCGTTTTTATAGAAGAGGGCGGGCGCATTTTCATTTCTGATGTTTTGCTTATAAAATACACTTGATGCGTAGTTGTCTCGTAATTCTTTTGATTGTTCGGTCGGGAAGGGCATTTCGAAATAATGGTTCAGGCTGGCGAGCTCATAACATGCTTTTCTATAATCGGCCGAATTTTTGTCTAATTGCTCAATTTTAGATATTTTCTTTAGTAATGAATTGTGTCTATTATTTTTATTTCTGCGCTTAAGAGACGATAAAATATGGTCGTATGTTTCCTGCTGGGAAACAAGCGCGCCGGCGAGTATAAGAGCATTCACCCTTTCGGGGAATCGCTCAGTAAATAAGGTGGCTACTAAGCCTCCGAAACTATGTCCTATAAGAGTCGCTTTATTGATTTTATATAACTGTAAGATTCCGTTTAGATCATTAAAAGCCTCGGTATAAGTGAAAGCGGCCGAAGGATCGATTGATCTTCCCTCACCGCGACGATCATACACAATAACATAGAATCCCTTGTCAGCAAGCTTTTGAGCAGTGGTCGATTCAAAAAGTGTTGAATTTCCGCTCGGACCGCCGTGGACGAATATAATGGCGGGATTGCGCCGGTCTCCATAGGCCCTTGAATAGAGGTCTTTTGCCGAGACGAGTATTGAAGTCAATAAGAAAAGCGCAAGAAATATAATGTGTTTCATGTATGATTTAGCTTTTTTAACGAAAGAGCTAAGTTAAATAAAAGAGCGGTATCTAAGGTGTTGCCGCTTCGATAGAATCAGTCCTATTTCAGCAATTTCCTCAAACCTACGATATTCTTGACTTTTTTGCAAAATCGTTAGGCCTTTCATTTTCCAATGTGTTTGACTTATCCTGCGGTGTGAGAAACTTCAAAAGCTTTTCCGAAACCGTAATATCCCGCATTATTTGTGTTAAAACAATAGGGCAAGCGTTTCGGGAAGGGTTTATTTGTTTCAAACGGATCGTTCGCAACCTGGTTAAAACAGTTTTCTTTTTACATCTTTTTACCTATTCCTCTTTCAAAATAGTAGTAAAATTGCTACTTTTGTGTTGATGGATTCGGGATGTGTGGTGCTAACATATTGTAGGCTGAAATTTGTTGCACCATAATGCTTGAATGTATAAAGTCTAGTGAATTCCATCGGTTTCTAAAGCGTAATGGTTGGAAGCATATCCGGACTGACGGAAGTCACTATATTTATGAGAAGGACGGTAGAAGATATCCCGTCCCTTTTCATGGGTCCAAGGAAATGGGAGAAGGCCTTCGCAAGAAAATCATCAAAGATCTGGGGCTGAAATAGTTCCCAGATTTTTGCAGTTAACTGGAGATTAAAGGAAGAAGCACATGAAAACGCTTAAGATTACCATAGAAAAAAGTGCAGATATGTTCAGTGCCTATGCGGAGAACGTGAAGGGAATTTATGGAGGGGGAAATACCGTTGAAGAAGCCAAACAATCTATATTAGAGAGTATTCGGCTGTTAAAGCTATATAACGAGCCGAAAAACGTCCCTAGTATTCTCAAGGGTGAATACAATATTGTTTATCATTTCGATGCGGAAAGCTTTTTGAATTATTATAAAGGCATTTTTACTAATGCGGCGCTGGAAAAGATTACGGGTATCAATCAAAAACAATTACAACATTATTCCTCGGGCCTTAAAAAGCCAAGGCTGCCGCAGCTTAAGAAAATCGAAGAGGGTATGCATAAGCTGGCTGATGAATTACAGTCTTTGGAACTGTCATAAAGTCCTTTAGCCAAGTTGTATTAGGTTTTCAAATCGTTTCAATTTTGGGCACGCTTATTCGAACCCTGATTATACGATCTTTTAATAAATAGTATCTTAAGCCAACTGACTTAATGTGCATTAGGAAAAGCGGCCAGTAAGGCCTTCGCTTCGGCGGCCGACAGTTTTGATAGGCTACCGTGTCTTGCATCGTCCGGCATGGAAACGTTCTTCTCTATGTTCCAGTGTAACAGATCAGAAGAAGATGATATTCCATATTGATCTACCATGGGATAATCATACAACAGCAACCATCCCTTACGGATAGGATCCCTCATTACGCTTGGCCCTTCAGTAATGGTGGGCGCAATTTGCCCTTTGTTCAAGGGGCCTTCGAAAATTTCATAAGGCCCTTCGATGTTTTTGGATAGAGCAACACGAATACCTCTTCGTTCGCCTGTTTTTGCACCAAATTCCTCTTCCTTATGGAAAAGATAGTACGTTCCATTGTGTTTGGTTAAGGTGCCGTCAATCACGGAATACGGTGGCGTAAACATCACCTTTGCTGCGCTGAAATTTTCCCAGTCTTTCGTTTTGCAGTACCAAAGTCTGCTTTCCTTCCATCCCGCATCTTTAAACGACGACGACCAGAAAATGGTGTATTCCTTTGTGGTTTCATCGTAGTAGAATTCAGGAGCCCAGATGTTTCTCACCAATTGGCCCGATTCATCTTTCACATCTTTCATAAGGTGTATGTACTTTTCCAGCTTCCAGGTAATTAAATCTTTAGAGGTAGCGTAAGTCACGCTCGGTCCAAATTGTTTTCGCCTTTCAGAACCTCCACCGCCACCCGTTGCAATTAATCGCCATAGACCGTCGGCACCGCGGTGAATGTATTGATCGCGCATAAACTGATCCCAGATCGGTTTATTGTCGTTGATGGCCGTCCAGTGGCGCCCATCATTTGACAAGGCAATATGAAGCTTTGCATCCAGCATGGGATTGGGTAGGGGCACCTCTATTGTTTCTCCTTTCGCGTTGATTTCGATGCGAGTTGGATAACGTTGACGGAAGTAAGTCAACATCCATACGCTATCACCCTTAATGATCAGTTTATCAGTCTTAGCTTGCGCATTTAATAGCTGAGCCGATGAGATAAGTAAAACGAACAGTGATAAGATCTTTTTCATGCATTGGTTTATAATGAATATACAATGGTATAAAATATTTTCAATTATCCGAAACTGCACTCCAGGCAAGTCCATGGCTATTTTCGTTAACTGTGTATATATTTTTAAAGCTCCATAGCTATCGCACTTCAATCTCCGAATGTAAACCACGTTATTATCAGCTCATTTATTAACCGAGGTTAATGATTCGCTGTTTTTTACATCAGACCTTTGCCATATCAAAGAAAGAAAATATGAAAACACAAATCGAACAGAACTCTTGGGGAATAAGATCGATATCATTTTGGAGCGTGCTGATGTTAGCCTTAGGTATTATTTACATTGGAATCCGTTTTATTATCTACCCGGAGGTCGGCGCATCAGGATATGGCATTCCCTTTAAAAATGCGCATGATGCGGCTTATGGAAAAATCAAAGGCATTCGAGACATTTTTTCCGGCCTTGTCCTTTTACCCTTGCTTTGGATGAAGATGCGTAAGGCAGCAGCCTGGGTGTTTACCGCTACAATCGTCGTTCCGGTTTTTGATTTCCTGGTTATCCTGTCTTACAATGGTAGCAGCGATATTTCTCATCTATTGATTCACGGTATAACCGCTGCTGTAATGATCATCACCAGTGTTTTATTGTTTTATGGACTTACTAATCCAGGTAAATACCAAACGATATGAATATGATAGTAATTAGTCAGGCGCTGCTTGTTACGGCGGTTTTAACTGCGGGTGTTATATACGGTACAGATGTGTTTCATGCATTAATTGTCAGGAAAGCCACCGCTCTGAGCAAAGACGGCTCTATTGCCGACCTAATGGGGCATACGCATTTGGTTGCAGACAAACGCATGCCGGTTATCGGCATGGCGAGCGTATTGGCTACCGCCTTTTGTTTACTTTTAAACTTTAGGCACGGCTATACGGCCTATTTGTCGGGCGCAGCTCTGTTAATGCAGTTAGCCCATCTTTATTTATATATCTCCATTGCAAAACCTATAAATAAAAAGATGTCGGATGCTGCTGTTGGTAAAATCGTGCCTTCCGATATCCGGGCGCTACAAAACCGCTGGGAGAGTGTGATCAATTATCGGGCTGCGCTTTTAACCGCCGCTATGTTTTTACTCAGTGTTGCAGCAATCGTATGTGGTAAATAAGGCCTTGTAAGCCATCGTCAATTTAAATGTACCTTTATGAAATGACGCAAAATTAACCTGCTAAAAGGTTAACTTTGTCGTCATGGACCTGCTGATTCACACGATAAAAGAACAGATTTCAATTTCAGAAAGGGATATTGCCATCATTGAAAGCTTATTTCACAGGAAGACTTTTAAAAAAGGGGAGCGGCTTTTGTCTGAAGGGGAAATTTGCCGTTATATTATATTTATTGAGAGCGGTTTAGTGCGGTATTATATCAATAATGACGGAACTGAGCAAACGCATTATTTCAATAAAAATGGTGAATTTGTTTGCGATTACATGAGCTTTTTGCCCCAAACGCCATCTAATGTGAATATACAGGCACTTGAAGATACCGTCGTTTACCGGATCAGCGCGGAAGGCATTCAGCAATTCTATCGTGAAGTAGCTGGTGGCGAGAAATTCGGTCGCACCGCAATAGAACAGGTGTTTGTGAATGTGATGAAGCAGATCGTTTCACTTTACACTGACACGCCTGATAATCGTTACTTGAAATTTCTTTCCAATTATCCCGATTTAGTTCAGCGAATTCCTCAATACTACATTGCTTCTTACGTTGGCGTTAAGGCACCTTCGCTAAGCCGTATCCGCAAACGGATAGCTGCCAAGCGCTAACCTCCATCAAATTCAGATCATTCAGGGTGAGCGTTAAGAAATTCAGTTAGAAAGAGAGGAGGGAAGGTCGACGAAATGGCTAAGATCGGCCATTTCACTGTAGCGGATAGAAGTCTTCATACGTTTTAAGTTGAAAACCTAAAAATCATTATGAGAAAATTACTTATACTTTTCGTGCTCACCGCTGTGCTCAACAGCTGCGACAAAGATGACAGGCAGACAGAGGCGGCCGACTGTGCAGTACGTATGAAAGAATTGTATGAAGAAGAACTGAAATGCACACAAGAGGACTTTATGGAGGTTAACCTGTACAAGGGTGTATATAAAAGTGAAGTCGTTTATTTTCCCATGATCATGTGTCCCCATTGCAGTGTTTTAGCACCAGCTGATGGTTATACTTGCGACGGCAAAAAGGTTGTTTTTGAAGATTTCCGGGAAGTGAGTGATATCAAGCAAGTGTATAATAGTTGCAGTAAAAGCTACGTTGCTGAATAGGCTATTTTCACACCAGCCATTATTTATAGTTGATCAGGTGTTTTGAATGGAAGTTGAAACGGAGAAAGTCATGCGGTTTTCTTCTTTAAAAAAGGAAGAGACCTGACGGTATAAAAAGAAAATTCAATACGTTCGTTATTCTCGTTAATGACTTAGGAGGCTTTCGTAAATGAAAACCGAGGATATGAACGACTAGATAATGATCTTCAATCATAAATAGTATTACCCCCTTAGCTTATAGCCTGGGATAAAAACAGGTTCAATTTTTTCTAGATGCTGGTGCATATCAACGAAACGGCTACTATCCGTGTTTCGGTTAACCGTTTTATTAGAAGTCGAAAGCGATTTACTCTGCGTTCCTGTCTTTTTGGTCTTTCTCCAATCAATTCGTTTCAGCAAAGATGTTTTCATACTGTTTAACGATAAAAGTCCTTTCGTTTTCCCTGTTTCTAGGTAATACAAATATAACACTATTTTTTCTGTTACCGAATATGGTATAATCTTTTAAAAATGATCGGCTTAACACTTTTGTATAGACCTGATACCTTCTATTGTTGTCATTTTGAGTTTCATAAACAAGATTGGCTGCTAGCAATCCCCAAGTATGGGAACCGGTAATCTTTTGTGCTCGGATCATAATGTCCATAATTGTTCCACCGATGTACCCAAATGAATTTTGCCTTGTCAGCAGTCGGTACCGAAGGTCTTGGATGTCGTCCCTTGAATGCCTTTTAGGGGTTAAGTTAATTTTCGGATAATAATCGAGCGTAAGCAAAGAATATTCATATTCCTTAATTGATACCACATATTTTATACAACACCTATTATTATGCCTGTGGAATTTAAAGATAAATTCCCTCAAATGGCTTTCGTTATAACCGTATTTGTTTTTTCTGATCTGTACTAATTGAAACGGGAGACTACCTTCAAACATGGTTTAGAGCTGTTTTCTTAAGTTGGGCTATTCTTATTTATCACGAATATACTAAGAATTATAGTAAATCCGCTCCCAATTATTTTAAAGTTGTATCTGTAGTTCCACTGCGTTACTTAATTACTCCTCTATCACCATAATCCCTTGCTGTTTCAACCTTTCCAACCCGTCTTTCATTGCTTTGATCTCTTCTGATGAGTGCCTTTGCCATACGGTGACCTCCCCAACAACTTTGAATGGATGCTCGGAGCGATAGGACATGGTGGGATTACCCGGGAATCTTTTATCGGTTACATTGGGGTCGTCTTCTAGTGGACCTGTGGCTTCTACCAAGTATATTCTTTCACGTCCATCGCCTGAGGCAAGTTCGGCTCCCCAGATAGCCGCGTTTAAGGTGGCGGAAAGGTAAATATGTTTTAGTTTCCTGTTTACAAAATTTGAATTAAAACCGGTTTCTATAAAATCCCCAATTTTTAAATCCTCCTTGGTTCCGTGAAAGAATGTTTGGGAAAAAGCATGCTGAACAGGTGCTTTGGTTTCGTTTACTATGTCCGTTGTGCGCATTGCCTTACTGTTTTTGATTTATCGTTTTTATTTTATTGCCCATTATTTCCATTGCATTTAAAAAATACCTTTCTAAAACTTTTAATTCTTCTGATGAAAATGTAGCAAACAGTTGTTCGGTGTTGCCTTGAAAATCTTCGTAAAGAGGTTTTAACAGTATCATTATTTTTTCTGTATCCGGCACGATGATCACTTTTCTACGGTCGGTTTTATCAGGCTTCCGTTTTACCAATTTCTTCTGCTCAAAACGGTCTATTAAGCTTGTGACGGCACCGGTGGTCAAACCCGTTATATTAGCAAATTCGCCGGCTGTCATTTGCCCGCGCTGAAGTAAAAATCCCAAGTATTTATGGTCGGTCCCAGATATGCCTGCTTTTCTGCCAATCGCTTCATGCAGCTGAATAGAAGTATAGGCGAATTGCTGGCTTAGCTTCCTTATTTTTCTGATTTCTTCTATATCCAGCATGTGTCTTGATTGTTAATTATCTTGATTGTAAAGATAAATAATAAATCTTTGTGCCTCAAAGTATTTCTCCTGTAAATTTTTCTGAATGAGCTTTTTCCTGCGAAGAGCCAAAAGTCACAATATGAAATCTTATGGAAATCACTTGATATTTCGTTTATCTTTGTAGTTATGAAAGTAGAAGTTTGGTCAGACATCATGTGCCCTTTCTGTTATATTGGCAAACGCCATTTTGAGATGGCCCTCAAGGATTTCGCTCATGCAGCAGATATAAAATTGGTATGGAAAAGTTTCCAGCTAGATCCCACTATTCCAAAGGGAGCTAAGCTTGGTACGGTTTACCAATACCTGGCTGCCAGCAAGGGGCTCAGCGAGGACCAAGCTCGGGAAATGACCGGCAATGTGGCCGATATGGCATCACAGGCCGGTTTACAATTGAATTTTGACCAGGCAGTTGTAGCCAATTCCTTTGACGCACACCGATTGATCCATCTGGCACAAGCGCATCAATTGGGACAAATTGTTAAAGAAAAACTGTTTCAGGCACATTTCAATGAGGGGAAAGATATCGCTGATCCGACTGTACTCACACAGATCGGTGTGGAAGCAGGCCTGGACAACACGGAGGTGACAGCTATGCTTCACAGCGAGGAGTATACAGCCGAGGTGGAACGGGATATTCAGGAAGCGCGGCAGCTTGGTGTTCGCGGTGTTCCGTTTTTTGTGTTCGACCGCAAGTACGCTATATCAGGGGCCCAGCCGGTCACTGCCTTCCGTGAGATACTGGATAAATCCTTCGCCGAATGGCGGGCCGAACATCCCGTGGTTAAGCTCGATGTCTCCGAAGGTCCTTCATGCAGTACCGACGGTTTGTGCGATTAATAGCCGCTAAAACAGAGAACAAAAGCCGCAAATTGAAACTTATGTCGTTTCTCTCTCTTGAAGATTGAAAACCGTTCCTGCCGGGTCTTGAATCCAATGCATATTATTCGGAAGTTCCTCTATTTCATCGCAGGGTTCCACGCCTTTTGATCGTAAATAGTCCGTCGCTTCCTCAACATTTGGTACGGTTAGCTGTAACCAGGTTTCTGAATGCGTGTAGTTGTCTACACAATCAAGCCATATAACATTATTACCGAATTTGACTTCATGTGTTCTGGAAACGGTTGGATGATCGATAGGCTTTTCTTCCACTTGCAATTTCAGTATGTCTTTGTAAAAAGATACCGTTTTTTCGTACTTGTTTTTGGGTATTTTTATTGCGATGTTAATTCCAGCTTCAAATTTTGTGTTCATATTTTTTATTTTTTCTATTATACTCTAATTCGCTTGCCTTGAATGCCACCTTTCTGGTATGATAGGTTTATGTGTTTTTGGTCTGTTGTGAAATTTTAGCCAGAGCTAAAGTACAAAAAAACAAGGTCTTTCACATCGGCTTGTCAGAAAAGGGTTGATCACATGCGTTTTTCAGGGATGAAAATTCGAGTTTTGGGATTTTGTTAACCCGGAATTAAAATACAATCGAATATCGAATGTTAGCTATTTTTTGCAAATTGCATTTTTTGCAAGCCATTACATGAGAACTGTTCCCAATAGTGAGCCGGCTACCAAGCCACACTACCTTATATTAGACGGCCTTCGGGGTGTAGCAGCTATAATCGTTGTCACATTTCACCTGGCCGAGCCATTATCAACCGGTAATTTAGATAACCTCGTCAATCACGGTTACCTTGCTGTCGACTTTTTCTTTTTATTATCAGGTTTCGTGATTGGCTATGCTTACGACAACCGTTGGAAAAAAATGACGGCTGGCAATTTTTTAAAACGCCGTATCGAACGGCTTCAACCGATGGTGATTTTGGGGATGACCCTCGGCGCTATAGGCTTTTATTTTACGGATTCTACGATATGGCCGCTCATTCATACCGTTCCTGTCTGGAAAATGCTGTTGGTAATGCTGATCGGTTATACGATCCTGCCCGTCCCACTATCGCTTGATATACGCGGCTGGGAAGAGATGCATCCGCTGAACAGCGTCGGATGGTCATTGTTCTTTGAATACCTTGCCAACATCCTGTATGCTATCTGGATCAGGAAATTTTCCCGAACGGCGCTGGGTATCTTAGTAGGCGTTGCTGCTATTGCACTTGCACATATGGCAATTACAAAGGGTGACGTCAGCGGCGGCTGGACACTGAATGTAGAACAAGTACGCGTTGGGCTAACGCGTACCATGTACCCTTTCTTTGCCGGTCTGTTACTTTCGCGTATAGCGAAGCCCACTCGAATCAAAAATGCCTTTTTATGGTGCAGCCTTTTAGTAGCTATCGTACTTTATATGCCGCGCATTGGCGGCGCTGCGCATGTTTGGATGAACGGGATCTATGAATCTGTTTGCATTATCATCGTTTTCCCGCTTATCGTATACCTTGGCGCCAGTGGCGTGGTACAAACTGAAAGGGAGAGGAAAATATGCAAATTCCTAGGTGATATATCCTATCCGCTTTACCTCGTACATTACCCGCTGGTTTATTTTTACGTTGCTTGGATCAGCGATCATAAAGGCGTAACCATTGTACAGGCCTGGCCTTATACATTACTCATTTTAATAGGTAGCATCGTTTTGGCCTATGCCGCATTGAAATCGTATGACGAGCCGGTTCGCAAATGGTTGCGGAAAAAGCTCACACCGAATCAGAATACGGTCAATATGGTGGCTGAAAAAGTAGATGATGCCAGTAAGGTTTAGCCTTGTTTTACCCATCGTTTACCCTTTCTATACCCTTTGTTCCCTGTTTTGGGTATTTCGTCGCAAGCTGGGGGAGAGTGTTCCGGTCCCGTATTTCTTGTTTTTCTATTTAATTCAATTTATCTTTGTATTCAATTGGATAAAATAATATGCTAGCGCGGCTTTGTCTTATTTACATGCTCATATGGATGTTAGTCCCCAAGGACATGATTCTATTTGCCGCGTCTTTTAGCCTGCATTACCAACACCATCTGGAGCGCCATGGCGACATCTCTCCTGTAAATTTCTTTATTGAACATGTAACGGGGAACGAAAAACATGACTCCTCTCGGGAAGAGGAGCATCATAGCTTTCCATGTGATCATTCTCACTCCTCGCAATGTGCTCCAAACACACATGTTAAGATACTTACAAGCCGGTTGCGCCTAATAATATATCCTGCAGATACCGAATTGCAGGCCGTTCCTTTTCAAGTAGGACAGCCTCAATCTGCTGCCTCCGGCATATGGCAGCCCCCTCAACTTATTACACTATCGTCATTGAGCGGATAGTGTAGCTGCTTATCTATAGGTAATATAACTACGCTATCCATGTTTTTTCTTGGATTAAGTGTAGCATTATGTTAAATCGTATCATATTTTTTAGTATAAAGAATAAATTGGTAATTGGTGTATTCACCATTGCCATCATCGTATGGGGTGTGTGGTCAACTAGTAAACTTCCCATCGATGCCCTGCCTGATATTACCAACAATCAGGTACAGATCATCACCACATCACCAAGTTTGGCAGCTCCAGAGGTTGAACGTTTAGTTACCTTTCCTATAGAACTGGCGGTAGCTACGGTTCCCGAACTTGTCGAAATCCGAAGTATCAGCAGGTTTGGCCTGTCGGTCATCACAGTAGTTTTTGAAGAGAATACGAACATTTACTGGGCTAGGCAGCAGGTTTTCGAACGTTTACAGGAAGCTGTAAGCCAAATTCCTCCTGGCATAGGCGAACCGACGATGGGACCTATCAGTACCGGTCTGGGTGAGATCTATCAGTATATCCTACGCCCCAAACCGGGAGCTGAAAACAAATATACGCTCGCCGAACTGCGTACTATGCAGGACTGGATTGTAGCACGACAGCTTTATGGTACACCCGGTGTGGCAGAAGTGAATGGGTTTGGTGGAATATTGAAGCAGTATGAGGTTGCCGTTCGACCTGATCGTTTACAATCCTACAACATCACGATCAGTGATATTATGAAAGCGCTGGAGCAGAACAATGAAAATGCAGGCGGCGCCTATATCGACAAAAAGCCGAATGCCTACTATATACGTTCGCTGGGACTGGCTACAAGCTTAGAAGATGTGGGTAATATCGTCATTCGTAAAGATGCTCAAGGAATACCCATTCTTATTAAGAACGTGGCAACCCCACAATTCGGAGGCGCTGTGCGTTATGGAGCCCTTACCTATAATGGCGAAAGAGAAGTAGTGGGAGGCGTGGTGATGATGCTCAAGGGATCGAACAGTGCAGAAGTTGTTAAATCCGTGAAAGAAAAGATGGCCATGATCCAGAAAGCACTGCCAGAAGATGTGCTGATCGAAGCGTACCTAGACCGTACAGACCTTATCGGACGCGCGATCAACACCGTTAAGACCAATTTGATAGAGGGTGCGGTAATTGTGATTTTCGTACTGGTGCTATTTCTGGGGAATTTAAGAGCAGGGCTGATCGTTGCCTCGGCTATTCCCCTCTCTATGCTCTTCGCACTGTCTTTAATGCGCGTCTTTGGCGTAAGTGCAAACCTGATGAGCCTCGGTGCGATCGATTTCGGTCTAATTGTCGATGGAGCCGTTATTGTCGTGGAAGCTACCATGCATCACTTAGGTCTCAGACGATCGGTGCTGCGCATGACGCAGGATGAAATGGACAAGGAGGTTTATGAATCTGCTGCCAAAATCCGAAACAGCGCAGCCTTTGGAGAAATTATAATTATGATGGTATATATTCCGATCCTGACGCTCAGCGGGATTGAAGGCAAAATGTTTCGCCCAATGGCGCAGACTGTAAGCTTTGCTATTCTCGGAGCGCTGATCCTCTCGATGACCTATATCCCTATGATGTGTGCATTTTTCCTATCGAAAAAGCCGATCTCGAAAAAGTCCTTTTCGGATCGTATGATGGAGAAAATACAGCATATCTATATGCCGTTGCTAAAAAAAGCCCTTCGTTTACGTTATTGCGTGCTTGGCGTAACAATATTGATTTCTGTTACGAGCGCCTATATGTTTTCAAAGATGGGCGCTGAGTTCATCCCACAATTAAAGGAAGGTGATTTTGCATTTCAGTGTGTGCTCCCCCAGGGCGCATCTTTATCGCAGAGTATTGAAACATCCATGATAGCAGCCAAGATCATTCGGAAGTTTGATGAGGTTAAAATGGTCGTGGGAAAAACGGGTTCAGCAGAAGTGCCCACCGACCCTATGCCACCCGAAGCCTCCGATATGATGGTTATTCTAAAAGATCCAGACGAATGGACCAGTGGGCGAAGTTATGAGCAGCTTGCCGCAGATATGGAAAAGGCACTTGAAGCGCTCCCGGGAGTGTACATTGAAGTGAATCAACCTATACAAATGCGCTTTAACGAACTTATGACCGGAATCCGTCAGGACGTCGCTGTGAAAATATTCGGTGAAGATTTGGATTCGCTGGAAGCCTATTCAAAGCAGGTCGCTCAGATCGTAGGCGCTGTAAATGGGACCTCTGGTGTCCTTCCGGAGCGTACTTCGGGATTGCCGCAGATTACCGTTACTTACGACTATGGCCGGATTGCACGGTACGGGGCGACAATCAAAGACCTGAACGCAACACTGAGTACAGCCTTTGGTGGCACGTCTGCCGGGTTGATATATGAAAACGAACGAAGGTTTGATTTGGTAGTACGTTTGGACAGTGCTGCAAAACAAAGCATAAACGATGTCCGGAATCTCTATGTACCTATTGCGGGAGGAGGTCAGGTTGCCCTTTCCCAAGTTGCAACCATCGAGTTCAAGGAGGGTCCGGCGCAGATTAGTCGCGATGATGCCAAAAGGCGCATTGTGGTTGGATTTAACGTGTCAGGAAGGGATGTACAGCACGTTGTAGATGATATCAAAAGTCGCTTGGATAGTGAGCTCAAATTGCCTGAAGGCTACTTTTATATTTTTGGCGGCCAGTTTGAAAACCTTCAAGAAGCAAGCTCTAGGTTATTGATAGCCGTGCCGGTAGCGCTCGCATCCATTTTTGCCCTGCTTTTCTTCACATTCGGATCAGTGAAGGAGGCGCTATTGATCTTTACTGCAATTCCAATGTCTGCAGTCGGCGGTATGCTCGCCTTGGAATTGCGTGGCATGCCTTTCAGTATTTCAGCGGGTGTAGGTTTCATCGCACTGTTCGGTGTGGCCGTGCTGAACGGGATCGTGTTGATCAGTACCTTTAACCAATTGAAGAAAACCGGGCATATAAATCTGCTCCGTCGCATTCTTATGGGTGCGGAGATGCGGCTACGTCCCGTGTTGATGACCGCAACTGTAGCCTCGCTCGGATTTCTTCCCATGGCCCTTTCTACAGGCTCTGGAGCAGAAGTCCAGAAACCTTTAGCTACGGTCGTAATCGGGGGATTGGTATCCGCTACCTTTTTGACCCTTTTTGTTCTACCCATACTGTATCTTATGTTCAACCGTCTTAAGCGATCTGGCTCTTCGACTTCATTGAGAAGACTTACAGCTGTGCTTGCGGTCATTGCACTTGGAGCCGTATACTCACCAAAGTCTTATTGTCAAACGGTTGATACACCACTCTCTACGGTCAGCGAAGCCATTGCCATTGCATTGAAAAACAATCCCAATTTGAAAGAGGCAAATGTAAATGTCCTTAGCCAGCGGGCCCTTGAGCGTACTGCATTTGATCCAGCCAACATCAATATCACGGCGGATCAGTCGCCACTTGAGGGAGCAAGTCCCGACAATAATCTAGGCATTTCGCAAAGCTTCAGCTTACCGGGCGTTTATAGAGCCAATAAACGGCTTCTGAGATCACAGACGGGAGTAGCAAGCAGGCAGCTCGATCTCACTAGAAACGATCTGATAAGAGATGTACGTACAGCCTATGCAAATCTGCAATATGCCATGGCGTTGGTGGGGCACTGGGCATGGCAGGACAGCCTCCTCAACGAGTTTTTAAAGATTGCGGAGTTACGGTATAAAACCGGGGAGACCGCTAAAACCGAGTTGTTGGCAGCCTCCAACCGTTACCGCCAGTTGCAATTGATGAGACAGCAGGCGAAAGCTACCGAGGCGGCAGCTGAACAGGAACTAAAACGTCTGTTAAACGTGAGGGGTACTTTCAAGATCATATCGGAGCCCTGGTTCAGGCTTCCACTGATAAAAGTACCTGATTCCGCTTACCTACAGGATAACCCGCTCCTCGCCTTGGCCCGCCAGCAGCAGGAAGTAGCCGAGGCTTCGGTCAAGAAGGAGCGGTCGGGCTTTTTGCCGGAGATAACCTTGGGCTATCAGCAGCAGATGATCCTTAAGAGGTGGAACCCGGAAGCTATCAACAAAAGTTATGGGAGTAGCACACACATAGCGGGTGTTTCAGTAGGACTTGCCTTTCCTATTCTCAACCTGCCCGCCAGGAAGGCGCAGGTTAAAGCGGCTGTTTTAAACAGAACAGCCGCCGATTACGCCTATGAGAGAGTCTCCAATGACCTCAAAACAGCTTTTAGCCAGCAGCTAGGCTATTATCAGCAACTTGCAGATGCCATCTCTTTTTATGAATCGGAAGGTATCAGAGAGGCCAACGAATTGATCGCGTCTGCCCAGCTCGGCTATCGAAAGGGAGCGTTGGATTATGTAGCCTATACCCAAAATGTAGAGCAGGGCTTTAATACGCGGCTACAGTACCTAGAGACGCTTAGACGCCTTAATCAGGCAATTTCAGAAATTAACTACTACATAGGAAATTAAATAAAAAAGAAAACATGAAAATCGTTCGAATCTTCGGCTACTGGCTATTTTTTCTGTTAGCCGTAGCCTGTCAATTCAATCCATCCGGCTCTCCGAAGCAAACCGAAGAAAAGGGAGAAGAGGAACGCGCTGACTACAGAAAACAAGAGAATGCATTGGAGATCTTTCAGAGCCAGTTTAAGGCTCTGGGAGCAGCGCTAGGCCCTATCGAGCAAAAAAGCCTGTCAGATGGTATACAGGCCATCGGTTTTATCCGTGTGCACAATCAGGACAAAGCTACCGTAACTTCTCTTTTTGGTGGCCGAGTACAGCATATTTTTGTTGCGCCGGGAGATATCGTAAAGAAAGGTCAGGTATTGGTAAGTCTCGTCAATCCACAGATTATCACCATGCAGGAAGCGTATCTGGTCCTTATCAACGCCATAGCTTTAACAAAGCTTGATCTTGACCGCCAGCGGGAATTGGTCGAAGGAAATGCGGGAGCCTTAAAAAACTTACAAACGGTACAGACGCAGTTCAAGCAGCAACAGGTAAAGATCGCAGCCTTAAAGCGGCAGCTCACCTTGGCGGGCATTAATGCTGAGCGTCTAACTCCAGAAAGTATAAAAGAGGCTATAGCTGTTACCGCTCCTGTATCAGGCACAATATCCCACATTCATACGGAGCTGGGCGCTAACGCTGACGCGGGAGTTACATTGGCCAATATTGTGAACAATAGGCAGGTAGACCTGGATTTATACATTTACGAAAAAGATCTCAGCAATGTGAAAATAGGTCAGGAAATTGAGTTTGCCCTATCCAATGATGCCGCAAAGAAAGGGAGGGCCATCGTGGATCGAGTAGGCAGTTCTTTTGAGGGAGAAAATAAGGCAATTGCGGTGCATGCGCGCATTATCGGAAGCCGGGAAGGCTTCTTTGATGGGATGGGGGTATCCGGTCTGTTGAAGACCGGTGCCAACCAGGTAAAGGCCGTGCCTGATGCTTCCATCGTTGATAAAGAAGGCAGTACTTATATTTTTACTTTGGCCGAAACTGGTAAAGTAGGTCATGGCGGTACACAGAAAATGCGTTACCGCTTCGAACGGAAAAAAATCAAAAAAGGTATCAGCTCCATGGGCTTCACAGCGATAATCCCGATTGATGCCATCGATGAGAAAGAACTGATTGCAACGGCTGGTGCCGTATTTCTACAGGCTAAACTCGATGGAGGTAATGCGCATAGTCATTAATGACGGGCTAATGAAAAAGCCCATCAAGCGGTTCAATAGATTTTTATTTAAGTGTAAATTGTCACGATTCCGCTCTAAGCAATATTGTGATAACGGTAGGACAAGTTTAAAACAAATTACGACAAATGAAACACAAGCATACATACGGTGCACAGGGCAGACAGCTTTGCTGCAACCAGACAGAAAAAGTGTATACCAAGGCCGGCGCCAGAGGAATTTTGAAAGATCACGTCGAAAATGATAGTCATGATCATGACGATGGACACTCCCACTTGTGTTCATTTTCAAAAAGGTTCATGCGCTCGGAGTAAAACTCCTCGGTTTTGTTACTTTTGTATCATCACAAAAGTAAAATCATATACTTATGAAACAAGCCTAAAGGCGAAATGGGATACCCAGACCTACTGTCGAGGAGTTACAATAGCTCATCGCGAAGGTAACGAGAATGCAAGCCATAATGGAGAGGATCTGTAAGAAGAAAATTGAAGAAATAGAATAGATTTATGCCGAATCTTTATATAATAGCAGGTTGCAATGGTGCAGGAAAAACAACGGCAAGTTACACAGTTTTACCTGAGATTTTAAACTGCAAGGAGTTCGTAAATGCCGATATGATAGCAGCGGGGATTTCACCGTTCAATCCGGAAAATGTTGCTTTAGAGGCCGGTCGAATTATGCTTAATCGCATTAGGGAATTGATAGAGGAAAAGGCAGATTTTGCTTTTGAGACTACGTTAGCAACCCGTAGTTATATTTCCCTAATCAACGGTGCCAAGCAACGGGGGTATAACATTGTCCTTTTGTTTTTTTGGCTTAAATCGCCAAATCATGCTATTGAACGAGTAAAGAATAGGGTCGAAGAAGGAGGACATCACATACCTGACGACGTGGTTATTAGGAGGTATTATCGAGGAATTGCTAATCTGCTAGATCTGTACATTCCAAAATGTGATGAATGGCTGGTTTTTAATTGTATCGATGTACGTTTTGAATTAATTGCCGAATCTGGTGAATTTGGAAAAAAGGTATATAATAGCGAACTTTGGGACAAGATAGAAAAGCAGCGTTATGATAAACATTGATCCTTCTACATTAAAAGGTATGCCCTTAAGCGACCGTATCCTCATGGGAATGCGTAAAGCGGTACGTCAATTAGTGGAAGATAGAGCAGCTAAAGATAAAAGTTTGGTTGTAGAAGTAGAGGGTGAAATTAAAAAAGTCCCTGCAAAAGAGCTCTTAAAAAGCTTGCCTCAGGAGTAGGGGTTCACAATGCACTCTCCTATAAACCAATTAGGAAGTTTCTCTTTTCTAATGTTCGTGTATACCTTTTATATCCCAAGGTCTTAGCATCTCTAATTTTATCTAATTTCGACAGATGGCTCATTACAGTCTCAAAAGAGTATGATAATCCCTTTCTCAAAAGGTGTTTTCGAATGAAGGAAGTGGTAGAACCGATTTCCTTTTCAATAATAGCTGAGTTGACAAAATAACCCGTATCAAACTGGTGGCTTATATCCTCGAACAACGTAGAATTACCGGATCCATTCGGTCCGGCAAAGACCCTTAGCCTGTTCTGGCCTATTTACGTTTACGCCAGAGAATAAAACCGGTGATGGGCAGCGAAGCGCACACCAGGCAAATGCAAAGCGCCAGAATTTTGCCGGGAAGTCCGGCAAAGGAACCAACATGCAGATCAAAATTAATCGCACGGACTTTCTCGGCCCGATTAAGATCATTTGTACTATAGCTGTAAAGTAAGGTTCCATAAAAGGAATCATAGAAAAACCAATGGAAATGGTAGGTTCGGCCGGGGCATAGGCGGATCTGGAAATCATAGGGATTACCATGGCCGTCTCCGAATCGTATGGAGAGCATGTCTGCATCTGGAAACCGACATTTTACATCCTGAAAAGCCCTGTTGAGCGCTTGATCTGTCGATGGCAAAGGCCGAATATCCGACGGCGGACGCCGTTCTGTTCTGGCATGCCCTCCACTGAAAAGAGCATATACGGACTTATCCATCCAGCTGAAGGCAAATACCGTTCCGGTAAGCGCAATAACAAGTGCCGGGAGGAATATATAAAAGCCTAGCACATTATGCAGGTCATAAATGAGGCGTTTAAATCGGGCATTCCATTTAAGGGTTAATGCTTGTTTCCAGAGATGCTTCTTGTTTTTCCGCGGCCACCACAATACCATGCCGCTTAAAAGGAGCAGGATAAAGATCAATACACTGAAACCAACTAGCGGCTTACCTATTTTATGTCCGAGCAGCAAATCGGTATGGAGGTTCAGGATAAGTTGAAAAAACTCTTTTCTCGTGTCCTCCACATAGATGACTTTTCCATTGTAAGGGTTCACATAGATTCGATAATAATACGTATAATACTCCCAATGGCCAATGCCATTGGGATTTGTTTTCATCGCACGGAAAACCCAACTGCGGTTCGGCGACGGATAGATATCGCATCGGCTGATACGGATATTATTCCCTACAGCCTTTTGGGCTGTGTTTTTTAAAACAGCGAGCGGTTGTGCCGGAAGATCAGATACAGGCACAAACAGCCTTTCGGGGTAACATAAAGCTTTAAGCTCATCTACAAAAACGTAAACGGCGCCGCTTAAGCTAATAATGATTATCACTATTCCGCTAAATAATCCCAGCCAACGGTGTATCCAGCCGATCCACTTTTTCATTATAGGTTAAAAAGTATAAATGATGTTCAGACTAGCTTTCGCACCATTTCCCATAACGTATTGGTCGTCTGTAGCACTGTACTGGCTGTAAAACGGGTAATACGCTTTGTTAAATAAGTTTTCTACACCTAAACCAAGTTTAATTGCCCGACTTACTTGGTAGGCACTGCTGAAATTAAAGAGGTGAACAGATTTTACAGGTCCTTGTCCGCTCAGGTAACTGCCGTTTTCCTGTACATCGAAACGATCACGATTACCGGTATATATCCAGAAGAGATGCAGTTCTAAAGCTTGGGTTGGATTATAATGTATATAACCTGTTGCTTTAGCCGGAGAAATCCGCGAATAACCCAGATATGTCTTGCTGCCATCCTCTTGCTCTGCCTTTCCTTCCACATAGGCATATGTCCCGCCAACAGATAGCTTGTCGTTTAACCTGGCATCGGCAGTTACTTCATATCCATGAATTCGCTCAGGTGCGCGTTGAGGTATTAAGGTGCCGTATTCATTAGCAACGAGATTAGCTCCTAGTTCAGAAGTGCTGATGAAATAAGAACCCGTCAGATGAAATATAGAAAACCGACTGCTGAAACCGGCTTCATAATTATTGGTAATGATGGGGTCTGTCTGCAACAAGGATATGGTGTTTTCACTGGCTGAGCGCAAAATGCGTCCCAGTTCATTTAGTCCGAAAGCCTGAGAAAAGCTCACAAATGGATTAAATACGTCGTATTTGGTGTATCGCAATCCGGCATTGAACATCGTGCTTCGGTAATGAATGTTACCGCCGGCAACAGCAATGCTACCTTCACCGTCCGGCCCCTTTGGTAAGGTGTGGTAATCGGCTACCTTCACACGGGCATTCTCATAGCGTAGACCTCCTTTAAAAATGAAGTGATCAAACAGATCTGCTTTGACTTGCAGGAAAGGAGCGAAGTTCGTCATATTCATGTCCGGTATATAAATCCTTCCATCTAATAATGGCTGATTGGTGATGTCGCCCAAGACATCCACACCGTAGGTGAAATTTCCCTTGAATTGCTGATCTCCCCATGGGCTATGTATATTAAGGCGTAAACCTTTTTTCTTTGAACTGATCTGTGTTTGTCCGGGTCCATACCATCCGTTAGCCCTTTCGACATAGCGATTGGTAGATAAAAAACGGTTGAAATATCCGGTTAGCTCAAGGGAACTGTTTAAGAGTAAATCACTTTTTCGTAGGGTCAGATAAAGATTATGATTTTGTGGTGTTCCTGCAGGGGCTCCCGGGCTTTCTCCTTTTTGTCCGATGGCCGGAGAACTGCCAAATACGCCAGGCACATTGATATAATCGGAATGTTGTAAACTACGGAAGAAATTGTAAGCAACCGTTAGATCGGTGGAGGTGTCAAATTGGTATATAGCCTTAGCATAAATATTGGTAGAATTGGCTTGCGATAGGCCGTCGTCTTGGGCCAACACATTTCCTTTAGCATCTTTAAAAACGCCGCTATAGTTGTAGGTGCCGCTCATGACGTAAGAAAACTTATCCAGGTTACCATATAACGATTGTGAAAAGCGGTAACCAATTGTATTAGCCGCATGGGCGGGTTGTCCGTTGATGCCTGCATAGGTTTGGCCACCTATTTTTGCCTGGCCCGTTGGCTTTTTAGTGATGTAATTGATGATCCCGCCACCAGAACCATTACCGTAAATCGAGGTGGCTCCTTTGATTATTTCCACCCGTTCAATAACAGCCGGATCAATGGAGCGGATATCCCGGGCGCCATTCATTAAAGGGGTGGACTGTGGGATGCCGTCAATAAGAACCAGTACACTTCGGCCACGTAAGGTTTGACCGGTGTTTACAGCCTTGTTTGATGAAGGACCCAAGCCGGGTACAGTAAAGGCCAATATATCACTGATAGAAGGGTTGATCTGGATTTGTTGTTCTATCTGTTTCGTGTTGAGAATGCTTACAGAGGAAGGCACTTCGTCAATACTTTCCCGGGTTCGACTTGCCGTTACAACTACCTCTGAAAGTTGTCCGTCGGGTTGTAGAATGACGGTACCCGCCCATTGCTGATCTGATTGGACGGTTAAGGGCTGGCGTAAACTTTTATAACCTACAGCACTTACTTTTAACGTATAGGAACCGGCTGCAATATCATCGAAAGAAAAATGACCCTGATCATCAGATCGGGTTCTGCCATGCCCTTCCAAGCTAAGCGTGGCTAGAGGAACTGGTTTTCCTTCCTGATCTATTACAGCGCCGGAAACGCCTGAAGCAATGGCGTTGGTTTGAATAGTAATCTGATTGCCCTCCACGAGAAGGCTTTTCAGTTGCTGGCCGAGCAGTTGTTGCAGCGCCGAGTTGATGGTTTCGTCTTGGGCGTTAATGCTGACTTTTTGATTAAGGTTTAATGTGGAACTGCTGTAGGAAAAATATACGTTTGCTTCCTTTTCGATAGCCTTCAGTACTTCGGAAAGGGGCTTTTCGGATGCTGTTACAGCAATTCGTTTGTTTAAAAGTCCTTCCTGACCATGAATTTTTTGGCTTGTTATGAAAAGGAAACTGATAAAAAATAAACGGCCCAAGAGACCTGTGTTAAATTTTTTATTTGAATATTTCTTTGATGATCTATAAGGGGTTTGTATATTTTTGTACATTGTTAAATTAATCTTTAGTATGGTTTAACATTATCCGGCACAACGTTTGGCGATGGGGTGCCGGTTTTGTTTTGTATAGCTTGTCTTCTTTCTTGTTTATGTAGAATTCATGGTGATGTATGGATAATAACGTGCTTGTTGTTTATAGTGTATTCAAATGAGAGGGCAAAGCCTATGCTTTTCAGTACCTGCTGCAATCGAGCTCGTTGAAATCTTCCTGTGTAACGTTTCTCTAACAGGAGTGCATCCTGCACGTGTACGGAAACGCCATACCAGCGTTCCAGATTTCGGAAAATCGCACTTAAAGGCTCATTCCGGAATATCAACTGATCATTTCTCCACGCTATAAGATCCTCCGGGGAAACCCTGTCTGTGCGACTTAACTTGTTTTGACTGTATTGCGCTAACTGATTGGCCTGAAGCAGCAGCATTTTACTGTTGTGTTTCGAACGGAAGTTTACCTTGCCAGCTGTTACCAGAATGGTTGTTTCCTCTTCATCGGGATACGCTTTCAGGTTAAAGGAAGTTCCGAGTATCTGGGTTACGGTTTTTGAGCTGAAAACCGTAAACGGCCGTTTGGTATCTGTGGCAACAGAAAAGTAGGCTTCTCCGGTCAAGTAAACCTGTCTTTTGTTTTCTTCAAAATTTTTCGGATAACGAAGTTTACTTGCTGAATTTAAATGAACGGTAGTACCATCGGGTAACTTGAGGTTCGCCTTTTGTCCAGGCTTGGTGCTGATTATGGCATAGGGAACGGTCGTTGGCTTCGGTTCTGCCTGTTCTTGTGAGAAGTATAACATTCCGGCCAGCACAAATAGGATGCAAGCTGCTGCCGGCAACCACCGCCATTGCTTTTTTTTAGGGGGATGCTTGCTGCTTACCGCAATTTTTCTTGATAAGTGTTGCCATCGCTGATCTTCCAATGTTTGGATTGTAAATCGTCAGCAAAAAGTGGACACGATATTTTAAAAACTTAAGGAGTGTTTTCATCAAAAACGTTAGATTTAATT
>NZ_SBJH01000110.1 GCF_004368405.1 Olivibacter sp. XZL3
TTCGGCCTCCGCTGCATCCTTCGGGCCGCCCCTCCGGTACATCGCTGTTTTTTTCACCCTCCCGGGCATCGCGCCCGTTCCCCCTCCGGGGCCTGTCTGCCTCCGATTGGGAGTGCAAAGGTAACAGCTTTTTTCTTTTCTCCAAAATATTTTTTAAAATATTTTTTCCTCCCTTTTCCGCTGTCCGCACCCCGCTGCCTTCCCTCTTTCTCTCACTCTCCGCAGCCCTCAAAAAACGACCCCATCTCCCGTCTGCGGAATGCCCGCCTCCCTGATGGGACGGCAAAGGTACGCATTATTACCGTACCTGCAAATATCCCGCAGCTGTTTTCCGCAGGACGGCTGCAACAGGCTAACAATCAGCCCGATTTTTTTTTGTACTCTGTATTTCCAAACGCCCACGCCCCGCAAATCGCTCCTACGGTTAACTCCTATCCGTTATTTTAACGCCTGTAGATTAAGTATTACCTTTGCGACATGAACTACTTTGAGAAGCTCTCCACACTACTAAGTATGGAACGCGAAGAAGATAAACAACTCTTTTATAATACGCTAGCCACGACAACCATCAACCAGAGAAGAATCGACGGAAACACTTGGTACCCAATAATCATTAAAACCGTTGAAATTGGTATGGGCGAATACCTCTCCATTGAAATAGAGCGTCCCAGCCATCATGAAATCATTCATCATTTCAGGTTCGGTATGCAAGTAGCTATATTTTCGAATATTGATCCACTCAACCACCGCATCTGGGGTCATGTATCCAGCCTACTCGAAAACACGATGAAAATTTCGCTTCGGATCGATGAACTTCCAGATTGGACACAGAAAGGCAAACTTGGTGTCGACCTTTTATTTGATGAGTACAGTTACGACCAAATGCAAAAGGCGCTTGACAACGCTTCTGATCAGCGAAATCTAAAACCACTTATTCAAGTTATTACGGGAGCGAAAAAACCGACATTTACCCCGCATGCCCCTCTTGTTTATTCACCAAGCCTAAACGACTCACAAAAGTCTGCAATTCAAAAAATAGTCTCCGCAGAAAATATTGCAATCGTCCACGGCCCTCCCGGAACCGGTAAGACTACCACACTTATAGAAGCCACTAAAGCACTACTGCAAGCAAACGCGCGCCAATTATTAATCGTAGCTCCAAGCAATACTGCTGTAGATTTACTTACCGAAAAGCTCATGGAAGCACAAGTCCGGGTCGTTCGAGTTGGAAATCCGTTACGGATTACTCCACGCTTACTGTACTCAACGTTAGATGCACAAGTTGCCCAACAGACACAAATGACCGACGCTAAGAAAATCAGAAAACGTGCCAATCAATTTCGAGAGACGGCACAAAAGTATAAGCGTAGCTTCGGAAAAGCAGAACGGGAACAGCGCAAGGCGCTCTTTTCAGAAGCCGTCAATCTCATGAAAGAAGCAAATAGGCTCGAACAGGCAGCTACTCAATCTGTCCTTAACAGCGCACGGGTGATTACCGCTACCCTTGTAGGTTCAAATCACTCCGCGCTCGATAAACGGACTTTCGGTACAGTGATTATAGACGAGGCCGGACAAGCGCTCGAACCTGCATGTTGGATTCCCATATTAAAAGGCGAAAAACTAATATTAACGGGAGATCATCAGCAATTACCTCCAACCGTTAAGTCAAAAAAAGCTGTTGAACAAGGTTTAACGGAAACGCTAATGGCAAAGTGTGTACACTTATATCCAGAATCCGTAATTACGTTAACAGAACAATACCGTATGCATGCATCCATCATGCACTTCCCTTCTCTTAAATTCTACAACGAGAACCTGACCGCACATCCTTCAGTTGCAACAGCACGATTGTTTCCCACCGACAAGCCACTACAATTTATTGATACTGCGGGATGTGGATTCTACGAACAGCATCAAGAAAGTAGTATTTCCAATCCAGAAGAAGCATCCTTCCTCTTTCAATACTTAGCCACTTTTTTAAATGATTTAGCCCTTCACTATTCGCCCAATGATTATCCCAGTATTGGAATTATTTCTCCATACGCTGCGCAGGTGAATCAACTCATTACACTATTTGAAACATCTCCCCTATTTCTCTACAAAGAAAAAATCGCGATAAACACCATTGACGGCTTTCAAGGGCAGGAGAGAGATATTGTATTGATTAGTATGACAAGGAGCAACCCTCGTCGCGAGATTGGCTTTTTGGCCGATATCCGCCGCATGAATGTAGCGATGACAAGGGCAAAGAAGAAATTGGTTATAATAGGCGACAGCCTAACACTCTCATCATCATTTTTTTATGCCGAATTTATAAGATATACAGAGGAAGAACAAGCGTATCATAGCGCTTGGGAATACATCAACCTCTAACCGCTGTACGTTATTTCCTACTTACAAAATCGTTGCCCTTGATATAATACCTCCAGGGCAGAAGGGCGTCTTCCTTTGCATAATCGACGCCTATACGCGTCGTAACAGCGATCTCCGACTGCACAAACGACACCCCTCGGTCTTCGATCCATATTTCGTTCCCCTTTAAATCTTTTCCATTAAACATGCTGGTAATACCCATGGCTTGTGCTAAAACACCCGGTCCAGCCGACACTCTTGCCTGTAAACGAGACAGATTCCGCCTTTTCAGCATAATATCCACACCCGCTATGGGCTCAATTCCTCTTATCAAAACAGCTTGGGGAACACCCATAGGTCCTGTTACCACGTTGAGCAGATAATGGATTCCATAACATAAGTATACATAGCATATACCACCTTCGGAATACATAACACGGTTTCTTTCGGTCATACGTCCACCATAAGCATGTGACGCCTTATCGCTAATACCGTTATAGGCTTCTGTCTCCACTATCATTCCTCCGGTAATTTCGCCTCCAATGCTTGTAAAAAGTGCTTTGCCCAATAATTGTGATGCAACATCCTGCACGTTTTCTTGTCGGTAAAAATCAATTGACAATCTAATTCCTTCCACCTCTGATAAATTCAACTCCAAATAAATAATAAAACTCGCTTCATTAAGCCACCGTCGGGATAAAATTATAGATTTGTAGGTTGTATTCAAATTTATCCAGTAAAACAGCGTATATGAGAAATTGCTTTCCTTTTCAACACCTTTTTAAAGATCGTTTCGCTGTGTTGCTTTTTACGACTTGGTGCTTGTTATCCGGCTGCGAAAAAGACAATTACACACCAGATAGCTATTGGCCTCAGGTTGGACATCGAATTGATATGGTGGAGCAGTTTTGGGGGCCGCCCGAGGATAGAGAGACGTATTATGATGGAGAGACGTTTATTGTTACGTATTACTATTATCAGGAAGGCGTATTCATCGAGTTTTATTTGGAACGTATAGATTTTATTGGCAACCTTTAAAAGGGCTATATAAAACCTAGCTGGAATTCAGAAAGGTCATCAATTAATGGGCTTTCGCATGCCGACAAGAACCAAACAGCTACTCTATTTTTACAAAAAAATTATATTGTCCTTACTTTTCTCCCTCATAAAAGCGAGATATTTGCCGCGGTTATTTGTCAACCAACTTTTTTAGAATTTACAAGTAGCGAATAAAAACACTCTACAGACTGTTTTATTTCAATATCTGCTGCTCACCTATAAATATTCATCGATGAAAACTATCGGAAAGATACTTTTTTCCACCCGCACCACGGGTTTTATGCTATTATTATATGCGCTGTCTATGGCTGTCGCAACCTTCGTTGAAAATGACTACGGCACTCCTGTGGCAAAAGCGCTGATTTATAATAGTTGGTGGTTCGAGCTGATTATGATTATACTCGTACTAAATTTTATAGGCAATATAAGACGATATCAGCTCTTACAGCGCAAAAAATGGCCGCTATTGGTTTTTCACCTCGCTTTCGTTTTAATTTTCATAGGAGGTGCCATCACCCGATACATTAGTTTTGAGGGCTCGATGCACATTCGTGAAGGAGAATCCAATAATGAGATCATTTCAGATGCTTCGTTTTTTAAGGTACAGATTACCAATGGTGAAGATGCCTTGGCGTACAATGATGTCCCTGTAATATTAACATCCCAGCAAGTTCCGTTTTATTTGAAGCCATTCAGAAAAGAATATACCGCTGAATATGATTTCATGGGGAGACGACTGAAAATGCGGGTGCTCGATTACATTCCGAGAACGCAGGACTCTTTGGTCGCATCTCCCAACGGGAAAGCTATTTTACACTTAGTGACCCTGATCGAGGGCAAAAGGGAGAATAAATACATTCCATCCGGCACCGTCCAACTCATACAGAATATGTTGGTGAGCTACAACAAGGAAACGGCGGGTGCCATTAATATAGAAGACGAAGCCGGCGAGTTAACCATCCATTCCCCTATGGCCGGAAATTACATGGTGATGGCTTCTCAGGAAAAAGGTGAAATCGAGGCGACACAGAAGCAAACGTTTCATCTTCGTAGTCTGTATACTGTAGCCGGACTTACATTTGTCGCCCCACAAGCACCCAGCCGGGGTGAAGTGGTGCATTTCGAAGGCGATAAGCGCACACATGAGAATGATGCCGACCTCGTCACGATGGAACTGTCGACCGATAACGCAGTCGACACAGTATCCTTTTTCGGCGGCAGAGGTATTACCAGCTTCCAACACCAATCGGAAATTGGCGGTCTAACCGTGTCCATCGGATATGGTTCAAAAATCTATTATACCCCATTTGAACTTAAACTTCGTAAATTTAAAATGGAAAAGTATCCGGGCAGTAACAGTCCTGCTTCCTACTCTTCGGATCTGGCAATCGTAGAAGAACAATCGGAAAAACCTTATACCATTTATATGAACCATGTTTTGGACCATGCGGGATATCGTTTCTTTCAGTCGAGTTTTGATCCGGACGAAAAAGGCACGGTGTTATCCGTTAATCATGACTATTGGGGTACCACTATAACCTACATAGGCTATACTTTTCTTTTCTTAGGCATGTTTGTCACCCTCTTTTGGAAGGGAACCCGCTTCTCTAAGCTTAATGAACAACTCAAAGCACTTTCCAAGCAAAAAGCGCTCCTTTTGCTAATTTCGCTTTTGCCGCTGGGGACCACCGCTTACGCTCAAGGGATTGACATGCACGGGCCTTCGGAGGGTAATCAGCTTATGCAAAGTAATGAACATGGCCCCCACGATGGCCATGAGCACGAGCATGAGCATAACCATGAGCATATCGACGATTCTAGTTCCCATGCAGCGGAAATACCCCATCTTTCCATGCCCTCTTCCTCAGCTATAAAGGATCCGGAGCAGTTTGCCAAATCCATAAAGATTAGTAAAGAACATGCAGCGAATTTTGGAAGTTTATTGGTTCAAAATTTCGATGGCAGGATCGAACCGGTTAACACGTTGGCCTTAGAAATCCTAAGAAAACTTTATCATAAGGATACATTTTACAGTTTAGACGCGAATCAATTCCTTTTATCCGTTTCTACGCAACCCTTCGATTGGGCTCAAATCCCGTTAATCAAAGTAAATGCTAAGGGCGGCCCCGAATTGCTAAACCGGGTAAAGGTCGATGCGAAAGGATATACTTCGCTTATTAATTTGATTACACTTACCGATGATAAAGCCATTTTTATTCTGGAAGACGACTACCAGAAAGCCTTCGCAAAAAAACCGGCTGACCAGAACAGTTATGACAAGGAACTTATCGAGTTAAACGATAAACTGCAAGTAATGCAATACCTTATCAGTGGTCAATATCTTCGCGTTTTGCCCATACCAAACGACCCGAACAACACTTGGGTGGCATGGGGCAGCGAGCACGCAAACCACAACACGGATATAAAGAACCCTTTTGCAACCTATTTAAAAGAAGTTATATACGCGCAAAGCACGCAAAGCTGGCAGCAGGCAGATCAACAGTTGGCAAGTCTGAAATCGTTACAGAAAGAAATAAGCAAGAAAATCATACCCTCTGAAGCCAAAATCGCTTGGGAGATTCGTTATAATTCATGGAATGTCTTCTTTAAGCTAATGATTACCTACGCTTTGTTGGGAACAGTAATTTTAGCACTAGCCTTCATCAAACTTTTTTCAGATTCGAAATGGGTGAGCCGACTTATATCGGTGTTACTTGTCATTGTAACGGCTGCCGCCTGTTTGCAGGCGCTCGGTCTTGGCGTAAGGTGGTATATCTCAGGGCACGAACCATGGAGCAACGGCTATGAAGCGGTGATGTTCATTAGCTGGATAGGTATTCTATCCGGTCTTATCTTATATCGCAACAGCAATGCTTTTATCCCAGCAGCAGGTTGCCTAATTGCCGTGATCCTAATGGGGTTTGCGCATGGTGGTTCTCAAATGAACCCCCAAATCACACCTTTGGTACCGGTGCTCAAGTCTTATTGGCTCATGATCCATGTGGCTATTATCACTTCAAGCTATGGCTTTTTCGGTTTGAGCGCCCTCATCGGTTTGGTAACACTCATCCTGCATATCATTAAGAATAAAACAATCGAAAAAAAGGTTAATTCTTCGCTAAACGAGCTGACAATTGTAAATGAGATGTCGCTCACAGTCGGCTTATTTTTGTTAACCGTAGGAACCTTTTTGGGCGGTATATGGGCAAACGAAAGTTGGGGCCGCTACTGGAGCTGGGACCCGAAAGAAACTTGGGCCTTTATCTCCATTATTATTTACGCGTTCGTTTTGCATACGCGTTTAATACCGGGGTTGAACGGCAAATTCTTGTTCAATTTATTGTCTCTTCTTAGCTTTTCCAGCGTCATCATGACCTATTTCGGCGTGAATTATTACCTTTCCGGCCTCCATTCCTATGCAAAAGGAGATCCGGTTCCAATTCCGTCGTGGGTATATATCACGGTGATCTCTATATTTGTGGTCGCGCTTATTTCCTATATTCGATACAAACAGTTTGCTAAAAAAAAGAACGGGAATAAAGCCGCTAAAAATACGATGGCATTAGAGCACGCATAAAATAGACCTGCGCCTAAAAGCTCTTAGCAAATAGAATCATTGAGAATAGATTGCGACATCAATATAGCCAGCTTATGGTATCCTTTGGCTGTAGCTAACAAAGAACTAAGCGCCTCATCAGTCAAGATCATCTGGACCTTATTTCTGTCCTCATGAAACAATAATAGGAAACCGCAAAGCACAGTATGGTAGCTGCCGTGAGGCCTGTAAGCTGTGGCCATACAATCATTAGACTCTCTTTAAACGGTAAAGGAGCTGGTATTGCACCGTAAACCTGTTCCATGGTGAGCGGACCTAAGCTGCGAACGGACGGCATCAATAACGTCGTTGTAGCATCGCTGTACAACTGACTAGGCACGATGCGAAGCAAATTGCTGATGATTTTTTGGTAAGTTAAAACCTGATACGCATCGGCGGACGCCGTAGGTAATAGTGCCTTAGCCACAACATTGATAATAATTTGATAAAAGACCGTGAAAAATAGCCAAACAGCGATTGCGGTTAACGCAGATGTAGCCGCTTGCTTAAATCGCAAAGAAAAGAATATAGATAGATTTAGCCAAAAGGCAACATACACGATGCTGAAAAATAAAAAAGACATAATTCTCAGCAACTCCTCTAGCGTTGGCGGTATACCGACAATTATGATTCCGAAACCCGTTACCATCATCCCCAAAGCAAGAAAAAGCACACTTATTACAATCAGTGCCCCCATAAATTTTGCGTTAATAAGGTAATCACGATGAATAGGCTGAGCCATGACTCGACTAAGCGTACCACCGTTTTGCTCGGAATTAATTGCGTCAAACCCCAAACTGATGCCTAAAAGTGGGCCCAAAAAGCCAACGAATACATGAAATGGTGGCAATGAACCGTCTGAGTGCGTAAACAACCTTAAAAATAAAAAAGCGTCATCTGGATTACCTGGTTTCACCGCCGCTTTACTTATGCTGCTTAGGGACGTATATAAGGAACTAACGCAAGTTAAAAGAATCAAGAAAAGTAAAATGATAAAACGCCAACTCTTGATGTGATCGGCAATTTCTTTTGCCACCAGTATCCAAAAAGGATGAGAAGAGCTTGTACGATCTTTGTCCATCGAAACAAAAACAGAATCAGGTAACTTAAACATGCTTGTGTTCTCCTTCAAAATAACGCTGATAAATTTCATCAAGTCCGTATTCCCGCGGTGATAAATAGGTTAAATCTAAGTTAGCGTCGACAATAGCGCGCGCTATCGCCGCAGTTTTTTCTATAGCACAACTGATTAGTAATCGTCCCTGCTCGTATTTAACGTGACTAACCCCCTGCATATCCTCCAAAGTGGAGGACAGCTTTTGTATAATCCCGGCGTCCGCCGGAGTTATAGCCGCTTCCACTGTGAAAGCCTCATTACTAAAAAGTTGTTCTGACAACTCGGATATAGTACCGTTGGCTATCAATTTACCGCTGACAAAAATTCCTACGCGATCGCAGACCTGTTGCACCTGATGCAGGTGATGGGATGAAAGCAAAACAGTCAGTCCCTCTTCCCTACTCAATTGAACAATTAAATCTAGAAATGCTTTGACACCGCTCGGATCAATGCCGAGCGTAGGCTCGTCTAAAATAATCACCGCGGGCTTCTTAATCAAAACATCTGCCAAGCCGAGCCTTTGGCGCATGCCTCTCGAATAGGCACCTACTTTTTTATTTGCTACCCCCGATAGTCCAACGCGACTTAATAGCTCCAAGGCCCGCCGCCTTGCCTCCGTCTCGCGAACGCTATTGAGTCGGGCAATAAAGACCAAATTATCAAGTCCGCTTTGATTGTCGTAGAACCCCACATTATCGGGCAGGTAACCTACCCGCCTTTTGACTTCAATTGGATTAAGGGTCGAATCAATATTGCATACCCGAATAAGGCCTTCAGTTGGTTCCGTTAAGCCCAACATCATTAATATGGTGGTAGACTTGCCCGCACCATTGGGGCCTAATAAGCCATATATTTCGCCTTTACGGATATTCAGGTCTAACTTGTCGACCGCCTTTAGCGAGCCGTAACACTTTGTAACGCCCCGAAGTTCGATAACGTCTTCCACCACAGTTTACCTCCTTCCATACTTGCGAATCAAGTAATATACACTTCCAAGAGCGCCTATAATGATAAGAATACCTACCCAGCCCCATAATAAGGAAGTTTCGACAGAAACACGGAATGACGCTTTCGACGAAATTTCCGGCGTTTTTGCTTCCAAGTCTGTCACATAATCGCCAGCGATCGCCTTTTTGTCGGCTTTAATGGTGGCAAAGACATCCAATGTGGCCCCCGGCCTAAGTAGTGGGATCTTAGCTGGTTCGAAAACCACGTCCCAATTGGTTGGTGCTGAGAATTTCATCTCAATGTTTTGTAAATCTGCGGAACCGGTATTTTTCAACGCCAACTGTATCCTTTTATCGTCCCCTGCGGTAACTTTCGTGCTCAATAGACCGGATGGCGTGGACAATTCCATTTTGTATGAACCCTTGATTACGACCTCAAACTCCAAATTGGCCGACGTATTCGCGGTACGCGCCAATACCGGTATTTTGTAAGCGCCTGCCTTCATCTCGTCTGGCGGGTCTATCTCTACAGTAACATTTTGGGTCTGCCCTGCCACCATATCTACAGACGAAATCTGCTTGCCGTTAACTTTAAAAGCCACATTCCATCCAGGAGGCGCCTGCGCTGTTAAGGCGTAAACCTGATTCTCTGCTGTCTGATTTCGCAAGGTTGAGTTGAAAGTAAACAGCGAATTGGCGGCCCCTTCCATATTTCGTTGATCAGACGAAAAACCGGTTTTATACGTTCCTTGTTCTGAAACCAGCACGGTTAATGGCAAAGAACTATAGCCGCGCGCCTGTACTTGGAAACGAAAAGCCCCTTTGTCAACTTTAGCGGGTACATTCACTTTCAGCGTTAGATTCTTTTTTTCTTTCGGGAGAACCGACAGCTGGACGATATCCCAATTGCCGGATTTAAGATCATAAGTCCAGTCCTTTGGTAGATCAACAACAGTAATATCGCTTGTTTTTATTGCGTTGCTGTTATTGATCAAATCAATGGAGTACTCAATCGATTCACCTGGCGGAACGGAAACCTTCGTATACGGTGTATACAACGAGAGACTTTGAGCTAGACAAGCTTCATAAAAGCTAAAGGGCAACAAGCCCAACACAAAAGATAAACTAATTAAAAACGGATAGAATCGTTTTGCACGCGCTAACATAAAAAACATTTTATAATTTTTAACACTAACAGTACAAAGTGGTTAGGCCTTCAAATCGTTGATACTAAGTGTTGGTCAACTGATCAGCCAAGCTTAGTAAATGACTGAGATTCGAAATGCGGGAGCAAATTTATTAAAAAGATGTATTTTTCATAAAAAGAAACAAAAAAATTCTGATCGCAAGCAGGGCGTGTGAAGAAGATCAACGATGAACCTTTATGATCTTATTGTTGATTTTCGAGATATGCGCTGAAGAGAAATTTTCGACATTCGAAAGCACGTATCTCATGATTTCCAGTCTAGCTTCTTTCTTATCGTCTGTAACTATTTCAATCCATGGAGATTTCTCCGTGCTGCTTTTTTTCAGCATTTGTCGAATATAATAGGTATAATCATCCCATTTCTCCTGTGCCTTTTCATCTAGATCGCCAACTTTCCACTGTTTCGATGGATCTTCCCGTCTATCTGTCAACCGATCCCGCTGCTCTTCTTTAGAAATGCTTAGAAAAAATTTCATCATAATGATTCCCTCATCTATGAGCAAATGTTCCAAAGGGTTGACTTGCTCCATAAACAAGGTATATTGTTGATCGGAACAAAAGCCAAAGACCGGTTCTACTGTCGCCCGATTGTACCAGCTACGATCAAAAAACACGATCTCTCCCCTATTTGGCAGCTGCTTTATATATCGCTGAAAATACCATTGACCAAGTTCCTCATCCGTCGGCTTAGGGAGCGCGACTATCCTCGTCTTTTTGGGATTCAATTTAGCAATCATCCTACTAATGGCCCCTCCTTTACCAGCGGCGTCACGCCCTTCAAAAATCAGCAGCAAACGCTTTTTATTTTCAACGATGTGCTGTTGCAGTCGAAGCAGTTCAAGCTGTAAAGCTGAAAGCTCCTTTTCATAAGCGAGTTGCTTACGAAACTTCTTTTCTTTGATGATGTCTTTGGCTACGAGAAAATCTAGTATCTCTTCGCTTTTATCAATTTTCTCTAAGTCACTCAGGTCAAATTCTGCCATATGTATCGGTGCTACGGTCAATAATCGTTCTCTTAACAATTCGGGCGGCAATAAGTTTCAGCTATTTTCTACCAGCTTAGGTCTTAATTTACATTTTTCTTCTTTATAAAATTTTTGGTTTAGTACCTTCGTTAAGGCCAGCACTAAATTAAACATATATGATTCCGTTTGGTACCTCGACTCAGCCGTTTTCATCCTCTTTTAGCATTCATTTCTTATCAGAAAATGCAATAACGATCGAATTTGGTCAGAAAATAGACGAAGCCACCTTTGACAAGGTGCATCAATTTAATAAACTGCTAAATGCCCGACCCTTCGAAGGTCTGCTCTGCACGGTGCCGGCATATGTTTCTTTAACTGTTTTCTACGACGCAACAATCGTTATAAACGCCAAAAACGGCCTTATCGGTATTAGCGGTTTTGAGCGGGTTTCAGGCTACCTGGTTCAGCTCCATACACAAATGACAGCAATTGAAAAGAATACCAGAAAAACGATCCGATTACCGGTATGTTACGAAGGTAAGCTGGCCCCCGATCTAAACTATGTAGCCTCTTATCACAATATCTCACCGGCTGAAGTGATCCGCTTGCATAGCAGCGTTCCCTACAAAGTCTATATGATCGGCTTCGTTCCAGGTTTTGCCTATTTAGGGGGTATGAACTCGTTATTGGAAACTCCACGAAAAGCCGTCCCACGTAAAAAGGTTCCGGCCGGTTCTGTAGGCATCGCCGGAGCACAAACCGGAATCTATCCCTTCCCTATTCCCGGAGGTTGGCAGATCATAGGATGCAGTCCCCTACGGCTGTTCGACATTGAACGACCGTCCCCCGCCTTATTGAGCGCCGGCGATGAAATCATGTTCGAAGTAATTGACCTCGAAGAGTTCGAAGCAATCAAAAATAGCAATTCATGGAAATCACTGTCATAAAACCCGGCATACTAAGCACCGTACAAGACCTCGGCAGACACTTTTACCGCCATCAAGCAATTCCGGCCGCTGGCGCGATGGACCCACTTTCCATGCGAATCGCCAACCTCAGCCTCGGCAATAGCCCGACGGAGGCCGTCATTGAAATCACTTACGCCGATGTATCGATATTCGCTGAAACGGACTTATTAATCGCTTATTCCGGAGAAAGCTGCCTCCTTTATGCCGGTAAGCAGGCATTGCCCGCTAACCGCCCACTCTTTATTCCGGCAGGACAATACTTAGACTTTAGCCACCTGGAGTCAGGCTCGCGAACTTACTTGGCCATTCTCGGTGGATGGGACGTACGACCCGTTTTAGGAAGCAAAAGCACCTATTTAGAAGCGCAATTTGGAGGTCTGTCAGGCCGTTGCTTAAAAAAGGGCGATAAGCTGCGTAGCTCAGAAAACTTGACCCAAAGCAATAAGCGTATCCTGGCATCCTTAAAAGGCCTATATATCAACTTTCCGTCCTGGAGCGTCCATAAGGAACGCTTTACGGCATTAGCGAAGAAAACCATCAGGGTCGTTCCAGGGAAAGAGTTTACCTGGTTCCGTGCGGATTCGCTGCTTAGTTTTTTATCGTCGTCGTACACATTGAGCCGCGATTGCAATCGTATGGGCTATCGTTTTAACGGGCAAGGATTGTCACGCTCTGTACAAACCGAGCTGCTGTCCACAGCCGTTGCGCCTGGCACTATACAGGTCACCAACGATGGTTCCTTGATGCTATTAATGGCCGATAGCCAAACTACCGGTGGTTACCCTCGTATTGCGCAGGTGGCTCAAATCGACATTCCGCTATGCGCCCAATTAAAGCCCGGCGATGTGATTCATTTTTCGGCCATTAGCCGCATTGAGGCTGAAAAACTTTACCTTAACCAAGAAAAAGAGCTAAAAAGGCTTGCCGTTGCAATAAATATACTATGTTCGACCACCTCAATCCCTGGAAAGGGATCTCAATAAAGGCTTCGTAAAATGAAGAAAACTAAATGGCAAGCGCTCTTAGGTGCCGCATTTCTCATGGCCACTTCAGCCATCGGCCCAGGCTTTCTAACGCAAACCGCTGTTTTTACAGCACAACTGGGCGCCAGCTTTGGCTTTATCATCTTAACCTCTATTGTTCTGGACATTATTGTCCAACTCAATATTTGGCGCGTTATCGTCGTAGCAGGGCTGCCAGCACAACAAATCGCCAACAAACTGGTGGGCGGATTAGGCTATTTTATCGCATCTTTAGTCTTTCTTGGTGGGTTAGCATTCAATATAGGGAATATCGGCGGTGCTGGTCTCGGGCTAACAGCCTTGCTGAACATCGATACAAAATATGGAGCGGCGCTGAGTGCGGTCGTAGCACTTGCCATATTCGCATATAAAGAAGCTACAAAAGCGATGGATCTATTCACAAAAATTCTCGGGCTGCTTATGATTGTCCTGATGCTCTATGTAGCGCTTACAAGTAATCCGCCTTTAAGGGAAGTTGCTGTAAACGCTATTATCCCTGCAAAATTTGATTTTAATGCTTTACTGACCATCGTAGGCGGAACCGTGGGCGGCTACATCACCTTCGCTGGCGCACACCGGCTACTAGATGCAAATATCTCCGGTACTGATGAACTTAAGGCGGTAAACAAAGGGGCGGCTAGTGCCATAGGCATCGCATCGCTCATGCGCACCTTGCTATTTTTGGCCGCTATCGGCGTGGTTAGCAAAGGATTAATGCTAGACCAAAGTAATCCCCCCGCATCTGTATTTAAGTTGGCTGGTGGCGAATTCGGATACAGACTCTTTGGACTGGTCATGTGGTCGGCAGCCATCACGTCGGTCATTGGTTCGGCCTATACGTCTATTTCCTTCATAAAGAGCTTCCACCCTAAAATCGATCGATTTCATAACCTTTTCGTCATCATCTTCATATTAACCTCCGGCGCGATTTTCCTGGCGGTCGGGCAACCGGTAAAGACACTGATTATTGCTGGTGCACTGAACGGCCTTATACTGCCTATTTCACTTAGCCTAATGCTTATTGCCGCATATAAAACGCGTATCGTAGGCGAGTATAAACAGCCGACCTGGCTTACGGCCGCAGGCGTGGTCGTAATTATATTCATGTCGTGGATCGGTTATAAGACCATTTGGCTGCTACTGAACTAGTTTTCCAAGGTACAAAGATGCGAACCCCGACCGGTAACGCGGAGGAATTAGTGAAAAAAGCTTTTTCCACAGGCACAGTCTTTCGCGTTTTACACTTTTTAAGCTACAAGATAAAGAAACCTTGAGATTACAATCTTTAATTATCGAGATTTGGTACGTCAAAATCAAAAGCTCTATAACGAGCTTGCTTTGGCTGAAAATCGATTCGAAAAAGAGAAATAAGTTTAACAATTAAAAACATGAAATATAAGGAAATAGCCGATATATTATACGGCCAAGACCTTAACCAAATATATCACATCATAAACCAATCTTTGGAAGCCCCGGAGTTTGAACAAAGAATAAATTCAATGGTCATCCATACCGGCTTCGTTTTTATCACCAAGCAAGATAAGCGGATTATCCTGCTATACGACCTCAGCACGGAGACAGTTATCCGACAACTGAGTGATGACCATCTGCCCCAGTTGAATGGCCTGTTGGTAGTAAAAATAAATGCAAAGAACTTTAACATTGCAATTCCGCTGTTTTTCTCGCATATCAAAGCGAACAATGAGGTCTATCGGTATCATCATGTTGAAATTAACAATAACCTGGAATCCAACCAAATACTTATTTCTGAAAAAGGCGAAACGACGACCATCAATTCTGTAAGCGTATTGGAAGCAGCCGATTTAAGCGCGCTTACAGAATACCCACTAAGAAAGACTCTTACACCCTTCCCTTAGATCTACCAAGAGGCAATCTTACTCGCGTATCCGTAAATAAAAAATCGGCAAAATAAGTTTGCTATTAACAACTTTGCGTATCTTTATCCCGATGATTACACTTTTTCATGTTTAAAGAAACGTTCAGGTTACACAGAGCAAAAGCGCTTCAAAAACCGCCATATAACAAACGATTGTAGCAACTCCTCATTTAATTTGCTCGTTTTGCAGTCAACAACCGGCATATACGCATAAATCGTTAACCTATAACACTATTAAATATGCAATTGATATGCATACAGTGATATCGTTCAAAACAATATTTATTTTAATCCTGACTTCGACCGCGTTTGGCTCTTGCCAGAAAAAAGACAATACCATCCGACAAAAGATTGTTGGATCATGGCAGAGCACCAACACCATCACCGAGCTATATGAAGACGGAGACATGAAGGAGTCTTACATGCATACTGCTGACGACAATAATGTCAGCATAATGGAATTCTATGCCGACGGACGCTTTACCTCTAAAGGCAGGTATGCTACAACAGAGGCCGACTCAATCACTGTTGTAAGACTTGAAGATCAACAAGGCCGTTATCAGATTACCGACAGTAAACTGATTACTAAAATAGACAACATAGATGCCGAAGCCGAAATGACGATAGAATTCAAAGGAAAAAACGTTTTGACGATTTTTTCCGGTCCCTTGCCACTGCCTGATTTAGATGAATTAAACGACAACAAATATTTCACCTCAACCGTTACCTATGTAAGGGTAAACTAGATTTTTTTAGTTAACATCGTGGACAAGACAATCGACTATATCGCCATAAATAAAACGGACGGAACCTATCTTCAACGTACCGACCACCATGACCTGCCCTGCCTATACCAGGGTAACTTAAAATTGACTGACGGAGACACCGTTGGATCCGAACAGGTTTTCAAAGTGTTGCAAGCAGAAGTAAATGAAGAATGGGTGGATATCGATGATTTTAACCCGTTTCTTTCCCGGTCTTTGCCCTACCGGACTCGGTACATTTTTCGTGACAAAAAAGAAACGCCGCTCCGGAGCGAAATAGGTCCATGGATAGCGTTAAATGAACGTATTCCGAAAGAAATGCAAGAATGTTTATTCACCAAACTGGACAACCCTGCAGACGAGCGCATACCTCGCACGGGCCAGCCGCCCATCATTCATGGCGTACATATTAAGGACGGTCTTTTTCGCCCGTTTCGGGCCAAAGCGACTCACCTTTTTAGGCCGACTCACTGGATGCCTGCTCCGGATGTCCCAACAATGACTACTTAGATGGCAAACTTTCGACAGAAATTACGATCTTAGCATAACACTTATTGCTAATTCGCTATGAAAACCCATTCATCCATCGTTCAAGAAGGACCGATCAATATCCGCTGTTCCCCATCCTACTCACAGCAAGTCGCTCGATTGCGTAAAGAACTATATACGGCGTACCGAAAAGAACACGCACATAAATACTGGTTCATCAGATTGTGGCATTATGTTGGGATGCGCTTTGCCCTCTATAAAGCAATAAATGCGATATCTTCTAATCGAAAACTGTATTTTACTTAACAGGTATATCCATACTACGCTAATGTCATATCGTAATAAAACACTGAACATAGCTACGCCTCCTATTTGCCGCTGATGCCTGTTCAGTTTTTTAATCAAGCTAAGTTTCCTATCTTTATGGATGGACTTTTTAATCTTGAAAGCTTTTGACAATCCCATAGAAGCCCACTTGCTCAAGACAAAGCTTGAAAGTGAGGGAATCCCTTGCTTTCTTAAAGACGAACACATCGTTTCCCTTAATCCTTTATATAATTACGCCGTCGGAGGAATTAAACTGATGATCCGGTCAGCCGATTTAGAAGCGGCGCAAGCGATCATCCAAGAAGTCGACAGAGCTCCCTCCCTTGATGAAAATGATCAACAAATTACTTGCCCCCAATGTGGGTCGCCCGACCTATACGATCACTACAAGTCCATGAAGGGTACAAAAGGATTGTTATCGGCTATCGTCTCATTCTTGATGACTACCTTTCCTATCTATTACAAAAGCGTTTATAAGTGTAAAAACTGTGGCAATGAATTTAAAATAGACAGGTAATGCAAACCAACAGTTAAGACAGAAAGCTGCGGAATGTTATTCCGAAGTAATATTCCGGAATAAAAGTGCTGTAAACCGTTCTAACGTGTAAATTTAACGTATAAATATGTTAAATATGAGAACAATTATTGTCGCGACAGATTTTTCTGATATCGCTGAAAATGCCGTTGAATATGCCGCCGCCGGTGCAAGTATTATTAAGGCGAAAATTATTCTTTTCAATTCCTTTAAGTTACCATTACACGCATCCAACACGATTCTTTCTGTAGAAAACGTGCAGCATTTAGTTGACAAAAGCATAGCTGCCTTAAAGAAAAGGGCCTCTGAACTACAACAAAAATACGCTATAGAAGTGCACACAGAATCGAGCTTACTGAATGTAGAGGACGAGATTGAACGGCTTATAACACATCATGATGCAGAAATGGTTGTTATGGGCATGGCGCAACGTTCGTTAGAACAGGATTTACTAGGCAATACCACAACCAACGTCATTCAAAAACTCAAGTTCCCTGTTCTAGCTGTACCATTGGGCGTTAGTTTCAACGGAATAAAAAGAATTTTATATGCTTGCGATGTGGTACGAGGTATCCAAAAACAGATTTTAGATCGAATTAAGGATACCGCGGGCCTTTGGAATGCCGAGGTGGAGGTTTTTAATGTCCAGGAAAAGATCGCCGACTTGCAGGATGCAGAAATGCACCCGTCTCACCTTTTAGAAGGACAGATGGAAAACATCCAGTACTTTTATAAAAACGTTGAATCAAACGCTATCATTAAAGAGATAAAAAGTGAAATTGAAAGCTATCGACCCGATTTACTGGTTATGGTTCCCAATCGGTATGGTTTTTGGGCTTCCATTGTGCATAGAAGTAAAACGAGGATGATGGCCGCGGGCTTGGACATCCCATTGTTGTCTATACCTCTTTAGTTACGTAGTTTATGATGAATATTTCACTGAAAGATAAAAACGCATTAGTTTGCGGCAGCAGTGACGGCATCGGGTTAGCTGCAGCGCAAGTTTTGTCGGGTTTAGGGGCCAATTGCATTCTTTTTGCCCGCAACGAAGAGAAATTGAAGACAGCTGTGGCCAGTCTTCATAAGGTACCCGGTCAGGAACATCGGTATGCCTTGGCGGATTTTAATAAACTGGCTGAAGTTGAACTTGCCATTGATCAATTGGTAGCAGATTCAGATATACACATTCTAATAAACAACAGCGGCGGGCCTTCTCCGGGCCCGCTCTTAAAGGCCTCCTCCAAAAATTTTCTCGAAGCTTTCCATAGACATCTTTTATGCAACCAGCTTCTCGCTCAAGCAGTGCTGCCAAGCATGAAGAAAATTGGCTACGGCCGAATTATCAACATCATATCAACCTCGGTAAAAACGCCTCTCCCCGATTTGGGTGTTTCAAATACGATCCGGGCGGCGGTGGCGTCTTGGGCCAAAACACTCGCTAATGAATTAGGCCCATTTAACATCACGGTAAATAATGTTTTGCCCGGCGCAACAAAAACCAACAGGTTATTAGATTTGATAAAGGACAGCGCCCAAGTGCAGGAGAAAACGAGCTTACAGATTGAAGAGGAAATGCTTAAAAGCATCCCGATGAAAAGATTTGGCACAGCCGAGGAAGTAGCCAATGTGATTGCCTTTCTTGCCACGCCGGCAGCATCTTATATAAGCGGCACCAATATTCCTGTGGATGGTGGCAGAACGCCGTCTTTGTAACGCTGAGGGCTATACTGAACGCAGTTATTTTTTTATTAGCGCTTCTCCCGGGCTTCCTGATGTAACCGGGGAGAAGTGCTCCGTTTAGTCATGTACGTAATACCGCACGTAATCAACTTTCATAGTGGCTGGAAAAATAGCTTCATCTACCCCCATTTTTCCACCCCAGTTTCCACCGACAGCAATATTTAACAACAAACGAAAAGGCTGATCAAAAGGCCATTCGTCATGCCCCTTTTTGCTATTGTCAAATCGGTAATAGCATAGGTTATCTACAAAAAACTGAACACCTTGCTCATCCCACTCGATGGCGTAGGTATGAAACTCGGTATAGGGATCTTTGATAAAAATTCCTTTCGTCTTTTGCGTACCGATAACATGATTAAATCTTTTGGTATGTACGCTTCCGTAAACCGTATCCGGAGTGAAGCCTACATGTTCCATAATATCTATCTCGCCACTACTCGGCCAACCGCCATACCATGATTCTGTTGGCAGCATCCATATGGCCGGCCATAGACCTCGGCCCACTGGCAAAACAGCTCGAATTTCCAGTTTCCCATACTTTATCCCCACCTGTTTCTTTGTGAGCATACGGGCCGAAGTGTAATTTTTCCCTTCCAAATCTTCTTTTCTTGCGGTGAGTAAAAGGCAGCCATTTTCCACTTTAACATTCGATGTATCCGCCTGCGTATAATATTGAAGTTCATTATTACCCCATCCATGTCCCCCTACGTCGTACGTCCAGAAATTGCTGTCGGGCAAGCCTATCCCATTAAACTCGTCCTGCCACTGGAGCTTCCATGCCAACTGGGCCTGCGCTTCTAAAGAAGCACTACAATAGAGTACTACTAGAACCCAGGTACCGATAAATTCGTTAAGGTATTTCATGTCTTTAGGTTTATTAACTGGTCCACAATGAATAGCGAATATACGAATTCGTCATTAACATTTTTCCACCCACTTGTGCTGACATGCAATGCGTACAACATCAGAGTTTATCAGAAGGGACCCGGTAGGTCGGATCTTCCCAGATGTTCACGGCGATCACATCTTGGGCGTTGTTCAAAAGCGCTCTGCAATCTTCGCTTAAATGCTTCAACTGAAGCCTTTTTCCGGCTTGCTTATATTTTTCGGTTAATTTATCTAAAGCAGTAATGCCCGACATGTCGGCAATACGGCTTTCTTTGAAGTCGATTACCACTTCCTCCGGATCATTATGTATGTCAAACTTCTCCATAAAAGCCATTGCAGAGCCAAAAAACAACGGTCCGTACAGCTCATAATGTTTTACGCCGTGGTCGTCCAGGTACTTTCTCGCCCGGATTCGCTTGGCGCTTTCCCAAGCAAAAACCAAAGCAGAAATCACAACGCCAATCAAAACGGCTAAAGCCAGATTATGCAAAAGCACGGTAATGACGGCCACTAACACGCCTACGAATATATCCGACTTAGGCATCTTGTTTACAATACGCAAGCTCACCCATTCAAAAGTTCCAATGGCAACCATCATCATAACCCCCACTAAGGCCGCCATAGGAACCCGCTCTATAAGCGGCGCTCCAAATAAAACAACCAACAGGATGGTCAAAGACGCGATGATGCCGGCGAGTCGCGTACGCGAGCCTGCCGACAGATTTACAAAGGTTTGTGCAATCATGGCGCAACCGCCCATTCCGGAAAAGAAGCCGTTTAACATATTCGCCGCTCCTTGCGCAACGCTTTCTTTATTGGCCTTCCCTCTATTACCAACGATTTCATCAACCACATTGAGGGTCAATAAGGTCTCTATCAAACCTACACCGGCCATTACCAACGAATAGGGAAAAATCACCTTCAATGTTTCCATATTGAACGGTACGGCGGGAATATGAAAAGGCGGAAAGCCACCACTGATTGAAGCGATGTCTTTTACCGTTTTCGTGTCAATATGAAACCCCAACACCAATAAAAATACAACCACAATAGCCACCAGCGAGGCCGGAACGGCCTTCGTTACTTTGGGAAAAAGCCAAACAATTGCAATGGTAAGCAGCACCAAAGCGAGCATAATATACAAGCTCGCTCCGCTGAGCCAAACGTCTACAGGTCCGTCGCTGACTTTAAATTGCTCCACCTGTGCCATAAAAATGATAACGGCCAAACCGTTTACAAACCCATACATAACAGGTTGCGGCACCAGTCGAATAAACTTACCAAGCTTAAATACGCCTACAAGGATTTGCAGCAGACCTGCTAAGCTCACCGCAGCAAAAACATAGTCGATTCCATGTAACTGCATTAAGGCGATTAGCACCACGACGGTAGCTCCGGCCCCACCCGAAACCATACCGGGCCGTCCACCGAACACAGCGGTCACTAAGCCCATTATAAAAGCTGCGTACAGACCGGTTAAAGGAGAAAAACCGGCCAGGATAGCAAAGGACAACGACTCTGGAATCATGGTCATAGCAACCGTTAAACCAGCTAAAATCTCGTTTTTATAGTCGACCTTCTGATTAAAATTAAATAAACTCAGAAACATAAGAAAAATTATAAAGGAAGAACAAAAATAAAAGGGAAACATAAGGCGAGAATAGAAACTTTCTGCCTATTGCAACACACAAATTAACCATGAAAAACTCTTGGTGAAAATCAAGGTGGTGTAAGCGGACTGCTGGTAACAAGTCGAATCATGGCACGCAAAAATAGATCTTTTTCTGTTCTTTTCAAAAAAGGGCCTGTTATAAAACCAGTTGCTCAAATAGTTGATCCAATTTTTCTTCCGGATTGGCGCATAAACCCAAATGCACTTTTGAGGTCTGCAAGATGGTACTGCGTGCCGCTGTTAACCACCTAAACCGCTCGGCTGGCTCTAACGTACCAATTATACCGGCAGTTTTACCTCCTAAGCAAACCCGATTAAATGCTTCCAAATAGCACTTTAGGTCCTCAACATCCACTTCCCTATCCAGCATATGCCATTTTGCATCGTTCACATGAAAGCGCATCTGTAAAAATTTGTGTTTTGCACAATACAGTACTACACCGATATTTAGAAACTCCTCCCGTTCAACGCGCGGCACTAAACGTATCACTGCGTATTCAAACACGTGCCGCTCTTGCATCGTTAGCTCCATTTATAAAAATTGCTGAGTTTTCTATCCGTGAATGTAAGAAGTAAGCGTAGGCCGAGCGATGTTCGTCTGCCGACTGAAAGGTAGGTTCGTTTTCCAACCAGTCTTCTGGAATGAGCGATACCACTTGTTGAATAAATTCTGCATTCAGCACTTCCTTTGCAAAGGCGTCTACACTTTTCAGTTCCGTTGCCTGTTTCAATAACACATGATCTTTAATTTGTACAAATGGCTTAAGAGCCTGCTCCTTCCAATTGTGCCAACTATGGTGAAAATACAAAGAAGCGCCCTGATCAATCAACCAGAGCTCCTTATGCCACATTAACATGTTGGTATTTTTAGCCGTCCGATCGACGTTCATAAGTAACGCATCTAACCACACGATCTTCGAGGCCAGCTGGGCATCCACCGTATAGGCAATGGGATCATAGGTGATGGCACCCGACAGATAATGTACTGCCAAATTGAGTCCCACACTAAATTTCAGCAGATCTTGAATTTCTTCGTCCGGCTCCAATCGCCCAAAGTCAGGTTCCAGATGGGCAAATACCAGTTCGGGTACTTTTAGCTGTAGTGCCCTGGCAATTTCGCTGCCGATCAATTCCGCAATCAGCGCTCGTGTACCTTGCCCCGCCCCTCGAAATTTAAGGACGTATAGAAAGTCGTCATCTGCCTCAATAATAGCGGGCATGGATCCACCCTCGCGTAAAGGCGTTACGTATCTTACTACGTTGACATTCCTTAAGTGTATTTCTTTCATTGTTTTACGACCTCATCAATACCTTTAAGCAGTCCATCTCGATGGGTATCCAATGTAAGTTCCCAAAACATGATACCACCCAGTTTGTTATCCAGCGCATACTTCGTTTTAGCCTTCACCGAACGCAGATCGTCGCCCGTAGCAAAAAGTTTCTCTTCTTTGTTGTACCAATAAGGCGCTTTCGCTTTCTTGTCCCAAAAATATGCCCATCCATTCGCTGAAGTCAAGTTCTCAGCATAGGATTTAAAGTCGTATCCGCTTCTATGTTTACCGGCTTGGTATAATCCATTACTGAGGCTGGAAACATTTTCCCAAACCCGCGTATAAAAAGCAGCCCCGATCACCAACTTATTGGCTGGAATGCCCTTTCCCAATAAAAACTTCACCGCTCTGTCGGTTGATTCTTCCTCGTCTCGCGTGCTGAACAGCGGGGTATGGTGTCCGGTCACCGTAGCATATCCGTTTACCAGATCATAACTCATGATATTTACACGGTCGACCAGCGGCATGATTTTCTCCCATTCTACGGATTCGTCTAAATACTTTTGAAAGCCCCCTGCAGCAAAGCTTAACTCATTTTCAGAACCGAGCGTCTGCCTTAACACTTGAATTAAGGCGGTAAAGTTCTCCTTATCTTGAACTTGAAATAAATGCCCGGGATGCCCTTCTATAGTAGGGTATTCCCAATCCAAATCAATTCCGTCCGTTTTGAAATAATCATTTACTTCCTTTACCGAACGAGCAAATTTATTTCGGCCGTCCGCCGTTGAAAACGCTTCCGAGCATGGAGCACAACCTCCCCATCCACCTAATGAAAGCATAATCTTCAATTTTGGATGGGTCTTTTTTAAAGAAACGAGGTATTTAATGGTTGTAGAATCTTGTGCGTTATCCACATGTAATTCACCATCCTTGAGGTGACAAAAGCTAAAAATGATATGGGTCAATTTATCGACCTCAAAACGATCTATCTTTTGATCATCTCCCGTGTAATAAGCAATAACCGAGAATTCGTTTTGCCCTCGAGCCGATAGATGGCCAAACAATAGTAAAACAGCAAATACGCTAAGTAATTTATGGTACATATGGATTAAGTTTAAACAATTAAGTAACAAACTTAGCCAAAATGCACAGTATTCGCGAACAGAATCGGAACAAATATTTACTGGAAAAGGCGAAAAACAATTGTAAAAGCAAAAACCAAAATTGTAGATTTGTTAAAGAACTTGGAAGGTGGAGTATCGAGTGATATAGCCCAGATATGGACGATAAAAAATGATCTAAAAAAAAAAAGCGTTTATCTTATCAAATCAGCCCATTACATAATACACAAACGAATGAAAGCAGAATTCAGCACCCTCGAACTAACCAAAAATACGGCAAACAGCCGTTTCGAGCTTTTGGTAGAAGATCAACAACCTTTTATCGAATACAAGGAACGTAATAAAAAGGTCTATTTGATACACACAGAAGTACCCAAGGAGCTTGAAGGAAAAGGTGTGGGCGCTGCGCTCATTGAAAAAACACTCACCTATTTGGACCAAAACGGCTATAAATTGGTTGCCCTCTGCCCCGCCGTCGTCGCTTTCATCAGAAGACACCCGGAATGGAAGCGGCTACTCGATTTGGAGCAGACAGATATAGTATAATCAACTTTTCGTTCTTTTCTTTTTATCGCGGGTTCAACCGCTAGCGCCGCCTAATGCAAAGGCAACAGAAAGAAAGGCTTAAAAATGTTATAGCGAAAAGGCATTGCTCATCTTTTGCAGCGCTTTAGGAAGCGCTCCGAAATCGTCGATCTGTATATCCGCAGACCCGTTTCCCGCTAATACCAAATCTTCTTCAATACCGTCCACGTTAAGCCAAATCGTTTTGCAACCGACTTCTTTAGCAGGAATAATATCCTTCTTGAACGAATCGCCAATTACTACACATGCAGCAGCATCCAGCCCGATCCGATCCACTCCGAGCTGATAAATCGCAGGATTCGGTTTGCGCACGCCTACCACAGCAGATTCCACAATATCGTTAAAATAACCAATCAACCCCAAATCGGTCAGCACCGACTGAATATTACCATAAAAATTCGAAACCAACACCATCGGATAACGATCGGCCAGTACATCAAGGCTTTTTTTCGCATTCTCAACAGTAGAGAGAACAAGCTTCATGCAATGACCGACAATCGCTGCTATTTTCGATTCAAAATCCGCATCCAGTTTTAGATACAAAAATTGCTGCTGAATTTTCAAATGCAATACTTCGCTAAAAATATGGTGCGGTTTGATAATCGGATTAATGGCCAAAGACTTTTCGCCAAACGTGTAGGCCTCCAAAAACTGTTCGTAAGTCAGCATGATGCCTACCGCTTGATAAGCCTCCCAAATAACATTCGCCCAATGCCTACCATTTGTGTCGATAGTACCGCCGTAATCGAATAACAAGCCTTTAATCATATTTTAACGTATATTCATATTATCATTAACTTCTTCCAATACTTCGCCTGATTTGTCAACATTGCTTTTCGAAATTCGCATCAGCGCAAGGCCTATAATAATCCAAAAGACCTCCCGGATCCGCATAATAATTCCAATAAAAATACCGGACGAAGCTGGCATGCCAACGCTTTTCAATGCCAAGGCCAAACCACCTTCCCGCGTTCCGAGCTGCATAGGAAAGAAAAATATTAAATTAGCGAATAACGACGAACCGGAACTGATAATAAGCGACTGAACAACACTCATATTCAACCCTATAGCCTTTGCCGTACAAAAAATTTCGATGCAGCCCACTACCCTTGCGATAAACTCGAAGGTCAAAGCTTTAAAAAACCGTTCCCTTCGTCTCGCGTACAATTCGGTGATCTGATAATCGATCTCTTCAAGACTTTGCCGTTTTTCCGCCACAAAAACGCTCACCTTTTTCCTCAGGCCAGGAATTTTAGCCAATACCCTAAAGGTGCTTAACGTAAATCCTTTTTTATAAACGCGACTAAACCAGTAACAAAGAACCACGCCGGTAACAAACATAATCGCACATCCCGTTACCATAATGGCATTAACCGGTACATATATTAAAATCAAGACGATGGATGCGAGCCAAAACAATACATGCGAGAACATGTGCATAAGGCTATATAGCAAAACCGAAGAACTGGCCTTTTGGATGCCCAAGTAAGGTTTCAGTTCCATAATTCGATACGGTTCACCCCCCAGTGCAACAAAAGGTGTGATATAATTGATAGCATAACCAGTGATGGTCAACTTTAGCACGGAGCCGAACGGCAAATTGCTGGCTGGTATAGCGGGCTCCTGAATGATCGCTTTAAAAGCAATCGCGTTAAAGAGGTAGATAACAAGCCAACTCCCAAGTACTGGTAAAAACCACCAACCTGTTTTCTTTATATTATCCCAAATAACGTCTATGCCCAAGGCGTATACCATGTAGCATAAGGTAGCTATCCCAATAACGAAAAATAAAAGTTTATATAACTTGCTAGCCATCTACACCTTGTACTCGTTAATGCGCTCATAAAAATGTGCACTCACTTTTTCCTGCCTATTGCACATATAAATCAGGATCGGATTCAGCACAAATAAATCGAAAAAGAAATAAATCCAGGCATAATCGATAACGAGCCACAAAAAAAGGAAAATCACACGCGTATTAAACTGCACGATATTGGTATACTTCATAAGGGGTTTATTCATATACCGAAAGTCCTTGATTAAATTGGCAGGCAAGCCGTCTTTAAATTCACTACGAATAACACCTAAAAGCTTTTGTAACTTAGGCGAAAAACGTTCTTGCATTTTCGTATAATTCAAGTAGCCCTTGGAAACAAATTTCGTCCAAGCATGCTGCGACCATGTTAAACGATCATATTCTTCCTGTAAATCCTTGCTGTTATCCAACTCACTTCCACTTGTTCCCTTAATAAAGAACAGATGTACATTTCGGTAATAGTCGGCCATCGCTGATTGAACCATATGTGAGATACCAGCGAGGATACCGAAGATCCAGATGGCGGCAGTCCAGCCTTCGTTCATAGCGCGTAAACAAATAGCGATATGAATAGAAGCAAACCAAAAATCGCCCGCGAAGCCATCTAAAATCCTACCAAATCTACTTTTGTTGTTTGTGAGGCGTGCCAGCTGGCCGTCCGCACTATCAAGTGAGTTGGCGAACATTAATAACAACATACCAACGAAGTTGATACTCAAAGACGGATAATAAAAAAGAACACCTGCCGCTACACCGAAAAAGATGCTGATAATAGTTACCGCGTTTGGTGTTAAGCCTACTTTTTGGCAAAAAAATGCAATCTGAAGACCTATGGGACGATAAAAATGAATGTCGATCTTCTCCTCCGTATCATTAGACTTCAACGAATTTTCAAAGATTTCTTTGTTCTCTTGCTTCTTATTTTTCACTTGCAATGATTCCATCAATCTGTTTCTGAAATGTGTTTATTAATAGCTGCGCAATAGAAGAAGCGGCACTTTCCCTGCAAGGCGCAAAACTCGGCCAGTCGTTCAAATCTATAATGGTAATGTTGCCCTCGGGATCGATTATCGCATCTCCTCCAAAAATATGGACATCCAAAACGCGCGCAGCATTCAATGCTATTTGTTTCAGCCCGTTTTCTTCAAACTGGTTATAAACCAGTTTACTGTTTATCTGCTCGTAATGTGCATATTTGTGATGATTGTGTTCATACGGATAAAACCAAAAGAAAAAATCGGTTCCCCTTACACCGTAGAACTTTACCAGATCGCCAACCAAATGCTTCGAGATCACCGCATCTGGAATTCCCCTCAAGGCGTATTCCCTTAAAATTCCCAACCCTTCCTCGCGTGAAGAAACGAAGGTTACGTCTTCTTTATGGATAGCGTGAAAATCACCTCGTTTTATCCAGACACCCGGCTGTGGGAACTCATTAAATAGTCGTTCATCCCGACAATCGGTAGATACAATAATACTTTTTGGATAAGGAATTTGATTTTTCACCAATAAATTGGTCATATTGGTACGGAAACAATTTTCTACGCCAAAAGCTGAATTGATCACACAGGCGCCCTGCGCTTCCAGCTGTTGCAATTTTTTAATCACCGTCTTCTCTCTCGCCATGGAAACAACGCATGAATCCGCGCTAACCGCATCATCTTGCAAAAACTCTTCCTCACTGTAGATACGAACATCACAGCCCTCCCTTTTTAAAGCGTCCATGCTCAGCAAAAAGATTGCTTCGTCATTTCCTATATGGTTTGGAGAAAATGTCCGCCCGCGGCGAACACCGATTATCTTGATCTTTTTCACTTGCTGTTTATTGCGATATCTTTTCTTCGTTTAACCACTCTTCCGCTAAGTGCAGATCCGCTAAATGGTCGATATCTATTATTTTATTAAAAATAAACGCTTTCACGCTCAATCGTTCTGTTAATAACAGCCGTTGATAGTTTCGCATGCGTTCTACCTTGTTATTAATCGCCTTATCCACGCATTGTAACGCCTTCCTTCGCAAGGCATAAATCCCTCCCGAAACAAGGATACCGGCTTCTCCTGCTTTCGTATCGGTAAAGGCAACAACGTCACCGGTTTCGTTCACTTCTACATATAGGGGGCTTTCATCTTCTACAAAGGGCGTCACCGCCATTAGGGCGTCGAGTTTTTTATCGCCTTGAAAAGCTTGCAAATAGCTTCTAAACTCCTCTTCCCTAAAAATAGTATCCACAGTAGTCGCACATAACTCGTTAACGGTCGGTATGTCCTTTAAAAGTTCATAGAAGCTATGCAAAGAACTTTCCGTACTTTTTTGCACCACACGAATAGGCACTTTGCCGCCGTAGGAAGCTAAGAAGTCTACCAATGACGCCGATTCTTCATTAACGATAATATGGATTGTTTCCGCCCCGTTTGCTGCAAAAATGGCGATTAACCGCTCTATTAAAGGGATGCCGTTTAACCTAGCCAAAGGTTTCGGATAGGGGTAACCACTCTTCGCCAAGCGCGACCCTTCACCGGCAGCAATTATTGCAAAGTCCATATTCTTTCTATAAATTTCTTAAGCGCACAAACTTAGATAAACTTTCCTTTAAATGAAAACCTGTAAATTTTGGTACGGAAACATTATTCCGTCAACTTCGACCGCAAAGAAACGCCATACAACGCTTATTTTGGCACGCAAATCGGTCAGAAAACCATAAATGCTTAACAATAACCTAACAGAGCGAGCTTACCGATAAATCATCATAGACGTCTTAATCCTTTTATAAAGACGGTCGAAAAGTCAAATTCATATTTTTTTTACACAAAAAAAACAATGGCGAACCTGCTATAGGCTGTTGGTTTTCCCTTTCTCGTTAAAGTGTATAATAAGATAGTTAAAAACTTTCACTACTTTAGAAAACTAAACAGAAAGACCTACATGAATTTTTCCCTGCGCTTCAAGCTGTCTTTTATGATGTTTTTTGAATATTTCATAAAGGGCGCCTGGTTTGTAACCTTAGGAACTTACTTAACCCATAATTTACAAGCCTCCGGTTTCGAAATTGCCAATATATTTTCCACCCATTCATTGGGAGCCGTTGCCGCCCCCTTCTTTATAGGACTCATTGCCGACAAGTACTTTAATGCCGAGAAACTTCTGGGGGTCCTTCACTTGTTTGGTGCATTATTATTGTTTCTGATGTATCGATCCGACAGTGCTGCCGACTTCTACCCTTATGTATTGGCCTATTTCATTGCGTATATGTCATCACTCGCACTAAGCAACGCTATTTGCTTTCGGCATTTAGCGGAGCCTAGAAAACAATTTCCAGCCATCCGCGTATGGGGAACCGTCGGATGGATCATCGCCGGCATTGCGATTAGCTACGTCTTTCATTGGGACAAAAGTGAGGCAATTGCTGCCGGCGCATTAAAAAAGACCTTTTTATTGGGCTGTTTTTCATCACTGCTTTTAGCTATATTCAGTTTCACCTTGCCTCAGACACCCCCCGTCAACACCGGTATAAGGGCTAAAAACGACGTGTTGTCATTACTCGGATTTGACGCCCTCGGCTTATTAAAACAGAAAGACTTTTTAATTTTCTTTGTTTCAGCTATATTAATCTGTATACCTTTAGCCTTCTATTATCAAAATGCCAATCCTTTTTTAACGGCCGTCGGTCTATCCAACCCCACCGCTAAAATGGCATTAGGCCAATTCTCGGAGGCGCTGTGCTTACTCTTTATTCCTTTCTTCTTTGCTAAATTAGGTTACAAAAAGACGATTCTTGTAGGCATTGCGGCCTGGGTTATCCGTTACCTCCTTTTTGCCTATGGCGACGCAGGAAGTCTATCTTTTATGTTCATTACAGCTATACTCTTACACGGAGTCTGTTATGATTTTCTATTTGTAGTAGGACAAATCTATACGGACACCATTGCGGGAGAACGCTATCGGTCGTCCGCACAGGGCTTAGTAACGATCGCCATGTACGGTATAGGCATGTTGATCGGTTTCTGGGTAGCCGGTTTTATTGCTGAATACTTAAAAGTACAACAGGTTGTTAACTTTTGGAAATATTTATGGATATCTCCTGCAATTATTGCTGCAGTGGTTTTCGTCCTGTTCCTGGTCTTCTTTAAAGATCAAAGACTCCAAAAGGAGCGAGCGGATGTCTCTTAAAAGGGGCATTCGTTCATATCGAACCCGCCCCTTCCCGGCTACCGCTTGGTAAAGGTGTTCAGCCATGCTATGATAGCCGAATCGTCTACGGAAAAAAGAGCAACCAGTACCACTATAACGAAAGAAAAAAGTAGAATACTGGAAAAATCCAAGGCATTTTGCTTTTCAAGTAACGAAACACCATGTCTTGATCTCCTTCTGGTATTTCGTTGATGGTGGTTTATTCTTCTTGTATACATAATAGGTTATTTTAATACTGACAAACTAAATTAACAATTTTTCGCGCATCGAGCTTTTAACAGGCAGCGAATGAGGCCTTTTTGTCGATTTTACACACAATTACACACCGCTTTGATAAACAATGCCCATGATAATACCATAAAAAATAAAAAGGATTCCCGAACAAGTCTGCATGAAGATCGGGCTAATCTCCGAAGCCATCTTCGGGAGAGGCAGAAGCCGACAGCCCATTAAAAAGCAGTTTAGAACTACTGTAGCGAAAATTCGTCAACCAACGTTAAAACGACGAACTTAAACTCACTTGCAGTAACACAAGAGAAAAATTTAACCTTCAGACAAATGAAACACGCAAACAAAATTTTATTTTTACTTTTCGGGGCGCTTATTGTTTTTTCAGCATGCGATAAGAACGATTTCGATGAAATCCAGCGAGAAAACGCACGACAGGATTCAATCACCAGAGCACGTATACAAAAAGCCCTTGCTGAACAGGAACCGATCTTACGGGCTTATGTTCAAGACCCAGGCAATGGGTGGATCAACCCGAGACGCAATGATAGCACGGGTATTTGGTACGAGGTCTTGGCTGCCGGGCAATCTGATTCATATACGTACAAACTGAACTCCCTTGGCCAGATTGTTGCGCCCACGGTAGAAGTCAAATATAAAGGACGCAAAGCATTCCCACCTTTGGGTTGACGAATTCCGGATTGAAAAAGGGTTCTAAGATCCGTTTTGTTACGCCCTCGCCTTGGGGCTATGACGATAAAGCTAATGAAAAAATTCCAGCCAATTCTCCTTTGGTATTTGAAATTGAAGTGATCGATATTAGCGATAATCTTTAGCAGAAAATCTCAAAACATGACGAACAGCGCCGAAATTAAACACAAATTTAGGCGCTGTTTTTCCTGCTTGTAACTTTTTAAATAAAAAACAAAGCCTACAGGCTTACTCGTACTGTTTTGCTTTATGTTTAAAATCTCGCCCCACATCGTCTTTAAACCGCATTATCTTTTCTTTCCATTCAGGCGCTTTGTCCTTTATATCGTCTACCATAGACCGGCCGTTTGCATCTTTTTTCGTCGCATATTTATAGGCACCGTACGCCGCTGCACCTAATAACAGTGTTCTAAATAGTCCCATTTTTTTCTGATTTACACGTTTAACTATTTGTCAACAGTTAGGCCGCGAGATTGTTTCAAAGAAAACGATTTACTTTCCGGCATCAATTCACTCCGTTCCACCATTCCTGGAACGACTGTAAACGATCGCCGAGGTATACAACTTCGCCTATTTTGGGAGTAAGCAAAGGAAGCTTTGCGGCTTTCGCAAGTGCACTTATCCTTTTCAAAGGCTCATCCCAAGGATGCAATGAAAGCGCAAATTTTGACGAGTGCACTGGAAAAAGCTGCTTTGCCCGCAGCGCTTCGGCTGCTTTAATCACCTCTTCGGGCAGCATATGTATAGCTTGCCATGCTTTGTTATATTGGCCATTATCGAGGATCGCTAAATCAATCGGCCCAAATTGCTCACCTATGGCAGCAAAATGTGTATCGTAACCGCTATCACCTCCCATGTAAATCCGTCGTTTGGGGGTTTCCAGCAAAAACGAAAGCCAAAGGGTATTATTCCGGCTAAAACTTCTACCTGCAAAATGCCGTGAAGGTGCTGTGTATAACACCGCATGGTTGCTTAGCTCCATCCGTTCATTCCAATCCTTTTCAATAATCTTATCGGCATCAAATCCCCAATGTTCCAAATGCGACCCCACCCCCAAACCGCAAATCACCTGTGCCACCTTGCCTTTCAACGCCAACACAGTTTCGTGATCAAGATGGTCGTAATGATCATGCGTTATCAGTAGATAATCAATGGCCGGCATGTCGGCCGCTGTATAGCGGTCGGCTCCTCTAAAACTGATGTTCGAACGAGGGATCGGCGATGCATTACCGCAAAATACCGGGTCTATTAAGTATCGTTTACCGTCCAACTGTAACAGGTAGGAAGAATGTCCAAACCAAACCAAAAGATCATTTTCAGCCTTCAGCTGAACTAAATCTGTTTTAATGGATGGAATTTCGTCAACGGGTCTATTTCTTGGATCCCTTCGGAAAAGAAAATTATAAAGCACGCCGATAAAAGAATACCCTTTAGTAAGATTGGGAGTGAAATGTTCATTCTGAAACTTTCCATCCCGATAATTGGGCGATCGTTTTAGCCGTTCCAAGCGCTCGCCGGACGGCGCCTTACCAAACTTATCCTGTCGGACATAAAGAAAAACTGCGACAGTCAGCAGCAATGCCGCACTGAGAATAAATACCATAAGGCCTTTTATTATTTTTTAATCGTTTCTTACTTGTTCACTTTGTTACCATTCCCGTATTCCGCTTCAAGCAACTGGAATAGCCTTCATCACAAAGATATTTAATAGTTACGATGAAAACGCAAAGCTAAAACCTATAAAGCGATAATTTTGCTATACGGGAAGCCGTATCCTTCTCAAAACGATTAACAAGGCGAAGGTTAGCGAAGCCATAACGAAGTAGCAGATTGCGAGCGTGCTTTGGTTGCTCACTTTTACCAGACTTACCATACCATAACTTAGTACAGAGGTTATTAAATAAGACCCCCCGCTGGTTATACCGCTCGATATACCGGCATTTTGCGGGAAACGTGTTAAACAAAAAGTAAAATAAACATTGTACATAAAACCCGAACAAACATGCATGCTAAACACAAACAACATGAGCACATAGATATCGGCCGTAAACATGCCCACCAAAAACATGAACAGGGCAATAAAACATTGGGAAAAATTAGCAATACGCAATTTAGTCAATAAAGGCCGACTTGTTAGTCGCTTCGCTACCATGCCGCCCGTAAAAAGCCCGAGGCCCGAAATGAGCGCGCAATAACCGGTTACTACCGATGAAAAGTGAAACTGCTCTTCAATAATAAAAGGCGCAGTCATACCGAAAATCAAGACCATCGCGTAGGTCGCTCCCAACACAAAGAGTCCGAGCGAAAAGTCGGGCGTTCCAAGCACCTTACGATAATTCCTCACAACCGCGGACATCCGAAAGGCCTGTATGTGGCGCATCGCTTCCCCACAATAACGGTATTCTAACATAAAGGATAACAGCGCATACAAGCCTAAAAAAATAAAATTGGATGTCCAGCCCCAATACGATTGCAAATATCCCCCTAAAAAGGGCGCGGTGATCGGGCCAAGCGCCCATACTACCGACAACAAGCCCATATAATGTTTTAACTTTTCGCCGGTATAAATGTCTACCAAAAAAGCACGCTTCGCAACTACTATAAGGGCTGTCAGTATTCCTTGCAGGATGCGTACGATATAAAGGAAATACAGATTTTGCATATAAGCTATCGAAAAATTACTCAATGCAAAAAGCAATAACGCACCCAACACAATTTTGTATCTTCCAAAACTGTCCACTATGCTTCCGGCGACAAACATCGTAATACCATAGCTGATCAAAAAGCATGAGAGGGTAAACTGGATGCCCGCAGCACTCGTTTGAAAAACCGACTGCATCTCGGGAAACGAGGGAATGTAAATATCGGTAACCAAACCCGATAAAGGAACTAAAACAAAGGTGGAAACGGTGCTTATTTTCTCATACTTATTATTATATAGCTTCATCGTACCTCTCGCTTTTTAAGATTAGAAAACTAATACGGAGGCACCGAATGGTCTATCCCCCATACGCGGCTTGGTGGTTGTGTAGGTAATCAATGGCAAGAAGTGATCGTCGGGCATTTTCCTGCACGTTCTTTTATAGTATTCCTGTAAGGTCGCTACCCTATGCATTATAAAGAGAAGTTAATCGGCTCCAAAGATATGAAAATCAATAAGCCCTTAAAACGCTATTTCAAAAGCGTTGCTAAAATCCTACTACATTATTATCCAAATAGCCTTGATAAAAAAACTGCGTCGAGGATAGCCTTCTCTTCGGTTGCCACCGCATACCTTTGCCGGCACGAACCCTTAAAAAGTCACCCACTTTCGCGTTTTAAAAAAATGCGCAGGCCAATCGCGATTTCAGTTGTGGATTAGCGATATACCGAACGACTTTTTAGCACCCCACGCTTGGCCACTATAAATTAAAATAAACAAAGCATGGATAAAATTGTAACTGATAATAAGTAATGACCGACTAAAAAAGAACGCTGGTCGGCCACCTTAGCACCTACAATAAAACATCATGAAAATAGGTCAAGTACATGCAACCTTTCTCCTATTTATCTGTCTGAGCTTCTTTGATGTCAGCTCATCGCTTGCGCAAGAGAAGGATTCGACACTGCGGTACACTAAAGTACAAAGCGGTTACTTAATGGTGTTGAGACAAGGAGACAATGTGATCGAACAGCTCGAGCGCTTCGCCCAAAAAGAGCACATCCCATCTGCCAACTTTACCGGTATGGGCTTTGTGAACATCACCTTTGGTTTCTTCGATTCAGCAAAGAAGAAATTCGACCCGCAACATTTTAAAGATGTGGAATTGGCCAGTATGCAGGGAACTATCGCTTGGCAGCAAGGCAAGCCTAGCATACACTTACACGGTGTGGTAGCGGGCAAAGATTTCAAGGCCTATGGAGGCCATATTCTCGACGGAACAGTCGGTACAGGATCTTTGGAAATTATGATTATCCCGCACGAAAAAAAATTTGAAAGGGTATTTGAAGAGGATTTGGGCGCCGACGTACTCCATTTGAAACCCTAAGGGCAGATGTAGCGCAAACACACCCACTAAAATAGAACTTCCTACAAGAAATGGGCCGTTTTCTATAAATCGGCTTACGATAACGTTATCGTAAAAAAACTGGGGATCAGATACCCCAATCCAAACATATTCTTTGCACTTTGCCGTTGATTATGTAACAGTAGCTATGGCGAAACCCTATAGTGAAACCAGAGACCAATTTTGAACGTAAACTTAAATAAAGTAATTATGAACCGTAAAATAATTAAATTCTTAGATGAAAGCTTCTATTGTTTGATACTCTACAGACCTAAAGAGCCAATGTAATACTTGTTAATCAACATCAAACGATATATCAAGCGAACCATTCAGTTCCGCAAAAAGTAAGCGTTAAATAATATTAACCGCTTCCTACCCATTTTTGCGTGGTGTTCCGTGCATCCGAGATATTGATAAACCAGTCAATTATAAACAATAATAAATTATTTTCAATGAAAACCAGTTTAGCCAAAAAACAACTTAAGCAGGGGATACTGCTCATGTCCCTACTGTATTCACCCTGGCTGGCGTCCAGCTCATTCGCTGCCTTTCATGCTCCACCCCACAGCAAGCTATCGAGCGATTTTCAGGAACGTGAAATCAAGGGCCGGGTACTAGACGAAAACAAAAAGCCTCTGCAAGGAGCTACTGTGGCGATTAAAGGGACAACAAAAAAAGTTTCAACCAATGAAAGCGGCGCATTCGTTATCCAGTCTAGCGCCCCAACCGATGTATTAATCATCTCTTTTATCGGATACGAACCGGCCGAACAGATACTAAGAGCGGGCCAATCGGAACAGATCGTTATCACGTTAAAACCTGATGACGATACCGCGCTCGATGAAGTCGTTGTAGTGGGCTACGGTAGTCAGCGTAAGCAGGATGTAACCGGTGCCGTTTCTTCGGTCAGCGCACAATCCATTGCCGAGGTACCGGTAACACAACCGTCTCAAGCGCTGCAAGGTCGGGCAGCAGGTGTGTTTGTAACCAACACAAACAATAAACCAGGGGGTGCCGCAACCGTGCGTATCCGCGGAAACCGCTCTTTTTCTGCGGGCAACGACCCCCTCTATGTAATAGATGGTATTCCGATTACAGGCGGACTGGAAGATATCCCCCCACAGGATATCGCCTCTATGGAAGTGCTGAAAGATGCCTCTGCTACCGCCATCTACGGCTCGCGTGGAGCGAACGGCGTCGTTATCATCACAACAAAGCGCGGAACCGCAGGTAAAACCACCGTTAGCTACGACAATTGGTTTGGCTTTTCCAGTGCGTATAAACAGATTGAGATGATGAATGGCGAGCAATTCGCCGAATTTAAAAGGGAATCCCGACGGGCAACCGGGAATTATGACGATAATGACCCAAATGCCGATCAAAATACACCAGGGCTATTCGACCCGGTAGAACTCACCTCCATTGCACAGGGCCGAAGCACCGATTACCAAGATCTCATGCTCCAAACAGGGCACAGCATGAACCATTCGCTAAGCATATTGGGTGGATCAGAAAAGACCCGCTTCAATGTAAGCTTCAATTACATGAACGACAAAGGGATTATACCCATCCAAGACTTTAGCCGCTATGCCATGCGGGTCAACCTCGATCACCAGATCGGTGACCGGATACGCATTGGTACTTCCATGTTGGGCAACTATAGCATCACAAATGGTCAAGATCTGAATCCTTATGACGATGCACTGCTAGAAAACCCGCTAGGTGTTCCCTACGATGAGCAAGGTAATCTTATATTTTTGCCCACAACCGACGGACTGCGTAGCAATCCCTTAAGCGAATTGGTCCCGGGCGCCCTGCTCAATAAAAACAAACGCATGCGTCTATTCAGCAGCATCTACGGTGAAGCTACCTTGGCCGAAGGACTCACGTTTCGCCTCAACTTCGGTCCGGATCTCATTCAAAATCGCGTCGGCAATTTTCAGGGCCGGTATACGAATACGCGTTTGGGAGGATCCGCTGCTGCGCAGGGAAACGAAGACTTAGTGTTCAATTATACGCTGGAAAACATCTTAAAATACAATAAAACTTTTGCCGAAAAGCACGCCTTGGAAGTTACGGGGCTATTTGGTTTGCAACACCGGCAGTTCGAAGCCACCGATATCAGCGTCAGGGGCATTCCGGTTGAAGAAATGCAGTATTTCAATTTTGGTGCGGCAGAAGAAATATTGGGCACGGGAAGTGATTTTCAACGATGGGATATCATTTCTTATATGGGCCGTGTAAACTACATTTTTGACGATCGCTTTCTGGCCACGATAACTACCCGGATCGATGGATCCTCCCGCTTCGGAAGAAACCATCGTTATGGATTTTTCCCTTCGCTCGCTTTAGGCTGGACAATGAGCAACGAATCCTTTATGGAAGGTAATAAAATCTTTGACCTCTTAAAGCTACGCGCATCATACGGTGAAACGGGCAACACCGGTATCGACCCATACGGCACACAAGGGCTCTTACGGCGCACCACTTACGCCTTTGACGAGACAGCGGGATTTGGCTTCCGGCCCAACCAGTTACAAAACGATAATCTGAAATGGGAAACGACGCGTCAATTCAATATTGGTTTAGACTATGCAATCCTCGGAGGTCGCGTGTCGGGCGCGGCTGAATTCTATACTCAACAAACCCGCGACCTGCTTATGGAACGCCAACTACCGTTCACAACCGGCTTTGGATCCATTATGGAAAACGTAGGATCAACCAAAAACACGGGTTTTGAATTTAGTATATCGTCCACGAATATTAAACCGAAAGATGAGAACGGTTTTAGCTGGAACACAGATCTCAACTTTGCAACAAACAAAGAAAGCATCACCGAATTGTACGGTGGAAAACAAGACGATGTAGGTAACCGCTGGTTTATTGGACAACCGATACAGGTCTATTACGACTTTGAAAAGACGGGCATCTGGCAAAGCAACGAAGCAGAAGAAGCCGCCCGTTATGGCCGCGTACCGGGCGAAATAAAGATCCGAGACCAGAACGAGGACGGTGTCATTAACGACCTGGATCGGGTTATTCTGGGTAATAACAGACCCTCTCTTACCGGAGGATTAACCAACCGCTTTGCTTATCGTGGCTTCGACCTATCAGTTTTCCTTTATTTCAATTTCGGAAACATGATTTATAGTTCCTTTCACGAAGTACACAACACCCTTTTTGGGCGATATAATAACCTGAATGTCGACTATTGGACGCCCAATAATCCGACTAATGCTTATCCAAGGCCCAATCAAAACCAAGAACGGCCTGTGTATAACACCACCATGGCCTACTTTAGCGGCTCCTTCGTCAAAATCAGAAACGTTAATCTGGGTTACAATTTCCCGAAAAGCTGGGCGTCAAAAATAGGTGCCGAATCGCTCCGCCTCTATGTGAGTGCCCAACAGCCATTAATTATCTCCTCGTATGTCAACAAACACCAAGGCGTTGACCCCGAAGGGATCGATTTCAATGCAGATGCCGAAAACCTACCGGTAGATACACCCCCCACCCGTACTTGGCTTTTTGGTTTAAACGTTAAATTTTAACAACAATGAGAACACTATTCATGCTATCCATACTGACGCTTACCTTGTTTAGTTCTTGCAAGCGTATGCTTGATGAAGAAATCCGCTCGCAAGTAAGCGACGATTACCTTTCTACCCCTGAAGGCTTTGAAGATGGCGTTAAAGCCGCTTATTCAACCCTTCGTACTTTTCATGCCAACGAACTGGGTATGACCATGACCGTTTTTGGCACCGATACCTACACCATGGGCTCCGACGGATCGTATAAATTTATCAATGAGTATACTTCTCAATTTGATCCCCGTACAGCTTATGTACGCGACTTATGGAATAATTTATATGTAGGCATCAATACATGCAATGCCGTCATCGGCCGTGCCGACGGCATTACCGAGCTAGCCGAAGAGCAGCGCAATATCCGCAAAAGCGAAGCTCAGTTTCTGCGCGCCTATTATTATTTCACCTTGATCCAACAGTACGGTGCGGTACATCTCACCACCACCGAAACGACCGAGGCAACTACTGTAGCTTCGCGGGCGCCACTGCCCGACATCTACCAACTTGTAGAAGACGACTTACGGTCGGCCATCCAATACCTGCCTGTTGAGCAGAGCGACTATGGCCGCGCTACCAAACCTGCTGCCGAGCACCTATTGGCCAGGGTGCTGCTTACAAGAGCAAGCTCCGAAGCGGCGCAGGACAGCGATTATCAAGAGGCCGCCACCTTGGCCGAACAGGTCATCACTGGCTATAATTTCCGCTTACTCGATGACTTTGCCTCGGTTTTTGAACAAGGTGCCGGTGAGCGCAACGACGAAGTGATCTGGGCCGTTCAGTACACTAAAAATGCCATTACCAATGGCGCCGACTCAGATGCCGATGGAACCGGCAATGCGGCACATCGCTATTTTTTAATGGAATACGACGTATTACCAGGCATGAACAGGAACATTCGGGACGGCCAACCCTGGAAACGTTTTATGCCTACCAACTATACACTGGATGTGTTGTTTGCCGATCGGGTGAACGATACCCGCTATAAAAAGAGCTTCAAAGATGTATTTTATTGCAGCAGGCCGGGAACTTACAATGTAAACGGCAAGGAAGTCACCTACGCCCTAGGAGATACCGCCGTTTGGCTCCCCGGTTATCAATTAGACCCCGCAGTGAAAGCTTCGAAAAACTTTATGGTAATCGAGCCACAGGCTTATACAAAAAAACTATATCCTACCTTGATTAAGTTTTTAGATCCGGAACGCCCCGATATCAATTATGAATTCGGATCCCGCGACTTTCTGGCGTTTCGACTCGCCGAAACCTGCCTAATCGCCGCCGAAGCGTTTATGTATGCCGGAGATACGGATAAAGCCGTTACTTATATGAATAGGGTACGGGCACGGGCCGCTTATAACGGCCTGGATGAAACGGAAGACGCAGCACACCGTCAAGCCATGTTGATTACGGCGGCCGACCTAAACATCGATTTCATACTGGAAGAGCGCGGCAGGGAGCTACTCGGCGAGCAGCTCCGCTGGTATGATTTGGTACGAACCGGTCAACTCGTCACCCGGGTACAAGCTTATAACCCTGACGGCGGGCGAAATGTAAAAGAATATCATTCTTTACGTCCCATTCCCCAGGATCAGATCGACCGAACAGAAGGAGGCACAGGCAGCTTTCCTCAGAATCCGGGTTACAACTAACAGGCTAACGACATCGATGCAAAGATCACGCCGTTATGCCATCCAGTGGAAGTATTGGTAGGTTATTACACCTACTGATACTTCTATTACCGATGCCGTATGCCTGCTAATCGTCATCAATGGCAAGATAGTGAAATGCCTGTGGCGGCAGGAAAACGCCGTACTACGCCCCAGCCAACATTCTTCTTTTCGCTTCGATACACCACAATAATTCGTTCACGAAATGGTGTGCTCTTTTGTCTGTCTGAGCCTTATCAAGTGGTTCACCCTCTTCATTGAAAGCCTCTTGCACCTTCGCTACGGGAAACATTGCCGGAACCAGCATCACGCCTATTTTCCATAGACTGAACACCAAGGAAGTCGTAACCTGCGCTCCGCCGAAATTTCCGGCAGACGCGGTAGCAATGGCTATAGGCTTCTTACGCCATTCATCATACAACAAGTCAATTACGTTTTTTAAACTCGCGGGATAGCCCCCATTGTACTCCGGAGTTACCAACAAAATGCCGTCCGCCGTCCGAATTTTTGATGCAAAATCCAGTATCTTGTCGGACGGATCTTTCAAGAAACGTAAACGCTCTTCAAAAAGAGGGAAATTATAGGCATTTAAGTCGACCATCTCCACCTCAGCCAACTGATTGTTTTCGATATAACGCTGAAAATACAAGGCTACACGATGACTATTGCGACCTTGTCTGATACTTGCAGAAAGCAGAACAATTTTTGCCATATTTTTTAATTTAAAGATATACGAAGTTAAAGGCATTCCCGGTTAACACCAACTTCTCTACCCATTTTAACAAAAAATGTGGATAAACGGTCTTCTCAGCAAAAGCTACCCCTACTTAAAATATAGGAAGCGCCGATCTTTATTTCTAAAATCAAAATTAAATGGTTAAAATTGTATTAAATAATTGATAATCTAATGTTAATATGAATAAAGCAAGCAGTATACAGGCGCCTGTTTTTGTGATTCATGAGCTGATTATTCGTTTGCAGGAGATAGATTCCCTCATTGGCGAATATCAAAGTCACTATTTTAACAAAGATGAAGCGGTGGTTCAAACTACAAACAGCGTGTTACATTTTCCACTGGAACTCATTCAAATGCAATTCCAAGCCCCTCATTTAATCGGAGAAGACGAGTTACGGCAACAGTTACCGATGTATCGCCCCGTGTAAACCGCGCCGTAGCCCATGTAAATAGCTAAACCACATCACAAGCTCTGAAGAACAGAAATCGCAAAATGATCTGATTAACAGATATTTATAAACATATATCAGCTAAAAAATTAACCAATAGTTGTTTATTTTTCCTAAAACCCGTATATTTGCATCCCGTCTGGCCGTATGACTACATGGCTTTGTTATTCTTTAATTTAAAAAACCAATAATTTGATTGAATTTGGCGTTTTTGGCGGTGGCAGCTGGGCTACTGCACTTGTAAAAATTTTAACAGACAATAAAATAACAGTTAATTGGTATTTGAGAAGGGCGAAGCAAGCAAACGCAATCCAAGAAACTGGCAGCAATCCCGATTACTTAAACTTCGTCCACTTAGATACCCAATATATCCGATGTAGCTCCGACAAGCAAACGGTAGCACGAAAGAGTCCGGTAATACTCTTCGCCGTGCCGAGCGGTCAACTGGCCAACTTGTTGGAAGATTTTGATGCAGCATGGATCAACGGAAAAATCGTCTTAAATTCCATAAAGGGAACCGTCGGCGATCAGCATGAAATACCGAGCGCCTTCATTTCCACACAACTGGGTATACCGGAAAAGCTTCAGGGCATTCTTGCCGGCCCTTGCCACGCCGAAGAAATTGGCCATCGAAAAAAAACTTATCTAACAGTCGCCGCTCCGGATGTCGAGGTACAACAGCTATTACGAGGCTGTTTTGTCAGCGACTACATCGAGGTCCGTTTGGCCAATGATATAGCTGGAATAGAATACGCAGCCATTTACAAAAATGTAGTGGGTTTAGTCTGCGGAATGGCAAAAGGACTTCATTATGGCGACAACTTCCTCGCTGTGTTAGTTGCCAATGCCTTGCAAGAACTGAAAGACGTCCTCCAACAGATGGGCCGCTCGTCGGAGCTCCTTAACTCTTCTTATGCCGGCGATCTTTTGGTGACCGCTTATTCAGCGCACAGCCGCAACCGCAGTTTCGGCGAGATGATCGGTAGAGGTTACAGTGTAGACAAGGCAAAAGGCGCGATGCAGATGGTGGCCGAAGGTTACCGGGCCACACGTGGGCTCTATCAGCTCACAAAAGAGCTGCCTTGCCAGTTGCCGATTTTGCAAACCGCCTATCGCGTGTTATTCAAATATATGCCCGTATTAACTGAGTTTAAATTATTAGAACAAAAACTGAAATAGCATGATATTAGCAACAGACTTAGACGGAACATTCTTAGGTGGAGATATGGATAAAAGAATGGAGCTCTATCGGCTCATTAAGGAAGCAAAGGGTTTTACCCTTGTATTCGTTACTGGACGGGGACTTGAAACGGTTATCCCTTTACTGAACGACCCCCTTATCCCTACTCCCGATTACATCATTGCCGATGTAGGCGCCACCATAGTTAACGGACACACACTGGATAAAATCGAACCTATTCAATCTGAAATTGAGCGTAATTGGACCGAAGTTTTCGATTTACAGAAACAACTTTCGCAGGTTGAGGGCATTCAAGTGCAGGAAGTTCCGCAGCAACGCAGAAGGTCATTTTACTATTCGAAAGAAACCGATTTAGAAATGGTGATGGACATTGCAGAAAAGAAGAATCTGGACGTCATCACCTCCGTCGATAAATACTTGGATTTCCTTCCCAAAGGGGTAAACAAAGGAAGTACGCTCCGTAAATTGATCAACCTGTTAGGCGTAGCTGACGAAGAGGTTTTAGTAGCGGGCGATACCATGAACGATCTGGCAATGTTCCAAATAGGTTGTAAGGGCGTCGCCGTTGGCGCTTCCGAAGCGGCTTTGACCGAAGCAACGAGCAACAATAAGGATGTATACCACGCGAAGCAACAAGGGGCCGGTGGTATTATCGAGGCAATGCAACGGCTAGATGCTTTTCGTAAACTGTTTTCACAGCAGAACATAGCAAAAGCAAAACCGAAAACAGCAAAAAACCAATTGGTTATCGTATACCACCGATTGCCCTATGAAAAGTCCGTCATCAAAGGCCAGACTGTACGGCATGCACCTAAAAGCCCGAATGGCATCATCCCTTCACTATTGGGACTTTTTGAGAACGGACGATCAGGGATCTGGATCGGCGAAGAAGTACAGCAGAAAGACGACAAAGAAATCGCCAACCAGCTTATCGACGAACAGAAGTATCCGAAGCTTTGGAGTGCTACCATCTCCTTGTCGAAGAAAGATATCGATCAATTTTACCGCGTATTTTCAAAAGAAGCCTTCTGGCCCACCATCTTCTCCTTTGTGGATAAAGCGAAGTTTAATCATGAGGACTGGAACCACTACCTGCACATCAACAAAATTTTTGCCGAGCGCATTGCGCGCGAAGCCGACCATGGCGCGCTCGTTTGGATACACGAGTACAATCTATGGATGGTTCCTGCCTATTTAAAACCCCTACGGCCCGATTTAAAAATCGGTTTTTTCCATCACACCTCGTTTCCAGGTGCGGATGTATTCAATATCCTGCCCTGGCGAAGGGAAATAGTGGGCTCCCTGCTGCTTTGCGATTTTATCAGTTTCCATATACCGCGTTATGTCGAAAATTTCATCGATGTACTCAGGAGCCACGTCCCCTTCCGAGTGGTAAAATCGATCAAAGCCGCTAAACAGTTCCTCACCTATAGCTGTGCTTTAGGGGTAGAGAGCATGACCAAAATCATTGAAGTAGAAGGTCGAAAAATCCGCTTGGGCGCCCAACCCGTTGGCGTCAATATGGCGAGCATCAAACGCTCATTGGCTGTGTCTAAAGTCAAACAGAACATCAAGCGCATGCAAGAAAACAAGCAAAACAAAGGCATAAAAACCATTCTTTCGGTGGAGCGCTTGGATTATGTAAAGGGTCCGTTGGAAAAAATAAAGGCTTTTGGCCAGTTCCTGAAAGATTATCCCGAATACAGAGGTAAAATTGAACTGATCAATATCTGTACACCTCCTTCGCAAGGCATGAAAATCTATGATCAAATCGGAGACCAACTGAATCAGGCCATAGGTGAAATCAACGGTAAATACGCTACAATGGATTGGCTACCTATCCAATATTTCTACCGCTCGTTACCCTTTGACGAAGTCGTAACTTACTATGGAATCAGTGATATTGCTTGGATCACTCCCTTACGGGACGGCTTAAATTTGGTCGCAAAAGAATACATCGCTGCAAAGGGATTGCTGAAGGATTTCGACGGCGCACTGGTATTATCCGAATTCGCCGGAGCCTCAGTAGAACTACCTTATGCCATCCTTACTAATCCTTACGACCGGAAAAGCATGATCGAATCACTACTAAAAGCCCTGATGATGGATGTACAGGAAAAAGAAATCCGGATACAACGTTCCTTCGAAGCCGTATCTCACTTTGACGTAAGCTACTGGGGAAAAGACTTTGTGCAGGAACTGGAAAAATCATAAATCCCAAGGCATGCTACAATGCAGCCTAATAAATATAAAAAAAGCTGTCACCGAGTTTGTCTTCGACAAACATGGTGACAGCGCCCTTTACCTCCTGCCGGTTATTCCTTAAATCGCATCCGATAAAGAAGTAAAGGTAAAGTCGCGGATTTTCATTGGCGGAACCAATATATTGCCGCTACGCACGGTTTTTCCGAGCTCCTCCACATTGTTCAACATAATCACGGGACTTTCGTTGAAACGGAAATTCTTTACCGGAAACTGTATTTTACCGTTTTCAATGTAAAAAGTACCATCGCGGGTAAGCCCGGTAAGTAAAAGCGTCTGCGGATCAACGGATCGGATATACCAGAAGCGGGTAACTAAAACGCCACGTTCTGTCGTACTGATCATTTCTTCCAAGGAAGCGCTGCCTCCCGGAATAATTAGTCCACCGCCACCACCAAAACCACGTCCGCCAGCACCAAAAGGAAGCGGTTCAACGCCCTGTTGTGCAGCCCAATACCGGGAGTATTCCAAGTTTTTCACCACGCCATTTTCAACCCAAGTCGTTTTCTTCACAGGCACGCCCTCCATATCCCAAGTCGCCGATGGCAATTCAGGGTTCGTCGGATCGGTGTAGATCGATATTTTCTCATCAAAAAGTTGCTCGCCCAAGCGGGTGCCGCCCCCTTTTTTACTCATATAGCTGCGCCCCTCGTCGGCACTACGGGCATCAAAGCCTCTTGCCAGCCAGCCCACCATATCACTAACCGCTAACGGCTCAAGAATCACTGTATATTTTCCGGGCTCAATAGCACGCGCGCCCGCCGATGTTTTTGCCTTGGTGGCCGCGATTTTACTCAAAGCTCCCGTATCCAGCTTAGCCACATCGTTGAAGCTATTGCTTACATAACCTGAACCGGTTCCCTCTTGATTTCGTATCGTTACCGAGAAAGAAACGTCTGTGCTTTTATTATAGGCAAAAAGACCTTTTGAATTCATAATAGCGCGAAAGCCCTTGCTATTGTTCAAAAAACCTGCAGCTTCCAAACTGTCGGCCTTGGATACGGCCAGACTGTCCCCCACCATTTCCGCCCTTTTTAAAGGATCGATAGCCGCCGTACTTTCCACATATGTCGGCGACTCTTCATATTGTTGCGGATCGAGCGCCGGCATATATTCCGGATTTTCCGGAGCCAATTTAGCAAGCTCTTCGGCCCGTTTCACCACCTTCTGCAAAGACTCATCATCAAACTCATTGATAGAAGCCGTTCCCACACGTTTGCCATATACAGCACTGACCGACAAATCCATGGTACTGGACTCACCCGCTGTAGAAACGGCATTCCGCGCATATCGAATGTTGCCTTCCTGTGCACCCCTTAATGAAACCATACATTCATCAGAAGTGGAATAGCCAATCACTTTCTTTAAGATTGCTTGCGCTTCTTCTTTACTTAAAATAGCCATGATATTAAATATTTCTTGCTGTATTAATTACGTTAACTCCTGTAAATCGTGTTGTTGCACTTCCATGCGACACGGCACTGCTCTGTGATGGCTGTCCCTTCCCGTCATTAAACGAACCACCTAAGCGATAATCTGATTCATCGCAGATTGCTGCGCATGAATTCCAAAACTCCTGGGTATTCGATTGATAGGCAACATCGTTAAGCATGCCTACAACCTTACCATCCTTGATTTCATAGAACAGCTGTCCGCCAAACTGAAAATTATAGCGCTGCTGATCAATCGAGAAACTACCGTTCCCCACAATATAAATTCCTCTTTCCACATCCTTGATCATATCATCGACCGACAATTTTTCCTTGCCCGGCATCAAGGATACATTCGGCATACGCTGGAATTGAACATCGTCCCAGCCCTGACTGTAGCAACAACCGTTCGATTCTGTGCCACCCAGTATATGCACCTGATCACGAATAGCTTGGTAATTCACTAAAATACCGTTCTTGATCAAGTCCCACTGCTTGCACTTCACCCCCTCATCATCATAGCCCACAGCACCGAGCGATCCTACTTGCGTTTTATCCGCTACTATATTCACTTTTTCGTTGCCGAAATTAAAATTGCCCGACTTCCATTTATCAAGAGTCAGAAAGCTCGTTCCGGCATAATTCGCCTCATAGCCCAATACCCGATCCAATTCAGTGGGATGGCCAACCGATTCATGGATGGTTAACCATAAGTGCGAAGGGTCGAGCACGACATCATATTTACCAGGCTCTACCGATTTGGCCTTAATTTTTTCAGCTACGTTCTGTGCCGCCTCCCTTACATCGCCCAACATATCGTACCGTCCCTTGTAGCGGGTAACCAAACCCGCCACCTTATCTTCCGGCCGTGGTTGCAGATACTCATAACCCATACCCATGGGGGAGCTTAAGGCATTTCGCGTCTGAAATTTACCCGATTGCCGATCTACACGGGTGACATTGAAATTCGGATAAATACGGTGAATATCCTGATCAATATAGGATCCTTCGGTACTGGCGAAATATTTTTGCTCGTTTACCGCCGCAATCATCGAATTCACAAAATTCGCCCCGTTTTGCATGGCTGTATCATTCACCTGCATCAATAGATCTACTTTGTCCTTAATGGGCACCTCAAACGTATTGACCGCTATGGGAGCCTTCCAACTCACTTCCCCATATCCTTCCTGCGGTGCCAACTTTACTGGCTCTGTTTGTAGTTTTGCATTCGCTTTTGCTACCGCCACCGCCAGCGCGGCAGTTTGCGCAATGTCATCCTTGGTGACGCGGTGACTGGCCGCAAAACCCCAGCAGCCGTCGGCAATCACGCGGATGCCTACGCCGTAGGACTCCGTATTCGAAATGCCCTGAACACGCTTCTCGCGCGTAAATACGTACTGATTCAGGTAACGGCCAATCCGCACATCGGCATAAGTAGCTCCTTTCGCTTTAGCAGCATTTAGCGCCACATCCGCCAGTTCCTTTTTTGTAGCAACATCGATCCTTTCATTCAGGGCCTCCAAAGGATCAATAGGCCGTGCAAAAAGACTCGAGTTGGGCAACAACAGGGAGCCCATGCCCAAGGCAGAGTAATAAAGAAAATCTTTCCTTTTCATAATTGTTCATTTGTATTGTGATGGTAATTTCCGTTGGAAGCTTTCATTCAGTTAACCAATACTACGCGCCGTATTGATGACATTAACCCCGTTGAACCGAGCCGTTGACGAGCCATGTGATACAGCGCTCGCTTGCGAGGGCTGCCCTTTTCCGTCCGAAAAGGTTCCGAAAAGACGATAATCTTCCTTATCAGCAATATCCACCATCGAGTTCCAGAATTCCTGTGTATTAGATTGATAAGCCACGTCCTTCAACATGCCTACAATTTTTCCTTGACTGATCTCGTAAAACAGCTGTCCGCCAAACTGAAAATTATAGCGCTGCTGATCGATGGAATAAGAGCCTCTCCCCATGATGTAAATCCCTTTCTCTACGTCCTTGATCAGATCTTCCACAGAACGCTGCTGAGGATTCGGCTGTAACGACACATTTGGCATACGTTGAAACTGGATGCTATTCCAGCTATCTGCATAGCAACAACCTTGTGAGGCTGCTAAGCCAATGATATGAGCCTGGTCTCTAATGGTTTGGTAATTAACCAGAATACCATCTTTAATAATGTCCCACTGCTGCGCCGGCACACCTTCATCATCGTATCCAACTGCGCCCAAAGATCCCTTCTGAGAGCGATCAGCAACAACGTTTACCAACTTGCTTCCGTAATTGAACTTGCCCGACTTCCATTTATCAAGCGTCAAAAAGCTCGTACCTGCATAATTCGCTTCATAACCCAGCACCCTGTCCAGTTCTGTCGGGTGGCCGGTTGATTCATGGATAGTAAGGCCCAGATGGGTAGGATCCAAAACCAAATCATATTTCCCTGGCTGTATCGATTTGGCGTTGAACTTTTCTTTCACCTGCTTAGCCGCCGCTACAGCATCGGCCACCAGATCGTAGTGATCTTTATAAAGCGCCACCGGACTGCCACCGACTTGGTAAGGCCGACCGGCAGTGAGGTACTCATAGCCCATACCGCGCGGAGCACTGAGTGCGTCCCTACTTTCAAACTTTCCCGACGCCTTATTGACACCCGTCACTGTAAAGGTTGGCCAAATACGGTGAATGTCCTGATCGATGTAGGAGCCGTCTGTATTTGCAAAATACTTTTGCTCGTTCACCATCATCAAGGTAGAGGTCACAAAACTGGCGCCGTTACTCATGGCCGCCGCATTTGCCTCCATCAGTAAGTCAATTTTATCCGCAATAGGCACTTCAAACGCGTTCCGTTCGATAGGCGTATTCCAAGAGACGTCCCCCACTCCCTTCTGCGGCGCTAATTGCACCGGTTCGGTCATAAAACGCGCATTGCCCTTGGCTATGGCAACTGCTAATCCGGTCGTCTGGGCAATGCTCTCTTTGCTCATCCTGTCGGTCGCTGCAAAACCCCAACAGCCGTCTACCAACACCCGGATACCGATTCCATAAGACTCGGTATTCGCCATGTTTCTAACCTGTTTTTCTCGTGTAAAAATTGCCTGATTCAGGTAACGACCAATTCGTACATCGGCATAACTGGCGCCCTTCGCCCGAGCCTCCTGCAGCGCAATATCTGCCAACTCCTTCTTTTTACCAACTTCTAATCGCTCTAACGCAGCTTCCGGCGCAATTGTTCTTCCAAAAGCAGGCAAATCTCCTAACAGGTAAGCACCTAGGCCTAGTCCTGATGCCCTAATAAAATTTTTTCTATTCAATTTTTATGTCTAGTATATAGTTTAAACCATAAATTCCCGTTCAAGGCAATAAATTTCAAAATCTATCCCAATATATTGCTTTTTTATCACAATAAGTACACAATAAAAATAACATTTTAGTTGTAATTACGCGAAGCATACCACAAAAACGCCACCGCAACAAAGAAAATCACATAAAAAATCCATTTTGGCACCTCCTCATCGACAATGTTCACCGAATTTTCGGTCGACCCTTCTTCATAACGTTTAAAAAAGTAATTCTTATTCTGCTTAATCTGCTCACTGTATTGCCAAGCCTGCCAGTCGTCATCCTTAAACACGTAGAAAGCAAGCGTATCCTTTCCGACAGCCAATTCTTGCCACCCGCTACCGTTCGACCAAAAGGCAAATTCGCGTGTGCTTGGAATCCAGGGGTCCGAAACCATGGGCGCGTTATAGCTCTCCAGGCTAGCCAAACTTGCCTTTTCCACGCCCTTTACCACCAAGCGCGCCCAGTCTTGGCTCTTCGGTAAGGCAGGCCATTGTATATAGTTTACAACATTCTTTTGCTCGGGCAAACTGGAAGACAACAGCTGACTCCAAAACTTTGTATACGTTCTTTCTTCCCCCTGCAACCACCAGCTGTAGGTATCGCGCAAGGTGAGTGCCGTAACGCGGGCCGCCCCCTGCATGCGCGCAGCTGCCACTATGTGTCCATCAGCATAAAATAAAGGCAGCGCCCGTCCATCGTTAGATAAAGCCACTATGTCGCTGGTCGATAAAGGGCGCGTTTCAACTCCATTCCGATCTTTTAGACGCAACCGCTGTTCGCCGGCTTTCACTAAACCCTTCCAAGCAAATAATTTTCCCATTTTCGTCTGCGGCGATTCCTCTCCGATCATCAAGATAATCCCCATGCCCTTCGCCGCAGCCCGTCCTACCGCCGCTTGCTCCAAAGCCCCCAGCTGCTGCCATTCCGTCTCATCGATCACCAGCAGATCCGTCTTTTCCAACATACGGGCGTCTATCTTTCTCTCCCGTTCAGGCAGCACCGCAGTAGACGCATACAAGAATTTATCCTTACTGATTCTAGCTCTGTAGATCACTTCATACCGGCTATCGCGAAGCCAGTTATAGAGAAATTTATACTCAAACGATGGCGAAGACGCCATTAAGAGAACCGAAACCGCCTGCGGCGCCTTCACAAGCAGCGGCACCTGTTCATGCTGTAAGGTGTCCTTTCCCACAACCGCAACAAGATCTAACAAGGTCCGTCCTTCCTGTTTGGGCTGGTAAGACAAGTCAAAGACGCTTTCCTGTCCTTGAGGTAATATCACCGAATCCACCGCCTGCGCTGCGCTGAACAGATAGAGTTTCGCCTGCTCTCCAGTAGCATTCCGATACCTCCCATGTAACACCCAATCACCACCGCTAGGTATTTCCTGATCCCACTGCGCAAAAAGCAAGCCTGCCGGTGACGGCCCGTCCCGATAGTCTCCATGTTCCGGATGGATACGCCGTAATCTTGTAAGCGGCAATCCGAAGCCATGTATGGAAATATGAGCATTTTTATGCGCAGCCGTCCATTCCTGCCAATCGGCAACAAAGGGCAAAGCCTTTTCCTTAGCCAGTATTGCATCGGTGGTATAGCAATCTCCCAACGCCTTCAGGCTATCCACAAGAGACACATCGGTGCCGGTTGTAAGCAATTGTACCCGATGGTCAGTCGCCTGTGATACCCGCTTCTGATACCGAAAAGGAAGTGCAAGCCCTACTAAAGAAGCCAAAGCCACCGCGGCCGCAGCATAGCGCACGGCCAGCGGAACGCGGCTCACCATTGTCCGCTCCTTCAACACGATATAAACGAGGAGGACGACGACAAGAGCTATAAAAAGGATGGCGGGCAGCGTCAAGGTCATGGGTTACTGATTAAATTTAAATAGCTATTATATATATTTTCTCGTTGTGTTACCTTTTTCATGGCAGGCTGATACGGCATCAAGGGAAGAAGTTCCTGTATGGCAGTGGCCAAAACCCGTATATCGCCAAGGGCATACACCCCCTCCTTTTCATCGATCTCGCGTAGCACTTTCAGTGCACTGAGGTATTTTCCCGGTGCCCTGCTGGCGCCATCGATCAGTTCACCTTGAACAGCATGAAGCAAAGCAAGCCCTTCCCTATCCAATACACCAGCCTCTCGCCGGTTACTGAGATAAGCCAAGGCTTTTCTCAAGCGCTGTTGCACCAAAGTGCTTTCGTCCTTAGGCGGCAGCCCTTTATTAACCATCGGTTCAACAATATCCACCAAATCGCCCGTTAATCTTTTCTCCGGTTTCAAAGCGGTTGGCTTGGAGGGAGCCTTTGCGACGTAGGTGCGCGATTGCTGTTGCAGATCCTTTAACAGACGCAGCGCCTTATAAGCATAAGGCAAGGCCTCTTGCGGCTCATAGGTGCGCAATTTAAGTTCGGCATTCCACATTTCAGTCAAGGTAGCCTTCAATTGCGTCTTTTGGCCGGGCGTAAAAAAGGTCGCATCCTCTGCACGGTCGTGATGATGCGTAAACTGGTCCTTCAAGGTTTCAATATCCTCCGGCACAGCCTGTTGGCCATGCGCTTCCTCATGTCCTTCTCCCTCCGCACCATGGTCATGTTCGTGCTCATGCTCACCCCCGCCGCCTTCTTCCGCTTCCTCCCCTAAAAATTGTCCATAGCGCAAACGCAGCAACTTCTGGTCGATTCCGATGTTATTGCTCCGCTGCTGCGCGACGACTTTACTAAGCTTTGGAGCTTCGGCCAAGAGCTTCTCAATATCGATGATAATCTGCCTTTGGCTTCTGAAATATTCCGGCTGCACATCCGACGCCGAGACCATACCCGATAAACTCATCAGTTCCGTAGTATCCTGCCAAGTCACGACATACATATCCGATCGGCTTTCCTGATCAGCCAGGTCTTTTGCCCGGATGTAAAAGTAAAGTTCATCGCCCGGTTTCATTCCCAAGGCTTGCAGTCCAATCGTCTGTTTGGCGCGCAACTGCTTTCCACCCGCGCCCTTCAGTGCAATCTCCCTGGAGCTAAAACGAACACTTTCACCTTTACCGCTGGATGTGGTGGCCACCAATGCTGCATCTTTAATGCCATAATCGTCTGTTAACAAGGCCTCCAATCCCACCTTAGCCGGATAGCCCGGTTCAATGGTTGTATGTGCGTTCGGCTGCGTCACCTGTATACTCACCGGCCGGTCGGGTATCACGTCAATGGGATAGAGTGCAGAAGCCTTCCCTTCGTACTGTATCTGGTAAAAGCCGCTTGCTTCCATCTTAAAGGAAGTCTCCCAATGCAGGCTATCCTTTTGATGAAGCAACACCTCCTTCTTCGCATTAAACAATAACTTAACGGTTTTCATCCGTTTATTTGCCCGCAAGCGCAACGTCACTACAGATCCTTTCAGAGCCGAAACGCCAAAATCATGTTGCCTTTGTTCCGGCAGTCCCGTATAAAGGGGAAAGCGAATTTGCAGCGAAGCATCGGTAAAAGCCGCCGGCGCCGGCATTGCCCGCCTTTTTGGCACGGCCAATTCCCGCTCGGCAGCAACTTGCTGCGTTTTCTGCTGAAAAGAGCTACCCAGGGCATACAGGCCAATTGCCACTAAAGCGATCAGCAAGGGAACCTTCAGCATTTTATAATCATCCTCCGGCCGCTGCGACAGCGCAGGGATGCGCTCCTCCAGGCGCTGCAACTGGAGACGCTGCAAGAGTCCCAAAGAGGAGCCTGGCTTCAAGAAAAGGGAGGCGCTGTATTCCAGCTCCGGAAACTTGGCGTCCAGATAAAAAGCTACCTCCAATAATGTTGCTTTCCACAGGCGCGAAAAGAAGAGGCAGCGCCCAAGCGCCAGCAAAAACATAAGTGACACCGTCCACCAAGGCAATGGATAGACAAAACCAATAACACTGGCTAACAACAAAGCAGCACCTAAAGCGTAGAGCGCTTGCGCCAGCAGCAGATAGATCCGCCGCCGCCCTCGATAGTGTTCAAGCCACTGTTTACCCAGCGTGTATTCCATCTTCTACCTCCTTTCTTTTTTTACGATACGTTCGGATGCGCTCGCATCCGAATAAAAACAAAGCTATCCAGACCAAGGCTCCGCGGAGTGACACCCAGCTAGGAGGCGGATTCCGCTTAGCAGTAGCCGTCGGCAGATTAATATGTCCCTGATAAGCCCCCAAATCGTACCGACTTATCCTCTTATCTTCGGGAACACCAGCCAGCACACTTTCGGGAAATAACAGCGGGATGAGGTAGTCCACCAGATCCTTCGACCAAACCAAGCTGGTCCATTGCGGATCAAGGCGACCGTAAAAAGTCAGCATCAATTGGCCTTTCCGTTCCGTGGCGGTAAGCACGGGGCGATCATATACATCGCTCCAAAGTGCCTTCGCTGTATCAGCATGCGGGATAAATTTGTATAAGTCAGGAAAATCACTGTTCCCGCTGCGATTTGCGTAAAGCAGTTTATTGCCAAGCCGCGGCTCTTGCTCTTCCGCTCCCCTCGCATAACGAAACACTGTTTTGGCCTCTTCATATTCTGCCGAGGAGTCGGCCTCCGTTCTTAAATCAAAAAGAAAATCGCACGCTTCTCCTGATGCGTAGGCTGATAGTGTAATCGGCATAAACGTATAAGCCTCGAAGGAGGCCACCAACGCTTCAATATAACGGCGGTCGGATCTATCGGCCTCCGTCAGGAGCTGTATCCGCATGGGTTCTTGCGCCACAGCGATCCACTCGTTCTGTATAGCCGACTTTACTTGCGGCGTTCCGTTCGTTACCTGCAGGTCGATTCCCTGGTGACGGCCATCCTCCTGAAGCGCCTGCAATTCAAAGGAAGTCCCAACAACAGACGAACGGCCCAGCAGCAGCATAATCGTGTCGTTGACCCCCTGCCAAGCCCTCTGCACCCAGATACGTTCCGCAGTGTCCGGGCGCCCAAAACTTTGCCAAGTGAGGCCTACACTTACCGCAGGTAGCGGCGACTGTAAATCCTTTGCCCTAGCTGCTGTAAACAGCGATACCGCATGGCCTCGCGGCAGGCGATCGTCCAACTTTTGGATCAGCGCAAATTCATCGTGCACCCCTTTTACCGTATCCTTATCAATCTCTTCAAGGGATCGGAAACCGTCTTCAAAGGCCCTTAATTCGTATCCCAATTCCCGCAAAGAATCCACCTGCTTCCGCTGCCTTTCGTCCAGTCCTTGTTGGTATCCCTTTCCTAAAAGCACCCAACCTTTTCCGCCGCTCCATTGCTCATCGCGACTAACTCTCGGATCGCTCAATAGCAAGCTCAGACACAAAAGCAAGGCGCAACGCAATAGAAAGAGAGGCCAGTCCTTAATATACCACTTCTTAACCTGTTGCTTTTTCCCTTCCTGTAAATATTTCACGCTTCCCACCACCAAGACCTTATGCAGCTTCCTATTCCAAAGATGAATCAGTATGGGCAATAGGATACCGAAAGCTGTGAGAAGCGCCAAAGGATATGTAAACTCCATAAGCATTGCTTATCGCCTTGTTAGACTATTTCTATAAATTAAAAATTCGCGCAGTGCTTTCTCGGGCGGATCGTTGGCATTAACCATACAGTAATGTACCTTGTTTTCCAGCAACGTTTGCCGACTTCGACTCAGGTAGGATTCCACCAATTGCTTATGCTTCTCAGGAGAAATCGAACCCAGAACCACAATTTCACCGGTCTCAGCGTCTTCTAACGCGTCATAGCTTTTAAAGCTGCCGTCCAACTCATTCGCAGCCATCAGGTGCAGCATAACCACCTCGTGCCCAAGGGCAACAAAGAGTTTGATTAAGCGCATAATCTCGTCATCATGCTCATAAAAATCAGTAATAAAAACCATGAGCTCTTTCTGTTTTGCCCCTAGCAACCATTTAAAACCCTCGCGGTTTTCAAAGCGCCCATTTGCCTGCAGGGCAGACAGCGACTGATAAATGATCTGCAATTGCTGCGCATGTTGTTGTGGCATGATCCGCTTTATCTCGGTTTCATTAAAAAAGGACAGTCCAATTTTATCTCCCTGCCGATAAGCCAACAGCGCCAAGCAAGCAGCAAGATACCGTGCATAATCAATCTTTTGGTAGCTGCCACAATCATGCTTCATGGAAGCACTGGCGTCGAGCATCAGGTGTACGGCGATATTCTGTTCCGGTTCAGACTGCTTGATATAGTGCCGGCCTGTCCGGGCCAGTACCTTCCAGTCCAAATTACGCAAGTCGTCTCCAGACATGTACTGACGGTACTGACTAAACTCCGTTCCCTCTCCCTTCACCCGACTCCGGTTCAATCCCGCCATGAAATTATCCAAGGTCATCTTTGCCGCTAAAGAGAGATCCTTTATGGCCACCATGGTTTTTGGTTCTGGAATATACTTCATAACAGCGCTATTAGGATAATGCCGACTTGGCCACTGCACCTAGTAACTGTTCGGTTAAGTAATCGCTGCTTTTATTTTCTGAAGCTGCGCGAAAATTCATTAGCACGCGATGACGCAACACCGGGTAAGCCATCGCATCGATATCAGCCGGACTTACTGCATAGCGCCCATGGAATAAGGCGCGGGCCTTAGCCGTCAGAATCAATGCCTGCCCTGCCCGTGGCCCCGCACCCCACTCGACCCACTCCTTTACAAATGGGACGGTTGTAGTTGCAGGGCGCGTTGCCCGAATGATCTCACTTACATAGCCAATCAGCTGATCGCTTATACTTACCTCCCGCACCAACTGCTGCAGTAATTTGATTTCCTCTTTACCGATAATTGCCCGTATTTCGGCCTTTTTCGTACCGGTTGTATTGCTCAATATCCTCACCTCCTCTTCGGCCGAGGGATAACCAATTTTAACATATAATAAAAAGCGGTCAAGCTGCGCTTCCGGCAAAGGATAGGTACCTGCTTGTTCAATAGGGTTTTGCGTAGCCAAAATAAAGAAAGGCTTGTCCAGCGGATAGGTTTTGCCTGCGTTGGTGACTTCAAACTCCTGCATCGCTTCGAGCATGGCCGACTGGGTTTTAGGTGGTGTTCTATTGATTTCGTCAGCTAACACGATATTGGCAAAAAGCGGCCCGGGAACAAACTTAAAAAAATGCTTTCCCGTTTCCCGCTCTTCTTCCAATATTTCAGTGCCCACAATGTCTGCGGGCATCAGGTCGGGCGTAAACTGTATCCGCCGAAAAGAGAGATCCATCGCCTGTGCCATTGTTCGGACCAATAGCGTCTTGGCCAAACCTGGCACACCCTCCAAAAGGCAGTGGCCGCCCGCCAGCATACCAATTATAATTTCTTCAATAATTTCATCCTGTCCGACAATAACCTTTTGGATTTCGTCTTTCAATAAAGGAAGTCTCGCTACGGCGTCTTTGATGGCTGATTCTGATACGTTCAAGGCTCAAAAATTTAAGTATGAGCTAAAATTATCGAAAAGAAGCTTTAATCCCACAACATATTCTCAAAAAAATCGATTTTTTGTCAATTTTATCAAAAAAATTACAGTTAAACGTTAAAAAAATATCGACTTTTAATCAGTTTTACCAAAAAACATATAAATGCTGCAATCTAAGTTCACCTTTGTTCGCCTCAAATACCAATCCGGAGACTGGGACACCGATCAGAGAATGCCTGCCAATATCCTCAACTCCTTGTTGGAATATACCACCATTCCCATTGATCTGGAAGAAAAGGTGATCGATCTGAGCAGCGATGAGCTCTTCCGTTATCCCTTTTGCTATCTGAGCGGTCATAAACTGGTGCAATTCAATCAGGCTGAAGGCCGTAATTTCAAACGCTATGTTGAACAGGGCGGATTCGTATTCGTAGACGATTGCAATCACGACATCGACGGTCTTTTTGCGCAATCCTTCGAAAAACAGATGGAAAGCCTATTCGGACCGGGGTCGCTCAAAAAAATCCCCAATGATCATCCTTTATATTCCTGTTTTTTCCAATTTAAGGACGGCCCGCCCAACACGAGTTTTGAGTTAAATGGTTGGGGTGATGATCTGATACACGATTACCTGAAAGCCATTTCCATTGACGATCGAATGGGCGTGCTATACAGCAATAAAGATTACGGATGCGAGTGGGATTACGACTTCCGAAACAAACGATTCTTGGCAAAGGACAATACCCAGTTCGCCATGAATATTATTACCTACGCCCTGGGCATTTAGGGAATCGAGTAAGTAAGGGAAGATCATAGCCGCGCACTGCGAATATATTGCGCACAAAAAGTGCTTCTTTCGCAACCAAAAGCTACAGGCTAGTGTTACTACCTATATACGCAAATTAAACCCAGATTACGCGTTAGGAATTAAAACGAAAGGGAATGATCCAAACAGGCATGAAATAGAGAACGAGACATACCGGGGTATGGCGAATGAGCTATTGAAATGGATATAAAGGAGCATTTCATTGCAGTTCATCAGCTAATGCGTGTTCTGGGTTAAACACCAAAACAAACCGTTTTTATGCAAACAGAAAAACAAAAAATGCTTAATGGCGACCTCTACAACGCGCTTGATGAGGAGCTGGTGGCCGCACGGACCCGCAGCCGTTTATTGCTACTGGAACTGAACAACAGCCGGGAAGATGAACCCGAAAAAAGACAGGAAATATTAAGCAAGCTGATACCAAACGCCGGAGCGAACCTGTGGTTACAGCCGCCCTTCTACTGCGATTACGGTGAAAATATGATTGTGGGAGAAAATGTGTTTTTCAATTTCAATTGTGTCGTACTGGATGTAACCTACGTTCGCATAGGCAACAGAACCCTTTTCGGACCAAATGTTCAGCTGTACACAGCTACACATCCCACAGATTATGCAGTACGCGCTTCCGGATTAGAGTCGGCCAAGCCGATTTCAATTGGCGACGATGTTTGGATCGGCGGAAGTGCCGTCATTTGCCCCGGCGTAAGCATTGGCGACCGGACCATTATCGGCGCCGGCAGTGTCGTAACCAGAGATATTCCTTCCGATGTTTTTGCTGCCGGGAACCCTTGTCGCGTAATTCGGTCACTCAAAGAAGAAAAGACTTCGCAATAGTGGTCGGTCAGTACTTTGGAGGATCAAAAGAAAAAACCCTCGGTCGCAAGTGAGTATACCGGAATAAGCAAAAAAAGGCTTCAACCGGGGAGATTGAAGCCTTTAACTAACCAATTATAAACCTAAATTATGATGACACAAAGATAGTGTACAAGACACACTTTGCCAAACACTTTTTACCGATTAGACATTCGAATGACAATCCCTGTTTCACAATCGCCCCTAAGTGCGGGAGCTCCCGCATACACAGTATAAAAGGAATAAATTAAAACAACTTCTTAGTTAACTTTCTCAACTCACTCAACAACATAGGTAATATAGAAAATCCGACAATAAGCCATCCATCTTGGATGCTGATCATTTGCAGCTTAAAGGCTTCTCTTAAAAACGGGACAAATAAAACGAGCATTTGCAGTGAAAAGCCTAAAATAACGGATCCGATTAGGTATTTATTAGAAAAGAGGCCAATTTGAAATACAGATTTTGTCGAACTGCGCACGGTAAAAGCTAAAAACAATTGACAGCCTACCAACACCATAAAGGCAATCGTTCGTGCGTAACGCAGTACTTCCTCCGGCACCGAAGAGTGAAAGGGACTTTCACCGCGACTATAGTGCCCATACCAAAAAGCCGCTGCTGTGACCGTACCCGTCAATAATCCACCTATCAAAACCCGCAGGCCGGCGCCACCGGCAAAAAAATTTTCTTTCGGACTACGCGGCTGTTCTTTCATCACATCGTGGTCGATGGGATCCATACCTAGGCTAACGGCGGGTAACGAATCGGTCAGCAGATTAATCCATAACAATTGGGTAGCGATTAAAGGAGCCTGCCATCCAACAAAAAAACTCAAAAACATCACGATCACCTCGCCTAAATTACACATCAATAAAAACACCACCGACTTTTTGATATTACTGTAAATATTCCGTCCAAGCTCAATCGCTTTAACGATCGTTGTGAAGTTATCGTCGGTGAGAATGATATCGGCAGCGCTTTTAGCCACATCGGTTCCGGTAATTCCCATCGCTACGCCGATGTCTGCTTCTTGCAGCGACGGCGCATCATTTACCCCGTCGCCCGTCATGGATACAATATTTCCATTCGCTTTCAAGGCCCGCACAATGCGCACTTTATGTTCGGGCGACACCCGCGCAAATACACGATAATTATTCACTTCCTGAACAAAAGTGTCTTCCGCCATCTCCTCCACCTCTTGACCGGTTATGGCTTGCTCTTGACGGGAAGCAATTCCCAACTCTTTCGCAATAGCAAAAGCGGTGGCTTTATGATCGCCCGTGATCATGACCGTCGAAATACCCGCGCTGCCCGCTGTGGCAATCGCTTCTTTTACGCCTTCCCTCGGCGGGTCGCTCATGCCAACCAAGCCCAATAACACCAATCCTTCCTCCATCTCTCCGGGTCCGATCGAAGCATTGGTCACCTTAAACGCAGCCCCTAACGTGCGCAAAGCACTCGCCGACATTTCGGATGTCGCTTTTTCTATTTGCGCTCGATGTTTATTTGTTAAAGGCAGCACCTCTCCCTCCTCAAGCACGTGGCTGCAATGCAAAATCAGGTTATCAATCGCCCCTTTTGTATAAACCGTGTAATCATTGCCATTTTTATAGAGCGTGGACATGAGCTTTCTATCCGAATCAAAAGCCCGCTCAGCAATCCGCTCATTATCGGCAGCCAGCTCCTTTCGATTTAGTCCAAGCGTATCCGCCCATAACAGCAAAGCCACTTCCGTTGGATCGCCGGTCGCTTTTTCGTTTGCAAGCGTCGCGTCATTACAAAGGACCATTGCTTTAGCCAGCTCAGCGGGCACTTTTCCATCTTCAGCAAAGGCAAAGTGCCGACTGACGGTCATTCGGTTTTGCGTTAAGGTACCCGTTTTATCCGAACAGACAACGTTTACCGAACCGAGCGTTTCAACTGCCGGCAGGCGACGAATAATTGCATTCCTCCTCGACATCAGCGTCACACCTATGGAAAGCACAATAGCCACGATAGCCACCAGGCCTTCGGGGATAGCCGCAACTGCCAGCGACACCGATAGCAGAAACATATCTACGACGTCCCGCTGTTGCAGTAGCGCAATGATGAAAATCGTTACACAAATGGCAATTGCTATTTTACCCAGCATTTTACCGAGGTGATCGAGCCGTTTCTCCAAAGGCGTTTTTTCATCGCTTTGCGCTGTTATAAGTTTGGCAATTGCCCCCATTTCCGAATGCATGCCCGTCGCAACCACCACACCCGTACCACGGCCCGCGCTTACTAAAGTGGACATATAAGCCATATTAATCCGGTCGCCGAGGGGAGTATCCGCCGCTGTCAGCCGTTCAGAGGCCCTCTTTTCACTCGGCAAAGATTCGCCCGTGAATGCCGACTCTTCTATCTGCAAGTGCACACTCGTTAACAGACGCAAATCGGCAGGAACCACACGCCCAGCATCCAATACCACTATATCGCCGGGCACCAGTTCCTTCGCTTCTACCTCAACTGTCACACCATCGCGCCTAATCAATGCTTTCGGCGCTGCAATCCGTTGAAGAGCTTCAATTGCATTACCCGCCTTCACCTCCTGAAAAACACCTAAAGCGGCGTTCAATAGAATAACCACTGTAATGATAATAGCATCGATATACTCGCCCATAAAAAGCGTGATCAGCACGGCAGCCATCAGCACATAAATTAACCAGTCCTTTAACTGGTCAACAAACAATTTAAAAACGCTTTTCTTACGATGCTGCTCTATTTCATTAGGTCCATATTCCGCTAACCGGCGCTTTGCCTCGGCAGCAGAAAGCCCCACGTCGGGCTTAACCCTTAATTCATGAAGAACATCTTCTATCCCTCGTGAATACCACATAATTGGATCTTTTGACATTGCTTATTTGTTCAAGACTCGATAACACTTGAGTCGTAATTCCACGCAAGTGCAATCTGCGAACCACGTTTTTTAAACCTACTTGACACCCTATTTGTTCACAACAAATTGATAATAAGAAGCGAGAATGACGGTAGTCTGGCCGTCTTTAGTCGTTTTTATCTTAATTTTGCACCGCAATAAAACAAATCCTTTAATGAACTGGAAGAAAATCATTAGAATATCGTTCATCCTCTTTCTATTAACGCTTCAAAGCCTATTCCTTATCGCCATTCTTCTCGAGCATAATCAGACCGTCTTTATCCCCGTCTTCATAATATTGATTTCCTTAGCCCTTATTCTCAGCTACTTTAAAGCGCCCCTTCATCACGATGAACATGCATACGAACACGTTTTTGTGGTGCTTTGGATCCCTGTAGGCGCCTTGTGCGCTTATTACCTCAACAATATACTCCACCTGGGGCCGGTCCTGGCAGCAAGTATTGTTGGCACGAGCGCCTCATTTCTACCAATCCTGAATAAACGTTCGCACTATTTAAAGCAGCTTCCTCCCGCTTTCTATTGCGGAGCCTTTATTGGCATGTCGAGCACCAGCGTAGCATCCGGCATGCTCTTTATATTGGCGGCAAGCGTTTTCACTGCTATGCTTATGATCCTTTCCAAAAGCCTTTTTTCCGGACTTGGAGGCAAGTTGGGCGTGCTGGCTTTCGCCGGCGTTACCATTACATCATTACTGTTTTTTCTATTATTCTAAATGAACCTTTTGCTATTATTTATCGTGAGCTTTACAGCATCCCTAAGCACCTTTTACCTCAATGAGCGTTTAAAACAGGGGCCGGTACGTTCATCCGCCTTACTTTCCTTGGTGGTTGCCGTATTCTTCTTTTTCTTTCCGAATCTTCTGTCGCCTTACCTCACTAAAAACATCCCGCTGGTTTTCATCGGATCTTCATTTATAGGCATGGTTTCCGCACGCCTTATCTCGAACTACCTGTTAATTGGGGCGGCCGGAATCGTTTTTTGCACCGTGTATCTTAATACCAGTAATTTTTTCAACGGATACGGCGGCGCTTTAGGCACCGCTGCTGCGATCTCCTTACTCGCTGTGCTCAGCCTGCCTGTCTTAAGAAAAAGCGGAAAGCTAACAAACGGCTTTCATCTCCTGCGCAAAATTCTTTTTAGCAGAAAATTAAAAAAAGAATGAGGCACCGTTAATCATCAAAAATAATAACTAGGTATACGATTTTAAAAACAATTGAGGAAAAACTCAGGAAAAAATTATTTTTGTGCTTGCTTTATGGAAGATACTATATTACCTGACGAGACATACGCTTACAAAAGTCAACCCCTACGGGTAACTTTCAAAAACATCGACTACGAAGTCAGAATACTGAACAAAGACATCAAAAAGACGGATACGTCGGTCAAAATCCTATTGGACGGAATCGTACAAACCTTAGAAAAAGCGCCATCGCATTGGCGGTTTAGCGGCTCAGACGACGATCCGGCTTTCGCCCAGGCCATTTGGCATTCCATCTCACTGCGCTATCGTCTGTAAGGTGGCAGCAAGCTTTATAGCTGGAAGGAACAGCACGCGATGCAAAATCGCTTGCAATCAAGCCGATCTCATTTGCCCGGCCAAAATAAAAAGTCAAAAAAACTTGTATATCAAATATTTATACCTATCTTTATAGCAATTAATATTATTTTTTTATTTTATTTTATTACACCATGCAAAAAGGCATTGTAAAATTTTTCAATGAAACCAAAGGATTCGGTTTTATTACTCCACAAGATGGCGGACGTGAGATTTTTGTTCACAGTTCCGGATTGAAAGACCGTATTCGTGAAAATGACGACGTTTCATTCGAAGTACAACAAGGCCAAAAAGGTCCAAACGCAGTAAATGTTAAGTTGGCCTAATCCAACTCGCGATATTGTTTTAAGCCGTGTTAATGTAAGATTAACACGGTTTTTTTTATGCCAGTGCCCCCAAGCCTTAAACCTTACACCCTACACCTTGTTGGTTATTCGTTGCCTGTTGTTAGCTAATCACTGACAACTAATAACTGACAACCGGCAACTGACAACTGATAACTAATCACTCCCAACACCCTATACCTTATTATAAAGAATATGATATATTTGTCTAGTCGCGGAAAAAGAACCAACAAGAACAAATGGCTCTTTGTTAAGTGAAAGTAGCTAACATAAAACAAAACTGTATGGGCGTAAAAAAAGAAAGTGCCGACTTAAATATTGCTGTGCTGATAGATGCCGACAACGTCTCCAGCACCAAGATAGAAGGCATTCTGGATGAGGTTAAAAGACATGGGACTCCCTCTATCAAAAGGATTTATGGCGATTGGACAAGCAACTATGTGGCTGGCTGGAAGGAACCCTTGCTTACCCACGCAATCACGCCAATACAGCAATACAGTTATACAAGCGGAAAAAATGCAACCGATTCAGCGCTTATTATCGATGCCATGGACATACTGCATACACAAAAAGTGGATGGATTCTGCATCGTTTCCAGCGATAGTGATTTCACAAGGCTCGCCATTCGTTTAAGAGAATCAGGAAAGGTGGTATTAGGTATCGGCCAAAAGAAAACACCAAAGCCCTTTATCGCTGCTTGTGATAAATTTATTTATATTGAGATTCTTTACAACAACCATGAATCCGCCGCTGCGACGGCACAGGGTCCGGCCAGAGGAAAAGAAACGACCGATAAGGAAGCTTTGCGCGGTAATGAGGCCGAAAGCATCAGCAATAATTTTCTGAAACTGATAAAGAATACCATAGACGATGTGGCTGATGAGAGCGGTTGGGCTTCCCTTGCTGAGCTGGGTGCTTTGCTGAACAAAAGAAAGCCCGATTTCGATCCCCGTATTTACGGCTTCAGTAAATTAACACCATTTTTTAAATCTTTGAACCAACATTTTGAAATCGACGAAAAGAATGTTGAAAATTCAAAAATCAAACATGTCTATATAAAAAACCGGGAGATTCTAAAAAAGCCCGTCAAAAGAAGGGCTAACAATAAATAGAGCCGTAGAGAGCTACCGGTTGCTCCTCAAAGCAAAGATTAACACATTAGAGAAGAATCAACTAGGATCCCGTGTAGCTTTCTATCTCCTTTGCAATTTTTTCGAGTAGCGAAAGATCCAGGTCGGCATTGGTGGTGATGGCCGTTATGCCGTCGCCATTATCTTTAAACAGCACCTCGCTGTTATCGACATCGGTAGTAAAAGAGAGTTCCGATCCGTTAAGCGCGGGCTTAATAACATACACGTTATTATCCACGGTGACATCAAAGTAGTCCATAGCTGGTAATTTTCGATAAAAACAAGCAGTGCAACCGAATTGTTTACAGCTGCAAATATCGGTGTAGAAGCGCTGCCGCCGCAATCAGCTCACCACTCGATAATAGCTGAACTCGTTACAGTTAAAAAACAACAAATCGTCCAAAAAGATAATCTCTTCATCTCCTTGGCTCTTCATAGAGGGCAGGCAACTCCACGCTTCCAGATCCCATTTTTTTGGCTTAACCAAGCAGTAGTTCCCAGCAGAACACTTTTCAGAAACCAACACAGTGTATCCCTGTATAATGAGCTCATCAATCAGTTTTCTATCCAAATTGATTTCCATGGCAACACGTTAGTAAGAAAATAAGCTACGAAAATTGTTTATCTCAGCTTCACCTGGCTATTAACAATCTTTGTATAATTTAAGTTCGTTCTTCTCTTCCGTTGATCGATAGTGAGAAGCACTTTTTGGTTTTAATTTTTATAACAGCGAATTTATGAAGATGTTTGTTTCGTTACGCAATTTATTTAACATATCAGACGGCATCCCGCGCCCTCCCGTATTTATACCCAACCCGTATAAATACGGATTTATGAGCTAAAAAAAACCTCGTTTTTCTTTTGCTGTTAAGTCCTATAAGCTGAAATTTATTATTTAACACCTATTATATGTTAGCAATGAATTACCGCGGGCCCTTCAGGGTCCGGATAGATGAGAAGCCTTATCCAGAGATTCTACATCCAGAGGATGCGATTATTCGCGTTACCCGCTCGTGCATTTGCGGTTCCGACTTACATCTCTACCATGGCTTAGTGCCCGACACCCGGGTTGGCAGTACGTTCGGTCATGAATTCATCGGTATTGTAGAGGAAGTAGGGCCGGAAGTCACCGAAATACAGGTGGGCGATCAGGTGCTTGTACCGTTCAATATCGCCTGCGGGAAATGTGCATTTTGTAAACAGGAATTGTACGGCAATTGCCACGAGTCGAATCCGGAAGCAACTGCAGTGGGCGGCATTTTTGGTTATTCCCATACCGCCGGCGGTTTTGATGGCGGACAAGCAGAATACGTACGTGTACCCTACGCCAATGTCGGACCGACACGGATTCCGCCGGAAATGGATCCCGACGATGCCGTATTACTGGCAGACGTGGTTCCGACGGCCTATCAGGCAGCGGAAATGGGTGGCATCAAAAAAGGCGATACCGTAGTCATCTTCGGAGCCGGGCCTATCGGCATTATGGCGGCTAAATGCGCATGGCTATTTGGGGCCGGTCGCGTCATAGTGATTGATCATCTCGAATACCGACTCGAATTCGTTAAGAGCTACGCCCAATGTGAGGCCTATAACTTCCGTTCAATGGAAGATCCGGTTCTTTTCATCAAAAAGACGACTGATTGGTTCGGTGCAGATGTATGTATCGACGCGGTCGGCGGTGATGCGGCGGGCAATGCCCTGCAAACCATTACGGGCCGTAAAACACTACTCCAGGCCGGCTCAGCCACCGCGCTGCATTGGGCTATCAACGCCGTAAAAAAAGGGGGCATTGTATCTATTGTAGGCGTATACGGGCCAACAGATAATCTCGTACCGATCGGGAATGTCGTCAACAAAGGGATCACCATCCGCGCTAACCAAGCCTCCGTAAAGCGCGTGTTGCCCAAGCTGATAGATCACGTACTTGCGGGACGATTAGATCCAAAAGGAATCATTACGCACCGTTTACCGCTCGAAGAAATATCCGACGCTTACCGAATGTTTTCAGCGAAGCTAGACGACTGCATTAAAACAGTACTCATACCACCAAAAGCAACTATGTAATATGGAAGAGACGAAAGATTATTCGCATATAAAAGGTTGGGGCATCGACATCGATCCAGAGAATGAGCCGACTTATCCCATTAAGAAGTACACAGGCGACGACCATGCTCAAAGCCGATGGGAGCGACCGTCCTTACAGCCTATCGACGTAGAAGTGCTGCATTCAAATGAAAGGCCAAACGTAAGTGCCGTATTCGGCAATACTTTACCACCGAAAGGATTAAGTGGAGCTATTAGGCGATTTGCCTTCAGGTACAGCGAAAACCGGTATCGGCATTGGCTGCCATTAATCCTGGCCGATCGGATCGACATGGTAGAAGGACTGATCGAAGATCTGCGCAGGGGCCACGTCCCTAATATCCTTGCCGAGAAGGGCTATAAAGCGGAATGGAAATACAACCAACGCGGAGTCATAAAAAAGGCGGTCGCAGCTGCAGCTGTAGCCGCTTATTTAGTACTCTTACTTAAACGGGGTAGGAAATAGGGTAACGGAAGCAGAGCGCGGCTAAAAAGCCGCGCTTACTTTCTGTCAAAAGGCACGTCCATTGCGATCCCTCGGTCGCCTTGTCGCCTCATCCAAGCCCTTAATTCCTTGCTCATGTTGCCGATCCTGTCCTTGTACGCCGACTCATCAGCCAAATTATTCAGCTCCTCAGGGTCATTTTTCAAATCATAGAACTCCACCGCAGGTCTCAGAGCGATACGGTTTGCCAGCTTTTTCGCCAGCGTATCCGACTGCGCCTTCTCCAGCCAAGAAGCATAGACACTTCTATTATCCTTTGGGTTCATCATATACTTTATGTAATAAGCACTGTCTGCCTGTAAATTTAAAATCAGCTTGAAATCGCCGTTCCTAATACTTCGAATTGGATATGCTGGCCCTTCTGGAAAATTGTTATGAATGCCATAAGCGTAGGCGCGATGCTGCTTCTTTTTGCCTTCAATAACCGACACAAAGCTACGTCCGTCCATATCCTCGCGCGCTTTGCCGCCTGCAATACTTATCAGCGTTGGTGCGATGTCCTCATACTGTACAAGTGCGTTAGTTTCCGCTTGCGGTTTTGCCTTCCCCGGCCACCTGACAATCATCGAGCTTTTCTGCCCATTGTCCCACAAAGTCCATTTGCCGCCCGGAAATTGTGGCCCCTGCTCTCCCAGGAAGATTACAATAGTATTATCCGCCTGTCCGCTCCGCACAAGCATCTGCATAATATCGCCAACTTGATCGTCCAATCGTCTTACCTCCGCCAAATATTTCGCAAACTGCTTCCTCGTAGTATCTGTGTCGACCCAATGCGACGGAAGCCTCAATTTTTCGGGATCAAACTCGGAGGGATTGCCTACCGTCCAAGGTGCATGCGGATTGATACTCATCAAGAATAGACAGTAGGGGCTTTCCCGGTTGTTGATAAATGCCGCAATACTATCAAGAAAATAGTGATCAGTGCTTGCTACACAGTTCGGCTCAAGTCCGGGCAAGATGCGAAAAGGAAAAACAGCTTCGGGCTTTGTAACATGATCTTTGCCGCTCAGCGCCACCCGGTAGCCTAAATCGTTCAGATCGTGCACCACACTTTTCAAGTTATTATAGACCGCTTTGTGATTTTGATAAGCGCCATGTCTTGCGGGATAAAGACCCGTAAAAAGTGACGCTCTGGTTGGAACGCACATGGCTTCCGACGCTATTATCTGGTTAAATTTAAGACCCTCACGGGCCAACTGATCGATGTTTTGCGTTTGGATATTCTGCCCACCATAACAGCTAAGCTGTCGACTGTCTAAATCGTCGGCCATAATGATCAAGATATTCGGCTTGGCGACATTAACCTCTGTATTCTTTCTGTTCATAAAAGGCTGAGCATGTACCTCTCCTATCCATCCAAGCAGGCTAATAGACAGGAGTAATAATAAAAAGGCTGATTTCTGCATCATTGTTTTTAGATTTATAGGTCTATCCCGTTTTCTAATTGAATAATTAACCGCTACGTCATTTCCGACCGGATAAGTAAACAGGCTAAATATAAGCATTTTAAAAAAGCAGTCCAACCTCGTGTCCGGATATTTACGGCTTCGCCGAACAAGCTTTCGAACCGGCGAATGAACTTTTCGGATACAAACTTGTTATCCTTTAAACCATATTAATCCTAATGAGTAAATCCAAGAACAACGCAGCCTTAGTTGCCGATAGCATTTCCGGCATTAGAAGCAAAGTACTATTTTCAGTAATTAACGATGCGGGCGGATACTCCTCTCCGACCGAAATTACGCGAGCCAAAGGCAATGCATTTCCCTCAAAAACAAAAAGAGAAGATTATTACAAAAAGACAACATTCTTCGTGTCATTTTGCTCAGATTTTCTCTATATTTGCAACATAAAAACAACGATTGCATTAATCAAGTTTATAATTTTAATCAACCTCACATCAACCTTTAAGTAGGCATATTGCACGTCTAAAGAGCATAAGTTTATGAAAGCTTTTACAACCCATCTCCAAGCCATCAATCCGGACACACAGGAACTGCAATTTTTTACCGGCCCTAATATTTTAGCGCGCAATTGGGACGAAGCAGAAGATTATTGCTACAGAAACGGCCTCGGTTATCTCGTAGTAGACGGTGAACTGAATGGCGGAACGGAAACAGAAAATACAATAAGCGCCATAAGACATATGGCATTAAATTAAACACATCATAACTGAACAGAAGGGCTGTTGGTATCGAAGATGCTTCCGGGCTTCATCGACTCCAACAGCTACCAATCCGCGCAGGCTTGGGCTAGCGATGTTCATACACGAGCCCAGCTCGTTTTGGTATGCACCTTAAACCTTCCACCCCACTTCCACCTTAAACCCTACGCCTTAAACCTTCCACCTTAGCTCCACCTTACCGCCTTTCACTTTAAGCCCTAAACCTAAAACCTTACTCCTTCGTCGCTGTTTTCACAAAATAGAAAAATGTGATTTTTTTGGGAAATTTCGCGTATAATGGCATGCTCCTTGCATAGTACAAACCGTCGGATTCATTCGAGGCCACCTTCTACCGGGCCTCGCAAATCGGAACAGTAATACATCATCTACATATATTTTTTTAAAGTCTATCTATGAAAAACAGAAAAAAAACAGCCATTCTGCTTAAGAGGCTTGCTATGAAAGAATGCGAGGAGATTTTCCAACTTTCGCAGGAAGCGATCGTATTTGGCAACTTCTTACAGGATTTAAGTCTTAATGGAGAAAGAGGCCGCGGTTTCACTCAGCGACTGCTATGGCTCGCTAAAGCGCCCTACACCATTCGGTCACAATATGAACCCGAAAAAATCATAGGCTATGCCTTATTATACAAATCAGGCACCTCTTATTATCATGGCATTTGTATCCGGCCCGACTGTTATCACCCCACTATTATTGACCAGACGCGTGAACAGATAGCAGCGCTCGCTAAGTTTTGTTATAATGTGTGCACGATCAGAACCGATATGCGGGTATACTACACGGGATCTTCGGTAACGATGCCATCCTTAGTTTCGATGGAAGCGCAGCCAGAGAAGTGTATTAGCCAAGTAGCTTAGTGCAGAGGTTAAACTTTTAATAATTGTATCATGAATGCTATCGACACAACGCTCCCGTGGCAAAGGGGGTGGTTGCCACCATTCAAACAATGGCTAAAGGGAACCTGGCACCGTAAGCAAGACAGTACTTCTTTGCGCCGGATATGCATGGGCTCATATACGTGGGATTATGCAGACAATACGTTGCGCTTGGACAGCAAGCTGCTCGCCATTTTGGGCTTTTCCAGACATAATCTAGTCTTTATTGAACCCAAAAACTGGCTGGAAATGATCAGTGCCGAAGATATTCCGGTTGTCATCAGAAAAGCGCGAAAATGTGCAAATGGCGAAAACGCGTTTTTTCACTGCCGTGTTACCGCGTTTAATAAGCACAAAGCGCCGCTATGTATCACGTTACATGGAAGAGCCGATCATCAAAACCGAACGATCAGCGGTAGCTTTCTAGTACTAAATCCGGACTTTATTTATTGAATACCACTAATTAGTCGGTCACAGCCGGCAAAGCGAACCAAAAAGAGCTTCCTTTTTTTGGTTCGCTCTTGACACCTATCTTTCCCTCGTGTAATTTAATAATTTCGGCACTGAGATAAAGTCCGATCCCAAAGCCAGACACCGCTTTATCCTCGTCTACCCTGTAATAGCGTTCAAAAATACGTCCAAGATCTTTGGCTTCGATTCCTTTTCCTTGATCACTGACAATGATACGTGCCCAGCCATCCTGCTCTTCGCATGAAACGTCAATGCTGGTATCGGCCGGTGAATACTTGGCCGCATTGCTCAAAAAATTAATTATCACATTCCTGATCTTGTCTTTATCGGCAAAGACCTTCACGCCACCACATTCGTTCAAGTGGATCTGACGGCCCGTAAATAGTAAGAGATTGTCCTCTGTGGTTTCCCGTACTAAATCGAAGACATCAAAGACCTCCTTATTGAGGTGTAATTTTCCCGCTTCCAAACGAGAGACATCTAAGAAACTATTAATCATAGCCACCAATTTGTTCACGACCTTATCGGTATTCGTTAAAATTCGTGTTGCAAAGTGATTTTCGGCCTTACGCGCCTCTCTTTCCAGAATTTGAAGATAGCCTTTTATTGAAGTCATCGGCGTTTTTAGCTCATGACTTACAATGCCAATAAAATCATTTTTGCGCATCTCCTCTTCCGCCTGTTCCGAAATATCCAGTAAGATGCCACTAAAGCGAATTGCGCGTTTATGCTCATCAAAAACTGCCCTTCCTTTCGCATGTGCGGTTCTCAATTTATTACTTTCCGGAACAGCAATGGTGTAAATAACATCGTAGCGACCTCCCGATTCATATTGCAGGGCTCTTTCGATTGCTGCAAGTACGCGGGCTCGATCCTTTTCGATAATCACCTCTGTTGCCCTCTTCAGTGGAAATTGATCAGCCGGACTAAGTCCAAACCACCTGTACAACCGCTCGTTCCCGGAAAATTCCATCGTCGTGGGGTTCAGGTCCCAGGTAGCCAGTCTTCCCGCATCGATTGCAAACTTCAGCTGCGCTTCGCTCTCCTGTAAAATCTTATATAGCTTCTCTATTTCGCTTTTCGACCGCCTCAATTCGCTATTGGCGGTCGACAGTTCCTGTACCGTAAGCGCTAGCTGCTGGTTAATAACATTTAATTCTTCATTTAACTGTTGCTCGCGGATTTCAGACGCTTTTAGAGCAAGTTCATTAAGGTAGCGGTGGGTTACATCACTGGCCGTGTTCAATACACAGTAGGTCTTTCCCAGCCCATCTTTAACAGCCTTATAAGTAAAATCAAAATAAAACAGTTGAAGTTGATCGCCCATCATCAGTTCAGTGGCCATATTGGTAGCCGTATAGCTTTCGCCGCTGCGCAGTACCTGCAAATAAATATCCTTAAAAGGTTGGTCGCCAAGTTCAGGAAGCGCTTTATCGATGCTTTTACCGATTACACTGCTATCCTTGCCCCAAAGCTTTATCATAGCATCATTGGCCGCTTCAATAATCATCTCCTCTGTGCTATAAACCGCCATAGGCACATCCGAAAGTGCCATGATCTCAAGAACGTGCGTCTTGTTATAAAGTTTCGATTCTCCCATATTTGCTTATAATGGCACTGCCTACGGCCTCCTCTTTATCGGCTTTTTTATTATTGTCAATATTGATACAGCTTTTACAAAAAGACGATGTTGCAAATTTAGTTAATAACTTCACAAGAAGTTAATCTATTTTCAATATGTGACAATATTTTTATTATAAAATTCCTACTTGTTTATCTTGTTACGAATTCAAAAAACGCGACTGCGCACTTACACCGCTTCGCGAAGCTCAAAGAAATTAGCTATTTTTGAGTCTTCTATTACTTAGCTATAAACTCATGGAAAAGAAAGCACATCAGTATAAATTAACGTTGACCTATTTGAAAAACGTAAAGGGTGAAAGCATGGATGTAGCCCCGGTTGAATTGGCGGTAGAGAACCACGACGACATCTTTGCCATTATCGAAAGGCTCCAAGCAAAAGACCTGTTTAACAACAAGGATCAAACTGCCGAATTTGCCATCGGACTGAAATTATTCACCGAAGTAATGCTCAAGCATAAAAATCACCCGCTGTTCGCGGATTTGCTTCCCGCCATCGCTTCTTTCATGAAGAAGCTGAAAACAATGCCTTAGAAAGCAGTGCCTTTCATTTTTCCCTAATTGGTGGAAACGAAGTCCTTCAAAAAGCACTTTCGGCTACCGATATGCAATGCACGTAAAAAAAATATAACATTTTAGGCTTAAGCATTGTTATGATGACGAATATGCAAAAGCTAATGATAGGTAACTTTTAAATGGCATGGAAAAGGAATATTTAGACATACCGGTCACGATCGGACAAAAGGAACAATCGTTCAATTACAAAATTGTCGAAGATGAAGCGTCCGGTCAACGCTTCAAAATATGGTCGGAAGGAAAAGAATTATACATGGACGAAGATCTTGGCTACTTGAAAGGCGATATGCCGACCGAATGGACAGATCAAGCTGTTTTGAAATTGCAATCCATCCTACAGGCACACCAACATCCCGATGGGCCTTAAGGTCAATAATTACCTTGATGAATACGATCAGCCGAATTTTCCGCGCACATAGTTTGCGGTAAGTTCGCTCTTCGGTTCATTAAACAGCTGATAGGTTTTGTTTTCTTCTATTACTTCCCCTAAGTACATAAACACCGTTTTGTCGGCAACACGTTGTGCCTGCTGCATATTGTGCGTAACGATCACAATGGTGTACTACTCCTTCAACTTCACGATGAGTTCTTCTATTTTCAGCGTGCTGATCGGGTCGAGGGCAGAGCAGGGCTCGTCCATCAGTATCACTTCCGGCCGCAGGGCTACGGCCCTTGCTATGCATAGCCTTTGTTGCTGCCCTCCGGATAAACGCGTAGCAGGCCTTAATAGATCGTCTTTTACTTCTTCCCAGATAAAGCTTTCTTTCAATGCATTTTCAACGATTTGCGCTCTCTGCTCCTTTTGAACATTATTGATCCTTAAGCCATAATTAATATTTTCATAGATGCTCTTTGGAAAGGGATTCGGCTTTTGGAAAACCATACCGATGCGTTTTCTCACCTGGGTAACCGGAAAATCGGCATCGTAAATAGACTTTCCGTCCAACAGAAACCGGCCTTCTATCCGAGCATCCGGACTCAGGTCGTGCATTCTATTGAAGCAACGCAATAGCGTACTTTTTCCGCAACCCGACGGACCGATAAGCGCGGTTACTTTATTTTTTTCAAAATCGACTTGAACGTTCTTGAGTACATGTTTAGACCCGAACCACAGATTTACCTCTGAGGCAGCAAGTTTAATCTGACTATCCTTCATTTCTGCTGTGTTTATAACGTATATAAAAGGCGGTGCTGTTCAAAATAAAGACCACTAAAATCAACACCAATGCTGTTCCATAAGCCAAAGGCCTTACCTCTTCGATCGCCTGATGCTGGGTAGACAACATATAGAGATGGTAAGGTAAAGCCATAAACTCCTGGTTAAGATAACCCGTTGGGTTATTAATGTAAAAAGCGACGCCCGTGAAAAGTATCGGAGCCGTCTCCCCCGCCGCTCTAGATAAGGTGAGCACCAAGCCGGTAAGAATGCCTGGTAGCGCGGTAGGCAACACCATGTCGCGAATGGATTCAAACTGGGTAGCACCCACGCCAAGAGCGGCTTCCCTCGTGCTTGCGGGAATGCGGCGCAGCGCCTCCTCGGTGGTTGTAATGATATAAGGCAACGACAATAAACCCAGCGTAAAGCCGGCAGACAGTAGTGAAGTCCCCATATGAAGCCCTTGAACAAAGAGTGCTAAACCAAAAAGACCGTAAATGATAGAAGGCACCCCAGCGAGATTGCGGATCGAGGCCCGGATAAGTCGGGTGAGCCAGGTGTTGGGGGCATACTCGTTCAGATAAACCGCGCAGCTTATTCCAAAAGGAGCCGCAACAAGCGCTGTTATCAAGGTAAGCATCACCGTCCCGATGATAGCAGGTAAAACCCCTCCTTTCGTCATGCCCTTACTCGGCAAGGTACTCACAAATTCCCATGTCAGCACAGACAAACCTTTGCCAACAATATCGCCGATAATAAGGATCAGAAAGAAACAAACCAGGCCAGTACAGAAAAGTAAGGTGCCCCATTCGATAATTGGTGTCAGCTTTTTCATCTTAGGCTGCTTGGTATTTTTTAAATTTATTAACATAATATTCCCCGATCAGGTTGACAATCAAGGTAAACAGAAACAGAACGGTCGCGATGGCGAATAAACTGTAATAATGCGTAGTTTGATAGGGCACCTCTCCCATTTCAATTGCAATGGTAGCGGTAATGGTTCGCACCGAGTGAAAAAAGCCCTTCGGGAAAGCAGACGCGTTGCCCGTCGCCATCAGCACCGTCATGGTCTCGCCCAAAGCCCGACCAACCCCAAGCATCACCGCTGCCAAAATACCTGGAGCGCTTGCCGGGATGGTGATTTTGCATAACGTCTGCCAACGATTTGCCCCCAAGCCAAAACTCGCCTCCTTATACGACGGTGGCAGACTGTGCAAGGCATCTTCGGTAACCGTAATAATGGTCGGTAGCGCCATGATGGCCAATAGTATGGCGCCGTTCAATGCATTGAGGCCATTCGGCTGATTAGACAGTTCGCCCAACTGCGGACTCAGCACAACGATCCCTAAAAAGCCAATGGCTACCGACGGAACAGCCGCCAACATCTCAATAGCCGGCTTCAATATATTCCGCACATGTTTACTGGCATACTCGGAAAGAAAAGCCGCCGTACCAATTCCAACAGGTATCGCGATCAGCATCGCACCCAGCGTCACCAGACACGTGCTTACCAATAAGGGCAAGATGCCATAGGTGGCGGGGCTGCCCGAGGGATTCCACTGCGTACCGGTTATAAAGTCCAGGGGCTTTACCTGGATCAGAAAAGCGATGGTGTTCCATAGCAGCATAAAAAATATACCGCCGAGGATCGCAATAATCAGAATTCCCGTTGCCTGAAAGAGCCATTTGGCAGTGAGATCTATTTTTTCTTTAGCACTTAATTGCATAAGTCGGAAGTTTATCGGGTAATGTAATAGCCTGACGCTTTGATAATTGCCTGGCCTTTTGCACTTTTTTCAAAATCGATAAAGGTCTTGACCTTTTCCCAGGAGGTGCTCGGGATAAATTGATACAAGGGGCGTTGAAAAGCATAACGCCTTTCCATAATGGCCTGTTCGTCCAGCGGCGAAACCGCTTCACCTTTTTTCAGATCGCGGATATAGAGAACCTTTACATCTTGCTCTTTACCCCCATGCGCAATGTATCCGGCGCCAACATAACCGATGCCCGACCGATCCATCTTAACCCCTTCCATAATCTGGGCATTTCCGTTCATTTCCTTTGCATTTCTGCTGAACTGAACACCCAGCTTTCCCTGCACAAACGCATGTGTTCCCGAATTACTCTGCCTCCCATAAATATTAATAGGCATGTCGACGCCCGTTAGGGGCTTCCATGACCTATATGCGCCGCTCAGGATCTTGGCCAAGCTCGGTATATCAATTGTATCCAGTGGGAAATTCCTATGAACGATAAAGGCCGTTGCATCTTCGGCAAAAACAACCGTATGCAATTTTATCTTTCTGGCTTTGAATAGGCTGTCTTCCTCCGCATTCAGGTCGCGCGACGAGTTGGCAATGTCTGCTTGTCCGTTTAATAAAGAAGCGATTCCCAAGCCCGATCCACCGCCCGAAATCGCTACGCTGAACGTCGGACTGGTTTCATAAAAATGTTCAGCAAGCGTCACCGCCAAATTCACCTCCGTATCCGAGCCCTTTACTTTAATAGATCTATTATCGTTACTACAAGAACATATAAGTATCAGAAAGGCAAAGCTGTAGCGCATAGTTATTTGTTTCGCAGGTTATACAAAACTAATAAATAAATATTACGGTTATATTGACTTTATGTGAAGGAAAAAACATCGCTATAAATCGTTCAGACCAAATTTTAGCCTCCCATCTGTGGGGACAGTCGTGCATCCGGCTAGTCAAAAGCAACCCTATACAGGACCAGCCGCACGTTAACGCTGCCCTGTTCTGCAGGATGCCGAACAAAAGTTGTTTCCTGCACCACGCAATTGTGTCGATGGCTTACTTCTGCAGCTTCGAAAAGTCGAAGATGTCATTCATGGTGACCTTCAATGCCAGCGATATCTGGTACACAATGAACGATGAGGGATTTACCCTGCCATTTTCAATCCGACCAAGAACTTGATAGTCCTTGTCAATGAGGGCGCCTAACTCGGGCTGCGTGAGCTTGCGTTCTTCGCGGAGTGCCTTTATCCGTTTCCCCAAATTGACCTTAAAATTCTCTAACTCCTCATACATTTCACACACTAATCACCGCATAATTTCAAAAAAGCAACCAAACATATTTGTTTGGTTTTCAATTTTGTATTATCTTTGTTGAGCATACACGGCATAGCCCGCTTTGTCAAACAACTAATCCGAACAGAAATATGTCTAACCTGAACCTCAGACCCCTTTCTATGCTTTTCAAGGATTTCCCCGAACATGGTGATTTTTCCCCTCAGAATAGCACGCGGGCCACGCCTGCTCCGGCCAATAAAGGATCAGTGATCTACTATTTATAAGCAATTATGACATTGCTTTCAGAAATTTATTGTCTAATTTATGCAAAATAATCGCACTCGTTATGTATAAGACCTTTTACCAAAATTATTTAAAGCACATGCTGGATTTAAATCACTGGAGAAGTGCTGTACATGCAGCCTGCCGGTCTTTAGTTTTCATGCAAAAATCAGTTAAACAAATTTGTTTGAATAAACACTTTGCATTATACTTGTTACAAATAGAACAAAAATCGACCGGCAACGTTACCTGCCTGCATCCAACTTTACTTATTATCGGTTTATTTATGATAATATAAGTTCTCAGAAATAAACAATCGTTTAGGATTTTTGATTGTACGTATGCATTAGCGTCTTTGGCATTACATCTACGTTTATCCGCCACTAAAGGCAACGGATAAATTCGTGAAGCCGATCGCTGGATGTTGATTTAATATTGTCAATATGGTGAATTTCGGAATTTACAGCATGGCAGATCTAGAACAATACCTGCCTGACATGTACAGCGCTTCCATCAAGGAAGCTTATATGATTATTCTCGCCGGGCCTATGGGACTGACACATTATGTAGGGAACCAGAAGATTGAGCTTCCACCCCATGCCATTCTGTTTCTCGGTGCCGGACGCTCTTCGCAGTTTGACCGCAGCGCTGTGCCCGATGCACATATACTGCTATTCGGTGCCAAGTTCTTTGCACGGTCGACGCGATTAATGCATTTCCTCCAGCAGACTCCCCTATTCAACGACCATACGAATGTCTATTATATGACTTTGTCAGATGACGGCGTGCTGTATAGCCAAGTGTTTATACGCCTATTCGACCTGGCAATTAGCGGCCTCACAAGAAACATGCTGAGCATGGATCTAGCGCACAACCTGCTTGAACAGGTTCTTATCATCGGCAGTTTATACTATAACGTAGTAAGCGCCAACTACGAAGCAAATCGCGATAGCACCCTGGTAACCCACTATAAAGCGCTTGTCAATATGCACTACGCTACCCAAAAATCCGTACAGTTCTACGCTGCACAGCTGAATGTTACCGCACGCAGATTAAACCAAGCCACCATGAAAGAGTTAGGCGTGCACGCAAAGAATGTAATCACAAGCTGCATCACACAGAAAGCCAGACAGCTACTAGCTTACACCGATCACAACATGAAGGAAATTTCGGCATCGCTCGGATTCAGCGGCGAACACAACTTTAGTGACTTTTTCTATAAAAACGCGGGAAGGCGACCTAGTGAATTCCGCAAAGTGAAACAGATTGAAAAACAGAATGTCACTAAAATGTAAGAGTGCTACCTATGCAGAAATGCAGAAGTAAAGTGCAGTTTTTAGTATTCACTAACCAGGTAGCCCTACCTACCTTTGCACCATCAGATTAATCGTTATCTGATACTAAGTTAGCTATTACATTTTTAATTACAAAGTCATGATCCAAATTATGCAAAAAAAAATCAAAAAACTCGTTTTGACCGTCTTCGCATTTGCTACTGCAATTGCAGCGCAAGCGCAGGATTCGGAAACTAAGGTAAACCTCAACGTAATATTAAAACCCGTACGGAGCTTAACGGTGAACCACACGGCGGTCGACCTGGAATACAAGACCGCTGAAGACTACAAAAACGGTGTTTCCCAAACCATTGACAACGGTCTTTCCATTACGAACATCGGCGGCGGATTTAGGTTATATGCAAAAACGAATACCTCCGATTTACAAAAAAGAGCCGGCTCAGGTGCCGGAAGCATTAGTGGCGAGCGGGTCACTGTCGGTATTGTAGGTAATCCGGCACGGAGCGTAAGCAGCATGGCTAACGGAAACGGTGCCGAACTCCTTCATGGTGATAAAAGCGTGGTTGGTCAATCATATGGACTGGTATACCAAGCAGCCGGAAACGACGAATACGTAAATGCCGCAGGTCGCGACCTGACGAGATTTACTGTCGAAGTAACCTATACACTGGTAACAGATTAATTTACCTCCCCCAAGCCAGTCAGCGGGTTGAGCCCACTTAAACAGGCTCAGTCCGCCGACCGTACCGAACAAGGTCTTCTTGATCGATCGTGATCAGCAACAGGCATAACTGTGCCATAAAGGTTCTTCACGACCTTTTGAAGTAGACACTTCCAGAAAAAAGAACCACCTATGAAAACATTAGCAACTATTTATCGTAAATCCCTTATTGTATGGAGCATACTGGCCGCTCATTGGATACCGGCGCAGGCCCAGGTAGGCGTCTCCATCGATTCACCCCGCCTCTATTTCGAAATTGGCCCCGGCCAAAGCCATGTAGAGCAATTGGTGGTGTCCAATCCGAGTAAGGACTACACCATGGAAATGGGTATTTCATTTGACGATTGGGCATATAGCGAATCCGGGGAAAATTTAATGTACGACGCAGGCAAACTACCTACTTCCTGTGCCGCATGGATCTCGGTATCCGAGGCTTATTTCTCCTTGGCACCCGGCGAAAGCAAGACACTTGACATACGGATGGCAATGCCCGCAACACACCGCGACAGCGTGCCTGTACACACGGCAATCCTCTATATTACACAGCTCAACCCGCGGGATGGTAAAGACCAAAACGGTGCAAATATCCGTACGGCCGTGCGCACCGGCATCAAGCTGTATCAGCGCCTACCCGGGACGCCGCACCCTGACATTGAAATCACCAACTTCTACTATAAAAAGTCGGAAACGCCTGAACTGGTACTCGCTTTCGACAATACCGGTACTACTTGGGCCGACGGGAATCTCAATATTGAACTACTCGATCAGTCAACAGGAACTAAAATCGAGTTGCCTGACAGATTATTCTACACCTTACCCGGCGATCGCAGGTTGCAAGCTATCAGCTTGCCAGCAGACCTCCGGCCGTCACGCTATATCGCCACAGCCATCATCAATTATGGCGATGCCGACATCGTAAAAATCGCGGAGCTTGAATTTGGCCATGGTGAAAGCTAATCGTTTTACGCTCATCCTATTATTTGTTTCTGCGTTACCCTTCGTAGTTGGAGCACAGCTTCGGTTTAACGTGTACAGTGCGGGTTATTTCAATATTACCGACTATAGCGGATACATCAGTCCTGAGGGCAGTCATCAATTTCACATTCAGTATGACGGTACATTTATTGAAGAGCACCATTGGGGCATCAAAGCTCGATTAAATGGACCGATCCGTCCCATATCGGGCAATAATGTATCGGGACAGTCTTTTCCAGCCGAAAAGATCCGCTTCCGTTTTACGCACGACGACGGAAACCATCCAACGCTGGCGGCTATCGGCGCGAGCATGGCCAATATTCCGCTAAACGCAGCCGCTGAGACCCCGCTCATCCCAAAATCGAATGCGGCTATTTCCCATCGAAGTCAGTACCATAGCCACATGCAGTTTCACCTCTATTTCGCCGTCGATATTGAGGGGGGCGATTACCTCAACCGTATGCGAAACAGCGAAGCGTACCAAATGATTGTCTATGCAGTGCCGCTCACGTTTACACTATATCGGGCAGACGGCACTATACTGGGATATCAGGACGCCATGTATTATATTCAGGTGAACCAAACGCTGTCTGGTGGCCCCACGGTGACCGAGTTTAGTCTTGAAGTACTTGGCAACGCACGCAACTGCACGTTGGAGTTGGGCAGTCCCAGGCATTATACCGAAGGGATTTCTTTGGTTAACGATGATGGACTGCGGGTGAATTCCAGCACCGCCTACGCCATTACGGCCCGTACCATTGGTCCAGAGCTGACACAAACCACCGGTGGCCAGGCCAGCATCCCCGTTGGCGCGATCAAGCTACGTCTGCAGCCCGGCAGTTTAGCTCCGTCCGGTGGCGCTTATCAGGAAATCCCCTTGTCTGTCTCTAATCAGTCACTCTTTGGAGCCAACAGCGGCCACAGTTCAGCGCGTCTTTTTGATATCGTGTACCGTATAGACGGCAACGACAATAGGTTGCTAAATGCCGTGCAAGGCGTCTATACTACCACCATCATCTATCAGTTGATGCCACGGTGATGTTGTAATGTACCCTATTCGTGAATATACCCTTAGACATACGGTTCGTTTTTTGTCCGATTTCCTTAGCGGGTCTGCTCGTCCTATGCTTGGATCCGACCTATAGTGAAGCGCAGGAAAAACATGAAACGCTAGCGCCTCATGTTTTGACGGTAGACTCCGTATTAAATGGCACAAATACCGAAATCGTCAGTACAACCGTGGCCCTGTACAACCATACGGAAGAACCCAGTCGGGGATGGCTAAAAATCACCTCGCCTCCGGAACTGAAGCTACTTGGCACAGCCACGCCCACGGTACATTTAGCTGCCAAAAGCAAACAATTCTTACCTTTAAAAGTCCATGTTTCAGCGAGCGCCAGGGCGGGCACCTATCCGATTTCCCTGCAATGGATAGACAGTACCGGAAGACGATTACAACAAGCCGACACAAGGCTTACCATCCTGCCGAAACGAGCGGTCTGGCTACAAGCAACCAAGCCAACCGAACTGATCAGGCATGCAGGAGACTCACTGCTAGTTCGGGTCGCGGTGCGCAATGCCGGCAATACCCACGAGCGCATTAAACTTGTTGCATCCATTCCTGACCCGCAACGAGGTAGGCTTTTCACGAGTCGCGACGTCGATTTGCAGGCTGCCGTCGATACCACCGTGGTATTCGGCTATGTCGTCGACCGCTCGATGATGGAGCTGGGCCATTTCACCGTTAACGTGACCGGCCTCTACGCCAACAACGAGCTGTTCGGCAACACCGCAGTGAACGTCCAGAACGCCGCCGCCAACAGGCGGTATATGGATCCTACCACAGCGAGCGTGAACCGCGGATATCAACCGCGCAACAGCGTGTCGCTGCAGGTGCGTAACCCGCTATCCGATCAACAATGGTGGCAGCTTAATGGCCGCGGGAGCTATGCACTGGGCAATGGATCGCTGGATTTCAATGCCGACGCGTACCAATGGGGCGGTTTGGATGGCCGGCCTGTCCTATATAACACCTGGATACGCTATGGCTCAAAGCAGATCGATGTAACGGCCGGAAACATTTCCGAAAGCCTCGAGACCTTTGTAAACGGGCGGGGCGTCAAGGTGCACTTCAACGACTCTTTACATAACCGAAGCTTCGAGGGAGGGCTTGTAGATCACTCCTTTGATCTGCTGGGCAACAGCGGCTCAGCGGGCTATGCCGATGGCTTCACCGCTTATCTGAAAACCACAGGTAGCATAGGGCAGCCAGAGAAAAGGAACTATACCGGCACCGCCATTTATGAGCGCAAGCCCATCGAAAACCGGGAGAGCTTTTTATATATGCATACGGTTGACCTACTTAAATCTTCGAGCGACAGCTTGCGGTTGGTTGCCGATATCGCCCCTGCGGCCACTCGCCAGCTCGACACTTCCGCAGCGGGTGGTGCAACCTTTTTTCCCGCCATGGCGGCCGGCTTGCAACTGCAATTCATTCGTCCTTCTTACACCCTCACCAGCAATAACTTTTACAGTACCGGCTACTATCCCGGCGCCCGCCGAGGTGTATTGCAGTTAAACCAACGCATTAGCCGCTCTATTAAGCGGACAAATTTATGGATGCAATATAGCCTGAATGAGTATGCACCGAAATACCTCGAAAATCAACGCGAATACCGCAGCTATTTTTTGGTGTCGCGCGCCGAAGCGGGCCTGCTTTTTCCTTTAACAACTTCACTGAGCTTATCGTTTGTGCCCCTTCATGAATACGAGCGCGGCTCCTATACATTCGGCGCCACCGCCGATGACGACGGAATGCGTCTCAACTCCTATCGTTTGAATACCACCATCAACTGGCGCAGCAGCGACTATAAACAACAAGGCTATTTGCTGTTGGAATCGGGGCTTGGGCAATTCCGCCCATCGCTCGCCGGAGGTTCTCGCACACAGCTACGGGCCAGCCTTTCCTATAGCTACGCTTGGTTCAATGCCAATATCAATGCACAAAGAGGAAACATGTCGTTGATGGAAGCAGCAAACAATCTGTATTTCGGACGCGAACACCCCTACCGCATAGGTGCTTCGGCTTCGGCACAACGCTATTTTTTACGCAAAAAAGCCCAGGCAGAAATTAGTCTAAGCTATTATAAAGACAGCTTTTCGGGCGAGAACCGGACAGCTAGTGGCCGACTACGTTATGCCTTCACCAAAAAAGCAGCTTTCCTGTTTACGGGCCAGTACTACCAGTACAACACGCCCTATGCCGGGCGTATAGCTAACGTCAATGTGCAATTGGGAATACAAATGGCCTTACCCGATAGCCGCGGACCGAACCGTCCAAAAGAAGGTAATATTGAGCTTACGGTTTATTATGACCACAACCACAACGGCATTTACGATGAAGGCGACAGTCCCGCCGGTAATATCATGCTCTTAGTTGGCCAAACCGCGTTCGTAACCGCAAGCGACGGAACGGTAAAGTATAGCCACGTGCCCCATGGCACGTATAAAATCAGCGTGCCGGCACAGGGCGGCTGGCATGCTGATGAATCCGTCTTGCAGTTAAACAGCAAGCAGCTGAAGTACGCCGTCCCTTTACAACGTTCCGGCACTGTTAATGGCCACGTCCAATATCAATACAACGAACGGTTAAGCCGCGAGATCGACAAGACGCTCGCTGGCTTAACCATCGAAGCCACCAACGAGCGCGGCCAGGTAACGGAAACCGTTACCGATGCCGAAGGCAATTATGTGTTATTTCTTCCGCCGGGTGATTACGAAATCCGCGTCGCCGAGCGCAGTTTGCCACGTTATGTAATAGTCGAAACACCGGTACAGCCGCTCAGGGTGGTGGCCAGCAAACTGAACCCCGGACCGCTGTTCGTGCTGAAGGCCCAAGAGAAAAAAATCGAAGTAAAACGGTTTTCCTCACCGAATTAAACCCCTTTGTTTTGCCCTTCGCTTCTTTTTTACCATATAGGGCTGGACAAACAAAATAATACCCGTTACCAAAGAGAGCAACAGGGTGACCGCTACCGGCATACTATAGAAGTACTTCGCCTTTTTATGAAAAAAAGTGCCATCATGGATCGATTCAATCAAGTCAGAACGTCGGTAAGCGACTTGCAAAACCGCAGCATTTTCCAAATCAACCTGCGCTTCATACGAATTTTGCGTACTCACCTTTGCAATCCCCTTCTCCGGCTGTATATCAATACGAGCAATATCTTCCCAAGATTTCACATGCAATTGTTCAATCTGTTGAAGCGAAGTGAGCAACTCAGCGAAGCTTATAGACGGAACAGTACTACGCCCCTGCTTCGTTTGCGGTTGAATCCACGAAATATCCTTCTTTAAAAGCAATAAAATCCCAGTAACTAGCAAAACAAACAAGGGTAAGCCGATAATAACTGAGCCCCAGTTATGTATTTTTCGGTTAAGAAGTTTTCCTTTAGGCAATTTCACCATGAATCTATTTTTATTATACTATATATTTCACGTTTTTCTTAAAATTAATAAAAAAAATATCATAATGCATTAAAAAAATGGTTAAAATTCAGTAAATTTACCAATAAAGACTTAACCGTAGATGCCAAACAAACAAACGTTGTTCTTACTATAGCCAATTATGGAAGAATTAGATGACATCGATAAAATCATTTTAAAAAAACTACAGGAAAATGCCAAAATTACTACAAAAGAGTTGGCTAATATATTGCATTTAACAATCTCACCCGTATATGAACGTATACGACGGTTGGAAAATCTTAAGTATATAAAGCAATATGTTGCCATTTTGGATAAAAAACTACTGAATAAGCCGATTACTGCATTGTGTCAAGTATCGATGCGTTACCATAATGAAGCTTACATAGAGATGTTCGAGCGTGAGATTTTAGGTTTCGAGGAGATACAAGAGTGTTATCATATGGCGGGAAGCGTCGACTTTTTGCTCAAGATTAACATTGACAGTTTAGATGCCTACCATGATTTCGTAAAATACAAATTAAGCCGTTTAGACAACATCGGGACACTCAACAGTACCTTTGTTTTAAAAGAAATCAAGTACACACACACCATTAGCTTTTTAATTTGTCTTTTTTTCCAGCTCAAGTATCACTTTTTCAATCATGCGCTTTACGGTATTGAATAAGTCGAAGTTCGGTTTCCAATTCCAGTCGGCTGCTGCATATTGATCGTTGATAGCACAAGGCCAAGATTGAGCTATATGTTGCCGAAAATCGGGTTCATAATAAACCTTAAGCTTCGGTATGTGACTTTTTATGGCCTGTGCGAGCTCAGAAGGAGTAAAACTTATACCTTCTACGTTATAGGAGCTCTGAATATTTAAGTCTTTTTTTGGTGCATCCATCAACTCGATTGTTGCCCGTATCGCATCCTCCATGTAGATCATAGGTAACGCGGTGTCTGCTTTCAGATAGCATGTATAAACATCATTTGCCAACCCCTTGTAGAACATCTCTACCGCATAATCCGTAGTGCCTCCACTTGGAATCGTCTCACTGCCAATAACACCCGGATACCGGATGGATCGGACATCAAGCTGATGTTTTCTATTATAGTAAAATATCCAGTTTTCGGTCGCCACCTTGCTAATTCCATAAACTGTAGTCGGGTCTAGGTAGCTGAATTGCTGCGCTTCTTGCTGTGCAGTACTGGGGCCAAAAACAGCGATAGAGCTTGGAATAAACACTTTCGCCAACCTCCTGGTCTTTGCTACTTCTAACACATTTAACACCGTTCGTATATTGAGATCCCACCCCGCCACCGGGCTTCTTTCCGCATTTGCCGAAAGAACAGCAGCCAGATGATAAACGATCGTCACATTATAGTGGTTGACAGCTTCATATACCCTTTTTGGATCCGTGGCGTCTAACAGCAAAAAACGGCACGACAAGTTGTCAATATTCGGCCGGATATCGGATGCGATAACAGCATAATTTCCATAAATTTCAATGAGTCGTGGTATTAAGGCCGAGCCCACTTGGCCGTTTGCCCCGATAACTAATACGACGTCTTTTCCCATGGTTTAATATAGATTTGAATGAAGGGTAAACAGATTAAAGGGTTGAATAAAAGGATGTCTTCGCCTGAAATGATAAAATTCAGCGCTTTATAGAAGACATCCTCCTTTGTTATTGCATTAAAAGTTTTTTTATACCGCGATTCGCTTTGATTTCATCCAAAGCATTCAGTAGTTGTCCCAGCTCGGTTTTGAGCTCTTCAAAAACAACGTAACTGTCATCCGTTGGCCGTGCCTCCCCACTTTCTACGATTCCTTGCAAGGATGCCAGTTTATTGTTGAGTTTAATAGGAAAGTTCAAGGGATCTTGATTACTTTGATTCTTCACCTGATAGATAGTTGATTCTATCCGTGATAATTCTTCTACCGTCGTAGCGTATCTTTTCTCATTGCTTTGCTTTTTTATTTTATCCTTGATGGCACGGATATCGATAACCGCTTGGTTCGCCTTGCTTACCTCATTGCGTATCTGCATAGCCAGCTCAAATTGCTTTTGGATATCCGCTTCTGTGATGTCTGTCAACCTTGGGTCTAGCCGCACCTCAAACATTTGCTCTTGGATTTGATCGCCCACAGTCAAGCGTACGGTATAAGTTCCCGGCAAGGCCATCGGCCCCATTTGCGGTCTTGCGGCCCACAAGATAATCCCTTTGAAGAGCGTCGCGCCCGGATGCCTCAAGTCCCAGCTAAAGGTATTCAAACCTGCCTTGGCAGAAAGCTTGCTTTTAGCGGTCGTATCGCTCGAACCCACGAAATGCTGAACAAGAGCCCCTTTACTATCCAGCACGTCCAAGGACAGCGAATCAACGTCTTGCTGCAAGTAATATTGAAAAGTTGCCTGTTGTACACGGCGCACGGCATAATAAGGTTTAAACAAATGTACAGGCTTGTTCAATAGTTCATCCTGAAATTCACGTATAGGTGCAATATCGTCCAGGATATACATGGAACGACCGTGCGTAGCAATAGCCAGATCCTTCTCAGTTACAGCGATATCCGGCACCTGCGTATCCGGCAAATTGAGCTGTAAGCTACTCCAATGGTCGCCATCGTCAAAAGAAACATATAAACCATGCTCCGTACCTGCATATAGCAAACCGGGCCTAGTGATATCCTCTCTTACCACATGAACAAAATCGTCGCCGGGGATACCCGTCACAATTTTTGTCCAGCTTTTTCCGTAGTCGGTGGTCCTCCAAATATAAGGCCGGCGGTCACCCAATTGGTAGAGCTTACCAGCTACATAAGCAGTGCCGTCGTTAAAATGCGAAGCCTCGATCATACTCACTCTCGTATATTTAGGCATATCCTTAGGTGTAATATTTTGCCATTCGCCGCCATGATTCCGGGTGATATGGACCAAGCCATCGTCCGATCCGGCCCATAGAACGTTTCCATCCTGAAACGAAGGAGCCAAGGTATACACCGTACCGTAAAGTTCCGGCCCGCTCATGTCCTTAGTGATCACCCCGCCACTTTCCCCCAAGGTACTTGTATCTGCCAGCGTCAAATCCGGACTGATTTTCTTCCAGCTTTGTCCTTCATTTTCCGTTACCCAAACGTGTTGCGAGGTAACATAGAGTCGCTTCTTGTTAACCGGCGAAAAGACAATCGGAAAAGTCCAATGTACCCGTTCAGGCAGGGTCTTAGCCGCCTCGCCCATAAAATAGCGCGGATAGGGTTCTACTCTCCGACGTTCTCCCGTACGGCGGTTAATTCGCGTTAAAGTGTTCGAATAACTGCCCGCGTAGAAAATATCCGGGTTTAACGGATCTTGTGCAATATAACCGCTTTCACCGCCTCCCACTTCATAAGCATAGCCCATTCCGTCCTGAATAGAGTTCGTTCGCGACACCATATGCTCCCAATCTTCACTCGGCACGGCAATAGTCGAGTTGTCCTGCTGCGCGCCCGCAACATGATAAGGAAAGTCATTGGTCGCAATGATATGATAAAGCTGAGCCGTTGGAAAATCTTCGTCTGTCCAGGTCTCCCCGCCGTTAACAGAGATAGTACCGCCACCATCATTAGCCTGCGCCATACGTAACGGATCATTCGGATCGATCCATAAGTCATGATTGTCCCCATGCGGCACAGTGATTGTCTTATCAAATTTTTTCCCACCATCTAGCGACTTAAAGAAGCCCACATTTAACACATAAACACCATCGACATCCTTTGGATCTGCATAAATACGGGTATAATAAAAAGCACGTTGCCGTAGCTTTCGATCGCCATTGGTTTTTTCCCAGCTCTTTCCGCCATCATCCGAACGGAAAACGCCCCCCTCATAGGCCTCCACAATGGCCCAAACCCGTTGATTATTCACTGGCGAAACCGTTACGCCGATTTTTCCGATAGGACCTTCGGGCATACCCGGCTTATGCGTTAGCTCCTCCCAAGTTTCGCCCCCATCGGTAGATTTGTAAAAGCCAGAAGCACCCCCGCCCCCCCACATTTTCCAAGGAGTGCGGTAAACTTCCCAAAGCGAAGCATAGAGCGTATTTGGATCTTTCGGGTCCAGTATTAAATCCTGCGCTCCGGCTTGATCGCCTTTATATAAAATCTTCTTCCACGATTTTCCCCCATCCACACTTTTATAAACCCCGCGATTTTCATCCTTGTCAAAAGGATGGCCTAAGGCGGCAGCATAAACAACGTCCGGATTGGCTGGGTGTATACGAATCCGGGCAATGGTTTGTGTCTCGGTAAGCCCCATATGCTGCCAGGTTTTACCCGCGTCCGTCGACTTATACACGCCATCACCCTGCATAATATTACCGCGGAACTCTGATTCACCCATTCCGATATACACGATATCCGGGTTGCTGACAGCAACCGCAACCGCCCCAACGGACGACGATTTTATCTGCCCATCCGTTACCGGTTTCCATGTTTCGCCTCCGTCGGCAGTTTTCCACAAGCCGCCTCCGGTTGCACCGAAATAATACTCGTTACGTCGTTGTGGACTTCCGGCGATAGCTAAGGACCGCCCTCCGCGGTTGGGCCCTACATTGCGAAATTTCAGGCTATCGAAAAAATGTACGGGAAATCCTTGTTGTGCAGCACTTTCCTGCCTGCTGCCGGTAAGAAGCAGCAAGAGCATAAGCGAGAAAACAAGTGTTTTTTTATAGCTTTTTGCAGAATATCTCATCTTATAATTGTTGTATAAATGGTTTCAATTCCTTGGAATCCAATAAAACGTCCAGTGCAGCTAAATGGGCCTGCAGCTCTTTTGTAAGCTCCTCCGCCACCAGGTAAGCACCGGCAGTAGGTTTAGCATCGCCCGTTTCTACGCTACGCCATAAAGACGCCAAACGGTTATTAAGTTTGATCGGAAAATTGAGCGGGTCTTGCGAACTTTGGTTCTTAACTTGGTATAGATTTTCTTCTATTTCGCTCAATTTAGCCATCGTCTTACTATCTTTTGCCTTCGCATCGGTTATCGCTTTCTTGATTTTACGGATTTTGATAACTGCTTCATTTGCCTGGCTCGTTTTATTACGCAAATCCATCGCAAGGGCAAATTGCTCCTTAACATCCGCTTCGGTAACGCCTTTTAGACGCGGATCGAGCTTGATTTCCAAGGTTTTGGTAAAGCGCTGTTCTCCCGTCTTAAGCGTAATCTGATACCTTCCCGGCGGCGCAAAAGGGCCTAACTGTGGTCGTCCGCTCCAAATGATCATCCCCTCGAAGGCCGTTGCACCGGGGTACCGAAGATTCCATTTAAATTCGTTCAGTCCGGCTTTCATGCTGGGCATTTTCTGTGTCCGGAAATAAGCGGCATATTCATCATTATCCGCTTTCTCCTCTTTTTCTCCCGCATAAGACGCCACAAGCTCACCTTTATCGTCATGAATCTCGATGGTCAAATCAGCCGGAGCGCTAGGCAGGTAATACTGAATTAAGGCATCCTCTACACGCCGGATGGCTGCATAAGGCTCAAAAAGATACGTTTTATCGGCAGAAAGCGACGCCAGTTGACGGATGGGTGCTATATCATCCAGCACATAGATCGACCGCCCGTGCGTACCGGCCACCAAATCTTTTTCTGTTACGATCAAATCGGCCACCTGCGTATCTGGCATATTTAACCGAAGAGAATGCCAATTCACGCCGTCGTCGTATGACACCCAGATACCATGCTCCGTTCCCGCATAAAGCAGGCCGGGCACCTTGATATCTTCCCGAACACTATGCACATAATCGTCACTACGAATACCATTCACTATCTTCGTCCAAGTCTTACCATAATCTTTGGTTTTCCAAATATAAGGGGCACGATCGTCCATTTGATAACGTTTAGCCGCAACATATGCCGTACCTGCGTGATGGGGCGACTCGTCAATGATACTTACCCGGGTGTCTTTGGGCATATCCGGAGGCGTAATGTTTTCCCAGTTCTTGCCGTGATCGCGTGTAATATGCACCAGCCCGTCGTCCGATCCGGCCCAGATTGTATTGACGTCGTGATTAGAAGGTGCCAGGGCAAACACCGTTGCATAAATTTCCGGTCCGTTCATGTCGCGCGTAATCACACCGCCGCTTACGCCCAAGGTCGCCGTATCTGCATACGTCAGATCGGGACTAATTTTTGTCCAAGATTGCCCTTCATTTTCTGTAAACCAAACATGCTGCGAACAGGTATACAGTCGGTCCGGATCTTTCGGTGAGAAAACGATAGGAAAGGTCCATTGCCAGCGTTCGGGCAACACTTTAGCTTCTTCCCCCGAAAAGAAACGTGGGTACACCTGCACATCGCGCGTTTGGCCGGTAGTCCGATCGATTCGCGTCAAAAGCGCACCCTGGCTTCCCGCATAAAAGATATCCGGATTTTTTGGATCCTGTGCAATATAGCCACTTTCACCACCGCCAACCGAATAGGCGTAACCAATACCCGGCTTAATAGAATTCGTACGCGTGGTCATATGGGTCCAATCCTCACTCGGTACTGCAATCGTGGTATTATCCTGTTGCGCACCTGCAACATGATAAGGAAAATCCTTTGTCACGGTGATGTGGTAAAGCTGAGCCGTCGGAAAATCCTCATCCGTCCACGTATCGCCTCCATTCACAGAGATCGTGCCTCCTCCATCGTTGGCTTCTGCCAAGCGATTCGGATCATCCGTCGCGATCCAAAGATCGTGGTTATCTCCGTGCGGCGGTTTAATGGTCTTATCAAAGGTCACTCCTCCATCTGTAGATTTATAAAAGCCTACGTTTAAACCATATACCCCGTCGCGATCTTTTGGGTCGGCCACCAACCTCGAATAATAAAAAGCGCGTTGCCGCAATTTTCTTTCGTTGTTCACCAACTTCCAAGTTGCGCCCGCATCATCCGAGCGGTATACCCCCCCATTATCTGCTTCCACAACTGCCCATACGCGTTTGGCATCCACTGGAGACACCGTAACCCCAATTTTACCTACTGTCCCTTGCGGCATACCAGGTTTCCGGGTCAGCTCTTCCCATGTTTCCCCTCCATCGGTCGATTTAAAAAGCCCGGAGGCGCCACCCCCACCCCACATTTTATATGGCGTACGGTACACCTGCCAAATAGAAGCGTACACGGTTTCCGGGTTTTGGGGATCGATAATCAAATCAACACCTCCTGCTTTATCCCCTTTATACAAAACCTTTTTCCAGCTTTTACCACCATCTATTGTTTTAAAGACACCCCGTTCTTCATTCGGCCCATACGGATGCCCTAAAGCAGCAACATACACGATATCCGGATTCATTGGATGAATCCGTACTCTGGCAATAGCCTGTGTATTCTTAAGGCCGACATGCTGCCAGGTTTTACCTGCGTCGGTCGATTTATAAACACCATCGCCCTGCATGATATTACCCCGGAATTGCGTTTCACCTGTACCTATATAAACAATGTCCGGATTCGTTTCCGAAACCGCAACCGCACCCACCGAAGAGCTGTTAAGCTGCCCATCCGTCACCGGCTTCCAAGTAATTCCTCCATCAAGGGTCTTCCAGAGCCCACCCCCGACAGCACCAAAGTAATACTCATTTTTACGTTTCGTACTTCCCGCTATCCCGAGGGAGCGTCCACCTCTATTAGGGCCGATATTTCGCCATTCCATGGATTTCAGCAGTTCCTGCTTAGCGGCGGGAATATCCTGCCCTTGGACAGAGAAAAAGCCCGTCATTAGGCACAGGGATATAGACAGTGTTAAGAGACTGCTTCCCCTTAGCCATCCGTTAGGCTGTTGCTTTTTTACGCTTGGTTTCATATATATTAGATTTAAGGGTTTATTGATAAGCCGGATTTTGCACCATATTGCTATTGGCGTTCATTTCAAATAAAGGTATTGGAAATAATGCCCGTTCAATATCCGTGAAGCTGATAGTGGTCGGGGAATTGAGACGGGGGACGTTTTGCACCCTTTCAACTATCTTTTCAGTACGCACCAAATCAAAGAAACTGTGCCCTTCAAAAGCGAATTCGAGTTGCTGTTCCGCCCAGATTGCTTCGGTAAGCGCCGCTGCGTCAGTCAGCGCTAATTGAGACACCCCCGCACGGCTACGAATCAGATTGAGATCGGCCAAAGCACCAGCCAGATCGCTCTCACTTCGAGCCTTCGCTTCCGCTCGGTTAAGGTACATTTCGGCGATGCGGATGACGTGAATATTATCGATATTGCCTGTTTTATTGTATTTGGTAGGATAATAGACTCCTTGGCTCGGTTCCACGGCATAGAGCGTACCTCGAATATCATTGGCATCTGCCTGTGCTTTTTCAACGAAGCTATTATGGCAAGCTAAGTCGCCACGTCCTCCCTGCGGTGTTGGAAAATACCAGTTCCGGACACCACTCTGATCTGCGTTGTTGAAGCTCAACTCAAAAACAGATTCAGTACTTAATTTGGTGGCAAAAATATCGGTATACGATGGGTTCAAAGCATAATTACCGTCGTCTATTACCAGGTCGGCATAACGAATACAAGAAGCAAAATCCCTTGTATAAAGATATAAACGCGACAATAAGGCTTGCGCTGCCGCTTTCGAGGCCCTGGAGCGATCGGCCGAGCGAGGCAGCAAATTTTCCGCCTGAAGCAAATCAGCTTCCACCATCGCGTAGCTCTCCATCAACGGCAATCGCGCGGGATTGGTCACTTGGCCTCTTTCATCCTGGCTGGCCGGCGCAAAACCCAAAGTTCCTACCACGTCAGGGTACCCGCCAAATGTACGCAGCAAGTCGAAATACGCCAAAGCCCGTACAAAATAGGCCTCGCCCAGCATGGTGCTCCGTTGTGTCTCTGTCAAGTCGCTAACTCCCGGCGCTAAATTTAAAATGGTATTTGCCACATAGATGGTGCGATAAGCGCGGCTATAGAAATAACCGATTTCTGTATTTCCGGTAGAATTTTGGTAGGTATCCATTTCACGATAGAAATCCCAGGTACCGATACTCTGTCCCTGATCGCTGGACACATCGCTCATGATCAAAAAATTCCGTCCATAATAATTCCCGCCCTGTAGCTGGTTATACAAACCGGCTACGGCCGCCTGTGCACTCCGGGCATCAGAAATAGCAATTCCTTCACTCAATTCATTACGGGGATCTTGATTCAAGACACCATCGCAAGCGGTCAAAACACTACTAGCGGTGCAGATTAAAAGCACCATGCACTTAGCAATTTTATGATTGATCATTTTCATCTCTTTAAAAATTAAGGTTAACACCGGCCATAAACGTACGTGGTTGAGGCATACTGTAAAACTCGATACCTTGTGTTAGCGTATTCGAGGCAGTACCTGTTAATTCGGGGTCTAAACCCGTGTAATTCGTTATCGTGAACACGTTCTGTCCAGACACATACACCCTCGCGGTCGACATACCGATCTTCTTGGCAAAAGAAGCAGGCAGGCTATAACCGACAGTGATGTTTTTCAGTCGCATATACGAACCATCTTCCAGGAAACGAGAAGGACGTATATCCGAAGCATAATTATCAGCCGTCATCCGCGGAATCATTGTTATATCACCAGGTTGCTGCCAGCGGTCGAGCTGACTCGTAGAAAAATTAGTGCTTCTGGTTCCTCCATGTTCCTGAAAGAATCGATTCCAATTCAGTTGATCATTTCCATAGGTATATTGCAAGAAAGCGCTCAGATCGAAGCCCTTCCACTTAAAGCTATTGGTAATACCGCCGAAGAAATCGGGGTTGGCCGACCCCACAATACGACGATCATTATTTACATCGAATTCGCCGTCGCCGTTGACGTCTTCGAACTCGATCGCTCCCGTTTGCGGGTTCACCCCTGTTTGCGGGTGTAGGTAAAAAGAGAACATTTCACCTCCCTCTTCATAACGATAGATATCCCGGTTATACACATTGAATGGTGCCGCCAGTTTTAAAATTCTATTCTTATTAGTGGCAATGTTAAAACCTAAATCCCATTTCAACGCGCTGCTAGGCCCTAGAACATCGGCATTAATACCCAGCTCTACGCCTCTATTTCGCATTTCGCCAAAATTTTGAACAAGTTGATCGAAACCTGTCGTACGCGGAATCGATACGGCTAGCAATAAATCTTTGGTATGTTTGTTATAATAATCAATATCGATGTGCATGCGGTCTTTAAACAGGCCAAACTCAATTCCCAGATCCAACTGGTTCGTCGTTTCCCATTTCAGGTTGGGATTGGCCAATTGGGTAGGGGCGATACCCGCCAAATCCGCGTAAGCGCCCCCTCCCCATAGACCCAGTGACTGGAAATCGTTGATGCCGCTCTGATTTCCGGTAACACCGTAACTTCCCCTAAGTTTAACGGTACTTAGGAAACCAAGGTTTTGCATAAACGACTCTTCACTAAGCACCCAACCCAGTCCGACTGACGGAAAGGTGCCCCACTTATTCTCCGAACCAAAGCGGGAAGAACCGTCTCGGCGTAAGTTCATCGTAAACAAATATTTAGATTGGTAGTTGTAGTCGACACGCGAAAAGAAAGAAGCGATGCCATAGCTTGTACTGGTTGAGGAGGAGCGCAGCACAGCAGCAGCTACGATCTCTTGAAAGGCATCGGACGGAAAACCTTGTCCGGTAGATGTTGCCACATCAGTCCGCGACTGCTGAAAGGTCGTTCCTATCAAGGCATTCAGGTTATGCCCGGCAGCAGTAAAACGATAACTCAGCACGTTTTCTTGAATCCAGTTGCTATTATTGGTACCCAGCCTTTGCGCAACGCCTCCCACCGCCGAACCATTATTGGTTTTGGAGTTATCGTATACGCTTTCGGCTACATTGCTATAATCGAAACTGAAATTCGATTTCAATTTCAAATTAGGAATAAACTCATATTCGGCAAACACGGTACCCAAGAATCGATTGGTAAGCATACCAATGGTGGTTTCATTGATCGCCGCGAGTGGATTCTCAAAAGTAGGAATCTTAAAATACGACCCGTCTTCATTATAAATACCATGGTTGGGCGGATAAAAGAAGGTTCCCTCTAAGCCCCCTGAGATATTATCGTCGTTTCGTAGTCGCTTCCGAGAGTTATGGGAATAAAGTATACTCGTTCCCATATTAAGTTTATCGATCGGTGTAAAGTCGAGATTTACCCTGGTTGTTGTTCTGCTAAAATCTGAATTCTTCATGATTCCCTCTTGCAAAAAATTATTACCGGAAATCATATAGCGTACTTTCTCTCCTCCACCGCTGATGGATAGATCGACGTTTCGGAGCTGCCCTGTCCTTAAGATCGGCGAAGCCCAATCGGTATTCAACGCGCTGGCCGGATTACTATAAGGCGCCGGATTTCCGGCATTCTCAGCCACCTCGTTCATCAACATTTCAAAAGAAGGACCATCCACTACTCCTGGCTTCTTGGTGATTTCCTGCCCGCCCATGTAGGCACCGATGTTGATTACAGCCTTCTTGTTCGCTCCCCGCTTAGTCGTAATCAGCACTACGCCGTTGGCCGCCCTTGCACCGTAAATTGCTGTTGCCGAGGCGTCTTTTAACACTTCCATTGACTCGATGTCCGCTGGATTAATATCGGCCATCGGATTCGTAATACCGCCGCCAATGCTTAGGCCTGAAAGGTTGTTTGACTGCATCGGGATTCCGTCAATAATATACAGAGGTTCACTGGACGCATTGATAGATGACGTACCGCGAATACGGACAGAAACGCCCCCTCCGGGTGTACCCGAGTTAGAACTCACCTGTACCCCCGAAGCGCGGCCCTGTAAAAGTTGGTCGCTACTGGATGCCGGAATATTGGCAATTTCCTCTGCTTTAACCTGCGAGATGGCACTGGTAACCGTCCGTCGACTTTGGGCACCTCCGTAACCCGTAATCACCACTTCTTCCATTAAATTCTCTGTAGCATGTAGCTGAACACTTATTTGGCTTTGATTGTCTACGCTTAGCTCTTTTGTTTCATAACCGAGGAATTTGAATACCAGCACTGCGTTTGCTACGTTGGTCTGTAATTGGAACTTGCCATCAGTTCCTGTTTTCGTTCCCTGCGTCGTCCCCTTTATCAGGACGCTCACACCGGACAAGGCGCTATTATCGCCTCCATCGACAACGATTCCTGTAATGGTTTTCATTTGGCCGCGCGCCAGTTGGCCGAATAGCAGCAAGAAGCAGAGGAGAGTTAGTTTCGGTTTCATAAAAAGCATATTAATGTATGGTTAAAAATATTTGCTAGAACCAAAACCAACAACAGTGCGGCAAATATTGTCAGTATTGATTATTTCATAATTTGTACTGCACAATATTAGATATATTTTATTTTTTATCGAAAAATAGTATTAATTCAGTAATTTTTATCAATTTTATTGAAATAAACAACAATATATTCTTTTTTAATCGACAAAAGATTTGTGTTTGTAGTAAAATTTTTCAAAAAAGCACATATACACCATAATATTTATATCATAAACCAAGTATTAAACACATAAAAGCATTTTTTTAAACAAAAATTAACGTCTTTTGCATTGAGAATAACATACAAATTTGCTTTTATAATAAAATTATGAGAATCAAAAACAACATAAACCGAAAAATAGATTGCAAAATCACATTGAATATCATAATAACAGCTATATCACTACTCACCATCGGAAAAAAACCCGTCTTATCCCGTGAGAAGGACGAAAAAACAAATAAAACAGATTCCATTTATTTAGATCCGGTACTCATTGGCGCAACCAGATTGCAACAGCTTGACAAAAACTTACCGATAAAAATCACACGTATTAATCAAAATGACATAAACTTTCTTCAACCACAGACTACGGCCGACCTTTTAGGGCACACAGGCGAGCTACTCATACAAAAAAGCCAGCTTTCTGGAGGAAGTCCCATGATCAGAGGATTTGCAACCAATAGGGTCTTGATCACCGTAGATGATATACGGATGAATACCGCGATTTTCCGAAGCGGAAATTTACAGAACATAATCAGCTTAGACGCGCTGTCAACGCAAGACGTCTCGGTGCTTTTCGGTCCCGGATCAGTGATTTACGGCAGTGATGCGATCGGCGGGGTGATGAATTTCCACACCTTAACCCCCTATTTCAGTGAATCGGGCACTACATTGGCAAAAGGCAATATATTAACCCGCTGGTCTTCCGCCAATCAAGAAAAAACAGGACATATTGATCTCCGACTCGGCTGGCGAAAATGGGCAAGCGTTACCAGTATTACTGCAACCGATTTTGACGACTTAAAAATGGGCAAACACGGCGGCCAACCATCCTACCTTCGGCCAGTATATGTCATCCGTGAAAACCAACAAGATGTGGTTGTACAAAACACCGACCCCTACAAACAAATACCAACCGGTTATCAGCAATTAAACCTGCTGCAAAAAATTTACTATAAGCCCAGCGAAGCCTGGACCCTCCAATATGCATTTCATTATTCCACCAGTTCAGACAACGCGCGATACGATCGGCACCTACGTTACCGAAACGGGTTGCCGCGTTCTGCAGAATGGTATTATGGCCCACAAGAATGGATGATGAACCATCTCGCTCTCGTACATGAGGCACCAAAGGCGCTTTTTGACCGTATGAAGATCAACCTCGCTTATCAATACTTTAAAGAAAGCCGGCATGATCGCGACTTAAATCAAACGAATAAAATTCACAACACCGAAAAGGTACATGCTTATTCCCTCAATGTTGATTTTTATAAATCTCTCGGCACCAAAAACAGTTTAAACTACGGTTTAGAGAGCATCTATAATAAAGTGCGTTCTTTCGGATCGGTTGAAGACATCAGCACCGGGGAAGAAGATAACGGCCCAAGCCGCTATCCTGATGGCTCGTCCTGGACCTCGCAAGCACTTTTTCTGACCCATCAATTTCAGCCAAGCACGCGCTTTGTATTACAATCCGGTTTGCGCTACAACTTTTTCAATATCCGCGGAAAACTAGACCAAAGCTTTTACCCCTTTCCCTTCAGTCAAATAAAGTTGAACGATGGCGCTTTGACAGGAAGCATTGGCTTTGTTTACCTCCCGACCGACTCATGGCAAACCCGGTTTAATGTTTCCACCGGCTTCCGCGCACCGAACATCGATGATATTGGTAAAGTGTTCGAATCCACTCCCGGCGCTGTGGTGGTACCGAATCCGGCGCTGGCCGCAGAGCATGCCACAAATGTCGAGCTGGGAGCCGCAAAGCGTATAGGAAGGCTAGAGGCTGAGCTGACCGGTTATTATACCTACCTCGATCAAGCCATGGTACGGCGCCCCTTTACCCTGAACGGACAAAGCGAGATTGAATATAGCGGAGAGCTCAGTACAGTGGAGGCCATACAGAACGCAGCTTACGCCGATGTTTATGGCGTTACTGCAGGTTTAAAGTATCAACTACCGTTTCACCTACAGCTAAGTAGTCGTTTCACTTACCAGCATGGTAAAGAAGAATTGGATGATGAAACAACGGCTCCGCTCAGACATGTCGGTCCTTCGTGGTTTGGCAATACCCGTTTAAGCTATCAGTACAAAGGCCTTCGTGGAGATTTATACGTGATATACAACGCGTCAGTTCCGTACAAAGACCTTGCTCCTACTGAACGTGAGAAGGATTATATGTATGCTGTAGATGAAGAAGGCAATCCTTTCTCGCCCGCTTGGACAACCTGGAACATCCAAACCTCCTATCAGTTCAATAAAACCTTTGGACTACATGCAGCCTTGGAAAATTTAACAGATCGGATGTACCGCACCTATTCGTCGGGTATCGTTTCAGCAGGAAGAAACCTTGTTTTCAGCCTTCGTGCATCTTTTTAAGAAAGCACTGTACACAGGGACACCATCACACCGGATAAACCCGCTGATGGTGCCTAAACGAAATCCGCCCAAAGGGCACCTTCCTCATAGTCCATCAGCGCTACCGCCCCATTATTGCTAACAAGTTGCCCCATCAGCATATCCACGTCCATACGTACATGTTGACAGGTAATATCAACCAGCTCGCGGTTAAATCCGGCATCCTGCAATACCAACACCATATCAAAACAGATGATCCGGGCGATGATTCTCCCCAGGGTTACCAGATCACGCTTCTTCGGTTGCTCCGGAAAATCGAAATCCAAACTTTTGGCAAAATAAGGTGCAGCATGTGCCGTCAGTGCATAAGTTTTCAAATAGCGCAATAGATTTCGCTCCTTGCGTTTCCGCATGAGCTTAGCCACCGATTCCGCCACTTGTGTGTAGAGCATTTCATTCGAACCTTCAAAAATCTGGAAAGGCCGACTATCCACTACCGCCCTACCCGCTATATGATCTAAGCGATAGCCATTGGCACCCGACAGCTGTAGCGCTATCTGCGCCGATTCGTGCATTAAATCGGTCACCAAAGCCTTTACACTGTTCGCATCAATGCCGTTTCCAGACACATCCTGTTCGATGGAGCTGACCTTCGAGCCGTAAGAACACATCGCCGAGCAGATGGTATAAGCGGCCTGAATGCGCGATAACTGAAACTGCACGGCATCCATTTCACGCAAAGGCAAACCACCAACCTGCCTTGTTTTACAGTGCTGCAAGGACTCATCCAACAATCGTTTAATAAAGCCCATACCCATTCCCGGAAACTGCAGCCTGCTGCGATGTAACATATCCAACATCAATTTGAGTCCTGTACTCTCGGGCAACAGGCGCTGTGCGGCCGGCACTTCCACATCAATATGATTCAGGCCATAAGGAATGGCATAAAGCCCCAAACTATTATAACGTTCTTTTACTTCGATTTGCTGTTCGGCACGACTGTTATCCGTTAAGAAAAAGTCAATATCGCGCACCAGTTCACCCTGCTCATTCTTCCTCCGTGCCGCTACCAGCCAAAAGTCGGCCGCTCCCGTTAGGCCCTGCCAATGCTTCTCTCCCTTAATCCGGTAGCTATTGGCTTGTTCGGTATAATAGCTTTGCATGTTGAGTGCATCACTTCCATAATCCGGCTCGGTAATCATCAGTCCCCCCATCGCCTTGTTCTCCAAAAACTGTTTAAAGATGTCATCCTTTATTCCCACCTGCCCATATTTGGCAAAAGGTTCCAGAAAGAGGGCGATATTAATTCCAAAAATGAGCGAAAGTGATAATGACTCATAAGAAGCCGCCGATAACACGCTTAAGCATTCCTTCACAATTGCGCCGCGCCCTCCATAGCTTTCGGGGATAGCCACCGAAAGCGGCTTCATATCCATAATTTCACTCAAGAAACTGGGCGGCAGGCCCCTATTTAAGCTAAGGGTATTATAGTCGTATTCAGTACGAAACAGGCTTGCTAATTTTTTCCTAAACGAGTTAATAAAGAGATCAAAATTCTGGACCTCACTTGCGGGCAGTTCTATATTCATCATAGTTACATGTTATATTTGCAATCAACTTTCACAAATCTAATTGGCAAAAGCGTAAGAAGCTGTTTGATTCTGTGCAGAGACTAGGACAAATCGTGCATAGACCAAAATTAGCTACATGGCCTTCAGGCGATAGGCCGTAGGCGACACACCCACCAGCTTTTTAAAAACACGCGAGAAGTAAGATGGATCCGGAAAATCGAGCTCATAGCAAATATCGGAAACACTTTTACTCGATTCGGCCAACATCAGCTGTGCGTGCATCACCAACACTTCCAAAACGAGTTGTTTGGATGATTTATTATAAACCGCCGATACACATCTGTTTAAATAGTTCGCCGATATAGCGAGTTTGTCCGTATAGAAACCGATATGCTTGTGTTCCCGGCAATGCTTATGCACCAACTGCCTAAATAGCGTGGCAATCTCTTGCGTCCTGGAAAGCGTATGGTTAGATGCCGAAAGCTTAATAATCTTCAACAACAAAGATTTGAGCAAACTTTCGGCCAATTCTTTATAAGGCTCGGCTGTATGAAGCTCCTCATAAAGCAGCCGAAGGAGTTGATCGAGGCCATCACTTACCGCTGCTGATAAATTAAGGAGCGGAGAGATTGTAAAGATGTTTAGAATCTCTTGCTCCCGAAAGATAGACGTCATGGCACTGTCGTTTATCAACACACAATGCCCTTTAGCCGATTTATCTACCGATTTGATGGCCGAAATATTACCGAAAGGGCTGATGAGTACAGCGGGTGCTTCCACCGTATAGACCTTTGTACCTATCTGATGTTCAAAAGAGCCTTCCGTTATATGGATCAATAAATTATAGCCAAAGAGGATGGGTGGTATGGGGATTTTGAGATAAGGCGCGATATCGCTGAGCCGGAAAACCTTCACCGGCGAACGCTTATAGCGAAGGTGGTCCATATTGCCCACCATAAATCGTGCTACAAATTCATCCGCATTAACCGCTTTTTCCATAGTTATTGCAAACTTAACTAAAAATTCACACATCCTGATCGGAAGCGATTTACTGCACTTGCCCGCAATATATCACAATCATTAAACAATATCGACATTCTCACGCCACTTCATTTAGTGACAAAAAAAAAGACTTCAACCGGGGAGATTGAAGTCTTTTAACTAACCAATTATAAACCTAAATTATGATGACACAAAGATAGTGTAATAAATACACACTTGCAAAATTTTTTATTATTTTTTTTCAAATGCTATCGTTGGCAGGATACTGCCGAGATAAACCCTAGCAAGGTCGTTCAGCTTATTTTTCTCGTAACCGGCTATATTCGCACGCAACAAAACGTTCGGATCAAAATCGAGGCAGCATTACCTGATTTATCACGATTTAAGTAGATGGATCAAATCAATGACGTGGGAATAGATTTAAATCCAAACTCCTGGCAAATATGATTTCAATTTTTTGACATTAACGTCATTATTTCTGAATTATCGTTTTTCCCTCAATAACATTTTAAAAATAGCGCAATAAAACTTATTTTTATTGAAACCGAAATGCCTCATCATATACCCTATCGAAGCCACTTTGGTTGAATTGACGTCATTCGGAAGCCGATTACAGCTATTTGATAAAAGAACAATTAAACTATTCATATTATCCACTTTAATCAAACATTATGTACATTAAAAAATTTACCAAGACTGCATCGTTTATTATTGCCCTATTAGCGGGCAGCACGTTAACGTCTGGAGCACAAGAAATAAACGGCACGTGGTCCGGATTGATCCAGGTCCCGCAAGTCGAACTTCCCTTGGTTTTACATGTAAATGGCGCGGATGGTGCCTATCAAGCGACTGTCGACAGTCCGAAGCAGCAGAAGTTTGGGCTGCCAGTTGACACCTTGACATTTGAAAACGACCAATTGCGTTTTGTTCTCGTGAACCTCCGTTGCGTTTACGAAGGCAAAGTTGTTCAACAAGATTCCATTGAAGGGATATTTACCCAGGCGGGAACCTCAATCCCACTGAATCTCGGGAAAAAAAAGGATTAATACTAAGTAAGGATGTCTTAAGCGATGCTACAACGTTGATTAGCATAATAAAGCCTTCAAGCAGAAAAAAAATTGAAGGCTTTAACTAATCAGACGCTGTAATTCTTTCTCGATCGTCAGTTTTTCCATTTTGGATTTAGTCAATTGTACAGCTCGTCGATAGTGATGAATCGCTTGGTCGGTTTTAATAGGAGCGTATAAATAGCCTAACAAGCCATGGTAATAAGCATTTTCGGTTAACTTTAGTTTTTCGGCTTCGTGGATTCCTTTTTCGTTTCCATAAACTTTTGCAAAAGCAAAGGCCCGGTTTAATGCGGTCATCGGAGCGTACTCAATAAGCATAAGCTGATTATACAACTGTAAAATGTGTTGCCACTTGTTTTCGTCTATAGGTGTTGTATGCCAATAAGCAATACCCGCTTCCAAATGATATTTGGAGACCTCGTTTCCATCAGTAGCCTTTATGAGATAGTAATTGCCTCGCTGAATGAGCGACTGGTCCCATAGATTTCTGTCTTGCGCCTCAAAAAGGATCGTTTCGCCCTTATCGCTTGCCCTTGCCTGCAACCTGGAGCTTTGAAAACACATAAGCGCAAGGAGGGCATACGTTTGAGCAGTATGGGTTAAAGGGTGTTCCGTTAACAGTAAAGTAAGCCTTATGGCTTCCGAACAGAGCTCTTTTCGGATATGCTGGTTATTAGTTTTAGAAAAATAACCTTCATTAAACAGTAGATACAAAGTTTTTAAAACGTTGTCCATTCTTGGGTGGATGTCCGTTTCATTCCCTATGGTTAGTCGAAAATTGTCATTCCGAAGATTGGCTCTTGCTCTAAGTAAGCGCTTTTTTATGGTTTCGGGTTTGGCCAAAAACGCGTTCGCAATTTCTTCTACGCTGAAACCACAAAGAATTTGAAGTGCTAAAGAGATTTGGGATGCGCTTGAATTTGCCGGGTTGCAAACGGCAAAAATCATCGCCAACTGGCTATCAGCTAAAGCAGGGCCATCAAGTTCGAAATCGTACTCGCCTTGAATGTTATCGGCAACAATTTCATTAATGACTTGTCGCTCATACACCGATAAGCGTTTAAAATAATCTTTGGCCCTATTTTTAGCAACCGTATAAAGCCAAGCCGTTGGGTTTTCCGGAACGCCGTTAATGGCCCAATGTTCGGATGCTTTCAGAAAGGTGTCGCTGGCGATATCTTCGGCGATTTCTATATGCTTTAAACCGAAATGACGGCATAAAACAGCCGTCATTTTCGCATATTCCTGTCGGAATAAATGCGGTAAAAGTTCGTGATATGATTGCGCGTCCTTCAAAACTAACCGCGATTTAAAACTTCGCGAACTTCAATGTTCCCGCCGATTTTAAAAATCGGGTTTCCTTTAGCCATTGCTACCGCTTCATCAATGCTTTCCGCTCTTACCACAATATAGCCACTGATAAACTCTTTGATTTCGGTATAAGGCCCATCTGTTACCACGTTGTCTGGCTTTACGGTTTTGGCACTTCCGGTGGCCGGCAGCAATGTATTCCCTTTGTCTACCAGCTTATTCTGTGCAGCAATGCTTCCTAACCAATTCATCCGTTCCTGCATCTGTTCTGGCGACGGCTGGAAGTCCGCAATGTCTTTCAGTCTGAAAATTAATGCAAATTCTTTCATTTTTAGCGTTTTTATTGTTTATCCCATTGACGACTGAAACGGCAAAACGGGGACACCTACCTGTTATTTTTCTTACTACTGTAAGACTTTAGCGCACCCTCAAATATACGCAAATCGCCATCGCGACAAAAAGCGTATACCGATGAGGCAGCGGCAGCGTTGTATTACAAATAAGAAACTGTTATTCAGTTAAATATTGTATATTTAGGCGACCAATTTCGTTAGTGATTATGAAAAAGTTCCTGACTATCACACTCGTAGTCGCATTACCTATATACCTATTCGCCCAAGAAAAGCCCAAAGAAGGGATTCAGTTTTTCGAGGGAAGCTGGACCGCATTACTACAAAAAGCAAAGCAGGAGAACAAACCCATCTTTGTAGACGTATATACCGACTGGTGCCCACCCTGTAAAAGGATGGATCAGGAAGTATTTCCGCTGCCACACGTTAGTGAAGCGTATAATAACGCCTTCATCAATTATAAGCTGGATGCCGAGAAAGAGGAAGGCCCCGCTTTGGTGAAGCAATACAAGATCCACTCTTATCCCACCTACCTTTACTTCGACCCAAATGGCAATTTGTTGCAAAGAATATTGGATTACCAAGAACCGTCCCGCTTTATCGATATCGCACAAGAAGCGCTCGAAAAGAATAAGACCGGGCTATTGTCTGGCCTAGAAAAGCAATACGAACAAAAAAAGAACGATAAGGCCTTCTTAAAACACTATATTGAAGTCAAAAAATCACTGGAATTGGAAACCAGTCCTGCTTTAGATCTATATTTTGAAAGCAGCACACCACAGGAGCGCACGGACAGCGCTACCCAACATTTCTTTATTCAAAATCTTAGTAGCACGCAGGCGAAGGCTTTCCGTTTCATGCAGAACCAATATCCGTTACTAAATACCAAACAAAAGCAGGAGGCTGCGCCCAAGCTGTACGCCGTACTTTTAACGGATATAGAGACTGCCTGTCAACAAGCCGACCCTTCCAGAGTAAAAGACTTATTTCAGCAGGCATCGGTCTTTATCCCTTACATCGCGGAAAAACAAAAAACCTATTTCTATCGATTGCAATTGCATCACGCGCAAAAGACTAAAAATAAAGAGGAAGCCAAGAAAGCGGCTTATGCGTATGTACAACCGTTTCTTTCCATCTCCTTGGACAGTATTCGTGCAGAAGATAAACGGCGTTACGAGAAAATCATGCAGCCTTTCCGTACCGGCGAGCTAGACAGTACACAGGCAGACTTCCAGGAAGAGAAAGCATTTATCGTCAACCAGTACACCGGCGAGATTGTAACCCATCTCTATGAAGCGTCCCATATACTCGATCAGGTTTTAGACCCGGAAGACCCCGCTTTGGCAGATGTGTTGCGTTGGTCGGAACGAATCATCAAAATCCTTCCGAATGATCAATTTCCAAATGCCAAATTATTTGTAGACTTCCACAATCAATTGAAAAAGAAAACCAAAATCGCTCAGACGCAAGCGTCGGAACATCCAAAAAACGAAATTGTGCCAAGTGTTGCAACATCATCTGTGTCTGAATGATCACTAAGCAAAAATCATGACGCATCTCGGTATGGTGCCCGTCAAAAAGTATAGAAAAAATGATATATCGATAAGTGTTTTTTGCTAATTGGCGTTACTTTTAAGTGCAACACAGTTACATTAATAATAAAGATGCATATATTTGTCTACCGAAAAAGTAACGACAATGACAGAACAAAAAATTTTTGACGTGATTATTATAGGCGGCAGTTACGCCGGACTTTCTGCTGCAATGGCTTTGGGGCGTTCCTTAAGGAGCACCTTGGTGATCGATAGCGGTCAACCATGCAACAGGCAGACGCCCCATTCGCATAATTTTTTGACGCAGGACGGGAAACGTCCCGCAGAAATTGCTTTGACGGGCAGACGACAGGTAGAACAATATCCCAGCGTTCAATTTCATGATGGATTGGCTGTGTTGGGAACGCAAAAAAATGGCGGCTTCGAAATTACTGTGGGGTCGGGAGCAAGCTTCTGGGGGAAAAAGCTGCTTTTTGCAAGCGGAATAAAAGATGAAATGCCCGATATTCCTGGCTTTGCTGCCTGTTGGGGTATCTCCGTTGTCCATTGTCCTTATTGCCACGGCTATGAGTTCCGTAACAGGAAGACCGGCTTAATGGCTAATGGCGAACGTGCTCTTCATATGGCTTCCCTGATCCGCAATCTGACGGCCGATCTCACCATTTTCACCAATGGTGATGCCGATTTTACTGACGACCAGTTGCACCGTTTAAAAGCACGGCAAATTGCAATTATCGAACAGCCAGTCAGCGAAATCCTGCATCAGAACGGCCACTTAGACAGTTTGCTTTTACAGGATGGAAACATGCTCGAGCTGGATGCGCTATACGCTTCGGTTCCTTTCGTTCAGCACTGCCCTATTCCCGAATCCTTGGGATGCATTTTAACGGAGCAGGGCCATATTCAGGTCGATCAGCTTCAAAAAACTTCCGTGACAGGTGTCTTCGCTTGTGGCGATAATGTATCGCCGATGCGTTCGGTTGCCAATGCGGTGGCCAGCGGAAATTTTACCGGAGCGATAATCAATAAAGAATTGGTGGAACACACTGACACATTATAAAAACGCCGTCCTCTCTTATACGGCCGCGAAGAGAACGTTGGACAGACATGCTCGTAGGAGGTCACTTCACCGCCATGAAACAGCGCGGTTACTGACCAAGGATATCCTGATTTTTTCAGGCCTTTGTTTTAAAAGAGCCGTAATAGAGCTCAGCTTAAAAGTTACTCATCCCTTAAGCTATTAACGGGATTGGCTATGGCAGCGCGTATCGCATGAAAGGAAACAGTTAAAAAAGCAATCATCACGGCCGTGCTACCCGCAATCATAAAGATCCACCATTCCAGTCGAATATGATAGGCAAATTCCGACAGCCAATGTTTCATACTTATCCAGGCAATTGGCGACGCCAAAATAAAAGCGATAAAAACCAGTCGGAGAAAATCGGCAGTGAGCAAGCGAACAATACCGGTTACCCTGGCCCCAAGTACCTTTCTGATACCAATTTCTTTTTGGCGCTGTAAAGTGCTATAAGCGGTAAGGGCTAACAAACCAAGACAGGAGATAAAAATGGTAAGCAAGGTAAAGGTTAAGAACAGCTTGCCAAACTGGCCTTCTGCTTTATATTGCCGATCAAAATATTCATCGGCAAAAAAGTAATTAAACGGCCTGTTTGGAATGGTCTGTTGCCATTTGTCTTCGATCGCTTTTATGGTAGTCCGAAGGTCTCCACCGGCTATTTTGATCGAAATATAATTGGCAAAAAAACCATCGGCACGCAATTGTAAGCCTAGGGGGCTTATCTCTTGTTGGAGCGACTGAAAATGAAAATCCGCGATGACACCAATAATTGCACCATGAGCACCATTCCCTAACGTATAACGCTTACCTATCGCCTCTTCAGGGCTTTTATAGCCAAGCGATTTCACCATGGTTTCGTTCACCAATAAGGCATGGGCACTATCTGTACGAAAATCTTTGGAGAAATTTCTTCCGGCCAGAACCTTAATGCCATATTGCGGAATAAAATCATAATCAACCATATATTGATCGATCGTTCCGGTTTGCTTATCTCCACTTCTGTTTTCAAACTCACTGTAGAGATTACCATTTTCACCACCCGGCACACTACTGGAAAGTGTGGTAGACGAAACGGCGGGAATATCGGCCAGTGCTTGCTTAAACGCCTCCTGCTTATTGTCGAACCGGGTTTCGACCACCAAGGTCCGCGATTTATCAAACCCCAGCTGTTGCCCGCGCATGTAATTTAATTGCTTATACACCACGATAGTTACGGTAATCAATACAACCGAAACGGTAAATTGCCCAACCACCAAGGCTTTTCGCAACCATAAGCCTCTACCGGCCGATGAAAACCGCCCTTTTAACGTGCCGATCGGGCTAAAGCCCGAAAGCACCAAAGCAGGGTACAGACCGGCCAACAACCCAACAGAAACCGCAACCACAAAAAGTTTAAGGAGATATATCGGCTCATCAAAAATGGATTTTCCGATCACTTTACCGGCCAACTGATTAAACACGGGAAACAGCAATTGCGCCAAACAGGCACTCAACACATAAGCCAACACACTAATAATCAAAGCTTCACCCAAAAACTGCCCCATCAACTGAAAGCGGTGGGCTCCGGCCACTTTTCTTATACCTACTTCCCTCGCCCGTTCTATCGCCCTTGCCGTACTTAAGTTGATAAAGTTAATACCTGCAATAATTAGGAGAAACAGTACCACTGCAGAAAAAATATAGATATTCTGAACATTCCCGGTTCGAAAAGCCTTATTTACCACGCGGTCCGACCGTAAATAGAGATCCTGCAAAGGTTCTAAAAAGAACGAATAAGACATATTGGTTTGCCGGATGTAGGGCGGCAAACGCTCCTTCAAAAACGCAGGGAATTTAGCTGCCAATTGCTGCGCATTAGCGCCATCCTTTACGAGAAGAAAAGAAGTCATACCAAAGTTTCCCCATTCGTCATTTAATGACGTATTGAAAATGGGCTCATAAGTATTCATGGAAACTAAAAGATCACATGATATACTCGAATTACCAGGTATATCTTTCATCACCGCAGTGACCTTTACCGGTTTGCCGTCGGCCATAACATGCAACGTCTGGCCGATCGGGTCCTCTTCACCAAAATATTTTTTGGCCGCCGTTTCAGAAAGTACTAAACTAAACGGCTCTTTCAATGCCGTTGTAGGATTTCCTTTTATTAAGGGGAAACTAAAGACCAAGAAAAAAGAAGAATCGACAAACAACGTATTGGACTCCTGAAACTTCAGATCATCTTTACGTACCAGTAAACTAAAGGGCATTAGGCGGACAAACTGCTCAACCTCGGGAAAATCCTGTGCCAGTTGATAGGCAGGTGCAGCAGGCGTAGCACTTTCATGAATGGTCTCCATTGGAAGTTTCAAATCGGTTGCTAGCCGGTAAATCCGCTTTCCTCGTTCATGAAAGTTGTCATAACTCCATTCAAATTGAATATAGGTGTAGATAAGGAGGCAGGCGCCCATGCCAATAGCAAGTCCTAATATGTTAATGAGGGAGAAAACTTTATTCTTCTTAAAATTTCGCCAAAAAATGGTCAGATATGCTTTGATCATAATACGGTCTATTTAGATAGGATCATCACGACAATAAACCGGCCAGCAACAAAAAGCAGTTTACGCGGTTGTTTTCCATGATTCGACAAAGACAGCTGTCCGAAACCGAACAACGGTTGTACGGTTTCGGACAGCTGCAAATATTTTTGCGTTTCACAATTCGCAAAATTCAAAACGCCAAATGCCATTATAATATGCTTTCTTCTTGTGCAACCCAAGTTGAATAATTAACTTTAATGGTTCTCTCTTGCCCCTTACTTTCCTGCGGCAAACAACGGCGACCGGTGTGGCTAGAGCAGAAACCACTGCCATTACAGCGTTCCAAGAAAAAAGAGGAATACATAGAAAAGAGAACGGATTTTCTACAGCTTTTCTTCATACATGCATAGAAGGCTTAGACTGCCTATCCAAAAAGGGTTCAGTTGACTTGAAATATACCGAGACGGTAAGGGCCTTATTGTATAATGCTCGTACTTAGAAAAGAAAGATAAAAACTGACTTCTGTTAATACTTTTTAACAGCATGATAATAGTGATTATTACGTTCGTCTTCAAACTCGTCTATCAAGGATAATCCGGATGACGTTAATATTTCCCGATATGCCTTTGCTCCAAGTGACACAGACCGTCGCCCCGTCAGCGTGTCTTCCCACTCGGCAACGACCGATGGTGCGGTAAACAAAAATTTACCGCGAATTTGCAAAGCCTTGGCTACCTTTGGTATTAGCGCTTTTTGCACTTCAGCTGACAACAGAAACAGTAATCCCCAAGCAATAATTCCATCAAATTGGCGATTAAAGAAGGTCGATTCTTCCGCCGCTTCGCAGGCAGCGGAAGAATCGGGAAAGTTCTCCTTGAAAGCTTCAATCATAGTAGCGGATGCATCAATGCCATAAACCGTCAGACCTTCGTCTAGCAGGACGTTGGAAATCGGCATACCCGTTCCACAACCCAAGTCCAACACGGTAGATCCTTTAGCAAATGTCTGTGCCCATTTACGCACGGACGATGTACCGATACCGTCGACGGCTTGTCCCCGAACTTCGATGAAAGTTCTCGCTATACTATCATAACCGTTTGATTTGTCCATTGTCTAATCGTTAGCATATTTCGTCTTTTGTTTACATCACATGGTGGCCGATTTATACGTATTATATGGTTTCAACTGCATCACCAAAATTTCGTAAACATACGTAATACTCCACTTCTAAAGCCGCGCCATTAAGGAGCCTTACCATCTGCTTCTGAGTAAATAGCCCAGCGCTATCAAAGTCTCCTAAATTACTTATCTTTCCTAAATAAGTGCTTATCCATATGTATAAATACTTCCTGTTACCTACCTTGATCATATCAATGGTTGATCTTTATGCACAGAACAAGGTTGAAATCGGGGAGGTGTCAATATATTTCCCAAATAAACATTGCCCGTATATGAACGACAGGTGTTCGAATATGAACACTTCTCAAAACAATAAACATGCAACAAACTTATTATAAACAAGTTATAAATTTGGCAACCTTGTTGAGAATTGCCTTAATATGCTGAAGAACTATTTCACTATCGCTTGGCGGAACTTGTGGCGAAACAAAGGATACGCGACCATTAATATTGCGGGTTTATCTATTGGGATGGCTTGCTGTCTATTGATTACCCTATATATTCTCGATGAACTTTCATACGATCAGTACCATGTAAATAAGAACCGAATTTATCGCGTAATCCACGAATGGAAAGGGGTTGAAGGAACAGGTTTTCAAGGACAGGTCTGGGGTAATGTCTTGTCCTGATATAGGTTGACAGTTTATTATTTACAAACTGACAAGCATGATGGCGAAATTACAGAGAATGACCGT